>NZ_JBWXTD010000003.1:1284524-1304142 GCF_056682175.1 Falsiroseomonas sp. RANM36
CCTCGACGACCGGCGCGCGCTCCCCGCTTCCCTCCGGCTGGGTCACCAGCACGTTGACGTCGTAGCGGTCGAAGGGCGAGCCCATCGTCAGGGCGGCCAGCGGCGGGGGGGGGGGGGGGGGGGCGGCCCCGCGGGGCGGGCCCCCCCCGCGGCGGGATCAGCGCACTCGGCTGTCGATCAGGTCCTGCACCACCGTCGGATCGGCCAGCGTCGAGGTATCGCCCAGGCCCTCGGTCTCGTTGGCGGCGATCTTGCGCAGGATGCGGCGCATGATCTTGCCCGAGCGGGTCTTCGGCAGGCCCGGCGCCCATTGGATCGCATCCGGTGCCGCGATCGGCCCGATCTCCTTGCGCACCCAGGCGACGAGTTCCTTGCGCAGCGCCTCGGTCGGCTCCTCGCCGGTCTTGAGCGTGACGTAGCAGTAGATGCCCTGGCCCTTCAGGTCGTGCGGCATGCCGACCACCGCGGCCTCGGCGACCTTCGGATGCGCGACCAGCGCGCTCTCGATCTCGGCCGTGCCCATGCGGTGGCCGGAGACGTTGATCACGTCGTCCACGCGGCCGGTGATCCAGTAGTAGCCGTCCGCGTCGCGCCGCGCGCCGTCGCCGGTGAAATACATCCCCTTGAAGGTCGAGAAGTAGGTCTGCCCGAAGCGCGCATGGTCGCCATAGATCGTGCGCATCTGGCCCGGCCAGGAATCGAGCAGCACGAGGTTGCCCTCGGTGGCGCCCTCCAGGATCCTGCCCTCGCCATCCACCAGCGCGGGCTTCACGCCGGGCAGCGGCAGCGTCGCCGATCCCGGCTTCTGCGCGATGGCGCCCGGCAGCGGGGAGATCAGGATCCCGCCCGTCTCGGTCTGCCACCAGGTGTCCACGATCGGGCAGCGCTCGTCGCCGACATTTCGGTAGTACCAGAGCCAGGCTTCCGGATTGATCGGCTCGCCGACGGAACCCAGGATGCGCAGCGACTTGCGGGAGGTCTTCTTCACCGGCGCCTCGCCTTCGCGCATCAGCGCGCGGATCGCGGTCGGCGCCGTGTAGAAGATGTTGACCTGGTGCTTGTCGATGACGTCCCAGAAGCGGCTCACGCTCGGGTAGTTCGGCACGCCTTCGAACATCAGCGTGGTCGCGCCGTTCGCCAGCGGCCCGTAGACGATGTAGGTGTGGCCGGTCACCCAGCCGACATCGGCCGTGCACCAGTAGATCTCGCCGGGCCGGTAGTCGAACACGTTCTCATGCGTGAAGCTGGCCCACACCATGTAGCCGCCGGTGGTGTGCAGCACGCCCTTCGGCTTTCCGGTGGAGCCGCTGGTGTAGAGGATGAAGAGCGGATCCTCGGCACCCATCGGCTCGGGCTCGGCGGTGTCCTTCTGGCGGTCGCAGAGATCGCTCCACCAGATGTCGCGCCCGGCCTGCATCGGCACCTCGCCGCCGGTGTTCTTCGCGACGACGACGTGGCGGATGGAGGGGCACTGCTTCAGCGCCTCGTCGGCATTCGTCTTGAGCGGCACGCTGCGCCCGCCGCGGCGGCCCTGGTCGGCGGTGATCAGCACGCTGCATTCGGAATCCTGGATGCGGCTGGCCAGGCTGTCCGGCGAGAAGCCGCCGAAGACGATGGAGTGGATCGCGCCGATGCGCGCGCAGGCGAGCATCGCGACAGCCGCTTCCACGATCATCGGCAGGTAGATGCAGACGCGGTCGCCCTTCTTCACGCCGAGCTCGCGCAGGCCGTTGGTCAGCTTGCAGACGCGCGCATGCAGCTCGCGGTAGGTGACCTTCGCGTCGCTCTTCGGATCGTCGCCCTCCCAGATGATCGCCACCTGGTCGCCGCGCGTGGCGAGGTGCCGGTCGAGGCAGGAGACGGAGGCGTTGAGCACGCCGTCCTCGAACCACTTGATGCTGACATCGCCGTGGAAGTCCACGTTCTTGATCTTCGTGGGCGCCTTCATCCAGGCGATCCGCTTCATCTCGCCGCGCCAGAAGCCGTCCGGGTCCTTGTCCGCCTGGTCGTACATGGCGCGGTACTTCGCCGCGTCGATGCGCGCCTTGGCGGCGATCTCGGGCTTCACGGCGATCAGCGCGTCCGACATGCGTTCTTCCCCAAGCTGGGCCGGCTGCCCGTCCTGCGGGCCAGCTCTCTATCCGGGCCTATGGGGCACAGGGCCTTGATTTGCGTCAACCGCCGGGACGCCTGCGCCAGCGGGCCGGCGGATGTCGGCGCAACAAAGCACCTCGCGACCCGCGCATTACGGCAATTTCAGCCCGGCACCATCACGGTGAGAGAAGCGTTGGCCCATCCTCACCTCGATGGGTTGGCGGGCGCCCGGCGCGCGCGGTCCCATATGATCGGTGTCGGCCATTTCCCGGCAGGCCGCCGCCGACGAGGCCGGAGCTCCGCAAGGGGCGATCGGCCCTTCGGGCCGGCTGCAGCGATGCGGCCGGCCCTTTCTTTTTCCTGCCCGTCGCCGTCCGGTTCAGCCCGCGGGCGTCTCCGCGAAGGTCAGTTCCACGGTGAGTCCGGTCGGGTCCTGCAGGAAGATCTGGTGCAGCGGGAAGCCCGGCACCGGTGCTTCGCGGAAGGCGATGCCGAGCGCCTGCAGCCGCGCGCGCGTCGCCTCCAGCCCCTCGGCGCGGAAGGCGACGTGGCCGAAGGCGCCGTGATCGGCGGGCGGCCAGGGGTCGCTGTCCTTGGCGCGCGCGGCGATGTGCACCACGGCCCGCGCGCCCGACCAGAACCAGATGCCGGGGAAGTCGAAATCGGGCCGGGCGCATTCGTAGAGCCCCACCACCTCGCCCCAGAAGCGGCGCAGCGCCGGCAGGTCGGCCGGACGGCAGCGGATGTTGACGTGGTCGAGCCCGGTGACGGCCATGGCGTGGTTCCTCCCCGCCCGGAGCAGCGCCCGTTCGGTGGAACCGCTCCGCGATTCCACCGAACGGGCATGGGCTGCTCCGGAAGCATGATGTCCAGAGCACGACTTTCCGATCGACTGCTTCCAGTCGATCGGAACGTGCCCTGGCAGCCTGCGCCGGGCGGGTGGGCGGCGTCCAGGATCCTGCGCGGCGCACGTGTCAGGCGCGGCGCACGTTCCAGGGATAGGGCGCGGAGCCGGGCAGGATGCCGGTGATGTCGCGCCGGAAGGCCGTGCGGATCACGAACTGGCCGAGCGGCAGGAAGGCCGCCTCGTCCAGCGCCAGCCGCCCGAGCTCCGAGGCGATCTGGCGCTGCCGCGCGGGGTCCGGCGCGAAGAGCCAGGCCTCGGCCAGTTCCTCGGCGCGGTCGTTCTTCCACCAGCCGAACCAGCCGCGCTCGCCCTGGCCACGCACCAGGAAGGAGATCGCCGGGTTGGCCCAGGCCGTGGCGCCGCCGGTGGTGTGCAGGATGGACCAGCCGCCGCGCTCCACCGGCTCCCGGTTCGAGCGACGCTGCACCACCGTGCCCCAGTCGGTCTCGGCGAGCTCCACATTCATGCCGATCCGCTTCAGCCGGTCGGCGGTGACGTGGCCGAGCGGGCCGATATCCGGGAAGTCGGTGGGGTTGATGATCACCGCCTTCTGCCCGGCATAGCCCGCCGCGCGCAGCGCATCGCGCGCCTTGTCGAGATCGCCCGGCATCAGCTCGGCAAGATCCTCGAAATAGGGCGTGTGCCGCGGCCAGAGGCTGCGCCCGACGGACCAGTCCGTCCGGTCGTCGCCGCGCGAGGCGCGCATGTAGTCCTCCTGCGCGACGGAAAGCCGCACGGCGCGGCGGATGCGCACATCGTCGAAAGGCGGCTGGAGGTTGTTCATGCGCATCACCGCAAGGCGTCCCGTCGGGTCCGTCGCCTCGCGCCGGACGTCGCGGGCGCGGGCGAGCAGCGGCTGCAGGTCGGGATGCGGACGCTCCCACCAATCCACCTCGCCCGATTGCAGCGCGGCGGCGGCGGTGGCGGGGTCGGGCAGGATGTGCCACTCGATGCGCCGGAAATGCGCGACCTTCGCCCCGGAAGTCCAGGTCGGCGCCTCCTGCCGCGGGACATAGCCGTCGAACTTCTCGTACACGACGCGGCTGCCGGAGTTGAACTCGCCCGCCATGAAGCGATAGGGGCCGGAGCCGATCATCTCCGTGATGCCGCGCGAGGCATCGGTGCGCGCCAGCCGTTCCGGCATGATGAAGGGCACCGAGGAATCCGGCTTGGCGAGCGCATCCAGCAGCAGCGGGAAGGGCCGCTTGAGCCGGATCACCATGGTGCGGTCGTCCGGCGTGCTCCATTCCTCGACCTGGCGGGCCAGCAGCTGGCCGAAGGGCTCGCGCGCGCACCAGCGGCGCAGCGAGGCGACGCAATCCACCGAGCGCACCGGCTCGCCATCATGGAAGCGCAGCCCCTCGCGCAGGCGGATGCGCCAGGTGAGGCCGTCCGCGGAGACCTCGTGCCCCTCGGCCATCTGCGGCTTCGGCTTGAGCTCGGCGTCCACGCCGTAGAGCGTGTCGAAGACGTAGTAGCCGTGGTTGCCGGTGACGGTCGCGGTGGTGAAGATCGGATCGAGGACGCTGAGGTTGGCCTGCGGCACGAAGCGCAGCGTGGCGGCGCGGGTGTTCTGTGCCACGGCGGGCGCGGCGGGCAGTGCGCCGGCGGCCATCGCGGCGGCGCCGCCGGCGAGCAATCCACGGCGATTCATCATGCGTCCTTGGTCCTTCCTCTCCAGGGTGCCGAGCCTAGAGCCGTTTCCACGGCGACGGAAACCGCTCTAGGAAGGCGGTGATGGATCGGCCCACCCCGTCCCTGCGCAGCGAAGGCAGCCGCGTGCCGCCGGCGGACGGCGCCACCCCCGCCATGGCGCAATGGTTCGCCGCCAAGGCCGCGCATCCCGACGCCCTCGTCTTCTTCCGCATGGGCGATTTTTTCGAGCTTTTCTTCAGTGATGCCGAGCAGGCTGCGTCCATCCTCGACATCGCCGTCAGCCATCGCGGCGAGCATCGCGGCCAGCCCGTGCCGATGGCCGGCGTGCCGGCCCACGCCCTCGACACCTACCTTGCCCGCGCCATCCGCGCCGGCTGGCGCGTGGCGATCTGCGACCAGATGGAGACGCCGGAGGAAGCCAAGCGCCGCAAGGCGCCCACCATCCGGCGCGAAGTCGTCCGTGTCGTCACGCCGGCGACGGTGACGGAGGACGGGCTGCTCGACGCGTCCCGCCCCGCCTGGCTGCTGGCGCTGGCGCCGGCCGAGGACGCGCTCGGCGCCGCCTGGCTCGACATCTCCACGGGCGGCTTCTGCACCGCGACAATCCATCGCGCGGAGCTCGGCGCGCTGCTGGCGCGGCTGGAGCCGGCGGAAGCCGTGACGGCGCCGGAGCTGGCGGAGGACGCCGAGCTCGTGCAGCGCCTGCCGGGCCGCATCGCCCCGCGGCTCGTGCCGCGCGACGCGGCGCGGCTGGTGCGGGAGGCCTATGGCGTCGCGACGCTGGACGGCTTCGGCCGCTTCGCCGCCGGCGAGCTCGACGCCGCGGCGCTCGCCCTCGGCTATGTGCGGGAGACCCAGGCGGGGCTGCTGCCGCGCCTCGATCCGCCGCGGCCGCAGACCGATTCCGCCGGCGTGCTGGCGCTGGACGCCGCCACGCGGCGCAGCCTGGAGATCCTGCGGGATCAGCGCGGCGGGGCGGAGGCGACGCTGCTCGCCGCCGTTGACCGAACCCTGACCGCCGCCGGTGCGCGCGAGCTCGCTGCGCGGCTCGCCGCGCCGCTGGCCGAGGCCGCGCCGATCGCCGCGCGGCATGACGCGGTCGCCTTCCTGCTGGGCGACGCGGCGCTGCGCGGCGCGATCCGCGCGGCGCTGAAGGGCGCGCCGGACATGGCCCGCGCCCTGGCCAGGCTGGCGCTGGACCGCTTCGCGCCCCGCGACCTTGGCGCGCTGCGGGCGGGGCTCGACCTCGCCGCGCATCTCGTCGCGACGCTCGCCGAGCCCGCGCTGCCGGTGCCGCAGCTGGTGGCCGAGGCCGCGGCGGCGCTGCGCCTGGACCCGGCGCTGCCCGCGGAGCTCGGCCGCGCGCTTGCCGAAAAACTGCCGGCGCGGCTGGAGGATGGCGGGATCATCGCCGCCGGCTATGACGGCGAGCTGGATGCGCTGCGCCGGCTGCGCGATGGCGGGCGGGAGGCGATCGCGGCGCTGCAGCTCGACCTCGCCCAGGCCTGGGGCGTGGCGAGCCTCAAGATCCGCCACCACCAGCAATTCGGCTTTCTGGCCGAACTGCCCGCCGCCCCGGCCGAGAAGCTGCTGCGCGACCCGCCGAAGGGCCTCAGGCCCGAGCACGCGCCGATCCATCGCCAGACCATGGCGAACGCCGTGCGCTTCACCTGCACGGCGCTGGCCGAGCTCGACCGCAAGGTGGCCGAGGCCGGCACGCGCGCGGCCGAGCGCGAGCGCGCCTGCGTGAAGCATCTGCGCCGGTTGCTCCTGGATGCCGGCGGCCCGATCGCCGAGGCCGCGCGCGCCATCGCCGAGCTCGACCTGCATGCCGCCGCCGCCGCGCTGGCCGAGGAGGGCGGCTGGTGCCGGCCGGACATCACCGACCGGCCCGACTTCGCCATCGCCGGCGGCCGCCACCCGGTGGTGGAGGCGGCGCTGCGCAAGGCCCGCGGGCCCGCCTTCGTGCCGAATGATTGCGACCTCTCGCCCGGCAGGCGGCTGTGCCTGCTGACCGGGCCGAACATGGCGGGCAAGTCGACCTGGCTCCGGCAGAACGCGCTGATCGTGGTGCTCGCCCAGGCCGGCCTCTTCGTCCCCGCCGCCTCCGCCCGGCTCGGCCTGGTGGACCGGCTGTTCTCGCGCGTGGGCGGCGGAGACGACATCGCCGGCGGGCGTTCCACCTTCATGGTCGAGATGGCCGAGACCGCCGCCATCCTGAACGGCGCCACGCCGCGCTCCCTGGTGGTGCTGGACGAGGTCGGGCGGGGCACCGCCACCTGGGACGGGCTGGCCATCGCCTGGTCCGTGCTGGAGGCGCTGCATGATCGCATCCGCTGCCGCGCCATCTTCGCCACCCACTTCCACGAGCTGACCGCGCTCGCCGGCCGCCTGCCGGAGCTGCGCCTGGCGCAGATGCAGGTGGCGGAATGGCGCGGCGAGGTCGTCTTCCGCCATCAGGTCGGCGACGGCGCGGCCCGGAAATCCTGGGGCGTGCATGTCGCCCGCCTCGCCGGCGTGCCGCGCCCGGTGCTGGCCCGCGCCAACCAGGTGCTGAACGCGCTGGAGGCGCGCGCCAGGGCCGGCGGGCCGGACGCGCTGGCCGAGGAGCTTCCGCTCTTCGCAAGGCCGGCCGCGGCGCCCCCGGCCGCCCCGGCCAGCCCGCTGCACGCGGCGCTTGCGGAACTGGACCCCGACGCCCTCTCGCCGCGCGAGGCGCAGGAGGCGCTCTACCGCCTGAAGTCGCTTCTTGCGGAGCATGACGCAGCGCAACACGACGACACTGTTGCTGGCGGCCACTGTCCGGTATCGTGAAACCGTGATCCGAATGAGACTTGCGCACGCACCCGACGCGGCGGGTTCGCCCGCTGCCGAGTCGCCCGAGGTGCTGCCCGACCTGGTGGCCGCGCTGCTGCCGGGCGGCCGCCCGATCCCGCGCGACGAGGCGCTGGGCCAGCTGCGCCGGCAGCTCGGCCGCATCCAGGGCAAGGTGCAGCGTGCCTTCGAGGCGCATGAGCTCTCCGGCCTCGCGGCCGCGCGCTGGCTCGCCGCGCTGACCGACGGGCTGGTCGCCGCGATCCATGCCTACACGATCGCCATGGTCCCTTCCGGGCCCGAGGGCGGGACGAAGGCCGAGCCATCCTTCGCGCTGATCGCCACCGGCGGCTATGGCCGCGGGGTGCTGGCGCCCTATTCGGACATCGACCTGCTGTTCCTGTCGGACCAGCCGCTCGGGCCGCAGGGGCGGCGCGGCGTGGAGTTCATGCTCTACCTGCTCTGGGATCTCGGGCTGAAGGTCGGCCACGCCACCCGCACGGTCGCCGAATGCATCGAGGACGCCCGCGGCGACGTCACCATCCAGACGGCGCTGATCGATGCGCGCTACCTGGCCGGCGACGCCACGGTGCATGCCCGCTTCGACGCCGCCTTCGCGGCCTTCCGCAAGCAGTCGGGCCTTGCCGCCTTCCTCGCCGCCAAGCGCGCCGAGCGCAGCGCGCGCCATGCGCGCTACGGCGACAGCCCCTTCCTGGTGGAGCCGCATGTGAAGGAGGGGCGCGGCGGGCTGCGCGACCTGCAGACGCTGTACTGGCTGGCGCGCCACGCCTTCGGCGTGCAGCGCATGCCGGAGCTGGTGGGGCGCGACAGCCCCGGCGGCGGCCTGCTGACGCCGCAGGAGGCGCGCGCCATCCGCCGCGCCTGGAATTTCCTTTGGACCGTGCGCTTCCACCTCCACTACGTGACGGGACGCGCGGAGGAACGGCTCACCTTCGACCTGCAGCCCGTGGTCGGCGCCCGCATGGGCTATACGCGCCACGGCGTGCAGGACGGCGTCGAGCGCTTCATGAAGCACCTGTTCCTGACGGCACGGGACGTGGTGCGCCTGACCCGCCTTCTGGAGCCGGCGATCGAGCGCGCCGCGCTCGGCGTGCCGGCGGTGCTGCCGGCCGGAGACGCCGCGCTGTGCCAGGCGGGCATCGCGCTGGCCGACGGCAAGGCGCTGTTCGCGCCGGACCGCGACGTCGCGGCCGATCCGGCCATCATGCTGCGCCTGGTGCGCGCCGCGCGCGACCGCGGGCTGGAGCTGCATCCGCTGGCGCATCGCGCCCTGGTGCGCAATGCTCGCTATGCTGTGCGGCTGCGCGACGACGCGGACGCCAATGCGCTGTTCCTCGACGTGCTGTCGGGCCGCGACGCGGCGCGCTGGCTGCGCACGCTGAACGAGGTTGGCTTCCTCTCCCGCTTCATCCCGGACTGGGCGCGCATCGTCGGGCTGATGCAGTTCGACACCTACCACGTCTTCACCGTGGAGGAGCACACGATCGAGGCGATCGGCGTGCTGGGCGCGCTGGAGCGCGGCGAGCTGGCGGAGATCGCGCCGGTCGCATCCGAGCTGATCGGCCAGGTGCAGTCGCGCCGTGCGCTCTATGTCGCGGTGCTGCTGCACGACATCGCCAAGGGCCGCGGCGGCGATCACAGCGAGCTCGGCGCGGAGATCGCCCTCGATCTCTGCCCGCGCCTGGGCCTGACGCCAGAGGAGACGGAGACGGTCTCCTGGCTGGTGCTGAACCACCTGCTGGTCAGCCAGACCGCCTTCAAGCGCGACATCGACGACCCCAAGACCATCCTCGACATCGCCGAGACCGTGCAGTCGCCGGAACGCCTGCGGCTGCTGCTGGTGCTGACGGTCGCCGACATGCGCGCCGTGGGGCCGAAGGTGTGGAACGGCTGGAAGGCGACGCTGCTGCGCGAGCTCTACTGGCGCGTGGCGGAAGTGCTGGCGGGCGGGCTCTCGGTACCCGAGCGCGACACCCGCGTCGCGCGCGCCCGCGCCGCCGCCGCCGCGCTGCTGGACGACCTGACGGAAGCGGAGCGGGAGCTTTTCCTCTCGCTCGGCTATCCCGGCTACTGGCTCTCCTTCGATCCCGAGACGCATGCGCGCCACGCGCACATGATCCGCGAGGCCGAGCGCGACGCGGCGCCGCTGACGGTGCGATCGCGCGTGATCGAGGCGCGGGCGGTGACGGAGGTGACGGTGTATTGCACCGACCATCCGGGGCTGTTCAGCCGTATCGCCGGCGCGCTGGCCGTTGCCGGCGCCTCCATCGTGGATGCGCGCATCCACACCATGACGAACGGCATGGCACTCGACACCTTCTGGGTGCAGGACGCCGCCGGCGGCGCCTTCGACGCGCCGCATCGCCTGGCGCGGCTGGCGGTGCTGATCGAGCAGTCGCTGTCCGGCCGCCTCCGGCTGGAGGCCGAGATCGGCAAGCTGCGGCGCGAGCCTGCGCGGCTGCGCGCCGTGCAGATCCCGCCACGCGTCGTGATCGACAACCACGCGTCGAATTCGCACACGGTGATCGAGGTGAATGGCCGCGACCGGCCCGGCCTGCTGCACGACGTGACGGCCGCGATCAGCGAGCAGGGCCTGCAGATCGGCAGCGCGCACATCACGACCTACGGCGTGCGCGCGGTGGACGTGTTCTATGTGAAGGACGTGTTCGGCCTGAAGGTCGAGAACGAGCGCAAGCTGAAGGCGCTGCGCGATGCGCTGGTGGGCGCGCTGGGCGGCGCCGAGGCGGCGCCGGCCGAGGCGGAGATGCGGGCCGTCTGACCGGCGCGTGCCTTACCAGCGCCAGCCGGGATAGGGCCGCCGGTAATACGGATAGCCATAGCCGCGGTAGTAGCCGAGGGAGACTCGCGGCCCCCAGTAGTAGGGGTAGGCGTAGGGATAGGGATACGCATAGGGGTAGGGATAGGCCGGTGCCGCATAGGGCACCACGGCGACCTGCGGCGGCGCCGGCAGCCGGTTCCCGGCGCTTGCCATGCACTGTGCATAGGCGGCGTCGTAGCGGGCCTGCAGTCCGGCGGAAGAGGCCGCGGCGTTCCCCGCGCCCACCGCCGATCCCGCCACCAGGCCGGTGCCCGCCCCGATCGCCGCGCCCGCCCCGGCCTGCCCGCTGGCCGAGCCGATCAACGCGCCGGCCGCCGCGCCGCGCGCGGTGCCCACCGCCGCGCTGCCCACGGCCGCGTTGGTCGCCGCCTGCGCCGGCGCGTAGCCGATCTGGCCGAAGGCGTAGTTGCGGCACTGCGCGTCCTCGGCCTGGAAGCGTTGCAGGTCCTTTCCCTCGGGCGGCAGGGCGAAGACCGTGGGCCCGGCCGGCGGCACGACCGCGCAGGCGCCGAGCAGGAGCAGCGGGAGAAGCAGGGCGAGACGCATCCGCATGGAGGAAGCCCTTGGGTCAGTCATGCCTGGTGACATTGGCATATGGTGTGTCGCTGATCTTCGCGGCAGGCCTGTGGCGGCGCCGTGACGCCGTGCCACCTTTCCTGACCATTCCGCACGCGATGTGCGCAACTTGCGTATTGCGGCGTCGCTTGGCGCTTCGCAGCATGAAGCCATGCGCCGGCTGGCCCTTCTGATCGACGCTGAGAACGCGCAGCCTGCTGCCCTGGATCGCGTCGTGCAACTGGCGGCGGGCTACGGCGAGATCGCGGAGCGCCGCGCCTATGGCGACTGGGCGAACACATGCCTGCGCGGCTGGGACGACATGTTCAGGCGGCATGGGGTGCTCAGGGTGCCGTTCTATGGTGGCCGGGCCCGCAGCAACGCCGCAGACTTCACGCTCACCATCGATGCGATGGACCTGCTGCATTCGAGGCAGTTCGGCGGGGTTTGCGTGATGTCGAGCGACAGTGATTTCGGCGCGCTTGTGGCGCGCCTCCGCCGCGCCGGGCTGCTGGCGCTGGGCTTCGGGGAGGCGAAGGCGCCCGAGCCCTATCGCGACGCCTTCGACCGCTTCTTCCTGATGGATCAGGTGCTCCGCGACGTACCGGACGGTGACGCGGAGCTTGCGGCGATGGTCGGACAGGCCGTCGATGCGGCGGCAAAGGATGGCTGGGCGAATCTCAGCACGGTCGGCCAGCTTCTGCCGCCCGACTTCCGCAAGCGCTGGCCGCGCAAGCAACTCATCGAGCTGATCCGACCGCTGACGGATTTTCACCTCGAGCGGCGCGCGAGCGGCACGTCCAAGAGCTGGCAGGTGCGGCGGAAGACGACGAAGCGCGTTCCGGTCCGCGCGGCTTCGCAGTCGGGCGTTATCCCGCCTAGCCCAGCAGCCGCCCGATGACCCGCGCCGTGTAGTCCACCACCGGCACGATGCGCCCGTAGTTGATCCGCGTTGGCCCCACCACGCCGATCGCGCCGACGATCCGCTGGTCCTGCGCGTTGCGGAAGGGCGCCACCACCATGGAAAGACCGGCGCTGTCGAACAGGCCGCTCTCGGCGCCGATGAAGATCTGCACGCCCTCGCCGCGCTGCGCGAGATCCAGCAGGCGCAGCATCGTCTCCTGCGTCTCCAGCCGCTCGAACAGGCCCTGGATCTCCTGCACGCGCGCCACCTGGTCCAGGTTCTGCAGCAGCTTCGCCTGGCCGCGCAGGATCAGCGTGCCGCCGACGCCGCCCGACCAGGTCGCCAGCCCGGCGGCGATCACCTGCTGCGTGAGTTCATCCAGCGCGGTGCGGTTCGCCGCGATCTCCGCCTGGACCGCGCCGCGCGCCTCGTCCAGCGTGCGGCCCGACAGGCGTGCATTCAGGTAGTTCCCCGCCTGCACCAGCGCGGAGGGCGGCAGGCCGGGCGGAACCTCGATCACCCGGTTCTCCACCTGGCCATCCGCCGTCACCAGCACCACCAGCGCCCGGCCGGGGCCGAGGGCGACGAACTCGATATGGCGCAGCGGCGCCTCGCTCTTCGGCGCGACGACAAGGCCCGCGGCGCCGGCCAGGCCCGAGAGCATCTGCCCCGCCTCCGCCAGCGTGTCCTGCAGGCTGCGCCCGCCGCCGGCGCAGCGCGCGGCGATGGCGTCCCGCTCCTCCTCCGCGAGCGCGCCGAACTGCAGCAGCCCGTCCACGAAGAGGCGCAGGCCGCGTTCCGTCGGCAGCCGCCCGGCGGATGTGTGCGGCGCGTAGAGCAGCCCGGCATCCTCGAGGTCCGCCATCACGTTGCGGATGGTGGCGGGCGAAAGCGCCTGCGGCAGCCGCCGGGAGAGGGTGCGGCTGCCCACCGGCTCGCCGGTGGCGACATAGAGCTCCACCAGCTCGCGCAGGATGGCGGCGCCGCGGTCGTCCAGGCCGGGCGGCAGGGGCGGCGTGCCGGCGGCGGAGAGGCTCATGGCCGGCACCCCTGCGGGGCGTGGTGGCCGGTGCATCGGACCCATGGTGCTGCGCGTCCCGGACCGTCTTGCTTCAGGGAACAGTATGGAAACGCCGTGGCCGGGGTCAACCTGACCCGGCGCTGGACCGCGGCCGGCCGGCATCGCAGGCTGCCCCGCCATGCGCCGCCCGGCCCTTTTCGCGCTGCTCGCCCTCCTGCTCGCCCTGCCCGCGGCGGCGCGGGCCGATGCCTGGACCGCCTGCGGCAGCGCCATCGCCGCCGCCGAGCGCGGGGCCGGCATCCCGGCCGGGCTGCTGCTGGCCATCGCGCGGGTGGAGAGCGGGCGGCCCGCGCCGGGCGGCGGCGTCGCCCCCTGGCCCTTCGCGATCAATGCCGACGGCGCCGGCCGCTACCCGGAGAGCAAGGGCGCCGCCATCGCGGAGGTGGAGGCGCTGCGCGCGCGCGGCATCGCCTCGGTGGATGTCGGCTGCATGCAGGTGAACCTGTTCCACCATCCGCAGGCCTTTCCCGACCTCGAGGCCGCCTTCGATCCGCCGCGCAACGTCGCCTATGCGGTCCGCTTCCTGCGCGACCTGCATCGGCGCACCGGCAACTGGTCGGATGCGATCGCGCAGTACCACTCGGCCGAGCCGGGGCGGGGGCTGGCCTATCATTCGCGGGTGCGGGTGGCGCGCGTCGCGGGGGGCACGCTGCTCTCGGCGCCCGCCGTGCTGCGCGGCCTCTGCGCGGCGGGGCGGCAGGCGGCGGTGCTGGTCGGCCGGAACGGCAAGCCGCGCATCGTCTGCCGCGGTTGACGCTGGACGCGCCGGCCGGGCGGGATTAGCCGTCGCGCCATGATCGAGTTCCCCGCCGGCTTCAAGCCGCCCTTCTACCGTCCCTCGAAGCGCCAGGCCGACGAGCTGCGCGCCGTGACGCTGACCCCGGGCGCGGCGCGCCACGCCGAAGGCTCCTGCCTCGTGCGCTTCGGCGTGACGGAGGTCCTCTGCACCGCCAGCATCGAGGGCAAGGTGCCGCCCTTCCTGCGCAATTCGGGCCAGGGCTGGGTCACCGCCGAATACGGCATGCTGCCCCGCTCCACCCATACCCGCAGCGACCGCGAGGCGGCGCGCGGCAAGCAGTCCGGCCGCACGCAGGAGATCCAGCGCCTGATCGGCCGGTCGCTGCGCGCGGTCACGGACCTGAAGGCGATGGGCGAGATGACCGTCACGCTGGATTGCGACGTGCTGACCGCCGATGGCGGCACGCGCACCGCCTCCATCACCGGCGCCTGGGTGGCGCTGCACCTGGCCTTCCAGCACGCCATCGGCAAGAACATCCTCAAGAAGAACCCGCTGCGCGACCAGGTGGCGGCGATCTCCTGCGGGATCTGGCAGGGCACGCCGGTGCTCGACCTCGACTACGAGGAGGACAGCAAGGCGGAGACGGACGGCAACTTCGTCATGACCGGCGCGGGCGGCGTGGTGGAGGTGCAGGCCACCGCGGAGGGCGCGCCCTTCACCGAGGCCGAGCTCACCGCGCTGCTCGGCCTGGCGCGCAAGGGCACGGGCGAGCTGTTCGCGAAGCAGCGCGAGGCCGTGAAGGCGTGACGCACCGGTTGCTCACCGGCCCGAAGCTGGTGCTGGCCACGCACAACGCCGGCAAGGTGCGCGAGGTCGCGGAGCTTCTGGCGCCCTGGGGCCTCTCGGTCGTCAGCGCCGGCGAGCTCGGCCTGCCGGAGCCGGCGGAGACCGAAAGCAGCTTCCTCGGCAATGCGCGGATCAAGGCGCTGGCCGCGGCGCGGGCCTCGGGCCTGCCGGCACTGGCCGACGATTCGGGCTTCTCCGTCGCCGCGCTGGATGGGGCGCCGGGCGTGCACACCGCCGACTGGGCGCAGACGCCGAAGGGGCGCGACTACGCCATGGCCATGGCAAAGGTCGAAAAACTCGCCCGCCATGCGAAGGACCGCCGCGCCTGGTTCTCCTGCGCGCTGGTGCTCGCCTGGCCGGATGGCCATACCGAGGGCTTCCTGGGCGAGGCGCATGGGCAATGGGTCTGGCCGCCGCGCGGAACCAACGGCTTCGGCTACGACCCGATGTTCGTCCCCGATGGCGGCGCGCAAACCTTCAGCGAGATGGCGCCCGCCGCGAAGCACGCCATCAGCCACCGCGCCGCGGCCTTCGCGCAGCTTTCCGCCGCCTGCCTGCCGGCGCGCCCCTGAGATGCGCGCCGCCCGCCTCGCCCTGCTGCTGCTGGCCCTGACCCTGGGCGGCGCGCGGGCCGAGGAGGCGGGGGCGCTCCGCAGCGATCCCTCCTTGCCCCTGCGCGGCGGCGCCCCCGCGCGGGGGCTTTTCGTCCAAGCGACGCGTCTCGCTACTGGACCTGCATTCCCGCCTCCCGCACGACCCGCGCCCAGCGCGCGTCGTTGGCGGCGAGCATCGAGGCGGGGTCTTCCTGCCCCGCCTCGATGCCCCAGCCCGCGAGCCGCGCCCGCGCGGCTTCACTCGCCAAGGCGTCGCGGGCCAGGGCCGACCACTCCGCGATCGCGGCCGGCGGCGTTCCGCGCGGCACGAAGAGCATGTTGGCGATGCGGACATCGAACCCCGGGAAGCCACTCTCGGCCACGGTCGGCACATCCGGCAGCACCGCCGCCCGCGACGGGCCGGAGACAGCAAGCGCGCGGAGGCGGCCGGAGCGCACCAGGTCCGGCCCGCCACCGATCGCCAGGAACCCGGCCGGCACCGTGCCCGAGACGAGCGCCGTCAGCGCCTCGGCGTTGCCGCGCTGGGGAACGTGTTCCAGCGCATCCTTCGGCAGGCCGGCCACCTGGCGCAGATGCTCCATCGCCAGGTGGCCGGGCGAGCCGACGCTGCCCGAGGCGTAGAAGAGCGGCTGCCGCCTCGCGGCCGCGATGAAGTCGTCCAGCGTCCGCGCGGGGTGGCTTGGATGCACCAGCAGCACGAGCTGGAAGGTCCCGAGATTGGCCACCGGCACGAGGGCGCCACGGTCGAAGCCCAGCGAGGCAAAGAGGTGAGGGTTCACCGTCAGCGCCGTGTCGAGCGCGGCGAGCAGCGTCCTGCCGTCCGGGGCGGATCGCGCCACGGCGGCCGAGCCGATGTTGCCGCCCGCGCCGGGCCGGTTCTCCACCACCACCGTGCCGCGGCCGGCGCGCGCGGCGTGATCCGCGACCAGCCGCGCGGTGCCGTCCAGCGCGCCGCCGGGCGGGAAGTTCACCACGATGCGCGTGACGTCGGCCTGTGCCGCTGCGCGATGCGCCATCGCGAAACCCGCGGCGGCGAGCATCAGCGTGCGGCGAGGCATGGGTGATGTCGGCCAGTGCGACATGGCGTTCTCTCCTCCCTGTAGCCGGGTGCCAGCTTACGCCGCCCGGACCGACGCGCCACCATGGCCCGGTGGCGTTCGGATCATGCGCTTCGCCGACGCGCCGCCGGATTGCCGGCGCCGCGCCCGGGTGCTTCGCTGCGCGCCTGCCGGGCTTCGGGGGCATCGCATGAGCGCGATCCGCAACGTGCTGTTCATCATGTGCGACCAGCTGCGCTGGGACCACATGGGCTGCGCCGGCCACCCCTTCCTGCGGACCCCGAACCTCGATGCGCTGGCCGCGCGCGGCGTGCGCTTCACCCAGGCCTATGTGCAGTCCGGCATCTGCGGCCCGTCGCGGATGAGCTACTACACCGGCCGCTACGTCGCCTCCCACGGCGCCACGCACAACCGCGTCCCGCTTTCGATCGGCGAGGTGACGCTGGGCTGGCACCTGCGCGAGGCGGGGCGCACGCTGGCGCTGGCCGGCAAGACGCATGTGCTGCCCGATGCGCGCGGTATGAAGCGGCTGCAGCTGGATGGTCAGCACGACCTGAAGGCGCTGCTGGACGAGGGCTGGTTCACCCTGGTGGACCGCCATGACGGCCATCATGCGGAGCCCGACAGCGCCTATGCGCATTGGCTGCGCGCGCAGGGCTACGACAGCAAGGACCCCTGGACCGACTACGTGATCGCGGTGGAGGATGCGGAAGGCCGCGTGCTGAACGGCTGGAAGATGCGCAATGCGCGCCTGCCCGCCCGCGTGAAGGAACAGCACAGCGAGACCGCCTACACCACCGATGTCGCGCTCGACTTCATGCGCCGGCAGGGCGATGCGCCCTGGGTGCTGCACCTGTCCTATGTGAAGCCGCACTGGCCCTACATCGCGCCCGCGCCCTTCCACGCGATGTATTCCGAGAACGAGTGCCTGCCCGTCTCACGCCACCCGGATGAACGCGGCGACGCCGCGCATCCCGTGATGCGCGCCTGGCAGGACGAGGAGGTCGCCCGCAGTTTCCAGGACGATGCCTGCATCCGCACGGTGCGCCCGGCCTATCAAGGACTGATCTCGCAGCTGGACCATCACCTTGGCCGCGTGTGGGAGGAGATGGAGCGGCTCGGGCGCTGGAAGGACACGCTGGTCGTGTTCTGCTCCGACCATGGCGACTATCTCGGCGACCATTGGCTCGGCGAGAAGGAGCTGTTCCACGACTGCGTCCAGCGCATTCCGTTCCTGCTCTACGATCCCTCGCCCGAGGCCGACGCCACGCGCGGCACGGCGGAGGACCGCTTCGTCGAGGCGATCGACGTGGTGCCGACGATCCTGGACGCGCTGGCGCTCGATCCCGCGCTGCATGTCGTGGAGGGCCGGTCGCTGCTGGCGCTGACGCGCGGCGCCGCCGGTGACTGGCGCGACGCGGTGTTCAGCGAGCTGGACTGGACCTTCCGCGGCGCGCGGCGTCGCCTGGGTCATCCCACCGGCCAGCACCACGCCTGGATGGTCCGGGATGCGCGCTGGAAATACGTGCATTGGAGCAGCGGCTACCGGCCGCAGCTTTTCGACCTCGCCGCCGACCCGGAAGAATTCCACGACCTCGGCGCCGATCCATCGCTGGAGGATGTGCGGGAGGCGATGCGCGAGAAGCTGCTGGCCTGGTTCTGCGGCCTGAAGCGCCGCACCACGCTGACCTGGGCCGAGGCCGAACTCCGCACCGACCGCCACAAGGCGGCGGGCGTGTTCTATGGGGAGTGGTAGCGCCTCAGCGCTTTGCGATGCCTGCGAGGTAGCTGTCCGAGAAGTCGGTGTCGATCTCGATCCAGAGCGGCGCGTGGTCCGACATCTGCCAGGTGCGCCACTTCCGGTACAGCGCGGCCGCCGTCTTCGCGCGGAATTTCGGATCCTTCTCCGGGTCCTTCGCGGGAAGGTAGGCCGCGTAAAGCGCCCGATCCGCAGCGCTATCCCGGAACACCTCGGCGAACATGTCCACGATGCCGCCGCCCGCCACGCGGAAGCGCGGATCCTTCACGCGCACCGCGATCTGGTCGTAGAAGTGGTTGTGCGGCCCGCGCACCTTGCGACCGTCGATCGCCGCCGGCACGGTGAATCCCTCGCTCTTCAGCGCCGCCATGGTCTTGTGCTCGGGGCTGACCACGTTGAAGTCGCCGAGCAGGATGTAGTTTTCCACCGCGCCGCTGCTGTCCTTCTCCTGCCGGCTGGCCTTGTCCTGGCGATCCGCGAAGAACTTCACGAGGCGTTCGATTTCGTCGATGCGGCGCTTCAACTGCTCCCCCGACTCGTTCCCGTAGTAGATGTGCACGGTGCAGAGGCTGAAGCGGAACCAGCCGGACTGGAACGCGACGAGGAAAGGCGTGCGCGCGAATTGCTGCTTGACCTCGGTCTCTGTCGGCTTCGCTTCCGGCTGCTCCTTCGGCGGCTTCACCTTCCTGCGGGACACGACGAGCTGTCCTTCGGGCAGCACCACCTCGCCCGCGACCTTGCGGAAGAACACCTTCTCCCGGTTGAAGACGAAGGCCATGCGTTCATTGTTGCCGCCTGGGCCTTCCGTCGTGTCGGTCGCGATGTAGTCCCATTCGCGGCCGAGGATGCGCATCAGCGTCTCGAGCGGACGGAGGTCGCGATCCACCTCCTGCAGGGCGACCAGGTCGAAGCAGGAGATGATCTCGGCGAGGTAGTAGAAGGTTTCCGGCAGGCGTGGGCCGAACTTGAACTTGTTCGAGTCGAAGTCGCGGATGTTCCAGGTCGCCAGCAGCAGCGCGCTGTCGCTCTTGCGCTTGCGCAGCGGTGCAAGGTTCTGCCGCAGCGCGAGCAGGCGCTCGGCGCAGCGCTTCGCCGCCGTCGTGTCGCGGCCGAAAGCGTGCCGCAGACCGGCATAGTTGTTCGACATTCGCATGACCCCCAGCCGGGCACGGAGGCAGCGTCGCAGGCCTGCCTGGCCGACACAAACGGGGAATCAGGTCGGGGGAACGAAGTCAGACCGCCTCGATTGCGCCCACCGGGTGGTAGTCGCGCCCGTACCAGATCAGCGCCCCGCCCGGCGCGCCCTGCCGGATCGCCGCGATCTCGGCGAACAGCACGCTGTGCGAGCCCTTCTCCACCACCTCGGTGATGCGGCAGTCGAAGGCCACCACCGCCGCCTCCTCCAGCACGGGCGCGCCGGTGGCCAGCCGGCTCCAGCTTGCCAGCGCGAAGCGGCCCTCAGTGTCCAGACCGCCCTTGCCGGCGAAGGCGTCCGACAGCGCCCGGCAGCCGGCGGCCAGCGTATTCACGCACAGCACGCCATTGGCCTTGAACAGCGCATTGCCGCGGCTGGCGCGGTTGAGGCAGACCAGCAGCGTCGGCGGGTCGTCGGTGACGGAGCAGACCGCGCTGGCGGTGAAGCCGGCGCGGCCGGCGGCGCCCGCCCGCGGGGCCACCGTAACCCCCGCCCCCCGCCCCCCCCCCGCCGCGCGGGACGACCGGGGGGGTAAA
>NZ_JBWXTD010000003.1:1304242-1306222 GCF_056682175.1 Falsiroseomonas sp. RANM36
GTCGGGGGGGGGGGGGGCGGGGGCGGGGGGGGCGCGCCGCCGCGACCCGCCGCGGCCCCGGGGCGGCGGCGCCGCCGCGGCCGGCGCGCTGGTCTGGATCCATCCCTTCACCCGCGACCCGCTTCCCCCTGCGGCGCCCGAATGG
Source organism: Falsiroseomonas sp. RANM36 (assembly GCF_056682175.1). Lineage (NCBI taxonomy): Bacteria > Pseudomonadati > Pseudomonadota > Alphaproteobacteria > Acetobacterales > Roseomonadaceae > Falsiroseomonas > Falsiroseomonas sp. RANM36. Next base: position 1,304,388 of record NZ_JBWXTD010000003.1, read on the forward strand.
AGCCGCCGGCTGGCCGGCGCCGGCTGGGATCTCTGGCGCTTCGACCGGGTCGGCGCGCCGGACCCGCTGCTGGCCGGGGCGGAGCGGCTGGCGGCCGGCACCGCGGCGCTGCGCGGCCTCGGCTATCGGCGGATCGTGCTGCTCGGCGAGAGCCGCGGCGCCGTCGTCGCGCGCGGCGCGCTGCGGTATCCGGGGCTGGCGGATGGCGTGGTGCTCGCCGCGCCGGCGGCGCATGGCCGCAGCGTGGAACGCCGCCCGCAGGCGCTGGCCGATTTCGCCGCGGCGCTCGAGGCCGCCTCGCCGGATGCGCCGGCGCGGCGGGCGCTGTTCCTCTTCGCCGACGATCCCTGGGGCCCCGATCCCGCCCGCCGCGCCGCGCTGTTCCGCGCCGCCGCGGCGCGGCTCGGCCGGCCCGCGCTGGTGGTCGAGCATCCGCCCGCGCCGATCGGCCATGGCGGCGTGCAGGAGCCGGAGTTCGACGCGATCTTCGGTGCCTGCCTCGCGGACTTCCTCGACACCGGCCGCGACCCGCCCACCGCCTGCCCTTGAAGCCCCGCGGGGCCTGCCCAACCTCCCGCCGCAACGAGCCGGGAGAACGAGGATGCGTGCGTTGCGCGGAGCGCTGCTGGCCTGCCTTGTGGCGGGCGCGGCGCAGGCGGAGCCAGTTCTGAGCGAGGGGCAGCCGCCACAGGTGGCGGGCGTGCGGCTGGCGACCGTGGCGGAGGGGCTGGAGCGGCCCTGGGGCATGGCCTTCCTGCCCGATGGCGCGATCCTGGTCACCGAACGTCCGGGACGGCTGCGCATCCTCCGCGACGGCGTGCTCGATCCCACGCCGGTCGCCGGCGTGCCAGCGGTGCATGCGCAGGGCCAGGGCGGCCTGCTCGATGTCGCGCTGCACCCGGATTTCGCGCGCAACCGCACGATCTTCCTCAGCTACGCGCATGGCACGGCGCAGGCGAACCGCACGCGGCTGGCCAGCGCGGTGCTGGACGGCGCCACGCTGCGCGACGTGCGGGTGGTCTTCGAGGTGAACCGGGACAAGCCGGCCAATGCGCATTTCGGCAGCCGCATCCTGTTCCTGCCGGACGGCACGCTGCTGCTGACCGTCGGCGATGGCGGCAACCCGCCCAACACGCTGGATGGCCGCCTGATCCGGGAGAATGCGCAGGACCTGTCGAACCACCTCGGCAAGATCCTGCGGCTCAATGCCGATGGCAGCGCGCCGGCTGACAACCCGTACGCTGGTCGCGCCGATGCGCGCGCGGAGATCTGGACCGTCGGCAACCGCAACAGCCAGGGCATCGCCTGGGACCCGATCCGCAACGCGGTCTGGGCGAACGAGCATGGCAGCTCGGGCGGCGACGAGCTGAACCGGATCGAGCGGGGCCGGAACTATGGCTGGCCGGTCGCCTCCCACAGCACGGAGTATCGCGGCGGTGCGCAGATCGGCGTCGGCCGCAGCGCGCCGGGCACGACGGACCCGGTGCTGGTCTGGATGACGACGACGGCGCCCTCGGGCCTTGCAGTCTACACCGGCGACCGCTTCCCCGCCTGGCGCGGCGACCTCTTCTCCGGCGGGCTGCGCGGGCAGGATGTGCGGCGCATCCGGCTCGATCCGGCCGGCCGCGTGCGGGGCGAGGAGACGATCCCGGTCGGGCGCCGCGTGCGCGATGTTCGGCAGGGGCCGGACGGCCTGCTCTACCTGCTGACCGACGAGCCCTCCGGCGCGCGGATCATCCGGGTGGAGCCGGGCTAGGACCCGGGCGCGCGTATCGCCGCTAAAGCGGGGGGGGGCCCCCCCCCCCCGCCGCGCCCGCCCCCCCCCCCCCCCCCGC
>NZ_JBWXTD010000003.1:1306322-1307294 GCF_056682175.1 Falsiroseomonas sp. RANM36
TGGCGGCCGCCAGCCCGAGCAGCGCGGCGGCCGCCACGCCCATCATCGTGAAGGTCAGGCTCATGCCGAGGACGCGCCACTTGAAGTCCTCGGGCTCCTTCGCGATGCCCTGGGCGTGCAGCACCCGCCCGGCCACCAGGACAACGCCCAGCACATGCAGCGCCCAGTCGGGCAGGCCATTGATCTCGCAGAGCGCGAGCAGCAGCAGCGCGAAGGGCACGTACTCCGAAAAATTGCCATGCGCGCGCGCCGCCCGCTCGACCAGCCGGTGGCCGGTGCCGAGCGCCACGCGGTGCAGGCGCCGCGCCTTGATCACCCGCGTCGCCAGCCAGACGAAATAGAGGCCGAGCAGCCCCGCATAGAGCGCCGTGACGGGCAGCATCAGGCGGTCTCCTTCACATCGGCCCGCGTGCCGCCGGACAGCGCCAGCAGGGCTTCCGGCGTGGTCGCGAAGACATGCATCGGCGAGCCGGCGGCCGCCCACACCGTCCCGAACGCAAAAAGATCCTCGTCCACCAGCACCACGGGCGGCGTCAGGTGGCCGAGCGGTGCGACGCCGCCGATGGCGAAGCCGCTCCGGTCCCGCACCCAGCTGCCGTCGGCCCGCTTCACCGGCAGGCCGGTGGCCGCGGCCACCTTGGCCATGTCCACCCGGTTGGCGCCGGAGGCGATCACCAGCACCACCCGCTCGCCGCCGCGGAAGACGATGGATTTCGCGATCTGCGCCACCTGGCAGCCGACGGCCGCTGCGGCGTCGGCCGCGCTGCGCGTGCCTTCCGGGAAGGCCTGCACGGAATCCGCATGTCCGGCCGCCAGCAGCGCCGCCCGCACCCGTTCGACAGACCCGCCGGACATCGCCATACCCTTTCCTCTTGCACGCGCTCCGCGCGTGCCCTCAAACGCCGGCCCCCCCCAACCCCCCCCAGGAAAAGCCCGCCCCCCCCCCCACCGCCCCCGGCCCCCCCGCGCCGC
>NZ_JBWXTD010000003.1:1307394-1313259 GCF_056682175.1 Falsiroseomonas sp. RANM36
CGCGGATCGCGCGCTCCGCCTCCTCCAGGTCCACGATGGAGCCGCCCTTCCCGCCGCGGCCGCGCGGCCCGCCGCCGCCCCGCCCCCGCGGCGGGCCGGCGGGCCCCCGGCGGGGGGCCGCATCGGGGGCCTCGGCCGGCTTTGCCGGCCGCCTTACCGGACCCATCTGCGGAAAGCGATGCGCGAGCCCCTCGCCCTCTACATCCACTGGCCCTTCTGCGCCGCCAAGTGCCCCTATTGCGACTTCAACAGCCATGTCCGCGACCGCGTGGACCACGCCGCCTTCGCCGCCGCCCTGCGCGCCGAGCTTGCCTACGAAGCCGCGCGCACCGGACGGCGTAGGCTGGCTTCGATTTTCTTCGGCGGCGGCACGCCGAGCCTGATGCGGCCCGAGACCGTCGCCGCGCTGATCGAAGACGCGACGCGCCTGTTCGATCCGCTGCCCGATCTCGAGATCACGCTGGAAGCCAATCCCACCAGCGTCGAGCGCGACAAGCTGCGCGCATTCCGCGACGCCGGCGTGAACCGCGTCTCGCTCGGCGTGCAGGCGCTGGAGCCAGAGTCCCTCGCCTTCCTCGGCCGCCGCCACGACGCGAGCGAGGCCATCGCCGCGCTGGAGACGGCCCGAACCATGTTCCCGCGGGTGTCCTTCGACCTGATCTATGCCCGGCCCGGCCAGGCGGAGGATGCGTGGCGGGCGGAGCTGCGCCGCGCGCTGGCGCTGGCGGCCGATCATCTCTCGCTCTACCAGCTCACCATCGAGCCGGGCACGCAATTCGCCACCCTGCACGCCCGCGACGCTTTTCGGCTGCCGGAAGGCGAGGACTCAGCGCGCCTCTACACCGCGACGGCCGAGGAAGCCGCCGCCTTCGGCCTGCGCGCCTACGAGATCTCCAACTACGCGAAGCCGGGCGCGGAGAGCCGGCACAACCTCGCCTATTGGCGCTATGGCGACTACGTCGGCATCGGCGCCGGCGCGCATCAGCGGCTGACGCTGGACGGCAACATTCTCGCCGCACGCCGCCACCGCGCCCCCGAGGAATGGCTTTTCCGCGTTCAGCGCGATGGTCATGCCGTGGTGGACGAAGCGAAATTGTCGGCGCGCGACCGGGCGCGGGAGGCGCTGCTGATGGGGTTGCGCCTGACCGAGGGCGTGGACCCCGCGCGCATCGAAGCGCGCAGCACGCTGACCTTCGGCGATGCGGTGGACCTGCGCATGCTCGACCAGCTCGCCGAGGAAGGGCTGCTCGCCTGGCGCGACGGCAGGCTCGTCGCGACGACGGACGGGCTGCTGCGGCTGGACGCGATCCTGCCGCTGCTGGTCAACTGAGCCGATGCGCACCGCCTTCCTCGGCGCCTATGGCTACGGCAATCTCGGCGACGAGCTCTGCCTGATGGAGGCGATGCGCGCCTTTCCGTCCGAGGAGGCGCATGCCTTCAGCGTCGCGCCGGAGTGGACGATGCGCTGCGTGCCCGGCCTCTCGGGCTGCTTCCGCGATGGCGGGGAGATGCTCGCACTCAAGCCGAAGCGTGTCGTGTTCGGCGGCGGCATGTTCGGCACGCCCGATGCCTTCCGCGCCTGGCTGCCACACCTTGCCGAAGCCGAGGCTGGAGGCGCCGAAATCAATTTCCACAATCTCGGCGTCTCCTGGCTGATCAAAGATCTGCGCTGGCTGGACGAGACGGCGCGCGGCGTCTTTCGCCGCGCCGCGTCCTATACCGTGCGCGACGTGCTCTCGGTGGAGTATGCGGCCATGGCCGGCATCGGCCGCCTGCCGCGCATCACCGGCTTTCCGGAAGCCGACATCCCCGCCGATCCCGAACTGGCCGATGCGCTGCTGCCGCACGGCCGGAAGCTGCTCGGCGTCTCCATCATCCCGATGCCGCTGATGCGCGCGGCACTCGACCACGAGGCGGCGCGGGTGCGCGCGCTGCTGGCGGAATTCGAGGACCATGCCGTGCTTCCCGTCGTCAGCACGGTGCATCTCGACACGCCGGACGAGGACGACGTCGCCGGCTGCCGCGCCTTCCTCCAGAAATTCCTGCCGAAGGCGCAGGTGGTCGCGCCGATCCTGCTCGACCGCGACTTCTGGCGGGCGGAGATGACGCCCGCGCGGCTGAAGGGCCTGATCGCGCGCTGCGACACGTTGCTGACCCATCGCAAGCACAACGCCATACACGGGATCGGCGCGGGCGTCCGGGTGATCGGACTGCATCCGCTGATCGACAACAGCCTGCGCCGCACCTTCGTCACCCTCGCCCACCGCCTGGCGCCGGGCTCGCGCTGCGTCGGGCTGGAGACGCCGGCGTGACGCGCATCCTGGTCCTGGCCGAGCGCCCGTTCCGCGGCCTGCGCTCCCGCGCGATCATGGCGGAGGTCGCGGCCGCGCTGCCTGCGCAGCCTGCGCCCTTCCTCGCGATGCATGTCGCGGCCGAGGTGCCCGGCTTCACGACGGCGGAGAACGAGCCCGACCCGGCCGCGCTCGGCATCGGGCGCGTCGTCCTCGCCGGCGTCTTCACGCGCCGCGCGGAGCTCGAACGCGCGCTGCGCGTCGCCGCGCGGGCGCAGGCCGCCGGCGCGACGGTGGAGACGCTCTGCTTCGCCGTGGAGCGCGAGGCGGCGCGCACCGATGCGCCCGAGGGCGTCGCCTTGCTCGACGCCGCCGCGCCGCTCGACCTGCGCGAGCACCAGACGGCCAATGCGCTGCTGGTCTGGCGCGTCGCCGCGCCGCAGCGCATCCGCCCCTTCCCCGAGCGCGCCGTCGCGCCCGATGCCGCCCTGGCCGGGGCGCTGCCGCCTGGGCCGTTGCTGGGGCTTTCCATCCTCGGCGGCCCGGAGACCGCGCGCGCCATCGCCGAGCGCGGCGCTGCCATGTCGGACCTCCTCGCGCCCTTCCGCGGCTGGCCGGTGCTGCCGCTGCCGGTGGAATCGCCCGAGAGCCCGGCCGACGACCTGCCCGCGACGCTCGACCTCGCCGCCCGCTTCCTGCCGGATTCGCCCGTTCTGCTGGCGGAGCTGGGCGAGACGCGGTGGCGCCGGCGGCATCTCACCCCGGCGCGGCTCAAGGGGCTGGTGGCGCACTGCGCGGCGGTGGTGGCGACGCAGGAGCTGCCGCTTGCCTATGCCGTCGCGTCCGGGGTGAGGGTCATCGGCCTCGCGCTCGGGCAGGACCGGCGGGCTGCTGGCTGCCTGTCCTCCCTGGCCAATGCGCTGGCCCCCGGCTCGGACCTGGTCTTCCCGGCGCAGGATCGAGCCGGCGCGGCGTCCGGTTGACACGGAGACGCAGCGCGAGCGTCGGCGGCGCGCGGGCGAACGAGGCCACCAGAGCGGCGCCCGAGCACCAGGATGTTCCAGAGCACGCGCCGCATCCGCGGCCCTTGGCTTCGTCATGCCGCAGGCATGCTCTTCGCATGCCGCACTTGCCGCAGGCCGCATTCGCGACCTCGGCCCTTCGGGCCGCCGGTCGGAACTTCGTGCGCCGGGCATCATGCCCGTTCGGCGGAACGGCGGAGCGGTTCCACTCGAACGGGCGCTGCTCTAGCTTTCGCGGCATGGGTACGCGCCTGCGCCATGTCGTCGCCTTCGCCTGCCTCGCGCTGCTCGGCGCCTGCGGCGACACCCCCGCGGCGCAGGCCTTGCGCCGGGCGGCACCCGAAGCCGCGCCGGCGCCGATGCAGGTCCAGGGGCCGCACCTGCTGCTGCTGGCGCCGCGCCGCGCGGTGCTGGTCCCGGTCGGCGGCAGCGGGCCGCGGCATATCTGGCGGGGCGAGGCCGGCAACATCGCCATCGCCACCGAGGGCGCGCGCATCGTCGCCACCGCGGGCCTTCGCCAGATGCTGATGGCGACCCGTTTCGAGGGGCCCGATCCGCTCGATGCGCCGTTGGCGCTGCGCGGCACGGAGGCCTTCGCGCGGCGCAGCGTGGACCTTGCCGGCGACACGCGCGATCCGGCGACGATGCGCTTCGGCGTCGCGCTGGAATGCCGGCTGTCCGGGCGGGACGAGGCGGGCTGGCTGGTGGTGGAGGAGCGGTGCGGCGGGGGCGGCGGCGCCTTCACCAACCGCTTCTGGGTGCAGCCCGAATCCGGCGTCGTGCTGCGCAGCGAGCAATGGGCCGGCGACGAGGTGGGCTCCGTCACACTGGAGTTCCGCGCCGGCTAGAGCAGCGCCCGTTCAGCGGAACCGCGAAGCGGTTCCACTCGAACGGGCGCTGCTCTAGCCGCTGACGACCAGCAGGTCCTGGAAGCCGCTGGTCAGCTTCTCGCCGCCGCCGGGGCGGCAGACGATCACGTCCTCCACGCGGGCGCTGAAGGAGCGGTCCTGCAGGATGGAGGGCTCGACGGTGAACATCATGCCTTCCCGCAGGACCGAGTGGTCCGATTTCGTCAGGAAGGGCGGCTCATGCACGTCCCAGCCGATGCCATGGCCGAGGCGGTGGCGGAATTTTTGCCCGTCGCCCGCATCCTCGATGATGCGTCGCGCCGCCGCATCGACCTCGGCTGCGGTGGTGCCCACCTTCAGCGCCGCGATGCCCGCCGCCTGCGCCTGCATCACCAGACGATGCACGCGCCGCTGCTCGGCGTCCGGCTCGCCGAAATGCACGGTGCGGCCGTAGTCGTAGCAGAGCCCGTCATGCGAGGCGCCGAAGTCGAACAGCACCGAGCAGGGCGGGTGGATCGGCCGCTTCCAGCTTTCGAGGCGACGGCCCATCAGCAGCGGGTGGTTCGGCCCGGTGTTGTAGAGCGAGGTGGTGAAGGTCTGGCCGAGGCTGCCCTGCCGCTGCATCTGGTAGTTCACCTCGGCGATGGCATCGAGTTCGGTCATGCCGAACATCAGGCGCTTCAGCGTCTCGGCGAACGCGGCTTCGGTGCGGCGCCCGGCCTCTTTCATCGTGGCGATCTCCTCGGCCGACTTGATCACGCGCAATTCGCGCAGGAGGTCGGTGGCGGAGACGAAGACGGCGTCGGGCAGCAGCGCCTGGATATGCACGGCGCTCTCGCCATGCGCGCGGTCGCTGATCGCGATGCGCGGGCGGGCAGGCACGCGGAGGCCCGCGAAGATGTCGCGCGCGAGCGCGGCGGGATCGTCGTGGTCGCCGAGGACGCGGATCTCGATGCCCTTGCTCTCGCCGCGTCCCTTGAACTCCGCAGTCATGCGCGGGAGGGCGAGGATCGGCGCATGGCCGGGCGTCAGCCAGGCGCCTTCGAGCCAGCCGCCGGGATGCAGCGTGGTGCCGTAGTTCGGAATGTCGCGGGGGATGCCCGCCAGGTAGTGCAGGTCGGTCCCGAGCGGAATGAAGGCGAGATCCGCCTTGCCCTCCAGCAGTTTCTGGAAGGCCGGCAGGCGATCAGCCGCGGTCGCGGTGGCGTGCATGACGAGGACCTACAGAAAAGAGAAACAGCGGCCGCCAGAGGCGGCCGCGGGCCCGGAAGCGGCCCCCCCCCCACAAGGCGTTTATGGCCCCGGGCGCCCCGCGCCCGCCGGGGGCCGCGCCAACGCCACGCGCGGGGGGCGCGCGCCGGCGATTGAGGCACCAAAAAACTCACGCCGGCGCTTGAGGCAATTTCAAACCGGCGTCGCGCCGGAGGCGATGACCAGCGGGCGCCAGGTCTCGACCTCGCTGCGGACGAAGGCCTCCATCTCCGCGCCGAAGCGGTTGCCGGTGTCCACCGACCAGCCCTTGTAGCGCTCGAGCACGGGGGGAAGCTGCTGCACCTCGCGGAACACCTGCGCGACGCGGTCCTGGATCGGCTGCGGCGTGCCGGCCGGCAGCGCGATGCCGGCCCAGCCCTCCCCGGCCCGGGGGCGGGAGGCGGGGGGGGCGGAGGGGGGGGTGGGCGGGGAAAACGGGGGGCGCGGGGGGGC
>NZ_JBWXTD010000003.1:1313269-1314806 GCF_056682175.1 Falsiroseomonas sp. RANM36
CCTCGCGCACCCCGGGCGCGCCGGGGGCCGGGCGGGGCGGGGGCGGGCGGGCCGGCCGCGCGCGGCCGCCCCAGCCCCCCGCGACCAGGTCGCGGAAGCCGTGCTCGACGAAGGTGTGCATCTGCGGGAAATCGGGCGCGCGAGTCGGGCCGGTGATGCCGATTCCCTTGATCTGGCCGTTCCGGATGAAGCCGACCGAGCTTGCGATGCCGTCGAGCGTCACGGGCACGACGCCGGCCATGGTGTCCGTCACCGCCTGGCCGCCGCCGCGATAGGGGATGTGGGTCATCTCGATGTTGGCGGCCTGGGCGAAGCGCAGCATGAAGAGATGCGGCATGGAGCCGACGCCGGAGGTGGCATAGGGCATGCCCGGCGTGCGGCGCGCGGCGGCGGCCAGCTCGCCCGGATTGGTGAAGTCCGTGCGGTTGTTGGCCATCAGCGCGTAGTAGCCGCGCTGGATCATCGCGACATGGGCGAAGCTGCGGATCGGGTCCCAGTTGATCCGGCTCTGATAGAGCGTCGCGCCGACGGCGAAGGCGCTGACCACGGTCAGCAGCATGGTGTAGCCGTCGGGCGCGGCTTCCGCGCCGAGGCCGGTGCCGAGGGTGGCGCCGGCGCCGGGCCGGTTCTCGATGATGATGGGCTGGCCGAAGCGGGCGACCAGATGGTCCAGCAGCATCCGCGCCAGCGCGTCGGTGGAGCCGCCGGGCGCGAAGGGGATGATCAGCCGGATGGGCCGGTTGGGCCATGGCGCCTGCGCCAGGGCTGGCGCGGCGAGGGTTGCGGGCAGGGCGGCAAGCAGCGCACGCCGGCGCAGCACGATCGTTTGCATGAGGTCGGTCCCAGGCGGATTACGGCCATGTCACCATGCCGCGACGGGACGCTCAAGCGGGTCTTTGATGTCCTGCGAAGATGAATGAGGAGAAGGGCAGCGACGCCATGACGGAGCTTCGGGCCACCGTGGTGATCATGGGCGCGGCGGTCCGGCCGGACGGGCGCCCGAGCCGCGCGCTGACCGAGCGTGTCGCCGCGGCGCTGCGCTGGGGCGAGGCGCAGCCGGTGCCGCCGCGCTACATGCCGAGCGGGGCGGTCGGGCGGCACGGCCCGGCGGAGAGCGCGATGATGGCGCGGTTGCTGGGCGAGGCGGGGGTGCCTGGGGACCGGATCACGCAGGAGCCGACCGGGACCGACACCCTGTCTTCCGTGCAGGCCTGCCTGCGCCTGCTACGTGGTGGCGCTGGTCCGGTCTTCGTCGCGACGCATCGCTACCATCTGCCGCGGACGCTGCTGCTGTTCCGCCTGGGCGGGTGCAAGGCCCGCGCCGTGCCGCCGCCGCCCGGCCCGGCCGCGCGCACGAGCCTGGCACGCTGGCGCTGGCGCCTGCGGGAGATCCCGGCACTGCCCTATGACGCCGCGTTGATGCTGTGGGCGCGCCTGCTGCGCCGTGTCTGAGAATGCAGGGGCGCCGGGGGGGGGGCGGGCGACCCGCGGGGCCCGGGGGCGGGGGCGCCGCGCCCCCGCGGCGGAAGCCGCCCCC
>NZ_JBWXTD010000003.1:1314906-1317710 GCF_056682175.1 Falsiroseomonas sp. RANM36
CGCGCCCCGCCGCGCCCCACCCACTCCCCGCGGATGCGCGGGGCCGCGCCGGACACGGGCTCCGCCGCCGCGGCGCGGGGGGGGCGGCGCGCCGCCGCGGCGCTGCGCGCCCGGCTCGGCAGCGCCGCGGCGGAATACGCCGCCAAGCATTGGACCGCCGAGGCCTATGTCGCGCGGCTGCGGCAGATCGGGGCGCCGGCATGAACCGCGTGCTGCTGTGGTATTGGGGAAGGCGCGGGGGCGGCGCGCAATTCGCGCTGAACCTGGCGCGCGGGCTCGCGCCGGGCGGGCTCGCGATGTCCCTCTCGCGCCAGAACGAGCTGATCGGCGCCTTCCGCGCCCTGCCCGCGCCGCGGCAGGAGGTCGCCACCTACACCGGCGTGCCCGGCTTCGTCGCCGGCTTCGCCCGCCTGCCCGGGCTGGCCGCGGGGCTGGTGCGCTTCGCGCGGGAGCAGGAGACGCCGGTGGTGTTCTCCGCCATGGCGCATCCCTGGACGCCCTTCGTCGCCCCCGCACTGGCCCGCGCCGGCCTCGCCTTCGTCCCGGCGATCCACGACGCGGTGCCGCATCCGGGCGACCCGGCGGTGCTGTTCGACTGGCGGCTGCGGCGCGAACTGGCCCCGGCGCGCGCCGCGGTGGTGTTCAGCGAGGCGGTGGCCGAGGCAGTGCTGGCGCGGCGGCCCGGATTGCCGCTGATCCGCCTGGATCTCGGCGCGCTGCTGACGGACGGCCCCGCGACCGCGGAGAAGACCGCGGACTTCCTCTTCTTCGGCCGTTTCCGCCGCTACAAGGGGCTCGACCTGCTGCGCGACGCCTGGCCGGCGCTGCGCGCGGCGCATCCCGGCGCGACGCTGCGCGTGGTCGGCGAGGGCGATGCCGAGGCGCTGGCCCCCGGCCTGGCCGCGCTGCCGGGCGTCACGCTGGAACAGCGCTGGGTGCCGGATGCCGAGATGGCGACGCTGGTTGCCGCCGCGCGCGTGCTGGTGCTGCCGTATCGCGAGGCAAGCCAGTCCGGCGTGCTGCCTGTGGCATTGGCCTGCGGCGTGCCGGTCGTCGCCACCGAGGTCGGCGGCCTGTCGGAGCAGCTGCGCGGCACCGGCGCCGGCCTGCTGGTGCCGCCCGAGCCCGCGGCGCTCGCCCCGGCGCTGGCGCGGCGGCCCGACCCGGCGGAATTCGCCAGGGCCACGGCCGCGGCGCGCGCGGCGGGCGCGCGGCTGAACGACTGGGCGGGCATGGCGGCACAGTTGCGGGAAGGCATCGTCCGCGCGCTGCGCGGCTGAGGCGGCCCGATGACCGGAGGGGCTAGGGCCCCGGAGGTCTGAATCGGCCCGCCCACCATGCAAGGCAGCGCCTGACCGGGCCGACCCGCTCCGTCGGTCGGCGGCTCGGCCGGCGCTTGCCGGACGCAGCTCGGGTCTGCCGGCGGCAGGCATCAGGGCTGGCGGGAAAGCTCCAGCGCCCGCGCATAGACCTGCTTGCGCGGCAGGCCGGTGGCGGCGGCCACCATGGCGGCGGCATCGCGCAGGCTGGCGCCCTGCATCGCGGCGCGCAGCTGCGAATCGAGGTCGGCTTCCGCCGTCGTCTCCTCCGGCGCCGGGCCGACCACGATGCAGATCTCGCCCCGCGCCTCGGCCGTGGCGTAGTGGGCGGCGAGGGCGGAGAGGCTCCCGCGCCGCACCTCCTCGAAGCGCTTCGTCAGTTCGCGCGCGACCGCCGCAGGGCGGTCGGGGCCGAGCCCCTCGGCCAGGGCGGCCAGCGTTTCGGCCAGCCGGTGCGGTGCCTCGAAGAACACGACGGTCGCGGAAAGCCCGGCCCGCTCGGCCGCGCGCAGCCGGCCGATCGCCGCCGCCCGCGGCCCGGCCGTCGGCGGCAGGAACCCCTGGAACAGGAAGGGGTTGGGCGGCAGGCCCGACAGCGTCAGGGCCATCACGGCCGCGGTCGGGCCCGGGGTGGCCGGGGTGGGCAGCCCCGCGGCGAGGGCCGCGCGGACCAGGCGGTAACCGGGGTCGGAGACCAGCGGCGTCCCGGCCTCGGAGACCAGGGCCAGGCGCTCCCCCGCCCGCCGCCGGGCCAGCAGCCGCGGGGTCATCTCCGTCTCGTTGTGATCATGCAGTGGCAGGAGCGGCACGGACATGCCATGACGGGCAAGCAACTGGCCGGTCACCCGCGTATCCTCGCAGAGCACGGCGTCCACCCCGCCGAGCACCGCGAGGGCGCGTGGCGACAGGTCGCCGAGATTGCCGATCGGCGTCGCCACCAGCGACAGCCCCGCCGGGGCCTCGCCGGGGCGGGCCGCCGACCGTTGAGGAGGATCGCCGCTTGCCATCATCCGCCACGCCGCCTCCGCATCCTTCCAGGGCCCTGTCCCGCCGTGGACTGGGCGGCCTTGCCGCTGCGGCCCTTCTCGGCCTGGCGGCCTGTGCTCCGCAAGCCTCCGTCCCGGTCGCGGTCCCGACCGCGCCGCCGCTCGGCGCCGCCCCGGCCCGCCCCGCGGGGGCGCGGGCGGCGCTGCTGCTGCCGCTGACCGGGCCGCAGGCGCCGCTCGGCCAGGCACTGCTCCAGGCGGGCACCATGGCGCTGTTCGACGAGGCGTCGAGCGGGGTGGAGTTCCTGCCGCGCGACACCGGCGGCACCCCCGCCGGCGCGGCAGGAACTCCACCCCGCTCGGCGCCTCGTCGCACAGCGCCATGGTGCCCGCCGGGAGCAGTGCCTGGCCGAGCGGCGCCAGCGGCCCGGGCAGCGGCAGCAGCAGCGCCCCCCCCCCCCCCCCCGGGCGGGCCCGCGGCGCGCCCCACGGCCGCGCC
>NZ_JBWXTD010000003.1:1317810-1319479 GCF_056682175.1 Falsiroseomonas sp. RANM36
GGCGGCCGCCGCCTATGCCGCCGGGGCGGGGGCGGCGCGTTCGCTGCGCGCCGCCACGCCGGTCGCCACCGTCACGGCGCAGCAGAGCTTCGCCGGCGCGGATGGGCCGGTGCGGCTGCTCCCGGGCGGTCAGACCCTGCGGGGCCTCGCGATCTATGCCCTGTCGCCGGAAGGCGAGGGCGTGATGGTGGAGCCGGCGCCGGAGCCCGCGGGCACGGGCCTGTAGCCGGCCGATGCCGCTGCCGGTTGCGCCGGCCGGCCGAACAGCCGCCGCGGCGGCCCTGATCGGCGGCGTCCCGGCCTGCCTCCTGCTGGTGCTGTTGCTGGCCGGCTGGGTCGAGCCCACGCCCGGACTGCTGGCGCTGGTCGCCACGATCGGCGCGGCGCTGCTGCTGGCACGGCTCTGGCTGAGCAACCTGTGGCGGCTGCGGGAGGCGATCCGCCGCGCCGAGGCGGGCGAGGCGATGTCCGGGCCCGACGACGCCAGCCCCGCCCTGCTGCCTTCGGTCGAGGAGATCGCCGAGGCGGCGCGGCGCCTGGCGCGCAGCGTCAACGAGCGGGCCGAGCTGGTGGTGCGGCTGCGCCGCGCCGACGAGGCGATCGTCGAGCGCCTGCCCGATCCGCTGGTGGTGCTGGACCGCGGCGGCGCGGCGCGGCGCGCCAATGCCGCGGCGCGCGCCCTGTTCGGCACATCCGCCGCCGATGCGGGCGACCTGGCGGCGCTGCTGCGGCATCCCGCGCTGGCCGATGCGCTGGATGCGGCGCTGGCATCCGGCACGCCGCGCGATGTGGACATCGCGCTGCCGGTGCCGGTGGCGCGCGAGCTCAAGGTGCATGCCATCCCGATGGAGCCGCCGCTGGCCGATGGCGGGCGGCTGGTGCTGGTGCTGTCCGACCGCACGCGCGAACGCGCCCTGGACCGCACGCGCGCCGACTTCGTCGCCAACGCCAGCCACGAGCTGCGCACGCCGCTCGCCAGCCTGATCGGATTCATCGAGACCCTGCGCGGCCCGGCCAAGGGCGACACCGAGGCGGAGCAGCGCTTCCTCGGCATCATGGCCGAGCAGGCGGAGCGGATGCGCCGCCTGATCGACGACCTGCTCGGCCTGTCGCGGATCGAGATCACCGAGCACCAGCCGCCGACCGGGCGGGTGGATCTGGCCGCGCTGGCGGCGGCGGAGGCGGAGGCGATGCAGCCGATCCTCGCCGGGCGGCGCGTGCGGTTGGAGACGGATCTGGTTCCCGATGCCGTCGCGGCGCCGGCCGATGCCGAGCAGGTCGCGCAGGTGGTGCGCAACCTGCTGGACAACGCGGCGCGCTACGGCCGCGCCGGGGGAGTGGTGCGGCTCGGCGTCGCGCATGCCGAGCCCGGCGGCCGCTGGCCCGCGCGGCGCGGCGTGCTGCTGCGCGTCAGCGACGACGGCCCCGGCATCGCGAAGCATCACATCCCGCGGCTGACGGAGCGGTTCTATCGCGTGGATCGCGGCCGCTCGCGCAGCGAAGGCGGCACCGGGCTCGGCCTCGCGATCGTCAAGCATGTGGTGAACCGGCATCGCGGCCAGTTGCTGATCGAGAGCGAGGAAGGCGCCGGCGCCACCTTCACCGTCTGGCTGCCCGCCGATCCGGCGCCCACGTCGCCGGACCGCGCGTCACCTGACCGCGCGGCCGG
>NZ_JBWXTD010000003.1:1319579-1321198 GCF_056682175.1 Falsiroseomonas sp. RANM36
GGGTTGCGGGGCCGCGGGCGCGGGGGGGGGGGGGGGGCGCCGGCGGGGGGGGGGTTGGGCGCGGGGGGGGGGGGGGCGGGAGCTGGCGCGCGCCCGCCGGCTGGACGCCGTGCCATGAGTACCCATTGGCTGCATGTGACGCTGTCCTGGGGCATCACCGCGCTGGTGTTCGGCGGCCTCGCCGTCGGCGCCTTCCTGCGCCAGCGCGCGGCGGCGGCGCGGCTGAAGCAACTCGATCCACGTGGGGAGCGGGAAGCGTGATCGTGATGAACGCACCGGGCCGCCAAGGGCGGCCCCGCGCGGCTCGAGCCCTCCATCCCGGGCCCACCCTGTCCGAGGCGCGTCAGGCCAGGCCGCGGAGCGGCCGCCCGCCGCGTGAGGGCACCAGGACATGACCCGCAAGCGCCGGCGGATGTGGATCCTGGTCCTCTGCGGCATCGGGCTCGGCAGCGCCACGGCGCTGACGCTCACCGCCTTCCAGGACAACCTGGTGTTCTTCCGATCGCCTTCCGACATCGCCGCGGAGCGGCCGGCGCCGGACCGCGCCTTCCGCCTCGGCGGGCTGGTCGAGGCGGGCTCGGTGCAGCGCGAGCCCGCGGTCGCCGGCCAGCGGCCCGTGGTGCATTTCCGCGTGACGGACGGCGCCAACATGATCCCCGTCGTCTACCAGGGCGTGCTGCCCGACCTGTTCCGCGAGGGGCAGGGCGTCGTGACCATGGGGCGGCTCGGCGTGGATGGCGTGTTCCGCGCCTCGGAAGTCCTGGCTCGGCACGACGAGACCTACATGCCGCCTGAGGTCGCCGACGCGCTGAAGCGCGCCGGTCATTGGAATCCGGCGCAGGGCGCGGCGCCGGACGCCGCCACCTGGAACACGCTCAACCCCCGCACGCAGCAGCCCACCATCCCCGGAAGGACCGGTTCTTGATCGCCGAACTCGGCCATTTCGCTTTGGCGCTGGCGCTGATCCTCGCGCTGGCGCAGACCGCGCTGCCGCTGATCGGCGCGGAACGTCGCGATGCACGGCTGATGGCCGCCGCCGGGCCGCTCGTGGTCGGGCAGTCCATCGCCATCGCGGCGAGCTTCGCCTGCCTGATGTATTCCTACGCGATCAACGACACGACAGTGCTGAACGTCGTGCAGAACAGCCACAGCGCGAAGCCGATGCTGTTCAAGATCACCGGCACCTGGGGCAACCACGAGGGGTCGCTGATCCTCTGGGTGATGATCCTGGCGCTGTGCGGGCTGGCCGTGGCCGCCTTCGGGCGCGACCTGCCTTCCACGCTGAAGGCGCGGGTGCTCGGCGTGCTCGGCCTCATCTCGGTCGGCTTCCTCGCCTTCATCCTGAAGACCTCCAACCCCTTCGAGCGGATGTGGCCGCCGCCGCCCGAGGGCCAGGGCCTGAACCCGATCCTGCAGGACATCGGGCTCGCGATGCATCCGCCGCTGCTCTACCTGGGCTATGTCGGCTATGCGGTGACCTTCGCCTTCGCCATCGCGGCGCTGATCGAAGGCCGCGTGGACGCGGCCTGGGGGGGGGGGGGGGGGGGGCGGGGGGGGGGGGGGGGGGGGGGGGGGGGGGGGGCGGCGCGCGCGGGCCGCGGGGGGGGGGGGGAGAGGGA
>NZ_JBWXTD010000003.1:1321208-1330107 GCF_056682175.1 Falsiroseomonas sp. RANM36
GGGCTATGGGGGCTACGCGGGGACCTGCGCCTGCCCCACCGCGGCGCGGCCCGACGGCCGGGGGGCCGCGGCCGGGGGCCGCTGGGTGCGGCCCTGGTCGTTGGCGGCCTGGAGCTTCCTGACGCTCGGCATCGCGCTCGGCTCCTGGTGGGCCTATTACGAGCTCGGCTGGGGCGGCTACTGGTTCTGGGACCCGGTCGAGAACGCCTCCCTGCTGCCCTGGCTGATCGGCACGGCGCTGCTGCACTCCGCCATCGTCGTGGAGAAGCGGGAGGCGCTGAAGACCTGGACGGTGCTGCTCGCGATCATCGCCTTCGGGATGAGCCTGCTCGGCACCTTCCTCGTGCGCTCGGGCGTGCTGAACAGCGTGCATGCCTTCGCCAACGATCCCGAGCGCGGCATGTTCATCCTGGCGCTGCTGCTGTTCTACGTCGGCGGCGCCTTCCTGCTGTTTGCCTGGCGCGCGCAGATCATGGCGCCGACCGGCATCTTCGCGCCGATCTCGCGCGAGGGTGCGATCGTGCTGAACAACCTGCTGGTCTGCTCGATCACCGCGGTGGTGTTCGTCGGCACGCTCTGGCCGATGTTCGCCGATGCGCTGTTCGGCGCGAAGGTCTCGGTGGGGCCGCCCTTCTTCAACATGGCGTCCTTCCCGCTGGTGGTGCCGCTGCTGCTGGCCATGGCGGCGGGGCCGCTGATGCCGTGGAAGCGCGCGCAGCTCTGGCCGGTGGTGCAGCGGCTGTGGGCGGCGGCCGCGATCGCGCTGCTCGCTTTCTTCGTCGCGCTGCTGCTGACCGGCGAGCATGTGATGCCCGCGGTCGGCTTCGCCTTCGCCGCCTGGGTGATCGGCGCGGCGATCACCGACATCGCGGATCGCACGGCCCTGTTCCGCACGCGGCTTTCGAATTCCTGGGCACGCGCAAAGAACCTGCCGCGCGCGGCCTGGGGAGCGGCCATCGCGCATGCGGGCATCGGCATCGTCGCGGCCGGCATCGCGGGCATGGGGCTCGCGCAGGAGAAGCTCGTCGCGATGGCGCCCGGCGACACCACGGAGATGGCGGGCTACACATGGCGCCTCGACGGCGTGCGCGACGTCACCGGCCCGAACTTCACCGCGCGCAAGGCGACGATCACCGTGCTGCGCGACGGCCAGGTGCTGCATGTGATGGAGCCCTCGCGCCGCTGGTTCCCGATCGGCCGCCAGCACACCACGGAAGTCTCGATCCGCACCAACCTGCTCTACGACCTCTACGCCGTGGTCGGCGAGGAGGATCCGGCGACGGGCAAGGCGGTGGTGCGCATCCACTACAACCTGCTCGCGCCCTGGCTGTGGATCGGCGCGGCGATCATGGCGCTGGGCGGGGCGCTGTCGCTGGCGGACCGGCGCGTCCGCGTCTCGGTGCCGAACCGCAAGGCCGCGCTGCCACGTGGTGCCGCGACCACATGAGCCCGACGGCACGTCGCGCCCTGCTCTTCGCGCCGTTCGCAGTCGCCGCGGCGGGCGGCGTCGCCTTCTACGGCATGCTGCAGGGGATGAAGACCGGCGAGTACAATCCGCGCGGCGTGCCCTCCGCGCTGATCGGGCAGCATGCGCCGGATTTTGCGCTGCCGCCGCTCGACGGATCGGAAAGGCCGGCGCTGAGTTCCGCCGACCTGCGCAACCTGCCGGGCCCGGTGCTGGTGAATTTCTGGGCCAGCTGGTGCGTTCCCTGCATCATCGAGCATCCGCAGCTCATGCGCCTGTCGAACGAGGGCGTGCCGGTGTTCGGCATCGCCTACAAGGACAAGCCCGCGGACAGCCTGAAATTCCTGCGCGAGCGCGGCAACCCGTTCCGCCTCCTGTCGAAGGACGAGCCGGGCCGCGTCGCGATCGACTGGGGCGTCTACGGCGTGCCGGAGACCTATCTGCTGGACCGCCAGGGCATCATCCGCTGGCGCTTCGCCGGACCGGTGACGCCGGATGTGCTGGAGCAGGACATCAGGCCGCTCCTGCGGCGATACGCCGCATGAGCTTGTTTTTTCGCTGCCCTCAGACGCCGGGCGGCGGCTCCGCCGCCGGGGCTTCGTGCCGTAGGCACGCCTTCGGCGTGACGCGCAACGCACTGACGCACCCGGCGACGCTGAGCGTCTGTGCGCGGCGCGCATTCGCGCGCGCGGCCCGCGGCGTGCGGACAGCACGCCTCCGGCGTGACGCGGGCCGCCTTCTGCTTCTCGTTTCCCTGCTGCTGCCGCTCCACGCGCTGGCGGTCAGCAATCCCGCGGACATGCTGCCCGACCCGGCGATGGAAGAGCGCGCGCGCAATCTCGGGCGCGACATCCGCTGCATGGTCTGCCAGAACCAGTCCATCGAGGACAGCGAAGTCGGCCTCGCGCGCGACCTGCGGCTGATCGTGCGCGAGCGTATCGCCGCCGGCGAGACGGATGCGCAGGTGAAGGCCTTCCTGCATGCTCGCTATGGCGACTTCGTGCTGCTGAAGCCGCCCTTCGCCTGGTCAACCGCCACGCTCTGGGGCACGCCCGTCATCGCGGTGCTGCTCGGCCTCGGGCTGATCCTTTCCACGCGGCGCCGGCAGGCGCAGGTCGCCGGCCCGCCGCCGCTGACGGAGGAGGAGCGGCGCAGGCTCGCCGCGCTGGGCGTGGCGCCGGACGGGACGGGACGGGACGGGACGCGGGCGTGACCATCTGGATCCTGGTTGGCGCCCTCGCCCTGCTGGCGATGCTGCCGCTCGCCATCGTGCTGCTGCGCCCCGCCCGCGCGCGGGGTCGCGCCGAGGCCGACCTCGCGCTCTATCGCGCCCAGCTCGCGGAGCTCGACCGGGAGCGCGAGGCCGGCAGGCTGGACGAGGCCGCGCATGCCGCCGCGACGCTCGAGGTGCAGCGGCGCATCCTCGCCGCGCCGAAGGATGATGCCGCCGGCGCCGGCCGGCGCAGCGCCGCCATCCTCGGCGCGGCGCTGTTCCTGGTGCCCGCCGCGGCGATCGGCCTCTATCTGCTTCGCGGCGTCCCCGACATGCCGAGCGCGCCCTACGACCTGCGACGCCAGCAGGCGGAAGCCGAGGAGCAATTGCTCACGGCGTTGCGCAGCCGCATCGCGCAGCTCGATCCGAACAGCGAGCCGG
The DNA here is from genome assembly GCF_056682175.1 of Falsiroseomonas sp. RANM36. Classification (NCBI taxonomy): domain Bacteria; kingdom Pseudomonadati; phylum Pseudomonadota; class Alphaproteobacteria; order Acetobacterales; family Roseomonadaceae; genus Falsiroseomonas; species Falsiroseomonas sp. RANM36. Next base: position 1,324,328 of record NZ_JBWXTD010000003.1, read on the forward strand.
CACGGCAGGGCTTCATCCTGCTCGGCAACGCCGAGCGCAACCGCGGCCGCAACGCGGAGGCGCTGCAGGCCTGGAGCCGCGCCCTCGCCGTGCGGTTCGAGCCGCAGCTCGCCGCCGACATCGCGGAGGTGCAGATGGAGGAGGGCAACTTCACCGAAGCCTCCGCCCTGCTCGCCCGCGCCCTCGCGCAGCAGCCGCAGGACATCCGCCTGCGCTTCATGACCGGCCTGGTGGAGGAGCGCGCCGGCCGCCCGGCGAATGCGCGTCGCGTCTGGCAGTCCATCGTGGACGAGGCGCCCCCCGGCGCGCCCTGGCGCGAGATGATGGAGCGGCGGATCCAGCGGCTGCCGTAAGCCGGCGCTACGCGCCGCGCAGGAAGGCGAGCAGACGCGCGTCGAAGGCCTCGGGTTGCTCCCAGTTGATGGCGTGCCCGGCCTCCGGCAGCACGTGCCATTCGTGGCGCGGCAGATGCGCGGCCCAGATCCGCATCAGCGCCGGTGGCGCGTAGAGATCGGCGCCGGCCGCCATCACCAGCACCGGGCAGCGGATGGCGGCGAGCTTCGCATAGGTGTTCGGGCTGCGCAGGGGCTGCGCCGGCGCGCCCTTCTGCTGCGCCGCCTGCTCGATCGCGATCCAGCGCGCGGTGCCCTGGGGATCGAGGCCGCGGAAGGTGGCGCCGACCTCGCGCAGCACGCCGGGCAGCGCCTTGAATTCGGGCGGCGTCAGGCGCGCATAGATCGCCTGCAGGTCCGGCTCGCTGAACTGGCCGTTGCTGGCGGCGACGGTCAGGCTCAGCACGCGATCCGGCCGCCAGCATGCGTAGTCCAGCGCCGCGAAGCCGCCGCCGGCGACGCCCACAAGATGGAAGCGGCCGAGGCGGAGGTGATCGGCCAGCGCCTCGAGATCCTCGGCGATGCTGCCGGGCTGCGTCCCGGTCTCCGGCACGGCCAGGCTGCGGCCCCAACCGCGGCGGTCGAAGGCGATGGCGCGGAAGCCGGCCGCGACCAGCGCCGGCCCCTGCTTGCGCCAGATCGCGCTGGTGCCGGTGTTGGGATGCAGCAGCACCACCGCCGGCCCGTCGCCGCCGCTGTCGGTGAACCACAGCCTCACGCCGGGGAGGTCCGCATGACGGCCCTCGGCCTCCGCGCTCGTCATCGCCTTCTCCGCATCCATCGCGCGGCGAGCATAGGAAGCTTCGGCGCTTACCGCATCAGCCGGCCATAGAGCGCGACGAGCCGCGCCGCCTCCGCGGGCCAGCCGAAGCGCGTGAGCGCGGCGTCACGCCCGCGCGCGCCCATCGCGCCGCGCAGCGCGGGATCGGCGAGGCGTTGCGCCGCGTCCGCGACGGCGCGCGGATCGGCGGTGTCCACCGCGAGGCCGCAGGCGGCGTCGGCCACCACGGCGGCGACCTCCTCGGCGAAGGCCGGCACGATCACCGGCAGGCCGAGCAGCATCGCGTCGAACAGCTTGTGCGGCAGCGCCAGGCGATGGTTCTCCACGCCCGGCTGGAACAGCACCAGAGCGACATCGCAGTCCGCCGCCCGTGCCAGCGCGGCCTCCCGCGGCAGCCAGCCATGCTTCTCGATGCGCGGCGTCAGGCCGCGCGCGGCGGCGCGCGCGTCGAAGGCGGCCTCGCTGCCATCGGTGAAGCGGCCGATCAGCACGCGCCGCGTCTCCGCCGGCAGCCGCGCGAGCGCGTCGAGCATGGTGAAGGCGCCGCGCGCTTCGCCGAGCGCGCCGAGATGCAGCAGCCGCAGCGGGCCCGGCGCATGGCGGCGCGGCGCGACGCCCGCATCCTCGGCGTAGTTGCGCACAGGGGTGCAACGCGCGGCGCCGCCGAAGGCGTCGTCCAGCCCGTCCTTCGCCACCACCACCGCATCGGCGCCGAGCGACAGGCCGCGGCAGAGCAGTCGCAGCGCGGCGCGCGCGGCCGGGCGCAACGCCGGCGGCAGGCGCGGAGCGAGGCGCGAGGGATAATGCGCGTGCACATCGAGCACGACGCGCGCGCCGCAGCGCCGCGCGGCAAGGCGCGCGGCGAGCCAGGAATCCGGTTCATGCGCATGGATCACCGCCGGGCGCTGCGCCGCCGCCGCGCGCGCCAGCGCCGCGATGCCGAGGACGCGCCCGCGCCAGCCGCGCCGCTTCGCTCCGGGGCTGCGCAACGCCACGCCGTGCCGCGGGGCGGCGGGCGGATCGCCCGGCGCGAGATGCATCACGCGATGTCCGGCCGCCGCCAGCGCCGCGCCTTCCTTGGCGACGATGCGCACATCCTCCGGCGGATGCGCCGCGGAGAGCATCAGCACCAGCCCGCTCACGCCGCCGCCGCCTCCGCGACCTGCACGAAGCGGACTGCGATGGCCCGCATGTCGAAGCGCTGCTCCGCCAGGCGCCTTGCGTTGCAGCCCATGCGCGCGCGCAGCGCAGCATTGCCTGCCAGGCGTCGCAGCGCCGCGGCGAGCGGCACGGCGTCGGCCGGCGGCACGGCAATGCCGCAGTCGCCTTCCGTCACCAGCCGCGCCGCGCGGCCCGGCACGTTGGTCACCATCGGCAGCGCCGCCGCGAAGCCGTCCACCAGCTTGTTCGGCGCGGTCCATTCGGCGAATTCCGGCACCGGCGCCAGGCAGTGCAGTCCGATCTCGGCGCCGGCCAGCAGCGCAGCGAGGCGCGGCTTCGGCAGCGGATCGAGGAAGCGCAGCGGCAGGTTTTCGGACGCTGCGCGCGCCATCAGCGCCGGCTTGCGCGCGCCCTCGCCGGCCAGCAGCAGCGTGATGCCCGCCCCGCGCAGCAGCGCGGCCGCGTCGAGCAGCGCCTCCAGCCCGTTCGCCGCGCCATGCGCGCCGGCATAGACCGCGAGCGTTTCCTCCGCCGCGATGCCCTCCGGGCGCCAGGGCGCGACATGCGGCCCGAACAGGGCCAGATCCACGCCCTGCGGCAGCACATGCACGGTTTCGCGCGCCGCGCCGCGCGCGACCGCGGTCTCCGCGATGCCCTCGGTCAGCGCGATCACCGCCGCGGCGTCGCGGCAGGCGGCGTCGGCAAGGCGCCCCATCGCCGCCAGCAACGGCTTCGGCACGCCGCCGCCCGGCGAGGACAGCGCGCGCGGCAGCTCGGGCCAGGGATCGCGGATCTCGAACAGGAAGGGCACGCCGCGGCGGCGGCGCGCCAGCAGAGCCGGGATCGCGACGGTGAGCGGCGTGGAGGAGGCGATCACCAGGTCCCAAGGCTCGGCCAGCGCAACGCGCGTGGCGCGCGCGGCGAAGCGCAGGAAGGCCAGGCTGCGCGCCGCCAGACCCTGCGCATTGCCGCAGGGGATGTCGAATTCGCGCAGCGCGAAGCCGTCCATCCGGCCGCAGCGTCGGCCGTGGCGGAACGGGCCGTCGAGCCCCGTCACGGCGCCCTGGTAGCGGCCGCAGAGCAGCGTCACCGCATGCCCCGCCCCCGCCAGCGCAGCGGCGTGGTGGAAGGAGCGCGTCGCGGTGCTGCCCTCGGGGCGCGAGAAGTGCTGGTGCAGGTAGAGGATGCGCAGCGGACGCCGGATGCCCGCCCGCGACTCAGCGCCGGGCACAGCTCCGCACCACCTCGATCACGCGGGACTGCTCCGCCTGCGTCATCGCGCTGCCGGACGGCAGGCAGAGCCCGCGCTCGAACAGCATCGCCGCCACCTCGCCCCCGATGCGCGGCGCGTCGCGGAAGGCCGGCTGGAGGTGCAGCGGCTTCCAGGCGGGGCGGCTTTCCACGCCGGCGGCGTCCAGCGCGCGGCGCACCGCCTCGCGGTCGGCGCCGAAGGCGGCGGGCTCGATCAACGCGACGCTGAGCCAGCGATTCGATCGCCCCCAGTTCGGCTCCGCCAGGAAGGAGAGGCCGGGCAGGTCGCCCAGCCCCTCGGCATAGGCGGCGAAGATCGCGCGGCGCCGCGCCACGCGCTCCGCCAGGCTCGGCAGTTGCGCGATCCCGACGGCGGCGAGCACGGAGGACAGGCCATAGGCATAGCCGGTGGTCTCGTGCTGGTAATGCGCGGCGGGCTCCCGCGCCTGGCCGGCGAGGGCGCGGGCGCGGGCGATCAGCGCCGCATCGTCGCCCGCCAGCGCGCCGCCGCCGCCGGTCGTCACGATCTTGTTGCCGTTGAAGGAGAAGGCGGCGAGCCGCGCGCCCCGTCCCGCATGCTGCCCGCCGCGCCCGCGCGAGCCCATCGCGGCGGCGCTGTCGCTCAGCACCGGCACGCCCCAGGGCTCGCAGGCGGAGACGATGCCGTCGAGGTCGCAGCACTGGCCGTAGAGGTCCACCGGCACCACCACGCGCGGCAGCCGGGGGGGGGGGGGGGGCGGGGGGGGGGGGCGCGCGCCGCCGCCGGCGCGGCGCCTTCGGCGCGGCGGAGCGCCGGCAAGAGCGTGAGCGCCAACAGGGCGGCGAAGATGTCGAGCCCGGCCGCCAGGATCAGTGCCCCGACGAAGCCGAGATTGCCCACCAGCAGCCAGCCGCCCAGCAGCGCGCCGAGCCCCGCGCCGAGCGTGTTGAGGCCGTACAGGGTGCCGATCCGCTCCGCGACGGTGTCGAGGTTGGTCGCGATGGCGCGCGCCAGCAGCGGCAGGGACGCCCCCATCAGCGTGGTCGGCAGCACCAGCCCCGCGAAGCACAGCGCGAAGACCGCCACCGGGCTGTCCACCACCCCGGCCAGGTCGGTCGCCAGGAAATCGTAGAGGAAGAACTTCGAGACGAGCGCGAAGACCGCCACCCCGGCTTCCGCCAGGGCGAAGCCGATCAGCGCCTGGGACGCGCTGAAGCGGTCCGCGATCTTCGCGCCGATGATGGAGCCGAGGCCGAGGCCGGCCAGGAAGGCGCCGACCACCAGCGCCGCCGAGACGGTGTCCGACCCGGCGAAGATGCCGAGCATCCGCTGCCAGACGATCTGGCAGAGCAGGGCGGCGAAGCCCGAGCAGAAGAATGCGACCGCCAGACGCGGCATATCCCGTCCCCCCAACCGGCCATGCCCGACCGATCGTTCCGAAGTGCCCTCCTATGGCGGCAGGATTGCGGCAGCATGACGTTCCGTAAAGGGGGGCTCACGATCGCGGGAGGTGGCCCGGGCGATTGTGCCGGCCGGGCCTCTTGCCCCGCGCGCGCGGCCCGCGCAGCCTCCGGACCTCATCGCGGAAGGATCTTGGCGGGTGAATGGCGCGGAAAGTCTGGTCCATACGCTGCTGGCCTCGGGGGTGGATGTCTGCTTCGCCAATCCCGGCACCAGCGAGATGCATTTCGTCGCCGCGCTGGACCGGGTGCCCGGCATGCGCTGCATCCTCGGCCTGCAGGAGAACGTCGTCACCGGCATGGCCGACGGCTACTGGCGCATGGCGCGCAAGCCGGCGGCGACGCTGCTGCATTGCGGGCCGGGCCTGGCGAACGGGCTGGCCAACCTGCACAACGCGCGCCGCGCTCGGTCGGGCATGGTGAACTGCGTCGGCGACCACGCGACCTACCACCGCCCCTATGACGCGCCGCTGACCGCCGACACCGAAGGCTTTGCGCGCGCCGTCTCCGGCTGGACGCGCCCCGTCCGCCGTGCCGAGGAGGGCGGCCGGGACGCGGCGGTGGCGGTGCAGGCGGCGCGGACCTCGCCGGGCCAGATCGCGACGCTGATTCTCCCCTCCGACACCTGCTGGGACGAATCCGCCGCCGGCCCCGCGGCGGCCCGGCCGGGGCCCGCCCCGCCGCCGGCCGCCCCGCGGGCCCACCGCCACCCCCCCCCCGCGCGGCGGGCGCGGGAGCACGGGCGGGACCGGCTC
>NZ_JBWXTD010000003.1:1330207-1341161 GCF_056682175.1 Falsiroseomonas sp. RANM36
CGACCATGAGCCTTGCGCCAAAGCCCGGCACCGCGCCCACCCCGCCCGTCGGCCCGACGCCGCCGTCCGGCACCGCGATCCCGCCGCGCCCCCCCCGCGGCGCCCCCCCCCGCCACCGCGCCCCCCCCCCCCCCCCCCCCCCCCCCCACTTCGGGGGCGTACTAAGCCGCCGCCTTCAGCGCCGGCACCAGTTCCGCGATCTGCACGGCGTTCAGCGCCGCGCCCTTGAGCAGCTGGTCGCCGCAGACGAAGAGGTCCAGGCCGTGGTCGCCGAAGACCAGGTTCTGGCGGATGCGGCCGACCTCGCAATCGTCCTGGCCCGTCGCCGTCAGCGGCATCGGGTACTGCTTGTTCGCCACGTCATCCACCACCTTCACGCCCGGCGCGGCCCGCAGAACCTCGCGCGCGGCCTCGGGCGTGACGGGCTTCTCGGTCTCGATGGTGATCGCCTCGGCATGCACGCGCATGGTCGGGATGCGGACGGCGGTGCAGGAGACGGGAAGGTCGGGCAGGCCCATGATCTTCCGGGTCTCCCAGACGACCTTCATCTCCTCCTTCGTGTAGCCGTTGGGCTGGAAGGCATCGATGTGCGGGATGACGTTGAAGGCGATGGGGTGGGCGAAGACCTCGTTCTTCGCCTTCTCGCCCTCCACCAGCACGCGGCGCGTCTCCCGCTCCAGCTCGGCCATGCCCTCGGCGCCGGCGCCGGAGGTGGCCTGGTAGGTGGAGACGATCACGCGCTTGATGCCGAAGGCGCGGTGCAGCGGCGCCAGCGCCACCACGGCGATCGCGGTCGTGCAGTTCGGGTTGGCGATCAGGCGCGCATTGCCCACCGCCGCCGCGTTCACCTCCGGCACCACCAGCGGGACGTTGTCGTCCAGGCGGAAGGCCGAGGAATTGTCCACCACCGTCACCCCGGCCGCGACCAGCGCGGGGGCGTGCTGCTTGGCGAAATCGCCCGAGACGGCCAGCAGCGCCAGGTCGAGGTCCTTCGCCTTGTCGGGCGAGAATTCCTCGATCGTGACCTCGCCGAAGGGCGTTTTCACCCGCGTGCCCGCGCTGCGGCCCGAGGCGAAGAGGCGGAGTTTCGTCACCGGGAAGCGACGCCGCCCCAGGACCTCCACCAGTTCCTTCCCCACCGCTCCGGTGGCGCCGATGACGCCGACACGCATGTCAGGCTTTTCCTTCGTTGCAGACCAAGACATGGGCCAATAGCGCAAAGACGCCGCCCGGCCAAATGCAGGTTTGGAGGGACAGCCCTGCCCGGCACCGTCGCGGGGTCGCCTCGCCCCGCCGCGCCACCTATAAAGCCAGACTCGACCCGAGAATCTCGCCGGACGCCATGTCAGACGCCGACTACTCCGCCGCAGACCCGCGCGCCTTCGTCGCGACCAAGGCCTGGCCCTTCGAGGAGGCCCACAAGGTCGCCGCCCGGGTGCAGGCCTCGGGCAAGGGCGCGGCCCTGTTCGAGACCGGCTATGGCCCCTCCGGCCTGCCGCATATCGGAACCTTCGGGGAGGTGGCGCGCACCACCTGGGTGCGCAACGCCTTCCACCGCCTGACCGGCCTGCCCTCCCGCCTCGTCGCCTTCAGCGACGACATGGACGGGCTGCGCAAGGTGCCCGACAACGTGCCGAACAAGGAGATGCTGGCCGGCCACCTGGGCAAGCCGGTGACGGCCATCCCCGATCCCTTCGGCACGCATGAAAGCTTCGGGCATCACAACAACGCCCGGCTGCGCGCCTTCCTCGACCAGTTCGGCTTCGACTACGAATTCGCCTCCTCCTCCGACTACTACAAATCGGGCCGCTTCGACGCGGCGCTGCTGCGCATGGCGGAGCGGCACGAGCAGGTGCGGCAGGTCATCCTGCCGACGCTGGGGCCGGAACGCCGCGCCACCTACTCGCCCTTCCTGCCGATCCACCCGAAGACCGGCGTGGTGATGCAGGTGCCGATGGAGGAGGTGCGCCCGGCGGAGGACCTGCTGGTCTGGACCGACCCGGACACGAACGAACAATTCGGCACGCGCATCACCGGCGGCCATTGCAAGGCGCAGTGGAAGGCGGATTGGGCACTGCGCTGGTACGCGCTCGGCGTGGACTACGAGATGTCGGGCAAGGACCTGATCGATTCCGTAAAGCTCTCCGGCGCGATCTGCCGCGTGCTGGGGGGCGAGCCGCCGATCGGCTTCACCTATGAGCTGTTCCTGGACGAGGAAGGCACGAAGATCAGCAAGTCAAAGGGTAACGGCCTCGGCATCGAGGAATGGCTGCACTACGCGCCGCCCGAAAGCCTGGCGCAGTTCATGTACAACCAGCCGCAGCGCGCGAAGCGGCTGTTCTTCGACGTGATCCCGCGCGCGGTGGACGAATACCTGCAGAACCTCGACCGGCTCCGCGCCACGCCGACGCCCGACAATCCCGCCTGGCACATCCATGCGGGCGGCACCAACGATCCCGGCTCGCCGGTGTCCTTCACCATGCTGCTGAACCTGGCCAGCGTGATCAACGCCGACAATGCCGGGATGCTCTGGGGCTTTCTCCAGCGCTACGCGCCCGCCGTGACGCCGGAGAGCCATCCCCTGGTCGCGCGGCTGATCGAGCGTGCTGTGGCCTATTACCGCGACCGCGTCGTGCCGGAAAAGAAGCACCGCGCCGCGACGCCGCAAGAGGCGGCGGCGATGCGCGCGCTGGCCGCCGCGCTGCGCGACCGCGCGACCGACCTCGAGGCGATGGCGCCCGATGAGCGGGCGAAGGCGATCCAGGACCTGGTCTATGACGCCGGGCGCCGCGAGCCCTTCCTGGAACCGGCGAAGGACGGGGGCCGCCCTGGCGTCTCCCGCGCGTGGTTCAACGCCCTCTACCAGGTGCTGCTCGGCCAGCCGGAAGGTCCGCGCTTCGGCGGCTTCGTGGCGCTCTACGGCGTCGCCGGCACGATAGGGCTCATCGAGACGGCGCTGGCGCGGGATCCCGCCGCCGCATGACACGGGAGCCCGGCGCCGGGGGCGCCCCGCCCCCCCCGCCCGCCCCGCCCCCCCCCCCCCCCCCCCCGCGCCCGCCGGCCGCGCCGGGCGGCGCGGGCCAGTTCCTCGGCCAGCAGGCCCGGTTCCAGCGTGGCGCCCGGGCCGGTCGCGTCGAAGAAGCGCGGCACCGCACCCATCTGCACGGCCGGGGCGATGGTGGCCACGAAGGTCAGCGTGGGCGTCCACACCTCGTCGCCCGGTCCGACGCCCAGCACGCGATAGCCGAGATGCAGCGCCGCCGTGCCGGAGGTGGTGGCGAGCACGGACGGGATGCCGGTGACCTCGGCGAGCGCGGCCTCGAAGGCGGCCGGGGCGGGGCCGGCCGGGGCGACCCAGCCGGATTCGAGCGTCGCGCGAAGGCTGTCGAGTTCGCTGCCCTCCAGGGCGGGGGGCGACAGCAGGAGGCGCGACGCCGGCATGCGCGGAAACCGCAGCAGGGCGCTCTTTTGGGCGGGCCCGGGCAGCGTTGCGGCATGAACCGGCAAGGCGAAAGCCTCCGTCTGACTATCGCATCATGGTTGATGATTCGTTAACGGTGCAAGCCCAGACTGCGCAGCGCAGACGCGCCTCAACCCACGCCGTCGCCCGACGGGCCGAAGGGCGGCATGGTCGCATGCCCGGGCGCCGCGACCCCCTTGCCGGAGGCCCAGACCCGCAGCGTCAGCAGGATCAGCAGCAGGTCACGGCCGAGGCGCGGCGGCGCGGTCGCATAGGCCGCGCCGAGTTCCAGCCGCTCCGCCCAGGGCACCGCATTGCGTCCGGCAGCGACGGCCGGCCCGGCGATGCCGGGGCGCGCCCGCAGCATCCGGGCCTGCCGGGTGGAATACAGGTGCAGGTAGTCGAGCGGGAGCGGGCGCGGCCCGACCAGGCTCATCTCTCCGCGCAGCACATTCAGGAGCTGCGGCAACTCGTCCAGGCCGCTCCGGCGGAGCGCGCGGCCGAAGCCGTCGAGCCGCTCCGCGTCGCTGCCCGGCCCCGCGCGCATCGAGCGGAACTTGCGCAGCGCGAAGGGCCGGCCGCCGCGCCCGGCGCGCGCCTGCACGAAGAGCACCGGCGCGCCGAGGCGGATCCGCACGGCAAGCGCCACGAGCAGCATCAGCGGCGCCGTCGCCAGCAGCAGCACCAGCGCGCCGGCGACGTCGAAGGCGCGCTTGCCCCAGAGCGCGTACCAGCCCTCATGCATGGCGCGGCACCCAGAGGCGCGCCGGCGACGCCGCGACACCGAGGCTCAGCGCCAGCCCCAGTGCGAACCAGGCCATGCGGTTGCCGAGGTCGGTGGAGACCATCACCGTCAGCGCCACCGGCAGCACCATCGCGGCGATGCGCGCGGCGCGCGCCGGCGCCACCTGCCGCAGCAGCCTTGTCGCCACGACCAGCCCGCCGCCGAAGGCGCCGAGCCAGAGCAGCAGCCCCGGCAGGCCGGCTTCCGCCAGCGCCTCCAGCGCATGGTTGTGGGGATAGAGGCCGCGCCGCTCGCCATGCCCGGCCGCGATGGTGAAGCCGCCGGTGCCGAGGCCGAAGGGCGCCGCCCGGCCCGCCCAGTCGAGCGCGGCGCCCCAGAGCCCGAGCCGCGCTTCCAGCCCCGCCGCCTCCCCGGTCAGCCGTTCCAGCGTGCGCAGCCCCTCGGCCTCCTCCGGACGCAGCAGCAACAGCAGCAGGAACAGCAGGGACGCGGCAAGGCAGGCCGCGAGCCAGGCCGCGGCCGCGGCATGCCGCCCCGCGAGGCCGAGCCGCAGCGCCGGCGCCAGCGCGACGCCGAGGCCGAGCGCCAGCAGCGCCGTGCGCCCGCCCGGCAGCAGCGCCGCCAGCGCCAGCGCGCCGACGACCAGCAGCCAGAACAGCGCGCGCAACGGGCTGCGCGATTCCGCGGCGCGCAGCGCGGCAAGGCCCGCCGCGATGGCAAGCGCAAGCCCGGCGAGCTGGTGATGCACCTTGCCCGCATCGGGATCGAGCGCCGCCTGCCATCCCCCCGCGAAGCGCCAGAGGATCACCGCCGCGAGCGCCACGCCGATCAGCAGCGACGCCGCGACGAGGCCGCGCCGCGCCGCGGGCTCGGCGCCGACGAGCAACCCGATCGCGAGCATCGCGGGGCCGGCCAGCACGATCTCCGGCAGCTTGTCGGAGGCTATGTCGCGGGAGGCCGTCCAGCTTCCCGCCACCACCCACCACAGCGGCAGCATCAGCGCCGCGGCCAATGGCAGGGCGAGCGCCGCGTCCAGCCGCCAGCGCAGCGTCGCGGCCAGCAGCGCCAGCAGGGGCAGCAGCGCCGCGAAGGCCAGGAGCGTGAGGTCGAAGGGCAACGCGGCGAAGGGCGGCGCGGTCTTGAGCGCGCCGGCCAGCTGCAGCGTCGCCGCCATCCCGCCCGCCAGCAGCGCGATGGCCCTTGTCATGTCACTCCGCCGGCTCCGGCAATGCCGGGAAGGCCGGAGGCCGGCGCGCGAAGCGCAGCAGCACGCCGGCCGCGACCAGCGCCAGTGCGGCGAGCGGCGCGGCGGCCAGCAACAGCAGCAGCAGCAGCGGGCGGTTGGGCAGGCTCGGGCGGATGCCGACATTCGGCGCCGAGACCAGCCGCGCCGCCACCGCCTCGTCCGCCGCCGCGACGACGCCGGCGCGCTGGCTCTGCGCCAGCAATTCGTAAAGCGACTGGCGGATGTAGAGATCGCTCTCCCGGTTCAGCCGCTGCTCGAGCGCCGCGACGCGCCGCCGCGCCAGCTCCTCCAGATCGGCGCGCACCTTGGCCTCGGCGAAGGCGTGCAGGCGCCGCAGCAGCGCCAGCGCGTGCTCGCGATCGGGATGCGCCAGCGAGATGGTCCAGGTGACGGCGCCGAGCGTCTGCGTCACGCCGAGATTGCGTTCCACCCAGGACCGCAAATCGTCCAGGTCGGCATCGCGCCGCAGGCCGAGCAGGGCGCGGATCTCGCCGCGCGGCCAGGCGGTGCGCCAGGCGGTGAGGTCGGCGAGGATCGTGGTCTCCGTCGCCAGCGCGCGCGCCGCCTCCACCGAGCGCAGCGCGCCGAGATAGATGGCGAAATTGCCGGTCGGCCGCGGGTCGAGCAGGCCGCCGATGGCCGGCGCGGCGGAGAGCAGGGTGGAGGTGGCGATGCCGGTGGTCTCCGCGGGCGCCACCGTCGCCTCCGCCACGTAGCTGCGCGGCAGCAGCAGGATCGTCGCGCCGCCGACGAGGAGGAACAGCAGCGCCATCGCCGCCACGCGCAGGCGGCGTGCCCAGATGCCTGCGAGCAGTTCATCCAGCGGCATCGTCAGGTCCTTCGGCTGGAAGGGCGATGATCGTCGTCACGCGGCGGATCGGCGCCGCGGCGCTCACGCGCAGCACCGGCACGCGGCGGATGCGGCCATAGGCCGGGCTTTCCCAGCCGGCGATCAGATCGAGCGCCAGCGGCGCATCGGCCTGGATGCGGATGCGGCCATGCGGGCTGGCGACGCCGTCCTCCCGCAGCACCCAGGGTCCGGGGCGCAGGCGCCAATGCCAGGCGGCGCTGCGGAAAGGCCCGCTCACAACGTCCTGCACGGTCCAGACGCGGCCCTCGACGGCGATGCGGCGCTCGGTGCGGTTGCCGCGCGAATCCTGCGCGGCGGCGCCGTCGGGCAGCGCCGTCATGCGCGGCCAGCGCGCGAGCAGGAAGCGGCCGGCGCGCGGCATCGGCTCGGTGTCGTCGAAGACCGGCGCATTGTGCGCGGCGGCGCCGGAGAGCGCGCCCCACCACCAGGCCTCGGGCGGGTCGTAGCTGCCGGTGCCGCCGTCGCGGATGAGCCACGCCGCACCGTCGCGCAGCGAGAACTGCAGCAGGTCGCACTGGAAGGGGCGGAAGCGCAGCGGGCCGGTGCGCAGCAGCGCGACGCTTCCGGCCGCGCGCCAGCCGGAGGTGCCGGATGCGCGCCAGCCTCCGGGCCGGTCCAGCGTCGCGGCGGGACGCGGCAGGTCGAGCCAGGCGCAGCCCGGATCATCCGGCGCATCGGCCGAGGCCGCGCAGAACAGCCGCGCCGCGCGCTCCACGCTGCCGCGCGCATCACCGGGTCCGTGGAGCGCGAGATCGGCGATGGCCGAGCCATCCTCCAGCCCGAGCGGCGGGAGCGCGCCGCCGGTCGGCTCCACCAGGCCGTGCAGCCAGCGCGCGAGGGCCGCTGCGCGCTCGGCCAGGGGCGTGGGAAAGGGCGGCGCGCCGTGGCGGCGGCGCAGCCATTCGACCACCGAGAGCGTGTCCAGCAGCACCCGCGCATAGCCCGCCGACACCTGCGCGAAGCCACCATCGGGCGCGACCAGCCGCGCCACGCGCCGCGCCAGCCGGGCTGCGGCCGGGCGCGTATCCTCGCCGCGCAGCAGCGCGCAGGCGAAGGCGCCGGCGGCCTCGCTGATCGGATGGTTGTTGTCCTGCGCCAGCGCATAGAGCGGCGTCGCGGCGATGCGCGCCGCGCAGAGGCCGAGCAGGTCGCGCGCGCCCTGCGGTGGGTCGCGGTCGGCATCGAGCAGCGCGAGCGCCAGCGCCAGGTGCAGCGCGCGGAAGGCGGCCTCCTGCCCGCAGGCCCAGGCGACGCCGCGAAAGGGCGGGTTGGCGCGGCACCAGTCGCGCAGCAGCGATTCGGCGCGCGCCAGATGCCCGCCCCCCGGCGCGATGCGCGCCGCCTGCGCGAGCAGGGGCAGCGCGGCGAGCCGGCTCGCTTCCCACACCGGGCGCGCGCCGCCGCCACGATGCAGGACGAGATCCAGCGCATGCGATCGTGGATCGAAGGCGCCATGCCAGTCGGGCGCATCCGGCAGCGCCGCGGCCGCCGCTAGCACGCGCGCCGCCGCGCCGCGAGGCAAGGCGGGCGCCGCGGGCACCCGGCGCGGGAGGAACGGCCCCGGCGGAGCCGCGGCGTCGCGAAGCCGTCGCCGCGCCACCCCGATCCGCCGCGCGAACCGGTCCGTCGCCCAGCAGGCCACCGCGCGCGGCCCCAGGCGCCAGGCCGCGTCCACCGCGATCCAGCGCGCGCCCGTGCCGGCTGCCGGCCCGCGCGGCGCCTCAACCCTGGCGTCAAGAGCATCGGAAGTTGGGACTTGGTCGAGCATGGATTGCCCGACTATGCTACAACAGGTCGTGAATCATGCATCATGATTTCATCCTTCGGTTGATACTGCCCGGGTTGCAGGCCCTGTTGCTTGCGCTCGGCCTGGCCCTGGCGGGTGCGGCCCTGGCGCAGACCGCGCCGGGCCAGCCGACCGCGCCGGCAAGCCCGGGCGGTTCCACCCTCGCCCCGCCGCCGCTGCCGCCGACCCTGCCGGGCGGGCTGCCGCTGCCGCAGCTGCCCGCGGCCACACAGCAGGAGATCCTGCAGCGCATCCTGGATGCGGCCGGCGGCCGCACGCCGCCACCGACGGGCCCGCTCCCCGCCCCGGCCGCGCCACCGGCCACGCTGCCGCCGCAGCCCTATGCCCCCGCGCTTCCGCCGCCGGGCTGGCCGGCGAATGCCGAGCCGCTCTCCCACACCGAGGCCTTCTTCGCCGAGCGCCTCGGCATGCCGCTGCGCCAGTTCGGCTATGACAGCTTCCGCGGCGGACCCGCCGCCACGCCGGTGGTCGGCGCGCTGCCCGACGACTATCTGGTCGGGCGCGACGACGAGCTGGTGCTGGCGCTGCGCGGCCGAACCCGCGCCACGCTGACGCTGCGTGTGCTGCGCGACGGCACGATCCTGGCGCCCGACTTCCCGCCCATCCCCGCCGCCGGCCGCACGCTGCGCGAATTGCGCGCGGATCTCGAAGCGCGCGCCGCGCGCGACATGCCGGGGACGGAGCTGTTCCTGTCCATCGGCCAGGTGCGGCAGATGGCGATCTTCGTCGGCGGCGAGGTGATGCGGCCGGGGATGCAGGCGCTGAACGCGCTGGCCACCGTGCTGGACGCGCTGCAGCTCGCGGGCGGCGTGCGCAAGACCGGCTCGCTACGCGCCATCCGCATCGAAGGACCGGGCGGCCGCCGCGTGCTCGATCTCTACACCGTCATCGCCGGCGCGACGGGCGAGGCCGATATCCGGCTGCGCGAGGGCGACCGCATCCTGGTGCCGGCGCTCGGCGGCGTGGTGGCCGTCGCGGGCGAGGTCACGCGGCCCGGCATCTACGAGCTTCCCGCCGGCCAGACCTCCGCCCCCGTCACGACGATGCTCGGCCTTGCCGGCGATCCGCTGCGCCCTGCGGGCAACCGGCTGCTGGTGCAGGGCACGGACGGCGCCGGCCGGCGCTCCTTCACCGAGCTCGGCGCGGGCGGCGTGGTGCGCCGCGGCGATTCGGTGCTGGTGCAGCCGGGCGCCGATGTGGTGGCGAACCAGCTGCGGCTGGCCGGCCATGTCTCGGCACCCGTCACCCGCGCGGCGGCGCGCGGCGGCACGCTGCGCGGGCTGCTGGCCGATCCGCGGCTGCTCAAGCCCGATCCCTATCCGCGCCTCGGCGTGGTGCTGCGGCTCGATCCGCGCACGCGGGTGCGGCAATTCGTGCCCTTCGACCTGGCGCGCGTGATGCAGGGCGGCGCCAATCCCGGCCTGCAGGAAGGCGACGAGGTGATCGTGCTCGGCAATGCCGACATCGCCTTCCTCGCCAGCCCACCGGTGCAGCGCGCGCTGCGCGGCGAGGCGCCGCCCGCCGAAGCCTGCCCGGCGCTGTCGCAGCTTGCCATCGCCGCGCGCTCGGCGCCGGCGCGCTTCGCCTTCGCGCGCGGCGCCGGCTTCCCCGACATCGGCACGCCGGCCTGCCCGCAGGTGTTCCTGGATTACCCGCCGCTGCTCGCCTTCCTGCTCGACACCGCGGTGCTGGTGGCCGGCGAGGTCAAGCAGCCCGGGCTGTTCCCGATCCTGGACGACACCGGCCTCGACCTGGTGATCGCCGCGGCCGGGGGCGTGACGGATGGCGCCGACCTCTCCGCCGTCGAGCTCGCGCGCGAGCCGAACGACCAGAGCGGCGCGATCCCGCTGACGCGCACCCTGCTCGACCTGCGCAGCCGCAATTTTCGGGCCGTGCGCCTCTCGCCGCGCGACGTGGTGCGCGTGCCGCGCGGCTTCACCGACCGCGAGACCGGCCCCGTCACGCTGGCGGGCGAAGTGCTGCGGCCCGGCGTGTACGACATCCGCCGCGGTGAGCGGCTTTCGGAACTGCTCGCACGCTCCGGCGGGCTGACGCCGCAGGCCTATGCCTTCGGCACCGTCTTCACGCGCGAGAGCGTGCGCATCCGCCAGCAGCAGGGCTTCGAGCGCACGGCGCGCGACCTCGAATCCTCCCTGCTCTCCGTCGCCGCCGGGCAGGCCAATGCCGGGGGCGTCGGGCAGCAGCGGGTGGATCTCGGCGGCCTCGTCACGGCCGGGCGCGAGCTGGCGAGCACGCTGCGCCAGGCGCAGGCCGCCGGACGCATGGTGGTGGAATCGAACCCGGTCGTTCTCGCCGCGCGGCCGGAACTGGACGTGCTGCTGGAACCCGGCGACCTGATCGTCATCCCGAAGCGCCCGAACGAGGTCACGGTGGTCGGCGCCGTGCTGAACGCGGGCAGCCTGCAATTCGTCTCCGGCTGGCGCGCCAGCGACTACGTGCGCGCGGCCGGCGGCACGCAGCGCTTCGCCGACACATCCCGCGCCTTCGTCGTGCTGCCCAACGGCCAGTCGGCGCCCGCCGGCATGTCCGGCTGGCAAAGCGGTGGCCCGCCCGTGCCGCCCGGCAGCCTCGTCGTCGTGCCCCAGGACCCCTCGCCCTTCGAAACCCGCGGCCTGATCCGCGACCTCACCGCGATCCTGAGCCAGGTGACGATCTCCTCCGCGGCCCTGGCGGTGATCGCGCGCGAATTGCAGTGAGGTATGCGCCCAGGGGGGCTTCGCCCCCCTGCACCCCCCACCAGGAGCCTGATGCTCCTGGACCTGCATGCGCTTCATGCCCGGAAGGGAGGGGGGCCGAAGTGCCCC
>NZ_JBWXTD010000003.1:1341261-1344042 GCF_056682175.1 Falsiroseomonas sp. RANM36
GCGCGCCGCGCCCGCGCCCGGGGCCCCCCCCCCCCCCCCCCCCCCCCCCCCCCCCCCCGGGGCGCGCGGGCGGAGCCCCCGTGGCGCTCACCCTCATCGCACTTCTCGCCGCGACACCCGCCATGCCGCAGGAGGTGCCCGGCACCGGGTCGGATCTCGGTGGCGTGGGTCTGCTCGAGATGCGCAATGCGCGGTTCCGGCCGGATGGGACGCTGGAGGCGGGCACCTCGCTGCGGCATCAGCGGCGGCTGTGGTTCGTGAATTTCCAGGCGCTGCCGTGGCTGGAGACGACGTTCCGGATTGCGGAGCGGCTGGACGGCACGACGGGCCGCGGCATGACGAGCGACCGTTCCTTCGACGTGAAGATCCGGCTGCTGGAGGAGGATGACTTTTGGCCGGCGGTGGCGATCGGGCTGCAGGATTTCATCGGCACCGGCATCTATGGCGGCGAGTACATCGTGGCGTCGAAGCGCTTCGGGCCGCTCGATGTCACCGCCGGCATCGGCTGGGGGCGGCTCGGCACCTACAGCGATATGCAGAACCCGCTGACCCTGATCTCGCCGCGCTTCGAGCAGCGGGATCGCGATGTGGGCGAGGGCGGGCTGCTCGGGCCGGGCACCTATTTCCGCGGCGAGAACGCATCGCTGTTCGGCGGGCTGGAATATTCGCTGCCGCCCCTCTGGACGCCGCTCGGCAGCGTGGAGGGCATCCGCGCGAAGGTGGAGTTCTCGGGCGATGCGCTGCGCGACGAGCGCGGCGGCTATCCGGCGAACACCACGGACCTCAGGGGATACGCGCGCAGCCGGGTGAATTACGGGCTGCAATGGTCGAATGGCTGGCTCGATATCGGCGCGGGCTGGCTCTACGGCACGGATTTCGTGGTCCGCCTCTCGGCCCGCTTCGATCCGGCGAACCCGCCGGAGATCGAGCAGCCGCCGCCGCCGGCGTTGTCCGCGCGGCCGCTCGCCCCGCTGCCCGATCCCGAGGCGGCGGCGCGCGATGCCTTGCGCGCCGCCGGCTTCCGGCCGGTCGCGGTCCGCATCGCGGGCGCGGAGGCGCGCATCGCGGTCGCGGGCGGATCGCAGCGCACGCTTGCGCAGGCGGCGGGGCGCGTGATGCGCGCGGTGCAGCCTTTCCTGCCGGCGGAGGTGCAGCTGGTCGTGCTCTCCTGGCGGCATGCCGGGGTGGAGATCGCGCGGCTCGCCATCCCGCGCGCCGCCTTCGAGGCCGCGGCGCGCGGGAATGGCAGCGCGGAGGAGCTGTTCTACGTGACGCAGCTCGGCGCGGCGGGCGCGGACGCATTCGGCCGCATGGATGGCGGCGCCGGCTTCACCTGGGGCGTCGAGCCGCGCTTCCAGACCATCCTCGGCGATCCGAGCCGGACGCTGCGCTGGCAGGCCGCCGCCGTGGCGGGGGCGCGGGCGGAGCTCGGCCATGGCTTCGCGCTGGCCGGCAGTGTCTCGCTCGCGATCATGGGCAATCTGGACGGGGCGCCGCCCTCGGACAGCCTGCTGCCGCATGTGCGCAGCGACTATGCCCGCTACGCGCAGGGCGGCAGCACGGCGATCCCCGCGCTCTACGCCGCGCGCATCTGGGCGCCGGCGCGCGACATCTTCGCCCGCGTGACGGCGGGCGTGCTGGAGCCGATGTTCAGCGGCGTCTCGGCCGAGCTGCTGTGGCGGCCCTACGACAAGCCCTATGCGCTCGGCGTGGACATCGCGCAGGTGGTGCAGCGCGACTATGACGGCGGCCTCGGCACGCTCGGCTACAACGTGACCACCGGGCAGGTCTCGCTCTACGCCGACCTGCCCTGGTACGGGATGTATGCGGTGCTGCGCGGCGGGCGGTATCTCGCCGGCGACTGGGGCGGCACGGTCGAGATCGGGCGGCGCTTCGACAGCGGCATCGAGGTGGGCGGCTTCGCCACCTTCACCGACGTGCCCTTCTCCACCTTCGGCGAGGGCAGCTTCGACCGCGGCATCTATGTGCGCGTGCCGCTCGAGCTGTTCGGCATCGCCACCCGCAACGTGGCGAGCGCGATCATCCGCGGCGTGCAGCGCGATGGCGGGCAGCGCCTGGCCGTGGACAATCCTCTGTGGGAGATCACGCGCGAAGGCCGCGCCGCGGCCTTCGAGGTGCTGCCCACGCGCCTCGGCGCCGCCATCCTGCCGCGCGCCGACACCGTGACGCTCCGCGCGCTGCCCGCCGGCTTCGCCGCAGATCCCGGGCCGGGCGTGGCGCTGGCCTTCGGCACGGAAGCCGACGCGGCCGAGGAGGCGGCGGCGCTCTCGCGCCTGTTCGACCTGCCGGCGGAGCCGCTGCCCGCGCTGGTCCAGCGCGAGCGCAATGCGAATCTCGCCGTCGCCGGCGCGCCGCCGCTCGGCCGCGGTGCGCCGCGGCTGCGCGCGGCGGAGGCGTTGCTCGCGCTCGGCCTCGGGCCGGAGGCGCAGGCGATGGCGGGGCTTGCCATGCGCGAGGATCCGCGCGCGGCGGAGCAGCCCAAGGCCCGCGCGCTGCAGGGCGCGGCCGCGCTGGTGGCGGGGCGGCTGAACGAGGCGGAAGGCCTGCTCGATCCGCGCCTGCCGGAGAGCGCCGAGCTGACCCTCTGGCGCGGCCTGCTCGCTGCCGCGCGCGGCGAGTCGGGCGCGGCGGGCATCGCGGCGTCGCTGCCGATCCTGCGCGCCTGGCCGGAACCGCTGCGCGACCGCCTGGCGCCGCGCGCCCCCGGGGCGCGGGCCGGGGGCGGGGGGGGCGCGGCGGCGCGGCGCCGGGTCGCCGGGG
>NZ_JBWXTD010000003.1:1344142-1362590 GCF_056682175.1 Falsiroseomonas sp. RANM36
GCTACGAGGCCAGCCAGCGCATCCGCAAGCGGATCGAGGAGGTGTTCGGCTGGGGCAAGGAGATCGGCGGCATGCGCCGCACCCTCCTGCGCGGGTTGGAACGCGTCGGATGGAGTTTCACGCTCCGTGTCGCCGCCTACAACCTGATCCGACTGCCGAAGTTGCTGGCGCCGCCTGCCTGATCGCCGCCGGGAGACGACCTGGCGCGATAAATCGCGGCGGGACGGCGCCGAAAACCGCACCGAGCAGCCCGCAAGAGACCGCTTGCTCACCGCACACACCAGGAAAACCAAGCCTCCGGCCGCGAATTTCCGCAGCCTGCTAGTAGCCCGCGGCGGCGTAGGGCGTCGGCGCGTCGCGGCGATAGACCAGCAGGTCGCGGCGATAGGAGACGACGACGCGGCCCTGCATGTCGCGCGCCTCGGTCTGCACGCTCAGGATGCCCTCATGCGGGCGCGACTTCGAGTCGCGCTTGCCCAGCACGCGCGATTCCGCCTGCACCGTGTCGCCGGCATGCACCGGATGCGGCAGGCGGATCTCGGTCCAGCCGAGATTGGCCACCACGCGGCCGAAGCTGCGGGTGGAGAGCGCGGCGGCGGCGCCGATGACGAAGGTCTCGGGCACCTTCATGCGGCCTTCGCCATGGCGCGCGATCCAGTCCAGATCCTGGGTGCGGGGGTCGCTGTCGAAGGCGCGGCGGCCGTATTCCACGCATTCCTGCGCGTGGAAGCTGCGGCGCGGCGCGTGGAGGAAGCTGTCGCCCTCGCGGAAATCCTCGAAGAAGAGGCCGACCTGCTCGGTCAGCGCGCCGTCCGCTTCCGTGCGGTAGCCCGAGAAGCGCGGATCGGGATCGGCCTCGTCCTGCGGCGCGTCGGGCGCGGCACCACGGCGATGGATCGCGAGCGTGCCGCGCAGCTTCGCGACGACCGTCCCGTCCGGCTTCACGCAGCGGAACTCCACCGTGACGGCGCCGGTCGGCCCGGCGGCGCCGGCCTCCACCGCCAGCACCTCGCTCTCGGCATAGATGGTGTCGTCGCCGAACAGCGGCGCGGAGAGCGCGATGCTGTCGAAGCCGAGGATCGCGGCGCGGTCGCCATAGGTCTTGTTCGCCATGCCGACCACGCGCTGCACCGTGGCGGTGGAGACCATCAGCGGGCGCTTCCACGCCGTCTGCCCGGCGTAATGCGCGTCGTAATGCAGCATCGCGGCGTTGAAGGTGTCGAGCGCCTCCTCGACATTGTCGCGCTGGGAGAGGGTGATGCCGGGGCGGTGGCGGAAGCGCATGCCGGGCGCGAAGGATTCGAGGGGCAGCCCCCAATGCTCGCGCCAGCGCTGCGGGCCGATCGCGTAGTAGAAGCCGGGCATCAGGTGGTTTCTCCCAGGTCAGGCAGGCCGGCGCGGCGCAGCGCGGCGGTGTGGACATAGCGGCCGGCGGGAAACAGGCTTCGGCTGGCGAGCAGCAGGCGCCCGGACCGGCCGAGATAGACGCGCCGCGTCAGCAGCGCCGGACCGCCTGGCGGCGCCTGCAGCGTCGCGGCGTCCTCGGGCGGCAGGGCCACCGCTTCCAGGCTCTGCCGGATCGCCTCGATGCTGTCGCCACTGGCGCGCGCCAGCCGCGTGGCCAGCGAGCCGCGGAAATCGTCGAGCGGCGCCGCCGCCTTCGCCAGCGTGGCGGTCAGGCGATGGACGGAAAGGCACACCGGCAGCCCGCCCGCGCCGCAGCGCAGCGCGCGCAGCGTGACGGTCCGCGTGCCCGCCGCGACGCCGAATTCCTGCGCGGTGGCGGCATCGGCCGGCGCCTGGCTGCGCGAGAGCAGGCGGAAGGAGAGGTCGGCGGTGAAGCGCAGCACCTCGTCCACGCTGCTGGCGTCGTGCACATAGAGGTCGCGCGCCTCGGCGGCCTCCACGCGCGTGCCGGCGCCGCGGCGGCGGCTCACCATGCCGCGCCGCTCGAGTTCCGCCAGCGCGTGGCGTAGCGTGATGCGGCTGGCGCCGAAGGCGGCGCAGAGCGCGTGCTCGCCCGGCAGCAGCGCACCCACCGGCGGATCGCCGGCGCGGATCCGCTCGGCCAGCGCGTGGGCGATCGCCTGCCAGCGCGTCGGCATCAGACGACGCCGGCGGCGCGCAGCGCGGCGATCTCCGCCGCGTCGAAGCCGGCCTCCGCCAGCACCGCCTCCGTGTCGGCGCCGAGCGCCGGCGCGGGCGAGGAGGGGCGCGCGGCGACGGTGCTGCGCACAGGGTTCGCCAGCAGCGTCACCTCCGCGCCTTCCGCGCTGCGCAGAGTCTCGACCATGCCGCGCGCATGGATGAACGGATTCTCCAGCGCCTGCGCCACGTCGTGGATCGGCGCGGCGGGGATGGCGCCGCCGAAGGCCGCGAGCCACTCCGCGGTGGTGCGGCGGGAGAGCAGGCCGTCCAACAGCTCGGTCAGCTCGTCCCGCGCGCGCAGCCGGTCGGGGAAGCGCGCGTAGCGCGGATCGCGGCCGAGCTCCGGCACGCCCATCTTCTCGCAGAGAAGGGGCCAGAACTTCTCCTTGTTGCACATCAGGTAGATCCAGCCGTCGCGCGTGCGATAGGCCTGGCAGGGCACCAGCGAGGGATGCGCGGAACGCGGCAGCCGCGTGGTGACGGCGCCGGCGTTGAGGTACCAGTGCGCGATGTAGTTCAGGTCGAACAGCGCCAGGTCGAACAGGCTGACATCCACATCCATCCCTTGCCCCGTCGCACGCGCGCGCATCACGCCCGAGACCAGCGCGAGCCCGAGCACCACGCCCGTCATCAGGTCGATGACGGAAAGCCCCATGCGGGAGGGTGCGCCGGCGGGATCGCCCGTGAGATGGAAGATCCCGGCCTCGGCCTGCATCAGGTAGTCGTAGCCCGGCCATGTCGCGCGCTCGCCGTCGCGGCCGTAGCCCGAGAGATGCGCGCAGACGATCCGCGGATTGACCGCGGCGAGCGCCGCATGGTCGAGGCCGAGCGCCTTCGGCACGTCGCCGCGCAGATTGGTCGCGACCGCATCGGCCTTCGCGGCGAGGCGCGCGAAGGCGGCGCGCCCCTCGGGCCGTCCGAGGTCGAGCGTGACGCTGCGCTTGCCGCGGTTGAGGCCCTGGAAGAAGACGCTGCGCGCCGTCTCCGGCATGTCGGGGAGGAAATGCGGGCCGACGCCACGCGCCATGTCGCCGCCATCCGCCGGGTTCTCGATCTTGATCACCTCGGCGCCGAGATCGGCGAGGAACTGCGTGCCGAAGGGGCCCGCGCCATACTGCTCGACCGACAGGATGCGCACGCCTTCGAGCAGGGGCAGCATGGTGTCTCCTCCCATGCGGAACGCGTTGCGGCGCTCCGCCAGTTGTCATAACAATTGACCGCGAAATCGCCCGGCGCAAGCGGAAGGCCGGGCAGGTCAAGGGAGGAAGGCATGGCGGCAGCGAGGATCACGCGCCGGGCGGCGGGCCTGGCCGCGCTCGGGGCGATGGCGGCGGGCGGCGCGCGCGCGCAGGCCTGGCCGACGCGGCCGATCCGCCTGATCGTGCCCTTCCCCGCCGGCAATGCCGGCGACATCACCGCGCGCGTGATGGGCGAGGAGCTGTCGCGCCGCCTCGGCCAGCCGGTGGTGGTGGACAACCGCGCGGGCGGGTCGGGCAGCATCGGCATCCAGGCGGTGCTGCAGGCGCCGCCCGACGGCTACACGCTGCTCGTCACCTCGCTCTCGCCGCTGACGATCGTGCCGGCGCTCAATCACAACCTGCCCTATGACGTCGATCGCGACCTGATGCCGGTGGCGCTGATCGGCTGGACCGGCATGATGCTGGTGGCCGCGCCCGAATTCCCCGCCACCGACCTGGCCGGGGTGATCGCGGAGCTGCGCACCCATCCGGGCAAGCACAACTTCGCCAATGTCGGCCCCGGCACGCTGAGCCACCTGACCTCGGAGCTGTTCCGCATCAGCCTCGGCCTGGAATTCGAGGGCGTGACCTATCGCGGCAGCGGCCAGGCGCTGATGGACGTCAATGCCGGGCGGGTGCCGCTGATGTTCGACGGCATGACCTCCTCCCTGGCGCAGGCGCGGGCGGGGCGGGTGAAGCCGATCGCGGTGTCCTCCGCGCGGCGCTCCGCCTTCGCGCCGGAGGTGCCGACGCTGGCGGAATCCGGCGATGCCCGGCTGACCGGCTTCGAATCGGTCGGCTGGACCGGGCTGCTGGCGGCGCGCGGCACGCCGCGCGCGGTGATCGAACGGTTGAACACGGTGGTGAACGAGGCACTGGCCGATCCCGCGCTCGCGCAGCGCTTCGCCGCGCAGGCGCTGGAGCTGTTCCCGCCCGGCTCGCCGGAGCAGTTCGCCGACTACATCCGTGCCGATGCCGCGCGCTGGCAGCGCGTGGTGCGGGAGGCGAAGATCCCGGTGAATTGAGCGAACGGCGCGGCGCCGGCCGTCAGGTCGGCGTGCCGCCTTCCAGCGCCTGGCCGGCCCGGTGGCGGCGCAGCAGCCAGAGGCCGATGCCGACCGAGACCGCCAGCAGCACGCCCGCCAGGGCGAGCTGCCACGTGCCCTCCACCCGGATGCCCTTGCCGAGCAGCGCGAAGACCACCGTCTGCGGCAGGTAGCCGAGCGCCGAGGCGGCGAGGAAGGGCAGGAGGCGCAGGCCGGCCATGCCGGCCAGCAGGTTCAGCCCGATATTGCTGCCCACCGGCAGCAGGCGCAGCGCCAGCGTCGTGCCGAAGGGATTGGCCGCCAGGATGTCGCGCAGCGGCCGCAGCCGGTGCCCGAACCGCCCGCGCAGCCGCCGCTCCGCCCAGTCGCGGCCGAGCAGCCGCGCCCAGGCATAGCTCGCCAAGCAGCCAAGCAGCTGCGCCGCCATCGCCAGGCCGGTGCCGAGCGCCGCGCCGAAGGCGTAGCCGCCGAGGAAGGCGACGGATTGCCGCGGCACGCCGGCGGCGGTGATCGCCGCGCCGACGGCGACGAAGACCAGCTCGCCCCAGAGCCCCTCGTCGCGGATCGAGGCGTCCACCCAGTCGGTGCCGGGCACGCCGCCCATCTCGCGCAGCAGCGCGCCGCCCGCGAGCAGCCCCGCCGCCAGCAGCAGCAGCTTGCCCAGCGCCCGCCAGCGCCCGGACGCCGGCGCCGAGGCGGCGGTCACGGCGGCGGGATGGGCTCGGCCGCCGGACGCTTCCAGCGCCGCTGCAGCCAGATCACGCCGAGCAGGTCGGAGAGGCTCACGAGCAGCCGGTCCAGCGTGCCGTAGTTCGATCGCCCGCGCAGCCGCGGGCGGTGGTTGACCGGCTCGCTGACCACGCGCGCGCCCTGGCGGAGCACCAGGGCCGGCAGGTAGCGGTGCATGTGGTCGAAGCGCGGCAGGTCGAGGAACAGGGCGCGCGGAAACACCTTCAGACCGCAGCCGGTGTCGGGCGTGGCGTCGCCCAGCAGCCTGGCGCGGACGGCATTGGCGATGCGGCTGGTCACGCGCTTCACGCCGCTGTCCTTGCGGCTGACCCGATGGCCGGCGACCAGCGTCGGCGCGCCGGCTGCGGCTTCGGCACGGGCGCGCGCCCAGAGGCGCGGGATGTCGGCCGGGTCGTTCTGCCCGTCGCCGTCGAGCGTGGCGATCCATTCGCCGCGCGCGGCCTGCACGCCGCTGATCACCGCCGCCGACTGCCCGCAGGAGGCGGCGTGGCGCAGCGCCACCAGCGGGAAGCGCAGCGCCGCCTCGGCCAGGCGAAGCGCGGTGTCGTCGCTGGAGCCGTCGTCCACGCACACCACCTCGAAGCGCGTGCCGTCGAGGGCGGCGGCGATCTCCTCCAGCAGCGGCGTGACGTTCGGCGCCTCGTTGCGCATCGGGATCACCACCGAGAGCAGCGGCTGGCCAGCTGTGGCGGCGTATGCGGGGGTGTCCTCGGGGCCCGCGACCGGGGCGTCGGCGCGGGGCGCGGCAGGCGCCGGGTCGGCGCTGGCGGGCCGGTCCGGCCCCGGAGGAAGGTCGGGGGCCATGCGCGGCGGGTTAGCAGGGGGCCAGGGGCGCGGCAAGCAGCCCCGTCCCGCGGGCGAAAGTCGCGAAGCCGGCGCGGCGGATGTGGGCGCATCGGGCAAGCGCCCCTATTATCAGGCACCATGCCGTTCGATATCCGCCCCCTCACCCTGCCCGAGGCCGAGCGCCCCGCCCGGCGCGATGCCCGCGGCGTCGCGCTGTGGCTGCTCGGCGTGGCCGGGCTGGTCTGGATGATGGTGGCGATCGGCGGGGCCACGCGGCTGACCGGATCGGGCCTGTCCATCATGGAATGGGCGCCGCTCTCGGGCGCCCTGCCGCCGCTGACCGAGGCGGAATGGCAGCGCCTCTACGACCTCTATCGCACCATCCCGCAATACGCGCTGGTCAATCAGGGATTCGGGCTGGAGGGGTTCAAGGAGATCTTCTGGCTGGAATGGATCCACCGGCAATGGGGGCGGCTGATCGGCCTCGCCTATGCCGCGGGGCTGGCCTGGTTCTGGCTGCGCGGGCGAATCCCACCGGGCTACAAGCCGCGGCTGCTGCTGCTGCTGGCGCTGGGCGGGCTGCAGGGCGGGGTGGGATGGTACATGGTCGCCTCCGGCTTCGACGCCGACCGCACCGCCGTCTCGCCCTATCGGCTGGTGATCCATCTCGGCCTGGCGCTGGTGATCTATGGCGCGCTGCTGTGGACCGCGCTCGGCCTGCTGCGGCCCGAGCCCGATGCGCCCGCCGCGGCGCGGCCGGTGCGGGCCGCGGTGCGCGCCGCCTTCTGGGCGGTGGCCGCGGCGATGCTGGCGGGCGGCTTCGTCGCCGGCACGCGCGCCGGCTTCAGCTGGAACAGCTTCCCGCTGATGGACGGGGCGCTGGTGCCGGAGGGGCTGCTCGCGCTCGATCCCTGGTGGCGGAACCTGACCGCCAATCTGATGACGGTGCAGTTCAACCATCGCGTGCTGGCGACGCTGGCCGGGCTCGCGGCGCTGGTCGCGGTGGTGCTGGCGGTGCGGCGGCTGCCGCGCGGGCACGCGCGCCGGGCGGTGCTCGGCCTCGGCGCCGCGGTGGCGCTGCAATACGCGCTCGGCGTGGCGACGCTGCTATGGGCGGTGCCGGTCTCCCTCGGCACGCTGCACCAGGCGACGGCGGTGCTGGTGCTGACCGCCGCCCTGCTGGCGCTGCACGCGCTGCGCCCCGGTCGCGGCGCCGCATGACCGGGGACGGGATCGCGCCGAGCGTGCTGGACGCGCTGCCGCAGGCGGTCAGCGCCTTCGACGGCGAGGGGCGGCTTGCCTATGCCAACGACGCCTTCTGGCGGACGCTGGGCCAGACGCGTGCCTCCTGCCCGCTGGGCAGCCCGCTGCGGATGATGGTGCGGCGCCTTGCCTATCGCGGCTGGTACGGGCCGGGCGACCCGGAGGCGCAGGTGGAGGCGGTCCTGGCGATCGACCGCAGCCGGCCGACCCGCCGCGTGGTGACGCGCCATGACGCGCCGCGCAGCATCGAGATCCTCTCCGTCCCGCTGCCCGGGGGCGGCTTCGTCAGCGTCGGGCACGAGGTGACGGCGCTGGTGCATGCGCGGGAGGAGCAGATGGCCCGCGCCCGCCTGCTGGAGAGCACGCTGGCGGAGCTGCGCAGCGGCCTGCTGCGCTTCGACCCGGCGATGCGCATCAGCTTCCACAATCCCGCCTATGAGGCGCTGGCCGGCCTGCCCGGCGGGTCCGTGCGCACCGGCATGACGCATCGCGAGCTGGTCGCGCTGCTCGACCGGCACGGCCAGTTCTCCAGCACCGGCGAGGCCGAGGAGGTGCTGAGCATCCTGGAGCGGGACCGCTTCCGCGCCGCCACGCGCGACCGGCGGCGGCCCTGCGGCAAGGTGCTGCGCTTCGATGTCCGGCCCACCCCCGATGGCGGCTGCCAGGTGGAGGCCACCGACATCAGCGCGCTGAAGACGGCCGAGGACGAGGCGCGGCGCCGGGGCCCCCCGGGGGGGGGGGGGGGGGGGGCCCCGGCGCCCCCGGGCGCCCCCCCCCCCACGAGCTGGGCGCATGAGACCACGACCACGCTCTGCGCCGCCGGCTTCGCGCTCGGCGGCGCCTATGCCTTCGCGCGCAACGAGCATATCCGCATCACCGTGCTGCTGGACCGCACGCCGCGCTGGCTGAAGCGCGGGCTGGAGGTGCTGGCGCTGCTGCTCGGCGCCGTCTATCTCGCGGGCCTCGGCCATGCCGCCTGGAACCAGGCGAGCGAGAGCATCTGGCGCTTCGACAGCACGGGCTGGGCGCCGGAGCAGACGCCCGGCCCGCCCAACTGGCCGCTGCCGGCCATCGTGCGCGGCGTGCTGGCGGCGGGGACGATCCTGTTCCTGCTCTCCGTGCTGCAGCGGCTCGCTGCCGTGCTCTCGGGCCGGCGCTGAATGCCGGACATCCAGAGCGTCACGCTGCTGATCGTGGCGGGCATCCTCGGCACGCTCGTGCTCGGCGTCCCCCTCGCCTTCTCCTCCGGCGCGATCGCGGTGGGGCTGACGCTCTACGCCTTCGGCCCCGATGCGCTGATGCTGCTCTCCTCGCGCACCTATTCCTTCCTGGACAGCTACGTGCTGGTCAGCGTGCCGCTCTTCGTGCTGATGGCGAGCATCCTGGAGCGCAGCGGCCTGGCGCGGGATCTCTACACCGCCTTCGCGGTCTGGGCCGGGCGGCTGCGCGGCGGCGTCGCGGCGATGACGACGGTGGTCGGCGTGATCCTCGCCGCGACGGTCGGCGTGATCGGCGGCGAGATCGTGGTGCTCGGCCTGGTCGCGCTGCCGCAGCTTCTCCGGCTCGGCTACCAGCGGCGGCTGGCGATCGGCACGATCTGCTCGGCCGGCTCGCTCGGCACGATGATCCCGCCCTCGATCATCCTGGTGTTCTACGGGCTGACCGCGAATGTGCCGATCGGCGACCTCTTCGTCGCGACGCTGCTGCCCGGCCTGCTGCTGGCGAGCCTCTACATCGGCTATATCCTGCTGCGCTGCGCGCTGGACCCGCGCCTCGGCCCGCCGCCGCCGCCCGAGGTTCTGGCGATGCCGCTGGCGGAGAAGCTCGCGCTGCTCAAGGGCGTGGCACTGCCGCTCTTCGTCGCCTTCTGCGTGCTCGGCTCGATCTATCTCGGCATCGCCTCCGTGACGGAGAGCGCGGGCATGGGCGTGGCCGGCACGCTGCTCGCCTGCTGGATCCGCGGCGAGCTGAGCCTGCGGCTGCTGCGCGAGGCCGCCTGGCAGACCATGTCCACCTGCGGCGTGGTGCTGTGGCTGGTGCTCGGCACGAATGCGCTGATCGGCGTCTACAACCTGATGGGCGGCATCGCCTATGCGACGGCGCTGTTCCAGTCCATCCCGCTGCCGCCGCTCGGCGTCGTGCTGGTGATGATCGGCGTCTGGATCCTGCTCGGCATGTTCCTCGACTGGATCGGCATCATGCTGCTGACCATGCCGATCTTCGTGCCCACCATCACCGCGCTCGGCTTCGATCCGCTCTGGTTCGGCATCCTGTTCAACATCTCGATGCAGATCGCCTACCTGACGCCGCCCTTCGCGCCGGCCGCCTTCTACCTGAAGGGCGTCGCGCCGCCCGACATGAGCCTCGAGGAGATCCTGGGCGCGATGTGGCCCTTCATCGGGCTGCAGCTGCTCGGCCTCCTGCTTGTGATCGCCTTCCCGGCGCTCGCCACCTGGCTTCCCACCCATCTCGGCTGAGGCACCACGCCATGACCGAACGCCGCATGATCGTCCCGCCCGGCATGGAGAACATCGTCGCGCGCTTCCGCTACGCGCCGGGCGTGCTGGTGGGCGACACGCTCCACGTCTCCGGCCAGGTCGGGCGCGACGAGAACCTCCAGGTCGTCGCCGACAAGGAAGCCCAGTTCGACCAGTGCTTCCGCAACGTGCAAATGGTGCTGGACGCGGCCGGCTTCACCTTTGCCGACGTGGTGGAGCTGGAGACCTGGTTCCTCGACTTCCCCGCCGACCTTGCGCTCTTCATGCAGGTGAAGGACCGCTGGATCACCGGGCCGGTCTATCCGACCTGGACCGGGTTCGGCGTGGCGTCCTTCTCCATGCCGGGCATCGTCTGCGAGGTGAAGGTCACGGCCGTGCGCGGAGGACCGCGGTGACCCTGCCACTCGACACCGCGACGCTCGAGCGCTTCTACCTCGCTCTCTGCCGCGTGCGCCGCTTCGACGAGCGGGTGATCGAGCTGTTCCTCAAGGGCGTGGTGAAGGGCACCGCGCATAGCTGCGTCGGACAGGAGGCGATCGCGGTCGGCGCCTGCGCCGCGCTGCGCGCGGACGACATGATCGTCTCGCATCATCGCGGCCATGGCCATTGCATCGCCAAGGGTGCCGAGATGCCGCGCATGATGGCGGAGCTGCTGGGGCGCAGCACCGGCTATTGCGGCGGGCTCGGCGGCTCGATGCACATCGCGGCGCTGGACCGGGGCATCCTGGGCGCGAATGGCGTGGTCGGCGCGGGCATCGGGCTCGGGGCGGGTGCGGCGCTCTCGGCGGCGATCCGCGGCAGCGGTCAGGTCGCGCTCGCCTTCTTCGGCGACGGCGCGGCGAACGAGGGCATCTTCCACGAGGCGTCCAACATCGCCGCGCTCTGGAAGCTGCCCTTCGTGATGCTCTGCGAGAACAACCGCTACGGCCTCTCTACGCCGATGGCGCTCGCGACCTCCGTGCCGCGCATCGCCGACCGCGCCGCGGCCTATGGCATGCCGGGCGAGACGATCGACGGCAACGACGTGGCCGCGGTGCACGCTGCGGTCTCCCGGGCCGTCGCGCGGGCGCGCACCGGCGAGGGGCCGAGTCTGATCGAGGCGATGACCTATCGCTGGGGCGATCACTCGATGCGCGCCAACCTGCCGCGCTACCGGGCCGAGGCGGAGGAGCAGGAGGCGCAGCGCGCCGGCGATGCCATCCTGCGTCTGGCCGAAGAGCTGCGCGCGCGCCAGGTGCCGGGGCACCGGCTGGAGGCGATGCGCGAAGCGGCGGCGTCGGAGATCGAGGCGGCGATCGCCGAGGCGGAACGCGCGCCCGAGCCTCTGCCCGAAGTGCTGGCGCCGGCGGTCAGCGCGCCGCATCCGGCCATCGCCGCGGAGCCCGGGCCGGACCACCCCTCCAGCCGCGAGCTCTCGATGACCGAGGCGATCAACGCGGCGCTGGCGCAGGAGATGGCGCGCGATCCCGCCGTCTTCGTGCTTGGCGAGGATGTCGGGCGCATCGGCGGGATCTTCGGCTGCACGCGCGGCCTGCTCGACCGCTTCGGCGCCAATCGCGTGCGCGACACGCCGATCAGCGAGGCGGCGATCGCCAACATGGCGGTGGGCGCCGCCGTCACCGGCCTGCGTCCGGTGGTCGAGATCCAGATCTTCGACTTCGTCACGCTGATGATGGACGCCATCGTCAACCAGGCGGCGAAGTTCCGTTTCATGCTGGGTGGCACGCCGCGCGTGCCGGTGGTCTTCCGTGGCCCGCAGGGCGGCGGCATCCGGCTCGGCGCGCAGCATTCCCAGTCGCTGGAAGCCTGGTTCGCGCATATCCCCGGCCTGGTGGTGATGGCGCCCTCCTCGCCCTATGACGCGAAGGGCCTGCTGGCGAGCGCGATCCGCGACGACAACCCGGTGGTCTTCCTCGAGCACAAGCTGCTCTACGTGCAGTCGCGCGGCCCGGTGCCGGCGGTGGACTACGCCATTCCCATCGGCCGTGCCGCCACGCTGCGCCCCGGCCGCGACGTGACGATCCTCGCCACCATGGCGATGGTGCCGCAGGCGCTGAAGGCGGCCGCGGAGCTGGCGCGCGAGGGCATCGAGGCGGAGGTGATCGACCCGCGCACGCTGCGCCCGCTCGACCTCGACACCATCATCGCCAGCGTCCGCCGCACCAATCGGATCGTCGTCGCGCAGGAGGCCTGGACCCGGCACGGCTTCGGCGCCGAGGTCGTCGCGGCGGTGGTCGAGCACGCCTTCGACTGGCTGGACGCGCCGCCCGAGCGTGTCGGCATGGCCGACATCCCGATGCCCTACAACGACACGCTGGAGCGGCTGGTGATCCCGGGCGCCGCCGAGATCGCCGCCGCGGCCCGCCGCAGCCTGGGGCGCTGAGCCATGCCGCGTCGCCGCTTCGCGGAACTGCTCGCGCTTGGGCGCCCCGCCTTCGGCACCTGGTCGCAGATCGCCGCGCCGGAGCTGGTGGACATCCTCGGCGCGACCGGGCTCGACTTCACCATCGTGGATTGCGAGCACGGCGCCTTCGGCCTGGCGCAGGCGGAGAATCTCTTTCGCGCCTGCGACGCGGCAGGGCTGGTGCCGCTGGTCCGCGCGCCTGAGCTCGACGTGGGTTGGATCGGTCGCGCGCTGGACGCCGGGGCGGAGGCCGTCGTGGTGCCGGGCATCGCGAGCGCGGAGATGGCGGCACGCGCGGTGGCGGCCGCGCGTTTCGCGCCCGAGGGCACGCGCGGCGCCTGCCCCTGCGTGCGGGCCGGCGGGCACTTCATCCGGGATTGGCGCGCGCATGAGGCGGCCGAGCAGGCGAAGGGGGTGATAGCCCTGGTCGAGACGGCGGAGGGGCTGGACGCGGTGGAGGCGATCTGCGCGACGCCGGGCCTGCTCGGCCTGCTGGCCGGCCCCTTCGATCTCTCCGTCTCGCTCGGCTTGCGCGGGGACTACCGCCATCCCCGGGTGCAGGCCGCGATGGACCGCCTGGCGGCGGCGGCGCGGGCGAACGGCCTGCCGCTGATCGCCCCGGTCTTCGACCCCGATCCGGCCGAGGCGCGGCGCCAGCGCGAGGCCTGGCTCGCGCGCGGCGCCAGGGCCTTCGCCATCGCGACCGACAAGATCCTGTTTGCCACGGCGGTCGCCCGCCACCGCGCGGCGCTGGCCGATCCAGGCCGGGACGCGCCCGGATAGCCGTCCGGAGTTCCGGATCAGGCGCCGATCAGATGTTCAGCGGGCGGGAAATGGTGGAGCTGAGGGGAATCGAACCCCTGACCTCGTCATTGCGAACGACGCGCTCTCCCAACTGAGCTACAGCCCCGTCCAGCCCCTTGGGAAAGTCATGCGGGGCAGGTGAGGGCGCGGGTTATCGTCGGGTCGCCAGGGCAAGTCAAGGCGCCCGGAGGCAACGGCGTGCGCCTTGTTCCGGGGCGGTCCGGCCACTAGGTTCCAGCCGCAAGCTCAAAGCCGCCGCACCACGCCCGGGCCGCAATCCGCCGGGCGCAACTGCCGCAAGGTCGCCAGGGAACCGCCCATGCTGCTCGATGCCGTGTTCTTTCTCGTGCAGGCGGGGCTCGACCTGTACTGGTGGGCGGTGCTGCTCGCCGCGATCGTGCAGACGCTGATGTCGTTCAACGTGCTGGACGGGCGCAACCGGATCGTCTGGACCATCGCCGACTTCCTCTACCGCGTGACGGAGCCCGCGCTGCGCCCGATCCGCGAACGCCTGCCCAACCTGGGCGGCATTGACCTCTCGCCCCTGGTGCTGCTGCTGCTGATCACGGCCGTCTCGATCGGCTTCGCGGCGATCCGCGGCTACATGATCCGCGCCGGGATCTATTTCTGAGCGCCTTCCGGCCGCTGTCGGACGGGGTGGAACTGCGCGTGAAGGCACGGCCGAAGTCGCGCCGGCCCGGCATCGGCGGGCTCGCGCCAGACGGCGCGGCGCTGCGGGTGGCGGTGACGGAAGCGCCGGAGGATGGCCGCGCCAATCGCGCCATCTGCGCTGCGGTGGCCGAGGCGGTCGGCGTCGCGCCCTCCGCCGTCAGCTTGACCCAGGGGGCTTCCGGGCGTCTCAAGACGCTGCGCATCGCCGGCGATCCCGCCCGGCTTTCCGAAACGCTGAACCGGCTTCTCGCATGACCGCTCGCCTCATCGACGGCAAGGCCGTCGCCGCCGACCTCCGCCGCGCCATCGCCGCGCGCGTCGCGACGCTGGGCTACCGGCCCGGGTTGCGCGTGGTGCGGGTGGGGGAGGACCCGGCCTCTGGCGTCTATGTCCGCAACAAGGACAAGGCGGCGCAGGAGGTGGGGTTCGACAGCGCCACGCTCCACCTGCCGGAGGCGACGACCGAGGCCGAGCTGCTGGCCGTGGTCGCGGGGCTGAACGACGATCCGGCAGTGGACGGCATCCTGGTGCAGCTTCCCCTGCCCAGGCACATCCGGGCGGAGGCGGTGATCGCCGCCGTCGCGCCGGAAAAGGACGTGGACGGCTTCCATCCTCTGAACGCGGGCAGGCTGGCCTCCGGCGAGCCCGGCCTGGTGCCCTGCACGCCGAAGGGCGTGATGCATCTGCTGCGGGCGGCGGGCTGCTCGCTGCCCGGCGCGCGGGCGCTGGTGGTGGGGCGCAGCACCATCGTCGGGCGGCCGATGGCGCAACTGCTGCTGGCGGCGGATTGCACGGTCACCATCGCCCATTCCCGCACGCGCGACCTGGCCGCCGAATGCCGGCGGGCCGAGATCCTGGTCGCCGCCGTGGGACGGCCTGAGATGGTGCGCGGCGACTGGGTGGCCGAGGGCGCGACGGTGATCGATGTCGGCATCAACCGGCTGGAAAGCGGCAAGCTGGTCGGCGATGTGGAGTTCGAGGCGGCCTGCCGCCGGGCCGAGGCGATCACGCCCGTGCCGGGCGGCGTCGGGCCGATGACCATCGCCTGCCTGCTGGAGAACACGCTGGACGCGGCGATCGCGCGACGCGCCTTGCGATGACCGGAGGGCGCCGGCGCGCCGGCGCGCCGAGCACCGGAGGTCTGAATCGCATGGCGCCAAACATCTGATGGGCAAGGGCGGGCTGCTGATCGGCGGCGCCTTTGTCGCCATCTGGGCCTCGGCCTTCACGGTCGCGGGCGTCGTGGTGCGGGAATGGCCGCCGCTCTGGTCGCTCGCCATCCGCTTCGGTCTGACCGCGCCGATCCTGCTGGTCATCGCGCTGGCCTTCCGCGCCCGGCTGCCGGGGCGGGAGGACCTGCTGCGCGTCGCGCTGCTCGGCCTGTTCGGCATGGGCGGCTACCTGGCGCTGGCCTGGCTGGCGATGGCGCGCATCCCGACGGGGCTCGTCGCGCTGATCTGCGCAGCGACGCCGATGCTGGTCGCGGCGGGCGAGAGCCTCTTTCTGCGGCGGCCGCTGCCGCGGATGGCCTGGGTGGGGCTCGCGATCGGCTGGTCCGGCGTGGCGCTGCTCGGCTTCCTCCGCGCGCTGGACGGGCTGGCGGCGGCGGAGGCGTCGGGCTTCGTCTTCGCGGTGGGTGCCGCCACGGCGCAGGCGATCGGGCTGCTGATCTACGCGCCGGCCAAGGCGCGGGTGGACATGTGGGTGGCGAGCCTGGGGCAGACCACCGTCTCGGCCCTGCTCTGCCTCACGCTGGCCCTGCTGCTGGAGGGGGCGGCGCCGCGCGGGATCGCCTGGTTCACGCTGGGCGGGCTGCTGTGGTCCATGCTGGTGGTCGGGATCGGCGGCTATGCGCTGTATTTCGTGATGCTGAAGCGCGTGCCGGCCTCCACCGCCTCGGCGCTGCAATTGCTGGCGCCGCCGCTGGCCGCGGTGTTCGGCTGGGCGCTGCTGGGCGAGCGGCTGTATATCAGCGACATCGTGGGCGGGGTGCTGACGCTGGCGGGGCTGGCGCTGCTGGTGCGGGCGCGGGCGCGGGCGTCGGCGTGACGGATTGGCCTCGCCGGGCCGCGTGACATTGGCCCTCGCGCCGGACCAATCCGCGGCACAGGATGCGCCGGCCATGTACACCCCGCCCGCCTTCCGCGTGGACGACCCGGACTGGATGTTCGGCTTCGTCGAAACCCATGATTTCGGCCTGCTGGTCGCGGCGGAGCCGCTGATGGTCTCGCACCTGCCCTTCCACCTGCTGCGGCCGGAGGGCGATGGGCGCGCCGTGCTGCTCTGCCACCTGGCGCGGGCCAACCCGCAATGGCGCGCCTTCGACGGTGAGGGCGCCGAGGCGCTGGCGATCTTCCGCGGGCCGCACGCCTATGTCTCCTCGGCCTGGTACGGCGCGCAGCCGGCGGTGCCGACCTGGAACTACGACGCCGTCCAGGCGCGCGGCCGTGCCACGCTGATCGAGGATCCCGACGCGATTGCCGTGCAGATGCGCGCGCTGGCCGCGCGCTACGAACCCGACCCCGGCTTCGACATGGAAGCCCAGCCCGCCCGCTACATGGAGGGCATGTTCAGGGCGCTGGTCGGCGTGCGGATCGAGGTGACGGAGTGGACGGGCAAGCGCAAGCAGAGCCAGAACCGGCCGATGGCGGATCGCGTCGCGGTCGCGGCGCAGCTCGAGGCACGCGGCGAGGCCGCGGCTGCCGCGGCGCTGAAGGAGGCGAACGGGATCGGCTGAACCGGCACGCGGCGTCGGTCGTGGCCGGCTCGCGCATCCGCTGCAGGGCTCGGCACGGTGCGCGACACGCGCGAAAGTCACGTCGCGCGGATCGCCGACGCAGCCTCGCGCCTGTATGTGTCACGCCTGGATATCAGGCGCCAAGCCGGTCTGCGCCGTCGCGCGGCGCAGACCGGCCGGCAGGCTGGCCTCAGCCGCGGGCGCGCGGAACCGGGGCCGGAGCCGGCGCGGGGGTGGGGGCGACCTGGGCGGGCGCCGGCGGGGGCGGCGGCGCCTCCTGGGCGCAGGCCGCGATCAGCAGCACGGGGGTCATGACGACCAGAACCTTGGACAGGGCGCGCATCTCATTCTCCGATCAGGGTGCCCACGCATGGACACAACACGATTGAACGGTAGGGTTGGGTTGAAAGTCAAACCACCGGTTACATGATTCGCACGAATTCAGGAACGAAGCAGGTGCGGACGCCGGAAAGCGGCCTCGATCCGGAGCGCAAGGGGCTGGCCGCGGCAAGTCCGTCGCCCGGACGCAGGGCCTTTGCCGGCGGCACGCTCGCCCTCGCCGCGGCCTGGGCGCTTCCGGGCTGCGCGACCCTCGAACCCGAACCGTCCCGCCCGCCACCGCCGCGCGCGCCGGACGAGCTCACCCGGCTGCGGGACGGCACGGCCGATCCGGTCGTCGCCGGCGAAGCGCTGCGCGGCGACCTGCTGCGCCGCTTCTACGCGCAGCGCGGCTTCGAGCCCGTCTGGACGACCCGCCCCGCGCAGGCGGCCGCCCTGGCCGATGCGGTTCTCGGGGCGGGCGACCACGGCCTCGACCCGGAGCTGTTCCAGGCCGACCTGTTGCAGCGGCGCGCAACGCTCGCCCCGCTGCAGCGGGAGCTGCTGCTGTCGCACGCCGTCCTGACCTATGCCGATGCGCTGGCCAACGGCGCCGTGCCCGTCGCCCGCAGGCGGGACGGCGAGGCGCTGGCGCCCGATCCGGTGGATGTCGCGCGGGCGCTCAATTCCGCCCTGGATCGCCGCGATCCCGCGGCCACCATCGGGGCGCTGGCGCCGGCGACCCCGACCTATGAGGCGTTGCGCCGCGCGCTGGTGCAGTTGCGGGAGGGCGCGGCCGCCAGCGATGGCCTGGTGGCGGACGCGCTGGCGCGGAGCGCGCGCGGGATCGCGGTGAACCTCGAGCGGCAGCGCTGGCTGCCGCGGCGGCTGCCGCCGGACCGGGTCTGGGTGAATGTCGCGGACCAGCAGGTGACCTTCTATCGCGACGACGAGGCGGTCTTCACGAGCCGGGTCGTCGTGGGCGATGTCATCGAGCGAAAGCAGAGTCCCGAATTCAGCACCGTCATCGAGTCCAGCCTGCTGAACCCGCCCTGGGTGGTCCCCCGCGACATCGTGGAGGCGGACATCCTGCCGCGGCTCGAACGCGATCCGGGCTTCCTCGCGCGCCACAACATCACGCTGCTGCCGAATGGCGAGGCGGAGCAGGCGCCGGGGCCCGAATCCGGCCTCGGCGCCATCATGTTCGTGATGCCGAACCGCTTCGACGTCTATCTGCACGACACGCCCGACAAGTCGGCCTTCGCGCGCGAGAACCGCCGGATCAGCAATGGCTGCATCCGGGTGGAGAACCCGCTGCAGCTCGCCTCCCTGCTGATGGAGAAGCCGCTCGGCGCGATCCATGAGGCGATCGCGGAAGGCGGCACCACGCGCAAGCCGCTGCCAAGGCCGGTGCCGGTCTTCGTGCTCTACCAGACGGCCTTCGCGACGGCCGACGGGACGCTGCAGTTCCGCCCCGACTTCTACGGACGCGATGGCGGCATCTGGCGGCAGCTGCGGAAGAACCCGGGGCCGGAGGAGATCTCCGCACCGGCGCCCGAGGCGGCCCCCGAGGCCGGCCCGGTGGCCGCGGCTACACGACCTTCGCCGGGTCCGCGTTCGCCCCGCAGACCACCACCGCGACCCGCGCCCCGGCTGGTGGAACCCAGGCGCCGCTGACCAGCGCGGCCATTGCGGCCGCGCCGCCCGGCTCGGCGCTCAGGCGCCGCGCCGGCCCGCGGCGGGGCGGGGGGGCCCGGGTCGCCAGCGGCGGGGCCGGCCCCGCC
>NZ_JBWXTD010000003.1:1362690-1380216 GCF_056682175.1 Falsiroseomonas sp. RANM36
CGCCCCGCGGGGTGGGGGGGTGCGGGGTGGCGCCCCCCGACCCCGGCGCGCTCCCGCCGGCCGTGGCGGCGGCGGGGCGCCGCGCCGCGCTGCTGGACGGGATCCTGGCCGCGCTGCCGCACGGGGTCTGCGTCTATGGCCCCGACCAGCGCGTCGCGATGCTGAACGAGGCCTATGGCCGCATCATGGAGGGCTCGCCGCTGGCGCTCGGCGAGCACATCGAGGACGTCGCCGCGCGCCGCATCGCGGAGGGCGAGTTCAGCGCCGCCTACGCCGCCGACGTGCTGGTGAATCCCTTCGGCCCGAACGGCGAGCCCGGCGAGCGCCTGCGGCGCCGGCCGAACGGGACCGCCATCTCGATCCGTGCCGCGCCGCTGCCCGATGGCGGCCACATCTCGGTCGTCACCGACGTCACCGCGCTGCATGCGGCGCAGCAGGAGCTGCGCCAGCGCGCCGCGCTGCAGGAGGCGATGCTCGGCACGATCCGCCACGGCATCATCCTCTACGGCCCGGACCGGCGGCTGCTGGCGACCAATGCCAAGACCGCGGAGCTCACCGGCATGCCGCGCGAGCGGCTGCTGCCCGGCCGCAGCCTGGACGAATTGCTGGACGAGCAGGTGGCGCGCGGCCAGGTGACGGCGGAGCAGGCGGCGCGCATGAAGGCGTACGACCGCAGCCTTCCCCTGCGCTACGGCCGCGACAAGCCGGACGGGCGCGTGATCGACACCGTCTCCGAGCCGACGCCGGATGGCGGCTTCGTCATCACCTACAGCGACGTGACCGAGGAGCGCATCATCCGCGCCGAGCTCGAGCGCGCCCGGGCGCTGGCGGAGGCGGCTTCCGAGGCGAAGACGCGCTTCCTCGCCACGATGAGCCACGAGCTGCGCACGCCGCTGAATGTCGTGATCGGCCTGTCCGAGGCGCTCGGGCGGGAGAAGGACCAGTCGCGCACGCGCGAATACGCGGAGATGATCAACGAGGCCGGGCAGCACCTGCTGCAGCTGGTGGACGACATCCTGGACGTGGCGCGCAGCCAGGCCGACGCGCTGGCCGTGGCGGAGCTGCCGATCTGCTCCGCCGAGGTGATCGAGAGCGCGCTGTCCGCGGCGACGGCGATGGCGAAGACGCGGGGTCTTCGCCTGCATGCCGAACTCGGCGAGGGGCTGCCGGCGCTGCGCGGCGATGCGCGGCGGTTGCGCCAGGTGCTCGACAAGCTGCTCTCCAACGCGCTGAAGTTCACGCCCACGGGCGGCAGCATCACCGTCTCCGCCGCGCTGGAGGCCGGTGGGCTGGTGATCCGCGTGGCGGACACCGGCATCGGCATCCCGCCCGAGGAGCGGGACCGGATGTTCGAGCCCTTCACGCAACTCGACAATTCGCTCTCGCGGCAGTTCCCGGGCTCCGGCCTCGGCCTGCATCTGGCACGGACGCTGACCATCGCGCTCGGCGGCGCGCTCAGCCTGGAGCAGCCGCCGGGGCCGGGCACGGTCGCGGTGCTGCGCTTCCCGCCCGACCGCCTGCTCCCCATATCCGAAGACCTGCCCGCGACGGCCGGCGCGCTGCCGGGCTGATCCCTTCCTGCGTAAGGACCACGACGTGACCGACGCGCTCGCCGCCACCGACACGCTGTTCTTCTCCACCCTCGACCGCGCCGCCGCCGAGCGGCTGACCGCGGAGGCCGCGCGCGGCGCCGAGGACGGGGAGCTGTTCCTGGAACATCGGGAGAGCGAGGCGATCAGCCTGGAGGATGGCCGCATCCGCAGCGCCTCCTTCGACGCGACGCGCGGCTTCGGCCTGCGCAGCGTGGCGGGCGAGGCGGCGGGCTACGCGCATGCGGCCGAGCTGTCCGAAGCCGCGCTGGCGCGCGCGGCGGAGACGGTGAAGGCCGTGGCCGCGGGGCATTCCGGCACGCTGGACGTCGCGCCGCGCAGCACCAACCGCCAGCTCTATTCCGAGCTGAACCCGCTGAGCGCGATGGGCTTCGCCGCCAAGACCGCGCTGCTGCAGGAGATCGACGCCTATGCCCGCGCGAAGGACAGCCGCGTGAAGCAGGTGATGGCGTCCATCACCGGCGAGTGGCAGGCGGTGCAGATCCTGCGCCCCGACGGCCGGCGCGTGGCCGATCTGCGCCCGCTGGTGCGGATGAATGTCGCGGTGGTGGTGGAGGCGAACGGGCGGCGGGAGACCGGCAGCTTCGGCACCGGCGGGCGCTTCGCCTATGACCGCGTGCTGAACGAGGCCAGCTGGAAGGGCGCGGTGGACGAGGCGCTGCGCCAGGCGCTGGTCAATCTCGACAGCGTGCCCGCGCCGGCCGGCGAGATGGAGGTGGTGCTCGGCCCCGGCTGGCCCGGCATCCTGCTGCACGAGGCGATCGGCCACGGGCTGGAAGGCGACTTCAACCGCAAGAAGACCAGCGCCTTCGCCGGGCTGCTCGGGCAGCGCATCGCCTCGCCCGGCGTGACGGTGGTGGATGACGGCACCATCCCCGATCGCCGCGGCAGCATCACCGTGGATGACGAGGGCACGCCCTCGGGCCGCACCGTGCTGATCGAGGATGGCGTGCTCGTCGGCTTCCTGCAGGACCGGCAGAACGCACGGCTGATGGGCGTGCAGCCCACCGGCAACGGACGCCGCCAGAGCCATGCGCATATCCCGATGCCGCGCATGACCAACACCGTGATGCTCGGCGGCGCGCATGCGCCTGCGGAGATTCTCTCCAGCGTGAAGCGCGGCATCTACGCCCTGAACTTCGGCGGCGGGCAGGTGGACATCACCTCCGGGAAATTCGTGTTCAGCGCGAGCGAAGCCTATCTGATCGAGAACGGAAAACTCGGCGCGCCGGTGAAGGGCGCGACGCTGATCGGCAACGGGCCGGATGCGCTGACCAAGGTCGCGATGGTCGGCAACGACATGGGGCTCGATCCCGGCATCGGCACCTGCGGCAAGCAGGGCCAGGGCGTGCCGGTGGGCGTGGGCCAGCCCACGCTGAAGATGACCGGGCTCACCATCGGCGGCACCGCGATGTAGTGCGCCGCCGCACGGTCACGACTTCGTGCGCGGCGGGCCGCTTCCGCTGCGCAAGCGTTTCCTCTCGCGCGCGCCAGGGCCATCTTCCGTGCGGCGACAGGGAGGAACGAAGGGCATGCGTCGAGGCGTTGCGGCTTCTCTTGTCTTCTGCACGATGGCCGCCTTCGGCGTGCTGTCCCCGCAGCGCGCCGCGGCGCAGGTCACGATCTCGATCTCCTGCAGCGCGCTCGGCATCGAGGCGCGGCTCTGCCGCGAAGGCGCGGAGGAATGGGCGCGGCGCAGCGGCAACCAGGTGCGCCTGGTCTCCACGCCGAACAGCGGCACGGAGCGGCTGGCGCTGTACCAGCAGCTGCTCGCCGCGCGCTCGCCCGACATCGACGTGTTCCAGGTGGACGTGGTCTGGCCCGGCATCCTGGCGAGCCATCTGCTCGATCTCTCCGGCCGGATCGACGTGTCCGGCCATTTCGCGGAGGTGGTGCGGAACAACACGGTGGACGGCCGGCTGGTGGCGGTCCCGTGGTTCGTGAACGCCGGCATCCTCTATTATCGCCGCGACCTGCTGGAGGCGGCGAACCGGCCGGTGCCCGAGACGTGGCAGGCGCTGACCGAGACGGCGCGCGTGGTGATGCAGGCCGAGCGTGCGCGCGGCAACGAGCGGATGTGGGGCCATGTGTTCCAGGGCCGCGCCTATGAGGGGCTGACGGTCAACGGCATCGAATGGCTGGCCAGCCACGATGCCGGCCGCATCGTGGAGGCGGACGGCAAGGTCTCGGTGGACAATCCGCGCGCGGTGCAGGCGCTCGCGCTGGCGCGGTCCTGGATCGGCACGATCACGCCGCTCGGCGTGCTGAACTACGCCGAGGAGGAATCGCGCGGCGTCTTCCAGTCGGGCAACGCGGTCTTCATGCGCAACTGGCCCTATGCCTGGCCGCTGCTCAACGCGGAGGACAGCCCGGTGCGCGGCAAGGTCGGCGTCGCGGTGCTGCCGCGCGGCGATGTCCCGGGCGGCGTGCATGCGGCGGGGCTCGGCGGCGAGCAGCTTGCCGTCTCGCGCTACACGCGGCACCCCGATGAGGCGGTGGACCTGGTGCGCCACCTGACCGGCCAGGCCGAGCAGAAGCGCCGGGCGATCGCCGGCGGCTTCACGCCGAGCATCGTCGCGCTCTATGCCGATGAGGAGGTGCTGGCGCCCAATCCCTTCTTCCGCG
The DNA here is from genome assembly GCF_056682175.1 of Falsiroseomonas sp. RANM36. Taxonomy (NCBI): domain Bacteria; kingdom Pseudomonadati; phylum Pseudomonadota; class Alphaproteobacteria; order Acetobacterales; family Roseomonadaceae; genus Falsiroseomonas; species Falsiroseomonas sp. RANM36. The sequence goes on from NZ_JBWXTD010000003.1 coordinate 1,366,926, forward strand.
ACATGGTGCAGACGCTGCGCAGCGCGGTGGCGCGCCCCTCCGGCGTGACGGGCGCGCGCTACAACCGCGTCTCCGCCGAATTCGCCGCGTCCGTCCATGGCGTGCTGGCCGGGCAGGCGGAGCCCGACGCGGCGCTGGCGGCGCTTGCGCGCAGCCTCGAGCGGATCGGCCGGGCCGGCCGCTGGTGAGCGCCGCGGCGCGCGCGGCGCCCGCGCCCGCGCCGCGCATCCGTGCCGGGATCTCCGGGATGCAGCGGCGCCGGCGGCGCACCGCCTGGCTGTTCCTGGCGCCGATGCTGCTGGTGCTGGCGCTGGTCGCCGGCTGGCCGCTGTTGCGCACGCTCTATTTCGCCTTCACCGATGCGACGCTGTTCGAGATCGCCGACCACGACGTGGTCGGCCTGCTCAACTTCGAGATCCTGGCGAGCGACCCGGACTGGTGGCGCGCGGTGCGCAACACGCTGGTCTTCGCCACCGTCTCGGTGACGCTGGAGACGCTGCTCGGCCTGGTGATCGCGCTGACGCTCAATGCGCGGCTGCGCGGGCGCGGGCCGCTGCGCGCGGCGATGCTGATCCCCTGGGCGATCCCGACCGTCGTCTCGGCGCAGATGTGGGGCTGGATGCTGCATGACCAGTACGGCGTGATCAACGAGGTGCTGCTCGCGCTCGGCCTCATCGCCACGCCCTTGGCCTGGGTGGCCGATCCCGCGCTCGCGCTGTGGTCGGTGGTGGCGGTGGATGTGTGGAAGACCACGCCCTTCATGGCGCTGCTGATCCTCGCCGCGCTGCAGATGGTGCCGCGCGACATCTACGAGGCGGCGCGGATCGACGGGCTCGGCCCGGTCGGCATCTTCTTCCGCATCACCCTGCCGCTGATCCGCCCGGCGCTGATGGTCGCGGTGCTGTTCCGCGCGCTGGACGCGCTGCGCGTCTTCGACCTGATGTATGTGCTGACCGGCAACAGCCCCGCCACCGCGTCCATGTCGGTCTATGCGCGCCAGCAGCTGGTGGATTTCCAGGATGTCGGCATGGGCTCGGCCGCCGCCGCCTTCCTGGTGCTGGTCGTCGCCGCCTGCGCCGCGCTGATCATCGTCGCCGGGCGCGTGCGCTTCGAGACGGCGAGCGGCTGAGATGCGGCGGAACCTGCGCCGCGCCGCCGCGCGCATCGGCCTTGCGCTGCTGGTCGCGGCGATCGTGCTCTACACGGTCTTTCCCTTCTACTGGGCGATCGTGTCCTCGCTGAAGGGCGGGCAGGCGCTGTTCGGCACCGCGCTCTGGCCGCGCGATCCGCAATGGAGCAACTACGCCGAGCTGTTCCGCCAGCAGCCCTTCGGCCGCAACATCCTGAACTCGGTCTTCGTCGCGGGATCGGTCGTCGGCGTCTCGCTGGCGCTGGCGGCGGGCGCGGCCTATGCGCTCGGGCGCATCCGCTTCCGCGGCCGCGTGCCGCTGCTGATGGTGATCCTCTCCGTCTCGATGTTCCCGCAGGTGGCGGTGCTGTCGGGCATGTTCGAGCTGATCCGCTTCCTCGGCCTCTACAACACCCTGCTGGGGCTGACGCTGAGCTACCTGATCTTCACCCTGCCCTTCACGGTCTGGGTGCTGACCACCTTCATGCGCGAGCTGCCGCAGGAGCTGGAGGAGGCGGCGATGGTGGACGGCGCCACGCCCTTCGCCATCGTCACCCGCGTGTTCCTGCCGCTGATGGCGCCGGCGATGGCCACCGCCGGGCTGCTGGCCTTCATCGCGGCCTGGAACGAGTTCCTCTTCGCGCTGACCTTCACCCTGACCAACGAGATGCGCACGGTGCCGGTGGCGATCGCGCTGATCAGCGGCGCTTCCGCCTTCGAGCTGCCCTGGGGGCGGATCATGGCGGCCTCGGTCATCGTGACGGTGCCGCTCATCCTGCTGGTGCTGGTGTTCCAGCGGCGGATCGTGGAAGGCTTGACCGCGGGCGCCGTCAAGGGCTGACCCGGCTTCCCTTTTGCCCGGTTTGCGGAGACAACTCCGCGACGGGCCGTCACCCCGACGGGCCGAGGGAAACGCCCATGACGCCGCGTGGCCGCCACTTCTTCGCCAATCCGGGACCGACCAACATCCCGGACAGCATCCAGCACGCCGTGGCCCACCACACGGTGGACTTCAACGGCCCGGATTTCCTGGCGATCTACGATGCCTGCATCGCCGGGCTGAAGCGGGTGCTGCGGACGGAGCAGCACCTGTTCATGTACACCGGTTCCGGCCACGCCGCCTGGGAAGCCACCCTGGCCAACCTGCTCTCGCCCGGCGACCGCATCCTGGTGATCGAGACCGGGCATTTCTCCGAATCCTGGGGCCGCATGGCCACCGATCTCGGCCTGGAGGTGGAGACGCTGCCGGCCGATTGGCGGCGCGGCGTGGATTATGCCGCGCTGCGCGCGGCGCTGGCCGCCGATGGCGCGCATCGCCTGAAGGCGGTCTGCGCCGTCCACAACGAGACCTCCACCGGCATGACGCTCGACCTGCCGCGCATCCGCGCCCTGCTGGACGAGACGAAGCATCCCGCGCTGTTCCTGGTGGACACGATCTCCTCCCTCGGCTCGCTCGAGTACCGGCATGACGCCTGGGGCGTGGATGCGGCGGTGGGCGGCAGCCAGAAGGGGCTGATGCTGCCGGTGGGCTTCAGCTTCACCGCCGTCTCCGAGAAGGGGATGCGGGCGCATGAATCCTCACGCCTGCCGAAGCACTATTTCCACTGGAGCCGCATGCTGGAACGCCGGCACCGCAGCTTCATCGGCACCGTGCCCATCGCGCTGTTCTACGGCCTGCAGGAGGCGCTGCGCCTGATCGAGGAGGAGGGGCTCGACAACGTCATCGCCCGCCACCATCGCCTGGCGGAAGCGGTGCGCCGCTGCGTGCGGCACTGGTCCGGCAACAACGGGCCGCAGATCTTCTGCCTGTCGCCGGAGCGGCTCTCCGATTCCGTCACCTCCATCCTGGTGCCGGAGGGCGCGGATGCGGAGGCGCTGCGGCGCCGCGTGGGCCGGATGAACGTCGCGCTCGGCGGCGGACTCGGCCGGCTCGGCGGCAAGGTCTTCCGGATCGGCCATCTCGGCGACCTGAACGAGCCGATGATTTTGGGCATCCTCGGCGCCACGGAGATCGGGCTGCGGCTGGAAGGCATGCCGCACGCGCCGGGCGGCGTGGACGCGGCGATGGCCTGGCTGGCGGAGACCGCCGGCTGAGCGCGGCATGCCGCGGCGCTATCTCGACCAGCGCCTGAAGCTGCCGCTGCTGCGCGTCGCCGACGCGCTGGAGGCGCATGGCAGCCTGCTGAAGGCGGCCTCGGCGCTCGGCCTCGGCCAGCCGGCGCTGACGCGCAGCCTGCAGGAACTCGAGGAGATCGCCGGCACGCGGCTGTTCGACCGCCACCCGCGCGGCGTGCGGCCGACGCAGGAGGGCATGGTCATGGTGCGCGCGGCGCGGCGCGTGCTGGCGGAGCTTCGCCGCGCCGACGAGGAGCTGGACGCGGTCGGCAGCGCGGAAGGCGGCAGCGTCGCGATCGGCGTGCTGCCGGTCGCCGCGGTCGGCGTGCTGCCGGGCGCGCTGATCCGGCTGAAGCAGCGCCATCCCGCCATCCAGGTCCGCCTGCAGCAGGGCCGCACGGAGGAATTGCTGGCGCTGCTGGCGGCGCGGGAGGTGGAGATGGTCGTCGGCCGGCTCTACGCGCCGCCGCTGCCGGACGGCTTCCTGCGCGAGGCGCTGTGGGAGGAGCCGATCTCCATCCTCGCCCGCGCCGACCATCCGATCCTGGCGCGCGAAGGCCCGGTGACGAAGGAGGCGCTGCGCCGCCACGACCTGGTGCTGCCCACCGTGACGCAGCGTGTCGGGCAGGAGATCGAGCAGCTTCTCTCGCTGCTCGGCCTGATGCCCGCGGCGCCGATGCGCTCCTCCTCCTACGGGTTCATCCGGGAGATGCTGCTGGCGACGGACTGCCTTTCCGTCATGCCGCGGCTGATGATGGCGGGCGACCTGCTGCGCGGCGCGCTGCGCGTGGTGCCGCTGCCCATCCCGGCGCCGGCGCGGCCCGCGGGGCTGATCCTGCCGCCGGACGCCAAGCCCTCCGCCGCCGCGGCCGCCTTCCTCGGCTGCCTGCGCGACCACCTGGCGGAGATTTCCGCCCGCGGGCTGGCCGATATGCCGAACAATGATACCAAGCCGGCAAGAAGCGATAGGACTCGTCGCCGCACCGGGCCTAGGTAGCGTCGCGGGACGGAGGAAACCCATGCAGGGCGACGAGCCTGTCATGGACATCGCCCATCTCGGGCATGTCGAGCTGCTGACGCCGAAACCGGAGGAAAGCCTGCGCTTCTTCCGCGACGTCATGGGCATGACGGTCAGCGGCGAGAAGGGCGACAGCGTCTTCCTGCGCGGCTGGGACGACTACGAGCGCTATTCGCTGCAACTCACCGCCTCGCACACATCGGGCCTCGGCCATGCCGCCTTCCGCACCCGCAGCGCGCAGGCGCTGGAACGCCGCCTGGCCGCGCTGCGCGCCGATGGCTGCGAGGTGACGCGAGCGGACGGGAATTTCGGACATGGGCCGGCCTGGCAGTTCCGCGACCCGGACGGCCATGTCTTCGAGCTCTACTGGGAGACGGAGTGGTACGAGGCCCCGCCCGACCGCCGCCCCGCGCTGAAGAACCAGGCGGAACGCTATCCGGCGCGCGGCGTGAATGTCCGCAGGCTCGATCACTTCAACTGCCTCGCCGTGGATGTCCGCGCCTGCCGCGAGTTTTTCATGCGCAATCTCGGCCTGCGCTGCACGGAGCGCATCGAGCTCGACAGCGGCGAGGAAGCCGGGATGTGGCTCACCTCCAACAACAAATCCTACGACTTCGCCTTCACGAAGGAGGCGCATGGCGTGGCCGGCCGCTTCCACCACGTGACCTTCGCGCTCGACAGCCGCGAGGCGATCCTGCAGGCGGCCGACACCTTCCTCGAGGCCGGCGTCTTCATCGAGACGGGGCCGCACAAGCACGCCGTGCAGCAGACCTTCTTCCTCTATGTCTGGGAACCGGGCGGCAACCGCGTGGAGGTGGCGCATGCCGGCGCGCGGCTGATCCTGGCGCCGGACTGGAAGACCATCACCTGGACCGAGACCGAGCGGAAGAAGGGCCAGGCCTGGGGCCTCAAGACCATCGAGAGTTTCCATACGCACGGCACGCCGCCGTTGCCCGACAGCAAGAGGTAGATCGAGATGCCCGCCAACACCGCGCTCGTCGTCAGCGCGCATTCCGCCGACTTCGTCTGGCGCGCCGGCGGCGCCATCGCGCTGCATGCGGCGAAGGGCTGGGAGGTGACGGTCGTGTGCCTCTCCTACGGCGAGCGCGGCGAGAGCGCGAAGCTGTGGCGCCAGCCCGGCATGACGATGGACAAGGTGAAGGCCGGCCGCGAGGCGGAGGCGAAGCGCGCGGCCGAGGTGCTCGGCGTGCACGACATCCAGTTCTGGGACCTCGGCGACTACCCGATCAACCTGACCAGCGAGGCGTTCTTCCGCCTGGTGGACGTGTTCCGCGCCATCCATCCGAAGTTCATGCTGACGCACTCCGAGAAGGACATCTACAACCACGACCATCCGGCGGTGACCGCCTGGGCGCAGAACGCGCGCATCACCGCGCAGGCGCATGGCCACAACCCGCACCAGAAGGTCTTGGGGGCCCCGCCGGTCTTCCTGTTCGAGCCGCACCAGCCCGAGCAGTGCGACTGGAAGCCCGACGTGCTGCTCGGCATCGACAGCGTGTGGGAGAAGAAGCGCGCGGCGATCGAGTGCATGGAAGGCCAGGAGCATCTCTGGGAATACTACACCCGCGTGGCGCTGCAGCGCGGTGCGCAGGCGGCGCGCAACTCCGAGAAGAAGATCACCTATGGCGAGGGCTACCAGGCGGTGTTCCCGCATGTGGTGGAGACGCTGGCGTGAGCTTCCGGGCACCTCCGCGCCGCGCCGGCTTCGTCGAGAGGCCGGACGGCGCGCGCATCGCCTATGAGGTCACGGGCGAAGGGCCGGCCATCGTCTTCGCGCATGGTCTCGGCGGCAACCTGATGTCCTGGTGGCAGCAGGTGGCGCATTTCGCACCGCGCCACACCTGCGTCGCCTTCTCGCATCGCGGCTTCTTCCCGTCCGTCGCGCCGGCGGGCGTGCCTGATCCTGCCGAATACGCCGGCGACCTGGCGGCGCTGGTGGATGCGCTGGACCTCGGCGACATCCGCATCGTCTGCCAGTCCATGGGCGGCTGGACCGGCGTGGAATACGCGCTGCTGCGGCCCGGCCGCGTGAAGGCCCTGGTGCTGGGCGCCACGATCGGCTCGCTCGATCCGCGCCAGGCGCCGGGCGGCGCGCCGACTCATGATTCGGCGGCGGCGCGCGCGGCGCTTGTCGCGCGCGGCATCAACCCCGCCGCCGGCGCGCGCATGGCGGAGGAGCAGCCGGCGCTGCACCATCTCTACAACCACATCTACGGGCTGACGCAGGGCTTCGACCGGGAGGCCGTGCGCGCGAAGCTCGGCGCGATGCGCAACCGCGCGCCGGCGAGCTTCGCCGCCGCGAAGACGCCGGTGCTGTTCCTGCCGAGCGAGGAGGATGTGGTGCTGCCCTATTCCGGCACCGCGATGGCCGCGGCCGTGCCGGGCGCACGCGCCGTGACGCTGTCGCGCGCCGGCCATTCCGGCCATTTCGAGCGCGCCGCCGAGTTCAACGCCATCGTCGAGGCCTTCTTCCGAGAGGTCGGCGCATGAGTGTCGTCAGGCGCAATCCCCCGCGCGTGGCGCCGGAGCTTGCGGCGCGGTTCGCGCCCTATGGCGTCGCGACGATCCATGAGGCGCAGGGGCGCAAGGGGCTGCTGCAATCGCACATGCGCCCGATCTATCCGCGCGCGCGCGCCGTCGGCACGGCGGTGACGGTCTCCATCCCGCCGGCCGACAACTGGATGATCCATGTCGCGGTCGAGCAGTGCCGCGAAGGCGACATCCTGGTGGTCGCGCCGACCTCGCCCTCGGACGCCGGCTATTTCGGCGAACTGCTGGCCTGCTCGCTGGCCGCGCGCGGCGTGGTCGGCCTGGTCATCGAGGCCGGTTGCCGCGACGTCGCGGCCTTGCACGACATGAACTTCCCGGTGTGGTCGAAGGCCGTTTCCGCCCAGGGCACGGTGAAGGAGACGCTCGGCAGCGTGAATGTTCCGGTCGTCGTCGCAGGCCAGGCCATCGATCCGGGCGACCTGATCGTCGGTGACGACGACGGCGTGGTGGTGGTGAAGCGCGCGGAGGCCGAGGCGGTGCTCAAGGCCAGCGCCGCGCGCGAGGCGAAGGAGAATGCGACGCGCGCCCGCCTCAAGGCCGGCGAGCTCGGCCTCGACATCTATGGCATGCGCGAGGCGCTGGCCAGGAAGGGCCTGCGCTACGAGGACTCCGATGGCTGAGCCGGTCACGCTGCGCGCCGCCATCGGTCGCTATCCGCACACCGAAGCGATCCTGTCGGGTGCGATCGCCTCGCCGCTGGTCAGGCTCGACTGCGCGGACCTGCCGGTGCCGAGCCGCGCCTTCGCGCCGATGGTGCGGGAGGCGCGCTACGACGTCAGCGAGATGGCGATCGCCACCTTCCTGATGGCGAAGTCCTGGGGCAAGCCGCTCGTGCTGCTGCCGGTGACGCTCGCCGCGCGATTCCAGGAAGGTGCGCTGCTCTGCCGCAAGGACGGACCCGTGCAGCGGCCGGAGGACCTTGTCGGCAAGCGCGTGGGCGTGCGCGCCTACAGCCAGACCACCGGCCTCTGGCTGCGCGGCGTGCTGGCCGAGCGGCACGGCGTCGCCGCGGATGCCGTGCGCTGGGTGACCTTCGAGGACGCGCATGTCGCCGAGTATCGCGACCCGCCCTTCGTGGAGCGCGCGCCGAAGGGGTCGGATCTGCTCGCCATGCTGAAGGGCGGCGAGATCGACGCCGCCATCTTCGGCAACGACCTGCCGGACGACCCGGCGCTGCGTACCGTCTTCGCCGACGTCGCCGCGGCCGGCGCCGCCTTTCGGGCGCAGCACGGCTTCGTGCCGGTCAACCACCTGGTCTGCGTTCGGCAGCAGCTTGCGGAGACGCGGCCCGATGCCGTGGCAGAGGTCGCGCGCCTGTTCCGTGCCGCGACCGCCGGCAGCGCCCTGCCGCAGGGGCGCGACGCGCTGGATCCGGCCATCGCGCTCGCCATCCGCTACTGCACGGAACAGGGCCTGCTGCAGCGCCCGCTGACGGTGGACGCGGCCTGGGCCGGGCTGCCGCCGGGCATCGCCTGACGCGGCAAGGGAGGACAACCCATCATGCACCCCATCACCCGCCGCGCCACGCTGCTCGGTCTCGCCACCGGCGGCCTCGCGCTGCCGCGCTTCGCGCAGGCCCAGGCGCCCTGGCCGAGCCGGCCGGTGCGCGTCGTCGTGCCCTTCACGCCGGGCGGCAGCACGGACATCCTGGCGCGCGCGCTGTCCACCGAACTGCAGGACGCGCTCGGCCAGCCCTTCGTGGTGGAGAACCGCGCGGGCGCCGGCGGCACGCTGGGGTCCGAGGTCGTCGCCCGCGCCGCGCCGGACGGCCACACGATCATGATGGGGCATATCGGCACGCTGGCGGTGAACCCCTCGCTCTACCGCAACCTCAGCTTCGACACCGTCACCTCCTTCCAGCCGATCGTGCTGGTGGCGATCGTGCCGAACATCCTGGTGGTGAACCCGCGCAAGGTGCAGGCGAGCGGCGTGCAGGAGCTGATCGCGCTGGCGAAGCGCGATCCGCGCGGCCTCACCTATGGCTCGGGCGGCAACGGCTCGGCCGCGCATATCGCCGCGGTCGCCTTCAGCGACGCCGCGGGCATCGAGATGACGCATGTGCCCTATCGCGGCACCGGGCCGATGATGACGGACCTGATCGCCGGCACCATCGACCTGACGATGACCGGCGGCCCGCCCGCCCTGCCGCCGGTGCGCGCGGGGCAGTTGCGGGCGCTCGGGATCTCCTCGCTGCAGCGGCTGTCGAGCGCGCCCGAGATCCCGACCATCGCGGAGCAGGGCGTGCCGGGCTTCGACGCGACGCAATGGTACGGCCTGGTCGCTCCGGCGGGCACGCCGCGGACGATCGTGGATCGCCTGAATGCGGAAAGCGCGCGTATCCTGCGCGGCGACAAGCTGCGCGCGCGGCTCGAGGCGGAGGGCGCCGATCCGGCCCCCGGCACGCCGGAGCAGTTCCGCGCGCTGATCGTCGCGGAGCGCGAGCGCTGGGGCGCGCTGATCAGACGTGCCAATGTGCGCGCCGACTGAACCTGACACAGGGAGGAGAAGGATCATGAGCATCGTCACACGCCGGGCCGCCGGCCTTGCCGGCGCCGCCGGCCTGCTGGGCGCGGCGCTTCCCGCCGCGGCGCAGACGCCGGCGCCAGCGCCGGCGCCGCTGGTGAACCCTGGCTTCCACCGCTCGCGGCTCGGCGGCTTCACCGTCACCACGCTGTTCGACGGCACCGCGCGGCTGAACCTCGACGGCTTCGTGCTGAACGCACCGCTGGCCGAGGTGCAGGCGACGCTGGCCGAGAGCTTCCTGCCCACCACGCACTACATCACGCCCTACACGGTGACGGTGGTGGACACCGGCCGCACGCTGGTGATGTTCGACGCCGGCACCGGCGGCCAGCTTTCGCCGATGGCCGGCCAACTCGCCGCCAACATGCAGGCGGCGGGGATCGACCCGGCGCGCATCGGCCTGGTCGTCTTCACGCATTTCCACGGCGACCACATCACCGGCCTGACCACGCGCGAGAATGTCGCGGTCTTCCCGAATGCGGAGATCGTGGTGCCGGCCGCGGAGTGGCGCTACTGGACGGACGGCAGCAACGAGGGCGCGGCGCCGCAGCGGCAGAAGCCGAACTTCGCCAATACGCAGCGCCGCTTCGGCCCCTATGCCGGGCGAATCCGCCAGGTGGAGGACGGGCAGGAGGCCGCGCCGGGCATCCGCGCCGTTGCCGCGCATGGCCATTCGCCGGGGCATACCTGCTGGCTGGTGGCGGACGGCGCCGAGCAGTTGATGGTGCTGGGCGACATCACCCACCGGCCCGAGCTTTTCGCGCGCCGGCCCGACATGCATGTGATGTTCGACTTCGATCCGGCCGCCGCGGCGGCGACGCGCCGGCGGATGCTGGACCGCGTGGCCGCCGACCGCATCCGCGTGACCGGCTATCACTTCCCCTTCCCCGCCCAGGGCTTCATCGCGCGCGATGGCCAGGGCTTCCGCTTCGTCGCCGCGGACTGGACCGCATGAGCATGACCCGCATCACCCGTCGCGGCCCCCGGGGCGCCGCGCGGTACGCGCCCCCCCGCGGCGCCGCCCCGCCCGCCCGGCAACCCCGGCGGCGCGGGGCCCCTGTCCGCGCCCGCGCTCGGCGCGCGCGCGCAGACCTTCAACCGGCCCGTGCGCATCGTCGTGCCCTTCGGCACCGGCGGCGTCGCGGACCTGACCGCGCGCGCGGTGGCGCAGCAGATCGCGCCGCTGCAGGGCCAGCCGGTGGTGGTGGAGAACCGGCCGGGCGCCGGCGGCATCGTGGCGATGCAGGCGCTGGCCGGCGCGCCGGCGGACGGCCACACGCTGATGGTCGCGAGCAACGGCACCGCGATCAGCGCCAGCCTGTTCCGCAACCTGCCGCTCGATCCGCTGAAGGATCTCGCGCCCATCATCACCATGGGCGCCTTCCCGATCGCCGTGGTGGTGAAGCCGGATTCGCCGCTCCGCGGCATCGGCGACCTGGTGGCGCGGATGAAGGCCGAGCCCGGCAAGCTGAACATCGGCACCATCACGCGTGGCAGCACGCAGAACCTCTCGGCGGAGCTGTTCAAGATCCGCACCGGGACGCAGGCGGAGACCGTGGTGTTCCCGCAGACGCCCGCGCTCGTCACCGCGGTGCTGCGCGGCGACGTGGACGCCGCCTTCGAGATAACCGGCCCGATCTTCGGCCAGATCCAGTCCGGCGCGCTGCGCGTGCTCGGCGTCACCTCGGCCGAGCGCGCGGCGAACCTGCCCAACGTGCCGACGCTGATGGAGCAGGGCGTGCCCGACTACGACGTCGCGTCCTGGAACGCGCTGGTGGCGCGCGCCGGCACGCCGGCCGAGGCGATCGCCACGATCAACCGCGCCGTGAACGAGGCGCTGGCCAGGCCCGAGCTGCGCACCGCGCTGACCGCGGTCGGCGTGGAGCCGAAGGGCGGCACGCCGGAGCAGATGGGCGCCCTGCTCGCCGCCGACACGGCACGCTGGGCCGAGGTGATCCAGAAGGCGGGGATCGCGCAGCAGGGATGAGCATGAGCGAGCACGCCCGAAAGATTCCGACCTGCAGGGGTCCGGACCCGGACACGAAGACGCCGCGCTACCGGCCGCCGCCGGGCGCCTGCGACACGCATTGCCACATCTTCGGTCCGGGCGACGTGTTTCCTTATGCGCCGGACCGCGCCTACACGCCGCCCGACAACGGCTACGAGAACCTGGTCAGGCTGCACCGCATCCTCGGCATCTCGCGGGCCGTCATCGTGCATGCCTCCTGCCACGGCAGCGACATGCGCGTGACGCTGGACGGCATCGCGCGGTCAGGCGGGGCGATGCGCGGCGTCTGCGTGGTGGATCCCGGCGTGACCGATGTCGAGCTCGCGCGGTTGCATGCGGGCGGCATCCGCGGCGTGCGATTCAACTTCGTGAAGCATCTCGGCGGCATGCCCGACATGGACGTGTTCCGCCGCGTGCTGGCGCAGGTCGAACCCCTCGGCTGGCATGTGGTGCTGCATCTGGATGCGCAGGACATCGTGCCGCTGGCGCCGGTGATCTCCGCCATCCGCATCCCCTTCGTGATCGACCACATGGCGCGGGTGAAGGCGAAGGACGGCGTGGAGCAGCCGGCCTTCGCCCAGCTGCGGGAGCTGATGAAGAACCCGCTGGCCTGGGTGAAGATCTGCGGCGCCGAGCGCATCAGCTCCACCGGCGCGCCCTTCCGCGACGCGCTGCCCTTCATCCGCACCCTGGCCGCGGATGCGCCGGACCGGCTGCTGTGGGGCACCGACTGGCCGCATCCGAACATCGCCGGCGACATGCCGAACGACGGCGACCTGGTGGACCTGCTGGCCGAGGCGATCGCCGACGAGGCGCTGCGCCACCGCATCCTGGTGGACAACCCGACGCGGCTCTACTGGCAGGCGTGATCCGGGACGGGCGGCGCCTGCGCGTGCCCGGTCAGGCCGCGCAGGTGTCGGGGTGGAACAGCTCCTCCGGCGCGACCTCGCGCATCGCCAGGCCGTCGGCCATCGCATAGCGGCACATCGCGGCGATCTCGTCGCGGTTGCGCGCGAAGCCGTACGGCCACGGATCGCCGCCCATCATCGCGGCCTGCCGCTCGGCCTCGTAGGCGATCCAGGGCAGCGAGACGCGCAGCACGTTGGTCAGCGCCAGGTCGGCCAGCGCCATCGCCTTGGCCGCTTCGAAGGCGCGCAGCAGCGCGACGGGCAGGGTCGGGTGCGCCTCCGCCACGTCGCGGCGGATGGCGATGCAATGCATGATCGGGAAGAAGCCCGTGGCGCGGTGATAGGCTTCCTCCGCCGCGCGCGGATCGGCGAAGAGGCGCACGACGGGCGCGCTGCCGGCGACGAAGCAGGCGGGCGGGCGCGGGCCCATGAAGGCGTCGATGCGGCCTTCCGCGAGCATCGCATCCAGCGAGTCGCCCGCCGGCATGGGCCGCACGTCGTGGCCGGGCGGCAGCGCGATGGCCGTGCGCTCGCCGCCGGTGATCCAGGTCATGCCGCGCGTGTCCACGCCATGCTGCTCGCGCAGCATGCCGCGGATCCAGAGGCCGGCGGTCTGCTGGTATTCGGGCGTGCCGATGGTCCGCCCGGCCAGGTCCTCCGGCCGTGCGATGCCGCGATCGGTGCGGACATAGATCGCGTTGTGGCGGAAGCTGCGCGAGGGATAGACGGGGATGCCGATGTAGCGGCTGTCGCCGCGCGCGACCGAGAGGATGTGGCTCGACATCGAGAGCTCGGTGATGGCGTGGGCGGCGTCGCGCATGGCGATGCGGAACAGCTCTTCCGGCTCGCCCGCGACGAAGCCGAGGTCGAAGCCCTCGACCCTGACGCGGCCGTCATGGATCGGCCGGGTGCGGTCGCTGAGGGTGGAGGCGAGGGTGAGGGTCATGCGGGGTCGTCCTGTCTGGCGCTGTCGCTCGCGCCCCCACCCCGGCCCTCCCCCGCATGCGGGGGAGGGAGGG
>NZ_JBWXTD010000003.1:1380316-1386336 GCF_056682175.1 Falsiroseomonas sp. RANM36
GGTGGGGTGGGGGCGGGTCTTGGGGGGCCGCCCGGCCGGGGGCGGGCGCCCGCGCCCCCCCCCCGGCCCCCCCCCGCCGGGGGGGGCGGGAGGGTCGCGGCGCCGTCGCGCGTCACGCGCTTCTCTCGATGGTCTCGGGCGTGAAGGGCCAGTGGCGCAGGCGCACGCCGAGCGCATCGGCGATGGCGTTGGCGATCGCGGCGATGGTCGGGCCCAGGCTGCATTCGCCGGCGCCGAGCGGCGGCGCCTCCGGCCGCGCGATGATGTCGGTGGTCACCTGCGGCACCTCGGGGAAGCGGAGGATCGGGTAGCGTTCCCAGGCATCCGAGGTGATGCCGCGCGTGTCGTGGCGCACCGCTTCCATCAGGCACATCGAGGTCGCCTGGATCGCGCCGCCTTCCAGCTGGTTGGCGATGCCGTCCGGGTTGATCGGCTCGCCGACATCGGCGGCGAGCCAGAGGCGGCGGCAGAAGATGCGCTCCGCGGCCTCGATCTCGGCGACGGCGGCGCACCACGCGCCGGTGCCCTTGTAGCGCGAGACGGCCAGGCCGAAGCCGCGGCCTTCCCGCTTCGCGCGCGTCTCCCACCCCGCCATCGCGGCGGCGCGCACCAGCACGTCGCGGGCGCGCGCATCGTCCAGGTGGCGCAGGCGATACGAAAGGGAATCCTCGCCGGCGAGCGCGGCGAGCTCGTCCATGACGCTCTCGATCGCCCAGACATTCACCAGCGCGCCCAGGCCGCGCAGCGCGCTGGCGCGGATCGGCATGGCCTGCAGCGTGTGCATCCCGACATGCAGCGCCGGCACGCGATAGGGCGGCACGGCGTTGCGCTGCGCCCCGCCGCCGCCGGCCAGCGGCGGATTGATCGAGAGCGGCACGTCGAAGCCATCCGCGATCATGGAGGCCGAGAGCAGCGTCGGCAGCGCGCCGCGCCCGGGCCGCCCCGAGTGCCCGTTCGATGTGACCTGGTGGCGCCATGCCAGCAGCGTGCCCTGTGCGTCGGCCTCGGCCTCGATCTCCACCAGCATCGCGGGCGAGAAGGGCGACCAGCCCAGCTCCTCCGCGCGGGACCACATCAGGCGGATCGGCGTGCCGGGATGCGCGCGGGCGACCAGCGCGGCATCCAGCGCGACGTCGTCGGCGCCGTTGTGGCCGTAGCAGCCGGCGCCCTCCACGTGATGCAGGACGATGCTCTCCGGCGGCAGGCGGAGCGTTTTCGCGAGATCGGTGCGCAGGTTGTAGATGCCCTGCGAATGCGTCCAGAGCTCCATCGTCGCGCCGTCCCACCGCGCGACGGCGCAGGACGGGCCGATCGCGCCATGCGCCAGGAAGGGCCGAAAGAATTTCTGTTCGACACGATGCGCGGGCCGCGGCGTCTCGGCGCTGCGTTCGGTGACGACGCTCGTCTCGCGCGGCGCGCTGCGCAGCCACGCCTCCAGCGCCGACTCGTCCGGCAGCGTGTCGCGCTCGTCCCAGCGCGCGCGGCGCGCGACGCGCTCCGCCGCCTGCTCGGCGTGATGCTCCTCCGCGGCGACGACGGCGACGAAGTTGCCGTCGCGCAGCACCGTCGCGCCGCCGGGCAGCTCGCCCTCATCGATCCCCGTCAGCACCGCGCCGCGGGAAGGCGGGCGGATGAGGCGCGCATGCCGCATCCCCGGCAGCCGCAGGTCGTGGACGAAGCGCGGAGCCCCAAAGACCTTGTCGGGCAGGTCGCGGCGCGGCGCGGAGGTGCCGGCGATGCGGCGCTCCGTCGCCGGCTTCGGCTTCGCCTCCGGCGAGGCCTCCACCGCCAGCAGCCCCGCATCGGCCATGCTCCAATAGGAGCCGAGCACGCGCCCATCCGGCGCGCAGAACTCCCCGTCGCGAACCACGATGTCGTCGAGCGACACGCCGCTGCGCTGGGCGACAACGGAACAAAAGACACGGCGGGCGTCGGCGCAGGCGTGGCGCAGCGCCATGCCGCTTTCCTGCACGGAGAGCGAGCCGGAGGTCACCGCCTCGTTGGGGCTGTCGGGCGTCGCGGCGGGCCGGATGCGCACGCGTTCCAGCGCGACGTCGAGCTCGTCGGCGCCGATCTGCGCCAGCGCGGTCAGGATGCCCTGGCCGATCTCGACCTTGCCCGGCGTGAAGGTGACGAAGCCCGCCGGATCGAAGGCCAGCCAGCGGTCGAGCCGGCGGTTGACGTGCAGGCTGCCGGGCAGCTTCGGGCGGCCGTCATCGGCCGGTCCCTGGAAGGCGAGGTTCATGCGGGGGCCATGTGCTCGGCGGCGCGCAGCACGGCGCGGACGATCCGGTTCTGCGCGCCGCAGCGGCAGAGATGCGGCGCGAGGGCCAGGCGCACCTCCCCCTCGCTGGGGCGCGGGTTGCGGCGCAGCAGCGCGGCGCCGGCCATCAGGATGCCCGACAGGCAGTAGCCGCACTGCCCCGCCTGCAGCTCCAGGAAGGCCGCCTGCAGCGGATGCGGGCTTTCGGGCGTGCCGAGCCCTTCCACCGTCTCCACCTGCCGTCCCGCCGCGGCCGAGACCGGCAGCGTGCAGGCGAAGGCGGGCGCGCCGTCCAGCAGCACGACGCAGGCGCCGCACTGCTCCGACCCGCAGCCGAAGCGCGGGCCGGACAGGCCGAGCGGCCCGCGCAACGCCGCCAGCAACGGTGCCTCCGGCTCGATCTCCGGCGCGACGGGCGCGCCGTTCAGCACGAAGCCGACCGCCACCGTCGCCTAGCTCGGGGTCATCTTGGCCATGCGGATGAACTCCGCCTGGCGGGTGATGTCCTGGCGGAGGAAGGCGTCGAACGCCGCGATGCTCATCGGCATCGGCGCCGCGCCCATGCGCGCCTGGCTTTCCTTCGTCGCCGGCAGGGCGAGGATGCGGTTGATCTCGGCATTGATCCGCTCGCGGATCGGCATCGGCGTGGCCGCCGGCGCCATGAGGCCGAGCCAGATCGAGGCCTCGTAGCCCGGCAGCGCCTCGGCCACCGCGGGCAGGTTGGGCAGCAGCGGGCTGCGCTGCGGGCCGGTGGTGGCAAGCCCCCGCACGCGGCCTTCCTCGATCTGCGGGCGCATCGTCGGGATGGCGTCGAACATGATCGGCACCTGGCCGGAGATCAGCGCCGTGCGCGCCTCGTTCGAGCCGCGGAAGGGCACATGCGTCGCCTGCGCGCCGGCCATGGCCAGGAACACCTCGGCCGCCACGTGATAGGGCGTGCCGGGGCCGGAGGAGGCGTAGTCGTATTTCCCCGGATTGGCCTTCAGCAGCGCGATGAATTCCTGGAGGTTCTGCGCGGGAATGGAGGGATGGATGGCCAGCACGTGATGCGCGATGTTCAGCGCGGCGACGGGCGCCAGGTCCGTCATCAGCCGGTACGGCCGGTTCGGCAGCAGCGTCTCGTTCGCCGTATGGGTGTTCGACATCAGCAGCAGCGAGTAGCCGTCGGGGGCCGACTTCGCGACGTTGTCGGCGCCGATGGTGCCGCCGGCGCCGGGCCGGTTCTCCACCACCACCGGCTGGCCGAAGGCCTGCTGGAGCGGCTCGGCCAGGAAGCGCGCGGCGACATCGGCGGAACCGCCGAGGCCGAAGGGCACCACGATGCGGATGTTGCGCTGCGGCCAGTTGCCCTGGGCCTGCGCGACGGCGGGCAGCGCAAGACTGGCGGCCAGGATCGTCCTGCGACGGATCATCTCTTTCCTCCTCGGTGTGTTGATCGGACAATCGTGCTTGCGTGCCGGTTCGGCAACCCCTCGCGGGATCGCACCGGCTGCGTCAGGATCGGGGTCCCGCATCCGACGTCTGAAGGAGGCATCCCATGGGTGAGACCGCATCCGCACCGCTCGAGCGTTTCGCCGCCGTCCGGGCGCTGGCGCAGGGCTGGTGGCTGTTCCTGCTGCGCGGCGTGCTCGGCGTCCTGTTCGGGATCGTGATCTTCCTGTTCCCGGGGGTGGGGCTGGCCGTGATCCTCGCCTTCCTCGCGGCCTGGGTCGGCGTGGACGGCATCGCCTCGCTGGTGCACGCCTTCCGCGGCGCGCCGGACCCGACCGGGCGGCATCGCTCGCGCACCTGGCTGACGCTGGACGGGATCGCCTCCCTGGTGCTGGCGGCGGTGATCCTCGTCGCGCCCGGCATTTCCGCGCTCTTCCTGGTGATCTGCGTCGGCGCCTGGGCGCTGGTGGTCGGCGTGTTCCGGCTGGTGATGGCGTGGCGGTCCGGCAGCTGGATGCTGGGGCTGCTCGGCGCCGTCTCGGTGCTGGCGGGGCTGATGCTGATGATCGCGCCGGGGCCCGGATTGCTGGCGGTGATCTGGATCGTGGCGCTCGAGGCGATCGCGATGGGCGTGCTGTTCATCGGCCTCGGCTGGCGGCTGCGCAAGGTCGCGAACGACCCGCACGCGCCGGCGGTGGCGTGACGAGGATGTGCCCGCGCTCGCTCAGCCGGCGATCTCCACCATCACCGGCACGTGGTCCGACGCCTTCTCCCACCCGCGCGCATCCTTGAGCACGTGATGCGCCCGCAACCCGCCGGCGAGGTCGGGTGACACCCAGATATGGTCCAGCCGCCGGCCGCGGTCGGAGGCGCGCCAGTCCTGCGCGCGGTAGCTCCACCATGTGTAGAGTTTCTGGTCAGGCGACACGAAGTGGCGGACGGCGTCATGCCAGTCCCCCGCCCGCATCATCGCCGTCAGCGCCTCGGTCTCGACCGGCGTGTGGGAAACGACATCGAGAAGCTGGCGGTGCGACCACACGTCGTGTTCCAGCGGCGCGATGTTGAGGTCGCCGACCAGCACCGCGCGCCGGAAGCCGCCGGCCTGCTGGCGCGCGGCGGACCACGCCGTGGCCTCCGCCACGAAGTCCAGCTTGTGCGCGAATTTCGGGTTCGCTGTTCGGTCGGGGATGTCGCCGCCGGCGGGGATGTAGAAGTCGTGCAGCTCGATCGGGCCGCCCGGCGCATCCAGCTCCACGGCCAGGTGCCGGCAGTCGCCCTTGCCGCACCAGTCGGGATCGGCGCCGTCGCGCAGCGCGAAGGGCCGCTTCGAAAGGATGGCGACGCCGTTGTAGCCCTTCATCCCGCGCACCGCGCGATGCGGGAAGCCGAGCGCTTCGACGCCGTCGTGCGGGAAGTGCTCGTCCGGGCACTTCGTCTCCTGCAGGCAGATCACGTCGGGCTCCAGCGCGGCCGCCAGGTCCTTCAGCAGCGGCAGGCGCAGCCTTACGGAGTTGATGTTCCAGGTGACGATGCGCAGCGGCCTGCGCGCGGGCTTGCGGGCCAAGGCGTGTCCCTCGGGGTTCGGCGTGCGCCCTATCTGCCCGCACCGCCCGCCGTTGCAAAGCCGGCGCGCGCGGGGGATCGTCGGCGCGCCAGCGAGGGAGGCAGGGCATGTCGGACGACTATGCGCGGCGCAGCTATGGCGAGATCGGCGTCGGCTTCGGCCGCAAGCCGGGCATCGTCGTGGTGGACTTCATGCTCGCCTTCACGGACCCGCAATACCCGCTGGGCGGCGCGCCGCTGGTGCTGCGGGCCTTCGAGAACACGCGGAAGCTTCTGGACGTTGCGCGGCGCTGCGACGTGCCCATCGCCACCTGCAACACCGCCTACATGAACGAGCGGGAGATGCCGTACTGGAAGATCACCGCCGTGCGCGAGACCTTCCGCCACGACCACCCGAGCGCGGCGATCGATCCGCGCATCCACGACCCGGCCTATGACCTCGCGGTCTGCAAGAAGGGGCCGAGCATCTTCTTCCAGACCGGCGTCGCCGACTATTTCGCGAAGGAGCGCGTGGACACGGTGATCGTGACGGGCTGCAACACCTCGGGCTGCATCCGCGCGAGCGCGATCGACAGCTTCAGCCATCGCTACCGCACCATCGTGCCGGAGGACTGCGTCGGCGACATCGAGGAACAGCCGCATCGCGACAACCTGCGCGACATCGGCCGGCGCTATGTGGATGTCAGCGACCTCGCCACGGTGCTGCGGCAGATCGAGGCGTGGCGGAAGGGCAATAATGGGTAGAGGGGGGCGGTGCCCCCAC
>NZ_JBWXTD010000003.1:1386345-1395118 GCF_056682175.1 Falsiroseomonas sp. RANM36
CCTCCCCTGCAGAGCGGGGGAGGGAGAAGGGCGCGCGGGCCGGACGAGTGCCCTCAGACGATCTTGGTGCGGACCTCGCCGACGCCCTCGACGAAGCCTTCGAGGACATCGCCCTTCACCACGGCCGCCACGCCTTCCGGCGTGCCGGTCATGATCAGGTCGCCCGGCTCCAGCCGCACCAGGCCCGAAAGGTTCGCGATCACCTCGGGCACCGACCAGATCAGCTTGGACAGGTCGGAGACCTGCTTGACCACGCCGTTGACCTTCAGCTCGATCTTGCCCTTGGAGCCGTCATAGGAGCCGTCATGCTTCACCAGCGGGCCCATCGGGGCCGAATGGTCGAAGCCCTTGCCCATGTCCCAGGGGCGGCCGGTCTTCTTCGCCTCGTTCTGGATGTCGCGGCGGGTCATGTCGAGGCCGGCGCACCAGCCCCAGACATGCTTCAGCGCGTCGCCGATGGCGATGTCCGCGCCGCCCGTCCCGATGGCGACCACCAGCTCCATCTCGTGATGCAGGTTCTTGGTCTGGCTCGGATAGGGCATGTCGGCGCCGTCGATCACGACGGAATCCGCCGGCTTCGCGAAGTAGAAGGGCGGCTCCCGCGTGGGGTCGGACCCCATCTCGATCGCGTGCTCGGCATAGTTGCGCCCGACGCAGAAGATGCGGCGGACCGGGAACTTCCCGCCCCCCTTCACCGGCAGATAGGCGATCTTGGGCGGTGCGATGACGAAGTCGGACATGTGGACGATGTTCCCCAACCGGACAGCGACGGCCCTCTTACCGGCTGGACGCGCCCGCGCAAGATCGTGAGGCAGGAATTCGGCCTGTTTCCGACGCAAGGAAAAACGCCCGGTCAGGGGGGTGACCGGGCGCTACTGTCCTATTCCGATCGGAATGGTCGGGCGAGCCGGCAGGGGAACCGGATCGCTCACCGGCGTAGTAGGGCCGGCCGACAGAGAGTAGCGCGTCCACAGCCCCCCATGCAAAAGGCGAATGTGTCCCGGCGACACGGATTCGACGGAATCGGCGTCAGGTCGCGGCGGTTTGAACGCTTGCAACCGCGCGGCAGTTGACGCCGTCAGGCCGCAGCCAGGCGCGGCGCCCCCGCACCGGGTCGCTCGCCGGGTCGCTGGCCGGCCGCCCAGGCGGCTGCGGCGGCGCCGAAGGCCTCGAACAGCGCGCGGCTCAGCGCATCCTCTTCCCAGTCGTATTCCGGATGCCACTGCACGCCGAGCACGAAGCCCGGCGCATCCGCCACATGCACCGCCTCGATCGTGCCGTCCGGCGCCCAGGCCTCCGGCACCAGGCGCGGCGCCAGGCGCTGGATGCCCTGGTTGTGCAGCGAGTTCACCGCCACGCCCTGCGGCCGCCAGGGGAGGGCGGCCTGGTTCCAGATGCGCGCCAGCATCCCGTCCGCGCTCACCCGGACCGCATGCGCCTTGCCGGTGCGCACCTTCGGCAGCTTCTGGTCGGACGGCGTGGAGTGGTCGAGCCGCCCCGGCAGGTCCTGGATCCGCTGGTCCAGCGATCCGCCGAGCGCGACGTTGAGTTCCTGGAAGCCGCGGCAGATCGCCAGCAGCGGCAGGCCGGAGGCGATGGCGGCACGGATCAGCGGCAGCGTCGTGGCGTCCCGCAGCGGGTCCTCCGGCGTGCCTTCCGCATGGGCGGGGCCCTCGTAGTGGTCGGGATGCACGTTGGAGCGGCTGCCTGTCAGGATCAGCCCGTCCAGCCGCGGCAGGATGTCCGGCACCAGCGCCTCCCCGGCGGCGGGCAGCAGCACCGGCACGCCGCCCACCGGGCCGAGGGTGCAGCGGACATAGCTGTCGGAGGCGGCATGGTTCGGCGTCCCGAAGAGGCCGAAGGGCTTGTTGCAGCAGGAGATGCCGACCATCGCGCGCATGTCTCCCAATGTCCTGCTCCGATGTGGCAGGATCAAGACATCGTTTCGCCAGCTTCTCCGCCGCCTTTCGCATGGCAGGCGCGCTTGGCGCGCGGAACGGCGGCAATGTGCCGCGACAGGGAGCAGATCATGATCGGTCGTCGGGGCGCGCTCGGGGGTGTGATCGGCGCGGCGGGGCTGGTGTCGGGCCGCGCGGCCCAGGCGCAAGGCGGCACGGGCTGGCCTTCGCGGCCGATCCGCTGGGTGGTCGGCTACCCGGCCGGCGGCGCCTCCGACACCTTCGCCCGCCTGATCGCGGGGGTGATGGGCCCGGCGCTGGGCCAGAACGTGGTGGTGGAGAACCGTCCCGGCGGCGGCGCGGTGCTGGCCTCCGAGCTCGTCGCCCGCAGCCCGGCCGACGGCTACAGCTGGATGCATGTGGACAACGGCATCCTGGTGTACAACCCGGCGCTCTACAGCCGGCTGCCGTACGATCCCGACCGCGACTTCACCGGCGTGGGGTTCATCGGGCTGTTCCCGCTCTATGTCGTGGTGCGGCCGGACAGCCCCTGGCGGGACTTCGCCGCGCTGCGCCAGGCCTCCCAGACCCGGCCGCCGACCTATGGCACGCCGGCCGTCGCCTCCCCCCACCACCTGGCGATGGAGTTGCTGAAGCGGCGCAGCGGCCTGTTCGCCGAGCATGTGCCCTATCGCGGCGGGCCCGCGGCGATGCAGGACCTGCTGGCGGGCAATGTGGACGTGGTGGTGATCGACACCTTCACCGGCACGCCCTTCATCCGCGACAACCAGGTGCGCACCCTGCTGGCGCTGACCGAGCAGCGCACGTCGCTGGCGCCCACCGCGCCCACCGCGCGGGAGCTGGGCTACGACGCGGTCGCCTATGGCTGGCAGGGCATGAGCGTGCATGCCGCGACACCGCCCGCGATCGTCGGCCGCCTCTCGCAGGAGATGATCCGGGCGATGCAGACGGAGACGCTGACCAGCCGGCTGCGTGACCGCGACATCGAATACCGCCCGCAATCGCCGGCGGAGTTCCAGGCCTTCGTGCAGGCCGAGAATGCGCTGTGGCGGCCGCTGATCCGCGAGCTCGGCATCCGGCTGGACAGCTGAAACCGGGCGGCCGCCGCGAAAAAGCCGCGGCGGCGCCAACACCGCGTCAATCCTTCTGCGTCAGATTGGGATGCGTCGGGCGGGATTGGCCGACCGACGCCAGGACGGCCCCTTTCCCCGCAGGACGGTGACAGACCATGTCCGCGACAGTGCAACGCCTGATCGCCACGATGCATCGGTGGCTGACCTACCGGCCGGAGCGCCGCTTCATGCGGGGCTGAACCGCCCCGCGCCACTCAGCCTTCCAGCGCGTGCGCCTTCAGGTCGTCCAGCGCGACGACGGCCAGCGCGGCGAGATGCGTGGCCTCCAGCAGCACCGGCGGCGCCACGCCGGCCAGGCGTGCCTCCTCCCACCGCGCGGCGCAAAAGGCACCAACGGTCGCCGGGCTTGAGGCCGGAGAAGCCGTATTCGGGGCGCGGCGTGGAGAGGTCGTTGCCGCGTGCCCTGCTGAAGGCCAGGAATTCCGCCGTCACCTGCGCGCAGACCACATGCAGGCCGAGGTCATGCGGCCCGGTGTTGCAACAGCCGTCGCGGAAGAAGCCGGTGAGCGGCGCGACCGAGCAGGGCAGCAGCGCGCCGCCGAGCACGTTGCGCGCCGGCGCCGGGCCTTCGCCGCGTCCGCCGCGGCGCTGCGTGTCGTCGAGGGGCATCGTGCCACCTTAGGCCCTCCCCCGCTGGCGGGGGAGGGTCAGGGTGCGGGCGCGCAGCGCATGTGATGCGCGGTGCGCCCCCACCACGTCGCTCAGGCACCCTCTCCCGCAAGCGGGGGAGGGCCGGGCGATCACGCCGCGGCGCGGATCGCCACCTCCCGCACATCATCGCCGACGGCGTCGGCAAACGTCGAAAAATTCTGCTCGAACAGGCTGACGAGGTGCTTCGCCTGGCGGTCATAGGCGGCCTTGTCGGCCCAGGTCTCGCGCGGGTTCAGCACCTCGCTCGGGATGCCCGGCACGGCCTTCGGCATCATCAAGCCGAAGAACGGGTCGCGCACGAACTCCACCTTGGCGAGCGAGCCGTCCAGCGCGGCGCGCAGCAGCGCGCGGGTGTGCTGGATGCTCATACGCCTGCCGGTGCCATAGGCGCCGCCGGTCCAGCCGGTGTTCACCAGCCACACCTGCGCACCGTCGCGCGCGATGCGCTCAGAAAGCATTCGGCCGTACACCTCGGGATGGCGCGGCAGGAAGGGCGCGCCGAAGCAGGTGGAGAAGGTCGCCTGCGGCTCCTTGCCGAGGCCCTTCTCGGTGCCGGCGACGCGCGCCGTGTAGCCGGACAGGAAGTGATACATCGCCTGCGCCGGCGTCAGCTTCGCGATCGGCGGCAGCACGCCGAAGGCGTCGGCCGTCAGCATCACCACGTTCTTCGGCTTGCCCGCGACGCCGCCGGCCACCGTGTTCGGAATGAACTCGATCGGGTAGCAGGAGCGGGTGTTCTCGGTGAGGCGCCCGTCATCGAGGTCGAGATTCCCGAACTCGTCGCCGATCACGTTCTCCAGCACGGCGCCGAAACGGTGGGAGGCGTCCCAGATCTGCGGCTCGGCCTCCTTCGACAGCTTGATGACCTTGGCGTAGCAGCCGCCTTCGAAGTTGAAGATGCCGCTGTCCGACCAGCCATGCTCGTCGTCGCCGACCAGCGCGCGCTCGGGGTCGCTGCTCAGCGTGGTCTTGCCGGTGCCGGACAGGCCGAAGAACAGCGCGGAATCGCCCGCCTTGCCGACATTGGCGCTGCAATGCATCGGCAGCACGCCGCGATCCGGCAGGATCCAGTTCATCACGGTGAAGATGGATTTCTTGATCTCGCCGGCATAGCTTGTGCCCGCGATGCAGATCGTGCGCGCGGCGAAGCTCAGCGCGATGCAGGTGCCGGTGCGGCAGCCGATCTCGGCCGGGTCGGCCTCGAATTCCGGCGCATGCAGGATGACGTAGTCCGGCTTGAAGGAAGCGAGCTCCGCCCGCGGCGGGCGGATGAACATGTTGCGCGCGAACAGCGCGTGCCAGGCATTGGTGGTGATGAGGCGCACGCGGATGCGGTGGGCCGGATCGGCGCCGGCATAGAGGTCCTGGGTGAAGAGCTCCGGCTGCTGGCCGAGCCAGGTGCGCACCTGGCCGCTGAACTTGGCGAAGTTCGCCGGCGACAGAGGGCGGTTCACCTTGCCCCACCAGACGGCGTCATGCACCTCGGGGTCGTCCACCACGAACTTGTCCTGGACCGAGCGGCCGGTGTGCTGGCCGGTCACCGCCATGAAGGCCCCGTCGGCGGAAAGCCGCCCCTCGCCGCGGCGCAGCGCATGGGCATAGAGCCCATTAGCCGCCAGGTTGGCATGGATCTCCGCCGGGCCGGCGACGCCGGTCCCCGCGAGCGCTGCATCAGCGGACGTCATCTAGGGCCTCCTCGGGCGCGCGGACCGGGTCTGGATCGGGGGCGTTCCGGCCGCGTCGCGCAATGACCACCCTATCCTGGGTGACTGCGGCGAAATTACGCCCGCTAAGCGAATGTGACAACGTGAACCGGTTGGTTACTCCGCTGACATGTCCTTGTTGAGGTTGTTGCGGGCGGATCGGGCCGCACGAATGAGTTGTGCGCGCACCCCGTCGGCATCCGCCACCGGCGCCGCCCAGGCCAGGCGCAGCACCCTCTCGTCGAGCGCCAGGTCGCAGCCATCGGTGTCCACCGCGGCGAGCCTCCAGGCCCCGGCCCCGCCGGCGAGCAGCCCTTCCGCGATCGCCGCCACGGCATCCGGATGGTCGGCATTCACATGGGCGAGGATCTCGGCCTCCGCCGCGGCCACCGCCGCCACCGCCTCCGGGTCGGGCAGCAGTTCGGCCAGCTTCAGCCGCGTGGCACGGGCGAACCCGCCCACCAGCAGCACCCCTCCCGGCCGCACCCGCCACAGGGCGAAATCGCCGAAATCGGCATAGAGCGCGGCATAGGGGTGCCGGCCGAGCCAGCGCGCCTTCAGCGCCGGCACCTCCGCCGCCGGCACCGGCTCGGCCAGGCCGCTGAGCGTCACGCGCGGCGCGGTCTGCGGGTTCGCCCCCTCCGGCACGCCCGCGAACAGCAGCGCGCAGCGCGGCTCCGCCCGCAGGTGCCTGGTATGCTCCGACAGGCTCGAGAGCAGCAGCAGCGGCGCCAGGTCCGGCGCGGTCGCCGGGGTGACCAGGCTGGCGAAGGGCTGGCCCTCCGCGCTGGTGGCCAGCGTCGCCGAAATCGCGCCGCGGATCAGCCGCCGCGCCTCGAAGCCCAGCCCTTCCATCGCCATATCGTATCCCGCTGCCCGACCCGTCTTTGCCACAATCCGGCGCCAGGATAGGCGCGTGGCATGCCAGGGGCGCGGCATCGGCCGCCCCGCGCTCATGCCCCAGGAGCATCGACAGTGCCCACCATCGCGCTCGTGGACGACGACCGCAACATCCTGACCTCCGTCTCCATGACGCTGGAGCAGGAGGGATTCCAGGTCCGCACCTACACGGACGGCGAAAGCGCCCTGCAAGGCCTGCTGGCGCGCCCGGCCGACCTCGCCGTGCTGGACGTGAAGATGCCGCGCATGGACGGGATGGAGCTGCTGCAGCGCCTGCGCCAGCGCAGCCAGCTGCCGGTGATCTTCCTGACCAGCAAGGACGACGAGCTGGACGAGTTGATGGGCCTCAGGCTCGGCGCCGACGACTACATCACCAAGCCCTTCAGCCAGCGCCTGCTGCTGGAGCGCATCCGCGCCCTGCTCCGCCGCAACGAGGCGAGCCGTGCGGAGGGCAGCGGCACGGCGGCCGGCGGCATCATCGCCCGCGGCGATCTGGTGCTGGACGAGACCAAGCACACCTGCCTCTGGAAGGGCCAGCAGGTGCAGCTGACGGTGACGGAGTTCCTGCTGGTCAAGGCGCTGGCGGTGCGGCCCGGCATGGTGAAGAACCGCGACCAGCTGATCGACGCGGCCTATGGCGAGAACATCTATGTGGACGACCGCACCATCGACAGCCACGTGAAGCGCGTGCGCAAGAAGTTCCGCCAGGTGGACAACGACTTCGCGCAGATCGAGACGCTGTACGGGCTGGGCTACCGCTACAAGGAGGCGTGACACCGCGCTTCTGGCTGCCACCGCGATAGGCTAGCCTGCGGCCAGGACGGACAGGGCCCCGGATGCCGGACGCAAGCGGCGCACCGCTGGTGCAGTCGAACACCGAAGCGCGGCAACGGCGATGGCTCTCGCCGCTGCTGCGCCGCATCCTGCTGCTCAACGCCCTGCCGCCCGCCCTTCTGGCCGCGGCGCTGCTCTATCTCGACCAGTACCAGAACGGCCTGCTCGCCGCCGAGGTCGAGGCGCTGCGCACCCAGGCGCGCATCTACGCCGGCGCCATCGGCGAGGCCGCCACCCGCACCCGCGACGACCGCACCGTGCTGGTGCCCGAGGCCGCCCGGCCGCTGCTGCGCCGCCTGGTCGAGCCCTCGCCCAACACACAGGCGCGCCTGTTCGACACCACCGGCCTGCTCGTCGCCGACAGCCGCGTGCGCGAAGGACCGGGCGGCGCGATCACCACCGAACCGCTGCCGCCGCCCGAACCCCGCGGCGCCTTCGCCGGCACGGTTGGCGGGGTGTACGACCGCATCCTCTCCGTCCTGCCGGTCGGCTCGCGCCGCACCGTGACGGTGGACGTGAACCCCGACGCGCCCTCCTTCGACTGGCAACCGGAATTCGGCGGCACCGGCAACGCCCAGACCACCGCCGACCGGCGCGAGGAGCTGCGCCTGGCGCTGGAGGGCGGCGTGCGGCCCTATATCCGCCGCACCGCCGAAGGCCGGCTGCTGGTCTCGGTGGCCGAGCCCGCGCGGCGCGGCGCGACCGCCGTCGGCATCGTGCTGCTGACGCGGGAGGCGCGGGAGGTGGATGCGCGCCTGCTCGAGATCCGCGTCTCGGTCCTGGCGCTGTTCGGCCTGGCGCTGCTGCTGACCGTGCTGGCCTCCTTCTACCTGGCGCGCACGCTGGCCACGCCGATCCTGCAGCTGGCCGAATCCGCCGCCGCGATGCGCGAAGGCGAGGGCCGCGCCGGCAGCGTGCCGGCCGGGCTGCTGGCGCGCGACGACGAGATCGGCGTGCTGGCCCGCGACCTGCAGGACGCGGCCCGCGCGCTCTGGGCCCGCATCGACGCCAACGAACGCTTCGCCGCCGATGTCGCGCACGAGTTGCGGAACCCGCTGACCTCCGTACGCAGCGCGATCGAGACGCTGCGCCGCATCGAGGACCCGCCCAAGCAACGCCGCCTGCTGCAGATCATCTCCGACGACGCGGTGCGCATGGACCGGCTGATCAACGACATCTCCGACAGCTCGAAGGTGGACGCCGAACTCTCCCGCACCGTCGCGCAGCCGGTGGATGTCGCGCCCATCCTCGGCGCGCTCGGCGAGCTCCACGCCGCCCCGCGCGACGAGGAAGACCCCATCGTGGAGATCGAGACGCCGGACCGCCTGATCGTGCGCGGCGTGGAGGGCCGGCTGGTGCAGGTGTTCCGCAACCTGATCGGCAACGCGGTCTCCTTCAGCCCGCAGAAGGGCCATGTCTGGGTGCGCGCGCGCCCGGTCGGGGCCTTCGTCGAGGTCACGGTGGAAGACGAGGGGCCGGGCATCCCCGAAGCCAAGCTGGAGAGCATCTTCGACCGCTTCTACAGCGAACGCCCCACCGGCGAGCGATTCGGCCAGCACTCCGGCCTCGGCCTCTCCATCTCGCGCCAGATCGTCGAAGGCCTGCGCGGCCGCATCGCGGCCGAAAACCGCCC
>NZ_JBWXTD010000003.1:1395218-1396852 GCF_056682175.1 Falsiroseomonas sp. RANM36
GGGGGGGTGGGCGGCTATGCCGCGGCGGCCACGGGTGAGCCGGTGTTCTCGTTCGCGATCTTCGGCATGGCGGCGCGGTAGCGGTCGCGGCGCCACTGGAGGAAGCGCCAGGCGGCGCGGGCGGCCAGGTCGGACAGGCGGCCGCGCGGTTCGAGGCCGACGGCCTTGAAGATCATACCCATGCCGCGTTCGACGTGCCGGTAGCGGTAGTAGCCCATGGCGCCCGCCATGTAGCCGGTGATGCAGCGGTCGTGCTCGTAGGGCGTGGAGGGGTCTTCGTTGGCGCAGTGGAAGGCGTAGGCGAGTTCGTCGTCCTCGCTTTCGCCGATGCGGCCGGCCGCCACCTTCAGCCGCTGCACGAAGGAGAGGTTCTCCCGCGCCAGGTAGCGCTTCATGTGGTCGTAGAAGAGCTTGAAGTGGCGATACTCGTCCGCCGCGATCAGGCGGCAGATCTCCTTCAGCACCGGTTCTTCCGTGGCCTCGCCGAGGGCGGTGTAGTAGCTGCTGGTCCCCGTCTCGACCATGCAGCGGGCGATCAGTTCGCCGGTGCGGCTGCCGCGGATGGAGGCGTCGGCCGTGGTGTTGATGGTGTAGCCGGCGCGGTAGCGGGCGAAGGCGGCGGCGAAGTCCCAGCCGGGATCGGCGAGCGTGGCCCAGCGACCCAGCGCGTCGCCGTGCTGGTTCTCCTCGACGGCCCAGTTGTTGGCCGCCTGCTGGAAGTCGGGGTCGTCGTGGAAGACCGAGTTGAGATAGAGCGCGTAGTCGTCGCCGTTGCGCTCGACCATGGCGGCGGCCTTCACCAGAGGGATCACCTCGGTGTCCACCTTTGACGGATCGAAGCGGTCCCACGCCACCTGCTCGATTCGCCAGTGCTTCATGGTTCCCCCGGATACGCGAAAGGCGCCCGCAAGCCAATGTTTTGCGGACGCCTTCCCGATTCAAGCGCCGTGTCGCGCCCTGGCGGGCCGCCCCGGCCGGGCGGCCCGGCTCAGGCGGCCTCGGCGGCCTGCAGCATGGCGCGGGCGGAGAGCAGCTTCGCCATCGCGGCATCCTGCCGCTCCGGCGTGTCGCCGGTGACGGCGTCGTAGGCCGCCTCGGCGTCGCGGATGCGGGCCTCGGCCGCGGCGCGGGAGAGTTCGCCCACCGGCGTCGCCTCGTCCGCCAGCACAGTGCAGCGTTCGGGCGTGACCTCTGCGAAGCCGCCGCCGACGAAGAGCCGGTCGGTGACCTGGCCGTTCTCCGTCACGCTGATCACGCCGCCGCGAAGCGTCACGATCATCGGCGCGTGGCCGGCCAGCACGCCCATCTCCCCTTCCGCGGCGGGGATGACGGCCATCTCCACCTGCCGGCTGAGCAGCAGTTTCTCGGGGCTGACCAGTTCAAGCTGGAAGGTCGCCATTGCGCGTCCCCTAGGCCTTTCCGTCGCGCGATCCCCAAACTGCGGGGGTCGCCATCAGAGTATCCGGCCGCAAGGCGGCCGGCGCCGCCAGACTGTCGATGCCGCCAGCGCTGCCGCTCGCTCGGCGAAGCCAAGCGCGCGGAGCGCGCGCCCGGCGTCTGAGGGCATCAGAAAGAAGACTGAAGTGGGCCGCCGGGAGGCGGCCGCCGTCCGGGGGGCGCCCCGGATAACGGGC
>NZ_JBWXTD010000003.1:1396862-1401533 GCF_056682175.1 Falsiroseomonas sp. RANM36
GGCGGGGGGTGTTGCGGCCACACCAAAGCCCACCAGTGGCGCCCGCCGGCGGCGGCCCGCCTTCAGGCTCTCGCCCTTCTTCACGGCGTCCTCGATCGTGCCGACCATGTAGAACGCCGCTTCCGGCAGGTGATCGTATTCGCCGGAGATGATCGCGGCGAAGCTGCGGATCGTGTCCTCCAGCTTCACGAAGACGCCGGGCGTGCCGGTGAAGACTTCCGCCACATGGAAGGGCTGGCTGAGGAAGCGCTGGATCTTGCGCGCGCGGGCGACGACCAGCTTGTCCTCTTCCGAGAGCTCGTCCATGCCCAGGATCGCGATGATGTCCTGCAGCGACTTGTAGGTCTGCAGGATGCGCTGCGTCTCGCGCGCCACGCGGTAGTGCTCCTCACCGACCACGCGCGGGTCGAGCGCGCGGCTGGTCGAGTCGAGCGGGTCCACCGCAGGGAAGATCGCCATCTCCGCGATGGAGCGCGACAGCACGGTGGTGGCGTCGAGGTGCGCGAAGGAGGTGGCCGGCGCCGGGTCGGTCAGGTCGTCCGCGGGCACGTAGATCGCCTGCACCGAGGTGATCGAGCCCTTCTTGGTCGAGGTGATGCGCTCCTGCAGCGCGCCCATGTCGGTGGCGAGCGTCGGCTGGTAGCCCACCGCGGAGGGGATGCGGCCGAGCAGCGCCGACACTTCCGCGCCCGCCTGGGTGAAGCGGAAGATGTTGTCGATGAAGAAGAGCACGTCCTGGCCCTGCTCGTCGCGGAAATACTCCGCCATCGAGAGGCCGGAGAGGGCGACGCGCGCGCGCGCCCCCGGCGGCTCGTTCATCTGGCCATAGACCAGCGCCACCTTTGAGCCGTCGGTGTCGTTCTCGTTCAGCTTGATGACGCCCGCGTCCACCATCTCGTGGTAGAGGTCGTTGCCCTCGCGCGTGCGCTCGCCGACGCCGGCGAAGACCGAGACGCCACCATGCGCCTTCGCGACGTTGTTGATCAGCTCCTGGATGGTGACCGTCTTGCCCACGCCGGCGCCGCCGAACAGGCCGATCTTGCCGCCCTTCAGGTAGGGGGCGAGCAGGTCGATGACCTTGATGCCGGTGACGAGGATCTCGGCGCTGGTCGCCTGGTCCTCGAAGGGCGGGGCGTCACGGTGGATGGTGTAGGACTTCTCGGCGGCGACCGGGCCACGCTCGTCGATCGGCTCGCCGATCACGTTCACGATGCGGCCGAGGGTGCCGTTGCCGACCGGCACGGCGATGCCGGCGCCCGTGTCGGTCACCTCGGCGCCGCGGACCAGGCCGTCGGTCGTGTCCATCGCGATGGTGCGGACCGTGCGCTCGCCGAGGTGCTGCGCGACCTCGAGCACCAGGGTCTGCTCGCCGATCTTCACCGTCAGGGCGTTCAAGATCGCAGGCAGTTCGGACGGGAACTGCACGTCCACGACGGCGCCGAGCACCTGCGTGACCTTGCCGACGTTGTTCTTCATGGCTGATGGCTCCTCAGACCGCCTCGGCACCGGAGATGATCTCGATCAGCTCCTTGGTGATGTTGGCCTGTCGCGTGCGGTTGTAGTTGAGCGTGAGCTTGTTGATCATCTCGCCCGCGTTGCGCGTGGCGTTGTCCATCGCGTTCATCTGGCTGCCGTAGAAGCCGGCGTTGTTCTCCAGGAGCGCGCGGTAGAGCTGGATCGCCAGGTTCCGCGGCAGCAGCGTGGCGAGGATCTCCTCCTCCGCCGGCTCGTATTCGTAGAGCGCCTGCGGGCCCGGCGCGGCCGGCGTCGCGGAGGCTTCGGGCAGCGGCGCCGGGATCAGGCGCTGCTCGGTCGCCACCTGCGTGATGACGGACTGGAAGCGGTTGTAGATCAGCGTGCAGACGTCGAACTCGCCGGCGTCGAGCATCGCGGTGATGCGCTCGGCCACTTCCTCGGCGTCCTCGAAGCCGATCCGCTTCTTCCCCATGAAGCTGATCTCGCCGACGATGTGGCGGGGGAATTCGCGCTTGAGGAAGGCGGCGCCCTTGCGGCCGACGCTCAGCACCTTGACGGTCTTGCCTTCGGCTTCCAGCGCACGGATGCGGTTGCGCGCGAAGCGACCGACATTCGTGTTGAAGGGCCCGGCGAGGCCGCGGTCGGCGGTGACGACGACCAGCAGATGCGTCTTCTCCGCCCCGGTGCCGACCAGCAGCTTCGGCGCGCCCGGCGTGCCGGCGACGGAGGCGCCGAGGGACGCCAGCATGCGCGCCATGCGTTCCGCATAGGGGCGCGCCTGCTCGGCCTGGGTCTGGGCGCGGCGGAGCTTCGCCGCCGCGACCATCTTCATGGCCTGCGTGATCTTGCGCGTGGACTTCACGCTGTTGATCCGGCCCCTGAGGGCCTTCAGGCTGGGCATCTCGCGCTACCTGGGGCCGGGGATCAGGCGAAGCTCTTGGCGAAGGCGTCGAGGAAGGCGACGAGCTTCTCCTCGGTGCCCTTCTTGATCTCGCGATCGGTGCGGATCGAGTCGAGGATGTCCGGCGCCCGGCTCTTGAGCTCGGAGAGCATCTGCCGCTCGAACTCGCCCACCTTGTTGACCGGGATCTTGTCGAGGTAGCCGCGCGTGCCGGCGAAGATCGCCGCCACCTGCTCCTCCACCGGGACGGGCTTGTACTGCGGCTGCTTCAGCAGCTCCGTCAGCCGCGCGCCGCGCGCCAGCAGGGCCTGCGTCGTCGCGTCCAGGTCGGAGGCGAACTGCGCGAAGGCCGCCATCTCGCGGTACTGCGCGAGCTCGAGCTTGATCTTGCCCGCGACCTGCTTCATCGCCTTGATCTGCGCCGCCGAGCCGACGCGCGAGACGCTGAGGCCGACATTCACCGCGGGGCGGATGCCCTTGAAGAAGAGTTCGGTCTCCAGGAAGATCTGCCCGTCCGTGATCGAGATCACGTTGGTCGGGATGTAGGCCGAGACGTCGCCGGCCTGCGTCTCGATGACCGGCAGCGCGGTGAGGGAGCCGGCGCCGAAATCGTCGTTCATCTTCGCCGCGCGCTCGAGCAGGCGGGAGTGCAGGTAGAACACGTCGCCCGGATAGGCCTCGCGCCCCGGCGGGCGGCGCAGCAGCAGCGACATCTGGCGATAGGCGACGGCCTGCTTGGACAGGTCGTCGTAGAAGATCACCGCGTGCATGCCGTTGTCGCGGAAATACTCGCCCATCGTGCAGCCGGTGTAGGGCGCGATGTACTGCATCGGCGCCGGGTCGGACGCCGTGGCGGCGACGACGATGGAATACTCCAGCGCGCCGTTCTCCTCGAGCGTCTTGACCAGCTGCGCGACGGTGGAGCGCTTCTGCCCGACCGCGACGTAGATGCAGTAGAGCTTCTTGCTCTCGTCGTCGCCGGCGTTGATCGGCTTCTGGTTGATGATGGTGTCGAGGATGACGGCGGTCTTGCCGGTCTGGCGGTCGCCGATGATCAGCTCGCGCTGGCCGCGGCCGATCGGGATCAGCGCGTCGATCGCCTTGATGCCGGTCTGCATCGGCTCATGCACCGACTTGCGCGGGATGATGCCCGGCGCCTTCACCTCGACGCGGCGGCGGTCGGTGAACTGGATCGGCCCCTTGCCGTCGATCGGGTTGCCGAGGCCGTCCACGACGCGGCCGAGCAGGCCCTTGCCCACCGGCACGTCCACGATCTCGCCCGTGCGGCTGACCGTGTCGCCTTCCTTGACGCCCTTGTCGTCGCCGAAGATCACGACGCCGACATTGTCGGTCTCGAGGTTGAGCGCCATGCCCTTGATGCCGGCGCCGGGGAATTCCACCAGCTCGCCGGCCATGACGTTCTGCAGGCCGTAGACGCGGGCGATGCCGTCGCCCACGGTCAGGACGGTGCCGACCTCGGCGACATTCGCCTCGGCGTCGAAGCCCTGGATCTGCTGCTTCAGGATCTCCGAGATCTCGGCAGGACGGATCTCCATGTCAGGCAGCCCCCTTCATCGCGTACTGCAGTCGCTGCAGCTTGGACTTGATCGAGTTGTCGTAAAGGCGCGAGCCGATGCGGACGACGAGGCCCCCGAGAAGCGAGGGATCCACGGTCTCCCGCAGCTGCACGCCGGAGAAGCCGGCTTCGGTCAGCCGCGCCACGACCTGGGCGCGCTGCGTGTCCGACAGCGGATGGGCGGTGTTGACATGCGCGATCTGCTGGCCGCGCCGCTCCGCCAGCAGCGCCCCGAAGGCGGCTGCCACGGCGGGAAGCTGGTTGAGCCGGCGGTTCATGATCAGCACGCCGAGAAGGTTGCGCACCTCGGTCCCGATGCCGGCCTTCTCCAGGATGGCGAAGGCGCCGCGGCGCTGCGCGGCGGCATCGAGGCGGGGATCGGCGACGAAGGCGCGGAAGCCGGCATCCTCCCGCCAGAGGCGGAACAGGCGCTCGAGATCGCCGCCGATGCGATCGGCGGCGCCGGGCTCCTTCTGCCGGAGGTCGTCCACGATGCCGAGCATGGCGAGCGCATAGCGCTCGGCCGCACCGGTCGGGTTCGGGGCCTGCGCGGAAGCGGAGGCGACATCGATGGAAGCGGAGGCCAAGGCGGTCCCGGTCCTGTGATTGGGCGGCACGCCGGCGCCCGCGCGGCCGGGGGAGCGCGCCCAGGGGATCGCCGGGACGCCCCCCCCGCCCCCCGCGCGGGGCGGAACCCCGGGGCGTTTGCGCGGGCCCC
>NZ_JBWXTD010000003.1:1401633-1409285 GCF_056682175.1 Falsiroseomonas sp. RANM36
CCAACTACCACGCCTATCCCTGGGGGGAGCACGGGCTCAACCGGGCGGCGGCGCGGCCGATGGAGCGCGCCAAGGGGATCGCCTGGACGACCCCCCGGCCGCGCGGCGGGGCCTTAACACGGGCTCTTGTGCGCGGCAACATGCGGAGGCGGGCGGAATGGCCTATCGGGCGCCGATCAGCACCAGCACCACGCCGGCCACCACGACGAGCGAACCGGCCATCTCCGCGGGCTTCGCCTTCTCCCGCAGGTAGAAGCGGCTGAACGCCAGGGTGAACAGGATCTCCACCTGGCCGACCGCGCGCACCAGCGCCACCGGGGCCAGGGCGAAGGCCGAGAACCAGCAGGCCGAGCCCATCGCCGACAGCGCGCCGACCTGCGCCGAGCTGCGCCAGCTTGCCAGGATCGGCCGGAAGGAGGCCGGCTCGGTCCAGGCGACCCAGGCGCCCTGCATCAGCGTCTGCAGGGTGTTGGTCACCACCAGGATGGCAAGCGCCTTGTGGATCAGGTCGCCGGCCGGCATCTCCTGGTTGGCGGCGCGGATCAGCACGGCGGTGAAGGCGAAGCCGAAGCCGGCGCCGATGCCGCAGAGCGCGGCGGGCTGCGCGATGCCCCGCAGCAGGGCCGCCGGCGCCGTGCCGCGCCCGGCGAGCGAAAGATACAGCACCCCGCCCACGCCGACCGCGATGCCGAGCCAGGAGAGTGCCGAGAGCCGGTCGCCCATCAGGACCAGGCCGATCAGCGCCGCCTGCATCGCCTCGGTCTTCGAATAGGCGGTGCCGACCGCGAAGTTGCGGTGGCCGAAGGCCATGATCAGCAGGTTGGTGCCCAGGATCTGGCCGAAGCCGCCGAGGGCACAGAGCAGCACCACCCAGGCGCCCATGCCCGGCACCGACTGGCCCGTCGCGGCCCCATAGCCCAGCAGCAGGACAAGGCCGACGGGCACGCCATAAAGATAGCGCACGAGGCCCGCGGCATTCACCGAAAGCTCGCCGCGCAGCTTCTGCTGCAGCGCCGTCCGCCAGCACTGGAACAGGGCGGCGACCAGCGTGAAGGCGATCCAGCTAGAAATCGGGCCCATCCATCATATATATCCATCTGTAAATATTACGGATGGAGCGCATCCGATGCGCCGCCTTGTCCCCCTCCTGGCCCTGCAGTTGGCCGCGGCGCCGGCCTTCGCCGCGGATCCGCTGACCGAGGCGATCGCGCGCATCTATCCCGACTACCGCGCGGCGCTGTTCCGCACCAATACCGGCCCGCCGGAGGCGGCGCTGGCGGCCATCCGGGCCACGCGCAGCGGCTGGCAGGGGCTCTCGGCGCGCTTCGCCGTACCGCTGCCGGTCCCCTATGAGACGGAGGAGGGCTGGCCGGCCCTCTCGGCCCGCGTCGGCGTGCTGCTGGGGCAGGCCGAATCGGAAGTGCTGGCCGGCCGGCTGCCGGCCGCGCATGAGGCGCTGGAGGAGATCCGCGACCTGCTCGGCACGCTGCGTGCCCGCAACGGCGTCTTCACCTTCAGCGACGCGATGAACGCCTATCACGAGGAGATGGAGCGCGCTGTTCCCCTGGCCGCCGAGGCCGGGACGCGGATGGCGGAACTGCGCGAGCTTGCCGGCGTGCTGCACTACCTGGCCGGGCGGCTGGAGCCCGTCGCCCCGGCCGGGCTGCGCGGCGAAGCCGAGTTCGTCGCGCTGGAAGCGGCCAACCGCGCGGCGGCGGAGGGGTTCCGAGCCGCCGTGCGCGGCGGCGACGCTGCGGCGATCCGCCAGGCGGCGCAGGGCCTGCGCCCGGCCTATTCCCGGCTGTTCCTGCGCTTCGGCTGAGCCGCGCGTCATCCGAGGCGCGGGTCGAGCCAGGGTCGGTCCATGCGCTTCCAGGGCAGATGCGGCCCGGGGCCGAGCCGGATGCCGAGGCCGGGCGCCTGGGGCAGCGGCGCCGTGCCCTGCACGAAGCGCAGATTTTCGCCCTCGATCATGTCGAAGAAGGCCTCGGTCTCGCCGAACTGCACCTCCAGCAGCAGGAAATTCGGCACCACGGCGCAGAGATGGACGGAATGCGCATGGCAGACCGGCCCGGTCGGGTTGTGCGGCGCGATCTCCACCCCCGCCGTCTGGGCCAGGGCCGCGATGCGGCGGATCTCCTCGATGCCGCCGGCATGCTTCACGTCCGGCATCAGCACGTCGTAGCAGCCGGCCTCGATCACCGAGCGGTAGGCGAGCAGGCCGGCGAGCGATTCGGCGCCGGCGAGCCGCATGCCGCGGTCATTCGCCAGGCCGCGCAGGCGGCGGATCTCGGCGTGGTTGGCCTCGGCGACCGGGCCTTCCAGCCAGAACAGGCGGAACTCCGCGAGGTCGCGGATCAGCGCCGCGGCGCCGCCGGGCGAGAAGCGCCAATGCGCATCCACCATCACCTCGATGCCGGGACCCACCGCGGCCCGCACCGCGGCGATGCGGGCCAGTCCCTCCGCATAGGCGGCGCGATTCGTCTCGGAAAACCCGTCCTCCCAGACCAGCGGGTCGAAGGGGGCGAGCTTCACGGCGCCAAAACCCTGTTCCACGGCGCGGCGCGCCGCGGCGGCGAAGCCTTCGGGGCTGCGCGGATTGGCGCCGCGGTTGATGTTAGCATAGAGCCGCACCGGATCGCGCAGCGCACCGCCGAGGAACAGGTGCAGCGGCTGCCCCGCGCGCTGTGCCGCCAGGTCGTTCAGCGCCTGCTCGAAGGCGGAGAGCACAGTCGCCGCGACCAGCCCCCCCGGCGCATGCGGGATCAGCCGCGCGAGGCGGTTGCGGCTTCGCGCATCCTCCGCGGCGACATTGGCGGCGAGCCGCGCGGCCTCTGCCTCCAGCAGGCCTTCCTGGTTCGCCAGCGTGCACTCGCCGAGGCCGGTGAGCCCGTCCTCGGTCGTCACCTCCAGGAAGGACCAGTTGGTCTTCGGCGTGACGTTGATGCCCCTGAAGGCGAGGCGCGCGATGCGACTCATGTGTGGGCCATCCGATTCAGCTCTCCGGTGCTCGCCGGCTTGCGCCGGCTGCGCCCTCCGACCATCGGATGGCGACTACTCGACCTTGATGTTGGCGCGCTGCGCCAGGTCGCGCCATTTCGCGATGTCGCTGCGCACCCGCGCGGCCAGCACATCCGGCGTGCTGGTGATGACCTGGCCGCCGATCAGCTTCACGCGGTCGGCGACTTCCGGCAGGCGGCCGATGCGCTGCAGCTCCGGCACCAGCCGGTCCACGATGGGCTGCGGCAGGCCCTTCGGGCCGAACAGCGCGTTCCAGGCGACGGTCTCGAAGCCCGGAAGGCCGCTCTCGTTCAGCGTCGGCACATCGGGCAG
Organism: Falsiroseomonas sp. RANM36; assembly: GCF_056682175.1. Classification (NCBI taxonomy): domain Bacteria; kingdom Pseudomonadati; phylum Pseudomonadota; class Alphaproteobacteria; order Acetobacterales; family Roseomonadaceae; genus Falsiroseomonas; species Falsiroseomonas sp. RANM36. The sequence goes on from NZ_JBWXTD010000003.1 coordinate 1,404,967, forward strand.
GTCGGGCCAGCGCTGCATGCTGGTCACCGCCAGCAGCTTCACCTCGCCGCGGGTGACGAAGGGCAGGATGTTCACCATGTTGGCGATCAGGAAGGGCGCGTCGCCGGTGATCGCCGCCTGGGCGAACTGTGCGGCGCCGCGATAGGGGATGTGCTCCATCTGCACGCCGGCCATCTGCTTGAAGAGCTCGGCCGAGAGATGCGCCGAGGAGCCGACGCCGCCGGAGCCGTAGTTGTAGTGGTTCGGCGGCTGCGCCTTGATCGCCGCGATCAGCTCCGCGACGGTGTTGACGGGGAAGATGCGCGGATTGACCACCAGCGCGTTCGGCCCGGTGACCAGCAGCGAGATCGGCGTGAAGTCGGTCTCGAGGTTGTAGGGCAGGTCGCGGTAGAGCGCGGCGTTGATCCCGTTCGACCCGGCATTGCCGATCAGCAGCGTGTAGCCGTCCGGCGCCGAGCGGAACACGTTCTCGACACCCACGCGCCCGCCCGCGCCGGGGCGGTTCTCCACCACGAAGGGCTGACCCAGCGCGCGCTCCAGATGCGGCGAGAAGAGACGGATGGTGGTGTCGTTGCCACCGCCGGGAAGGCCTGGCTCCACGACACGGACCGGGCGCGTCGGCCAGGCCTGCGCCGCGGCGATGCGCGGCAGGGCGAGCGCGGCCGATGCGGCCAGCAGCGTGCGACGGTTCATGCTTCTTCCTCCCTTGTCGTCGTTCAGCGGCGCACTTTGCCCCAGCCCGGATCTTCCTGCACCATGGGACGCAGGCCGGAGCGGTCGAGCATCTGCGCGGCCTCTCGCTCCGCCGCCGCGATGATGGCGGCGGGATCAAGATGCGGCGCGACGCCGTCCTGCAGCAGCACGCGGCCGCCCACCACCACGTCGCGCACGTCATGGCCATTGGCGAAATAGACGATGCGCGCCACCGGCATGTTGGCCGGCACCATGTGCGGACCGGTGAGGTCCACGGTGATCACGTCCGCCAGCTTGCCCACTTCCAGGCTGCCGAGCGTCTCGTCCAGCCCCATGCCCTTCGCGGCGTCGATGGTCACCATCTCCAGCGCCTTGCCGGGCGGGATCATCGTCTCGTCGCGGAAGGCGCGCTGGTGGTAGCGGATGCACTGGAACATGTGGCGGAACATGTCGCCGCTGCGGTCCGGCGCGGTGGCGTCGGAGCCGATCATCACGGTCACGCCGGCTTCCATCATCTTCGGCGCCGGGCAATAGCCGCGCACGGCGGCGATGGCCGAGGGGTTGTGCACCACGCTCGCCCCCTTGGCGACCAGCGTGTCGATGTCGGCATCCGTCAGGTCGGTGCAGTGGCTGTGCCAGGAATCGGGGCCGATCAGCCCGAACATCCGGTCCGCCATCTCGATCGAGCCGCTCCGATGCCCGTCCTGGTGGAACCAGGCGCCGCGCCTGCGGCCGGCCTCCCGCACCAGATGCCCCTGGCGCTCGATCTCCTTCACCTTCGCCGGGTCGTGCTTCGCTTCCCGGTACACCGGCATCAGCGTGGCGACGCGGACATTGCCCTTGCCGTGCCAGGTCTCCACGCCGGCGGTGATGGTCTCCAGCTGCTGCTCGAAGGAGACGGGGCGCTCCACGCCGTCGGGCCCGACATAGGGGCGCGGGAAGGGCGGGCGCGTCGGGCCGAGCACGAGGACGGAGCGGATGCCGATCTCCTCCGTCGCGGTCGCATGGGCATCGGTGAAGGACGGATGGTCCACCCGTCCGATGGAATCGCCACCGCCGAGCAGCGAGACGCCGGTGGTCACGCCGAAGCGCAGCCGCTCATACGCCGCGAGCTGCGCCTCCGCGCGCCAGAAGCTGGGCGGCGAGGCGAGGGTGTAGATGATGCGGCAGGCTTCCGACCAGGCGGCGCTGTCGTTGTTGCCCATGGTCTTGACCAGCCCGTGTCCGGCATGGGCGTGGCCGTCGATCAAGCCGGGCAGGATCGCCTTGCCGCGCGCCTCGATCACCTGCGTCGCGCCGGGATGCGCAGCCTCCACCTCGGCGGTCGGCCCGACGGCGAGGATTTTTCCGCCCGCGATGGCGACCGCGCCATCCGCGATGACGCGGCGCTGCGCGTCCATGGTGATGACGGTGCCGTGGCGGAGCAGGAGGTCGGTCATGGTGTCGTGTTTCTCGGCGCTGAATGTCTCCCTCGCCCCCCGGCAGGGGGGAGAGGGTCGCGAAGGCTTGGCGCGTAGCGCCGAGCCGGAGCGGGTGAGGGGGGGTGCGCGAAGCGTTGGAAGCGATGCGCCGACCAGCTTCGCGACCCCCTCACCCATCCCTCTGCCCCTTCCAGGGGGAGAGGGTTCTTTCTGGAGCGGGAGAGGGCGCGCTCAGTCCACCTTCACCAGCCACAACCGCAGCCGGTTGTCCGGCGCCTGCCGCAGGTCGATGCCGCGCCGCGAGGCCCAGGCGATGGGCTGCTGGAACAGCGGCACATGCGCGATCTCCGCGCGCTCGATCGCGAGCGCCTCGCGGATCGCGCGCTGGCGGCTCTGCTCATCCGGCGCCTCGGCGGCCTGCGCCACCAGCGCGTCGAAGGCCGCGTTGCTCCAGCGGCCGTAGTTGAGCCCGCCGGTGGTCGGCGAGTTCGTGCGCAGCACCTCGTTCAGCGTGGAGTAGCTGTCCGCCAGCGGCAGGCCGGCATGGCCGAGCATGAAGATCGAGAAGTCGCGGTTCGCGGTGCGCCGCGACCACACCGCCGTCGGCTCGCTCTGCAGCTGCAGCCGGATGCCGACGCGCGCCAGCATGCCCGCGATGGCCTGGCAGGTGCGCTCGTCATTCACGTAGCGGTCGTTCGGGCAGACGATGCCGACGGAGAAGCCGTTGGGATAGCCGGCCTCCGCCAGCAGGCGGCGGGACATGTCGGGGTCGTAGGGCAGGCGCGCATTCAGGTCCTGCGGCGCGCCGGCCAGGAAGGGCGAGACCATCATGCCCGCCGGCCAGGCCTTGCCGCGCATCACGCCGCGCACCAGCGCGTCCACGTCGATGGCGCGGTAGATCGCCTCCCGCACGCGGCGGTCCTTCAGCGGGTTGCGGCCCTGCACGTCGCTGTAGAGCAGCTGGTCGCGCTCATGGTCGAAGCCGAGATAGATGGTGCGCAGCTCCGGCCCCTCGATCACCTGCACGCGCGGGTCCTGCATCAGGCGCGGAATGTCCTGCAGCGGGATCTCCACCGCCGCGTCGATCCCGCCCGAGAGCAGCGTCGCGGTGCGCGTCGCGGCCGAGCGGATCGGCTGGAAGGTGACGCGCGTGAGGTTGTGCTGCGGCCGGTCCCACCAGCGCGCATGGGCTTCCAGCACGGTGCGCTCGTCCGGCCGGCGGTCCACGATGCGGAAGGGGCCGGTGCCGTTGGCCACGCGCGTCGCGCCGCTTTCCTGCTGCTGCGCCAGGTTGGCCGGGTTCTCCGCGTTGTTCGCGCGCGCCCAGCCCTCGTCCATCATGTAGAACTGGGTGATCGAGGCCAGCAGGATCGGGAAGGGACGATGCGTCTCGATCTCGATCGTGTGGCTGTCGATCTTGCGCACCTCCTTGATCTGGCCGAGCAGGCCGCGCGCGAGCGAGCCCGGCGCGTTCACGCGCCGCCAGGTGAAGAGCACGTCATCGGCGTCGAAGCTCTCGCCGTTGTGGAACACCACGTTGCGCCGCAGGTTGAAGCGCCAGACGGTGGGGCTGGTCCGCTGCCAGCTCTCGGCCAGCGCGGGCTCGATCTCGATCTTGTCGTTGTGTCGCACCAGCGCCTCGTAGACATTGCCGAGGAAGCTGTTGGTGAAGGTGTTGTTCGAGGAGTGCGGATCGAGCGTCAGCACATCCGCGTTGAAGGCCCAGGTGAAGTCCTTGGCCGCGGCGGGCTGCGCCAGGGCGAGCCCGGCGAGGCAGGCGGCAAGCGCCCAGGGGCGGCCCCAGGGGTGGAGGGTGTCTCGCATCGGTGTGTTCCCCGTTCGGTGCGGCAAGCCTCCGCCGCGCGCCCTTCGGCGTCAACCGGCGGCCTTGCCTGTGCCATGCTGCCGCCACGGGCACCCCGCCCCATCGCCCCAGCGAAACGGAGGAACCGCATGCGCCGGATACTCGCCCTGCTCGGGCTGCTCGCCCTGCCCACCGCCCTCGCCGCCCAGCCCACGCCGCTGGCCGAGACGGAGCTGCATATCGGCGAGAGCGCCGAGGTCGCCCGCGCGCCGGACGAGGTGGTGGCGACGCTGCGCGCGGAGGCCCGCGCCGGCACCGCCGCGGCCGCACAGGAGGCGGTGAACCGCGCCGTCGCCGCGGCGGTGGCGCGCGCCCCCGGGGGGGCCGGGGGGGGCGGGGGC
>NZ_JBWXTD010000003.1:1409385-1415528 GCF_056682175.1 Falsiroseomonas sp. RANM36
GGCCGAGCCGCCGAACGGCGGCCGCCGCCGGTGCGTCATGCGTCTAGCATGCCTCCGGCATGACGAGCCAAGCGGCCGGATGGCCGCGCCGGCGCTTGAGGCGCTACTTCAGGAACGGGTTCGACCGGCGCTCCTCGCCGAAGGTCGAGCCCGGGCCGTGGCCGCAGAGGAAGCGGATCTCGTCGCCGAGCGGCAGCAGCTTGGTGCGGATCGCATTCAGCAGCGCCGCATGATCGCCATAGGGAAAGTCGGTCCGCCCGATCGAGCCGCGGAACAGCACGTCGCCGACGATGGCGAAGCCGAGCGTCGGCGAGACGAAGACCACATGGCCCGGCGCATGGCCCGGGCAGTGCAGCACCTGGAAGGAGTGGTGGGCGATGCAGACCGCCTCGCCATCCTCCAGCCAGCGGTCGGGCGTCACGGTCTCCATGCCGTCCAGGCCGTACTGCGCCGCCTGCGCGGCGATGCCCTGCAGCAGGAATTCATCGGCGCGGTGCGGTCCCTCGATCGGCACCACGCTCGCCTGCTTCGCCTCCAGCGCCGTCTTCAGCGCCGCGGCGCCGCCGGCATGGTCGAGATGGCCATGGGTCAGCAGGATGCGGTCCACGGTGAAGCCCGCGCGCGCGATCGCGGCCTGGATGCGCGGCACTTCCCCGCCCGGGTCCACCACCACGCCGCGTTGCAGCTCGGCATCCCAGATCAGGGTGCAGTTCTGCTGGAAGGGTGTCACCGCCAGCTGCGCGGCCTGGAGCTTGGGCATGGGCGCGGAAGTGCCGCCGCGCCCCCGGCGCGTCAATGGTCGGTCAGCGGGCGATCAATGCCGCGTGGCGCGGAAGACGTAGCCCTGCCGGTGCGGCTCCCGCGCCAGGCGCACGAAGACCTGCCGCGCTTCCTCGGCGGTGGCGTTGGCGATGGCGCCGGCGGCCAGCGCCTCCCGGCTCCACATCCAGGAGGGCAGCGCGTCATCGCGCATGGTCCAGTCCGCGAACAGCCGCGCCGCGGCGTCGCCGCACCAGAGCAGCGCGACATCCACATGCCGGTCGTCGCGCAGGATGCGGCCGAAGGTGGCGGTCACCTTGGCGCGCGGGCCTTCCAGCAGCTGCATGAACAGGTCGTGGCGGCAGATCAGCGCGCCGGTGATGTCGTCCTGCGCGTTGCGGTGGCGCGCGACCGCCAGGATGTTCTCGAGCGCGCCGGCGTCGAAGCCGAAGGGGCGGGAGGCGTAGACAAGCTGCAGCACGCGCATGGGCGGCTCTCCGCGGCAAGCGCCCTCCCTACACCGTTTCAGCGTCGGGCGAACAGTTTTTCCAGCTCCGCCTTGCCGAGGCGGATGAAGGTGGGACGGCCATGGCTGCAGGTGGCGGCGCGCGGCGTGCGCTCCATGTCGCGCAGCAGCGCGGCCATCTCCGCCCCCGTCAGCCGCCGTCCGGCGCGGATCGAGCCATGGCAGGCCAGCCGCGCCACCGCCGCGTCGAGCCGGGTGGCGAGCGCCAGGCCCTCTCCCGCCTCGGCCAGTTCCTCCGCCAGGTCGCGCAGCAGCGGCGCGGGATCGGGATTGCCGAGCAGCGCCGGCAGGGCGCGCACCAGCACCGCGCCCGGGCCGAAGCCCTCGATCTCCAGCCCCAGCCGTTCGAGCGACCCGGCCGCCTCCAGCAGCCGCGCCACCGCGCCCGAGGCAAGCTCCACCACGGCCGGCAGCAGCAGCGGCTGGGCGCGCACGCCGCCGTCCTGCAGCTGCGCCTTCAGCGCCTCATGCGTCAGGCGCTCATGCGCGGCGTGCTGGTCCACCAGCACCAGCGCACCGTCCGGCGCTTCCGCCAGCACATAGGTGGACAGCAGCTGCGCCAGCGGCCGGCCGAGCGGGCCCTCGGCTTCGGGGAGGATCGGCTCGGGCAGGATCGGCGGCGGCGGGGCGAAGCCGAGCGGCAGGCGCGGGGCCGGCGGGCGGGGCGGCGCCGGCTGCGGCCGACAGCCCGTGAAGGAGGGCGGCGCGGGCGCGGGCGATGCCGCTTCGGCGAAGCCGCCTGCCATGCCGGCCTCGGCCGGGGCGAGGGCCGGCACCGCGGCGACGCCGACGGCCAGCGCCCGGCGCAGCGCCGAGATCAGCAGCCCGCGCACGCCTTCCGCATCGCGGAAGCGCAGCTCGGTCTTCATCGGGTGGACGTTCACGTCCACCGCCTCGGGCGGCAGGTCGAGGAACAGCGCCGCGGCGGGATGCCGCCCGCGCGGGATCAACTCGCGATAGGCGACGCGCAGCGCGGTGCGCAGCTGCGGGTCGCGCACCGGGCGGCGGTTCACCACCAGATGCTGCGCGATGCCGGTCGGGCGGTGATGCAGCGGCGCGGCGGCGAGGCCCGACAGCGCAAGCCCGCCGCGCTCGGCCTGCACGGCCAGCGCGGCGGCCGCGAAATCGGGGCCGAGCAGCGCGGCGATGCGCGCGTCCCGCTCCTGCGCCGGCAGCGCCAGCACCGCGCGGCCGTCGCTATCCACCTGGAAGGCGACGCCCGGCCAGGCGAGCGCCAGCGCCCGCACCGCCTCCAGGCTCGCTTCCGCCTCGCTGCGCGGCGATTTCAGGAAGGCGCGGCGGGCGGGGGTGGCGAAGAACAGGTCGCGCACCTCGACGCGCGTGCCCGGCGGGCCGGCGGCGGGCGCCCCGGCGGATTTCCGGCCGCCCTCCACCGTGATCGCATGCGCCGCCCCGCCCGCGGGGCGGGAGGCGAGGGTCAGCCGCGCCACCGCGCCGATCGAGGGCAGCGCCTCGCCGCGGAAGCCGAGGGTGGCGATGCGGAACAGCGTCGCTTCCTCCGGCAGCTTGGAGGTGGCGTGGCGTTCCACCGCCAGGTCGAGCTCGGCGGCGGACATGCCGCTGCCGTCATCCTCGACCAGGATGCCGCCGATGCCGCCCTGCTCCAGCCGGACGGCGATGCGCCGCGCGCCGGCGTCGAGCGCGTTCTCCACCAGCTCCTTCACGGCGGCGGCCGGGCGCTCCACCACCTCGCCGGCGGCGATGCGGTTGGCCGTGGTGGGCGGCAGCAGGCGGATTCGCGGCGCGGCCATCGCCACCGGAATGCGCCGCGGGGCGTCGGCGGGCAAGGGCGAAGCGTCGCCCGGCGGGCTCCCCCTGGCGGGGCCGGCGAAATTTCTTCATGGGCCGATGGAATAGGGCGGGGCCCTGAGGCGTCTCATGGGGCACAACAACCTCGCGAATTACGGATGCCGGGGATGGGGATGGGAACGGTGAGCGAGCGGGACGCGCGCATGGAAGCGCTGATCCCTGCGCTGCGCCGTTTCGCCTGGTCGCTGAGCCGCAACGCCGACGAGGCCGACGACCTGGTGCAGGACTGCCTGGCGAATGCGCTGGGCGCCTGGCACCAGCGACATGCCGAGAAGGACCTCCGCGCCTGGCTCTTCAGCATCCTCTACAACCTGCATGTCTCGGGGCGCCGGCGCTGGGCGCGCCGTTCCCGGCTGCTGGGCGAGGCGCTGCGCCTGCAGGATTCGGCGACGCCGAGCCACGGCCAGGACGCGGCGGTGCACTGCGCGCAGGTGCTGCTGCAGCTCGACACCCTGCCGGAGGAGCAGCGCGCCGTGCTGCTGCTGGTCGGCGTCGAGGGGCTCTCCTACGAGGAGGCGGCGCGCGTGCTCGACATCCCGGCCGGCACGGTGATGTCGCGCCTGGCGCGGGGGCGGGAGCGGCTGCGCCGCATGGCGGAAGGCCAGCCGGCGCCGGCGCCGCGGCTGCGCGTGGTGTGAACCGATGACCGACCGCCCCGAGCCCCCGATCGGCGAGGACGACCTGCACGCCCTGGTGGATGGCCGGCTCGCTGCCGCGCGCCTGCCTGCCGTGCAGCGCTATCTCGCCTCCCGCCCCGACGAGGCCGCGCGGGTGCAGGCCTTCATCGCCCAGCGCGACGCGCTGCGCGCGGCGCTGGCCTTCCGCCAGGCCGAGCCGATCCCGCCCCGTCTGCGCATCGCCCATCTGCGCGCCGCCCGCCGCGACGCGGCCTGGGCGCGCTGGCGCGTGGCAGCGGCGGCGGCGGTGCTGCTGATGGTCGGCAGCGGCCTGGGCTGGGCGTTGCGCGGCGCGGTCGAGCCCGGGATCGCCGCGCTGCCGGACCCCGTGCCGCAGCGCCTCGCCCTGGCGGCGCCGGAGGAGGCGCTGGCCGAGGACACCGACATCGCCGCATGGCTCGCGCCCCGGCTCGGCGAGGCGCTGAGCCCGCCAGACCTCGGCGAATTCGGCTTCGCGCTGCGCGCGGCGCTGGTGCTGCCGGACAGCCTCGGCCCCGCCGCGCTGCTGCGCTACGCGGATGCGGCGGGCACGCGGCTCACCATCTGGCGCGGCCCGACACGCGATCCGGTGCCGCGCGAGATCCGCTGCACCGACGCGCCGGGCGGGCTCGTGACCTACACCTGGTCGGACGGGCAGGTGCTGCATGCCGTCACCGCCGCCCTGCCGCGCGACCGCCTGCGCCCGATCGCGCTCGCGGTCGAGCGCGACCTGAAGGCCCCGCCGAGCGGCGCGGTCCTGGTCAGCCGCGCAAGGCGTCCCTGCGACGCCATGCAGGGCTGAATCGCTCCGTCATCATCCAGCAGGGAGGAAACACGACATGGCTCTTCGTCACGGCAGGCCGGAACGCTCCATCCAGGAGCTTTACCGCGACGACCCCGAGCGCGCGGATGCGCTCGCCTTCGGGCGGCGCGGCGCGCTGAAGGGCACGGCGCTGGCCGCGATGGGCGGCATGCTCGGCGCCGCCATCCCCTTCGCCGGCCGCATGCCCGAGGGCACGCTGCCCGCGCTCTTCGCGCGCCCCGCGGCAGCCCAGGGCGCCGCGCCGGCGGTGCTGCGCATGGACGGCAAGGGCCCGCTGATCATGCAGGGCGAGCGCCCGCTGAACGCCGAGACGCCGGAGCACCTGCTGGACGAGCCGGTGACCAGCTACGCCAATTTCTTCATCCGCAACAATGGCGGCGTGCCCGACCCGGTGGCCGATCCGCGCGCCTGGAAGATCCGCATCGACGGCGAGGTGAACACGCCGCTCGAACTCACCCTCGGCGAGCTGGAGGGGCGCTTCCCGGTGGTGACGCGCCAGCTGCAGATGGAATGCGGCGGCAATGGCCGCGCCTTCTTCCAGCCGCAGGCGCGCGGCAACCAGTGGGGCAATGGCGCGGTGAGCAACGCCGAATGGACCGGCGTCAGGCTGCGCGACGTGCTGCAGGCGGCGGGGCTGAAGGACAGCGCGCGCTTCACCGGGCATTTCGGCGCCGACCCGCATCTGTCGGGCGATCCGAACCGCCAGGCGATCAGCCGCGGCATGCGCATCCAGAAGGCGCTCGACGAGGACACGCTGATCGTCTTCCGCATGAACGGCCAGCCGATCCCGCAGCTGCATGGCGCGCCGGTGCGCCTGCTGGTGCCGGGCTGGCCGGGCAGCCTCAGCCAGAAATGGCTGACGCGCGTGACGCTCTCCGCCGAGCCGCATCGCGGCCAGGGCATGGGCGGCACCTCCTATCGCGTGCCGACCACGCCGATCGTGCCCGGCAGCAGCAACAACGGCGCCAGCTTCCACGACATGGAGAGCATGCCGGTGCGGGCCATCCTCTCCTCCCACGCGCATGGCTCGCGCCTGCCGGCGGGCACGCGCAGCCTCGACCTGCGCGGCGCCGCCTGGGCCGGCGACCTGACGGTGCGCGCCGTGCATGCCAGCGTGGACTACGGCGCGACCTGGACCGAGATGCAGGTCGCCGCGCCGGCCAACCGCCACGCCTGGCAGCGCTGGACCGGCCGCGTGACGCTGCCCTCCGACGGCTATTTCGAGGTCTGGTACCGCGCCACCGACAGCGAGGGCCGCATGCAGCCGCATGTGCCGGCCAACTGGAATCCGCAGGGCTACGGGTCCAACCCGATCAGCCGCGCCGCGATCCTGGTGGGCTGACGTGGCGGGCGGCATGACGCTGGAGAAGGTGGTCGTCGCCGGCCTGGCGGCGGCGGTGCTGCTGGTGATCGTGGAAGGGTCGGGGCCGCATGTGGCCCCGCCCCGCCCGGTGCCGCCGCCGACACCGGCGGCCCTGGCCTTCCGGCAGGCCGAGGCCGCGGCGGGGGCGGCCCGCCCCCCGCCCCGGCCGCCCGCCGCGGGGGCGGC
>NZ_JBWXTD010000003.1:1415628-1418308 GCF_056682175.1 Falsiroseomonas sp. RANM36
GGGGGGGGCCCCCTGGGGCCCCCCCCCCGCCGGGCGCCGCCGCCGACCCCGGCGGCCCGGGCCTCCCGGCCGGCGGCGGCGGCGGCGGCCGCGCGCGCCGACGCGGCGCGGCGCCAGGCGGAGGCGGCGCGCGCGGTGACCGAGCGGGCGGAAGCGGAGGATGTGCTGCCGGAGGGCCACGGCCGCAGCGAGACCTTCGGCTACTGCACGGCCTGCCACAACACCGCGCTGATCCGGCGCAGCCACTTCACCCGCGCGCAGTGGGACGGGCTGATGGACTGGATGACGGAGCGCCACGGCATGAACAAGCTGGAAGGCGAGATGCGCGACACGATCGTGGACTACCTGACCACGCATTTCGGCCCGCGTGAGGCGCCGGCGCGCGGCCGCAATCCCTTCCTGAACTGAGGGGCGCGAAGGGGGAGCCGCGCCGCGGTTCCCCCAGTGCCGGCGGCGCCTCAGTCCCGGTGCGACAGGTAGTGCGCGAGCGCGGCGAGATCGGCGTCGGACAGGCCGAACACCGCGCTGTTCATCACCGTGTCGGCGCCGACGCGCTTGCCGTCGCGATACTCCTGCATGGCGTGCAGCAGGAACTCCTCGCGCTGGCCGGTGATTCGCGGGATCTGCTCGCGCCCGACGAGGCTGGGCAGGTGGCAGGAGGCGCAGTTGCGCGGCCCGATCAGCGCCGCGCCGGCATCGAAGAGCGCGGGATCGCGCGGGCGGCGGTCTTCCGGCGGGCCGGGCGGCAGGCTGGCGAACCAGGCGGCGAGATCCTCGATGTCCTTGTCGGGCATGTTCTGCGCGAAGGCCTGCATCGCCGGGACCTGGCGGATGCCCTCCCGGAACAGGATCATCTGGAGCGTGATGAAGCCCGGCTGCTGGCCGGCCAGCGAGGGGATTCCCTCCATCTGGCTGCGCCCGTCCGCGCCGTGGCAGTTGGTGCAATGCGCGGAGGCGGCGAGCTCCCGGCCGCGCGCCGCGTCCTGCGCGACGGCGAGGCCGGGAAGCGCGGCGGCCAGGACGGCCGCCGCGTACAGGGACCGCAGCCTCACTGGCGATAGGTGATGCGGTAGATCGCGCCCATCTGCTCGCCGGCGACGAGCAGCGAACCGTCGCGCATCACATGCACGTCCACCGGGCGGTCGAGGAAGCGCTGGTTGGCGTCGTCGCGCAGGCCGGTCATGAACTCCTGCACCCGCATCACGTTGCCCTGCGGGTCGAGATGCGCGACCACCACGTCGAAGCCGCTCAGCCGCTCCCGGTTCCAGGAGCCGCGGCGGGCGATGAAGATCTGGTTGCGGTACTGCTCGGGGAACATGGTGCCCGTGTAGAAGCGCATGCCGAGGGCGGCGACATGCGGGCCGAGGAGTGCGGCCGGCTGCACGAAGCCGCTGCAGGCGTGGCCCATGTTGTGCTGCGGATCGGCCGCGCCGCCCGAGCAGAAGGGGAAGCCATGGTCCTCGCCGCTCTGGCGGATGCGGTGCAGCGTGTCCTGCGGCCAGTCGTTGCCGGCCCAGTCGCGGCCGTTGTTGGTGGCGTAGAGCTCGCCCGTCACCGGATGATGCGCCATGCCGACGCTGTTGCGGATGCCGCGCGCCTCGATCCGCCGGTCGCTGCCATCTGGCTTGAAGGAGACCAGCAGGGCGAACTTGTCGCGGTCCGTCTGGCAGACGTTACAGTTGACGCCGACATTGGTGTAGATGCGCCCGTCCGGCCCGAGGATGGTGAACTTCCAGTGGTGGTTGCCGCCATGCTCCTGCTCGGTCGGCAGGCCGAAGGCGGCGGTCAGGTCCACCGGCTGCGGCACGTTGTCGAGGTTCGCCTCGATGTTGTCGTAGCGCAGCACGCGGTTGACCGCGATGACGTAGAGGCTCGTGCCCACCATCACCACGCCGTTCGGCTGGCTCAGGCCCTGGGCGATGATGCGGGTGCGGGTCGTGCCGTCCGGGTTGCGGCTGATCGCGTAGACGCGGCCGATGGCGCGCGTGCCGGCGAAGATCGTGCCGTTCGGGCCTTCGGTCATCATGCGCACGCCGGGCATGCCATGCGCGTAGACCTCGGCGTGGAAGCCGGGCGGCAGGCGCAGCGCGCCGACCGGCACCTGGTCGAGCGGCGTGACGGTCAGGCGCGGCGCGTGCGGGGCGAGGGTGGAGCCCTCGGGGCGGCCGACGGCCCAGCCGGGCACGGGTGCGGCCGGCGCCTGGGCGAAGGCGGGCAGCGCTGTGGCGGCGGCGATCAGGCCGGCCGCAAGGGTCTGGCGGATCATGGATGTTTCTCTCCCGGGTGCGCGGCCTTCTCCGGCGCGCACCCCGGCGAAGGATGTCCGAAGGCCGGGCGGTCCGCAACGGGGTGTCACGCGCCGGCGCATGACAAGGCGGGGTCGTTTCGGGCAGAAGGGCGACATGACCCTGCTTCGCCGCCGCCAGATCCTGGCCGCCCCCCTCGCCCTGCCCGCGCTGCGCCCGGCGGCCGCGCAGGGCGCCGCGCGCATCGCGCTGATCCATCTCAACGACTTCCACCGCCGGCATGAGGGCGCGCAGGCCAATGGCGCGGCCTGCCGGCCGCACGCGGACTGCCTGGGCGGCAGCGCGCGGCTGGTCGCGGCGGTGAAGGCGGCGCGCGCCGCCCCCCCCGCGGAAGGGCGCGCGAGCCAGGCGCTCGATGCCGGCGACCAGTTCAT
>NZ_JBWXTD010000003.1:1418408-1419375 GCF_056682175.1 Falsiroseomonas sp. RANM36
GGCGCGCCGCCCACGGGCGCGGCCGGCCGGCCGACCGGGGCGGGCGGGGGGGGCGGGGGGGGGGGGGGGGGGGCGGGGACGGCGGCGCGCGCCGCCGCCGCCGCGGAAGGGCGCGCGAGCCTGGCGCTCGATGCCGGCGACCAGTTCATGGGCAGCCAGTTCTACACCTATCACCGCGGCCTGGCGGAGGCGGCGATCCAGCAGGCCTGGGGCTGCGAGGCGATGGCGCTCGGCAACCACGAATTCGACAACGGGCCGGAGAACGCGGCGCGCTACATCCGCGCCCTCGGCCTGCCGATCCTCGGCGCCAATCTCGACACGGCGGAGGAGCCGGCGCTGGCAGGGCTGGTGCGGCCCTCCCTTGCCTTCGCCCGCGGCGGCGCGCGGATCGTGGTGATCGGCCTGACCACGGAGGACACGCCCGCCATCTCCTCCCCCGGCGCGAATTTGCGCTTCCGCTCCCCGGAGGAGGCGGCGGAGCGCGCCATCGCCGAAGCGCGCGCGCAGGGGCCGGCCACCATCGTGCTGCTCTCCCATCGCGGCTTGGCGGCCGACCAGCGCCTGGCGTCGCAGCTGCGCGGCGTGGACGTGATCATCGGCGGGCATTCGCACACCATCCTGGCGAACCGCCCCGACGCGGCGGGGCCGGCGCCGACGCTGGTGGACGGGCCGGACCGGACGGTGCGCATCGTGCAGGCGGGCGCGCTCGGGCGCTTCCTCGGGCGGCTCGACCTCGACCTCGATGCGACCGGGCGCGGCGTGGCGCATGGCGGAGATCCGGTCGAGCTCACGCCCGCGCTCGCCGAGGATGCGCAGGCGGCGGCGATCGTCGCGCGCTTCGCCGCACCGCTCGGCGAGCTGCGCGCGCGGCCGGTCGCGCCGGCGCGCGCCGCCGGCGCCAACACGACCAGCCGGCCGGGCGAATGCGCGAGCGGCACCCAGATGGCGGCGGCGATGCAGGCCCGCC
>NZ_JBWXTD010000003.1:1419475-1432166 GCF_056682175.1 Falsiroseomonas sp. RANM36
GGGGCGCGGGGGGGCGGCGGGCGCGGGCGGGGCGCCGCCCCCCCCCCCCCCCCCCGCCCCCCCCCCCCCCCCCCCCCCCCCCCCCCCCCCCCCCCCCCCCCCCCGCCGCTCTACTGCCCGCCGCGGCGTATCCTGCAGACCGATGCGGTGCGCTTCGTCGGCGATCCCGTCGTCGCCATCGTGGCCGAGACGCGGGCGCAGGCGGAGGATGCGCTCGAACGCGTCGAGATCGAGTACGAGATGCTGCCCGCCGCGACGGACACCGCCACCGCGCTCGATCCCGCGACGCCGGTGATCTGGCCGGAGCGCGGCAGCAATCTTTGCGTCGAATGGTCGAACGGGCGCGAGGAGCAGGCGGATGCGGCCTTTGCCGCGGCGGCGCATGTCGCGAAGATCCGCCTGGTGCAGAACCGCGTGGTCGGCAACCCGATGGAGCCGCGCGTCGCCATCGGGGTGTGGAATGCCGAGAAGGACCGCTACGAGCTCACCAGCCCCACCCAGGGCATGTTCCGCGTGCGCGATCCGATGGCGCGCGACATCCTGAAGGTGCCGGCGGACAAGCTGCGCGTCATCTCGCCCGATACCGGCGGCGGCTTCGGCCTGCGCAGCAAGTGTTTTCCTGAGTCTGCGATGGTGCTGTGGGCGGCGAAGAAGCTGGGGCGGCCCGTGAAGTGGCGCTCGGGCCGCTCGGAGACCTTCGTCTGCGATCCGCATGGGCGCGACCATGTGACGGAAGCGGAAATGCCCTTCGACGCGAAGGGCAAGGCGCTCGGGCTGCGCGTGCGCACCACGGCGGCGATGGGCGCCTATCTCTGCGATTTCGGGCCGCGCATCCCGACCGTGGCGGGCGCGCGCATCGCGGGCACGGTCTATGACCTGCAGGCGGTGAACATGCGGGTGAAGTGCGTCTTCACCAACACGGTCCCGACCGACGCCTATCGCGGCGCCGGGCGGCCGGAGATCGCCTACACCATCGAGCGCCTGCTCGATCTCGGCGCCGCGCATTTCGGCGTGACGAAGGACGAGATCCGCCGGCGGAACTACATCCGGCCCGACCAGATCCCCTACACCAACTGTGTCGGCAACGTGCTCGACAGCGGCGATTTCTCCGGCACGCAGCAGAAGGCGCTCGACCTTGCCGACTGGGCGGGCTTCGCGCAACGGCGCGCGGCGGCGCACGCGAAGGGAAAGCTGCGCGGCATCGGGCTCGGCTACTTCGTCGAAGCCTCGGGCGGCGCGCCGACCGAATGGGCGCGCGTGGCGATGACGGAGGACGGCAAGGCGCGGCTGCATGTCGGCACCTTCAGCCACGGCCAGGGCCACGAGACGGCCTTCGCGCAGATCGTGCATTCCCGCCTCGGCATCCCCTTCGAGGATGTGGTGCTGGTGCAGGGCGACACCGACGTGGTCGAGACGGGCGGCGGCACCGGCGGAAGCCGATCCTCACAGATGGGTGGGGTCGCGACGCTGCGCGCCTCCAACGCCGTGCTCGACAAGGCGAAGCGCATCGCGGCCCACATGCTGGAAGCGTCGGTCGCGGATGTGGAGTTGGACGGCGCCCGCTTCCGCGTCGCCGGCACCGACCTTGCCGTGACCTGGCCGCAGGTGATCGCCCTCGCCAACGATCCGAAGAGACTGCCGGAGGGCGAGACGCCCGGCCTCGACGAGAAGGTGCTCTACAAGCGCGATACGGAGTGCAACTTCCCCAATGGCTGCCACGTGGCCGAGGTTGAGATCGATCCCGAGACGGGCGTACTGGAGGTGGTGCGCTACGCCGCCGTGGACGATGTGGGGAACGTGATCAACCCCATGCTGGTCCATGGCCAGTCGCATGGCGGCATCGCGCAGGGCCTCGGCCAGGCGGTGCTGGAGGAAGCGCGCTACGACGCCGAGAGCGGGCAGTTCGTGACCGCCACCTTCATGGATTACGCGATGCCGCGCGCCTCGGACCTGCCGGAGCTGGAGATCGACTTCAACGTCGTGCCGACGCCGGTGAACGAGCTCGGCGTGAAGGGCGCGGGGGAGGGCGGGGCCTGCGGCGCGCCGCCGGCCATCGTCAGTGCCGCCTGCGACGCGCTGGGCGTCGCGCATCTCGACATGCCGCTGACGCCCGAGAAGATCTGGCGGGCGCTGCAGGCGGCTTGACGCCGCCTGCGTGGCGGGCCGGCGTCAGGCGCCCGCAGAAGTCGGCAGGATCGGCGCCGAGGTGACGTGGAAGACCCCGTCGCTCGCCAGCACGTCGCCGCGCGTGATGGCGATAACCGGCCGGCCGGGGATCGGGGGCACGCCCTCCCGCACGATGGTCGCGGTGCGCGGGCCGGTCTGGTTCACCTGCAGGCGACCGCGGTCCCAGGTGACCACCCGGCCCTGGCGGGCCTGGATATCGGCAAGGCGCAGCAGGCCGAAGGCGGCATTGGCGTTCACCAGCGTCGCCAGCCGGGCGCGCTGCGCCTCGCTCGGGGAGGAGGGCGGGCTGTCGAGCAGCGCCCGCAACTCGGCCGGCAGGGTGTTCAGGGCGTCGTTGGTGGGCACGAACAGCGTCGCCGCGCCGCTCTGCCGGCCGATGCGAGACGCGAGGCCGCTGGCGGTCAGCGCGTTGACGAAGCGGCTGTGCTCCGGCTTGTCGCGCAGCAGGGTCAGCAGGTCGATGCTGCCATTCTCGGGCAGCGGGCCGCGCGCGGCCTGGCACCCGGCCAGGAGCAGGAGGCCGCCCGCGCCCAGGGCGAACCGACGCGTCATCCGATGAGGCGAATCCACGGGCAGGTCCTTCCGGTCAGGCGCCGGGTGGCTTGTGCTGCGCGCCGGCGGGATGCGCAGGTGGTAGCGGGGGCGCGGCACGGCGTCCAGGGCAGGCCGCCACGCCGGCTTCAGTGGGCGTCGAGGAGCACGACCACGCGGTTCCGCCCGCCCTCCCGCGCATAGGAGAGGCTGCGCGACAGCTCCCGGGACAGATGCACGCCGAGACCGCCGATGCGTCGGGACTCGAGCGGCTGCGCGGTATCGGGGTGCGGCAGGGAGAGCGGGTCGAAGGCCCGGCCGTCATCCTCGACGATCAGCCGCACCGCATCCCCCTCCCGCGCGATCGCGACCGAGAGGGTGCCCGCGCCATCCGCGCCCTGCGCCCCATGCGACGCGACGTTGACGGCCAGTTCCTCCACCACCAGGGCGAGGCGATAGGCCGCGGGCGCGCCGAGGCCTGCCGCCTGCGACCAGGCCTCCACGGCGTCGAGCAGCGGCGCCAGCGCGTCCTTGCGCGGCGCCACGGTCATCGTCAGCGGGTCCAGCCGCACGGCGGCTCCATCCTGCACGAAAAGCGAACGATACCGGAGGACGCGGCGCCTGTCGCCTCCCCGCCGCGATCGTTTGACGGGGGCGCAATGCCGTCCGATCCTGGCCGCCGCCAAGATGAGGGGGAAGCGCCACCATGGCCGAGCATCCGTTCACGCGCGAGGACCTGGAGCTGCTGCGCCAGTGGGACACGCCGACCATCTGCAACGCGCTGGAATTCGTGGCGCCGCAGCGCCGCGGCCACGGCTTCACGGTGCGGCCGATGGTCTGCGCCGACCCGAAGCTGCCGCCGGTCTGCGGGCTGGCGCGCACCGGCACGATTCGCGCCGCCGCCCCCTCCGGCCGGCCGAAGGAGCAGGACAAGGCGGTGCGCATCGGCTGGTACGAGTATGTCGCCCGCGCCTCGCTGCCGACCGTGGTGGTGCTGCAGGACCTGGACGACACGCCGGGCGTCGGCGCCTTCTGGGGGGAGGTGCATTCGGCCGTCCACAAGGCGCTGGGCGCGCTGGGGGTGGTGACCAACGGCTCGATCCGCGACCTCGACATGCTGGCGCCGGGCTTCCAGCTGATCGCCGGCGTGGTGAACCCCAGCCACGCCTATGTCCACATGGTCGCCTATGGCCAGGAGGTCAGCGTGCACGGGATGCATGTGGCGCATGAGGACGTGATCCATGCCGACCGGCACGGCGCGGTGGTGATCCCGCATGACTGCGTGCGCAAGCTGCCCGCCGCGATCGAGCTCGGCGCGCGGAAGGAGAAGGTGATCCTGGACGTCTGCCGGGACCCGGATTTCTCCGTGGCGAAGCTGCGCGACGCGATCTCCCGGATGGACGAGATCCATTGAGGCAGGCGGCGGCCCTGTTCCTGCTGGCGGCGCTGCCCGCCGCGGCGCAGGGACCGCCCTGGACCGAACGCCTGGTGGCGCTGGCGCCGGCGATGCGCGCCTGCCTGGAAGGCCAGCCGCCGGAGGCGATGGTGGTGCTCGCCTGGCCGATGAACCACGGGCTCGCGCTGTCGCGGCTGCTGCTGCCGGGCGGCGCGCGGCAGGATTGCGTGGCGGATCTCGGTGCCGGCCGTGTCGTGCGGCGCGATTCCGTCGCCGCCGACCAGCGCATGCCGGGCGAGGGCATCCAGGCCTTCATGCTGGACCGGCGCTGCGTGGATGCGCGCCGGATCGAGGATGCGACGGGAAAAGTGCTGGGCTGGCTGGCCTACCCGGCCTGCGGATGAGCGGCATGCGACGCGAGAGCTTCGTCAGCGTGAAGCCCGAATGGGTGGACCACTACGGCCACATGAACCTGGCCTACTACCTGGTGGCCTTCGACCTGGCGACGGATGCGCTCTGGCCCAGGCTGAAGCTGGGCGAGGGATTCCGGGCGCGCGGCCTTGGCACCTTCGCGGTGGAATCCTGGCAGGCCTATCGGCGCGAGGTGCTGCTGGACATGCCGCTGGCGGCGGAGAGCGAGGTTCTGGCCTTCGACGCGAAGCGCCTGCTGGTGGCGCACCGGCTGTATCATGCCGAGGAAGGCTGGCTCTCGGCGGAGAACGAGGTTCTCTTTCTTTGCGTGGACCTCGGCACGCGCCGCGTCGCGTCCTGGCCGGCGGACGTGCTGGCGCGCTTCGCCGCGGCGAAGGTGGAGAGGGCGCCGCAGAGGCTGGCGCTGAAGCGCGGCGCGCTCAACGCTCCTTGACGTAAGGCACGCCGGCCGCGCGCGGCGCGGTGGCGCGGCCGACGAAGCCCGCCAGCAGGATCACCGTCAGCACATAGGGCAGCGCCTGGATCGCCTGCACGGGGAAGGGCACGCCGAGCCCCGGCACCGGCACGCCCTGCAGCCGGATCGCCACCGCATCCAGCAGCCCGAAGCCGAGGCAGGTCCACAGCACCGGCCAGGGCTTCCAGTTCGCGACGATCAGCGCGGCGAGCGCGATGAAGCCGCGGCCGGCCGTCATCTCCGGCGAGAATTGCGCACCCTGCGCGGTGGAGATCGCCGCACCCGCGATGCCGCAGAGCACGCCCGCGATCAGCACGCCCGCATAACGCAGCCGCGCCACGGAGACGCCGGCCGCATCCACCGCGCCGGGGTTCTCGCCGCAGGCGCGCAGCCGCAGGCCGAAGCGCGTGCGCCACAGCACGAAGGCCGCGAGCGGCACCAGCGCGAAGGCGATGTAGACCGGTAGCGCATGGCCGCCGATCACGCCGACCAGCACGCGACCGAGCAGCGGGATCTCGGCGAGCCACTCCGCGCCCGGCAGCGGGATGGGCGCGAAGCGCGCGCTTCCGGTGAGCGGCGGCGTCTGCCCGCCCTGGCGGAACCAGGCCAGTGCCAGCGTCGCCGACAGGCCCGCCGCCAGAACGTTGATCGCCATGCCGGAGACCACCTGGCTGCCGCGCAGCGTGACGCAGGCGAAGGCATGGATCAGCGCGAGCGCCGAGGAAGCGAGGATCGCCGCACCCAGCCCCGCCCAGGCGCTGCCCGTGACGGCGGCGGTGGCAGCGGCGGCGAAGGCGGCGAAGAGCATCTTGCCCTCGAGCCCGACATCCACCACGCCCGAGCGTTCCGCGAAGAGGCCGGCCAGCGCGGCCAGGATCAGCGGCGCCGCCACGCGCAGCGTCGCGGCGAGGATCGGGACGACGAGGTCGAGCGCGGCCTCCATCGCCTCAGGCCCTTGCACCGAGCAGGCGCGACAACGGCGCGCGGAACAGCGCGCCGAGCGCGCCGGTGAAGAGGATCACGAGGCCCTGCACGACCATCACCGTCTCGCGCGGCAGGTCCGGCATCTCGAAGGCGAGCTCCGCGCCGCCCTGCGCGAGCGCGCCGAACAGCAGCGCGGCGAGCAGCACGCCGATGGGATGGTTGCGGCCCATCAGCGCCACCGCGATGCCGGTGAAGCCGGCGCCGCCGGAAAAATTCAGGATCAGCTTGTCCTGCGAGCCAAGCAGCGCGTTCACCGCGATACCGGCCGCGAGCGCCCCGGAGATCGCCATGGCGGCGATGATGCGCCGTCCCTGGTCGATGCCGGCATAGGCGGCGGCGTCGGGGTTGGAGCCGACCACGCGCAGCCCGTAGCCCCAGGGCGTGCGCCAGACCAGCACCCAGACCGCCAGCGCCGCGAGCAGCGCCAGCGGCAGCGCCAGGTTCACCGGCGAGCGGCCGGGAAAGCCGAAATCGGACAGCGGCGGCAGCCCGGCGGCGAAGCGCCGCGTCTCCGGCGCCATCTGGCCGGGCTCGATCAGCACATTCACCAGCAGATAGACCAGCAGCGAGGCGGCGATGAAGTTGAACATGATCGTCGTGATGACGACGTGGCTGCCGCGCCGCGCCTGCAGCCAGCCGGGTATGGCGCCATAGGCCGCGCCGGCCAGCGCGCCGGCCGCGACGGCGAGGATCACGACCAGCGCGGCCGGCAGCGTCGAATCCAGGCCGAGCATCACCAGCGCCAGGCCAAGTCCGCCGATCGCCGCCTGCCCCTCCACGCCGATGTTGAACAACCCGCATTTGAAGGCAATGGCGACGGCAAGGCCGGCGAAGGCCATGTCGGTCGCGTAGAACAGCGTGTAGCCGACGGAATCCCAGGATCCGAAGCTGCCGATCGCGAGCGCCTGGAGCGCCGCGGCGGGCGGCGCCCGCGGCCGGCCGCGCCGGCGCTCGCCGCCTTCGACAACACGACCTGCCGGACGGGCGAATGCGCGATCGGCAACCTGATCGCGGAGGCGATGCTGGCCGCGACGCCGGGCGCCGACATCGCGCTGCAGAATGGCGGCGGCATAAGGGCGAGCCTGCCGGCGGGGATGATCACCTATGGCGACGTGCTGACCGTGCTGCCCTTCGGCAACACGGTGGCGACCGCCACGATCCGCGGCGCGACGCTGCTCGCCGCGCTGGAGAACGGCCTGTCGCAGCCGGGCGCCGGCCGCTTCCCGCAGATCGCGGGGCTGCGCATCGAGGCGGACCTGAACGCGCCGGCGGGCAGCCGGCTGGTCTCGGCCGAGGTGCTGCGCGGCGAGCGCGCCGGGCGCGTGGACCCGGAGCGCGCCTATCGCATCGTCACCAACAACTTCCTGCGCGCCGGCGGCGACGGCTACACCATGCTGCGCGACGCGGCGCTGGAGGCCTATGATTCCGGGCCGCTGCTGGAGGAGATCGTCGCGGCGCACCTGACCGCGCTGGCGCCGGCGCAGCCTCGGACGGACGGGCGCATCCGCCTGCGATGAGCGGCGCCGATGCGCGGCTGTTCGCGCCGGCGGTCGCGCGCAACCGCGATGCGATCCTGGACGTGCTGCGCGGCATCCTGCCCGCATCGGGCCTGGTGCTGGAAGTGGCGAGCGGCAGCGGCGAGCATTGCGCGCATCTCGCCGCCGCGTTGCCGGCGCTGACCTTCCAACCGAGCGATCCCTCGGCCGAGGCGCGGGCGAGTTGCGACGCCTGGTGCGTCGGGATGGCGAATGTGCGCCGCGCGCTCGCGCTGGATGCGGCCGCGGAGGACTGGCCGGTGGACCGCGCCGATGCGGTGCTCTGCATCAACATGGTCCACATCGCGCCCTGGTCGGCGACGACCGGGCTGCTTCGCGGCGCGGCGCGCGTGCTGGCGCCGGGCGGGACGCTGGTGCTCTACGGGCCGTGGATCAGGCCGGGCGTCGAGACGGCGCCGAGCAACCTCGACTTCGATGCGAGCCTGCGCGCGCGCAATCCCGAGTGGGGGCTGCGGCGGGTTGAGGATCTCGTCGCGGCAGCCGGCGCGGACTTCGCCGCGCCGGCTGTGACGGAGATGCCGGCAAACAACGTGATGCTGGCGCTGCGGCGGGTCAGCCCTGGCGCGCGGCCAGAAGCTGCTTGATCTCGCCGATCGCCTGCGCCGGGTTCAGCCCCTTCGGGCAGGTCCGCGCGCAGTTCATGATGGTGTGGCAGCGATAGAGCTTGAACGGATCCTCCAGCGCATCCAGCCGCTCGCCCGTCGCCTCGTCGCGGCTGTCGGCGATCCAGCGATAGGCCTGCAACAGCACGGCGGGGCCGAGGTAGCGGTCGCCATTCCACCAGTAGCTGGGGCAGGCGGTGGTGCAGCAGAAGCAGAGGATGCATTCCCAGAGGCCGTCGAGCTTCGCCCGCTCCTCCTTGCTCTGCAGCCGCTCCGCGTCCGGCGGCGGCGGCGTGTCGGATTTCAGCCAGGGCTCCACGCTGCGCAGCTGCGCGTAGATCTGCGACAGGTCGGGGACGAGGTCCTTCACCACCGGCATGTGCGGCAGCGGCGCGATCTTCACGTCGCCCTTCACGTCCTCGATCGGCTTGAGGCAGGCCAGCGTGTTCAGCCCGTCGATGTTCATCGAGCAGGAGCCGCAGATGCCCTCGCGGCAGGAGCGACGGAAGGTGAGGCTGCTGTCCACCTCGTTCTTGATCTTGATCAGCGCGTCCAGGACCATCGGCCCGCACTTGTCGAGGTCGATCTCGAAGGTGTCGGTGCGCGGGTTGTCGCCGCTGTCGGGATCCCAGCGATAGATCCTGAACGCCTTGACGTTCTTCGCGCCCGAGGGCGCGGGATGGCGCTTGCCCTCGGTGAGCGTGCTGTTTTTTGGCAGCGTGAAGGTAGCCATTTCCGTCCGATCCTTAGTACACGCGGGCCTTGGGCGGGAAGACCTGCACCTCGTTGGTCAGGGTGCGCATCTTCACGCCGCGGTAGTCGAGGCGGACATTGCCCTCGCCGTCGCACCAGGCGAGCGTGTGCTTCATCCAGTTCTCGTCGTCGCGCTCGGGGAAGTCCTCCTGCGCATGGGCGCCGCGGCTCTCCTTGCGCGCCTCGGCGCTGACGATCGTCGTCATCGCGTTGCCGAGCAGGTTGTCCAGTTCCAGCGCCTCCATCAGGTCGCTGTTCCAGATCAGGCCGCGGTCGGCGACCTTGAGGTCGCCCATGCCGCCCCAGATCCTGCGCATCTTCTCCACGCCTTCCTTCAGGCTGGCGCTGTCGCGGAACACCGCGGCGTGCGTCTGCATGGCGCGCTGCATCTGCACGCGCAGCTCGCTCGTCGGCGTGCCACCCTTGGCGTGGCGGATGCGGTCGAAGCGGTCGAGGTCGCGCTCCCCGGCATTGGCCGGCAGCGGCGCCTGGGAGGCACCCGGCTTGATCGTCTCGGCGGCGCGATGCGCGGCGGCACGGCCGAACACCACGAGGTCGAGCAGCGAATTGGTGCCGAGCCGGTTGGCGCCGTGCACCGAGACGCAGGCCGCCTCGCCCACCGCCATCAGGCCGGGGACGATCGCGTCCTCGTCGCCCTTGCTCGGGCGCAGCACCTCGGTGTGGATGTTCGTCGGGATGCCGCCCATGTTGTAGTGGACGGTCGGCAGGATCGGGATCGGCTCCTTCGTCACGTCCACGCCGGCGAAGATCTTGGCCGTTTCGGAAATGCCCGGAAGCCGCTCATGCAGCAGCTCGGCGCCGAGATGCTCCAGGTGCAGCAGGATGTGGTCCTTGTGCGGACCAACGCCGCGGCCCTCGCGGATCTCCACGCTCATCGCGCGGCTGACCACGTCGCGGGAGGCGAGGTCCTTCGCGGTCGGCGCGTAGCGCTCCATGAAGCGCTCGCCCTCGGAATTCGTGAGATACCCGCCCTCGCCGCGCGCGCCCTCCGTGATGAGGCAGCCGGCGCCGTAGATGCCGGTCGGGTGGAACTGCACGAATTCCTGGTCCTGCAGCGGCAGTCCGGCGCGCAGCACCATCGCGTTGCCGTCGCCCGTGCAGGTGTGGGCGGAGGTGCAGGACAGATAGGCGCGGCCATAGCCGCCGGTCGCCATCACCACGGTCTGCGCGCGGAAGCGGTGGATGCTGCCGTCCTCCAGGCACCACGCCGTCACGCCGCGGCACACACCCTCGTCGTCCATGATCAGGTCGAGGGCGAAATACTCGACAAAGAACTCGCAGCCATGCTTCAGGCTCTGCTGGTAGAGCGTGTGCAGGATGGCGTGGCCGGTGCGGTCGGCCGCGGCGCAGGCGCGCATCGCCGGTGTCTTGCCGTAGTGCTGCATGTGGCCGCCGAAGGGCCGCTGGTAGATGCGCCCGTCCTCGGTGCGGCTGAAGGGCACGCCGTAATGCTCGAGCTCGATCACCGCCGGGATCGCCTCGCGGCACATGTATTCGATGGCGTCCTGGTCGCCGAGCCAGTCCGACCCCTTCACGGTGTCGTACATGTGCCAGCGCCAGTCATCCTCGCCCATGTTGCCGAGCGCGGCGCCGACGCCGCCCTGGGCCGCGACGGTGTGGCTGCGCGTGGGGAAGACCTTGGTGATGCAGGCGGTCTTGAGCCCGGCCGCACCCATGCCGAAGGTGGCGCGCAGCCCAGCGCCGCCGGCGCCGACCACCACCACGTCGTAGGTGTGGTCCACGATCCGATAGGCCCCGCGAGAGGGCTTGCTGATGGCGTTCATGCTGCCGTCCGTTCGCGTGGCCGGCGCCGGGATGGGCGCCAGCCGTTCATCCGAAAACCTTGTGCCGTCCGCTCAGACCGCAATGCGCAGCACCGCCAGCGCCGCGGCGAGGCCGAGCAGCCAGCAGAGGCCCTTCACCAGCAGGATCAGCCCGATCCGAAGGCCTTCCTGGCGCATGTAGTCCTCGATGACGACCTGCAGCCCCGCCGCCGTGTGATGGAAGGTCAGGCCGATCAGCGCCAGCAGCAGCACGGCGTTGAGCGGGCTGCCGATCCAGGCCAGCGCCTCGGCATGGCTCATGCCGGCGGAGGTCGCCAGCGACAGGACGAACCAGATGGTCAGCGGCAGCAGCGCGATCGAGGTGACGCGCTGCATCCACCAGTGATGCGCGCCGGACTTCGCGGAACCCATGCCGCGCACGCGGCCGAGCGGGGAGCGGAGGGCGGTCTGGCGGGGCGGCTGGCCCACCGGCCCGGCATTGGTGTGCGACATGGTCAGGCCCTCACCAGGAGATCAGCAGCATCAGCCAGGTGAGCGCCGTCAGCACCGCGGTGCCGACCAGCACGGCCCGGCCGGTCTTGTAGACGGTCGGGATGTCGTAGCCCCAGCCGGCATCCCAGGCGAGGTGCCGGATCCCGGCCAGGGTGTGGAACCACGCGGCCGCCGTGACGCCCATCAGGAACAGAATGCCGAGGAAGGACCCCAGGAACCACTGCACCGCATCGAAGGCCGAGGGGCCGGAGGCCGCCGCGATCAGCCACCAGGCCATCACCACGGCCCCGGCCGTCCAGATGATGCCGGTGATGCGGTGGGAGATCGAGAGCGCGCTGGTCATCTGCAGCATGTCGTAGACCTGCAGGTGCGGCGAGAGCGGCCGGCGCACGGGCGTGCCATCCGACCGGCGACCGATCATGGTCGCCTCCCGGGAATCCTGCATGGTGGACATGCGCCAACGCTCCCCTTGGCGCGCCCGCAATCAGAACCCGGCGCGCACCTTCCTCACCCGTTCCTTTATGGTGCAGTGCGCCAGAGCGTCAACGCGCCCTGGGCCGGGTTCAGCATGGCCCCTGCCGCATGCGTCGCGAGCAAGGATAATAAGCCTATCACGGCTTCGCCCTCGGGATCGGCACCGGCGCGCGCCGCTACGCGACCAGCTTGAGCCGCACCAGCTCCTCGGCCACCTGCACGGCGTTGAGCGCGCCACCCTTGCGCAGCGTGTCGGTCACGCACCAGAAGGCCAGGCCGTGCGGCACGGTCAGGTCGCGGCGCAGGCGACTGACATAGACCGCGTCCTCCCCGGCGACTTCCGAGGGCGTGGCGTAGCCGGCCTCCTCCCGCCGGTCGAGCAGGATCACGCCCGGCGCCTCGCGCAGCGCGGCCCAGGCCTGCCTCTCCTCCACCGGCCGCTCGAAGGCCACGGTCACGCTCGCGGCATCGCCGATGAACACCGGCACGCGCACGCTGGTCGCGATGGCGGCGAGGTCGGGGTCGATCAGCTTGCGCAGCTCGGCGGCGATCCCGCGCTCTTCGGTGGTGAATCCGTCCTCCGGCGCGATCTCGCCGACCTGCGGGATCAGGTTGAAGGCGATGGTCTTCGCGAACTGCTCGGCCGGCGGCGCCTCGTTCACGTAGATGCCGCGCGTCTGCGCCCAGAGCTCGTCCATCGCCTCCTTCCCCGCGCCGGAGACGGCGTGGAAGCCGGTGATCACCGCGCGGCGGGCCTTGCCGATCGCATGCAGCGGCTTCAGCGCGACGGCGATGGCGGAGGCCAGCGTCGAGGGACAGGCGACGATGCGGCGCTTGCGGGCGCGGCCGAGCGTGGCGGCATTCGCCTCCGGCACCACCAGCGGCACATCGGGCTCCAGCCGGAAACGGGCGGAGAGGTCCACCACCATCGCGCCGGCCGCGGCCGCGGGCCGGCCCCCCGGCGGGCGGGCCCCCCCCCCCCCCCCCCACGACGCCGCGGGGGGGGGGGGGGAAAACGGGCCCCC
>NZ_JBWXTD010000003.1:1432266-1435166 GCF_056682175.1 Falsiroseomonas sp. RANM36
CCGCGCCCGCGGGGCCCCCCGCGGCACCGGGGGGGCGCGGCCCCCCCCCCGGGCGCGGGCCGGGGCGGCGCGCGGCACCTCGGCGGCGCTCGCCGCCTCGCCCGCCGCGAAGAAGACGAGGTCGGTGTTGCGGAAATCGTGCCCCTCGAGGCCGCGCACCCGCAGCACGCGCTCCTCGCCATAGGAGACGTCCTGTCCGCCGCCTCGCCCGGGGACCAGCGCGGCCACCTCGTCGGCGGGAAACGCGCGCTCCGCGAGCGTACGGAGAATCTCCCGCCCGACCTGGCCGGTGGCGCCGACCACCGCGACCTTCATGCCCATCTGTCCTGTCCGATGCCGTCGTGGGGCAGTTAGGCGCCCCTCGGCGTCAGGACAACCGGCGGCAGCCTCACATGGCGCGGACGGCGCGCAGGAAGCCGGCCGACTTCTCGCGCAGCGTGGCGGCCTGGCCGGCCAGCGCGCCGCTGTCCTCGCGCATCGCCTCGGCCGACTGGCCGGTGCTTTCGGCCGCGCCGCGCACGCCGGCGATGCGCCCGGCGACCATCTGCGTCGCCTCCGCCACCTGAGCGGCGCTGCGCGCGATCTCCTGCGTCGCCGCGCCCTGCTCCTCCACCGCCGCGGCGATCTGCGTGGCGATGTCGCTGGTGCGCTCCACCGTCGCGCCGATGCCGCGGATGGCGGCGACGGCCTGGCCGGTGGCGGATTGCATCTCCGCGATCTGGCGGCCGATCTCCTCGGTCGCGCGGGCGGTCTGGCTGGCCAGCTGCTTCACCTCGCTGGCGACCACGGCGAAGCCCTTGCCCGCCTCGCCGGCGCGGGCGGCCTCGATGGTGGCGTTGAGCGCGAGCAGGTTGGTCTGGCCGGCGATGTCGCCGATCAGCTTCACCACGTCGCCGATCCGCGCCGCCGCCTCCGACAGGCCCTGCACCGTGGCGTCGGTGGCGCGCGCCTCGGCCACGGCCCGGCTCGCGACCTCGGCCGCCTCGCCCACGCGGCGCGCGATCTCGGTGACGCTCGCGGCCATCTCCTCCGCCGCGGCGGCCACCGACTGCACGTCGCCATGCGCGCGGCCGCCGGCTTCCGAGACGGCGGAGGCTTCCGCCCCGGCGGTCGCCGCGGTCTCGGACAGCCCGCGGGCGGAGGCCTGCAGCCGCTCGGCCGAACTCGCCACGGCCTCCACCACCGCGCCGACCTCGCGCTCGAAGGTGTCGGCGAGGCGGGCGCGCTGGGTGATGACGTCCCAGGTCAGCATGGCGCTGGCGAAGTTGCCGGCGGCGTCGCGGATCGCGGAGACGCGCAGCGTCAACACCTCCTCTCCCAGGCGGATGGTCGCGGTGTGCGGCAGGCGCGACGGGTCGCCGACGATGGCGCGCTGATGCGCCGGGTCGCGGTGGAACATGTCGAAGCTGCGCCCGACCATCTCCTCGGGCCGGCAGGGCAGGCCCGGCAGCTTCGCCAGCAGCGCGTGCGAGGCAGGGTTCATGTAGGCGATGCGGAATTCGTCCTGCGGGTCCACGCTCATCACCGCGGTCGGCATCTGCGCGATCATCTGGCTCTGCGCGAAGGCGTCGCGGACGGTGCCGCGCAGCGTCTCCAGCGATTCGGCGATGGTGCCGATCTCGTCGCGGCGCCCGCGATCGGCCACGGCGATGCCGGTGCGGCCCGCGGCGATCTCGCGCATCGCGGCGGACAGGCGGCGGAGCGGCGCGCCGACCAGGCCGGCGGTCGCCAGGCCCGACAGCACCACCACCAGCGCCACGGCGAGCCCGACGCCGAGCGTGACCCGGCGCATCGTCTCGGCGGTGGCGTTCAACGCGTCGCGCTGCGCGGCGGAGGCGCCGAGGG
Source organism: Falsiroseomonas sp. RANM36 (assembly GCF_056682175.1). Lineage (NCBI taxonomy): Bacteria > Pseudomonadati > Pseudomonadota > Alphaproteobacteria > Acetobacterales > Roseomonadaceae > Falsiroseomonas > Falsiroseomonas sp. RANM36. Next base: position 1,434,112 of record NZ_JBWXTD010000003.1, read on the forward strand.
CGGCGGCGGACATCGCCGCCACGGCGCGGTCCATGCCCTCGCGCGCCGGCGTGACCTGCTCGGCACGGTGGCGCGCCACCGCCTCGCCCGCTGCCAGCACCTCCTCGGCGGCCTTGACCAAGGCCTGGGCGGCCTCCGCCACCCGTTCGAGATCGGCCTGGACGCGCGGCGGCAGCGCCTGCCCGGCCGCCAGGCTGCGGCCGTGTACGCGCACCTGAGCGATGGCGCGCCGGACGCGCCGCAGCTGCGACTCCTCGCCGGTCGCGAGCCAGCGCTGCGCGCCGATGCGCGCCTCGTTCACCGCGCCCTGCACGGTCGCCAGGCGCTGGCGGACATCCTCCTGCTGGTTCTCCGGCACGTCATAGGCGATGGAGCTGGCGACCGCCTCGAACACCGGATCGAAGTCCGCCGCGCGCACGAAGAGCTGGTTGTCGCGCAGCTCGATCAGCGCCGCGCGCCGATCCGCCAGCGCCGCCCGGGCGGCGCGGTAGCGGGCGGTGGCGGAGCGCAGCGGCGCCAGCGCATCCTGCATGCCGGCCGCGCCATGCTCGGCGACGCCCGCGGCGGCCTGGGCCAGGCTCTCATCCAGCCGGGCGAGCATGCGTTGGCGCGCCGCCGGCTGGGCCTCGGCGTCCTGGGTCAGCAGCAGGTCGCGTTGCAGCACCCGCACGTCGCGCAGCGCGTCGATGCCGCCCTCGAGGCGATCCAGCGCGGCCTCCGTGCGGGCCTGGTGCCGCTGCGCCTCCAGCACGGCGCCGGACTGCATCCAGACGACGCCGACCAGGCCGATCAGCAGCAGCAGCGCAAGCAAGGCGGAGATGCCGAGCTTCCGTCCGACGGAGAGGTCGCGAAAAAATCGCATGGCAGGATCCGATCCTCGGCAAGGGCGGGAGCGGAACCTGCCACGCAGGTCTTGACCGGAGGTGAAGAAGGCCCGGCGCGCGGCGGGCAGGCGCGCCCCCCCGCGCGCGCGGCGGCGCCCCCGCCCGCGGGGCCGCGCTCGGCGCGGGCTGCACGCGCCCCTCCAGCACCGTGCCCCAGACCGGTATGTCCTT
>NZ_JBWXTD010000003.1:1435266-1439304 GCF_056682175.1 Falsiroseomonas sp. RANM36
GGGCGCGCGGCGTCATGCCGCGACGCCCGGCGCGCGAGTTCAGGCCGCGATCAGGTTGTCGGGCACCTGCTGCCCGACCTCGCGCAGGTAGCGCGCCGCGCCGGGGTGGAAGGGCAGGAAGGTGTTCTTGGTCCAGTTCTCCGCCAGCGTGTCGGCGCCGGCCGCGATCGCCGCCTTCAGCCGCGCGTTCTGGCCGAGCACCGACTTGGCGATCTCGTACACCAGGTCGTCCGGCAGGCTCTTGTGGGCAATGGCGAAGTTGAACATGCCGACGATGCGCAGCGGCCGTTCCTGCTTGCGGTAGGTGCCGACCGGCAGCGTGCCCGCGGCGAGCTCCGGGAACTTCGCGGTGAGCTTGCGCACCTCCTCCTCGGTGAAGTCGAGGTAGTTCACGTCGGCCTGCACCTCCAGCTCGCTGAAGGCCGGCACCGGCACGCCGGAGGCGAAGACGAAGGCGTCCAGCAGCCGGTCCTGCAGCTGCCCCGCCATGTCCGAGGCGGAGCCGTAGCGGATGGCGGAGGGCCGCGCGCCGAGCTCGTTCAGGATCAGCGGGTAGTAGGTGCCCGGCGTGCCGCCGCGCGGACCGACGCCGACATTCTTGCCCGAGAGCTGCGCATGGCCGGTGATGCCGGAGCTCTTCAGCGCGATGCCGTGGAACGGCGTGTCGTACATCGGGAAGACGGCGCGGATGTCCTGGAACTTGTTGCCCTGGGTCCAGGCCCCGGTGCCGTTCCAGGCCTGCAGGGCGACGCCCATCGTCACCATGCCCAGCTCCACTTCCTTGCGCTGGACCAGGATGATGTTCTGGTTCGGGCCCTGGGTGGTGCGGTAGGAGATCTGCACGCCCGTCGCTTCCTGCGCGAGCTGGCCCCAGGCCGGACCGTACAGCGCATAGGTGCCGCCCGGGGCGGCGGTGCCCATGTTCAGCGCGCGCGGCCAGGCGGGGTTCTTGGGCTGCGCCGCGGCCGGGCGCAGGCCGATGAGCGCGGGTGCCGCGGCGCCGATCGCGCCGATGATGATTCGACGATGCATATGTTTGCCTCCCTGGCGTTCGGTTTGACCGGGGTGCGTTACCCAATGGCGCCCGGCTCCGCAACCCGCGCAGGCGGGGGGCTTGCGCGGACTCGGTCGCCTGCCACATCGCTGTCCCGCGATGTTGCACATCATCAAGCTCTGCGTCGGCGTGAAGGAGGTGGCGGAGCTCGCCCAGTGGCAGGCGCAGCGCGCCCGGCTCGATCCACCGCTGCGTCACCAGACGCGCATGATGCCGAAGCGCGTGCCGGACCTGCTGGACGGCGGCTCGCTGTACTGGGTGATCGGCGGTTTCGTGCGCGTGCGGCAGCGCATCCTGGATGTGCGCGAGGAGAGCTGGGACGACGGCACCGCCTGTTGCGGCCTGGTGCTGCACAAGGAGCTGGTCCCGGTGGAATTGCGGCCCCAAAAACCCTTCCAGGGCTGGCGCTATCTTGATCCGGCCGCGGCACCGGCGGACCTGCCGCGCGGCGCCGTCGCGGCCTCCGGCCTCGAGAAGCTGCCGCCCGGCCTGCGCAAGGAACTCGCGGCCCTCTGCCTGATCTGACCGGGATTGGGTAGCTTGGCGGCTGTCCAAGGAGGGACTTCCCAATGCCGTCGCCGCACCATGCCGCCCTGTTCGACCTCACCGGCCGTGTCGCCCTCGTCACCGGCGGCTCGCGCGGGCTCGGGGCGGCGATGGCGATGGGCTTCGCCCGCGCCGGCGCCGAGGTGATCCTGAACGGCCGCGACCAGGCCGCGCTCGACCGCCAGGCGGAGGCGATGCGCGCCGAGGGCCTCAAGGTGCGCACCGCCGTCTTCGATGTCTGCGACGGCGCGGCGATGGATGCTGTGGTGCCCGGCCTCGGGCCCATCGACATCCTGATGCACAATGCCGGCCACCAGCATCGCGGCCCGGTCGAGACGCTGACCGACGAGGGCTGGTACGGGGTGCTCGACACCCACCTGACCGCGCTGTTCCGCCTCTCCCGCCTGCTCGTGCCGGGGATGAAGGAGCGCCGGCGGGGCAAGATCCTGGCGATCGGCAGCCTGGCGAGCGACCTCGGGCGCGGCACCATCACGCCCTATGCGGCGGCGAAGGGCGGGCTGAAGATGTTCATCCGCGCGCTGGCGGTGGAACTCGGGCCGTTCAACGTGCAGTGCAATGCGATCGGGCCGGGCTGGTTCGACACCGAGATCAACAAGCCGCTGCTGGACAACCCGGAATGGCTCGCCACCGTGAAGCGCCGCTGCCCCGCCGGACGCTACGCGCAGCCGGAGGAGATCGCGGGCACGGCCGTGTTCCTGGCCTCGCCGGCGAGCGACTTCGTCTCCGGCCAGCTGATCTTCGTGGATGGCGGCGTCACCGCGAACATGATGTAGCACCCTGCAAAGAGGACCCGCGCGCGCAGCGCGCCGCGCGGCTCGCAACCGCGCCGCCGGCACCACATGTCTGCGGCGCGCAGCCAGGCCGGCGGAGCCGGCGCCGGCGAATGAGGGCGAAGCATGAACCTTGATTTCACCGAGGACGAACTGCGCCGCTACTCCCGCCACATCCTGCTGGCGGAGGTCGGCGCCATCGGCCAGGCGAAGCTGCGCGCCGCGCGCGTGCTGGTGGTGGGCGCCGGCGGGCTCGGCTCGCCGCTCGCGCTCTATCTGGCGGCGGCGGGCGTCGGCACGCTCGGGCTCGTGGACCACGACACGCTGGAGCTCTCGAACCTGCAGCGCCAGGTCGCGCATGTCACCGCGCGCATCGGGCGCAACAAGGCGGAAAGCGCGGCCGAGACGCTGGCTGCGCTGAACCCGGAGGTGCGCGTGGACATCCACGCCCGCCGCATGGACGCGGAGGCCGCGCGGGATCTGATCCCGCGCTACGACATCGTCTGCGACGGCACGGACAATTTCGCCACGCGCTTCCTGCTCGGCGATGCCTGCCACCTGCTGGGCAGGCCGCTGGTCTCCGCCGCGGTGCTGCGCTTCGAGGGGCAGCTCTCGGTCTTCCAGGGCCATCGCGGCGCGCCCCACCCCTGCCATCGCTGCCTGCACCCGGAGCCGCCGCCGGAAGGCCTGGTGCCCACCTGCTCCGAGGCCGGCGTGCTCGGCGCCGTCACCGGCGTGATGGGCACGCTGCAGGCGACGGAGGTGCTGAAGCTGATCCTCGGCATCGGCGAGACGCTGACGGGACGCCTGCTGCTGTGGGACGCGCTGGATGCGCGCTTCCGCACCGTGAGGCTCTCGCGCGATCCGGCCTGCGCGCTGTGCGGCGAGGCAGCGACGATCCGCGACCTCTCGGCGCATGAGCACGCGCCGGCGCCGGCCTGCGTGGCGTGAGCGCGTCCGATCGCCGCAGGGCGCAGCGGCCCGAGGCCGCGAGCACCGGAGGCGTGAATCGACCGCGCCACGCGCCCCCGCTCGGCGTGCTGCTGATCTCGGGCGGGCATGAGCGCGCGCATTACGCGCTGGTTCTGGCCACCGGCGCGGCGGCGGTGGGGCGCGAGGTGGTGATCTTCGCCACCAATGCCGGCTGCCGCCTGTTCGACGCCGCCCGCCCGCTGGAAGCCGACCCGCGCGAGGCGCTGCTGGCGGGGCGCGGCGTCGCCGGCATCGCCACGCTGCTGGACGCGGCGCGCGAACTCGGCATCCGCTGCATCGCCTGCGAGGCGGGGCTGCGCGCCGAGGACATGGCGGCCGAGTCGCTGCAGCCGGGTGTCGAGGCCGCCGGCGTGGTGACCTTGCTCGGCGCCGTCGGGGCCGGCCAGATCGTCAGTCTGTGAGCGTGGCTTGACCCGGCGCGCGAAACTGTCGGAGGGAACGGGGATGCGCCTCTTTCCTCCGCTGCTGGTGGCGCTGCTGGCGCTGCCCCTCGGCCCGGCCTGGCCCCAGATCGTGGCGCCCGGCAGCCTGCCGCCACCGCGCCCGCTCAACGCACCGCCGCCGGCAAGCCCGCCGCCCGCGCCGGCCCCGGCGCCCCGGCCGCCGGCCCCCCCCCCCCCCGCCCCCGCCCCCCCCCCCCCCCCCCCTGCCGGG
>NZ_JBWXTD010000003.1:1439404-1447186 GCF_056682175.1 Falsiroseomonas sp. RANM36
CCCGCCCGCGGCCGATTGCGGCGGGGCGCCGCCCGGCCGCGACGGCGCCGCCCACCGCCGCCTCCCGCTCCGGCGCTGCGGCGGCCCCGGCCGGGCCGGCGCCGCGGCTGCCGAGCCAGTCCAGCATCAGCGCGGCGGAGAGGATCATGGCGGTCGGGTTCGCGATGCCCTTGCCGGCGATGTCCGGCCCGGTGCCGTGGCTCGGCTGGAACACCGCATGGGTGTCGCCGATATCGGCGCTCGGCGCGTAGCCCATGCCGCCGATCAGCCCCGCGGCGAGGTCGGAGAGGATGTCGCCGAACATGTTCTCGGTCGGCAGCACGCAAAAATCCCAGGGCCGGCGCACGAGATCCAGCGCCATCGCGTCCACGTAGTGTTCGCCCGACGGCACTTGCGGGAATTCCCGTGCCACCTCGCGAAAAACCTTCCGCATGAAGGCCATGGAGGTGAAGACATTGGCCTTGTCCACCAGCGTCACCGTCTGCGGCCGCCCAAGCCGCTGCGCGCGCCGCTCCGCCAGGCGGAAGGCGAAGCGGCTCAGGCGTTCTGTGGTGGCGCGCGTGATCACCATCGTGTCCCGCGCCTCGCGGTCCTCGATCACCTCGCCGCGGCCGCGCGCCCAGAACAGCCCCTCCGTGCTCTCGCGGAGGATCACCAGGTCGATCTCCTTCGCGCGCGGATGCGCAAGCGCGAGCGGCACGCCCGGGATCGCGCGGATCGGCCGCACGCCGGCATAGAGGCCGAGGCGGAAGCGGAGGTCGAGCTGCGGCCCGATCTCGGTGCCGTCTTCATGGCGGATGCCGGGCCAGCCCATGGCGCCGAGCAGGATCGCGTCGGCCGCCTCGGCGCGCCGGAAGGTCTCCTCGCTCATCGCCGTGCCGGTGTCGCGGTAGCAGAAGGCGCCGGCGGCGAGCGTCTCGGTGGCGAGGCCGAGTCCGTGGCGGCGCACGAGCTTCTCCAGCACCGCCATGGTCGCGTCCGTCACCTCGACGCCGATGCCGTCGCCCGGCATCAGCGCCACGCGCACATCGTTGCTGCCTAGAGCCATGCGAGGCCACTCCGTTCGATCAGGGCGATGAGTTCGGCGCCGCCGCGCTGGCGGTGCCGGCGATAGCTCTCGCGCGCCGCTTCGGCGTCGCCGGCGCGGATGGCATCGAGCGTCGCGCGGTGCTCGGCGGTGGAGCGGGCGGGCAGCGGGCGCATGTTCAGGGTGAACATCCGCGCGCGGTGCGACTGGTCCCAGACCTGCATCACCATCGCGGCGAGGCGCCGATTGCCGCAAAGCTCCGCCAGGCCGCGATGGAACGCCTCGTCGGCCTCTGCCCAGCCGGGGCGGTCCTCGCGGCCGATCGCGGCCTCCATCGCGTCGCAGGCGCGCAGCAGGGGGGCGAGCTCGGCCTCCTTCAGGCGGCGCCGGGCGAGCAGCTCGGCGGCCTTCGGCTCCAGGCTTTCCAGCACGTCGTAGATGTCGCGCATGTCGGCCGGGGAGATCGCGGTGACGCGCATGCCGTGGCGGGGCGTGACGGCGACCAGCCCGTCCTGCTGCAGGCGCAGCATCGCCTCCCGCACCGGGGTGCGGGACAGGCCGAGCTCCAGCGCCAGCTCGGCTTCCAGCCGCTGCGCGCCCGGCGGCAGGTGGTTGTCGAGGATCATGGCGCGGAGCCGCCGATAGGCGATCTCGGCGGCGGTCGGGCGCGGGGTTCGGATCGGCGCATGGGCCATTGCGCGCATCAATGCATGCATTGACGCACGCAGCAAGCCGTCATCTCTGCATCCTTTGCGTGCAGAGATGGGCAAAAACTTCCGACTGGAGGTTGAGAAACGGCTGGTTCATAGAGGACCACATGGGCCGCGCGATCCGTCCCGTCCTGCTCGCCTCCACCGCGCTGCTGGCGGTCGCGCCGGCCCGCGCGCAGGCGCCGGATGCGCGGCCGCAGGGCGGCGCCGTCGTCGCCGGCCAGGCGCGCATCACCCAGACACCGGCGCGCACGCAGGTCACGCAGTCGAGCAACCGCGCGGTGATCGAATGGCGCGGCTTCGACATCGGCGCGCAGCACCAGGTGGACATCCAGCAGCCGAATGCGGCCTCCTGGTCGCTGCAGCGCGTGACGGGCCCCGATCCTTCCGCCATTGCCGGCCGGCTGACCTCGAATGGCGGGGTGGCGCTGGTGAACCCGAACGGCATCGTCTTCCACCAGGGCGCGCAGGTGGACGTCGCGGGACTGACCGCGACCGCATCCGACACGACGAACAACGCTTTCATGGCCGGCCGCATGGCCTTCGACCGCGCGCCGCGCCCCGGCGCGCGGGTCGAGAACCGCGGCACCATCACCGTGCGGGAGCAGGGGCTGGCCGCGCTGGTCGGGCCGGTCGCCGCCAATTCCGGCACGATCCGCGCGCGCCTCGGCCGCGTCGCCGTCGCGGGCGCGGAGGCGTTCACGCTCGATCTCGCCGGCGACGGCCTGCTGTCCTTCGACGTCACGCGTCAGGTCGGCGCGGCGCCCTCCGGCGCCGCCGCGCTCGCCACCAACAGCGGCGTGATCGAGGCGGAGGGCGGCCATGTGCTGCTCACCGCCCAGGCAGCCTCCGGCGTGCTGGAGACCCTTGTCAGCGCCGGTGGCAGCATCACCGCGGGCACCATCGCCGTGACTGCGCCGGGCGGCGGCGTGAGGGTGCCGGGCGGCGCGGTGCTCGCCGCCACCGGCGCGCCGGGCGGGCGCGTCACGGTCGGCGCGGGCGACGGCAGCCGCATCGGCGCGCCGACGCAGCTCTCCGCCCGCACCACCGTCGCGCGCGACGCCACGCTGCGCGCCGATGGCCGCAGCGGTCGTGGCGGCGAGGTGATCGTCCACGCCGCGCAGCGCACCGAGATGCACGGCCACGCCAGCGCGCGCGGCACGCCGGGCGGCCGAATCGAGGTCTCGTCGCGCGGCGCGCTCGCGCTGGATGCGCGGCTGGATGCCGGGCGCGACGGCACGGTGCTGCTCGACCCGGAGACGCTGCGCATCGTCGCCGCGCTCTCCGGTGCCACCGAGCCCGCCGAGGTCACCGCCGACACCGTCAACACAACGCCCGGCCACCTGGTGCTGCAGGCCGAGCGCAGCATCCGCGTGGAGGCCGCGGTCAACCGCGATGCCGGCCCGCTGACGCTGGAAACCACCAACCCCACCGCCGCGCCGGGCGACGGCATCGCCATCGACGCGCCGCTGACGGTGCTCGGCGACCTGCGCCTGCTCTCCGCCGGCGACATCGTGCAGAGCGCGCCGCTCGACGTCGCCACCCTGGCCGCGCGAAGCCTCGGCGGCGCGGTGCGGCTGGAGCACGCCGGCAACCGCATCCTGGCGCTCGATGGCGGCGGTGCCGCGACGCGCTTCGATGTCGCGAGCGCGCTACCCTTCTCCGTTGATGCGCCGGTCGCGGCGGCGGCGATGCGCCTCTCGACGCCCTTCACGCTCTCGCTCTTCGCGCCGCTCTCGGCCGCCGGCACGCTGGAGATCGCGGCGCTCGGCGGCGTCACGCAGCAGGCATCCGGCGCCGGCATCGCCGCCGGCACGTTGCTGCTCGAAGCGCCTTTCGGCCCCATCGCGCTGCAGGGCGCGGGCAATGCGATCGGCGCGCTCGGCGACGTCACGGCGCCCTTCGGCCTGGCGCTGCGCAACGGCGGCGCGCTGCAACTCGCCGGCGTGCTGAACGGGCTCGGCGCGGCGGTGACGCTCGGCCTCGATGCCGGCGACCTGACACAGGGCCCGGCGTCGCGCCTGATGGCCGGAAGCCTGCGCGCCGAGGCGCCGCGCGGCTCGGTGCTGCTCGATGGCGCGGCGAACGACATCGGGCGGCTGGCCGGCACCGCACGCGACGCCTTCGTGCTGGACGCCGGCCGCGCGCTGCTGCTGGAAGGGCGCGTCACCGCGGCGCGCATCGCGCTCGCCGCCTGGGGCGAGCTGACGCAGGTGACGGATGCGCTGCTTGTCACGCCCGATCTGTCCGCGCGCGCCCTCGGCGGTCGCGTCGCGCTGAACGATCCGCGGAACGAGATCGGCGCGCTGCGCGAGGGTGCCGCCGATGGCGCCTTCAGCCTGGCAAGCTCGGGCACGCTGCGCCTGCTCGGCCGCGTCGCCGCGCCCGCCGTCACGCTGACGGCCGGCGGCAGCCTGCTGCAGGAGCCAGGCAGCACCGTCGAGACGGCGCTGCTGCGCGCGACCGCGCTGACCGGCGCGGTGCGGCTCACCGAGCCGAACGCCGTCGCCGCGCTCGGCGCCTCCGCCGCCGCCCAGGATTTTCTGTTCGTCGGCCCGCGCCCGCTGGAAGTTCTGGACCGGCTCGATGCCGGCGGGGCGCGGCTGCGGGAGGCCGCATCGCGGCGCGTCGCGGCGCCGCTCGCGGGCGGCGACGTCACGCTGCGCGCGCTCGGCGGCGGCATCGCGCAGGGCAGTGGCGCGCGGCGCGCCGCCACGCGGCGCGCCGAGGCGACCGAGGGCGTGGAGCTTTCCGCCGCCGGCAATGCCATCGCCGCGCTGTCGGGCCGCGCGGCATCGGCGTTCCGGCTGCGCACGCAGGGCGCCCTGGTGGTGGACGACCTCGCCGCGCCCGATGTCACGCTGCGCGCCGGCGGCACCATCACGCAGGGCGGCACCGGCATCGGCATCGCCGCCGACAGCCTCGCGCTGGACTCCGGCGGCGCCGTCAGCCTCGCCGCGACAACGAACGCGATTCGCGAGCTGGGCGCCGTCACCGCACCCGGCGGCTTCGTGCTGCGCAGCACGACCGAGCTGCGCCTCGCCGGTCCTGCCGCGACGGCCGGCGCCGAGATCGCGACGGGCGGCGACCTCACGCAACTGCCCTTCGCGGGGCTCGTGGCGGAGTCTCTGCGCCTCGACATCGCCGGAACGGCCACGCTGCAAAGCGCCGGCAACGCCGTGCCGCGGCTGCTCGGCGCGACCATCGGCGGCGATCTCGCGCTCTCCACCGCCGGCGCGCTGGCGCTCGACGGCGTGGTGCAGGCGGGCGGCGCCGTGACGCTGATCGCCGCGGGCACGCTGAGCCAGCCCTCCGGCTTCGTCGCCGCGCCGCTGCTCACCGCGCGCTCCGTCTTCGGTGCCGTGACCCTCGATGGCGCGAACCGTCTTGGCGCGGCGGGCGGCAGCGCGGCGGGCACCTGGCATCTGCGCGATGCCGGCACCGGCACGCTCGGCATCGCCGGGCTGATCGTCGCGCCGGAGGTGACGCTCGCGCTCGGCGGCGGGCTGCAGGAAGGCGGCGGGGCGCTGCGCGCGGATGTTCTGGGCCTCGACATCGCGGGCGCCGTGCTGCTCGACGGCGCGAGCCATCGCGTCGGCGCGCTCTCCGGCCGCGCCGGCGCGCTGCGCCTCGCCGCGGGCGGGCCGCTCGACGTCACGGGGCCGCTCGAGATCGGCAGCGCACTGGCGCTCTCCGCCGAACGCATCGGCTTCGCGGCGCCGGTCTCGGCCGGCGGCGCGGCGCTGCTGGGCGCGCTCTCGGGCGTTGTGGCGCAGGCCGCATTGGGCGCGGCGCTCCGTCTCGGCGGCGCGCTGGAGGTGCATGCCGCCGGCGCCGTCGCGCTCGCTGGCCCCGGCAACGCGGTGCCACGGCTTCTGGCGGGGACTGCCGGCGCCGATTTCGCGCTGGCCAGCGGCGGTGCGCTGACCGTGGCGGGCGGCGTCTCGGGCGAGAGCGTCACGCTGCGTTCGCTCGGTGCCATGCGGCTCGATGGCGCGACGCTGCAGGCCGGGCGCGCCGTGCTGCTGGGCGCGCCGGCGGGGATCGAGGCCGGCGCGCCCAGCACCCTGGAAGCGCGCGACCCCGACCGCCTGCCGGTGCTGATGCTCGACACGCGCCGCGCCAACGGCCTCTCCGCCATACCGTCCTTCGTGCAGCCGGACAGTCCCGGCCTGCCGGCCGCGCAGCAGCCGACGCAACTCGCCGATTTCGGGCCGGCGAGCCCCGCCACGGCGGGGGGCGCGGCCTTCGTCATTCAGGCTGGCGCGGCGCCGGTCTTCCTGCTGCTGGATGGCGCCCCCTCGGTCGGCACGGTGGAGGCCGGGCGGCTCGGCGTGCTCGGCCAGGGGGGCTCGGCCTTCCTGGTCGGGGTGATCGGCGGCGTCGGCGGGGAGGAGGCCGCGGCACTGGTCACGCTGTCCAATGCCGGGGCGAACTACCGTTTCAACAACTGCCCGATGGGCGCGGCGAATTGCGGCCAGACGCCGCCGCCCGGCCCCGATCCCGGCCCCGATCCCGGCCCAGATCCCGGTCCCGATCCGGGCCCGGAGGCGCCGTCGCCGGGGCCGGGCCTGCCGCCGCTGCCGCCGGCTTCCGGCGCCGCGTCGGTGCTGCTGGTGCCGGTGCGCGTGGACCTGTGGGACCTGGAATGGTTCGGCGAAGCCCCCGCGCCGGTCGAGGGGCGCCCGGCGGCGCCGCCCCCCTGGGCGCCCTGGCCCGTCGCCTGGCCGCTGCCCCCGCTGCTGGAGGCCGAGTAGCGCCGCGCCGAACCGCCGCCCCGCCCGCGCGTTCCGACCTGCGTCAGATCCAGGAGGCGATGATGCCGGCACAGAAGACGCGCGACGCGCAGCAGGACGAGGCGGTGCGCGAGACCTTCCCCGCGAGTGACCCGCCGGCCAGCATGGCGGGCGGCGGTGCCCGCGCGGTGCCGCCGGAGCAGCTGATGGACACTGCCGGCCCGGCCGTGCGCGGCGCCGTCACGCTGCGCCGCCGCTTTCCGGATGGCGATGCCGCCAAGCTGGCGCTGGAGCAACTGGTGCGGGCCGGGCCGGTGGACCGCGCGGCGGCGGAGATCCGGGACGCGGATGGCGGGGCGGAACTCCGCCTCGCGGTGCCGGCCGAGGACGCGGATCGTATCCGGGCGATGTTGACGGCTGCGTGACCTTGCCCTGGGCGGTGTGGCACGGAAGCGTCACTTTGGATCAAAGCAAGAACAAAATGTTACGCGCCGCTTGATTTCAGGGAGTTGCGGGGCGTAGCCTCCTCCGGCAAGCGAGGGAGAGGCAGCCCGTGCAGTCATGGCGCGAGCATTCCCGGGCGGTGATGCGCTGGCTTTTCCTCGCCTGGTTGGTCCTGGCGTCGTGGCCAGGCCGCGCATCGGCACAGGTCCGGGAAACGCAGGCCGCCGCGCCCGACGTCGCCAAGCCTGCCATGACGATTGCCGCTGAGGCGACGCGGCTGCTGCCCTGGCTCATCGTCACCGGCATCCTGCTGGCGTTCCTCTGGGGGTCCTGGCTGCTGCTGCGCCACCTCGCGCGGGAGACGCAGGGCAAGACACCGCCTGCCGGCACGCCGGAGGCGCTGACCCTGACCGGCCGGTATTTCGACCTGCCGCTCGGCGTGCCGGAAGGCTCGGTCCGCGCGCTGCTCTCGGTGTTCATCATCGTCTTCGGCTTCGTGCTGATCGCCTTCCAGGAAGCGCTCGGGCTGCGGTCGGCCGAGGCGCTGACCGGATTCATCGGCGCGGTCATCACCTTCTACTTCGCCAGCCGCAACGCCGAGCAGTCCCGCAAGATGGTGGAGGGCGCGCAGGAGGCGGTGCAGCGCGCCACCCAGGCGGCGGAAGGCGCCCGCGCCGCGGCCAGCAACGCCAGCGCCGCCGCCACGGATGCCGGCGCGGCCGCGCGCCGCGCCGCGGGCACCGCCGTGGTGGTCGCCGGCGCCGGCGGCGCCACGCCGGGACAGCAGGGCCGGCTGGCGGCGCGGCGCGGCGCGCAGGGCAAGCGGCAGGCGCTGCGCCGCCGTATCGCGGTGGTCGGCCCGCTC
>NZ_JBWXTD010000003.1:1447286-1467816 GCF_056682175.1 Falsiroseomonas sp. RANM36
GCCGCCCGGGCGGCCGGCGCGGCCGCGCGCCGCGCCGGGGGCCCCGCCGGGGGGGGCGCCGGCGCCGGCGGCGCCACGCCGGAACAGCAGGGCCGGCTGGCGACGCTGCGCGACGCGCAGGGCAAGCTGCAGGCGCTGCGCAGCCTTATCGCGGTGGTCGGCACGCTCGGGGTCGGCACCGGCGCGGTGGCCGGCGCCGACCGCGCGCTGTCGCGCGTGGACGGGCTGCTGACGCGCATCGGGCCGGTGATCGGCGGACAGGCGAACGCCGACACGCTGGGCAAGCTGGCCGAGGAAGCCGGCGCCGCGCTGCGCGACCTCGGCGATCTCGGGCCGGTCGGCAATGCTGTGGCGGACGCCATGGCGACCGTCGGCCGCGTGGCGCAGCAGAGCGCGCCCATCGCCAGCATGCTCGGCGGCATCTTCGGCGGCGGCGCGGTCGCCGGGCCGGCGGGCCTCGTCGCCGCGGTGGTCGTCGGCGGCCTGCAACTCGTCAAGGAGAAGGAAAAATTCGACCGCTGGAAGGCGGCGATGCTGGACACGCCGCTCGACCTCGGCCTGCTGCCGCCGGTGGTGGATGGCGGGCTGGCGACCGCGGCGCTGCTGCGCGCGCCGCAACTGGCCCAGCGGCTCGCCCCGGGCGGCGTGATCGAGCCCGCCCTCGCGCTCTCGGTGTGGGAGGCGGTGGGTGTCGCGGCGGGCCGGCCGCCGGTGGCGGCGCGCGACCTCGCCGCGCAGGTGCTGGCCGACATGCCCGGCCCGGGCTGCGAGGAGCTGCGCCGCCATTTCGCCGGCAACCCGGACGCGCTCGCCGACGCCATCGAGGATTTCCGCGCCGCCATGACCGGCGCGGCGGCGCTGCAGGGACTCGACATGCAGCGCATCGTGGTAGGCGGCGCCGAGGTGTCCACGACCGCCCTTGCCGGCGCCGTGCGCGCCGCCCGCCAGGACAGCCGCGTCGCCGCCGAGCTCGAGCGGATGGTCTACATGGTGGAGGCGCTGGGCAAGGCCGATCCGGCCATGCTCGCCCAGGTGTCGGCCCGGCTTGGCGCCGCCGACTTCCTGCGCAGCGCGGAAGCGGAGGCCGCGGACAAGACGCGGGCAGCCGAGCTGGCCTCGACCGCGCCACCCGCCGAGGGAGGATCCGGCTGATGCGCCACATCGCCCTCCTGCTCGTGCTGCTGCTGGCGGCATGCCAGCAGCCGTCGCGCGAGACCGTGCAGCTGGCCGGCGAGCTGCGCCGCAGCCCGCCCGGCACCACCCTCGCCATGGCCGACCGACCCTTCGACTGCGATGTCGCCGACCGCGCCTGCGTCACGCTCTGGCTGCATCGCGGCGCCGCCTGCGCCAGCCTGGCCGAGGCGCCGACGACACCGGAGGCGCAGCGCCCCGCGCGGCGGGATTGCGCCGTGCAGGCCTTCTCCCGCGCCCGCGACCTGATGCCGCCGGACGCGACGGCCGATGAGCGGATGGAAACGGCGATCCGGCTCGCCGATGCGCTGGAACGCCAGCGCGACCGCGCCATCGGCGAGCAGCGCCGCGCCGCGAACGAGGCGATCCTCGCCGCCATCGCGCCGCTGCGCGCCAGCCCGCGCGGGCCGGGCGACGGCTATGCGGACTACTACGCCGCCGGCGTCGGGCTGAACCGCGTGCAGTCGGGCGACATCGCACCCGGCGGCCGCTGCGCCGCCCTGGCCGAGGCGCGGGACCAGGCCGCCGGCGCCGCCGAGGCGCCGGGCCTGCCGCCGCTCGGCAACCGCATCGGCCAGCGCCGCGCCGCCATCGCGGCGCAGTTCGCCGCCCAGACCCCGAGGTGCGCCTGATGTCCGAGGTGGCCGCCCCCCCGACGAAGCTGACCCGCAACTGGTGGTTCACCCAGCCGATGATGCGCGGCGACGAGGTGTTCTGGGCGCAGCGCCTGCTCAACGACCGCGCCGGCGCCGCGCTCAAGCCCGACGGCCTGTTCGGCGCCGCGACCCGCCAGGCGATCATGGCCTTCCAGCGCCGCCGCGGCCTGGCGGAGGACGGCGTGCTCGGCCCCGTCACCTGGACCGCGCTGACCGGGGAGGGCCGGCCGGGTGCGGCGCTGAAGACCGGTGTCGAGAGCATCCTCGACGCCGAGACCCTCGCCGCACTCGGAACGCGGCACAGCCGCTATCCGGATGGCGTGCCCTGGCGCCTGACGCGGTCCGGGCTCGAGGTGGACGGCGCGCCGGTGGAGCCCGACGCGGCGGAGGCGGATCTCGCGCTGCGGGTGCTGACCGACTTCGGCGACGCGATCGCCACGGCCTCGGCCCGCTTCCCCGTGCCGGCGGAGCTGGTGGTCGCGACGATCTGCACCGAATCGAGCGGCGATCCCCGCGCCAAGCGCTTCGAGCCGGGCTGCGACCTGGACGACCCCGCGCGCACGCCGCGCCGCGTCTCGGTCGGGCTGATGCAGACCCTGCTCTCCACCGCGCGGGAGGCGCTGGGCGACGAGACGCTGAGCCTTGCCGCGCTGGAGAATCCCAGCACCTCGATCCGCGCGGGCATGGCCTATATGTGGCGCCAGGCGGGGGACACGCGCTTCGATCCGCCGCTGGTCGCCTGCGCCTACAATGCGGGGTCGGTGCGCTACCAGGGCTCGGCGGGCAACCGCTGGAAGCTGGCGCAGTACCCGATCGGCACCGGCAAGCATGCCGACCGCTTTGTCCGATTCTTCAATGCCGCGATGGCGGCCATCGCCACCCGCGGCACCGACGCGCTGCCTTCCCCCGCGGTGTGCTTCGTGGGGCTGCTGAAGCGCTGAGACAGCGGGCCGCCGGGAATCACCCGGCGACGGGCAGCCCCTTGCTGGTGCTGTATTCGAAGTGCAGCGCCTCGCCCGGGAAGATGCGCGGATGGATCGCGTGCGCGGCCATCGCGGCTTCCGAAAAACCCTGCAGGATCAGCTTCAGTTTGCCCGGATAGGTCGCGATGTCGCCGATGGCGTGCACGCCGGGGATGTTCGTCTCGCAGGTGGCGGGGTCCACCCGCACATGCTTCATCTCGACGCCGAGCCCCCATTCCGCGATCGGGCCGAGCTCCATCGAAAGCCCGTAGAAGGGCAGCAGGAAATCCGCCGGGATCGCCTTCACCTCGCCCTTCAGCGTCGCGACCTCCACCGCCGTCAGCGCGCCGCCCTCGCCCTGCAGCCCGTGCAGCTGGTAGGGGATCGCCATCTCGATCTCGCCGCGCTCGCCCGCGGCCTTCAACTGCGCGGCGCTCTCCGGTGCGCAGCGGAACTTGTCGCGCCGGTGCACCACGGTCACCTTCGCCGCGATCTGCTTCAGCGACAGGGCCCAGTCCACCGCCGAATCGCCGCCACCCGCGATCACCACGCGCTTCCCCCGGAAATCCTCGCGCCGCGTGACCAGGTAGCGCACCGCGCCGGTGGCCTCGTGGGCGGCAAGCCCGTCCAGCGGCGGGCGGTTCGGGCCGAAGGCGCCGGCGCCGGCGGCGATGATCACCGCCTTGCAGGCGATGGCGTCGCCCGCGCTGGTCGCCAGCTCGAAGCCGGCTTCGGTGCGCGTCAGCTTCTCCACGCGGCGCGAGAGCAGCATCAGCGGATTGAACGGCCGCGCCTGCTTCTCCAGCGCGGCGATCAGGTCGGCCGCCGCGATCTCGGGATGCGCCGGGATGTCGAAGATCGGCTTCTCGGGGTAGAGCGCGCTGCACTGCCCGCCGGCGGCGTCGAGCGCGTCGATCACCACCGTCTTCATCCGCAGCATGCCGCATTCGAAAACCGCGAAGAGCCCCACGGGCCCCGCGCCGATGATCGCGACATCCGTCTCTACCCTGGCCGGCATCGTCCGTTCCTTGCCGAAAGCGCGGTTCTGTAGCGGCTGGCGGCCTGGCGATCAAACCGCGAACCGCGCGCTTGTGCCGGCCACCTTGCCGGGGGCAGATTGCCCCGCGAACCCGGCATGCAAGCTCCCGTGACGATCCATCTCCCCGATGCCGCGGCGACCGAGGCGCTGGCCGCGCGCCTCGCCGCGCGCGCGCGGCCCGGCGACGCCATCCTGCTGGAGGGGCCGCTCGGCGCCGGGAAGAGCACGCTCGCCCGCGCCTTCCTGCGCGCGGCAAGCGGCGATCCGGGGCTGGAGGTGCCTTCGCCCACCTTCACGCTGGTGCAGGGCTACGAACTGCCGATCGGCGCGGCGCATCACTTCGACCTCTGGCGACTCGACGGCCCGGCGGACCTGGCGGAGCTCGGCTGGGAGGAGGCGCGGGAAGGGATCGTGCTGGTCGAATGGCCCGACCGACTCGGCGCGCTGGCGCCGGCCGACGCGCTGACCATCGCGCTGGCGCCAGGTTCCGCGGAGGACCAGCGCGTCGCCACCCTCACCGGCTGGACCGGCCGGCTGGCGGGGCTGGCATGAGGGAGGGCGCCGAGGACCTGCTGCGTCAAGCCCGCTTCGGCGCGGCGCGGCGCGAGGCCCTGCCCTCCGACGCGTCCTTCCGCCGCTATGTGCGGCTGCATGACGGCCCGCGCGCCGCGCTGCTGATGGACGCGCCCCCGCCGCAGGAGGATGTGCGGCCGTTCTTGCATGTGGCGCGGCACCTCGCGCGCATCGGCCTGTCGGCGCCCGAGATCCTGGGCGCCGATGCCGAACGCGGGTTCCTGGTGCTGGAGGATCTCGGCGCGGAGACCATGGCCATGCGCCTGGATGCCGGGGCCGATCCGCTGCCGCTCTATCTCGCCGCGGCCGAGGCGCTGGCTGCGTTGCACGCCGCGCCGCCACCCGAAGGCCTGCCGGCCTGGGACGCGGCGCGCATGGCGGAGACCGCGGCGGCGACCTTCCTCGACTGGTGGTGGCCGGAGGCGCTGGGCGCGCCGCCGGATGCCGCCACGCGCGCGGCCTTCCGCGACGCGATCCTGGCGATGCTCGCCCCCTTCGCCGCGCGCGGCTTCGTGCATCGCGACTTCTTTCCGGCGAACCTGATCCCGCTGGACCGCGCGCCGCCGCGCCATGTCGGCATCCTGGATTTCCAGGACGCGGCTTATGGCCATCCCGCCTACGACCTGGTGTCGCTGGTGGAAGATGCGCGGCGCGACGTGGCGGATGATGTGCGCGAGGCGGCGATCGCGCGCTACCTCGCCGCGCGGCCAGCGCTGGATGCGGAGGAATTCGCTGCGGCGATGGCGGCCCATGCGGCGCAGCGGCATCTGCGCGTCGCGGCGCTGTGGACGCGGCTGGCGCGGCGCGATGCCAAGCCGGGCTACCTGCGGCACGGCCCTCGCTGCTGGGCGCTGCTCGACCGCGCGCTGGCGCATCCCGCCACGCAGCCGCTGCGCGATTTCCTCGATGCGCATGTGCCGCATGCGCTGCGCGCCAATCCCGCCTCGCTCCAGGAAGAACCGGCATGATCGCACCCACCCACGCCATGGTGCTCGCCGCCGGCCTCGGCACGCGCATGCGCCCGCTGACGGACGACCGGCCGAAGCCTCTGCTGCCGCTGGAAGGCCGGTCGCTGCTGCATCATGCGATGGACCGGCTGCGCGATGCCGACATCCGAAGCATCGTGGTGAACGCGCATTGGTTCGCCGAGCAGGTTGCCGATGCGGTCGAGGCCTATGGCGCGACCCCGTCGCCGCTGGTGCTGCGCGAGACGGCGCTGCTGGAGACGGGTGGCGGCGTGAAGGCCGCGCTGCCGCATCTGGGCGTGGGGGGGGGGGGGGGGGGGGGGGGGGGGGGGGGGGGGGGGGGGGGGGGGGGGGGCCGGGGGGGGGGGGGGGGGGGCGCGCCGGCGCGGCCGCCGGGGGGGGGCGGGCGGCCGCCGCGCGTCGGGGGATCGCCCTTCGTCGTCGTGAATGGCGACGCCTTCTGGCTGGACGGCCCGAGCGCGGCATTGCGCCGCATGGCCGCCGCCTTCGACCCGGAGGAGATGGACGCGCTGCTGCTGCTGGTGCGCACCGCGCATGTGGATGGCGAGACGGGGCGCGGCGACTTCCTGCTGGACCCGCTCGGCCGCGCGCGCCGCCCGAAGGAGCGCGAGATCGCGCCCTACCTCTTCGGCGGCGTGCAGATCCTGTCCCCGGCCCTGTTCGCCGACACGCCGGACGGGGCCTTCTCGCTGAACCTGGTCTATGATCGTGCGATCGAGAATGGCCGCCTCTTCGGCCTGGTGCATGACGGCGCCTGGTTCCACCTCTCCACGCCGCGCGACCTCGACCGCGCCGAGACGATGCTGCGCGCGGGAATCCTGCCCGCGCTGTTCTGAGCAGCGCCGCATGAAGCTTTTCGATATTCCGGCGCATCTGCCGTTCCTGGACTGCCTGGCGGCGGGCATCCTGGATGCGATGCGCGACCAGCCGCCGGAAGCGCTGGCGCGCGCCACCATCCTGCTGCCGACGCGGCGTTCCGCGCGCGCGCTGCGCGACGCCTTCCTGCGCGAGGCGCGCGAGAACGCGCTGCTGCTGCCGCGCATGCGCGCGCTGGCCGGCCTGTCAACCGAAGACGCCGACGAGCTCGCTTTGCCCGCGCTGCTCGACCTGCCGCCCGCGGTGGAGCCGCTGACGCGCCAGGCCGTGCTGACCGGCTTCGTCATGCGCCTGCCGCCGCGCCATGGCGGCCCGACCACGCCGGAGCAGGCCTGGCAGCTCGCCGGCGAACTTGCTCGGCTGTTCGACGAGGTCGCGCTGGAGGAGAAGGATCCCGACCTGCTGCAAGCCGCCGATCCGCTGCGCTTCGCAGAGGCCTGGCTGGCACGGCTGGAGTCCCTCGTGCCGCAGGAACAGGCGGTGCATTGGCAGATCACCACCACCTTCCTGCGCGGCGTGGCCAGCGCCTGGGTGGGCTGGCTGGGCGAGCGCACCCTGCTCGACATCGGCCTGCGCCGCGTGCTGGCGCTGCGTGCGCAGGCCGAGGCGTGGCGCGCCGCACCGCCCACGGAACCCGTCATCGCCGCCGGCATCGGCATCGGCGGCACCATTCCCGCGGCGGTGGAGCTGCTGCGCATCGTGGCCGACCTGCCGCAGGGCGCGGTGGTGCTGCACGGGCTGGATCGCGCCGCGCTCGGCCGCATCTGGCCGCATGTGGACTCCGCGCCGACGCATCCCTTCGCCTCCCAGGCGCGGCTGCTGACGGCGATGGGGGCGGATGCCGCGCGCATCCGCCCCTGGCCGGGCTGCGCGGCCATCGCCGTGCGGCGCGTGCCCGAAGCGCGCGCCCGCCTGATCGAGGTCGCGCTGCGCCCGCCCGCGGCGCTGGAGGAATGGACCACGCCCGCGCCCGACACCTGGCGCGACGCGCTGCAGGGTCTCTCGCTGCTGCAGGCGCCCGATGCGCAGTCGGAAGCCGCCGCCATCGCGCTGCTGCTGCGCGAGGCGTTGGAGACGCCCGGCAGCCGCGCCGCCCTCGTCACGCCCGATCGCGACCTGGCGCGCCGCGTCTCGGCCGAGCTCACGCGCCACGGCATCCTGGCCGATGACAGCGCCGGCGAGCCGCTCGGCACCACGCCCGCCGGCGCCTTCCTGCGCCTGGTGGCGCGCATGGTCGCCGAGGATTTCGCGCCGGTGCCGCTGCTCGCCGCGCTGAAGCATCCACTCGCCGCCGCGGGGATGGATCGCGCGGAGTGGCTCGCGGCGCTGCGGCTTCTGGAACGCCGCGTGCTGCGCGGGACGCGCCCGCGTGGCGGCCTCGCGGGTCTGCGCGATGCGGCGGAAGCGTCCCCCGCGCAGGATGCCGTGACGCAGGCGCGCATCGTCGCGCTGCTGGATGCGCTGGTCTCGGCGCTGGACGGCTTCGCGCGCCTGTCCGGCCCGTCGCGCCCGCCCGCCGACCTCTTGCAGGCGCATCTCGCCGCGGCGGAGGCGCTGGCCGGCACGACGGAGCAGCCGGGCGGCCTGCGCCTCTATGCGGGCGAGGAAGGCGAGTTGCTGGCGACGCATCTCGCCGAGCTCGCCCCGGCCATGGCGGAACTGCCGCCGATGGACCCGAAATCCTGGCCCGCGCTGTTCGACGCCGCGCTGGAAGGCGTCGCGGCACGAAGCAGGCGCAGCGCGCGCGGGCGCGATGCCGCGGCGCATCCGCGCGTGGAAATCCTCGGCCTGCTGGAAGCGCGGCTGCTGTCCTTCGACCGCGTCGTGCTCGGCGCGCTGGACGAGACGGTGTGGCCGCTGGCGACCGATCCCGGCCCCTGGATGAGCCGGCCGATGCGCGCGCAATTCGGCCTGCCGGAGCCCGAGGCGCGCATCGGCCGCGTCTGCGCCGATTTCTTTCTCAGTGCCTGCGCCGCGCCGGATGCCGTGCTCTCGCGCGCGGCGCGGCGCGGCGGGTCGCCCACCGTGCCGGCGCGCTGGCTCACGCGCTTCGGCACCTTCCTCTCCGGCCAGGGCTTGCGGCTTGCGGAGAGCGAGGCGGCGCGCTGGGCCGCCGCGCTGGATCGGCCCGCGCAGGTGCGCCCCGTCGAGCGGCCGCGCCCCGCACCGCCCGCCGCGCTGCGCCCGCGCGAGATCAGCGTGACGGAGGTGTCCGACCTGCTGGCCGATCCCTACGCCTTCTATGCGAAGCGCATGCTGCGGCTGCGGCGGCTCGACGACCTCGATGCCGATGTCGGCGCGATCGACTACGGCCAGATCGTGCATGGCGCGCTGGCCCGTTTCATCCGCGACGTCTCCGGCGGCCCCTGGCCCGGCGAGGATTCGGCGCGCGCGATCTGGCAGCGTGCGGCGGCGGAGGCGCTGGCCGAGCAGGGACCGCGCCCCGGCCTCGCCGCCTTCTGGCGGCCGCGCCTCGCGCGCATCGGCGACTTCGTGATCGAGCAGGAAGCAACGCGGCGCGCCGCGGGCGGCATCGAGGCGAGCCATGTGGAGTGCGAGGGGCGCCTGGTGTTGAAGCGCCCGCGCGGCGAGGTGGTGCTGAAGGCGCGCGCGGATCGCCTCGACCGCTTCGCCAACGATCAGCTTGCGGTGCTGGACTACAAGACCGGCAATCCGCCCAAGGCCGATGCGCTGCACACTGGCGACGCGGCGCAATTGCCGCTGGAAGCCGCGATCGCGGAAGCGGGCGGCTTCGCGGGCGTGAAGGGGGCCGCGGTGCGGGAGCTGACCTACTGGAAGCTCACCGGCGGGCAGGAGTCGGGCACGATCATCCCGATGGAGACCGAGGCGCAGGAGATTGCCGAACTCGCCGCGGAGTCGCTCGAAAGGCTCGCCGATCTCGTGGACCGCTTCCTGCTGGGCGAGGCGCCCTTCACCGCGCGCCCGCATCCGCTGCGCGCACCGCGCGGCGGCGACTACGACCACCTCTCGCGCATCGCGGAATGGGCGGAAGCGGAGGATGACGGAGAATGACCCTCGTCCGCACCCCGCGTCAGGAAGCCGAATACGAGCAGGGCCGCGGCTCCGATCCCGCGGCCTCCGCATGGGTCACGGCATCGGCGGGCTCGGGCAAGACGAAGGTGCTGACGGACCGCGTGCTGCGCCTGCTGCTCGCGCCCGATGCGCGGCCGAACGCGATCCTCTGCCTCACCTTCACCAAGGCGGCGGCGGCGGAGATGGCGACGCGGCTGGCGGGCCGGCTCGGCGCCTGGGCGGTGCTGCCGGAATCGCAGCTTGCCGAGGAACTCCGCAAGCTGCTGGACGCCACGCCGACGCGCGAGGACCTGTCGCGCGCGCGAAAACTGTTCTGCGACGTGCTGGAACTGCCCGGCGGCATGCGCATCAGCACCATCCACGCCTTCTGCCAGTCGCTGCTGCGTGCCTTTCCGCTGGAAGCCGGCCTCTCGCCGCAATTCGGCGTGGTGGAGGACAGCGAGGCCGCGGCGCTGCTGGCCGATGCGCAGGAGGAGGTGCTGGCCGGCCCGCTGACGCCGCGGGATGCGCTGGAAGCGTTGGCCGCGCTGGTGCCGCCCAACGCCTTCGCCGACCTGGTGAAGGCGCTCACGCGCGATCGCGTGCGCCTGGCGGCCGCGCTGCGCGGCGCGGGCTCGCTGGACGGTCTCTGCGCCGCCATCGCCGCGCATCTCGGCATCGCGGCGGCGGCGCATGAGGCGGCGATCATCGAGGCCGCGGCGCAGGCCGGCGCGCCGGAGCTCGTCGCCGCCGCGCGCCTGCTGCAGGCCAGCCGCAACGCCAACGACCAGGTGCGCGGCGCGAAGCTGCTGGCCTGGCTGGAGCTGGACGGCGCCGGGCGCACCGCGCAGTGGGATGCGTGGTGCGACATCTTCCTCACCGACAAGGGCACGGTGCGCGCGCGCCTGGGCACCAGGGACATCGGCGCGCGCCAGCAGGAATGCCTCGACATCCTCCAGGCCGAAGGCGAGCGCCTGATGGCGGTCGAGGGCCAGCGCCGCGCCAGCCGGCTGCTCGCCGCGACGCGCGCGCTGCTCGGCCTCGGCAAGCCGGTGCTGGACGGTTACGCCGCACGCAAGCGCGCGCGCGGGCTGATGGACTATGACGACCTGATCCTCGCGGCCGAGGGCGTGCTGAAGGACCCCGGCAGCGCCTGGGTGCTCTACAAGCTCGATGGCGGGCTCGAGCATGTCCTGCTCGACGAGGCGCAGGACAGCAACCCCGCGCAATGGAGCATCGCCGCCGCGCTGACGCAGGAATTCTTCGCCGGCGCCGGGCGCGAGCGGAAGGGCGCGCCGCCGCATCGCACCGTCTTCGCCGTCGGCGACGTCAAGCAGTCCATCTACGGCTTCCAGGGCGCCGACGCCTCCGGCTTCGGGCGGTGGCAGCGGCATTTCGCGGCGCGCTGCGCGGCGATCGCCAGCACGCTGCGCGAGGTGCAGCTCAAGGTCTCCTTCCGCTCCACCGCGCCCGTCCTCGCGCTGGTGGATGCCGTCTTCGCCGCCGGCGCGGCGCGCGCCGGCGTGGTGGAGGGCGACGCGGTGCTGGAACACCGCGCCGACCGCATCGGCCATGCCGGCGCGGTGGAGCTCTGGCCGATGCTGGAAGCCGCCGAGACCGAGCCGCCGCCGCCCTGGGCCGTGCCGGAGGCGCCGAGCCGCACGGCAGGTCCCGATGCGATGCTGGCCGAGGCCGTCGCCGCGCGGATCAGGCACTGGCTCGACAGCGGCGAGATGCTGCCCGCGCGCGGCCGCGCCATGCGTCCGGGCGACATCCTGGTTCTGGTCCGCAAGCGCACCGGCGGCCTTGTGCCGCGTCTGCTGCGGGCGCTGAAGGAGCGCGGCGTGCCGGTGGGCGGCGCGGACCGCCTGCGGCTCGCCGAGCAGATCGCGGTGCAGGACATGCTGGCGCTGGCCGATGTGCTGCTGCTGCCGGAAGACGACCTGCAGCTCGCCACCCTGCTGAAATCGCCGCTGATCGGCTTCGACGAGGCGCAGCTGTTCGCCCTCGCCCATGGCCGCAGCGGCAGCCTGTGGGGACGGCTCGCGCAGGAACGCGGGCGCGACACGCCGGAAGGCCGCGCGGCGGATTGGCTCGCCATGCTGATGAACCGCGCCGACCTCGTCACGCCGCACACGCTGCTTGCCGAAGTGCTGGGCGAGCATCGCGGGCGCCAGAAGCTGCTCGCGCGGCTCGGGCCCGACGCCGCCGATCCGCTGGACGAGCTGCTGAACGCCGCGCTCGACCATGAGCGCCGCCATCCGCCGAGCCTGCAGGGCTTCGTGCACTGGCTGCGCCGCGGCGGGGCGGAGATCAAGCGGGAGCAGGAAGGCGCGGCCGACGCCGTGCGCGTGATGACCGTGCACAACGCCAAGGGCCTGCAGGCGCCCGTCGTGATCCTGCCCGACACGGTGAACCGCGACCGCGACGATCGTTCGGTCCGCTGGCACATGGGCGGCGCGGCGCCCATCCCGCTCTGGGCGCCGCGCAAGGAGGCGCATGCGCCGGCCTACACCGACCTGCTGGAGGCCGAGAAGCGCGCGCGGGCGGAGGAGGAGCACCGGCTGCTCTATGTCGCGCTGACCCGCGCCGAGGACCGGCTGCTGGTCTGCGGCTGGCAGCGCCGGCGGCCGAAGAACGCGGACTGGCCCGAGGGAAGCTGGTACGACCTGGTCGCGCAGGGTTTTTCCCGCGCGGGCGCCGCGGAACTGCCCTTCGTCCCCGCCGATTTCGGCGCCTCGCCGGAGGCTCGATTCGCGGGCACCACGCTGCGCCGGCTGGACTGCCCGCAGACGGCAGCGGCGAAGCCTGACGGCCGCGACGCCCCGGCGCCGCTCGCCGCGGACCTGCCGCCCTGGGCGCTGGTGGCGGCACCGGCCGAGGCGGGCCATGCGGTGCTCGCCCCCTCCGCCGTGCCGGCCGAGGATGAGACGCCGGCCGCGCCGCCGCATGGCCGCGCCGATCCCACCGGGCAGCGCTTCCGCCGCGGCCGCCTGGTGCACGCCCTGCTGCAGCACCTGCCGGAACAGGACCCGGCGGCGCGGGAGGCGGCTGCGCGGGCCTTCCTCGCCCGCCCCGGCCACGGCCTCACCGCCGCCGAGCAGGGCGAGACCCTGGCCGAGGTTCTGGCGCTGCTGGCGGAGCCCGACCTCGCCGCCGCGCTCGGCCCCGGCAGCCTGGCGGAGGCGCCGATCGCGGGGCGGCTGGGGGAGCGGCTGGTGAGCGGGCAGGTGGACCGCCTGCTGGTCACAGCCGATCGCGTCCTGGTGCTGGACTACAAGACCAACCGCCCGCCGCCCCGCAGCCTGGAGGAGGTGCCGCCGATCTACCTGCGCCAGATGGCCGCCTATCGCGCCGTGCTGCGGCTGGCCTTCCCCGGGCGCGCGGTGGACTGCGCCCTGGTCTGGACCTACGGCGCGCGACTCATGCGCCTTCCAGGCGAGATTCTCGATGCCCATGCGCCCGGCGCATGACGCCCTGTTCGGTCCGGTGACAGCGACTGCTTGACCCGGCCGGGTCCCGCCACGATCTTGCCGCGAACCTGGCCGCCCCGAGACAACCCCCCAGGGGCGGCCCCCGGAGACAGGCGATGAGCGAACTCACCAAGGCTGTGACCGACGACAGCTTCAGGCAGGACGTGCTGGAAGCATCCGGCCCGGTGCTGGTGGATTTCTGGGCCGAGTGGTGCGGCCCCTGCCGGATGGTGGCCCCGATCCTCGACGAGATCGCGAAGGAATACGAGGGCAAGCTGACCATCGCGAAGGTCAACATCGACGACAACCCGATGACGCCGAACGACTACGCGGTGCGCGGCATCCCGACCATGATCCTGTTCAAGGACGGCAAGCCGGTGGACACCAAGGTCGGCGCCCTGCCGAAGAGCGCGCTGAAGGACTGGGTCGCCAGCAAGCTGGCATAAGCGGGCGAGCGGCGCGGCGAACCGCGTCGCCCCGATCCCTGGCGCCGCCTACAGGCGCCGGATCTCCACCTTGCGGAAGCGGATCACCCCGGTGTCGTTCACCGCGTTGTTCGGGCCGGGGACGCCGTTGCCGTGCTGCAGCGCGATGGGCCCGCTGCGGAAGCGCGCATCGCGCACGCGGTCCGCGGTCTTCTGCCCGTTCAGCACCACGCTCAGCGCATCGCCCTCGGCGGTGATCTCGAAGCTGTTCCAGCGCCCGCCGGCCTTCGGCATCGGGTCCACCGCCGCGACATCCACGATCGCGCCCGTGCCGTAGCGCTGCTCCGGCCGTTCGTCCCAGATGTTCACCTCGTAGGAGCTGGCCGAGGCGATCGCGGCCGGGTTCTGAGCGCGGATGAAAATGCCGCTGTTGGTGCGGGTGTCGGCGAAGAACTCCACGCGCAGTTCGAAATCGCCGAAGCTGTCCTGGCTGACCAGGAAGCCGTTGCCGCGATCCGCCACCAGCGCGCCGTCCTCGACGCGCCAGTTTGCGTCCCCCACCCGGTTCCAGCCGCCGAGATCGCGGCCGTTGAAGAGCGCCGCCCAGCCGCCCGTCTGGGCGAGCGCGACGCGCGGAAGACCGGCCGAGCCGGCCAGCAGGGCCAGCGCCGTGTTCATTGACCTGCGTTTCATCGCAGTCCCTTTCCTGGTGTTTCCTCGAAGCACGGCCAGCGTAGAACTTTCGGACCGGCGAAGGACAGGCGAACCGCATGCCCCGCCGAGGATTGCCCGTCCGCCTCAGCGGGCGTCGAGCTTCAGCACCTCGCCCGCCAGGTAGAGGCTGCCGCAGATCAGCACGCGCGAAGGCGGACCCTGCTTCGGCAGGGCCGCCAGCGCCTGCTCCACCGTGCCGCCCGGCCGCGCGGCGCCGCCGCGGGCGGCGACGATCGCCTCCACCGGCATCGCCAGGTGCTGGCCGGGTTCCTGCACCGCCCAGAGCGTCGTCGCATGCGGGGCGATGGAGGCCAGGAATTCCGGCGCCTGCTTGCCGCCCTTCATGCCCACCAGCAGATGCGCCGGCCGGTCCGCGAAGGCGCTGGCCAGGTGTTCCGCGATGGCGAGGCCCGCGCCGGCATTGTGCCCGCCATCCAGCCAAAGCTCCCAGCCCGCGGGCAGCAGCGCGGCGAGGCGGCCGGTCAGGCGCTGCATCCGCGCCGGCCATTCGGCGCGCGCGACGCCGGCCGCGATCGCGGCGTCGGTCAGCCAAAGCGGGTTCCAGGCACGCAGCGCGGCGATGGCGATGCCGGCATTGTCGGCCTGGTGCGGGCCCGGCAGGCCGGGCGGCGGCAGGTCCAGCGCGCCGCGCGCATCGGCGTAGCGCAGCGCGCCATCGGCGCCGCGCTCCATATGCCAGTCGCGCCCGCGGGCCAGCAGCGGCGCGCCGCGCTCCGCCGCGACCGCCGCGATCACGGCCAGCGCCGCATCCTCCTGCGCGCCGGTCGCGCAGGGCACGCCCGGCCTGATGATCCCCGCCTTCTCGAAGGCGATTTTCGCGAGCGTGTCGCCCAAGAAATCCATGTGGTCCATGGAGATCGAGCTGATCGCCGTCGCCGCCGGCGCGTCCACCACGTTGGTCGCGTCGAAGCGCCCGCCGAGGCCGACCTCCAGCACCAGCAGGTCGGCCGGCACGGTGGCGAAGAGGTGCAGCGCGACGGCGGTGGTGATCTCGAACACCGTGATGGGCGCGCCGCCATTCACCCGCTCGACATGCTCCAGCGCATCCGACAGCGCCTCCTCGCTCACCAGCGCGCCGGCCAGCCGGATGCGCTCGTGGAAGCGCACGAGATGCGGCGAGGTATAGACATGCACCCGCAGCCCCGCGGCCTCCGCGATGGCGCGCAGGAAGGCGCAGGTGCTGCCCTTGCCGTTGGTGCCGGCCACATGGATCACCGGCGGCAGCCGGCGCTCGGGATTGCCGAGTGCATCCAGGCAACGCCGCATGCGCCCGAGGCTGAGGTCGATCAGCTTCGGGTGCAGCGCGTGCAGGCGTTCGATGATGGCTTCCGAACGGGAAGCGGGCAGATCCATCAGGCGGGCTTCGCGGCCTCGGTGGCTTCCGCGGGCTCGGGAGGAGGCAGGGCGACCAGCTCGGGCTCGGGCTCCGCGGGTGGCGGCGGCAGCTTCTCGCGCAGCAGGGAAATCAGCCGCGCCAGCGTCGCGCGCATCTCGTGGCGCTTCACCACCATGTCGAGGATGCCGTGCTCCAGCAGGTATTCCGCGCGCTGGAAGCCCTCGGGCAGCTTCTCCCGCACGGTCTGCTCGATCACCCGCGCGCCGGCGAAGCCGATCAGCGCGCCGGGCTCGGCGATCTGGATGTCGCCCAGCATCGCGAAGCTCGCCGTCACGCCGCCGGTCGTCGGATCGCAGAGCACGACGATGAAGGGCAGGCCGGCTTCCTTCACCAGCCGCGTCGCGATCACCGTGCGCGGCATCTGCATCAGGCTGATCGTGCCTTCCTGCATGCGCGCCCCGCCGGAGGCGGTGAAGACGATCAGCGGCGCGTCCTGCAGGACCGCGAGCTTCGCCGCGGTGACCAGCGCCTCGCCCACGCCGGCGCCCATGGAGCCGCCTAGGAAGGAGAATTCGAAGGCCGCGACCACCACGCGCCGGCCTTCGATCGCGCCCTGCGCGACGACGACCGCGTCATCCATCGCGGTCTTGGTCTGCGCGTCCTTCAGCCGTTCGGAATAGCGGCGCTGGTCGCGGAAGCGCAGCGGGTCGGCCGGCGCCTTCGGCAGCTCGATGCGCGACCAGCCCTCGTCCAGCGTGGCCCGGATGCGCGCCTGGGCGGAGAGGCGCATGTGGTGGCCGCAACTCGGGCAGACATGCAGGTTCCGCTCCAGGTCGCGGTGGAAGATCATCTGCTCGCAGGCGGGGCATTTGTGCCAGAGGTTGTCCGGCACTTCCCGCGAGGTGCCGATCAGGCCCTTGATCTTCGGCAGCGCCCAGTCGGTGATCCAGTTCATCGCAATCCCTGTCGCGCGCCGTGGTCGCGCCTTCGCCGCGGCACCCCTGGCGCCCCGGTCCGCCCTTGGCCGGAAGGTCGCCTGCCCAGGGCGCGTCCCGGTCGGAGCGTGCTGTAGGCGGGAGTGGCGGCGCGGCGCAAGGGCGGCGCTCAGCCGGCCTGCCGCCGCGCGGCCTGGATCGCGGCGACCAGCGCCGCCTGGCTGCAGGGCTTCGCCAGGGTGACGATGCCCGGCGGCCCGCCGCCCGGCAGCTCCCCATAGCCCGTCGCCAGGATCATCGGCAGCTCCGGCCGGATCCGCCGAACTTCGGCGGCCAACTCGATGCCGGTCATCCCGGGCATGCCGTGATCGGCCAGCACGACATCCACCGCCGCGCCCTGCCGCAGCCGCGCCAGCGCGGCGGCGCCGGATTCCGCCTCGACCACCGCATGGCCGAGGTCTTCCAGCATCGCCGCGGTGCTGGCCAGCACCAGCGGGTCGTCGTCCACCACCAGCACCGCGCGCCGCGGCCCCGCCTCGGACGGGGCCGGGGCCGCGGCCTCGGTCGGCGGCGGCGCAGCATCCTCGGCCTTCGGCAGCCAGAGCTCGGCAGTGGTCCCGACGCCCTTGCGGCTGGCCAGCACCAGCCGCCCGCCGGATTGCTCGGCCAGGCCGTGCACCAGCGACAGGCCGAGCCCGGTGCCCTTCCCGCTGCCCTTCGTGGTGAAGAAGGGCTCGGCTGCGCGGGCCAGGGTGGCCTCGTCCATGCCCTCGCCTTCGTCCTGCACGGCCAGCACCACGAAGGCGCGGCCGCCGGGCGTGTCGGGCGCCTCCGCGCGCGCCGAGATGGTGATGGCGCCGCCGCCGGGCAGGGCATCGCGCGCATTCACCACGAGGTTGAGCAGCGCCAGCTCGAGCTGGCTGGGGTCCACGCGCGCCGGCGGCAGGCCGGGCGGCAGCGCCACCTCCAGCCGGTGGCCGGGCCCGATCGAGCTGCGCAGCAACTCGTCCATGCCGGCCAGCAGGTCGGGCAGGGCCACCGCCTCGGGCCGCAGCGTCTGGCGACGGCCGAAGGCGAGCAGGCGCCGCGTCAGCACCGCGCCGCGCTCGGCGCCCTGCACGGCGCTGTCGAGCAGGCGCAGCGCCCGCGCGTCGTCCTCGGGCAGCCGCTTGCGCAGCAGCGAGAGGGAGCCGAGCACGACCATCAGCAGGTTGTTGAAGTCATGCGCGATGCCGCCGGTGAGCTGGCCGAGCGCCTCCAGCTTCTGGGCGTGGTGCAGGCTGGCGGCGGTGGCGCGGTGGTCCTCGATCTCCTGTCGCAGCCGGGCGTTCGCGGCGTCGAGTTCCGCCTGGCGACGCCCGAGGCTGAGCCGCAGCAGCGCCTCCTGCCGCCAATGGCGGTTCGCCTGGGCGCTGACGATGGCGAGCGTCGCGAGGTAGAGCAGGATCATCGCCGCGCCGGCGATGCCGCGCTCGCTGCCGTCGAGGGCGAAGCGCGCGGCGACCGGCAGGCCGGCGGGCAGGATGAAGCCGAGCGCGGTCGGGAGATGGGCGAAATGCAGCGCCGCGGCGCCCGCGCACATGCCGCCGACCACGAAGACCCAGAACAGCTGCTCCGCCGCCCCCTCCGGCCAGAGAAGCGCGGCCCCTCCGCCCCACAGAAGGCCGGCCGCGGCGGCACCCGCCACGCTCGCCGCCGCCCAGCGCGCCGCGCGCGCATCCGCGTCGGGCGCACTGCGACGGGCGGACCACAGGCCGAGCCGCAGCGCGCCGATGGCCAGCGCGAGGCCGAGCCAGACCAGCACGCCGGCATCGGCGCCGGCGGCGCGCATCACCATCGCGAGCAGGACGGAATTGGCCAGGGTGACGCCGACGGCGAGCGGCACCTGGCGCTGGACCGCGGCGACCTGCGCCGCCCGCACCTCGGCGTCCGGCGTGACCCTCACCGCCGCCGACCCGCCCGGCCCTGCCGGCGCTCGCGGTCCGGCTGCGCCGCCGCCATCGGAAGCCTCCAACCGCCCGTCTTCACATCGGCGGGAGTCTCGCATGGCTGCCCGCGGCCGCCACAGACCTATTTCGGACGAGGCGGCTGGCGCGGTTGGGCAGGCTTGTCCCCCGGGCGGGCCGTCTCAGCCCGGCACGGTGTCGCGCTTCACCGCCCGGATCGCCTGGGACAGGCCGCGCACCTGCGCCAGCACCTGCGGCGCCGTCTCCGCCGTGGCGCGGCCTTCGGCGTCGAGCGTCGCGGCCAGCGTGTCCACCAGCGCCGTGCCGACCACCGCACCATCCGCGACACGGGCCGCGATGGCCGCCTGTTCGGGAGAACGGATGCCGAACCCGATCGCCACCGGCAGGTCGGTGTGGCGCTTCAGCGCCGCGATCGCCGGCGCGAGGGAGGCATAGTCGGCGCTGCGCGTGCCCGTGATGCCGGTGATCGAGACGTAGTAGATGAAGCCGGTGGTGGCGCCGAGCACGCGCGGCAGCCGCGCCTCGTCCGTGGTCGGCGCGATCAGGCGGATCAGGTCGAGGCCGTTGGCCTTCGCATGCGGCTCGACCTCGTCGGCTTCCTCGGGCGGCACATCCACGACGATCAGGCCGTCCACGCCCGCCGCCGCCGCATCGGCGCAGAATGTCTGGACGCCATAGGCGAGCATCGGGTTGTAGTAGCCCATCAGCACGACGGGCGTGTCCTTCTCGGTCGCGCGGAGTTCGCGCACCAGGTCGAGGATTCCGGCCACGGTGGCGCCGGCCTTGAGCCCGCGCTGCCCCGCCTTCTGGATCGAGGGGCCGTCCGCCATCGGGTCGGTGAAGGGCACGCCGATCTCGATCACGTCGGCGCCCGCCCCGGGCAGTCCCTGCAGGATCTTCAGCGAGGTGGCGCGGTCGGGGTCGAAGCCGGTCAGGAAGGTGACGAGCGCGCCGCGGCCCTGGGCCTTCAGCGCCGCGAAGCGCGTTGCGATACGGCTCATCTCAGATGCTCTCGCCGAGGTGCCGCGCGACGGTGAAGATGTCCTTGTCGCCGCGGCCGCAGAGATTCATCAGCAGGATGCGGTCCTGCGGCAGCGTCGGCGCCATCTTCATCACATGCGCCAGCGCATGCGCGGGCTCGAGCGCGGGGATGATCCCCTCCTGCCGCGAGCAGAGCTGGAAGGCGGCCAGCGCCTCCTCGTCCGTCGCGCCGACATACTGCACGCGGCCGATCTCGTGCAGCCAGGAATGCTCCGGCCCGACGCCGGGATAATCGAGGCCGGCGGAGATGGAATGCGCCTCCGTGATCTGGCCGTCGCCATCCTGCAGCAGGTAGGTGCGGTTGCCGTGCAGCACGCCGGGCCGCCCGCGCGACAGGGCTGCGGCATGCTCATGCGTATCCAGGCCGCGCCCCGCCGCCTCCACGCCGATCATCGCCACGTCCTTGTCGTCGAGGAAGGGATAGAACAGCCCCATCGCGTTCGAGCCGCCGCCGACGGCGGCGATCAGCGCATCCGGCAGGCGGCCTTCGGCCTCCTGCATCTGCTGCTTCGCCTCCTCGCCGATCACGGACTGGAAGTCGCGCACCATCTGCGGATAGGGGTGCGGGCCCGCGACCGTGCCGATGCAGTAGTAGGTGTCGTGGACATTCGCGACCCAGTCGCGCAGCCCCTCGTTCATCGCGTCCTTGAGCGTCGCGGCGCCGGAGGTGACGGGCCGGACCTCCGCGCCCAGCAGCTTCATGCGGAAGACGTTGGGCTGCTGCCGCTCGACGTCGGTCGCGCCCATGTAGACCACGCAGGGCAGGTCCATCAGCGCGCAGGCCGTCGCGGTGGCCACGCCATGCTGGCCGGCGCCGGTCTCGGCGATGATGCGCGTCTTGCCCATCTTCCTGGCCAGCAGGATTTGTCCCAGCACCGCGTTGATCTTGTGCGCGCCGGTGTGGTTCAGCTCGTCGCGCTTGAAATAGACCTTCGCCCCCATCCCCGGCGCCGCGCCCTTGCGCAGATGCGCCGTCAGGCGCTCGGCGAACCAGAGCGGGCTCGGCCGGCCGACGTAATGCGTCAGCAGGCGGCGCCATTCGGCCTGGAAGGCGGCGTCCCTCTTCGCCGCCTCATAGGCGTGCTCGACCTCGAGGATCAGCGGCATCAGCGTTTCGGCCACGAAGCGGCCGCCGAATTCGCCGAAGCGGCCGCGGGCGTCGGGACCCTGGCGCAGGGAGTTCGGGAGAGGCTTGTTCACCGGGCGTCGTCCTCCTTCGGCCCAGATCG
The DNA here is from genome assembly GCF_056682175.1 of Falsiroseomonas sp. RANM36. NCBI lineage: Bacteria > Pseudomonadati > Pseudomonadota > Alphaproteobacteria > Acetobacterales > Roseomonadaceae > Falsiroseomonas > Falsiroseomonas sp. RANM36. The sequence continues at coordinate 1,467,744 of NZ_JBWXTD010000003.1, forward strand.
CGAAGACCGTCGGGCATGGCCGGCCCGATCTAAAGCAGCGCCCGTTCGAGTGGAACCGCTGCGCGGTTCCGCC
>NZ_JBWXTD010000003.1:1467916-1469191 GCF_056682175.1 Falsiroseomonas sp. RANM36
CCGGTGTTTTCGGGGGGCGGCGCGGGCTGGCCCCGCTGGGGGCGACGCGCGGCCGGCACGGCCGGGGGGTCGGGCGGGCCCGCCGGCGGCGCCGGCCGGCTGCGCTCCCGCCACCCGGCGGGACAGCGGCACCCAGGCTTCCCAGATCAGGCCTTCGGGCTCCCACCGGCTCGCCATCCGCCCGCCGAGCGGCCGCGTGAGCGTCGCCGAGATCAGGGGGGAGCCGAAGCTCGGGCGCAGCGGCGGCGCGGGCACCGGCGGGCCGCCCGCCTCGCGCCAGCAAAGGTGCAGGACCTCGTCCCCGTCCATCAGCCAGCGCAGCGTCACCGAGCCGCCGGCGGCCGACAGGGCGCCGTGCTTGGCGGCATTGGTCGCCATCTCGTGCAGCGCCATGGAGAGTGCCTGGACCGCGGATGGGCAGAGCACCACCTCCGGGCCTTCGAAGGTCGCCGTCGTTGGCGGCTTGGCGATGCCGGTGAAGGGCATGAGCGCGTCCGCCGCCACCACGCTCAGCGGCGCCCCGCTCCAGCCGCCGCGGGCGAGCAGCGTATGGGCCCGCGCCAGCGCGTTGATCCGGCCTTCCACCGCTCGGGCGAAGCCGGCGGCGCTGGTGCGCGGTGTCAGGCGCAGCGCGGCCTGGACCACGGCCAGGGTGTTCTTGGCCCGGTGGTCCAGCTCGTGGACCAGGATCTCCTGGCGCTCCTCCGCCTCCTTCCGGGCGGTGATGTCCTGGGTGGTGCCGATCAGCTTCGTCGGCAGTCCGGTCAGCCGGTCCTGCCCCACCGCCCGGCCGTGGCTCTCGACCCAGATCCACCGCCCGTCCGGCCGCCGGAAGCGGTATTCGAGGCGGTAGCTCTCCGCCGCGCCGTCGCGCAGCGCGGCCACCGCCGCGGCAAGCCTCTCGCGGTCGGCGGGATGCACGCGATCGCGCCAGGACGGATAGGCCGAGGCATGATGCTCCGGACCGAAGCCGAAGATCGCCAGAGCGCGCTCGGTGCGGTGTGCCGTGCCGTCCTGCAGGTCCACCTCCCAGGCGCCGAGGTTGGCGGCCTCGAGCGCGAGGCGCAGCCGCTCCTCGCGGTCGCGCAGCGCGGCCTCGGCCGCCTTGAGGGCGGTGACGTCCACATGCGCGCCCACGAGGCGCGTGGGCCGGCCTTCGCCGTCGCGCTCGATCTCCGCCCGCGCATAGATCCAGCGAATGCTGCCGTGCGGGGGCCCGGCCCGGGGCGGCGGGGGGGAGTACCCGGTGGCCGCGGGGTGGGTCGGGGCGAAGGG
>NZ_JBWXTD010000003.1:1469291-1471982 GCF_056682175.1 Falsiroseomonas sp. RANM36
CGCCCGGGGCCGGCCTCCGCCGCCGCGCCCGATCCCCGCCCGCGCATAGACCCCGCGAATGCGGCCGTCCGGGTCCACGACCCGGTACTCCTGCTCGTAGTCCCGGTTGCCCTCGGTTTCGATCGCGTCGAAGAGGCGGCGCTCGGCGCGCGCGCGGTCCTCGGGGTGCAACCGCCTCAGCCAGTCCTGGTGATCCTCCACCGCTGGCTGGGGCGCGGCGCCGTAGAGGCCCATGTATTCGGAAGAACGCAGCGAACGCAGCCCCGCCTGCGGCCGCAGATCCACTTCGAAGCCGCCGACGCGCCCGATCCGCTGCACCCGCCGCCAGGCCGCCTCGGCGGCCGCGCTCGCCTGGCGCAGCCGCGCGAACTCGCGGCCCGGCGCGGGCCGGGGCGGCGGCACGGCCGGCGCGTGGCCCGGTCCCTGCGCCACGGCTTCGGCCCAGCGGGTGATCTCCTCCAGCGGGCGGAGCATGCGGCGGCCCAAGGCCGCGGCGATGGCCATGCCGAGCGCGAGCGCCAGCAGCCCGCCGCCGACAAGCGCCAGCATCGGCAGGCGGCGCGCCTCGACGAAGGAGGTTTCCGGCTCGTTGACCCAGGCGTGCCAGCCCGGCGCGCGCGGCAGGGCGCGGTAGGCGGTGCGGATGGCGTCGCCCTCGGGCAGGCTGTGCCCGCGCAGCACACCGCTTTCGCCGAGCGGACCGTCACGCCGCTCTGGCCGCCGCCGGCCGACAACCTGCTCGATCGCGCGCGACCGCGCGATGAAGACGCCGGCGCCGTCGGTCAGCGCCGCGACGCCCCGGCCCGAGGCGGCCTGCCCAACGAGCAGCGCCGCGAAGCGTTCCGGCAGCAGCGGCATGCCCAGGACGCCCTGCACCACGCCGTCCCGCAGCACCGGGACGAAGACGAAGGCCGCGGGGCGGCCGGACACCCTGTCCAGGTCGAGATCGGCCACGACCGGGCGTGCCTCCGCGACGGCGCGGGCAAGGCCGCGGGCGCGACCGGCCGCTTCGGACCCTTCCGCCGGGCCCGGCAGCGGTGCGCCGGGCGGCAGACGGGTGTTCATCAGCTGCGAGCCGTCGGGGGCGTAGAGCGTCACCCAGTCGCCGAAGACGGCCGCCGTCGCATCCGCATGCGCGCGGAATGCGCCGCCCGGGATCGGCAGCCCGGATGGCGCCCCGGCGAGGACCTGCAGCGCGGCGACGCGGCCGGCGATCTGCGCATCCACCGCGACGGCAAGCGCGCGGGCCGTGTCCACCAGCCGCGCTTCCGCCGCCGCATCCTGCCGCCGCAGCGCATCCCAGGCCGCCGCCGCGCCGCACCCCATGGCGGGCAACAGCACGACAAGGACGAGCGCGGCCAAATGGGTTCCGAGCCGCGGCGGCTGCGCCGGCGGTGTCGCCTCGGCCGCCATCGGGCGCGGCGCCTGGCGGTGCGTCGCCCATCCCGAATTCATGTCCAATGCCGAGGCCTGCCTTCCGCCGCTCAACCGCCCCCGCGCATCGGCGCGCCCGGGGCCCAACCGCTACAACGCTCATGCCGCGCCGCCGGTTCCGCCCGCCCACAGCGGGACAGCCGGGCCGGCCGGCGCGCGACCGCGCGGGGCGCGGCGCCGCGCGCGCCGCCGCGACGAAGCGGGCGATCAGGGCGGCATCCTTGACGCCGCGCATGCGCTCGACGCCCGAGGACACGTCCACGCCGGGCGCGCCGGCCACGCGTGCCGCGTGCTGCACGTTGTCCGGCGTGAGGCCCCCGGCCAGCAGCCACGGGCGCGGCACCGCGACGCCGGCGGTCAGGGTCCAGTCGAAGGGCGCGGCATTGCCGCCGGGCAGCGGTGCGCCGGGCGGCGCCTTGGCGTCCAGCAGGAAGCGGTCCACCACCGGGGCGTATCGCCCGAGCGCGGCCAGGTCCGCGGGCGTGGCGATGCCGAGCGCCTTCATCACCGGCAGGCCGAAGCGCGCCTTCACCGCCGCGCAGCGCTCCGGCGTCTCCTCGCCATGCAGTTGCAGGATGTCGAGCGGCAGGGCGGCGAGGACGGCGCCGATGGCGTCATCCGTCGGATCCACGAACAGCCCGACCTTGCCCGGCCCGCGGGCGGTGCCGGCGATCGCCGCGGCCTCGGCCGGGGTGACCGCGCGCGGCGAGGGCGGGAAGAAGACGAAGCCCACCAGGTCGGCACCGGCCGCGGCGGCGGCCTGCATCGCGGCGGGATCGTTGATCCCGCAGATCTTCACGATCATCGCCCGATCAGCCGGCCAGGGCGCGCGCGATGGCGGCGGCGGCCGCGGCGGGATCGGCGGCGCGGGTGACCGGCCGCCCGACCACGACGAAGTCGGCACCGGCCGCGGCCATCTCCTCCGGCGTCGCGGTGCGCGCCTGGTCGTCGGCGGCGCTGCCGGCCGGGCGCACGCCGGGCACCACCAGCGCCGGCCCCTCGCCCAGCGCATCGCGCAGCGGCGCAACCTCCCGCGGCGAGCAGACCAGGCCATCGGCGCCGGCCGCGACCGCCAGCCGCCCGAGCCGGAGCACCTGCTGCACCGGCCCGCCGGCCACGCCCGTCTCGGCCAGGGCGCCGGCGTCCAGGCTGGTCAGCACCGTCACGGCGAGGATGCGGATGCGGTCGGCGCCCCCGGCCGGCGCCCCCCCCCCCCCCCCCGCGGCGCCCCCCCCCGCCCCCCCGCCCGCCCCCCGC
>NZ_JBWXTD010000003.1:1472082-1497657 GCF_056682175.1 Falsiroseomonas sp. RANM36
GGGGCCCGGCCGGGCGGCGCGCCCGCGGGGGGGGCGGGGGCGACCATCGCGGCCCCGCCGGCGGCATGGATCGTCAGCCAGGCCGGGCGCAGCGGCGTCAGCGCGCGGACCGCGCCGGCGACCGTGTTGGGAATGTCATGCAGCTTGAGGTCGAGGAACACCGGGCCATGCGCCGCGATCCGGCGCACCGCCGCGCCGCCCTCGGCCGAGAACAGCTCCAGCCCGACCTTGAGCAGCCGCGCATGCGGGGCGGTGGCGCGCGCCCAGCCTTCCGCCGTGGCAAGGTCCGGCGCGTCGAGCGCGACGCAGAGGCCGCAGCGCCGCGCCGCGGTCATCATCGCCTGGCCAGGGGCGCCAGCGCGGTGGCGGCCGGCACCACCGCCGCATCCGGCACGCGGCCCATGGCGGCCTCGCGCTGCGCCTTCTCGGCCGCCGACCGGTAGGCGGCAAGCTCGCCTTCCAGCAGGCGCGCCGCCTGCTCCAGCCGCGCCGCGCGGCGGCGCATCGGCAGGGTGGCGCCCCAGACCACCAGCGCGCCGGTCAGGAAGGCGGCGGCGGCGATCAGCAGGGCGGCCATGCCGAGGGAGGAGACCCAGACCAGGTCGAGCGGCCAGAGGCGCAGCTGCACCTCCTGCTGGTTCGACAGGGCAAAGAGCGCCAGCAGGATCACGAGCGGCACGAACAACACCCAGCGCATGGCGGTCCCCTTGTCGAAGCTGGCCGGATAGGGACGAGCCTTACGCCCGCACGCGCCGGCCGAAAAGCGTCAGCCGACCGGACTGGGCGCCCGCGGCTTGCGCGCCGGCGCCTGCAGCGGGCCGCCATTCACCCGCTCGCGCAGCTCCTTGCCAGGCTTGAAATAGGGCACCGACTTGGCGGAGACCTCCACCGTCGTGCCGGTGCGCGGGTTGCGCCCGGTGCGCGGGTCGCGCCGCTTGATCGAGAAGGCGCCGAAGCCGCGCAGCTCCACCCGGTCGCCGCGGGCCAGGGCCTCGGTGATCTCGTCGAAGATCGTGGACACGATCAGCTCGACATCCGGTTGCCGCAGATGCGGGTTGGACGCCGCAAGCTGAGCGATCAGTTCCGACCGCGTCATCGACCTGACCGAGCCTTCTCCCTACCTGAAGGCAGGCTGCCAAAGGGCGCGCACGCGGTCAACGACAAGCCATTCCGCGGTCAGGTCGCGCAGCGCGCCGCCGAGCGCCGCGCCGAAGGTGCGTTCGGCGAAGCCGCGAGTCTCGATGTCGCGAATCGGCAACGAGGCCGGCACGCCGCGGTCCGCCGCAAGCCAGGCGCGCGCTTCCGACTCGCCGCCGATCGCGTCCACGAGGCCGAGCTCGATCGCCTGCCGGCCGGTGAAGATGCGGCCATCGGCCAGCTCCCGCACGCGCTCGGGCGGCAGCCTGCGGCCGGCGACGACCTTGGCGACGAACTGCTCGTGCAGGTCGCGCACCACGCGCTGCAACTGCTCGCGCCCTTCCTCGGTCAGCGGGCGGAAGGGGCTCGGCTGCGCCTTGAAGGCGCCGGAGGCGATGGTCTCCGCCCGCACGCCGAGGCGGGCCATCAGCTCGGACACGTCGAAGGATTGCAGCAGCACCCCGATGGAGCCGGTGACGGTGGCCTCGCGCGCGAAGATGCGGCTTGCCGGCAGCGCCGCCATGTAGCCGGCCGAGGCCGCGGTGCCGCCCATCACGGCGATCACCGGCTTGTCCTCCGCCATGCGCGACAGGCTGGCATGCAGCGCCTCGCCGCCGGCGACGCTGCCGCCGGGGCTGTCGATCGCGACGATCACGGCGCGCACCGTCGCGTCCCGCCGCGTGCGCTCCAGCGCCTCCGCCAGGCGCCGGTCATCGCCGATGAAGCCCTCCACCTTCAGGCGCGCGACATGCGCGCCGCCCGGCAGCAGGCCGGTCGCGTCATGGCGCAGCGCGACGGCGAAGGCGATCAGCCCGGCGACGGCGAGCACCGCGAGGCCCCGCCAGAGGGACAGGCGCCGCTTCAGGCGGCGGCGGTCGAGCAGGAGATCGGCGTCGAGGGACATGCGCCGCATATGCCCGTCCGGCCCGGGCCGGCCAAGGGCTGTTCACGCGCCGGCAAGAAAGCGGCGCGGCGGAACGAAAAAGCCCCGGGCAGCGGCGCTGCCCGGGGCCGATCGCCTCCGGCCGACGGGGCCGGTGCGGTTACTCCTCGCCGCCCTGGTTCCGGCGACGAATCGCGGCACCCAGGATGTCGCCGAGCGACGCGCCGGAGTCGGAGGACCCGTACTCCTGCATCGCCTGGCGCTCCTCCTCGACTTCCTTGCCCTTGATGGTCAGGGCCAGGCGGCGGCCGGCGCGATCCACGGCGGTGACCTTCGCATCCACCTTCTCGCCCACGGCGAACTTGTCGGGGCGCTGGTCCTGGCGGTCGCGGGCGAGCTCGGCGCGACGGATGAAGCCCGTCAGCACGTCGTCCACCTTCACCTCGATGCCGTTGGATTCCACCTTCGTCACCACGCAGGTCACGACATCGCCCTTGCGGACGCGATCCAGCACTTCCGCCGCCGGGTCGGCCTGGAGCTGCTTGATGCCGAGGGAGATGCGCTCCTTCTCGACATCCACGTCCAGCACCTTCGCCTTGACCGTGTCGCCCTTCTTGTAGTGCTGCATGGCGACCTCGCCGGGCTCGTCCCAGCTGAGGTCGGACATGTGCACCATGCCGTCGAGATCCGGGCCGAGGCCGATGAACAGGCCGAACTCGGTGATGTTGCGGATCTCGCCCTCGATGACGGCGCCGGGCGGGTTCGCTTCCGCGAAGACGTCCCAGGGATTGCCCACGGCCTGCTTGAGGCCGAGGGAGATGCGCCGCTTCGGGCCGTCCACGTCGAGGATGACGACGTCCACTTCCTGGCTGGTCGCGACGATCTTGCCCGGATGGACGTTCTTCTTCGTCCAGGACATCTCGCTGACGTGAACGAGGCCCTCGACGCCCGGCTCCAGCTCCACGAAGGCGCCGTAGTCGGTGATGTTGGTGACGCGGCCGGAGAACTTGCCGCCGACCGGATACTTGGTCGCGACATTCTCCCACGGGTCGGCCATCAGCTGCTTCATGCCGAGGCTGATGCGCTGGGTCTCCGGGTTGAAGCGGATCACCTGCACCTTGACCTGCTGGCCGATGTTCAGCGCCTCGGACGGGTGGTTGATGCGGCGCCAGGCGATGTCGGTGACATGCAGCAGGCCGTCCACGCCGCCGAGGTCCACGAAGGCGCCGTAGTCGGTGATGTTCTTCACCACGCCGTCGAGCACCATGCCTTCCTTGAGGCCCTGGACGAGCTCGGCGCGCTGTTCGGCGCGGGTCTCTTCCAGCACGGCGCGGCGGGAGACGACGATGTTGCCGCGGGCGCGGTCCATCTTGAGGATCTGGAAGGGCTGCGGGCTGCCCATCAGCGGCGTCACGTCGCGCACCGGGCGGATGTCCACCTGGGAGCCGGGCAGGAACGCGACCGCGCCGCCGAGATCCACGGTGAAGCCGCCCTTGACGCGGCCGAAGATCACGCCGTTCACGCGCTGCTGCGCCGTGAAGGACTTCTCCAGGTTGGTCCAGGCTTCCTCGCGCCGCGCCTTCTCGCGGCTCAGCACGATGGAGCCGTCGCGGTCCTCGTAGCGCTCGACGAAGAGCTCGATCACGTCGCCGGGCTTGACGTCCGGCTTCTGGCCCTGCGGGGCGAATTCCTTGAGCGGGACGCGGCCCTCGCTCTTCAGGCCGACATCGACCACGGCGAAGTCGTCATCCACGCGGATGACCTTGCCGGTGATGACGGAGCCGGCGAAGCCGGTGTTGTCGCCGAGCGTGGCGTCGAGGAGGGCGGCGAAATCCTCTTCCATCGGGCGGGAGAGGGTGGTGGCACTTGCCATGCGGTGGGTGGTTCCTGGGTCAGGCCCCGTGCGGGGCCAAGGGTCTTGCGCCTCCGCGGGCAGCGCCCGCAGACACGACCTGGCCGCGTCGGTCCCCTGTGGATCCGGGCGGCCCTTCGGCTTAAGGCGGTGTGACGGTCCGCCGCTCCCGGCCCGCCTTGCGCGACCACCAGCGGGGGCGCGGCATCGGCCGAAGCACCCGTGGCGTCCCCATCGCGAAAATGCGGACACCGCGATCCGTTGCCGGACGCGGTTCGGGAGCAGGCGTTACGCCGCGGAGGTTAACGGAGTCAAGCGGATTCCGGCCCGTCGCGCGGTGCGCGACCGCCTTGCACCATGACTGGCCCCGCCACGCCGCGCCCTGGCATGCTGCGCCGCCACCCCACGGAGAGCCGCCGCCATGACCGGAGCCCGCCTGATCCCGCCGCTCGGCCGGGTCTTCACCGCCTCGGACGAGGCCGAGGTCACCCACATCACCGAAGTGGAGGGCCGGCCGCTCGGCAGCCCGGTGCAGCTCAAGACGCTGGCGGCCACGCCGCGCATGGTGCTGGTCGAGACCACCTTCGCCGCCGGCCAGGCATCGCAGCCGCACCAGCATCCGGACCATGACAGCATCGTCTATGTCGTGCGCGGCAAGGTGAAGGTGACGATCGCGGGCCGGGAGTTCATCGCCGGGCCGGGCGACGCCTGGTACAACGAGCCCGGCGTGATCCACCATATCGAGGCGCTGGAGCCGACCGTCTCGGTGGAGGTGAAGTCGCCGCCGATCAGGGCGTGGTAGCGCGCGGCAGGCGCAGCAGGTCCCGCAGGAAGGCCAGCGCGTCGCGCCGCGCCGCAGCGCCGGCCTCGGCATGGCCGCCGACACGCGCCTGCCGCGCGACACAGGGATCGTCATAGGTGAAGGGCAGGCCGGTCGCGGCGTTCACCAGCAGGCCGGGCTCCGTCTCCTCGATGCGGCAATCGCGCACGCTCTGCGCCGGGCCGCGCGCGGCGGCGCCGGAGAGCGGGTTGTCGAAGCCGTGATGGCCGCCCGGATACTCCAGCAGCGCGGCGTCATGCCCGGCCGCGACCAGGCGTTCCACATGCTCGCGCGCGCGGGAGAGCGGGTTCATGTCGTCCGGCGTGCCGTGGAAGACGCGGATCGGGCCGGGGATCATCGCCGTGTCCTCCAGGTAGCGCGTCGCGCAATCCGGATAGAAGGCGAGCGTGCCGACCGGGCGCGGCCCGCCGGCGTTCCACAGGCGATGGAAGCGCGCCATGGCGGCATACAGCGCGCCCTGCCCGCCGCGCGAGAAGCCGAGCACCGCGAGCCGTGCGGGATCGAGGAGCGGATGCGCCGCCAGCAGCGCCAGCGCGCGGTAGATGTCGAGGCAGAAGGCCAGCCGGCCGAGCCGCGCCTGGTCCTGCGAGACGCTGGCCAGCCCCCGGCCGCTGAAGCCGTCCAGCACGCAGGCGGCCGCCCCCATGGCGTTGATCTGCCGCACCCAGAGCGGGATGGAGGGCCCGATGCCGCCCGAGCCATGCATCAGCAGCACGCAGGGCTGCCGCCCGCCGCCATCCTTGCCCCCCTGGGCCAGCGACAGCATCGCCGCGAGGGTGGTCGGCGTGCCGTCGGCCTCGCCGCGCAGGAACTGCCGGTCGGTGAGCGTCAGCGTCTGCACGGGGTGCAGCTCGATCCGCGCGGGCAGGTCCTCGAGGGTCATTCCGGCATCCTTGCGCGCACGAGGTCGAGTGCCACGGCGAAGGCGGCGGCGGCGTCGAGGCCGGTGGTGTCCAGCACCACCGCATCGGGCGCCGGCTTCATCGGCGCGGTGGCGCGCTGCGCATCCTGCGCGTCCCGCGCGCCGAGCTCCGCCTCCACCTCCGCCAGGTCGCGCGCGATGCCCTTCGCCTGCAGCTCCAGCCAGCGCCGCTTCGCCCGCGCCTCGGGGCTCGCGGTGACGAAGAGCTTGGCCGGCGCGTCGGGGAAGATCACGGTGCCGATGTCGCGCCCGTCCATCACCGCCCCGTGGCGGCGGCCGAATTCGCGCTGCCAGTCGAGCAGCGCGGCACGCACCTCCGGGATCACCGCGACGGCGGAGGAGGCCATGTCGGCGTCCGGCGTGCGCAGGTCGGTGCGTTCGAGATCCGCCGCGGTCAGCGCGCGCGCCTCGGCCGCTGCGGTCGCGGCGTCGCGCGGGTCGCCGCCGCGGTCGAGCACGCGGCGCCCGACGGCGCGATAGAGCAGGCCGGTGTCGAGATAGGGCAGGCCGAGTTCGGCCGCGAGCTTGCGGGCCAGCGTGCCCTTCCCCGCCGCTGCCGGCCCATCGACCGCGACGACCCGCGGAGGCATCGGGCGCTGCGATTCACGCCTCCGGTGCTCGCCGCCTTCGGCGCCTCCGCCCTCCGGCGATCGCAGCGGAGGTGTGATCATGCCGGCGTCAGCGCTTCCCCGCCCGCCAGCCGGTTCATCAGCGCGGCGAAGCCGGGGAAGGAGGTCTCGATGAAGGCGGCGTCGTCGGCCGTCACCGGCCTGCGGGAGGCCAGCCCCAGCACCAGAGCGCTCATCGCGATGCGGTGGTCCATGTGGGTCACCACCATGCCGCCGCCGGGCGGCGGGCCGCCGACGCCGTGCACGATCAGGTCGTCCCCCTCGATCGCGAAGCGGATGCCGTTCGCCTCCAGCAGCGCGGCGGTGGCGGCCAGGCGGTCGCTCTCCTTCACGCGCAGCTCCTTGAGCCCGCGCATGCGCGTGGTGCCGGAGGCTGCGGCCGCGGCGACGGCGAGGATCGGGTATTCGTCGATCATCGAGGGCGCGCGCTCCGGCGGGACATCCACGGCGCGGAGCGCGGAGGCCCGCACGCGCAAATCCGCGACCGGCTCCCCGCCCTCGATCCGCTCGTCCAGGCGGGTGATGTCGGCGCCCATCTCGGCGAGGGTGGCGAAGAGGCCGGCGCGCAGCGGGTTCATGCCCACCCCGCGCAGCAGGATGTCGGAGCCCGGGACCAGCAGGGCGGCGACCGCGGGGAAGGCGGCGGAGGAGGGATCGCCCGGCACCACCACCGGCGCGGCGACCAGTTCCGGCTGGCCCGTGAGCTCGATCACGCGGCCATGACCCTCGATGCCGACTTCGACCGTCGCGCCGAAGTGTCGCAGCATGTTCTCGGTGTGGTCGCGCGTGGCTTCCGGCTCCACCACGCGGGTGATCCCCCGGGCGCAGAGCCCGGCCAGCAGGCAGGCCGACTTCACCTGCGCCGAGGGCACGGGCACGCGATAGTCGAGCGGCAGCGGATCGGCCGCGCCTTCGACCGCCAGCGGCAGCCGCCCGCCGGCGCGGGTGGCGAAGCGCGCCCCGGTGGCGCTCAGCGGCTCCGTCACCCGCTTCATCGGGCGCTTGCGGAGCGACGCGTCGCCGGTCATCACGGCAAACAGCGGGTGCCCGGCCAGCAGCCCGCAGAGCAGCCGCGCGGCCGTGCCCGAATTCCCCATGTCGAGCACATCCGCCGGCTCGACCAGGCCGCCGATCCCGCGCCCGGCGACCCGCCAGTGCCCGCCGCCCCGATTCTCCACCGTCGCGCCGAGCGCGCGCATCGCCGCGGCGGTGCGCAGCACGTCCTCGCCTTCCAGCAGGCCGGTGACCTCGGTGGTGCCGACCGCGAGCGCGCCGAACATCAGGGCGCGGTGGGAGATGGACTTGTCCCCCGGCACGGCGGCCTCTCCCGCCAGGGGCCGGGCGGGTGCGCGGGCGGCGAGCGGATGGGCGGCGGCGGGATCGTGCATGGCCGGCGCGTTTGACATGGGGGGCGCAAAGTGGCAATCGCGCCTGCCTTTTTCGCCGCGCGGCGCGGCGCCGCCACAACCTTCTGCCGCGCAGCGCGGAGCCGCCACACCAAACCTCCGCGCTGCGCGGAGAGCAGCGAGACAAGCATGGCCAAGCCCCAACTCGGACTGAAGCGCGTCTGCGTCGCCTGCGGCACGAAGTTCTACGACCTGGCGCGCGCCCCGGCGGTCTGCCCGAAATGCGGCACCGAGCAGCCGGCCGAGCAGCCGAAGCTCAAGCGTGCCCCCGCCCCGCCCGACGACCGCGTGAAGAAGCGCCCCGTGCCGGCGGAGGCCGATGCCGACGACATCGCGGAGGTGGACGCCGAGGAGGGCGACGAGGCGATCGAGGACGCCGAGGAGCTCGAGGACGCGGACGAGACGCTCGGCGACGAGATCGAGGTCGAGAGCGACCGCGAAGAGGAAACCTGACGCCCCGCGCCGGGGGGCGGGGCGCGGCGGAAGGATGGCCTTCTTCCGCATCGGCCTGACCGAGGCGCTCGGCGCCCCGGCGCTCGCGATGGGCGCCACCTTCCTGGCCTTCGGCGCGGCGGTGGCCGAGGCCGGGCTGCCGCTCTCCTGGGCGTTGCTTTGCACCGCGACGGTCTATGGGATGGCCGGGCAGATCGTGCTGCTCGGCATCGCCACCGGACCGGGCGGGCCCCTGGGCGGACAGGTGGGCGGACCGGTGCTGCCGGCGGTGGTCGCCGCCACGGCGGCGAATGCCCGCTTCCTGCCGATGGCGGTGGCGATCGCCCCCTGGCTCGGGCGAGGCTGGCGGCGGGCGCTGGCGCTGCCCTTCATCGCCATCACCCCCTGGGCGCCGGCGATGCGCCGGCTGCCGGGCCTGGCCGAGCCGGACCGGCTCGCCTGGTTCCTCGGCTTCGCCATCGCCTCCTGGACCGCCGCGCTGGCGGCGACGGCGGCGGGGCATCTGCTGGCGCCGCATCTGCCGCCCTTCCTGCGGGCGGCGCTGCTGTTCACCAACCCGCTCTATTTCGGCCTGCTGCTGGCCGCCGACCTGGCGCGGCCGGGCGTGCGCCCGGCGGTGATCGGCGGGATCGTCGCGGCGCCGCTGGCGCTCTGGCTCGGCCCGGCCTGGGGGCTGCTCGCCGCGGGGCTCTGCGGCGGCACCGCCGCCTTCCTGTGGCAGCGTCGCGCAGCAGGCGCGCGGGGCACCCGCCCGTGAGCGGGGCGGACCTCGCCCTGGCGCTGACGGTGGCCGCGATGCTCGCCCTGCGCGGGGCGGGGCTGCTGCTGGGCGGCGTGCTGCGGCCCGACCATCCGGCGATCGCCTGGGCGGCCGCGGTCTCGGTCGCGACGCTCGCGGCCTTCGTCCTGCTGGCGATCGCCATGCCGACCGGCCTGCTGGCCACCGTGCCCTGGCCCGCGCGGGTGGCGGGCGTGCTGGCCGGCGCGCTGGGCTGGCGGCTGTTCCGCGGCGCGCTGTTGCCGGCGCTGCTGACCGGCCTGGCCGGGCTGATGCTCAGCTGGTGGGCGCTGGGCTGAACCCGTAGAGCCGCGCCGGATTCTCCACCAGGATTTTCGTTCGTGTTGCCGCGTCCGGCGCCCAGTCGGCCAGCGCGTCGAGCAGCGCGGCGTCGTCCGGCATCGCCGTCGCGTTCGGATGCGGCCAGTTGGTGCCCCACAGCATCCGCTCGGGCGCCGCCCGCACCAGCGCGCGCGCGAGGTCGCGCACCGCGAAGGGATCCGCCTGGTCGAGCGCATACGGAGACGAAAGCTTCACCCAGCCGGTGCCGGCCTGCAGCCGGTCCATCACCACGCCCCAGGCGGGATGCGCCGCCCAGTCCCGCAGCGGCAGCAGCGCGAAATGATCGAACACCACCTCGCAGGGCGCGGCGCGCAGCACATCGGCAAGTCCGGCGATCATCGCCGGCGTCATGAAGACCTGCAGGTGCCACCCCGCCTCCGCCAGCCGCTTCGCCAGCGGCGCGACATCCTGCGCGGTCAGCGGCGGGCCGGAGACGAGGTTCGCGCGCGCCCCGCGCACGCCCTTCGCCGCCATCGCGCGCAGCTCGGCCGGCGCGGCATCGGGCGGCACCACCGCGACCATGCGCGCGCGCTCGCCGGCCTGCTCCAGCGCCGCGAGGTGCAGCGCATTGTCGAAGCCATAGGTGGAAGGCTGGATCAGCACATGCCGCTCGACGCCGAGCCGCGCGAGCAGGCGCGCATGATCGGCGAGCGTTGCCGTCGCATGCGGCCGCCCGCCCGGCGCGACGGGCGCGGCGGCGTCATAGACATGGTGGTGGCAATCGACCGCGCCCGGCGGCACGGCGAGCCTCGGCCGCTCGGTGCCGCGGGTGAAGGGAATGGCGTGCTGCTCCATAGGGTCTAGGCTAGCCCGGCCCCGAGGAGGAAACGAGATGCGCGTGCTGCTGACCCACACGCCGGAGATGCGCGCCAACTATTATGGCGACCGCGCGCTCGCCGCCCTGCGCGACGTGGCGGAGGTGGTGCTGCACGACGGCGAGGCGCCGCTGTCCGGCCTCGCGCTGGCGCGCGCGGCGGCGGGCTGCCAGGCGATCGTGGCGGACCGCGCGACGCCGGGCACGAAGGACACCTTCGACAACGCGCCCGACCTCGTCGCCTTCCTGCGCGTGGCGGTGGATGTCTCGACGATCGACATCGCGGCGGCGTCCTCGCAGGGCGTGCTGGTGACGCAGGCGACGCCGGGCTTCGGCGCGAGCGTGTCGGAACTCGCCATCGGCATGATGGTGGACCTCGCGCGCAACGTCTCCGAATACACCGAAGCCTATCACGCCGGCCGCCTGCCGGAGCCGCGCATGGGCCGCCAGCTGGAAGGCCGCACGCTCGGGCTGGTCGGCTATGGCCGCATCGCGCGGCGCATCGCGGCGATCGCGCTGGCGATGCGCATGCGCGTGATCGCGCATGACCCCTTCGCGCCGGTGGCGGATGCGGGCGTCGAATCCGTGCCGCTCGACCGCATCTGGGCGGAGAGCGACGTGGTGATGCCGCTGGCGGTCTCGGTGCCCGCCACGCGGCACATCGTCAACGCGGCCTCGCTCGCGGCGATGAAGCGTGGCGTGCTGCTGGTGAACCTCTCGCGCGGCGAGCTGGTGGACGAGGCGGCGCTGGCGGCGGCGCTCGACAGCGGGCATGTCGCGGGCTTCGCGATGGATGTCGGCAGCGCGCCCGACCAGCGCCCGGACCCGGCGCTCGCCGCGCGCGCGAATGTCGTGGCGACGCCGCATGTCGGCGGGCTCACGCCGGAGGCGGCGGAACACCAGGCGATGGACACGGTGCGCCAGGTGGCGGCGCTCGCGCGCGGCGCGATGCCGGAGCGCGGGCTGAACGCCGCGGCGGCCACGCGCCTCGCGCGGCTCGGCATCAGCGTGCCGGCGGCAGCACCCAGCGATTGATCGCCAGCGCCAGTGCGACGATGCCCGCGCCGGCCAGCAGGAAGCCCGGCGTGAAGCCCGCTGCCGCGATCAGGGCGCCGAACACCACCGCGCCCATCGCCTGGCCGAGGAAGAGCGCCATCGCGAAGCCCGCCACCGCCGTGCCGCGCGCTTCCGGCAGAGCCTCCGTCGCGCGGGCCTGCAGAACGCCGTGCAGCATGAAGAAGAGCAGCCCGAGAATCGCCTGCGCGCCCGCCACCACCCACCAGGCGGGCGCGAGCGCCATGGCGGTGAGCGCGGCGCCGAGGCCGAGCCCGCCCCACAGCACCATCCCCCGCTCGCCAAGAAGCCGCACGAGCCGGCCGGCGTTGCGCGTGTAGATGAAGGCGCCCGCGCCGAAGCCCGCCACCGCCAGCCCCGCCTCGGCCGCCGAGAGACCGAAGCGCTGGATCAGCAGCGAGGCGATGAAGGGCACCGCGCCGCCGAACAGCAGCATGCCGTCCAGCGCCGTCACCAGCATCAGCCGCCGCCCCGCGGGCCGCTCCAGCAGCCTCACGAAGCCGCCGAAGGCCGGCGCGCCGCCGCGTCCGCCCTGCCGCCAGCCCGGACCGAGCAGCAGCATGAACAGCACCGCGATCGCCGCGCCGATGCCGCCGAGCACCAGGAAGGAGGCGCGCCAGCCCGCGAATTCCGCGACGGTGCCGGAGATCGGCCCGGCGAGCAGCGTCGCCATCACCATGCCCGTGAGGAAGCGCCCGATCGTCGCCTGGCGATGCTCATAGGCCACGCTGTCGCCGATATGCGCCATGAAGAGCGGGATGGTCGCCGCGGCGAACAGGCCGGACAGGATCCGCATCACCAGCAGCGCGACAAGGTCGGGCGCCAGCGTCGCGCCGACCAGGGAGGCCGCGTAGAGCGCCATGGCCACCGCCGCGACGCGCATCTTGCCGAGCGAATCCCCGACCGGCCCGGCCGCGAGCTGGCCGAGGCCATAGGCCATGGCGAAGCCGGCGATCAGCGGCGCGACGGCGCCGAGGCCGACGCCGAACTCGCCCGCCAGCATCGGCAGCAGGGGGTCGAGGATGCGCATGCCGCAGCCGACGGTGAAGGCCGCCATCGCCATCAGCCAGATCGGCGGCGAGACGGCGGGCGGGCGGTCAGACACGCTGCAGGCGTTCGCGCGGTTCGGGCGGCAGTTCGACCCTGATGGCGTCGCCGGCGGCGACCTCGCCGCCCGTGACCACCACGGCCATGATCCCGGCCTTGAGCAGCACCGCGCCATCCTCGTCGCGGCCGATCAGCGCGCGCATGAGTCCGGGGCGGAAATCGTCGAGCTGATGGCAGGGGTTGCGCAGGCCCGTGACCTCCGCGACCGCCTCGGCGCCGAGATGCAGAAGCGCGCCGCGCGGCAGTCCCAGCAGGTCGAGCCCGCGCGTCGTCACGTTCTCCCCAAGCTCGCCCGGCGCGACGCGAAAGCCGGCGGCGGCGAGATCGCGGAGCGTCTCCTCCGCGATCAGGTGCAGTTGGCGGAGATTGGGCTGCGAGGGATCGCGCGCGACGCGGGAGCGGTGCTGCACCGTGATGCCGGCATGCGCGTCGCCCTCGACCCCGAGGCCGGCGAGAAGGCGGATGCGGGGCAGAAGGGGCTTGGAGAAGCCGTGGGTGGTGCTGGCGGCGACGGCCTGGACCGTGCCGCTCACGCGGCGTCGGCCTTGCGGCGCGCGCGCTCGCTTTCCGTCTTGAGCTGGCCGCAGGCGGCCAGGATGTCGCGGCCGCGCGGGCGGCGGATCGGGCTGGAATAGCCGGCCGCCGCCACGATCTCCGCGAAGCGCCGCACCTGCTCCGGCTTGCTGGTGAGATACGGGCTGCCCGGCCACGGGTTGAACGGGATCAGGTTCACCTTGGCGGGGATGCCCTTGATCAGCCGCACCAGTTCGCGTGCCTCGGCCTCGCTGTCGTTCACGCCGCGCAGCATCACGTATTCGAAGGTGATGCGTCGCGCATTGCTCGCGCCCGGATAGCGGCGGCAGGCGGCGATCAGCTCGGCGATCGGGTATTTGCGGTTCAGCGGCACGATCTCGTCGCGCAGCGCGTCGGTGACGGCGTGCAGCGAGACGGCGAGGTTCACGTTCAGCTCCGCGCCGCAGCGATCCATCATCGGCACGACGCCGGAGGTGGAGAGCGTGATGCGCCGGCGGCTGAGGGCCAGGCCCTCGTGGTCCATCACGATCTTCAGGGCCTTGGCGGTGTTCTCGTAGTTGTAGAGCGGCTCGCCCATGCCCATGACGACGATGTTGGACAGCAGCCGCGGCGTGCCGTCCTTCGGGCTCGGCCATTCGCCGTAGCTGTCGCGCGCGGCCATGAACTGGCCGACGATCTCCGCGGCGCCGAGGTTGCGCACCAGCTTCTGCGTGCCGGTGTGGCAGAAGCGGCAGGAGAGGGTGCAGCCGACCTGCGTCGAGATGCAGACCGCGCCGCGATCCTCATGCAGGTCGGGGATGTAGACGGTCTCCACCTGCTGCCCGTCGCGGAAGCGGAACAGCCATTTCCGCGTCGTATCCTCGCTGGTCTGCTCGGTCGCGACCTCGGGGCGTCCGACCACGAAGCGCTCCCCGAGCTTCGCCTGCATCGGCTTCGCGATGGTCGGCATGCGCGAAAAGTCGGTCTCGCCCTGGTGGTAGATCCAGTGCCACAGCTGGCTCGCGCGGAACGGTTTCTCGCCGATCGCGACCATCTCGGCCGCCAGCTCCTCCCGCGACAGGCCGACCAGGTCGCGGCGGCCATCGGGCAGGGTCGCGGCCGGCGGCGCGAACAGCGCGGCCTTGGCCAGGATCCGCTCGCGCTCCTGCGCCGTCAGGTCGGCAGCCGCCGGAGACTCGCTCAACGGCCCGGCCTCGCCTGCGGCGGGCAGTCGCGGGAGATCGCCTCGTATGCGGCGGTGAAGCCGATCAGCGAGAAGGTGTCGGTGACGTTGCCGCGGCCCTGCGGTCCGGGGGTGCGGGTCAGCGCCTCCCGCCCGGCCTTGAAGGCGGCGATGAGCTCCGCGCCGTTCTGGAAGAAGGCGCTGGACTGCACGACGCCGTAGGAACGGAATTCCTGCGTGCCGACCGCCAGCACCGACTCCGCCTCCCGCGCCAGCGGATAGCCCACCGAGACCGCCACCTGGTCGCGCCCGCCCAGGCGATGCGTCACGGTCAGCGTCACGGTCCCGCGATTCGCCGGCCCGCCCTCGCTGCGGATGCTGCGGGTGAAGGCGTAGCAGACCTTCCGCCCGCTCTCCTGATGCGTCGCGGCCGTCCAGTTCTGGAAGGCGCCGAGCCGCGCGGGCGCCTGGCGCTGCTGGGCGGCGGCGGGCAGGGCGAGCAGCAGGACGGCGGCGGCGGCCGGAACGGCGAGGGAACGGCGGCGGGGCATGCCGGCTAGATACGGCGCGAGGTCCGGGGGGACAACCTCGCGCCTTCCGCGACGGGCGCGGCGCGCCTATGCAGGCCGCCGATGGCCGACCGCACCGACCTCCAGCTCGCCGCGCAATACGAAGCCTATCCCTACCCCGCGCGCGATCCGCGCGACGAGGCGAAGCGGCTGGTGGTGGGCAGCCCCTCCCACCTGCGGGAGGTGGACCACTGGATCTTCGGCGCGCGTCGGCCGGCCTCTCGCCCGCTGAACGCGCTGATGGCCGGGGGCGGATCGGGCGACGGGACGATCATGCTGGCGCAGCAGATGGCCTGGCTCGGCCGGCCGGGGCGCGTGACCTGGCTCGACCGCTCGGCGCATGCGCGCAAGGTCGCGACCGCGCGGGCGGCGATGCGCCGCCTGGACAACATCGCCTTCGAGGAAGGCTCGATCCTGGAGCTGCCGGGCTCGGGCCTCGGCCCCTTCGACTACATCGATTGCTGCGGGGTGCTGCACCACATGCCCGACCCGGCGGCGGGGTTGGCCGCGCTGGTCTCGGTGCTGGCGCCGGGCGGCGGGATCGGGCTGATGGTCTATGCGCCGCATGGCCGCACCGGCGTCTACATGCTGCAGGACGCGCTGCGGCTTCTTGCGCCCGTCGCCGATCCTCCGCCCGCGCGGGTGGAGGTGGCCAAGCGCCTGTGGAAGCAGGTGCCGGAGACCGCCTGGCTGCGGAAGAATCCGTGGATCGAGGACCACATCAAGGGCGGCGATGCGGGCCTCTACGACCTGCTGCTGAACCCGCGCGACGTGGCGTTCACCGTGCCGCAACTGGCCGCGCTGATCGCGGGCGCCGGGCTGCGGATCGCCTGCCTGGTGGAGCCGCTGCGCTACGACCCCGACACCTGGCTGGCCGATCCCCGCCTGCGCGCCCGCACGGCGGAGCTCGACGCGGTGCAGCGCGCGGCGCTGGCCGAGGCGATCTGCGGCAACATGGGCATCCACATCGCCTATTGCGTCCGCGCCGGGGACCCGGTGCTCACGCCGGCCTGGGAGGATGACGCGGCGGTGCCGGTGCTGCGCGAGCTGGACGGGCCGAGCCTGGCCAAGGGCCTGCGCCCGGACGGCGTGGTGCCGGTCACCTGGGACGGGCTGCGCGCGATGGTGCCGCTGCCGCGACTCGCCGGCGCCTTCCTGCAGCGCGTGGACGGGCGGCGGAGCTGGGGCGAGATCACGGCGGAGGTGGTGGCCGCCGGCGGCTCGGCCGAGCTGGCGGCGCGCGACCGCGCGGGGCGGGGGGGGGCGCGGGGGGAGGGGAAACCGCGGGGGGGGGCCGCGCCCGGGGCCGCGGGCCGGGGGGGGGGGGGGGGGGGGGGGGGGGCGTCCCCCGGGGGGGGGGGGGGGGCGGGGGGGGGGGGGGCGGCGCGGGCGGCGCGCGACCGCGCGGCGCTGTCGCGCACGCTGGAGAAGCTCAACCGGCTGCTGCTGGCCGCGCCGTAGCCGCTTGCCCTCGGATGGCGGGCGCCGGCATCCGCCGGCTTGCCTTCGCCGCACCGGCGGCGGGCCTTGTCCGCGCATCGCGCGGCGCCCACATCCTGAACATGGCATGCCGGGCGCCCAGCCGGGGCCCGGCCCGTTCCATGTTGCTCCTTGCGAGGATGTGGAGATGAGCGACGATCCCTACGCCGCGCTCGGCGTGAAGCGGGACGCGACGCAGGACGAGATCCGGCGCGCCTACCGCAAGCTGGCGCGCAAGCACCACCCCGACCTCAATCCCGGCGACAAGGCCGCCGAGGAGGCGTTCAAGCGCGTCTCGGCGGCGAACGACCTGCTCTCCGACCCCGAGAAGCGCGCCCGCTTCGACCGCGGCGAGATCGACGCCTCGGGCCAGGAGAAGCCGCAGCAGCGCTACTGGCGCGACTTCGCCGAGGCCGGCGGGCCGCAAGGCTATGCCTCCGATGCCGGCTATGCCGACATGGCGGATGCGGACGAGATCCTTTCGGAACTTTTCGGCCGGCGCGCCGGTCGCGGCACAAGGGGCGGCGGCGGTGCGGCCTTCCGCATGCGCGGCGCGGACCTGCATGGCCGCCTCTCGCTCGATTTCCTCGAGGCGGTGAACGGCGCGAAGAAGCGCGTGACCCTCCCGGAAGGCGAGACGGTGGACGTGACCGTGCCGCCCGGCACGCGGGACGGCCAGGTGCTGCGCCTGCGCGGCAAGGGCGCGCCCGGCTTGGGCGGTGGCCCGGCCGGCGACCTGCTTGTGGAGGTGCAGGTCGGCGCGCATCGCCACTACAGCCGCAAGGGCGACGACATCCTGCTCGACCTGCCGGTGACGCTGCCGGAGGCGGTGCTGGGCGGCCGCATCGAGGTGCCGACGCCGGCCGGCGCCGTGATGGTCAATGTGCCGAAGGGCTCCAACACCGGCACGGTGCTGCGGCTGAAGGGCCGCGGCGTGCCGCGCGCCGATGGCGGCCGGGGCGACGCCTATGTCACGCTGCGCGTGGTGCTGCCCGATCAGCCCGATCCGGCGCTGGAGGCCTTCGCCGAGGGGTGGCAGGCCGGAAAGGCGCAGAACCCGCGCGCCGGGATGGAGGGCTGAGCATGGAGGGTGGCGACGATCCGCTGCGCCGCGCCCGCCTCGACCCGGCGCTGGTCGAGGCCTGGGTGGCGGAAGGCTGGATCCTGCGGCGGGAGGAAGGGGGCTGGACCGAGCTCGATGTCGCGCGCGCCTGCCTGATCCGCGACCTGCGCGAGGAGCTCGGCGTCAACGATGCGGGGGTTGGGGTGGTGCTGGACCTGCTGGACCAGTTGCACGGCCTCCGGGCCGCGCTGCGCGGCCTCTCCGGGGCGGTGCATGGCCTGCCGGAGCCGCTGCGCGCGGCGGCGCTCGAGGCGCTGCGGCGCGGCTGAGCCGAGGCTTTGCCGC
Organism: Falsiroseomonas sp. RANM36; assembly: GCF_056682175.1. Taxonomy (NCBI): domain Bacteria; kingdom Pseudomonadati; phylum Pseudomonadota; class Alphaproteobacteria; order Acetobacterales; family Roseomonadaceae; genus Falsiroseomonas; species Falsiroseomonas sp. RANM36. The sequence goes on from NZ_JBWXTD010000003.1 coordinate 1,489,473, forward strand.
AGCCTGGCGCGTGCCGCCCCCCACCCCGACCAGCCTGGGTAAGGGGCAGCAGGCTGCCCCTTACTTCGGCGTCCGACGCGATGCGTCGAATCCCCGCAAGCGGGGCAGGGGAAGGAGCGTCAGATGGCTTCCTTCAGCTCCTTGGCGGGGCGGAAGGCGATCTTCTTGGAGGCCGGGATCTGGATCTCGGCGCCCGTCGCGGGGTTGCGGCCGGTACGCGCGGCGCGGGAGCGGACCTCGAGCACGCCGATCCCCGAATAGCGGATCTTGTTGCCCTTCTTGAGGTGCGCCGCGAAGGCGTCGCCGAGGTCGTTCACGATCGCCTCGACCTGCCGCTTCGGCATGTCGTGCTTCTCGGCCAGTTCGGCCGCGATCTGCTTCACCGTCACCGTGCTGGGTGCGGCGGCCTTGGCCTTGGCCTTGGCTGCCGGAGCCGCCTTGGGAGCCGGGCCCTTGCTGCTCGCCTGCTTTGCCATCTGGTTTCCTCATCCATGGTTGCACGCCCGGACCGGATGGCCGGCGGGGCGCCGGCACCGCCCCGAGTCCCGCAGGGCGCGCCATCTCGATAGGAGAGCGCAAGGGCCGCCGCAACTGCCCTCAAGGCCCTGGCCGCAAGGAAAATGCGGCCCGGCGGGCTTCGGGACGCCCGGCAGCGCGAAAATCGTCCGTGGGCGGAACGGGCGGCCGGGTCAGTCGGCGCGCGGATGCGCCTGGCGCCAGGTCTTCAACAGGGCTGCCGCATCCACCCTTGTGTAGCGCTGGGTGGTCGAAAGGCTGGCATGGCCGAGCAGTTCCTGGATGGAGCGCAGGTCGGCCCCGCCGCCCAGCAGATGGGTGGCGAAGGAATGGCGCAGCGCGTGCGGCGTCGCATGCTCGGGCAGGCCGGCGAGGCGCCGGTAATGCCGCAGCGACCGCTGCGCGACGGCCGGGTCCAGCCTGCCGCCGCGGGCGCCGAGGAAGAGCGGGCGCTCCGGCGCCGGATCGGGGTGCTGGGCGAGCCAGGCCGCAATCGCCTGGCGCACCGCCGGCAGCACCGGCACCAGGCGCTCCTTGCCGCCCTTGCCGCGCACGCGCAGCGCGCCGTCCGCGCCCGGGCGCGGCGCGTCGCGCACATCGAGGGCCAGCGCCTCCGCGATGCGCAGCCCGCAGCCATAGAGCAGGGTGAACAGCGCCACGTCGCGCGCCGCCTGCATGGCCGGATGCATCGCGCGCTCCGGGTCGTGCACGGCGCCGATGTCGCGCGCCACGTCCTTCGCCGCCTCGGGCGTCAGCGCGCGGGGCACCGGCGCCTTGGCGCGGGGGCCGCGTAGCCCGGCCAGCGCCGCGGTGTCGCCGCCATGCCGTCGCGCGAGGTGCCGCAGGAAGCCGCGGATGGCGGCGAGGCGGCGGGCGCGGGTCGCGTTGGAATCGCCCTCCCGCGCACGGTCGGCGAGGAAGGCGCGCAACTCGGCGGGACGGAGCGCGCCGAGCGCGGCGCGGTCCGGCTCCTCGCCCAGGTGGCGTGCGAGGAAGCCGAGGAAGAGGCCAAGGTCGCCGCGATAGGCCGCGACGGTGTTGCCGCTCGCGCGGCGTTCGCGCGCGAGGATGTCGAGCCACGCCGCGACGGCTGCGGCGCCGTCCGTCACCGCGCCAGCGCCGCCGCGACGGCGCGGCCGAGGAATTCGAGCGTCTGCGCGGATTGCCGCGCCGGCAGGGCCGCTGCGTCGCGCGCGCCGAGCGCGAGCAGGCAGGGCGTGCCGCACCAGAGCGGCACGCGGATGACCGCATCGCGCACCACCAGGGGCGCGGCCTCGGCGTGCAGCATCTCGGCCTCCGTCACCTCGGTGCGCACGCGGGCTTCGCGGCCGGTTCCGATCAGCCGCGCCACCGCGCCCGGCGGCAGGGCGCGCACGCCGTGCCGCGGCAGCGCCGTCTCCGCCGGACGACGCAGCACCCCCGCCGCCCGGCGCGGCTCCGCCAGCAGCGTGCAGCTCTCGACGCGCAGCAGCGGCGGCCATTCCTGGGCGATGGTGTCGGGCACGTCGCGGGCCCGCATCAGCGCCAGCACCGCCAGGCGCACCCGCACCACGAGCCAGTCGCCGGCGCGGCCATCGGCCAGCGCGGCCTGCATCTCGGCCACCAGCGCGTGCAGCCGGGCGCGCTCCGCGGCGACCATCGCCGCCATGTGATCGGCCAGGTTCTCGCCATGCACGCGTTTCGGCGGGGTGAGGACGCGGTAGAGCTCCGGGCGGCGCGCCAGGAAATCCGGATTGGCGATCAGGAAGGCCGCGACCTCCTCGGCCTGCGTGTCGCGGTCGAGGAGATGCGCTGCCGCCTCGCTCACAGGATGGACTGCCCCGTCTTCTTCCAGTCGGCGAGGAAGGCCGAGAGGCCGCTGTCGGTCAGCGGGTGCTTCAGCAGCTGGCGGATCACCGCCGGCGGCAGGGTGGCGACATGCGCGCCCATCTTCGCCGCCTGCACCAGGTGCATCGGGTGGCGGACCGAGGCGACCAGCACCTCGGTCTTCAGATGCGGATAGTTCCGGTAGATCTGCACGATGTCCGCGATCAGCCCCATCCCGTCGGTCGAGATGTCGTCGAGCCTGCCGACGAAGGGCGAGATGAAGGCCGCGCCGGCCTTCGCCGCCAGCAGCGCCTGGGCGGGGGAGAAGCAGAGCGTGACATTCACCGCCGTGCCCTCGTTCGCCAGCACCCGGCAGGTGCGCAGCCCGGCTTCCGTCAGCGGCACCTTCACCGCGACATTGCCGGCGATGCCGCGGAGATACCGGCCCTCGGCCAGCATCGTCTCGAAGTCCGTCGCCGTGACCTCGGCGCTGACCGGCCCGGGGGTGATGGCGCAGATCTCCGCGATCACCTCCGCCATCTTGCGCCCCGACTTGGCGATGAGGCTCGGGTTGGTGGTGACGCCGTCCACCAGCCCGGCCTCCGCCAGGCCGCGGATCTCGGACACCTCGGCGGTGTCCACAAAGAATTTCATCCTATATCGTCCCTGGAACGCCGATCCTGGATGGGATTGCGGTCTGCACCTGCATTGAGGGCAAACATACAGGATGCACGAGCCCAGGCGGAAGTCGCCGCCACCGAACCAACCCATTGGCGTTGCCGGCGCGCCACGGATCCGCGTGATGCTGCCGCTGCCGCTGACGGCGGGCGCCTATGACTACCGGCTGCCGCCGGGCCTGGAGGCGCCGCCCGGCAGCTTCGTGGTGGTGCCGCTCGGCGGGCGGGAGGTGGTCGGCGTCGCCTGGGACGGCGCGCCCGACCCGCATCTGGCCGCACGGCGGCTCAAGGATGTGCGCGGCGTGCTGGACGCGCCGCCGATGGGCGAGAGCCTGCGCCGCTTCGTGGAATGGGTGGCCGCCTACACGCTCGCCCCGCCCGGCGCGGTGCTGCGCATGGCGATGAGCGCGCCCTCGGCGCTCGAGCCCGCGCCGCAGAAGGCCGGCTGGCAACTGGCGCCGGAGGCGCTGCGGGAGGGGGTTCGGCTCACCCCGGCCCGGCAGCGCGTGCTGGACCACCTGCGGCCCGGCGAGGTGCGCTCGGGCAGCGACCTGGCGGAGGCGGCCGGCGTCTCGCCGGGCGTGGTGCGGGGCCTGGCCGATGCCGGGCTGCTGGTGCCTGGCCTGCTGCCGCGGGGCGCCGCCTTCCCGCTGCCCGATCCGGCGCATCCCGGCCCGACGCTCGGCCCCGACCAGGCGGCCGCAGCCGAGGCGCTGCGCGCCAAGGTGATGTCGGGAAAATTCGGCGTGACGCTGCTGACCGGCGTCACCGGCTCCGGCAAGACGGAGGTCTATCTCGACGCGGTCGCCGAATGCGTCCGGCAAGGGCGGCAGGCGCTGGTGCTGCTGCCGGAGATCGCCTTGAGCGCGCAATGGCTGGAGCGCTTCCGTCGGCGCTTCGGGGTGGACACGGCGCTGTGGCATTCCGAACTGTCGTCCCGCACGCGGCGGGAAACCTGGCGCGCCGTGGCGGAAGGCGCGGCGCCGGTGCTGGTGGGCGCGCGCTCCGCGCTGTTCCTGCCCTATCCCGATCTCGGCCTGGTCGTGGTGGACGAGGAACACGAGACCGCCTTCAAGCAGGAGGACGGCGTGATCTACCACGCGCGCGACATGGCGGTGGTGCGCGCGCGCTTCGCCGCCGCGGCCTGCGTGCTGGTCTCCGCCACGCCCTCGCTGGAGACGCTGACCAATGCGGGGACCGGGCGCTACGACCACCTGCACCTGTCCGAACGCCATGGCAGCGCCGGCCTGCCGGCGGTGGAGGCGATCGACCTGCGCAAGCACCCGCCCGAGCGCGGCCGCTTCCTCTCGCCCCCGCTGATCGAGGCGGTGACGGAGACGCTCGCGCGCGGCGAGCAGGCGATGCTGTTCCTGAACCGGCGGGGCTATGCGCCGCTGACGCTCTGCCGGTCCTGCGGCCATCGCATGCGCTGTCCCAATTGCACCGCCTGGCTGGTGGAGCACCGCGCGCAGCGGCGGCTGCAATGCCACCATTGCGGCCATGCCGAGCCGACACCCTCCAACTGCCCGGAATGCAAGGCGCTGGGCAGCCTGACGCCGGTCGGCCCCGGCGTGGAGCGGGTGCTGGAGGAGGTGCAGGCGCTGTTTCCCGATGCGCGGCGGATCGTGATGGCCTCCGACACCATCCCCGGCCCCGCGGCGGCGGCCGCGGCGGCGGAGGCGATCGCGACGCGGCAGGTGGACCTGATCATCGGCACGCAGATCGTCGCCAAGGGCTGGCACTTTCCGCATCTCACGCTGGTCGGCGTCGTGGATGCCGATCTGGGCCTTGCCGGCGGCGACCTGCGCGCGGCGGAGCGCACGTTGCAACTGCTGCACCAGGTGAGCGGCCGCGCCGGCCGGGCGGAGGCGCCGGGCAAGGTGCTGCTGCAGACCTTCTCGCCGGATCACCCTGTGATGCGCGCGCTGGTCTCGGGCGATGTCGCGGCCTTCATGGCGGAGGAGGCGGCGGGGCGCAGGCCCGGCCATTGGCCGCCCTTCGGTCGCCTCGCCGCGCTGATCGTGAGTTCCGAGGACGAGCGGGAGGCCGACCGCGCCGCGCGCAACCTGGGCCTCGCTGCGCCGCGCGCCGAGGGCGTGGAGGTGCTCGGCCCCGCGCCCGCGCCGCTCGCGCTGCTGCGCGGGCGCCATCGGCGGCGCCTGCTGCTGAAGGCGCGGCGCGACGTGGCGGTGCAGCCGCTGCTGCGGGACTGGCTGCACCGCGTGGACCTGCCGAACAGCGTGCGCGTGCAGGTTGACGTGGACCCGGTGGGGTTCCTGTAGCGCACCCAGCCCCGGATCAGCCGCGCTGGCGCAGCGCTGTCTCGATCAAGCGGCGGTCGCGCGCGTCCTGGCGGCGGTTGTAGACCACCGCCACCGCCCAGATCACCGCCACGAGCCATGCCGCCTGACCGGCCACGAAGGGCAGCAGGATGAACAGCAGCCCGCCTAGCCAGAGCAGCCCGTTGAACATCGCCTGAAACGGACGCCCCTGCAGCATCAGCGACAGCGGCGGGACGAGGATTGCAAGGACGTACGACATGCACGGGAGATGGCCCTGCGCCGTCTCCGGTTCAATCGTCGCGCGCGGCGCTCACGCGGCCAGTCGGACCACGCGGCCTTCCATCGCCTCCACCCGCCGCACGCCGATGATCTGGCCGAGATTGCCGGCGACCAGATGCACCATGCCGAGCGGCATGGCGGCGAGCGACACCTCCGCGCGCATCGCCGCGCCGTCGCGCGTGGCGCGCACGGCATCGGGGATCAGGTCGCGCTTGGCGAAGGGTTCCAGCACGCGGGAGAGCAGGCCGGGCGAGGCCTCGGCCGTGACGGTGAAGCGCGCCGCGACGAGCGGCTCCTCGAACTCTGCGGACATCTTTCGGAAAACTCCGGATCGGGTGGGAACTGGCGGGCACCCGGCCGCACGCGCCCGCGCCCCGAGGGGCGCCGCGTCTCAGGCGGCCGGGCCGCTAATTCGTCCCGTGGTAATCCGGCTGTGCATCACACTCCCTTAGCGCCCGGCGCGGCCTCGGGGAAGTCCTCCTCGGCCGGGTGCCGGCCGCCGCCGGAGATGACAAGTTTCTGGTGCGGGTAGGGGATCTCGATGCCGAGCTTGTCGAAGCGCTGCTTGATCCGCCGGTTGAACTCGCGCCCCACGCTCCAGCGCGCCGCCGGCTCGGTCTTGATGCGGGCGCGGATCACCACGCCGGAATCCGCCAGCCGCTCCACGCCCATGATCTCGAGGTCGTCGCGGATCAGCGGGCCGAGCTTCGCATCGGTGCGCACCTCCGCCGAGATCTCGCGCAGCACCTGCGCCACGCGGTCCGTGTCCTCGCCGTAGGCGACGCTGACATCGAGCACGGCGAAGGAGAAGTCGCGCGTCATGTTGGTGACGGTGGTCACCGCGCTGAAGGGGATGATGTGCACGCTGCCATCCAGCGCGCGCAGCTTGATCGAGCGGATCGAGAGCTGCTCCACCACGCCGGAGAGGCCCGAGACCTGCACCACGTCGCCCACCGCGACCGCGTCCTCGAACAGCAGGAAGATGCCGGTGATCACGTCGCGGACCAGCGTCTGGGAGCCGAAGCCGATCGCCAGGCCGATGACGCCGGCGCCGGCGATCAGCGGCGCGACGTTCACCCCGATCTCGGTCAGGATGTTGAGCCCGACGAAGACGATGATGGTGGCCGAGAGCAGGGTGCGCAGCATCGGCAGCAGGGTGCGCACGCGCGCCGAGCGGGCCGCCTGCGCGTCGCGAGACAGCTTCGTCAGGTGGCGCTGGATCGCCGCGTTGGAGAATTCCCAGACCGCCACGGCGACCACGATGGTCAGCACGATCGAGATGAGCGAGGCGACCAGCCGCGCCCCGAGCTGGCCGCGGGCGAACCATCCGAAGGCGTCGAGGCCCCAGGCCTCCAGCAGGAACAGCAGCGCGATGCCGCCGATGAGCCCGCTGGCGAAGCCCTTCAGCAGCGGCACGTAGCGGTTCGCCCGCGCCTCCAGCCCCGGGTAGCGGCGCGCCATGTCCGGGCCGATGCGGAAGCCGCGGGTGACCATGCGCCGGACCAGCACATCGCCCAGCTTGGCGAGGCCGAGGATCAGCACCGTCAGCGCCGAGCCGCGCAGCAGCCGTTCGAAGCCGTCGCGGATCTCGAGCGCCCAGACGCCCCAGAGCGCGAACAGCCAGAGGATCGCCAGCAGGTGCCAGACCTCCGCCAGCCGGTCGCGCAGCGAGCGGAAGAAGAGGCGCGCGCGATCGGCCTGCTCGGTCTCGGCCAGCGGCTTGGCGCGCAGCGCCTCGGCCACCTGCTCGCGGTTCTGCAGGATCACGATGACCAGCAGGATCGAGACGATCAGCAGCGCGATCCGCAGGATCGCGTCGTAGGCGCTCCAGGGCAGGCCGAACAGCAGCCCGGACTCGGCGATGGCGTAGCCGAGCAGCGCGACCACGACGATCCGCCGCACCCAGACCGTGATGTAGGCCGCCGTCTCGTCGCCGACCTGCACCAGGCGCAGATGGGCCGAGGCCGGCGAGAACAGCACGCGCGAGCCGGCCATGATCGCACGCAGCGCGATATAGGCGTTGTTGGCGGTCAGCAGCACCAGCTCGGTGGTGGGCAGCGGACGGACGAAGCCGATCAGCCCGTAGGAGATCACCGCGAAGGCCGCCACCGGGATCAGGTCCAGCACGAAGCGGCCGAGCACCAGCGGGATCCGGCGCATCCAGGTCCAGACATTGCCCCGCTCCGGCGCCATCGCGTCCAGCCGGTCGGACCAGCGGCGCAGCGCGCGCGAGGTGACCCATTCGGCCAGCAGCGCCAGGCCGAACAGCAGGGCGAGCTTCCAGGCGGCGTCGAGCACGCGCGCCTGCGTCACCGGGTCGCGCACGATCCCCGCGGCCCAGACCGCGACGCCCTGCACGTCGGTCAGTGTCTGGGCGGCGGCGATGACGCTGTCGGTTAGCGCCTGCAGGCGCTGCGAGGCGCCCATCAGGAGCTGCGCGCCGAGGGTGTTGGGCGCGAGGATCGCCACCTCCGGCGCGGCCGGCGCCGCGGCTTCGGCCGGCGGACGGGCGGCGCCTGCCGTGCCATTGGCCGCCGCCGGGGGGGCGGCGTGCCCCCGCGGGGGGGGCGCGGGGGCCGCCGGCGGGGGGGGCCCCGGCGCCGGCCCGGGCGCCGGCGGGGCGGC
>NZ_JBWXTD010000003.1:1497757-1499537 GCF_056682175.1 Falsiroseomonas sp. RANM36
CCGGCCAGGCGGATCGGGCCGCCCTGCGGGGGGCTTGCCGTGCGCTTCAACAGCGCGGGCGGCGCCTGCCTGGGCCAGCGCCGGCGCGCCGGCCAGGCAGATCAGCAGGAGGAGCAATCGGGAAAGGGACATGGGCGCGGTGGTGAACCCTGCCCGTCCCGCCGGGTCAACCCTCGCGCCGCGGCGGCCCTGTTGCGGCGCAGCACGCGGGGCCACAGGATCACGGGCGTGCAAGCCGGCGGCCCCTCCCTGATCACGCTGATGTTGGCGCTGCTGGCGGTCCACCTGGCCGGCATGGGCGCCTTCCTGACGGTGCCGGTGCTGGCGCCGGCGATCGGCGCCGAGACCGGCCTGCCGCCCAGCCTTGCCGGGCTGCACACCGCCCTCGCCTATGCCGGGGCGCTGGTGACCGCGCCGCTGACCGGCCCGCTGGTGCGCCGGCATGGCGGGATCCGCGTGCTGCAGGTGGGGCTCGTCGTGGTGGGGTGCGGGATCGCGCTGGCCACGCTCGGCAAGCCCTGGGCGCTGGCGCTCTCGGCCTTCGTGGCCGGGATGGGGCACGGGCCGGTGACGCCGGGGAGCAGCCACGTGATCGCCGCCCGCACCCCGCCGCGGCGCCGCGCGCTGGTGTTCAGCCTGAAGCAGGCCGGGGTGCCGGCGGGCGCCATGATGGTGGCCGCCGTGGCCCCCGCGGTGGCGGTGATGGGGGGCTGGCGCGCCGGCGTGCTGGCCATGGCGCTGACCGCCTTCCTGGTGGCGGCGGCGCTGCAGCCGATCCGCGCCGCGCTGGACGCCGAGCGCGACCCGCGCGCCGCGGCGGCCGGGCTCAGGGCCATCGCGCGGGAGGCGACGGGCTCGGTCGGCATGCTGCGCCACGACGCGGTGCTGCGCCGGCTGACCGTGATGTCCTGCTGCTACGGCGTGGCGCAGTTCTGCTTCCTGACCTTCTTCGTCGCCTACCAGGTCGCCGCCCTGGGGACGCCGCTGACCGAGGCCGGGCTGCGCCTGGCGCTGGCCCAGGCCGCGGGCGTGCTGGGGCGCATCGGCTGGGCGGTGATCGCCGACCGGGGCGGGGCGCGGGCGGTGCTGGTGGCCTGCGGCCTGCTGGCGGCGGCGGCGGGGCTGGTGCTGGCGGCCGCGGGGCCGGGCTGGCCGGCGCTGGCGGTGGTGCTGGCCGGGATCGTGATGGGCGCCAGCGCGGTGGGCTGGAACGGGGTGATGCTGGCCGAGGCGGCGCGCATCGCCCCGCCCGGCCAGGTGGGCGCGGCCACCGCGGCGCTGTCCTTCGCCTTCGGGGTGACGATGCTGGTGGCTCCCCCGGCCTTCACCGGGCTGGTGGCGCTGACCGGCGGCTATGCGGCGGGCTTCCTGCTCTGCGTCGCGACCGCGCTGGCCGGGGCCGCCGCCATCGCGACCGCGCCCCGGCGTTAGGCGCGGCGGCTTGCCGTGGCGGCGGGACCTGCCATGTTCAGGCCATGGTGACGGTCCTCAAGGTGCTGGTCGTGGTCTCGATGCTGGCCACGCTCGGCGTGATGTTCGCCGGCATGGCCGGCCTGGCCCGCAGCGAGCAGGGCGGCGGCGCGCGGTCCAACATGCTGATGCGCTGGCGCGTCGGGCTGCAGTTCCTGACGATCATCCTGTTCCTGCTGCTGCTGCTGGCGATGCGCGGCTGAACGGCAGGCCCCGTGCCCGCCTTGCCCGCCCGGGCTCCGGCAACTATGGTCCGGCGCGTTTCGCGGCCGCCCCGGCGGCCGGCGGGCGGGCCCCGGGGGGCGGGGCG
>NZ_JBWXTD010000003.1:1499637-1506678 GCF_056682175.1 Falsiroseomonas sp. RANM36
GCGCGCGTGGCGGGCGGGGGCGCGGGCAATTGGGGCGGGGGGGGGGGCGGGGCGGCCGGGGGGGCGGGGGGCGGGCCGCGCGGGCCGGCATGGCGTGCCGCCGGCGCGAGGCCCGCATGACCAAGGGATCCCTTGACCGATGAAGATCCTCGTCCCCGTGAAGCGGGTGGTGGACTACAACGTGAAGGTGCGGGTGAAGTCCGACGGCACCGGCGTCGAGACGGCCAACGTCAAGATGTCCATGAACCCCTTCGACGAGATCGCCGTCGAGGAAGCGGTCCGGCTGAAGGAGAAGGGCGTGGCGAGCGAGATCGTCGCCATCTCCGTCGGCCCCGCCGCGGCGGCCGAGCAGATCCGCACCGCACTCGCCATGGGCGCCGACCGCGGCATCCTGGTGGAGCATGACGGCACGGTCGAGCCCCTCGCCGTCGCCAAGATCCTGCAGGCGCTGGCGGCGAAGGAATCGCCGCAGATCGTGCTGATGGGCAAGCAGGCGATCGACGACGACATGAACGCCACCGGCCAGATGCTGGCCGCGCTGCTCGGCTGGCCGCAGGGCACCTTCGCCAGCAAGGTCGAGCTCGCCGATGGCGGCGTGCCCAATGGGATCAGGGTCACGCGCGAGGTGGACGGGGGCCTCGAGACGGTGGCGCTGACGCTGCCGGCGATCGTGACGGCGGATCTTCGCCTGAACGAGCCGCGCTACGCCTCGCTGCCGAACATCATGAAGGCGCGCAAGAAGCCGATCGAGACGGTGAAGCCGGCCGATCTCGGCGTGGACGCGACGCCGCGGCTGACGGTGCTGAAGGTGGAGGAGCCGCCGAAGCGCCAGGCCGGCGTGAAGGTGGGTTCGGTGGCGGAGCTGGTGGCGAAGCTGCGCAACGAAGCGAAGGTGATCTGACGATGTCCGTCCTGGTTCTGGCCGATCGCGGCGAGGTCATGTCGCAGCCGACCCGCAGCGCGGTGGCGGCGGCCCAGGGGATCACCGCCAGGATCGGCGGCGACATCCATGTGCTGGCGCTGGGCGCCGAGGGCGCGGCGGCGGCGGCGAAGCTGCCGGGCGTGGCCAAGGTGCTCGTCGCGAAGGGCGAAGGCGTGGAGGCCGCGCTGGCCGAGCCGGTTTCCGCGCTGATCGTCGCGCTGGCGCCGGGCTATTCGCATCTGCTCGCGCCGGGCTCGGCGATGGGCAAGAACATCATGCCCCGCGTCGCGGCCCTGCTGGATGTGCAGGTCATCAGCGACGTCGCGGGGGTGGAGGCGGAAGACACCTTCCGCCGCTTCATCTATGCCGGCAACGCGCTGGCCACCGTGAAGACCGCCGACGCGACGAAGGTGCTGACGGTGCGCGCGGCGAGCTTCGACCCCGTGCCGGCCGAGGGCGGCGCCGCCGCCATCGAGGATGCGCCGGCGGCGGCCGATCCGGGCGTCTCCCGCTTCGTGGGCGCGGAGATCGCGAAGCTGGAGCGGCCGGAACTGACCGCGGCGCGCGTGGTGGTCTCGGGCGGGCGCGCGATGGGCTCCTCCGACAACTTCAAGATCCTGGAAGGCGTGGCCGACCGGCTCGGCGCGGCGATCGGCGCCTCCCGCGCGGCGGTGGATGCGGGCTACGCGCCGAACGACATGCAGGTCGGCCAGACCGGCAAGATCGTGGCGCCCGAGCTCTACATCGCCTTCGGCATCTCCGGCGCGATCCAGCACCTGGCGGGGATGAAGGACAGCAAGGTGATCGTCGCCGTGAACAAGGACGAGGAGGCGCCGATCTTCCAGGTGGCCGACTACGGCCTGGTCGGCGACGTGTTCAAGGTGATCCCGGAGCTCGAGACCGAGCTGGACAAGAAGTAGCGCGCGGATTTCCCCCCACCCCGACCCTCCCCCGTGAACGGGGGAGGGGGATCCGGCGCAGACATTCCCTCTCCCGCCTGCGGGGGAGGGTGCCCGAGCGAAGCGAAGGCGGGTGGGGGCCGCGCGCCCCTGTCCGCCAAGAGGAAGGCACTCATGCCCGGCATCGAAAAACTCGGCGTCATCGGCGCCGGCCAGATGGGCAACGGCATCGCCCATGTCGCCGCGCAGTCCGGCCTGACCGTCGTCATGCTCGACGTGGCGGAGGAGGCGCTGGCCAAGGCGCGCGCCACCATCACGAAGAACATGGACCGCCAGGTCCAGAAGGGCACGCTCTCCGCCGCCGACAAGGACGCGGCCCTCGCGCGCATCGCCTCCACCACGGACTATGCCGCCTTCGCCGATTGCGACCTGGTGATCGAGGCGGCGACCGAGCGCGAGGACATCAAGCGCAGGATCTTCGCCACCCTCGGGCCGCATCTGAAGGCGGATGCGCTGGTCGCCACCAACACCTCCTCCATCCCGATCACGCGGCTGGCCGCTTCGACCGACCGGCCGGGTCGCTTCGTGGGGATGCATTTCTTCAACCCCGTGCCGATGATGAAGCTGGTCGAGGTGATCCGCGGCCTGGCGACCGAGGATGCGACGGTGCAGGCGGTCTCCGCGCTGGCGGAGCGCATGGGCAAGACCGTCGCGCATGCCGCCGACTATCCGGCCTTCATCGTCAACCGCCTGCTGGTGCCGATGATCAACGAGGCGGTCTTCGCGCTGCAGGAAGGCGTGGGCGACATCGCCTCGATCGACGCGGGCATGAAGCTCGGCTGCAACCACCCGATGGGGCCGCTGGAGCTGGCCGATTTCGTCGGGCTGGATGTATGCCTCGCGGTGATGGAGGTGATGCAGCAGGGGCTCGGCGATCCGAAATACCGCCCCTGCCCGCTGCTGCGCACCTATGTCGAGGCCGGCTGGCTCGGGCGGAAGACCGGCCGCGGCTTCTACGACTACGCCACGCAGCCGCCGAAGCCGACGCGCTGAGGCGGTGTCCGAGGGCCCGGGCCCCGGCGGTTTCTTCGGCGCCGGGGGGCGCCCCGGCGCGCGAGCGGCCTATGGCCTGCTGGCGCTCGACCTCGCGGCGCTGGCCTGGGTGATCGCGGAATCCTTCCTGCCGAAGAACGCGGCCGTCTTCGCCATCGACATCGCCTTCGGGCTGGTGCTGGCGACGGAGCTGGCTGTCCGGCTGCGCAGCTCCCGCGCCGCCCGCAAGGAGCTGCTGCATCCGGCGGGCATCGCCGACCTGCTGGCCGTGATCTCCTTCCTGCTGGCGCCCTTCTTCGCCGGCTGGGGCTTCCTGCGCAGCCTGCGCACGCTGCGGCTGCTGCGCTCGGCCCGCCTGGTGGCGCATCTGCGCCACGACCTGCCGCTGTTCCGGCGCAACCAGGACGCCTTCGTGGCGGCGGCGGACCTGCTGGTGTTCATCGTGGTGATGACCGGCATCGTCCACGCCACCCAGCAGGCGAGCAACCCGGACATCGCCAACTGGGCCGACGCCCTCTACTTCACCGTCACCGCGCTGACCACGACCGGCTTCGGCGACATCACCCTGCCCGGCACCACCGGGCGGCTGATCTCGGTGGTGATCATGCTGGCGGGCGTGACGCTGTTCCTGCGGCTTGCCCAGGCGCTGTTCCGCCCGACCAAGGTGCGCTTCCGGTGCCATGCCTGCGGGCTCGGCCGGCACGACCCGGACGCGGTCCACTGCAAGGCCTGCGGCGCGCTGCTGAACATCCCCGACGACGATCCCTGAAGCCGCGCCCACCCGGCACCCGGTTGTGACCCGGCGATGGCGCGGTGGTCCGGGATCCGCCAGGCCGCTACCAGGCGATCGCGACGCCGCCGCCGCCGCGCGGATCGGCCGCGCCCGTCGGCCGGCCGTCGCGCAGCAGGATCGCATGGGCGCGGCTCATCGTGGGGTCGTAGGAGATCGGCGAATGCCGCACCTCATGGCCCAGCGCGCGCAGCCCCTCCACCACGTCGCCCTGCACGCGCGCCTCGCAGAAGACGGGGCCGCCCTCGCAATGGATGCGCGGGAAGGAGACCGCCTCCACCGCGCTCATGCCGAAGTCGATCGCGTTCACGATGGTGGTGAGCACGGAGGAGATGATGACGCTGCCGCCCGGCGCGCCCACCACCATCCAGGGCTCGCCATCCTTCGAGACGATGGTCGGCACCATGCCGGTGGTGCGCGCCTTGCCCGGCGCCATGCTGTTCGCGCGGCCGGGCCGCATGTCGAACAGCTTCATCGCATTGTTCCAGTTGAAGCCGAGCCCCTCCGTGACCACGCCCGCGCCGGTGCCGAGGGTGTGCGTCAGCGAGACGCAATTGCCCGCCGCATCCCAGACGGAGAGATGCGTGGTGCAGGAGGGCGGCGCGCCGATCTTCCCGCCGGGCAGCCAGCCCTCGCGGATCTTTCTGGCCCATTCCGCGGCGCGCGCCTTGGAGATCATCGTCTCGACCGGCACGTCCACGAAGGCGGGGTCGCCGAGCCATTGCTCGCGATCCTCATGCGCCGCCGCCATGGCGCGCGCGACGAGGTCGAGATGGCGCACGCTGCCGGGATGGGTGCCGGCGAAGTCGAAGTTCTCGAGGATGTTGAGCATCGCGATCAGCACCGCGCCCGAGCCGGGCGGCGGGTTGGAGGCGATGCCGTAGCCGCGATAGGTGCCGGTCACCGGCAGCGATTCCACAGGCGTGTAGGCAGCGAGGTCATCGGTCGTGACGAAGGCGCCGTGGCGGGCGAAGTCGTCGGCGATGCGCCCGGCGATGTCGCCGGTGTAGAAATCGGCGGCGCCCCGCGCCGCAAGGCGTTCCAGCGTCCCGGCCATCTGCGCGTGGCGGATCACGTCGCCCACCGCGTGGAAGCCGCCGTCTTTCAGGTAGAGCGCCGCGCAGGCAGGCGTCTTCGTCACGCGTTCCATGCCGCCGGGCAGGCCGGGTTGCGGCGGACGAACGAGAAAATCGGCGAAGAAGGGCGTGACGGTGATGCCTTCCTTCGCCATGCAGATCGCGGGCGCCAGAAGATCCGCCCAGTTCCACGTGCACAGGGTTTCGTGGAAGCGCGCGAGGCCGGCGACCGTGCCGGGTGTCATGATCGCGCTGTAGCCGAGTTCCGCGCGGTGATCCTCGAACAGCGCATAGCCGGAGATGGCGGAGCGGCCCTTGCTGTCGGCGGCCCACATGTGGGGCGTCACCCTCGCGCCGGCGCGGGCGTGGAAGTCGATCATGCCCTGGCGGCCGGATCGCGCATCGCGATACTGCAGCGTGCCCATGCCGCCGAGCCCGCACATGAAGGGGTCCTGCAGCATCTGGCAGAAGGCGGTGGCGAGCGCGGCGTCGAAGGCGGTGCCGCCGCGGCGCAGCACATCTGCGCCGACATCCGCCGCCCGCGGCTGCGGGCAGACGACGATGCCCTTCACCGCACTATGCCGCGCTGGGCAGCGCGACGCCGACGAGATGGTCGCGCGTGACGATGGACGCGAGCCGCGTCGCGTCCCAGCCCTCGGTGCCGGCGGGGCGCTGCGGCAGCACCATCCAGCGATAGTCGGCGGTGGAGTCCACCACGCGCACCCCCATGCCGTCCGGCAGCACGGTGCCCCATTCGGCCAGCACGCCGCGCGGGTCGCGTACGGCGCGCGCCCGATAGGCGGCCGATTTGTACCAGTGCGGCGGATAGCCCAGCACCATGCGCGGGTAGCAGGAGCACAGCGTGCAGACGACGAGGTGATGCAGCGTCGGGGTATCCTCCAGCACGCCGAGCGGCGGCGCGCCGGCCATGGAGACGCCCATCTGCTCCGCCGCCGCCGTGCCGTCGCGCAGCAGCAGCGCGCGATAGGCCGGGTCGGTCCAGGCGCGCGCGACCATGCGCGCGCCGATCTCCGGGCTCGCGCGGTCGGTGCGCTCGATCTGCGTCGCGATCTCTTCCTCGCTGACGATCCCGCGCGCGGCCAGCGCCGCGACGAAGCGTTCCAGCAGCGCGATGCTCTCCGCTGTCGGCGGCGCGGCCATCAGGGCGTCTCCTCCAGCCAGTGCTCGAAGATCTCCACCAGCACGGTGTCGCCCTTGGCCCCTTCGCCGAACAGCGCCGGCTGGTCGAAGCGCACGTGATACAGCGGCACCTTGGCCGCCGGGCGGGCGAAGGCCAGGTCTTCCGGGTTCGGGAAGCTGCCGAGCGGCCGCTCGATGGTGCCCGACAGGCCGCGCAGGTAGTGCGGCGTGCGGATGTGGCAGGGGCCGCGCATCTCGGGGAAATCGCGCTTCACGCGCACCGGCGTGCCGGGGGCGAAGCTCATGGCCGCAGATCCTCCGGCGCGACGACGCCCTTCTCCGCCATGATGGCGCTGATCGAGCGCAGCCAGCGCTCGTAGTAGCCGAGGGCGTGGTACTCGGCCTCGGGCAGCGCCTCGATGCCGCGCCGCATCTCGTCCACCGTCAACAGGCCCTTGCTGGCGAGGATCTGGCGGATGGCGTCCACGCGCTTGCCGAAGGCGTCGGGCGGCGCCTCGTCGTCGGGGTCCACCGGCGTGCAGCGGAATCGCGGCGCGCCGCCGAGGTCGTGCGTGGCGGGCGGGGGCGTCTCGTCCATGGCAAACAGGTTAGGCCGAGGCGGAGCGGCGCTCAATCGCGCGCTACTTCACCTCCTCCTCCGGCAGCAGCCCCCAGACATCGGCGCGGCGGAGCCAGCCGCGATGGCTGGCGACCTGCACCTGGCACCAGGCGCTGTCGGCCTCGCATTCGCGCACCCGCGCGATCACGCCCGGGCGCAGCCGCGCCACCGTGCCGGCCGCGGCCGAGGCCTCGCGGCGCAGCGCCACCTCGGCCGCGCCGGCGGGGCGCACCAGCACGGTGCGGCGGCCCTGCAGGGTGGATTGGTGAACCCACCCCTCGGCGCCGTCCACGTCGCGGATCCGGCGCCAGACCTGGAACTCGCCGATGATCATCACCGGCAGGTCGCGGCGCTGGAAGGTCCATTCGATCGGGAAGGTCGTGTTCGGCCCGACGCGCATGTTCACCTGGTCGGACCGGAGCGAGGCGAAGCGGGGCAGCGGGAAGCCGCTGACCGGCCCGACGGAGGGCGCCGGCGGGGGCGGCGGCGTGGCCGGGGCGGCAGGCTCCGGCGTGCGGCTGGCCGCGCTGGCCGCGCCGGCG
>NZ_JBWXTD010000003.1:1506778-1507986 GCF_056682175.1 Falsiroseomonas sp. RANM36
GGCGGGCTGTTCCGCTGCGCCGCGCCGCGCCCCGCGGGGGGCTGCAGGCTTGGGGGGGGGGGGGGCGCGGCGGCGCCGCGCCTGATGTTCCGCGCAGTCGGGGCCGGCCTCGAGACGATCGAGCCGGAGGCCAAGACCCGCGACGACCGCCTGCCCGGCGACGCGCCGGTCGCGAGCTGGCGGCGCTGCCCCGCGCCGCCCGCCGAGATCGCCCTGCTGCACGGCGAGGGCATCGCCTTCCTGGCCGCGCTGGAACAGCTCGAAGCCGCCTGCGGCACCACGCCGGGCGCCTGTGCCGAGGCGATCCTGCGCCAGGGCGACGTCAGCGGCGACGGCAGGCTGGCGCCGGCCGAGATCGCGCGGCTGCTGCGCGGCGCCGCCTGGCTCGTTGCGGTGCAGGATGGCGCGACGCTGGATTCGGTGGCGGGCGCGATCGGCGCCGGCGCGCTCGGCGGCATCGTGAGCGCGCGGCTGCTGGTGGAGAGCCTGGACTATGACGGCGACGGCCGGCTTTCCGTGGCCGAGCTGCTGCAGGACCGCGGCGCCGCCTTCGCCCGCGCGCAAGGCACCCCCCTCGGCCGGCCGCTCGACCTCGAGGGGCTGTCCGAGGGCATCGGTTTCCTGCGCAGCCTCCTCGAAGGATTGCTCGACCGGTAGCCCTGGCGGGACGCTACAGGCGCGCCTCGCGCCAGAGGCCGAGCTTCTGCTGCGCGGCGGCGTCGGAATAGCCGAACAGCACCAGGTCGCTCGCGGCCTCCAGCCGCAGCGTGGCCCAGGAGGGCACGACCAGCAGGTCGCGCGGGGCGAGGGCGAAATCCTGCTCGCCCACCGTCGCGCGACCTTCGCCTTCCACCACCACGAGGACCGTGGCGTCGGTGGCGCGGCGCGGGCGCGTGGCAAAGCCCTTCGGCAGCAGGCGCACATGCGCCGCGATGGTCGGCATCACCGGCCCGCCATCCGCCGGGTTCAGGAATTCCAGCGCATGGCCGAGATGCGGGTCCGGATCGCCGGCGCGCGCCATCGCCGCCAGGCTCTCGCGCCACTCGGCATAGGGGTAGTGGAACAGCGGCAGCGAAGCGGGGCGTCGCGCGGCCGTGGAGCCTGCGAAGGGGCGCAGGTTGCGCCCGTAGCGCGCCGCCCGGTCGCCCCGCGGCCCCCGCGCCCCCAGCGCCCAGGCGCCCGGCGGCCCGCGGGGCCCCGAGGGGGGC
>NZ_JBWXTD010000003.1:1507996-1512123 GCF_056682175.1 Falsiroseomonas sp. RANM36
GGGGGGGGGGGCCGGGGGTGGGGGGGCTGGGCGCCCGGGGGCGGGGCGGGGGGGGCGCGGGGGGGCGCCGTCTCCGCATGCGCCATGGCGCCGTCCGGCAGGCGTTCCGCGAAGGAGGCCGCGAAGTGGCGGACGGTCGGGATGTCGAGCCCGTCCAGCCAGATCATCGGCCGACCGCTGGTGTTGCCGTGGTCGTGCCACTGCCAGTTCGGCGTCAGCACCAGGTCGAAGGGGCGCATCACCGCCTTCTCCCCATCCAGCGCGGTGAAGGCGCCGTCGCCTTCCATCACGAAGCGGAGCGCGCATTGCGTGTGCCGGTGGCAGGGCGCCACCTCGCCGGGCAGGATCAGCTGGAGCCCGGCATAGAGGCTGGTGGTGACGGCGGAGCTTCCGGGCATGCCGGGGTTCTCCAGGATCAGCACGCGCCGCTCCGCCTGCTCGGCGGTGATCAGGTCGCCGGCGCGCAGCAGATGCGCCCGGGCGGCCGCGTAGTGCCAGAGATGCGCCTGCGCCGGAGAACTCGGCGCCGGCGTGACCAGCGCGTGCAGGACCTCCCAGAGGGGATAGAGGTGCTGCGGCGCCATCTCCGCATAGAGGGCCTGGAGGAGGCTGCGGGCCTCGTTGGAGCCTGGGACGGGGCCATCGGTCATCGGCGTCATCCTCCGGCGCGGCAATCCGTCGCGCCTTGCTGGTCGGCCCGAGACTAGCCGACCCGCGGGGCGCCCGGAAATGGCCGAGGGCTTCCTTCCCGGTCCCGCTTTCGGTAATGAGGCCGGGACGGACCCGTAGCTCAGCTGGATAGAGCGTTGCCCTCCGAAGGCAAAGGTCGCACGTTCGAATCGTGTCGGGTCCGCCAGCTCTCACGCTGATCGAGAGGAACCGGGCTGCCGCTGGGCTCGACCTGGGCGCGGCTTGGCGCGTCGGGTTGCTGAAGGGTTGCGGGCGGGGGACATGATGCCGGCCGCCCGTCACGGGCATCGCCCCGGCGCAATCCCGCGCAAGCCGGTAGCCCGCTCAGCATCGATCCAGCATGGCTCCGGCCGCCTTGCGCCGCGCGAAGACCGCCGTCGCGCCGTCAGCGCCGCAGCGCCGCCTCGGTCCGATTGCGCGCGCCCAACCGCTTCAGCAGGGCCGAGACATGCAGCTTCACGGTGCCTTCGCCGAGCGCAAGCCGCTGCGCGATATCGCGGTTGGAAAGACCCTCCCGGAGCAGCCTCAGGATCTCGGCCTGGCGCGGCGTCAGCCCGTCCAGCTTCGGCGCCGCCTCGCCGGCCGCCTGCGCCAGGGAGGTCGCTGACGTCAGCGCCGCCTCCACCTCGGCCAGACGCTGCAGCGCCTCTTCCGCTCCCGGCAGCGCGGTGAGCGACGCCCGGAGGCGGCCGAGGGGGCGCGCGACATCCCGCAGGGCGACAGCCGAAAGGCCCGCGCCCGCCACTTCGCGCCGACGCGCCGCCTCCAGCGCCGCATCCAGCGCGGCGCGGGCCTCGTGACGGTCGGTGACGTCGAGCGCGACCCCGTCCCAGATCACGCTGCCATCCGGCAGGCGCCGCGGATGGCCGATGGACCGCACCCAGCGCGTGCCGCCCTCGGGGTGCGCGACACGCACCTCCTCGTCGAGCACGCCGAGCGTGGCGGCGGAGTGCTCGAGCGCGGCGACGAAGCGGGTGCGGTCGGGCTCGGGCAGCCATTCATGCCCGACGCTGCCGGCGGCGAGCAGCGCCTCGGGATCCAGCCCGAAGGTCTCGCGCACGGCGGGGCTGACATAGGTGTAGCGGTAGCGCCCGTCCGGCAGGCGCATGCGCTGCATGATGTGGCCGGGGAAGTGCGGCCCGAGCTCGTCCAGGAGGCCCGCGGGCGGTGGCGTCGGCTGTGACATATGCCGAAAGATATAGGATTCCTCCGGCATGGCCAGCGAAAAGCGAAACTCCTTGACCGAAAGGCATAGGCACGCGAAAGCTGCGCCCCGTCCTGGGAGGCGGGAACGTCGAGGGTGCGCAAGCTGATCATCGAGGCGCGCGTCAACGAGTACATGATGCGCGAGCAGGGCAATCCGAACGTGCCCTACACGCCGGAGGAGATCGCCCGGGATGCGGTGGCCTGCCGCGAGGCGGGCGCCGCCGTGCTGCACTTCCACGCCCGCAGGCCCGACGGCACGCCGGACCACGACGCTGCGACCTACGCGGAGACGGTGCGCCGCATCCGCGACGCCTCCGATATCCTGGTGCATCCGACGCTCGGCTACGTCACGCTCGACGCCGCGCCCGAGGCGCGCATCGCGCATATCCTCGAGATGACGAAGGATCCGCGCGGCGCACCGCATTTCGCGCCGATGGACATGGGCTCGGTGAACGTCGATCGCTACAACGCCCAGGCGCGCCGCTTCGAGACGACGGAGCTGGTCTATCGCAACTCCACCGGCACGTTGATGCACTTCGCCGGTGCGATCCGTGGCGCCGGGCTGAAGCCCTACCTGGTGTCCTGGACCGTCGGCTTCACGCGCTATGTCGGCGCCTTCATGGAGATGGGGCTGCTCGAGGAGCCGGGCTATCTCTGCTTCTGCCTCACCGACAACACCTTCCTCGGCGGCCATCCCGGCACGTTGCGCGGGCTGCAGGCGCATCTCGACTTCCTGCCGGAAGGCCGCCGCATCGAATGGACGGTGGTGAATTTCGGCGGGAACCTCTTCGCGCTCGCCGCCGCCGTCATCGCGCAGGGCGGGCATATCAGCATCGGCCTCGGCGACTACACCTATCACGAGCTCGGCCAGGCGGGCGTGATGCCGACGAACGCCGAGATCATCCGCCGCGTCGCGCAGATCGCGCGCGAGCTGGGCCGCGAGATCGCCACGCCGGACGAGGCGAAGGCGATGCTCGGCATGGCCTGACAACACCACGGGAAACAGGGAGACCCACGTCCATGATCCGTCGTCGCGCGCTGCTCGGCGCCGCACCCGCGGCCCTCGCGCTGCCCTTCGTCGCGCCGCCGGCGCTGGCGCAGGGCGTGACACTGCGCATGCAGCACTTCCTCGGCACCAATTCGGCGTTGCACCGCGTCACCACCGCCTTCGCCGAGGAGGTGAAGCAGAACACCGGCGGTCGGGTGACCATCTCGGTCCTTCCTGGCGGCGCGGTGGTGGCGCCGACGGAACTGCTGGACACGGTGCGCAACGGCATCCTCGACGGCCAGTTCGCGGCCCCGTCGTGGTTCGCCGCGAAGGATGCGGGCTTCGTCGTGCTGGGCGACACCGGCGCCACCTTCCGCAGCGTGGACACGCGCGACCGCTGGTTCAGCGAGGGCAACGGCGCCGATCTCGGCCGCGCGCTGTATGACCGCTTCGGCCTCTACTACGTGGACCAGTTCTACTGGCCGGGCGAGCACATCCCCTCGCGCCGCGCGCTGAACGGGGTGGCGGACCTGAACGGGCTGAAGGTGCGCTGCCCGCCGGGCATGATCGCCGAGGTGTTCGGCCGCGCCGGCGCGTCCGTGGTCAACCTGCCGCTGCCGGAGCTGTTCAATGCGCTGCAATCCGGCGTGGTGGATGCCGCCGACCAGGCCAATCCGGGCCTCAACTACGCCGTCGGCCTCTATCGCAATGCGCGCTTCTCGATCTCGGCGAACCATTCCATGCCGACCTGCGAGGTCTCCTTCTCGAAGCGCCGCTGGGACGGGCTGCCGGCCGAGGCGCGCCAGGCGATCGCCGCCGCGGTCAAGCGCATGTCCGCCGCGCACAAGGCCGCCATCGAGGCCGAGGACGCCGAGGCGCTGCAGAAGATGCGCGCCGAGGGCATCACCATCATCACCTGGCCGGAGAGCGAGACCGCGAAGCTCGGCCGCATCACCGCGGAGGTGCAGGACACCTACGCCGCGCGCGGACCGATGGCGAAGCAGATCCTCGACAGCCTGCGCGCCTTCCAGTCGCGGGTCGGCTGACATTGGAGCGTCTCGCGCTCGGCATCGGCCATGCGGCGGCCTGGCTGTTCCTGGTCGCCGCTGGCGTGACGGTGTGGGAGGTGACGGCGCGCTACGTCTTCGGCGCGCCGACGAGCTGGGCGCATGAGACCACGCCCCCGCTCTGCGCCGCCGGCGTCGCGCACGGCGGGGCCGTTGGCTTCGCGCGCCCCGCGCAG
>NZ_JBWXTD010000003.1:1512223-1514581 GCF_056682175.1 Falsiroseomonas sp. RANM36
GGCCCGCCGCTGCGCCTACGGCTCCGCACCGGCCAACCCGGGCGCGTCCATGCACACCAAAAGGGGGTCCCTTTTGCACGCCGATCCGGGGTCCCGTTTGTGTGCCGATTGACATCGTTGCAAGGCGCGTCACTCCGCCCCGTGGATCCTGCCTCCACGAACCGCATGTTCCGGCCTCGCGCGCAAAAGATGAGCCCGTCTCCGAGGTGCTGGACCCGCGCGGTCGCCATGGCGGCGGCAAGCTGCGCGGCGACGTCCGGCACTGCCTTTTCGCCCGGCAAGCACCCGGCTGGCATGACGCCGACCGCCACTGTGTCGCTGCAACCGGACGGCGCCGGGAGCCGTGCCAGGCCTCCCTTTCCGATCGCGAGAGCCGCAGTGGCGTTCAGCACGGCGCAACGGGAGCCCCGTCGCATTCCTGCCTCCCCTGTTCTGGCGGCGCCAAGCTTGCCGGCGCATGATGTCGGATAGCTTAGGAGTTCCGTATATTGATGGTCAATACCAAAAAGTACGGAACATAGGGACGATGGCTGAACCTGTCCGACGGCAAGGGAAGCGCGCGGGATCGCCCGGGCGCTTCGATCGGGACGAATGGCTCGCCCGTGCGATGGATGTGCTCGCGCAGAAAGGTGGCGCCAAGCTCACCGTTGACGCGCTCTGCAAGGCCCTGAACGTCACCAAGGGCAGCTTCTACTGGCACTTCGAGGATCGCGACGACTTCGTCCGCGATCTCGTGGAGTACTGGAGCGCCCAGTTCACCGAACCTGTCATCCGCCTCGTCAGCCAGTCCAGCGGCGATGCCGGGGCGCGGTTGAAGGAGCTTCTCCGCGTGGTCTCCGAGGGCGGCTACGCGCGATACGACGTCAGCATCCGCGCCTGGGCTGCGCAGGATTCCGGTCTCGTTGCCGATCTGGTGAAGGCCGTCGATGAGCGGCGCCTCGCTTTCGTCTCGGGGCTCTTTGCCGCCATGGGCTTCGACGGCGTCGAGGCCCAGATGAGGGCGCACGCCACCGTGGCGTTCCTCACCTTCGAAGCGTTTGTGCTGGCGGCGAGCACGGATGAGGGCCGCTCGATGATGCTGGACAGGTTCTATGCGATGGTAGCGCGGCACTGAGGCGCTCGGGCGGGGAGCAGCGCGCGTCCTCGGGCGCCGCCGTCACGCCCAGAAGGCGACCATCCGGTCGATCAGCCAGAAGGCCGCGACGGCCCCGATGCCATAGGCCGTCGCCCGCGTGGCGCTGCCGGCCAGGCGGGTCGCCGCATCGCCGCCGACGAGGCGCCCTGAGCCGTGACGCAACGCCCAACCGGCGGCGAGCACCGCCAGCACGAAGGCGAGTTGCCCGATCTCGACACCGAGATTGAAGAACAGCAGCGCCGGCAGCATCGCCGTCTCGGGAAGGCCGATCGCACGCAGCGCGCCGGCGAAGCCGAGCCCGTGCAGCAGCCCGAACAGCAGCGCCACGGTCCAGGGCGCCGTCGCCATCAGCGTGCGCTCGCCGGCGCGGATGCGAAGCGCCTCGGCCGCCGCGAACACGATGCTGAGCGCGATCGCAGCCTCCACCGGCGGTCCCGGCAAGGAGATGGCGCCGAGCGTGGCGGCGGCGAGCGTCAGCGTGTGGCCGGCGGTAAAGGCGGTGATGGTCAGCGCCAGGCGGCGCCATCCCCGCACGATCAGCATCAGCCCGAGCACGAAGAGCAGATGGTCCGCGCCGAGCAGGATGTGCTCCACGCCAAGACCGACATAGGTGACCATCACATCGCGCAGCGCGGGCTCGGCGGGCACCACGAAGCGCGGCGTGGAGGGGGTCAGGCGCGCCGAGATCGCGTCCCGCCCGTCGGCTCGCTCGATCCGAAGCAGCACGTCGTTGCGCAGCGCGGCGAGGCCGTCGAAGCGAATGACGCCACCGGCGAGCCCATCCGGGCATCGTGCGGTCCAGCGCTCGACATAAGCGTCGCCCGCGAAGGTGCCCTGCCGGGCGCCGAGCGGCACGCAGCCTCCCGGGAGCTGCGCGTCCAGCCGCAGCCGCCACGCGCCGCCGAGCGCCGGCACCCGCCAGAGCACCGCCCATTCCGCCGGTCCGGCCGGGCGCAGCTCGAGATAGGCCGGGCGCACCTCATGCGCGGAGACGGCGCGCGGCAGCAACGCGATTGCGAGCAGCAGCAGCGCGCGTAGCAGCCGCGCCATCATCGCGCGGCGACGTCCGCGGGCGCCGCGCCCTCGATGCTGACGGCATAGCGCGCGACCAGCGCGGCGACGAAGCGCTCCTGCGCGGCGCGCGCGCGCCCCCCCCCCCCATAGGCCCCGCGCGCCGGCCCGGCCGGCGCGGTCCCGGGCAGGGGCCGCGCCCGGCCGCGGGT
>NZ_JBWXTD010000003.1:1514591-1523509 GCF_056682175.1 Falsiroseomonas sp. RANM36
ACACCCCCGCGCCCCCCCGGCCGGCGGGGGGCCCCCCCCCCCCCCCCCGACCATTCGGCGCGGAGCACGGGCCGGACCTGCTCGATCGCGGGCCGGTGCGGCGCGCTGCGGCTTTCCACGCGCACCAGGTGCAGGCCGTAGGCAGAGCGCAGCGGGCCGGACCAGCGCCCGACCGGCGCCTCGGCCAGTGCCGCGGCCAGGCCGCCACCGAAGCGGCTGTCGATGTCGGGCAGGCTCGCGTCGCGGAAGTCGTAGCCGGGCAGGAAGCGATCCCCGGCCTCGTCCGCGAGCGACTCTCCGCCCGGTCCCCGCAGCGCGGCGAGCAGCCGCGCAGCCTCCTCCTCCGCCGCCGCGCCACGCCGCGCGGTGTCGAGGAAGACATGGCGGAAGGTCACGCGGCCGGGCTGGCCGAGGCGATCGCCCATCTGCGCCAGCAGCGCCCGCAGCTCCGCCGCGCGCGGCGCGCCGCCGCCGGCGGCATCCTGCGCGAGGAACTCCATCTTCAGGCGAAGCTGCCGGCGGATCACCGGGTCGCCCTGGTCGAGGCCGAGCGCGAGCGCCTCGCGCACCAGCACCTCGTCGCGCACATGCTCGGCGACCAGGCTGGCGAGTTCCTCCTCGCTCGGCGGGCGGCGCTGGCGCGCAACGAAGGCGCTGGCCAGGCTCTCGACCTGCCCGCGGGTGACCAGGATGCGCGGCGCCTCCTCCGCCCGCGGCGCGGGGGCGGGCGCGCGGGCGCCGGCCAGCGCGTAGAGGGCGAAGATCAGCGCGCCGCCCGCCATGAAGTGCAGGAGCGGTTGGCGGAGCAGCGCCCTCATGCCGCCGCGCCGCGCGTCAGCTTCGCGGCGCATACCAGATCGGCGAGGTATAGGCGCGGTCCTGCACCGTCATCGGCACCTCCGGCCCCATCCGCACGCCGAAGTAGCGCGCGTCATAGGCGGTCCAGCGCGGCGTCGGGATTTCCAGCACGCGGGCGTAGTAGACCGCGCGCTGCGCCGGATCGAATGACGGGTCGCGCCAGACGGTGATCAGCTCCGGCGCGCCGATCGTGTTGGTCCAGGTCGCGTTGGCGACATCCACCGTGTTGCCCACCGGCGGCAGGCGGCCATTGGCGCCCGGCCGGCGGTCGCCCGACCAGACGACGTCGTAGACCCGCTCATGCGTCTCGCCGTTGCTGTCGAGCCAGCCCTTGACGATCTGGATGCGGTCGAGATTGGCGCCGATCGGATCGCGCAGCGCCGCGACCAGGAACGTCGGCGCGCGCCCCCGCGGCGCCTCGCCGAGATCGCCGCCCATCGGCACGCCCTTGGTGTAGCCCGCGATGGCGGGGCTGCGCGTATTCGCGTCCGCCGGCTCGAACTCCCATCCGCCGAAGAAGCGGACCAGCATGCGCGGGCCGGTGGTGGCGAAGACCTCCTTGCGCTGCATGGCGTCGAAGAGCGCCGCGCGCGTGTTCTCCCGCGCCCAGACGCCGGCATAACCGGAGGCGACCATCTGCCAGCCGAACAGCCGGCGCTGCCCGTCGGCCGAGGTGGCGAAGACATGCGTCGCGCGCTCCGCACTCGGCTCGGCGCCCGAATGCTTGCCGAAGAAGTTGTCCTCGTCGGCAGTCGAAAGCGCGGTGTGGCTGTCGGTCGAGCCGATCATGCCGAAGCGATAGGGATTCACCCCGAGCCGCTGTTCGAGCAACAGGCCGAGCCGGAGCGCAGATCGGGCATATTCGTGCGGCAGCATCTCCCGCGTCTTGGCTTCGCTGAGATCGAGGTTGCCGACGTCCCAGCGCTCGAAATCCGCGAACTCGTCATTGGGCGAGAGCAGCGGATGCGTCTCGCCGTCGCCCTTGATCTGCGTGGCTTCGTAGAGCGGTTCCCAGCGCGCGCGTGTCTCGGCGTCCTCGCGCGACATCGGCGCGCCAGTGAAGGTGTCGATCACCGGGAACATGCGTCCGTTCGAGAGGTTGCCGTTATGGGCGATGGCGAGGATCTGCCCGCCCGTTCGCGCCTCGTAGTCAGCCATGTAGCGCCAGAGGTCGCGCGGATTGTCGCTGCCCGCGGGCGGCAGGGTGGTGTACGGCTCGACCAGGCCGGCGCGGCTCGCGCCATCGCGGAAGATCAGGACGCGGTGAAGGTTGTTGCCGCTGGTGTTGGAGGTCCATTCGAAGCCGATGAAGGCTGTGAAGCGGCCCGGCTGGTTGGCCTCCTCGGCGGCCGCGATCTGCTCGTCCCAGGCGGAGCGGAAGGATCGGGTGCCGGGCATCGGAACCATCGGCGCGCCGAGCTGTCCTTCGCTGAAGGCACGGATGATCTGGAACGCCGCCTCGACTCCGCGCTGCCCGCCCTCACGCACCATCTGATGCCAGCGGCGTCCGGTCGGGTCGGCCATGACCTCCGCTTCGCCGGCGAAGAGGCGGGGGAAGAAGCCCATGCCGTCCGAATGATCGGCAACGACGAGGAAGTCGAGCGGGCGCGAGAGCCGAACCTTCTGGCCTGTCGAGGACGTCAGCTCCTCTCCGCGCGCGAAGCGGTAGGCGTCGCGCGGCGTCCGGCGCGCGCCGAAGGCGCCCGCGTCCATGGACATGCCGGTGTGCAGGTGCGTGTCGCCCCAGTACACATTGGTGGCGAAGCTGCGGTCGGCCCAGGGGGAATAAGGCCGGCCCGGAAAGGCGTTGCGCAAACTGTCGGGATCGGGAAGCGGATCACCGGTGCCGGCGCGGGCGAAGCTTCCGAAGAGGACAGGAGCGGTTGCGCTGGCGCCGGTGGCGAGCGCCAACTGGACGAAGCTGCGCCGATGGATTGAGCGTGGCATCACCATCCTCCCCTTCCGGTGCTTATTGTCGTGCGATCAAGAACGAAGCCTTGCGACGTTTCATGTGGCATTCTACCGCACGCTACCAATCGAGTCTTCGAGATTGTAAGGTACTGGTGCCGAGGTACGCTGTCATGACTTGCCGCGAGGGCAGGTCCTCAAGGGCGGTGCGATGAGCTCACTTCCGTGGTCTGCAGCGCTTTTCCGTCGACACGCGCTCGCGGTGGCCAGCATGATCGCGCGAGTCCGCTCGGAAAAGTGTGACCATGTGGCAGTCACATGCGGCAACGGCCCGGACGGTGCGCGGCACGGCAGGAGCCATCCGCGGATCGTGATCGGTGCCGTGGCGGCCTCGGCGCTGCTTGCCTCCTGCGTGACGGGAGATGATTCGGTGGCACGGCGCGCGCGCAGCGATCTGATCGGACTGTCGGCGAACGATCTCCGCCTTTGCGCGGGGCTGCCGGATCGCGTCCTCGAAGGCGATGGCGGCGTGCAATATTGGGCCTATGAGCGGCGCGGGTCGCCGCGCGAGGCGACGCTTTCGACCGGCGTATTCGAGCTCAATCGCGAACAGAAGGACGAGTGTCGCGCCACCTTCGAGATGGCGGCTGGTCGCGTGCGGCGTCTCGCCTTTGCGCGCGCGAATGGCTCCGTGCCCGCCCCATATGCCGGCTGTGTTCCGCTGGTGCAGGAATGCCACGACCTGCTGGTGAGCGGCGCCCTGCATCCGCTTTCCGCCAACGCCGACTGAGCCGCGCCATCGGCCGAGGGCCCACCGAACGGAGTGGTGCTTGGACGACCCGGCGCCTCGCCGCGATCCGTCTCTCCCCCGGCCTCGCCGCCGATCTCGCCGGGCGGGCCGCCACGCTCGCCATCCTCTGGCGTGTGCAGCGCCGCAACCGCGCAGTGTTGACCGTCGCCGACAACGACCGCGACCTCACCGATGACGACGAGACCTGCGTCGCCGCGCTCGGCTACCGGCGCGCGGCCATCGCCGCCGGTGCCGCGCTCGCCGTGGAGGAGACCGAGCTGCTCGGCCGGCTCGACAGCGCCGCGCTGGAGGCGGCGACACTTCGCTCAGGGCTGGCCGAGGCAATCCTGGCAGATGGCAGCGCCTCGTCCGAACCTCCCGGCGTCGCTCGGGCCCGATCCATCAGCCGACGCGTGCGGTCGGCATCCCAGCGCAGCAGATCTTCCGGCCCGGCGCCGCGGCGCATGAGCGAAGAGGACACGATCACGCCCTGCGCTTCGCGCAGGGCCTCGGCCACGTTGTCCTCCGTCACGCCGCCCCCGAGCAGAATCGGCGCGCGAACGCCGGTTTCGCGCGCGGCGCGGATGCGGGCGATGCTGTCGGCGAAATCCGTGCCGGTCAGCACCAGGCCGTCGGCGCCGAGCGATTGTGCCCAGAGTGCCGCCCGTTCCGGCTCCACCGGCGCAAGCGGCACCGTCGTGCGATCGAAGACGTCGGCGAGGATAGCGACATCGGGCGCGACGGCGGCGCGATAGGTGCGGGCGGGCACAGCCAGTGCATGCTTCGGCCCTTCCGCCCCGAGGACCGAGGCGACGAAGACCTTGAGCCGCACGAAGCAGGCGCCGGCGGCCGCCGCAACCGCAAGCGGCGCCTCTGCGTCATGAGCCTGGACGATGATGCCGAGGCGAAGGGCCGGGAACTCCGCCCGCAGCAGGCGCGCCAGCGCGGCCATCCGCGCTACCGTCTCCAGCGAGGCCCCGCCTGCCGAGCGCGTCTGGTCCTGCAGCTTGATTGCCGGTACGCCGGCCTCGGCGAAGATGCGCGCGTTCTGCAGCACGTAGTCCTCAAGCCAGGCCTGGGACCGGCACGGCTCCACCACCGGATCGGGGAGGTGCAGCGCGGCGATGACGAGCGGCGCGGGCGAGAAGATGTCTGCTGTCACGGGAAGCTCCCAGAGATAGAGTGATCGACCCGCGCGAGCCGCTCCGCGACTTCGGATGGCGTGAGCGCGAGTGGTGCGAGCGCGCCCATCCGCTCCACCGCGCAGGCACCCGCGACCAGGCCGCGCTGCGCGGCGCGCACGATCGGCTCGCCGGCGCCGAGTCCGGCCAGAACGCCACCGGCGAAGGCGTCGCCCGCGCCGGTCGGGTCGAGCGAGTCGACCGACAGAGCCGGCAGCCGGCGCGGCAATCCCTCCGCCGGGTCGAGCAGCAGCGCCCCCGCGGCGCCGAGCTTGGCGAGCAGCAGCGGGCCACCCGGCCGCGCCAGCGCCGCCAACGCGGCCGCCGGCGCCAGTCCCGGCCGCAGCGCATCGAGTTCCGCCTCACTTGGCAGGAAGACGTCGCAGGTGGCGAGCAGCGCCTCGAGCAGCGGTGGCGGGAGGCTCCGCGCCGTGAAGCCCGGATCGAGCGTGACGAGCAGTCCGCGATCGCGCGCGGCTCTCGCGAGGGCGAGCTGCGCATCGGTCGCGCCGGGCGCGACATGGGCGCCGCGCGCCGACCACCAGGCGTCGGGCACATGCTCGGGCAGCACCGGATGCGCGGCGCGGAAGGCGGCCCAGCCCGCCGCGTCGGAGCGCGCGCGCAGATGCGCCTCCCATGCCGCAGCGCGTTCGGGCGCGATCCGCGCGCCGGCGATGCCGAAGGCCGCGGCCTCCGCCGGCGAGGCGTGCAGCCGGTCCACGCGGCTGCCGTCGGGGCGGTGGAAGAACCATTCGGGGTCGGGCAGCGGAACGCCTTCGATACGGATGCCCGCGGCATCGAGCGGCGTGCCGGCGAGCCGCTCCACCGGCCATCCCGCCGGCACGCGCGCGACGATGCCGGCGCGCGCGCCCATCCGCGCCGCGCCGACCGCCGAGTGGATCGCGTTGCCGCCGATCTGCGCCAGCGCCAGCGTGCCGTCCGCCGCGACGATGCAGTCGAGCGTCGCGCCGCCGGCGGTGAAGAGCGCGGGCGTCACGCGCCGGGATAGCCGAGCCCGGCCTCCGCCCGCGCCACGGCATAGGCATGGGCGAGGTGGTGCAGCGGGATGGTGGCGAGCAGCGGCAGCAGCAGCGGATGCGCGGCGGGCAGGATCAGGTGGCGCTCGACGAGGCCGGCGATCTCCGCATCCGCCGCGCCGAGCAGCGCCAGCGTGCGCCCGCCGACGCCGGCGCCGACGATCGCCGCATCCAGCGCCCGCGGACGCGAGGCGGCGTCGGGCGCGATCAGCACCAGCGGGTCGCCCGGCTTTTGCGCGCGGTAGTGGTGCAGCTCCTCGAGCGGCCAGGCGACGGCGTGGACGGGGCCCAGCTCGCGGATCTTCGCCGCGCCAATCTCGGCGGAGGCGTGGAAGGGGCCGGCGCCGCTGAAGCCGAGGAAGCCGGCGCGCGCGAAGGCCGCACCCGCCTCCCGCATCGGCGCGGCGACGAGCGCGCCGAGCCGGTCCGCCTGCTCCGGCAGCGCCGCGAGCGCGGCGCGCAGCGTCGGATCGGGGCGGATCGCCTCGGCCGCGGCGACCAGCAGCGCGATGGTCGCGGTCGTCGCCGGGGTTGGCCAGCCGCGGCGCGGCGCCGGCACCATCAGCGCCGCGTCGAAGCCCCGGGGCAGCGGCGAGCCGGCGCTGTTGGTCACGCCGACCGCCAGCGCGCCGCGCGCGCGCGCACGCTCCAGCGCCTCCAGCACCGCGGGCGTCGTGCCGCGCGAGGAGATGCCGAACACGAGCGTGCCGGGGCCGGCATGCGCCGCCTCGTAGAGCGCCCAGTCGAGCGCCTGCGCGCCGGCGGCCGGCACGCCGAGCCGCGCGCGGAAGGCCGATGCGGCGATCCGCCCGGCCTGCCAGGAATCGCCGCAGCCGGCGATCACCACCTCCGTGACCGGGCGCGCCGCGCCGCGCGCGGCGAGCGCGCCGAGCGCGGGCGCCGCCTGCGCGAGCGTCGCCGCGATCGCCTCGCCCTGCGCCAGCATCTCGACCCGCGTGCGCTCGACGCGTGCGAGCCGGGCGGGATCGCGCGGCGCGTCGGTGGAGGGCTCGGCGCGCAGCTTCGCGAAGCGGGCGTCGGTGCTCATCGGCCGAGCCGCTCCAGCCCGACGGTGCGGGCGATCACCAGCATCACGACGAAGGAGAGCATGATCTCCATCGCCGAGATCGCGGCGATGGCGGGCGTCGAATCGTTCTGCACGAGGTAGTAGAGCTCCACGGGAAGCGGCCTGCCGCGCACGTCGGAGGTGAAGAGCGCGACGGTGACGTTGTCGAAGGCCTCGATGAAGGTGAAGGCGGCGGCGGCGAGCAGCGCCGGGCCGAGCTGCGGCACGGTGACGCGCAGGAAGGTCTCGGCCGGCCCCGCGCCGAGATTGGCCGAGGCCTCGTCGAGCCGCGGATCGAGCCCGGCAAGCCGCGCCATGACGATGCGGATGGTGAACGGGATGCAGAAGACGGTCAGCGCCACGACCAGCATCAGGTCGGAGGCGCGGAAGCCGACATAGGCGCCGAAGAACAGCATCGCGATGCCGATCACCATCCCCGGCATCATCTGCGGCGCGAGCAGGAAGGCATTCGCCCCGGCCTTGCCGGGGAAGGTGCCGCGCACCGAGGCGAAGGCGGCCGGCACGCCGAGCAGCAGCGCCGCCAGCATGACCAAGGTCGCGACCTCCAGGCTGACCAGGATGGAATCCGTCAGCTGCCGGTTCTCGAACACCGCGCCGTACCAGCGCAGCGAGAAGCCGGAGGGCGGGAAGCTGATGAAGGCGCGCGGCTCGAAGCTGATGGCGATGACGATCAGGCTCGGCGCGACCAGCAGCAGCAGCGCAAAGCCCGCGACCAGCCCGAGCAGCAGCCCGCCGAGCCGGTCGATGGCGGGGACGGTGCGGCGGCGCTTCGTCGCGCCGGAGGCGCGCGGGCGGCGCTTCATCGCGCCGGAGGCGCGCGGGCTCATGGCTTTGCCACCTCGTTCCAGCGCGCGAGCCGGTTGCCGAGAGCGACGATCGCGAGGACGAAGGCGAAGCAGGTGGACAGCAGGATCGTCGCCAGCACCGCGCCGCGCGTCCAGTCCAGCACCACCACCGTCTGCTCGTAGACCTGCACCGCAAGCGTCGAATAGGCGCCGCCGCCGAGCAGCTGGGGGACGATGAAGTTGGTGTAGGAGACGGCGAAGACCAGCGCGAGGCCGGCGAAGATCGCCGGCACGCTCATCGGCACGGTGACGCGGAAGAAGGTGCCGGTTCGGCTGGCGCCGAGGTTCAGCGAGGCCTCCTCCAGCCGCCGGTCGCGCTCCGCCAGCACGGCCAGCAGCGGCAGCACCATGAAGGGCAGGTGGATCTGAGTCATGCCGATCAGCACCGCCCAGTCCGTGTTGAGGATGCGCAGCGGTTCCTCGACGATGCCAAGCGACAGCAGCGCCTGGTTCAGCATGCCGCGCCGCCCGCCGAGGATGACGATCCAGGCATAGGCGCGGACCAGCGCGCTGGTCAGCAGCGGCGAGATCACCGCGACGAGGATCAGCGTGCGCCAGATGCCCTTCGTCTCGGCGAAGAGATAGGCGACCGGATAGGCCAGCAAAAGGCAGAGCAGCGAGGAGACGACGGCGACCCAGAAGCTGCGCCACATGAGGCGCCAGACGAGGTCGTCCTGCAGCGCGTGCAGCAGATGCGCGACCGTGAAGCTGTCGCCCTGGATGCGGCCGCGCTCGATGGTCAGGAAGCCGAAGGCCAGCAGCGTGACCATCGGCAGGACGAGGAAGACGAACAGGAACACCAGCGCAGGGACGGCTGGCCAGATGCCGCGCCCGTGCAGGATGCGGCGGAGCGGCGCCGGCCGGCGCATGAGGGCCTCAGCCGGCATGCGGGATCACCGCGCAGCCGGCCGGATCGGCGATGCCGAGGCCGAGCACGGTGCCGGGCGCGGGCGCCGCCTCGCCGGCGCGGCGCGGCAGCACCGCGCGCCGCGGCGCCGCCCGGCCGGCCTCGAGCTCGAGCTCCATCGTCGGGCCGTCGGCGGTGGCGAAGGCCCCGCGGCCCTGCCAGATCGCCCCTGGCGCGGCGGCGGGCAGCAGGCGCAGGTTCTCCGGCCGCAGCACCAGCGCCGCGGGGCCGTCCGGGCGCGCGGCCGCGCCCCCCGGGCCCCCCCCCCCCCCCCCCCCCCCCCCCCCCGCCCCGCCCCCCAAAGG
>NZ_JBWXTD010000003.1:1523609-1525117 GCF_056682175.1 Falsiroseomonas sp. RANM36
GGGGTCCCCCGGCCCCCCCCGCGGCGCGGGGGGGCGGGCGGGGGGGGGGGGGGCGACGCGGGGCCCGCCCCCCCCGGCGCCGCCGCGCACGCTGACCGGCACGACATTGGCGCGCCCGATGAAGGTCGCGACATAAGGCGTCGCCGGCCGGTCGTAGAGGTCGAGCGGCGCGGCGAGCTGCTCGATCCGCCCCTCGCGCATCACCGCCACCTGGTCGGACAGCGTCATCGCCTCGGCCTGGTCGTGGGTGACGAAGATCGAGGTGATGCCGACGCGCGAGATCAGCTTGCGCAGCTCCACCTGCATCGCCAGCCGCAGCTTGGCGTCGAGCGCGTTGAAGGGCTCGTCGAGCAGCAGCACCTCGGGCTCCAGCACCAGGGCGCGGGCGATCGCGACGCGCTGTTGCTGGCCGCCCGAGAGGCGCGCGGGGTAGCGGTCCGCGAAACCTTCCAACGCGACGGTCGCCAGCGCGGCGCGCACGCGCTCCGCGATCTCGGCGCGCGGGCGGCGGCGTACCTTGAGGCCGTAGGCGACGTTTTCGGCGACCGTCAGGTGCGGGAACAGCGCGTAGTTCTGGAAGACATAGCCCACCTGCCGGCGGTTCGGCGGCAGGGTCGTGATGTCGCGCCCCTGGATGCGGACCTCGCCCTCGTCCGGGTCGAGGAAGCCGGCGATGATGCGCAGCAGCGTCGTCTTGCCGCAGCCGGAGGCACCGAGCAGCGTCAGCACCTGGCCGCGCGCGATGGAGAGCGTGCAGTCCCGCAGCACCTGGTGGGCGCCGAAGCGCTTGCCCACGCCGGCGATCTCGATCTGCGTCATGTCCGGAACCCGAGCGCGGCAGGACCCTGCGCCGTGACTGTGCGCGCGCCGATGGCGACCGCGGCCCTGACCGCGTCCTCAAGATCCTGCCCCTGCGCAAGACCGCCGGCGATCGCGCCGACCGTGGCGTCGCCCGCCCCGGTCGGGTCCACGACAGCGACCGCGGGCGGCGTGACGCGGCGCTGCGCGGCGCCGTCGCCAGGGACCAGCAGGAGCCCCTCGGCGCCGCGCTTCTCGACCACTGCGCAGCCCGAGAGCGGGCCGAGCAGCGCGATCTCCTCGCGGCTCGGCGCGAACAGGAACAGGCGCGGCAGCAGGGCGCGCAGCGCCTCCGCCTCGCGCCGCGCGAAGGCCTCGCTGGTGTCCGCGACGGCGCGCGCCGGGCCGGCGGCGTCGAGCGCGCGCGATGCTTCCGCCGCGGGCATCGGACAAAGGACGAGGACGTCGTCCGGTGCGAGCGGCCCGGGTGCCGGCGGCGCCAGCGCCGCGGTGCGTTCCCACCAGGCGGCCTCGGCGTGATGCGCGGAGCCGCGGGTGCCGTCGGGCGCATAGTCCAGCCGCGCGCGCCGCGTCGGGCGCCTCCACCACGCTGCGGTTGCCCCGGCGGGAGACGCGCGCGCCCGCCGGGCGCAAGCGTGACCGTGGCGGTGTCGCCCACCGCCGCGCTGCCCCGCCTGTTGCGCGGCGGG
>NZ_JBWXTD010000003.1:1525217-1525977 GCF_056682175.1 Falsiroseomonas sp. RANM36
GCCGCAGCGCCGCGCCGCGTCGTCCCAGGCCTCCGGCCAGTCCTTGCCGGCGGCGGCGAGCAGCACGGCCTCGGCGCCGACGGCGCGCGCGCCGAGCGCGGCGTAGAGCGCGGCGCCGCCGGGCTGTTCCTGCACCGCGCCGTCCGGCGCGCGCACGCGGTCGATGGACAGGTATCCCATCACGAAGACGCGGCCCATGCGCTCACTGGCCCGTGCCGATCAGCGAGCGCCGCGTCAGCATGCGGCTGACGCGGAACCGCGCCGCATCGCCCTTCAGGTGCAAGCGCGTATCGGGATCGAGCCCGCCGGCCCGCGCCAGCCTATGCGCCAGCGCCTGCAGCGGGATCGCCGTGGCAAGCGGCGCCAGCGCCGGCGGCACCGCGGGCAGCGTGACGCGCCGCGCGGCGGTGGCGACCGGCGTCGCCTCGGTGTCCACCGCCAGGCAGCGCATCCCGAGCTGCGCCAGCGCCTCGCAGCTCTCGGTCGCCAGCCTGGCGAGCGCAGGCTCCGCGGCGACGACGACGACGAGGTCGGAGACCGGCGTCGCCCAGTACTGGCTGTGCGCGAATTCCTCGAGATCCGCGGACCAGGCCGGCACGCGGGAGAGCTCGACCAGCTTCGCCGCGCCGTACCGCACCGTGCCCGCATCGGCGCCGGCGGAGAGCAGCCGCACGCCGCTCGGCAGCGCCTCCTCCACCGCCATCGCGCTGGCGGCGCGGATGGCGGGCAGCGCGGAGTGCAACGCGTCCGCGGCGTCCGG
>NZ_JBWXTD010000003.1:1526077-1532897 GCF_056682175.1 Falsiroseomonas sp. RANM36
CGCGGGCGGGGGCTCCGGGGCCCGCGACCGTGCGGTCCACATTGCCCGACATGGAGATCGCGACGACGCGGTCCACCGCCGTCAGGCGCCGCGCCGAAAGCAGCAGGTCGAGCGCGCCGACCGGGCGCCAGTCCAGGCCGAGGTCGCGCGCGAATTCCGCAGCCGCCTCCGCCGCGAAGGCGCCGTCGCCGCACCCCGCGACGAAGACGCGCCCGCTCGCGCCCGGCGCCAGCGCCGCGCCCGCGGCGAGGAAGTCCGGCGCGCGGGCGAGCAGGCCCGCGATCACCTCCGGCTGGCGCGCCATGTCGGCGCGCATCGCTCCCTGCATGGTCAGCTGAAGGTCCGGTCGAACTGCTCCAGGATGCGTCCGCGCACCGGCGCGATCTTCGACCAGTCCACCGACTGCAGCCGCGCCACCTCGGCCGGCGTCGAGGGCGTGTAGGGCTTCGCCGCATCGGGCACCGCCACGCCGCGCACGGTCGGCCCGAAGAAGTAGGGCGCGTTCGCCGCATGCTGCTGGTATTCGGGCGACAGGATCTCGTTCATCCACTCGTGCACCAGCTCGGGATGCCGCGTGTTGGTGATCTCCGACATGAAGGAGAGCAGCGAGACCGGGCCGGGCGCGGGCTGGATAAAGCGGATCGGCAGGCCGCGCGCGGCGGCGCCGGCAACGTCGTTGTTCCAGATCGGCGCGACGCCGATCTCCTCGCGCTCGAGCAGCTGCAGCAGCGCGGTGGGCGAGCGACCGACCACGGGGCGCAGCGCGGCCAGACGCTCCCAGGCGGGGGCGAGATTGTCCTCGGAGCCGCCGAACACCTTGGCGATGATCGCCAGCACCGCGAGGCCCAGGTTGGAGGAGGCGCGCGGGATCGCGACCTTGCCGCGGTAGTCGGCGTGCCAGAGATCCTCCCAGGAGGTCGGCTCGCGCCGCACCACGCGGGTGTTCCAGGCGATGCCGACCAGCGAATAGCTCGCCGGAACGCCGAAGCCGCCCGACTTCGCCATGAAGTCCGGCACGACATTCGCCGCGTTCGGCACCTTCGCCGGATCGAGCCGCCGGATGTAGCCCTCGCGCTGCGCGATCAGGTGCGGCGGCTCGCCGTTGGGCATGGCGTCGAAGGGCGAATGGCCCTGCGCCGCCTTGATCTGCGCCACGATGTCCTGCGCCTCGCTCGGCACCAGGCGGATGCGCAGGCCCGGATGGCGCGCCTCCATCCGGCGGGCGAGCCACTGGTGCGGCTCCTGCAGCTGGCCCGCGAAGGAGACGATGACGAGCTCGCGCGACTGCGCGCGCGCGACCTGCGGCGCGGCGAGCGCGCCCAATGCGAGGCCGCCGAGCGTGCGGCGGCCGAGAAGGGTGGTCATGTCGGATGCCTCCTTGATGTGTTCAGCCGGCGAAGACGCGGTCGAAGCGCTCGACCAGCCCGCCGCGCTGCGGGGCGATGACGCCCCAGTCGATCGTCTGGAGTGCCAGCACCTCGGCCGGGGTCGAGGGCGTGTAGGGGCGCGCGGCCTCCGGCACCGTCACGCCGCGCACGGTGGGACCGAAGAAATACGGCGCCCCTGCCGCGCGCGCCTGGTACTCGGCGGAGAGGATGCCATCGAGCCACTCGTTCACCAGCTCCGGATGCCGCGTCTGCGCGATGGCGGAGAAGAAGGAGAGGATCGCGATCGCGCCCGGCGCGGGCATCAGGAAGCGGATGGGCAGGCCCTTGTCGGCCGCCGAGGCGGTGTTGTTGTTCCACAGCGGCGCGATGGCGATCTCTTCGCGCTCCAGCATCTGCGTGAGGATCGCGGGCGAGCGGGCTGCGCGCGGCTGCAGTTCGCGCAGCTTCTCCCAGCCCACATCGAGGTTCCGCTCGCTGCCGCCATGCGTCTTGGCGGCGATGGCGAGCGTCGCCAGGCCGAGATTGGAGGAGGTGCGCGCGATGCCGATCTTGCCGCGGTATTCCGGGCGCCAGAGATCCGCCCAGCTGGTCGGCGGATTGCGCACCAGCTGGCTGTTGTAGGCGATGCCGACCAGCGAATAGGTCGCCGGCACGCCGTAGCCGCCCGAGCGCGCGAGGAGATCGGGGAAGACATTGCCAAGGTTGGACAGGACGGCGTCGTTGCGCCGTGCGATGTAGCCCTCGGTCATCGCGGTGATGTGCGGCGGCTCGTCGTTCGGCATGGCGTCGAAGGGCGAATGGCCCTGCGCCGCCTTGATCTGCGCGACGATGTCCTGGCTGTCGGAGGGAACGAGCCGGATGCGCAGGCCGCGATGCCGCGCCTCCATCCGGTCGCCGAGCCAGCGATGCGGCTCGGAGAGGCGGCCGGGATAGGTGACGATCACCAGCTCCCGCGCGGCCTGGGCGTGGACGAGGCGGGGCGCGGCGAGAAGGCCCGCGGCGGCGGCGCCGAGGCGGGCAAGCGAACGACGGGAGACGGACATCGGAACCTCCTGCGGTGACGACGTGTCGGTGCCGCGCGGGCGCGCGGCATCGCCCGGGCCCAACGGCCCGGCGGCGGCGTCAGGCCGTTCGGCGGGAGGCGGCGATCAGCGCCACATAGGCGCGGCAGGAGCGGGACGGCGCGGACCAGGAACGGGCACGGCGGCGCCGTCCGCTCGGCTTGTTCCGGATCAGGGAGAAGCGCCCGCGCGTCATCCTCTCATTCTTGTCATCGCGTTTGCGCCGGCGCAAGCATGCGCGCGCCTCGCGCCGCGCCGCCCGGCGCGTCCCTGCCTGCGAGGCGAGCAGGAGCGCGCCATCCATGCCCGCAACGACGGCAAACGAGCCGGTCTCCCTGATCCTGCGCGCGGCGACGCTGCTGGAAGGCTTCGCGCCGGACGATTCGCCGATCCTGCACCACGAGGCCGGGCTCGCCGTCGCGGCGGGGCGCGTTGCCGCCATCGCGCCCTTCACCGAGCTCGCCGCCCGGCATCCCGGCGCCCAGGCGGTCGGCGACGCGCACACGGTCGTCATCCCGGGCCTCGTCAATGCGCATCACCATGTCGGGCTGACGCCGCTGCAACTCGGCTCGCCCGACCATCCGCTGGAGCTGTGGTTCGCCAGCCGGCTGGCGCTGCGCGACGTGGATCTGCGCCTCGACACGCTGTTCTCCGCCTTCGAGATGATCGCCTCCGGCGTCACCACGGTGCAGCACCTGCACAGCCGCGCGCCTGGCGGGCCGGAGCGGATCCTCGCCGCCGCGGGGTCAGTGGTCGGCGCCTATCGCGAGGTGGGGATGCGCGCCTCCTACTCCATGGCGCTGCGCGACCAGAACCGCCTGGTCTACGAGGACGACGCCGCCTTCACCGCACGCCTGCCGGAGGAACTGCGCCCGGCGATGCGCGACTATTTCGCGCGCTTCACTCTGCCGCTGGCGGAGCAGGTCGCGCTGTTCGAGGCGATCCGAGCGCTTCCCGCCGGCGATCCGCGCATCGCCGTGCAGATCGCGCCGGCGAACCTGCACTGGCTGTCGGATGCGGCGCTGGGCGCAGCGGCGGAGCTTTCGGCGAAGCACGACCTGCCGATGCACATGCACCTGTTGGAGACGCCCTACCAGAAGGCCTATGCGCAACGGCGGACGGGGGGATCGGCGCTGGCGCATCTGCACCGTCGCGGGTTGACCGGACCGCGGCTCACGCTCGGCCACGGCGTGTGGATGACGGAGGCGGACATCGAGCTCTGCGCGCATACCGGCACGCGGATCTGCCATAACTGCTCCTCCAACCTGCGGCTGAAATCCGGCACCGCGCCGGTGAACCGCTTCCTCTCGGCAGGCATCCCGGTCGCGCTCGGCATGGACGAGGCGGGCATCAACGACGACCGCGACATGCTGCAGGAGATGCGGCTCGCGCTGCGGATGCACCGCGAGCCCGGCATCCACGCGCCGCATCCGTCGCCGGCGCAGGTGCTGCGCATGGCGACCGAGCACGGCGCCGGCACCACGCCGTTCGGCGCGGCGATCGGGCGCCTGTCGGTCGGCTGCCATGCCGATGCCGTGCTGTTCGACTGGCCGCGCGTGACGCGCCCCTGGCAGAGCCCCGACATCCCGCTGGTGGACGTTCTGGTGCAGCGCGCGAAGACGGATGCGGTGAAGACCGTGCTGGTCGGCGGCGAGGTGGTCTATCGCGACGGGCGCTTCACGCGCCTGGACCGCGACGCCGTGCTGAACGAGATCGCCGCGCGGATGGCGCAGCCGCTGACGGCGGAGGAGGAAGCGCGGCGCGATCTCGCGCGCGCGGTCTTCCCGCATGTCAGCGCCTTCTACGATGGATGGCTAGACGGGCTCGGCGACGAGCCGCACTACCGGGCCAGCGGGCGCGACTAGCCTCCTGCGGCGATCCAGGCGCGTGCGATCTCGTCGCGTCGCGCCACCCAGATTCGGTCGCCGAGCAAGGCGAGTTTCTGAAGAACGCCTTCGAAGGCCGGGAAGCGCCCGGGGCGGCCGGCGATGCGCAGGTGGTAGCCGATGTTCAGCAGCCGCGGCTTGCCGCGCTCCGCCTCCGCCAGCAGCGTCGCCAGCGCGTCCTCCACATACTCCACCATCTCGCGCGCGCGAACGAACCCGTTCGGATGGAAGAACTTCATGTCGTTGCTGTCGAGCGCATAGGGCAGCACGACAAGGGCCGGATGTGCCGGGTCGCGGTAGGGCAGGTCGTCGTCGAAGGCGTTGGAGGTGTAGAGGAAGCCGCGCTCGGCCAGCAGCGCGCGCGTCCAGGCGCTCTCGCTGCCGCGGCAGAAGAAGCCACACGGCCGCGCGCCGCAGGCCGCCTCGATCGCACTGATGCAGCGGTCGAGGTCGCGCGCCTCCTCCGCCCGGTCGCGGTAATCCGCATGCGGGCGCCAGCGCCAGCCATGCACCGCCGCCTCGTGCCCGCGCGCCACCGCCTCGCGCGCCTGGGCGGGCGCGCGCTCCACGGCGCGGCCGCACATCAGGAAGGTCGCGCGCATGCGGTGCCGGTCGAGCGCGTCCAGCATCCGCCACAGCCCTGCGCGCATGCCATAGGCGAAGATCTGCTCCTGCCCGAGGTCGCGCACGCCGGACTCGACGACGCTGATCACCTCGCCGATGCGCTCGCTCTGCGCGTCGCCGTCCCCGACCTGCTGCTCGGCGCCTTCCTCGAAATTCACCGCGACCGACACGGCGAGCCGCGCGCCGTTCGGCCAGGTGAAGTCGGGCTCCCGCCCGGCGCGGCCGATGAGATCGCGCATGATGCCTCCAACTGCTTCGGTGGGCGCTGTAGCCCGTAGGGCGCGGACCGGGAATAGCATTGGCCAGTCGGCGGGCAGGATGCTGCCAGGCGCCGACCGGTGACGTGCTCCCGGCTTCCTTCGCTTTCCTGCTGCGGACCGCTGAAGCCGCAACAATGGACAGCAAGCGTCGCAAGCAGGTTTCCGCTGCTTTCGAAATGCCTCCCTGTTTGGCCTTGCGACCGCTGATTCGCGGACCGCCGCAGCGTGAACCGCGGCCGCGTGGTTGGAACGCGCCATCCCTGCGAAGGCGCCAAGATTCTCAGCGCCCAGCGCGGCTTCGGCTGGCTATCTCTCCTCCGGCGGCTTGATGTGCCGGAAGGACCACAGAAGGGTCAGATCATACGCAATCTTGAGCAGGGCGCAGAGAAGGAAGGGCGTCGTCCGCCAGCCCGCCGCGTAGATCGCACCTGCGATGGCGGGGCCAGCGGCGGCGGCGAGGCTGCGCGGTACAGCGGTGAAGCTCGCCGCTGCCGTGCGCTCGGACGGCGTGACGACAGCCATGACGTAGGAGCTGCGCGTTGGAACGTCCATCTGCGACAGCGCCGCGCGCAGCAGCAACAGCCCGAGCGCCCATTCGACAGTCGGCGAGATCGTCGCTGCGATCAGGCAAAGGCTGGATGGGATGTGCGTGAAGACCATGGTGTTCACCAGCCCGATGCGTCCCGCAAGCCAAGCTGCGACGGGGAACGAGAACGCCGACAGCACGCCGGACCAGAAGAAGAAGAGCCCCGCTTGCGCCAGGGAAAGTTCGAAGCGCTCGAACAGCCACAGCGCGAGCAGTGCCTGCACCGCCAACCCGCCGGCGAACGAATCGACGCTGAACAGCGCGGCGAGCCGCAGCACGATTCCGCGTGACGGACCGAGCGGAGCATGGCTATCGCGCCGCGCCTGCGCCTGCACGGGGAGCAGGCCGCGATACGCGCCGAAGCAGACACAGCCGAGGACGGCATACGCCATGAATGCTGCCCTGAGCGAGCCGAGCTCGCCAATACCCGGTTCGAGCCTCGCGAGTGCCTCGGGCCCTGCCGCCGCCAGCGCGCCGAAGGCGGCCGCCAATGCTCCTACGAGGCTGTAGCGCGCGAAGACAGCTGTGCGTCGCGCATCGGGTGCGGCGTGCGTCAGCATCGCCTGCTCCAGCGGCGCGAAGATGCTGACGCTGCCGGCGGAGGGATTGATGGTGCCAACCAACGCGATGGCGGCGAGAAGCGAGAAGCCGGTCGCCGCGGCGAAGCCCAAGCCGGTAGCGACCATCAGCGCCGCGGCCGCCATCAGGAGCGTGCGCGCATCAGCACGCACGCCGAGCATGCCGATGCCAAGCGTCATCAATGCCGAGCCGAGCAGGGCGATCGTCGCGACCATGCCGACCTCGGATGCCCCGTAGCCGAGCGCCACGAGGTAGGCCGGCAGAACGACGGCGATAAGCCCGTCGCCGAAATCGCGGAGGCCGCGGGCGAAGAGGATCTGCCGGATCGCAGTGCGACGCCCTGCTTCAATCATCATTGGCAGCCCACCGTTGCCCCCCCCCCCCCCCCCCCCCCCGCCCGCGCCCCCCCCCCCCCCCCCCCCGCGGCGCGGGGCCC
>NZ_JBWXTD010000003.1:1532997-1544760 GCF_056682175.1 Falsiroseomonas sp. RANM36
CCGCTGCGGCTGCCCGGCCCCCGCCCCCCGGGGCCGGGGCCCCGGGGGCCCCCGAGCTGCACGACCCGCTCGCGGCGCACATCCGCGAAGCCGCGGCGGAAGCTCGCCGCGAAGCCGGAGCAGTCCGTGTTGTGGCCGATCCGGCGCCCCTCGCGCAGCACGACGGTGTTCACCGCGCCGAGCCGGCGCGCATCCTCCGACAGCTCGTCCAGCAGCGGGACCACGGCCTGCTTGCAGGGATAGGTGATGTTGAGGCCGGCGAAGCCCATGCGCTGCGCGGCGGTCAGCAGCTCCT
Source organism: Falsiroseomonas sp. RANM36 (assembly GCF_056682175.1). Lineage (NCBI taxonomy): Bacteria > Pseudomonadati > Pseudomonadota > Alphaproteobacteria > Acetobacterales > Roseomonadaceae > Falsiroseomonas > Falsiroseomonas sp. RANM36. The sequence goes on from NZ_JBWXTD010000003.1 coordinate 1,533,293, forward strand.
CCAGCCGATCCGGGCCGAGGCCGAGGCGATCCAGGTCGATCAGCCGATAGGTGATCGGCAGGCCCTGCGCCGCGCCTTCCCGCTCGTGCAGCGCCGGCGAGAGCGAGGCCTGGATGCCGCTGCCGATCAGGCCGAGAAGCAGCGTGCCGCGACGTTCAGCCTGCATGCGGATGGCTCCGCCCTGCGTTCCGCGCCGGATGGTCGCGCCGCGCCACGCCGCTCAGCCCGCCGCCATGTCGTCGAGCATCTCGCGCAGCGCGCGGATCGCGGTCGGGTAGCCGCGCGCCCCGAGCCCGGCGATCACCGCGGTCGCGACGGGAGAGACGAGCGAGCGGTGGTAGATCGGCTCGCGCCGATGGACGTTGGAGATATGCAGCTCGATCACCGGGCCCTTGAACATCTTGAGCGCGTCCATCAGCGGGATGGAGCTGAAGGTCAGGCCCGCCGGGTTGATCACGATCCCTGACGCGGCGTCGTCGGTCGCCTCGTGGATCCACTCCACCAGCTGGCCCTCGTAGTTGGTCTGGCGGAACACGACGGCGTCGCCGCCGGCGGCGGCGCGGCACATCGCCTCGATCTCGGCCAGCGTCGTCCGGCCGTAGATCTCGGGCTCCCGCTTGCCGAGCCGGTTCAGGTTCGGGCCGTTCAGCACATGGATCGCTCGCGTCAAGGCGGCACCTCGTCGGGATGCGGTTCGTGGACGGAGACGGCCATCAGCCCTGGTAGCCGAGCTGCCGCGGCAGCCAGAGCACCAGCTCCGGCACGAAGGTGATCAGCATCAGCGCCGCCAGCAGCGCGGCGATGAAGGGGAGCGTGTCGCGCACCACCGCGCCGAGCGAGCTGCCGGACAGCTTCGCCACGATGAACAGCAGCAGCCCGTAGGGCGGCGTGATCAGGCCGATCATCAGGTTCACCACCACCACGACGCCGAAATGCACCATGTCCACGCCGAGCGCCTGGGCCGCCGGAATCAGCACCGGGACCACCACCAGCAGGATGGTGCTGCCTTCCAGCAGGCATCCGAGCACGAGCAGGATCAGGTTCACCGCGATGAGGAACTGCCAGTCCGACAGCTCCCAGCCGGCGAGCAGCGTGCGCATCGCGCCGGGGATGTTCTCGCTGGCGATCACGTAGTTGAAGGCGAGCGCGCCGGCGATCAGCATGCCGATCGCGGCGGTGGACCGGGCGCTGCCCAGCACCGTCCGATACACCTCGCGCGCCGAGATGCTGCGATAGAGCAGCGTGGAGACGAGGAAGGCATAGGCGGCGGCGACCGCGGCCGCCTCGGTCGGCGTCATCACGCCGCCATAGATGCCGCCCAGCAGGATCGCCGGCATCAGCAGCGCCGGCAGCGCTTCCCAGGTCAGGCGCGGCAGCTCGCGCAGCGGCACGCGCTCCGCCACGGGGAAGCCGTGCCGGTGCGCCATCCAGCTGTTGATGCCCATCATCGCGAGGCCCATCAGCAGCCCCGGCACCACGCCGCCGAGGAACAGGTAGCCGATCGAGGAATCCGAGATCAGCGCATAGAGCACCATCGGGATGGAGGGCGGGATGATGGGCCCGATCACCGCCGTCGCCGCGGTGATCGCGCCCGCATAGCTCGCCGGATAGGCGCCGCCGCGCTTCATCATGTCGATCAGGATCTTCCCGCTGCCCGCGGCATCCGCGATGGCGGAGCCGGACATGCCGGCGAAGATCACGCTCTGCACCACGTTCACATGGCCGAGCCCGCCGCGGAACCGGCCGACCAGCATGTTGCAGAAGCGCAGCAGACGGTCGGTCATGCTGCCCGCGTTCATCAGCCCGGCCGAGAAGATGAAGAGCGGAACGGCGAGCAGGATGTAGCTGCCGTTCAGCCCGTTGAGCAGCTGCTCCGCCGCGATGGACATGTCCTGGCCCGACGCCGCGAGATAGATGATCGAGCCGGTGATCATGGACAGGCCGATCGGCAGGCCGAGCAGCGACAGGCCGATGATCGCGCCGAGCGCGAGCGAGAACGGGCTGTCGAGGCTCACGCGCCCTCACCCGTCGCGCGCGCCCGGCCGGTGACGGCGCGCCAGACGATCCAGGCATGGCGGATGATCATGGCGACCGCGAAGACAAGATAGACCGAGTAGAGGAGGTCCATCCGGATGCCGAGATAGGTGGAGCGCTCCACCTTCATGAAGGTGACGTAGTCGTAGACCGCGGGCAGCGACCAGGCGAACACCGCGACCACCGCCGTCCCGGTGATGGCGTCGAAGATCCGCCGCAGACCCGGCGGCGCCGCGCCATGGAGGAGGTCGAAGCGGATCTCCTCCTCCTCCGTCAGCACCAGCGCCGCGCCCCAGAGGATGCCCCATACCCAGGCGAGCGTCGAAACCTCCGTCGTCCAGCCCACCGGGGCGTTCAGCACGTAGCGCATGAAGATCTGCACGACGAAGGCGATGAACATCGCCGCCAGCAGGGCGGCGAGCAGGTTTTCCGCCCGCCGCCGGCCCCAGGCGAGGGCGCGCCGTGGAAGCGAGGTCATCGGCGCGCCTCGGGGCACGGTGCGTCCCGGCACGCCGCGCGTGTCCCGTATCGGCGCGCGTCAGCGAACGGCGTTGATGCGGTCCAGGATGCCGCTCGGCCAGCTCTGCGAGAGCGAGGAGGCCAGGTAGCGGCGCTGCGCCTCCGCCCGGAAGGCGTCCACATTGGGGGCGTAGACCTCGAGCCCCTGGCCGCGGAAGAAGGTCACCATCTCCTGCTCCTGCTCGAGATGGCGCCGCGTGCTGAGATCGATCGCCTTGTCCGCGGCCGCCTGGATCTTCTGCTGCTGCGCGGCGGGCAGCCCATCCCAGAAGCGGGCGGAGACGGACAGCAGGTCGTAGGCCACGAGGTGATTGGTCAGCACGAACTGCGTGGTGACCTCGTGGAAGCGCATGGTGCGGCTGGTCGGCAGCGGGTTGTCCTGGCCGTCCACGGCGCCGGTCTGCAGCGCGGTGTAGAGCTCGGCGAAGGCGACCGGCGTCGGGTTGGCGCCGAGCGCCTCGCCCAGGAACTGCCAGGCCTCGCCCGGCGGCATGCGCAGCTTGAGGCCGGCCATGTCCGCCGGCGTGGCGATGCGCCGGCGCGGCTTCAGGTTCACCTGTCGCGTGCCGAAGTAGAGCGGGCCCAGGATCTGCACGTTCAGCTGGTCGCGCACCATCTTCTTGAATTCGGCGCCGACATCGCCGGCGAAGACCTTGCGCATGTGGTCGGCGTCGCGGAACAGGTAGGCGGAGGTCATCACGGACCAGGCCGGGATCTGCCGCGAGAAGTCCTGCGGCGCGATGTTGGCCATCTCCAGGTTGCCGCGCTGGAGCGCGACCAGCTCCGTGCCCTGGCGGAACAGCGAGGCGTTGAGGTGAAGCTCGACATCGAGCTCGCCCTGCAGGTCGGTCGCGAAGCCGCGCATGGCTTCGGCGCGGATGTCCTGGTCCGAGAAGACCGCGGCGAAGCGCAGGCGCCGGCGCGCCTGGGCGCCGGCTGGCAGCGCGGCCCCTGCCGCCAGCGCCGCGGCGCCCGCGATGGCAGCACGACGTCCGATGAGCGCTCGCATGCGCGTCCTCCCTTTGCGAGACATGCTTGGTCGCGCCGGCCAAGGGGCCGCGCGGCTGGGCGGACGCTAGTGGCAGCGGATCGGTTGATCAATAGTCATTCCAGGGATTATCCGCTATTTTGCCGAACATAGGATGAAGCGCGCTCCGCCTCCGCGGCGGAGCGAGGAGGGCAGATCGCTTGACCCCAAGGCAGGACGGCAGGGGCGCGGAGATGGCTGGCGGCAGCGGCGAGGCGGCCTATCGCCGGATCCGCGCCGATGTCGTGCTCGGGCGCCTGGCGCCCGGCAGCAAGCTTGGGCTGGATGGGCTGCGCCGGATCTACGGCGTCGGGACCGGCACGCTGCGCGAGGTGCTGAACCGGCTGGCCTCGGAAGGGCTGGTGGTCGCCGAGGGCCAGCGCGGCTTCGCCGTGGCGCCGGTGTCCGCGCAGGAATTCCGCGAGGTGGCGGCGCTGCGCCTGCTGCTGGAGCGCCACGCCATCGCGCTTTCCTTCGCCGCCGGCGACCTCGACTGGGAAGGCGAGGTCGTGGGCGCGCACCACAAGCTCGCCGTGCTCGAGCGCCGCCTTCTTGCCGGCGAGGCGACCGACCATGAACTGTGGAAGCGCCATGACCGCGAATTCCACCGGCTGCTGATCGCCGCCTGCGGCTCGGCCGCGCTGCTCGAGACCTATGGCGCGGCCTATGACCTCTACCTGCGCTACCAGATGGTCGCGGTGGTGTTCCGCGGCACGGTCGCGGCCGAGCAGCACGCGGCGCTGCTCGACTGCGCGCTGGCGCGCGACGCGGCTCGCGCCTGCCGGGTGCTGGAGGACCATGTCCAGGGCTGCGTGGACCATGTTATCCGCACCGGTGCGCTCGCGCCCTTCTCGGCCAACCGACGACGCTCGCCGCCGGCCGCGCCCGACGCCGGCGCCACCCGCGCGCGCCGGGCCGGCGGCCGATGAGCACCGCGCCGATCCGCAGCGGGGCGCCGGAGCAGGCCGGCGAGCGGGCCTATCGGCTGATCCGCGCCGACATCCTCTCCGGCGTGCTGGCGCCGGGCCAGAAGCTCAAGCTGGATCGGCTGCGCGACCGCTACGGCGCCGGCATCAGCACGCTGCGGGAGACGCTGAGCCGGCTGACCGCCGAGCGCCTGATCCTCGCCGAAGGGCAGCGCGGCTTCGAGGTGACGCCCTTCTCCGCCACGGACCTGCGCGAACTCGCCGGCCTGCGCCTGCTGCTCGAGGGCCATGCGCTGGAGCATGCCTTCCGTGCCGGCGACGTCGAGTGGGAGGCGCGCATCGTCGCCGCGCACCACAAGCTCTCGCAGATGGAGGAGCGGCTGCGCGCCGGCGACCAGGGCGCCATGGAGCCCTGGCGGCGCTTCGACTCGCAGTTCCACCAGACGCTGATCTCCGCCTGCGGCTCCCGCACGCTGATGGCGACCCATGCCGCCGTCTTCGACCGCTACCTGCGGTACCAGAACCTGGCGCTCGGCTTCCGCGGCGACATCGCCATGCGCGAGCACCAGGCGCTGCGCGACTGCGCGTTGCGGCGGGATGCGGCGGCGGCGCGGCAGGTTCTCGCCGAGCACATCCTCGGCGGCGTGGATCATGCGCTGGCCGGGGGCGCCATGGGGTGAGCGCCCTTGCGGCCCGTCCGGATGGCCGAGGGTGGGCCGCGGGCACGTCCGAGATCCCGCAGGCGATGCGATCGACGGCCGCGGCCTCGCGCGGCGCCGGCAGCCGGAACGGCCGCCCGGCATCAGAGCTTCACGCCGCTGCCGCCGAGCACGGTTCGCAGCGCACGGCGTGCAACGGCCGGCGTGCCGAGCTCGGCCAGACTGCCGAGCGCGGCGACGCGCTTCATGCCCCAGGCGAGGTTTCCGGCCAGGCGCAGCGGTGCGCCGGCCACGGGATGCCTGGCCGTGAAAATCCGCCGCCAGTGCTGCAGGCGGACGATCATCCGCCCCCGCACCTCCGGCGGGATGTCGGTGCCGAACAGGACATGCAGCGTCCACAACTGCGTATCGAGAGCATTGCGGCAAGCCTGATCCGGCATGCTGTCCTGCAGGCCCGTCCAGTCCAGGTCGCCCTCCTGCCGGGCAAGCTCGGCCAGGTCGTGCAGGTGACGGAGGTCGATGCGACCCCGCCAGTAGTCGCCCTCCTTGATCAGGTCGTGCAGGATCCAGTGCTGCGCCCGCTGCGTGGATGATGGGATCCACGCATGCGTCGCCGCCCGCCGGACCAGCTTCCGGGTGCCAAGCCCGGGCGGCAGCCGGGCGCCGATGGGCGGCGCGCGATACGGGCGCAGTTCGAGCGTTCCGACATCCTGCGGGCGCTGCATCCCACGGCCGACCGCGACATCGCGATACCCGAGGCCCAGCAGGCATTCCCTCGCCGCCGCCTGGTCCCGCGCCGCGACGGCGACGTCGAGATCCCTCGTCATCCGTGCGCCGAGGCGGTCGTCCTGATCGCAGAACAGCCGCACCGCCCCCTTCAGCAGCACCGGCCTGACGTCAGCACCGTTGAGCGCCCCGACGGCTTCGATGAGCTGCGCGCGCAGGCGCCGGTTCCTCTCCTCGTTGCGTGCGTGGAGGAACCCGAGATACGCCCGCCCCTCCTCCGTCAGGACATCGAGCCTGGCGGCGCTCACGAGCGCCGCGAAGACGGCGGGGGAGAGCAGGGTCCGGTTCGCGAGGCGGAAGACGCCCGACCAGTCGGCCGCGGGCGGCGGCTCGCCGCGGAGACAGGCGACCAGGCCATCGAAGGCGCTGGCAGCGCGGGTCACCGGCAGTTGCGTTGCAGCAACGCAACCGCATCCCCCAGGGCAGAGTAGACGAGGCGAAAGCACCCCGCCTTGTCGAGGCACCGCGCGACCGCCGTGAAGCCAGCCGCGTGAAGGCGGCGATCGCAGGTGAAGGCGTCCTGCAGCATGCAGCGCAGGGCGTCCGCCGCATCGAGCGGCATCAGCGCAGCGGCCGCGCCGGGACGCCGGTGGAGGACCACGAGCCAGCCGACCGGATGGGCGGCGGACGCTGCCAGCCCCTGCGGCCGTGGGTAGCGCACAAGCATCCCGTCCGGGCGGCGAAAGACCGGGCTGTCCAGGAGATCGGGGCGGCAGGCGCCCAGGAGGCTCCAAGCGCCGGCCTTCACGGCCGGGGCGAAGGGAACGCCCATGACCTGGCCGGCCTGATCCAGCAGCGCCAGGTCGTCGCCGGCAAAGCCGAAGCCCGCCTGCACCAGCGCGAGCGCGAGGGTCGTCTTGCCAGCGCCCGGCTGCCCGACGAGCAGCAGCATCCGGCCATTCCGAAGAAGTGCCGCGGCATGGAGCGCAAGCGCATAGCCAGCCCTCTCCAGGACCTCGTCCAGGATCTGCGCCTTGAGGATCGTGGCGACTTCATCGCGGGCGCAGCGGCATGCCGGACCGCCATCCCGGAACACCTCGACCTGCTCGCCTCGCTCGACGACGTCGAGCATGACATCGTGCCTCTGCCCCTCGGTCTCGAGATGCGCGAAGACCGGGGCGACGCTGTCGGCCAGGCTGGCGGCATGCCGGATCCGGGCGATGACACCCGCCACCCTGATGTCCTGAATCGGCGCCACGGCGCCGGCCCCGCCGCCCGATGATCCGGGCAACGGCGTCACCAGGCGGAGGCGGCTCCATTCCGTGATGGCGGCATGAAGGTAGGCTTCCGCCGTCGGGGGTGGCACGCCCCGCTGCACGAGTTCCGCCTGAATGGCTGCCGGTTCCCGACCATCCTCGATGGCGCGCCACAGATGGGCTGCGGTGTCGTTGATCTCGAAGACGGACTGGCCGGCTGCGCTGAACAGGAGGTTGCGGCCGGCGACGACCTCGAAGCGCACCCCACCGACCACGGCCAACCGCGGCGCCGCGACGTTCTCTCCCGCCTGCTCGTCCGGCATGTCCACGGCAGCGCGCCCCATCCGCGGATCGGCGCCGACCATTTCACCCGGCGCGCTCGAACGCGATCGCATCGGAGGTGGCGATCTCACCCGCCCATGGGGATTCCCCCGAGCAGACCACGACGTGCGGGCCGGCGAACGCCGCCGGCATGGGCGTCAGCCCCGATTGCCGGCCCCGCGGCTAGCGTTGCCATTGCCGTTTCCGTTGCTGCTGGCCCCGCGATTGCCGTTCCCGTTGCCGTTGCTGCTGGCCCCGCGGTTGCCATTCCCGTTGCCGTTGCTGCTGGCCCCGCGGTTGCCATTCCCGTTGCCGTTGCCGTTCCCGTTGGCCCCGCGGTTGCCGTTCCCGTTCGCGTTGCCGCTGTGGTCACTGTTGCCGTTGCCGTTGCCGCCGCGGCCGAATCCACCCCCGCTGCCAATGCTTCCACCGCCGGCGCTGCGGCCACCCCCGCTGCTGGAGGCGATCGCGTCCGAGGTCAGCGAGGTCGAGAGCAGCATGGTGATGGCGGGCGGGGTGACCGCCGCGAACCTGCCGCACTGCCCGAGAAAGCGGCGACGCTCTGTCTCCACGCTTTCCCTGGTTTCGTCTCGTTCCATGTCGCGTACTCCTCGGCCCTATCGGATACAGTGTAGGACATTCCGGCCCCACCTCGTGTAGCTCTCGAAAGGACAGGGGTGACGGTTCGGGCCTACCCATTCGGTATGATCGCGCGGCCGGGCACGCACCGGTCCGGCCGGCGCAGCGGCCAAGCCGCCGCCGAAACTGATGACGGCGTCACACTGCGCGGCATGCGCCGGCCCGGTCTCGGTGGCCTCGTGGCAGTCGAAGCGGATCGCGGGGAAACCGTCAGGCAGAGAACGCAGGAAGCCGTTCCCCGGTATAGGCCACGACGACGCGCAGGCGCGCGTTCGCGGTTGCCGCGCGGCACGTCGCTCGCCGACTGCCGCCGCCAGGCGGTCCTGGTGCAGTTCGTGATGGTCGCTGCTGCCGCATCCCGTCATTTCTTGTGGCAACACGTGTTGTGGCAGCACGGGGCGCGTGGCGGTCACGCGCGCGAGCGTGGCCGGAGCGTGGCGGCCGCGGCGTCGGCATCGGGCGCAAGCGCGACGTGCCATCGCGGTCGAGGTCGCGGTTGCCGGCCGCCCGGCGGCTGCGCTAGGCTTCCCGGGAGAAAACGATTCAATGTGGAGGAACGGTGAGGAGGGTGTTGGCGGCGACAGGCCAGGGAGAGCCGCTGCCCGCGGCTCTCGATCCGCGGCGTTCGATGGCCTGTCCTGGATCGTGATATCGCCGATGCGAGCCAGTGCGCGCAGTGCGATGCCGGCACGCATCGCAGGCGGCAGCCGCATCCTTTTCCCGCCCGATCGCCGCCTCGCCCTGCGCGACGCGACCACGCGGCCTTCCGGGAACGCTGCGACGGGACGGTTGGCCTGGTGATCCGGGACATGGTCGGCCGCTGAGCGCCCTTCCTGCCGCGTCTCCGGATGATTTGGTTCAGAGCGGGGTCGGCAAGGCTCCGACGGAAGCAGGAGGAGACATCATGACCCTCGTCTCTGGGGCGCCCCGCCTCGGCCGTCGGGCCACGCTGGCGAGCCTTTTCGCCGGCAGCCTGGTATCGGGCGCCGCGGCGCAGGAAGCGCGCCGTGGCGGCACGCTGCGGGCGGTGATCGATGCCAACCCGTCCAGCCTCGATCCGCATGTCGGCGGGCAGGGCGGCGACCATGCGGTACTCTCCACGCTCTATGACCGCCTGGTGGACTACGACCCGGCGACGCTGGCGCCCCGCCCGTCTCTGGCGACGGCGTGGCGCTTCGAATCGCCGACGCAGCTCGTGCTGGAACTGCGCCAGGGCGTGACCTTCCACGATGGCGAGGCCTTCGACGCGGCGGCGGTCAAGGCGAACTTCGCCCACATGATGACAAACCCGCGCTCCACCGTGCGGGCCGACATCGCCTCGGTCGCGGAAGTGGAGGTGGCCGCGCCGCATGTCGTCGTGCTGAAGCTGCGCCAGCCCGACACCACCCTGCCGATGATCTTCACGGACCGGGCCGGCATGATGTCCTCGCCGAAGGCGCTGGCGGAGCGCGGGGAGAACTACGGCCGGAACCCCGTCGGCACCGGCGCCATGCAGTTCGTGCGCTGGACCGACGCCGCGGAGATCGTGGTGCAGCGCAACAAGCGCTACTGGAAGCCGGGCGAGCCGCTGCTGGACGGCATCGTCATGCCGATCATCACGGACACCACCACCGGGCTGCGCTCCGTGCGCGCCGGGCAGAACCAGATCAGCCTGAACGTGGATGCGCAGCAGATCCCGGGCCTGCGGCGTGCCAGCGACGTGACGGCGAGCGTGCAGGACACCTTCCGCCTGCAGCAGTGCTACATCAACTTCTCCAAGCCGCCGCTGAACGACATCCGGCTGCGCCAGGCGCTGAACTTCGCCATCGACCGCGCGGCCTATGCGCGCGTCGTGCTGGGCGGCGTGGGCGCGCCGGCGGACCTGCATGTGCCGAAAGGCCTCTGGGCCTACGATGCGGAGGCAGCCTCGAAATACCCCTACGATCCCGACCGTGCGAAGCGCCTGATCGCGGAGGCCGGCTTCGGTCCGGGCCAGCTCACCATCAATGCCAGCTACGCCTCCAACCAGCTCAACGCGCAGCGGATCGAGATCCTGAGCGCTTTCCTCGACCGCGTCGGCGTGAAGCTCACCAGCACCACCGGCACCCTCACCGCCACGCTGCAGACCTGGCGCGAAGGCGTCGGCGACATCCGCCTGGCGAACTGGACCGGTCGCCCCGATCCGGCGCTGACCTACCAGCTCCTGCTGCACCCCAGCTCCGCCTTCAACATCGGGCGCGCCGTGCCCTCGCCCGAGCTGATCGAGGCCATCGCCGCCAGCCGCACGGTGGAATTGCTCGACCAGCGCCGCGCGGCGATGGCGCGCGTGCTGCGGCTGGAGCGCGAGTTCGCGCTGACCCTGCCGCTGGCCTTCGAGCCGGAGATCACGGCGCTGTCGCGCCGCGTGCGCAACTACGTGCCGAACCTCGCGGGCCGGCCACGCTTCGAACAGGTGTGGCTGGCCTCCTGACGGGCGTGGGTGAACCGCTGCTGCAGGTGGACCGGCTTGGCCTGGCGCTGCGCGCCGGGCGCGACTGGCTGCCGGTGGTGGAGGATGTCTCCTTCGCGATCGCGCCCGGCGAGGCGGTGGGCCTGGTCGGCGAGAGCGGTGCCGGCAAGACCCTGACCGGGCTCTCGCTGCTCGGCCTGCTGCCGCCGGAACTGTTCCGCGCCAGCGGTCGCGTGCGGCTGGACGGAGAGGACATCCTGAACCTGCCGGAGGTTGCGCTGCGACGTCTGCGCGGCCGTCGCATCAGCATGATCTTCCAGGAGCCGATGACGGCGCTGGACCCGGTCTTCACCGTGGGCGAGCAGATCGCCGAGACGCTGCGCGCACACACCGGCCTGTCGCCCGCCGCAGCCAGGACGAGGGCGGTGGAGGCGCTTGCCGAGGTCGGCATCCCCCTGCCCGCGCGCCGTGCCGAGGATTATCCGCACCAGCTTTCCGGCGGGATGCGCCAGCGCGTGATGATCGCCATCGCGCTGGCCTGCGAGCCTCGGCTGCTCGTGGCCGACGAGCCGACCACGGCGCTGGACGTCACCATCCAGGCGCAGATCATCGACCTGCTGATGCGCCAGGTCGCGGCACGCGGCACCGCGCTGCTGCTCGTCTCGCACAATATCGGCGTGGTGCGCGAGTGCTGTTCCCGCATCGTGGCGATGTATGCCGGGCAGGTGGTGGAGGATGCGCCGGTGGACGCGCTGCTGGAACGGCCGCTGCATCCCTATGCGTCGGGCCTGTTGCGATCGCATCCGCGCTTCGCGCCGCACCGCGCCCGGCTGCCCTCCATCGGCGGGCGGGCGCCCGCGCCCCGCGCCCAGCCCCCCGGCGGCCCCCTCGCCCCCCGCGGCCCCCCCCCGGCCGCCCGCCGCCCCCCCCCGC
>NZ_JBWXTD010000003.1:1544860-1556494 GCF_056682175.1 Falsiroseomonas sp. RANM36
GGGCGCGGCCGCCCGGCCCTGGTCCCCCGGGGGGGCCTCGGCGTGAGCGGCCGCGCCCCGCCGGGCGCGCGGCGGGATGCGCCGCCGACCGGGGCGCGGCCGCGCGGCGCGCGGCGCGTGCGGCTGGGCGCGGCCGAGATGGAGGCGGCGGTCTATGCGCGCGCGGATCTCGGCGCTGGCGCCGTGCTGCATGGCCCGTCCATCGTCGAGCAGGACGACACGACCGTGCTGATCCTGCCGGGCTGGCGGGCGCAGGCCGATCGGATCGGAACCCTCCATGTCACCGCGGAGGTTGCGCGATGATCGCCACCGACCGCGTCCAGATCGAGATCTTCTTCCACAAGGTGACCGCCATCACCGAGGAGATGGCGATCACCCTGCAGCGCACCGCGCGCACCACCTACGTAAAGGAAGCCGGCGACTTCGGCTGCGCGCTGGCGATGCCGGATGGGCGCTTCTTCGCCTATCCGAAGGTCGTGGGCGTCTCCGGCTTCCTGGATTCCGATGTCGGGCCGGCGCTTTCGCATGTGCCCGATCTCGAACCAGGCGACGTGGTGATCACCAACCACCCCTATGCCAGCGACGGGCTGGCCAGCCACATGCCGGACCTGCACCTGATCCGGCCGATCTTCGTCGAGGGGCGCATCGTCGCCCATGCGTGGGATTTCATCCACTCCGCCGATATCGGCGGCGGCGTGCCTTCCTCCATCTCGCCACGCTTCTCCGACCTGTTCCAGGAAGGGCTGCAGATCCCACCGATGAAGCTGGTGAAGGCGGGCCGGCTGAACGAGGATTTCCTGACCCTCTACCGCGCCAATTGCCGCGTGCCGGAGGTCAACATGGGCGACATCCGCGCCATGCTGGCCGCACTCGAGACCGGCGAGCGGCGCGTGCTGGAGATGGTCGCGCAGATGGGGACGGGGGCCTTCCTGCAGGCGCAGCGCGACCTCGTCGCCTACGCCGGGGAGAAGGCGCGCGCGGTGCAGCGCCTGATCCCCGACGGCACCTACGAGTTCTGGGACCTGCTGGACGACGACTTCGTGTCCAAGGTGCCGGTGCGCGTGCGCTGCCGGCTGACGGCGAAGGACGGGCATGTGCATCTGGACTTCACCGGCTCCGACCCGCAGGTCGCCTCGGCCTACAACATCCCCACCGCGGGCAAGCGCCATCCCTGGCTCACGCTGAAGCTCATGCACTTCGTCTTCAGCCATGACCGCACCATCCCGCTGAACCACGGCATGTTCAGCCATGTCACGGTGGAGGCGCCGCGCGGCACCGTGGTGAACCCGGAGCCGCCGGCCGCCGTCGGCATCCGCAGCGCCACCGCCATCCGCCTGAACGAGACGATCGTCGGCGCGCTGACCCGCGCGCGGCCGGGGCTCATGCCGGCGCCATCGGGCGGCATCATGATCCCCTCGGTGCTCGTCGAGCAGGATCCACGGACGGGGCGGCGCAATGTGATGGTGCTGCAGTCGCTTGTCGGCGGCACCGGCGGCCGGCAGGGGGCCGATGGCGTGGATGGGCGCGACTCCTCGCTGGCGAACCAGCGCAACACGCCGATGGAGAAGACCGAGGAGGAAGCGGCCGCGATCATCACCGAATACGCGCTGCGGCCGGATTCCGGCGGCGCTGGGCGCTGGCGCGGCGGCAGCGGCGTGATCTTCTCGGTGCGCATCGCGCGCGCGGGCAGTGCTGTGCTGGGCCGCGGCATGGAGCGCTTCGTCTTCCGCCCCTGGGGCGTGGCCGGCGGCCGGCCTGGCCTGCCGGCGCGGGTGGTGGTGAATCTCGGCCGCGCGGATGAGCGCGAGCTCGGCAAGCTCGACGTGTTCCATCCGAAGCCCGGTGACGTCGTCACCATCATGACGCCCGGCGGTGGCGGCTATGGCGACCCGCTGGAACGCCCGCCCGCCGCCGTGCTGGAGGACGTGCTGGACGGCCATGTCAGTCGCGCGGCTGCGTCACGCGACTACGGCGTGGTGCTCGCCGGCGACACGGTGGACGAGGCGGAGACGGCCGCGCTGCGCGCGCGCCTGGCCGCCGCGCGCGGTGCGCCGCCCGCGATCTTCTTCGGGCCCGAGCGGGACGCCTGGGAAGCGGTGTTCGACGACGCGACGATGACGCGGCTCAACGCGGCGCTGATGCGCATCGGCACGCACGCCCGGCATGAGCGGCGCCGAGCCTTGTTCGAGGCGGTGGTGCCCGGCCTGGCGCGCGCCGGCACGGCGCCGCTGCACGAGATCGTCGGCGACATCCCGGCGGCGCGCGCGCGGCTGGCCGAGGAGATCGCCGCCCTGGAAGCCGAGACCGGCGCCGCCGGTGAGGGAGCATCGCCATGACCGAGAGACGCCACGACTTCTACCTGCTGACGCCCGGCCCGCTCACCGTTGCGCCCGAGGTCAAGCGCGAGATGCTGGCCGACCGCAGCCCCAACGCCGCGGCGCATTGCGAACTCACAGCGGGCCTGCGCGACTACATGCTAGAGATCTGCAACGGCCGCGAGACGCATGTCTGCGTGCCGATCCAGGGCAGCGCGACCTACGGTATCGAGGCCGCCTTCCAGACGCTGGTGCCGCGCGACGGCAAGCTGCTGGTGATCCAGAACGGCTTCTACGGCACGCGCCTGCGCGAGATCGCGGAGGGCATCCGGCTGAACGTCGCCGTGCTGGAACTGCCGATGCTGCCGCTGCCGACCGAGCAGGACATCGAAGCCGCCCTGGCCGCCGATCCGGCTATCACGCATCTGGTCTTCTGCCATGTGGACACCGGAACCGGCGTGCGGCACCCGCTGGAGGCGATCGCCGCCGCGGCGCGGCGCCGCGGTGTCGGCGTCATCGTGGACGCCGTCGCCTCCTTTGGCGGCTTCCCGATCGACGCCGCAGGGCTCGGGCTGACCGCGATCATCGCCTCGCCCAACAAGTGCCTGGAGAGCGTGCCCGGCATCGGCATCGTCATCGCGGAGCGCAAGGCGCTGGAAGCCGCGGCGGGCCGTTCCGCCTCGGTCGTGCTGGACCTGCACGCGCAGTGGCGGTTCTTCGAGGACCGCGGCAACCAGTGGCGCTGGACGCCGCCCACCCATGTGCTCGCGGCGCTCGGCAAGGCGGTGGAGCGCCACCGCGCGGAAGGCGGCGCCGCGCCGCGGCTGGAACGCTACCGGCGCAACTGGCGGCGCCTGGTGGACGGCATGCGCCAGCGCGGCTTCGTCACGCTGCTGCCCGACGAGGTCGCGGCGCCGATCATCGCGACCTTCCGCGACCCGACCGATCCTGCCTACGACTTCCCGCGCTTCTACGCCGCGATGGAGCGGCGCGGCTTCGTCATCTTCCCGGGCCGCCTGACCGCCGCCGGCACCTTCCGCATCGGCGTCATGGGAGACCTGGTCGAGAGCGACATGACGCTGATCCTGGAAGCGATCGAGGAGAGTTTGGCGGAGATCGGCGTCGGCGCGCCGGCCCCCGTCAGCAGCGCCGCATGACGGAACGCCTGGTCGTTCTCATCCTCGATCCGCAATTCGCCCACACGCCCGACATCGAGCGCGGCATACTGGGCGAGGGGCCGGAGATCGCGATCTGGCGGCCGGACGGCGCCGCGCCGCTCGATCCCGCCGTGCTGGCGGGCGCGGATGTGGTGATCAACTGCCGCAGCCGCCATCACCTGCCGGCGGAGACGGTGTCGCGGATGCGACGCGCGCGCCTGGTGGTGCAGGCCGGCGTCGGCTTCAACCACATCGACCTCGAGGCCTGCGCGCGGCGCGGCATCGCGGTGTGCAACACGCCGGACTACGGCACCACCGAAGTCGCGGACCACGCCATCGCGCTGATGCTGACGCTGATGCGCGGCACCGCCGCCTACAATGCACGACTGCTGGCGCGCGAGGCGGCCTGGTCCACGGCGGAACTCGTGCTGCCGCCGGTGCGGCGGCTGCGGGGGCTCACCTTCTGCGTGGTCGGCCTCGGCCGCATCGGGCTGGCGGCGGCGCTGCGGGCACGTGCCTTCGGGCTGGAGATCGCCTTCCACGATCCGGGCCTGCCCGCCGGCATGGAACTGGCGCTCGGCTTCCGCCGATGCCGCACGCTGCACGAGCTTCTTGGCAGCGCGGACATCGTCAGCCTGCACTGCCCTCTGACGACCGAGACGACGCGGCTGATCGATGCAGCGGCGGTCGCCGCGCTGCGGCCCGGCGCCGTGCTGCTCAACACCGCGCGCGGCGGCATCGTGGACCTGGATGCGCTGCATGACGGGCTGCGGGATGGGCGCGTCGTCGCGGCCGGCCTCGACGTGCTGCCGCAGGAGCCGCCGGATCGCGCGCATCCGCTGCTGGCCGCCTGGGCGCGCCAGGAAGCCTGGCTGGAGGGGCGGCTCGTGCTGACGCCGCACGCCGCCTTCTATGCGCCCGAAAGCCTCGCCGACATGCGCCGGCTGGCGGCGCAGACCGCGGCGGATTTCCTGCGCGACGGCAGCCTGCGCACCTGCGTCAACGGCGCGCTCCTGGCGCGGCACGGCTTCGCCGCAGGCTGATCCGCTATCGCGGGTTCCTGGGCACCCAGGCGACGACCTCCACCTCCACCCGCACCTCGGGCGAGCCGAGACCGGTCACGATCACTCCGGTATGCGGCGGGCGATGATCGCCGAAGAAGGCGAAGCGCTCGGCCGTCACGGCGTCGCGGTCCGCGCGGTCCACCAGGATCGTGCTGATCTTCACCACGTCACGCGGCGTCGCGCCCACGCTCGCCAGGCAGCGGCCGATGTTGCGATAGACCTGCCGGGCCTGCGCGCCGGCATCGCCGAGGCCGACCCAGTTGCCTGCCTCGTCCTTGGCGATCTGGCCGGCCACGAAGACGAAGTCGCCGGCGCGGCAGACATGGGCATAGCTCGGCGTGCGGGCGACGCCCTCGGGGTGGATGATCTCGGGACCGTCCGGCTGCGTCATGCGCCTCTCCGCTGCTGCGCGCGGCGTGGTGGATGCCGAAGGCGGATTGCGCCGCGCCGGTCGCGTCCATAGCATCCCGGCGCATGCACGCGCAGGAGGGGAGTCGGGCGGATGCGCATGGCCGGCATGGTCGCGATCGTCACCGGCGGCGCTTCCGGCATCGGCCGCGCCGCGGCCACGCTGTTCGCGCGCGAAGGCGCGGCGGTGGTCCTCGGCGACGTGGAGGCCGAGGCCGGCGCAGCGCTGCAGGCCGAAATCACCGCCGCAGGGGGGCGGGCGCTGTTCCGCCGCTGCGACGTCACGGTGGAGACGGAGGTCGCGGCCCTCGTCGCGGCCGCCGAGCAGGACTTCGGGCGGCTCGACACGATCTTCAACAATGCCGGAATCGAGCAGCCCGCGACGCCCTCGACCGAGGTCACGGAGACGCTGTTCGAGCGCGTGATCGCCGTCAACCTCAAGGGCACCTTCCTCGGCTGCAAGCACGCCATACCCGCGCTGCTGCGCGCCGGCGGTGGCACCATCGTGAACAACGCCTCGGTGGCGGCCTTCGCCAATGTCGGTGGCAATATCGCCTATGCGGCCTCCAAGGGCGCCGTGATGTCGTTGACCCGCGTGCTCGCCATCGAGTACGCGGCGCGCGGCATCCGGGTGAACGCCATCTGCCCCGGCGTGATCGACACCGCGATGAACCAGCGCAACCTGGAACGCGCGCCGGACCGCGCGGCCTGGATGGCGCATGCGCTCTCCGTCACGCCGCTCGGCCGCATGGGCACGCCGGAGGAGGTGGCGGAGACGGTGCTCTACCTCGCCTCGCGCCAGTCCGGCTTCGTCACCGGCGCCGGCATCGTCATCGATGGCGGGCGCATCGCGACATGATGTCGCGTGGGAAGATCGCGACATGATGTCGCGTGGGAGAATCGCGACATGATGTCGCGTGGGAGGATCGAGACATGATGTCGCGTGGGAGAAACGCGAATTGAGGGAGGCGGGCCGCCTGTCGGACCGCCTGTCGGGCCGCGTCGCGGTGGTCACCGGCGCCGCGCGCGGCATCGGCCGGGCGGTGGCGCGCGCCTTTGCCGCCGAAGGCGCGATGGTCCATGCGCTGGACCGGGAAGCGGCGGAACTCGCCGCGCTGGCCGAGGCGTCCGGCGGGGCGATCGCCGCCTGGCCGCTCGACCTCGCCGATGCGGCCGCGGTGGCCGCGACCTTCTCGGCGATCGCGGCGGCCGCGGGCAGGGTGGACGTGCTGGTGAACAATGCCGGCATCATCGCCCGTGGCCCGGTCGAGGCGATCGCGGTGGAGACTTGGGACGCGCTGATGGCGGTGAATCTTCGGGCCGCCTTCCTGTGCGTGCGTGCGGTCGCGCCGGGCATGAAGGCGCGGCGGCGCGGCGCCATCATCAACGTCTCCTCGAATGCCGGGGTCCGAGGGCTGCCGGAGGAAAGCGCCTACACCGCGACCAAGTTCGGCCTCGAGGGGTTCTCGCGCGCGCTGGCCGCGGAACTTGCGCCCTACAACGTGTCCGTGAACACGATCACGCCGGGCCATCCGGTGCGCACGGCGATGAGCGAGACGACCTATGGCGCGGCGGAACGCGCCGTGTGGAAGAATCCGGCGGAACTCGCGCCGGCCTTCGTGCATCTGGCGCTGCAGGACGCGAGCGGCCTCAACGACCGGCATGTACGGGCCTGGGACCTGGTGCAGGTCCTGCAGCGCGCACCGGCGGGGCGCCGATCCGGCGAGCAGGCGATGCCATGATGCCGTCCGACCTGATCCGTCTGACCGCCACCGAGGCCGTGGCGCTGCTGCACCGGCGGGAGGTCTCGCCGCTCGACCTGATCGAGGCGGCGGCGGCGCGCATCGCGGCGGTGGAGCCGGCGGTGAACGCGTTGCCGACGCTCTGCCTCGATCGCGCGCGGGCACATGCGGCGCGCCTGATGCGGGGCGAGGGGCGTGAGTTGGAAGGCGCGCCAGGCTGGCTCGGCGGCCTGCCCGTGACGATCAAGGACCTGACGGACGTGGCCGGCGTGCGCACCACCTATGGCTCGCCGATCTTCGCAGACCACGTCCCGTCGGAATCGCATCCGGTGGTCAAGCGGATCGAGGCGCGCGGCGGGATCGTCATCGGCAAGTCCAACACGCCGGAATTCGGCGCCGGCGGCTCGACCTTCAACGAGGTGTTCGGCCGCACGCGCAATCCCTGGAACACGTCGCTCACCTGCGCCGGCAGCACCGGCGGCGGCGCCGTCTCGGTCGCCACCGGGGAGGCTTGGCTTGCCCAGGGCACCGACCATGCTGGCAGCCTGCGGCGGCCCGGCACCTATTGCTCCGTGGTCGGGTTGCGGCCCACGCCGGGCCGCGTGACGCGCGGCACGCCGAACAACCTGTTCTCGCCGCTGACGGTGCAGGGGCCGATGGCGCGATCCGTGGCCGATGTCGCGCTGTTCCTCGACACCATGGCCGGCTGGTGCCCGCTCGATCCGCTGACCTGCGACGCCCCGGCCACGCCCTATGCCCAGGCCGTGGCGGAGGCCGAGCGCCATCGTCCCCGGCGCATCGCCTATACGCCCGATTTCAACGGCAAGCTGGCGGTGGACCGCGAGACGCGCGAGATCTGCGCGCGCGCCGTGCGCCGCTTCGAGGAGCTGGGCTGCATCGTCGAGGAAGCGGCGCCCGATCTCGGCGAGCTGGTCGAGGCCTTCCTCGTGCTGCGCAGCCAGGCCTTCGTGGTGGATCGCGAGTTGCAACTGCAGGCGATGCGCGACCGCCTCAAGCCCGACATCATCTGGAACACCGAGCTCGGCCTCTCGGCCACGCCCAGCCGGCTTGCCTGGGCCGACCGCGAGCGCGCGGCCTTCTACCGGCGGATGGCGGCGTTGTTCTCGCAGTATGACGTGCTGATCACGCCCGGCGCGCCGACGCCGGCCTTCGACGTGATGCTGCGCAATCCGCCCAGCATCGCGGGCGTGGAGCTGGAGCACTACATGGCCGGCTCCATGCTCAACGCCGCGATCACCATGGCCGGCTGCCCGGCGGTGGCGGTGCCCTGCGGCTTCGACCAGTACGGGCGACCTATCGGACTGCAGATCGCCGCGCCGCCGCATCGCGAGGAGGTGGCGCTGCGCGCCGCGGCGTTGTTCGAGGGCCGGTCCGGCCTGGACCGGATGGTGCCGGTGGATCCGCGCCCGGGCGCGGTGCCGCCGCCCGAGGCCTGACCGAAGCTCAGCCTTTTGGCTTCTCACCCGGCAGCGGAATGCCGGTCAGCGCCTGCCAGACGCGGATCACGAAGCCATCATCGGCGCGGCCATGGCCCATGGCGCTGGCCGCGGTGAAGAGCTGCTGCGCCTGGCTGGCCAGCGGCACCGGATGGTTCAGGCCGCGCGCCATCTCCGCCACCAGGCCGAGATCCTTGACGAAGATGTCCACCGCGCTGCGCGGCGCGTCGTCGCCTTCCAGCACGCGGGCCATGCGGTTCTCGAACATCCAGGAATTGCCGGCGGCGCTGGTCACCACGTCGTAGAGCTGGCGCGGATCGGCGCCGGCGCGGATGCCGAGCGCCATCGCCTCGGCTGCCACGGCGATATGCACGCCGGCGAGAAGCTGGTGCACCACCTTCACCGTGGCGCCGATGCCCGGCGCATCGCCCAGGCGCCAGACCTTGGACGCGACCGCGTCGAGCACGGGTTGCGCGCGATCGAAGGCCGCGGGGCTGCCGGAGGCCATCACGGTCATCTCGCCGCTCGCCGCCTTGGCGGCGCCGCCGGAGACGGGCGCATCCAGATACAGCAGGCCGCGTTCTTCCACCGCCGCGGCGAGGCGCCGCGCATCGTCGGGCGACATGGTGGCCGAGGAGATCACGACGCCGCCGGGCGCCATGCGCCCCGCGCAGCCGGCCTCGCCGAACAGTGCCGCGTCGGTCTGCGCGGCGTTGACCACCAGCAACAGCACGACCTCGGTGCCGTCCGGGATCTCCGCGGGGCTGGCGCAGGCGGCACCGCCGGCGGCGACGAAGTCGGCGCGCGCGGAGTCCCGCAGGTCGCAGCCGGTGGTGGCGAGCCCCGCGCGCAGGCAGGACTTCGCCGCGCCCATGCCCATGGCCCCCAGGCCGATCACTGCAACCTTCATGCGCCCTGCTCCTTCGACTGCGGCAGACTCGCCCCCGCGGGCGGTCAGCGCAAGACGAGCACGCCGATCTGCACGACGGCGGCGACGACCATCAGGACCAGGACGATGCGGCTGAGCGTTGAGATAGGCGGCATGGCTCGCCAGATGGTGCGCCCGGGGCGGTGCCGGAAGGGCCCGGCCCGCGCTATGCTGGCCCCGAGGGGGAAGGAGGGCCGGATTGCGCGACGACCGGATCGAGCCGCAGTGGCTGGACGCCTTCGAATCCGTGCTGCGCCTGTGCAGGGCCGCGCCCGGCGAGCCGGTCTGCGTGCTGGCCGAAAGCCAGTCCCGCGCGCTGAACCAGGATCTGGCGGAGGTTGCGGCGCGGCGGCTCGGCTGCCGGCCCTTTCGGGTGGTGGTGCCGACGCCGCCGGTTGCCGCGATGCCGATGCGCTCCACCGGCGCGTCGCGCGCCCTGCAGGGGCATCCCGGCGCGCTGGCGGCGCTGAAGGCCTCGCCGCTGATCCTCGACCTGACGCGCGAAGGGCTGCTGCACGCGCCGGAGCTTCAGGAAATTCTCGCCGCCGGCAGTCGGGTTCTGATGATCAGCGACGAGCATCCCGAGGTGCTGGAACGCCTGGTCCCGCGTGCGGAGGACCAGCCGATGGTCAAGGCCGCGCTGGCGAAGCTGCGGGCGGCGAAGCGCATGCGCGTGACCAGCGCGGCGGGCAGCGACCTCGACGTGGTGCTGGAGGGCGCGCCGAGCGCCGGCGTCTGGGGCTGGACGGACCGGCCCGGCACCGTCGCGCATTGGCCGGGCGGCGTGGTCGTTGCCTTCCCGCGCGCCGGCACGGTGAACGGCACCTTGGTGCTGTCGCCGGGCGACGCGAACCTCACCTTCAAGCGCTACGTCGAAAGCCCCGTGCGCCTGATCCTGCGCGACGATCACATCGTTTCCGTGGAAGGGGAGGGCGCGGATGCGCGGCTGATGCGCGCGCATCTCGCCGCCTGGGGCGACCGCAACGCCTATGCCGTCAGCCATGTCGGCTGGGGCCTCAATCCGCGCGCGCGGCGGGAGGCGCTGCTGTTCCACGACAAGCGCGACGTGAACGGCACGGAGCTGCGCGCGGCGGCAGGGAACTTCCTGTTCTCCACCGGCGCCAACGAGTTCGCCGGGCGCTACACGGAAGGCCATTTCGACATCCCCGTCTTCGGCTGCACCATCGCGCTGGATGGCGAGGACGTGGTTCGCGAGGGAGAAGTGCTGTGACGGTCGTTCTGCTGCATGGGATCGGCGGGCCTTCCTGGGGCGACCTGCTGCCGGAAGCCATGCATTGGCCGATGCCGGGCTTCTGTGGCACGCCGGCGCTGCCGGACATGACCTTCCCGGCGCTGGCCGATGCGCTGTTGGAGTCGCTCGACGTGAACCGCGTGTTCGAGGCGGTACTGGTCGGGCATTCCATGGGCGGCATGCTCGCCCAGGAATTTTGCGCGCGCTTCCCGCACCGCGTGTCGAAGATGGTTCTCTACGCGACGACGCCGGCCTTTGGCGGGCGCGATCCGGCCTTCGCGGAAGCCTTCCTGAAGGCGCGGCTCGGCCCGCTGGAAGGCGGGCGGACGATGGCGGAGGCGGCGCCCGAGATGCTCGCCGGCATGTTCGAGCCCGGCGCGGATCCCGAGGCGCTGCCGCGCGCCATCGCCGCGACCGCCGCCGTGCCGGCGGAGGTCTATCGCGACACGGTGCGCTGCCTGACCACCTTCGACCGCCGCGCCGATCTGCCGAACATCGCCGTGCCGACGCTGCTGATCGCCGGCGAGCGCGACCAGGCAGCGCCGCTCAAGACCATGCAGCGCATGGCGGAGACCATCCCCGGATCGCGCCTGGTGGTGATCCCGGGGGCCGGCCACATGGTGCATCTCGAGCGTCCGGCCGAATTCCGCGCGGCGCTGCTGCCCTTCCTGGCGGACTGATTCGCATGGACGCGCCGATCTTCGACCCCGCCGCCTTCCGCCTGACGCCGCAGGAAGCAGCGCTGACCGCGAAGGCGCGGGACTTCGGCGCGCGCGTGCTGGCGCCGCGCGCCGCGCGCTGGGACCGGGAGGCGTCCTTCCCCACCGACAACTACCGCGACATGCATCGCCAAGGGCTTTTGGGCATCTGCGTGCCGTCGGAGGAGGGCGGGCTCGGCGCCGGCTTCCGCGCCTATTGCCTGACGGCGGCGGAGCTCGGCCGCTATTGCGGCGCGACGGCGCTGACCTGGAACATGCATGTGTGCAGCACGCTCTGGACCGGCGCGCTGACCGAGGACCTCGAGATGGACGCGGAAACGCGCGCGGAGCATCGCCGCCGCCGCCGCATCCACTACGACCGCATCCTGCGCGAGGGCGCGATCTATTCGCAGCCCTTTTCGGAGGGCGGCGCGGGGGGGGGGGGGGGGGGCCCCCCGGGGCGCCCGCTTTTGGGGGGGGGGGGGGGGGGGGGTGGGGGGCGGTGCGGAAGCTGGCATGCGGCGTGCGGATCTTCCGCGCCACCTCCACCAGCCGGTCGCCATAGACGCCGTTGGTGTGGATCAGCAGCTTGCCGTTCTCCGGCACGAAGGTG
>NZ_JBWXTD010000003.1:1556594-1599647 GCF_056682175.1 Falsiroseomonas sp. RANM36
CCCCCCGGGGGGGGGGGCCCTTACCTCGCCGCGGCGGTGGGGGGGGGGGGGGGGGCCGGCGGCCGGTGCCGCCGCCTTCGGCACCACCGCACGCCGCGTGGATGGCGGCTTCCTGGTCAACGGCAAGAAGATCTTTGCCAGCCTGGCGGGCCATGCCGACTACTACGGCATCCTCTGCACCGAGCAGCACGGCGACGAGAAACTCTCGCGCCGCGACACGCTGTATCTCGGCGTGCCGGCGACGGCGCCGGGCGTGACGGTGGAGGGCGAGTGGGATCCGCTCGGCATGCGCGGCACCGTCTCGCGCAACCTGCTGTTCCAAGACGTCTTCGTGCCGGAGGACGCGGCGCTGATGCCGCCCGGCCTCTATTTCCAGGCGGCCTCGCGCTGGCCGCACATGTTCCTGACGCTGTCGCCGACCTATATGGGCCTGGCGCAGGCGGCCTATGATTTCTGCGTGCGCTATCTGCGCGGGGAGCAGCCGGGCACGCCGCCGGTGAAGCGGCGCATGTATCCCACCAAGCAGATCGCGGTGGCGCAGATGCGCGTGATGCTGGAAGCCACCAAGGCGCTGTGGTTCCAGGCGATCACCGAAGCCGGTCCCGACCCGACGAAGGAGCAGATGCTGCGCGCGCTGGCCGCGCAGCACACGGTCATGGAGAACGCCAACGCCATCGCGACGCTCGCCATCCGCACATGCGGCGGCCAGTCCATGCTGAAGTCGCTGCCGCTGGAGCGCATCTACCGCGACAGCCGCTGCGGCGCGTTGATGCTGCCCTGGACCGCGGAGCTCTGCCTCGACCGGATCGGGCGGGAGGCGCTGTACGAGAAGGGCGAGACGGACTGATGCTCTGGCGCTGGCCCGAACGCCACGCGGACCACGCGCCGGATCGCGTCGCGCTGCGCTTCGAAGGCCAGGCCATCACCTGGCTCAGCTTCGCACGCATGGTGGAGGACGCGGCGGCCGCCCTGTCCGCGCGGGGCGTCGGGCATGGCGACCGCGTCGGCTTCCTAGGCCACAATCACCCGTCGCAGCTCGTGCTGCTGTTCGCCTGCGCGCGACTCGGCGCGATCCAGGTGCCGTTGAACTGGCGGCTTGCCGCGCCGGAATGGCAGTTCATCCTGGCTGATTCCGGCACGCGCCTGCTCTGCGCCACGCCGGAGATGCTGCGCGCCGCGCAGGCATCGGCGCCAGATGGCTGCGCGGTGGCGGATGCGACCGCGCTCGGCAGCCGTGAGCCGGCGATCCCTGTCGGCGACGAGGAGGACCCGCTGCTGCTCGTCTACACCTCCGGCACCACGGGCCGCCCGAAGGGCGCGCTGCTGGACCAGCGCGCGCTGCTGTTCAATGCGCTGAACGCGCTGCATGGATTCGACCTCACCTCCGCGGACCGCGTGCTGACCGTGCTGCCGCTGTTCCATGTCGGCGGCCTCAATATCCAGACTACGCCTGCGCTCTATGCGGGCGCGGAGGTGATCCTCCATCCGCGCTTCGATCCAGGCGCCTTCTTCGATGCGGTCGAGCAGCGGCGGCCGACGCTCTCGCTTGTGGTGCCCGCGGTGATGCAGGCGCTGGTGGCGCATGCGCGCTGGGCGTCCGCGGATCTCTCCTCGCTGCGCGCGGTCGGCGCCGGATCCTCCGATGTGCCGGTTCCGCTGATCGAGGCGTTTCACGCGAAGGGTGTGCCGGTGCAGCAGGTGTATGGCGCGACGGAAACCTGCCCCATCGCCATCCTGCAGACGCGCGCCGAGGCGCTCGCCGCGCCCGGCTCCATCGGCCGCCCCGCCATGCATGCCGAATGCCGCCTGGCGCCGAACGGTGAGATCGAGGTCCGCGGTCCCGCTTTGCTGCGCGGCTATTGGAAGCGCGACGACGCGCTGCGCGACGGCTGGTTCCCCACTGGCGACATCGGGCGCATCGACGAGCAAGGCGGCTGGTGGTTCACCGATCGCCTGAAGCATGTGATCATCTCCGGCGGCGAGAACATCTATCCCGCCGAGGTCGAGCGCGTGCTGGCCACGGCGCCCGGCGTGGCGGAATGCGCCGTGGTCGGCCGACCTGACCCGAAATGGGGCGAGGTGCCGGTCGCCGTCGTCGTGCCGGCGACAGAAGACTTCGACGCTGCGCGCGTGCTGGCGCATTTCGAAGGGCGCATCGCGCGCTTCAAGCATCCGCGCGCGGTCATCATCGTGGACGCGTTGCCGCGCACGGCGCTCGGCAAGGTGGCGGTTGCGGCGCTACGCGCGATGGTCAGCCGAGCAGGCTGATCCGGTGATGGAAGCTGCGGCTTTCGCCGGGCTCCAGCACCTGGATCGCGGGCTTGCGGCGGAAGTCGGTCGGCTGCCCGGCGAAGTCCGCATGCCCCGCCCAGGGCTCGATGCACAGGAACTCGGCGCCCGGCTTCATCCAGATGCCGAGCTGCGCAAAACCCTGCCACGCCACCTCCAGGCCCGGTGCGCCGGGTGCCGTGAAGCGCACATGCCGGCTGGCCGGCGCCAGCAGCACGAGCGCGCCGTCCGCGAACAGCGCATCCTCCAGCGGCAGCGTGCGGCCCTGCGCCGGAAAAGGCTGCGGCATGGGATCGAGAAGGCCGAGGCTGCCGGGGCGATGCACCGGCCCGCTCTCCTCCTGCTCGAATTCCAGCCGATGCGCCGCCTTCGGTCCGGCGCCCGGCAGCGGCCAGCAGAATGCCGGATGCGCGCCGACGCAGAAGGGCAGCAGCGCCTCGCCCGGATTGATCACGGTGTAGCCGATGGCGAGACTCGCCTCATGCGCCGCGTAGGAAACCTCCAGTTGGAAGGGAAAGGGATAGGCGGCGTGCGTGACCGGGTTGTCGCGCAGCAGGAAGCGGCAGGCGGCCGGGTCGCGCTCCACAAGCTCGAAAGGCAGATCGCGCGCGAAACCATGCTGGCCGATGTGATGGCGCTGCTCGCCCAGTCGCAGCACGTCGTCATGCAGCCGGCCGACGATCGGGAACAGGATTGGCGCGTGGCGCGGCCATGCCTCGCCGGCCTGCCAGAGGAATTCCTGGCCGGCGGCATCGCGCAGGCTGCACAGCTCCGCCCCCAGCGGCTTCACGCGGGCGATCAATGCGCCGGTGCCGATCTCGACGGTTCCGTCTTGACCTTCCCGCGCGGGCTGTATCTCTCGTCTCATGGCTCGCCTCGCAATCCCGTGGAGAGTGCCTAGCCTGCGCCCGGCCCTCCGCCAAGGCGCGACGCTGCTGCTGGCCCTGCTGCTGGCGGCCGGGTGCTCGCCGGTGGTGCTGCCGGCGGGCCCCGCCACCACCGCGCCCGGCCTGCGGGAAGACGCCATCATCGCCCCGGACGGCGCCGCCCTGCCGCTGCGCCGCTTCGCGCCGGAAGGCCCGCCGCGCGCGGTCTTGCTGGCGCTGCATGGCTTCAACGACCATTCCGGCAACTTCCTGACCGACAGCATCGCGGCGCTGACCGGCGCCGGCCTGCTGGTCTATGCCTATGACCAGCGCGGCTTCGGCCGGGCGCCGAACCGCGGCTACTGGGCGGGCGCCGAGACGCTGGCCGCGGATGCGGCGAATGCCGCGCGGCTGCTCCGCCGGCGCCATCCGGGCCTGCCGCTGTATCTGCTCGGCGAGAGCATGGGCGCCTCGGTTGCGATCCTCGCGGCCGCCGGCACGCCGCCGCCGCCGGTGGACGGCTATGTGCTGCTGACGCCGGCGATGTGGTCGCGGCTGGCGATGAACCCCTTCATGCGCGGCGGGTTGTGGCTGGTTTCGCGAACCATTCCGGCTGTGCCTTTCCAGGGCGGTGTCAGCGGCGTGGTGGCGAGCGACAATCCCGTGGCCCTTCGCCGCCTCGGCCGCGATCCGCTGGTGATCCGCAACACGCGGGTGGATTCCGCAGTGGGCCTCGTGGACCTGATGGACGAAGCGGTGGCCGCCTTGCCGCTGTGCTGCCGCACCGCAAGTGGGCAGCACGTGCCGACGCTGATGCTGATCGGCGCGCAGGACACGGTGGTGCCGAACTTCGCGAGCCGCGCGGCGCTGTCGCGCCTTCCGCCTGGCGCGCCGATCCGTCTCGGCGTCTATGCGGGCGGATACCACCTGCTGCTGGCCGGCCGCGAGCGCGCCACGGTGGTGGACGACCTGATCGCCTTCCTCGCCGCGCCCCAGGCGCCGCTGCCGTCGCGCGCCGACGACAACGTCGCGCCGTGGCTGGCCGGGCAGAGCCTGCCCGTGCCGGCCGTCAATCCAGGGTCCTGAGCACGGCGAAGAGCGCGTTCTTCGCCTCGAAGCCGATGCCCGGGATGTCCGGCATCTTCACGCGGCTGTCCCGCACCGGAACGTCGTCCGCGAAGCCGCCGAACGGCGCAAAAACCTCCGGATAGCTTTCGTTGCCGCCGAGGCCGAGGCCGACGGCGATGTTCAGCGCGAACTGGTGCCCGCCATGCGGTACGCAGCGCCGTGGCGACCAGCCATGCTCCACCAGCATCTGCAGCGTGCGCAGATACTCGACCAGGCCGTAGGACAGCGCTGGGTCGAATTGCAGGATGTCGCGATCCGGCCGCAGACCGCCATGCCGGATCAGGTTGCGCGCATCCAGCATGGAGAACAGGTTCTCGCCCGTCGCGATCGGCGGCCCATAGTGCTCGGCGAGCGTCGCATGGGTGCTGTAGTCCAGCGGGTCCAGCGGCTCCTCGTACCAGCGCAGGTTGAAGGGGCGCAGCGCCGCGGCGTAGGTGAGCGCGGCATGCAGGCCGAAGCGGCCATTCACGTCCACGCAGAGTTTCTGGCCGTCGCCGCCCAACAGCTTCAGCACGGCCTCGATGCGGGAAAGATCCTCGGCCAGCGCTTCCTTCAGGCCGGTGCCGGGCGCGCCGCCGATCTTCATCTTCACGGTGGAATAGCCCATGCCGAGGTAGCGCCTCATCTCCTCGACCAGCTGGTCCACGCCCTTGCCGGGATAGTAGTAGCCGCCGGCCGCATAGACCCACGCCGCCTCGTCGGCCTGGCCGCCATTGTGGCGATCCGCCAGCAGGCGCCAGAGCGGCACGCCCTCCAGCTTCGCCGCCGCGTCCCACAGCGCCATGTCCAGCACGCCGACGGCCACGCTGCGCTCCCCATGACCGCCCGGCTTCTCGTTCTTCATCATCGCGGCCCAGGCGCCGGCGGGGTCGAGCCTTCCCTGCGGGTCGGTGACCTGCGCTTCCGTCGCCTCGGTCAGGCGTGGCACGAAGCGTTCCGCCAGCAGGCCGGGCTGCGCGTAGCGGCCGTTGGAGTTGAAGCCGTAGCCGGTGGCGCGCCTGCCATCCCCCTCCACCGTCACGGCGACGATGGACGCCGTCATCTTCGAGAAGTCGATATAGGCGTTGGCGATGGCGCTGCTGATCGGGGCGACCCCCTGCTTCACGCTGACGATGCGCATGCGGTCCTGTCCTGGCTTTCCGCCCCCCTTGTCGCCCCGGCCCCGCCGGCCGCACAAGAGGTCGCCGAGGAGACACCGATGAGCGACATCCTGCACGAAACGCGCGGCCCCGTGGCCTGGACCACGCTGAACCGCCCCCAGGCGCGCAACGCCATGACCTTCGCCATGTACGAAGGCCTGTTCGAGCAGGCGAAGGCGGTGGCGGAGAACCCGGCCATCCGCGCCTGGGTCATCACCGGCGCCGGCGGCAAGGCCTTCGCGGCCGGCACCGACATCAGCCAGTTCAAGGAGTTCCGCACCGGCCAGGATGCGCTGGACTACGAGGCGCGGATCGACCGCGTGCTGTCGGCCATCGAGGATTGCCCGAAGCCGGTGATCGCGGCCATCGCCGGCGCCTGCACCGGCGGCGGGCTCGGTATCGCCGGCGTCTGCGACCTGCGCATCGCCGCGGCCAATGCGCGCTTCGGGCTGCCCATTGCGCGCACCCTCGGCAACTGTCTCTCGATGGCGAATTATTCCCGCTTCGCCGCGCTGATCGGACCGGCGCGCGTGAAGGAGCTGGTCTTCACGGCGCGCCTGGTCGAGGCGGACGAGGCGCTGAAGGCCGGCCTCGTCTCCGAGCTGCTGGAGACGCCGGAGGCGCTGGAAGCGCGCGCGATGGAACTCGCCAATCACATCGCGGGTTTGGCGCCGCGAACGCTGACGGCCACGAAGTTCGCGCTGAAGCGCCTGCGCCAGGCCGCCGGCGCGATCCATGGCGACGACCTCGTCACCCTGTGCTTCGGCAGCCAGGATTTTCGGGAAGGCGTGACGGCCTTCCTGGAGAAGCGCGCGCCGAACTGGACCGGGAACTAGGCGTTCCGGCCCAGCATCTCCTTGTTGACCACCACGTCGGGATCGAGCGTCCCGGTGAAGTAGCCCAGCACCGCCGCGGCGCTTTCCAGCGCCATGCGCCGCAGCCCTTCCTGCGTGCTGGCCGCGACATGCGGCGTCAGGATCAGGTTGGGCGCGGAGAGCAGCGCGATCGGCGTCTCCACCGGCTCCTCCTCGAACACGTCGAGGCCGGCGGCGGAGAGATGGCCCTCGGTCAGCGCCGCGGCGAGCGCAGCTTCCTCCACCAGCGTGCCGCGCGCGGTGTTCACCAGCACCGCGCCGCGCTTCATGCCGCGCAGGAAGCCCGCATCCACCATGCCGCGGGTTTCCGCGTTCGAAGGGCAGTGCAACGTGACGATGTCGGCCTCGGCTGCCGCCACGACGAGGTCCTCCACCGGCTCGTAGCCCGCGCCGCGGATCGTGCCCTTCGGCATGTAGGGATCGCGCACCAGCACGCGCATGCCGAAGGCCTGGCAGAGCCGCGCGACGCGCGTGCCGATGCGGCCGAAGCCGAAGACCAGAACGGTCTTCCCGGCGAGCTCGAAGCTCGGCAGGGCGGCCTGCCCGCCCCAGACGAAGCCGCGCACATTCGCATCATAGCCGCGCAGCTTGCGCATGCTGGCGAGCATGAGCATCAGCGCGTGCTCCGCCACGCTGACCGCATTCGCCTCCGGCGTGATCGTCAGCGGGATCTTTCGGCGCGTGAGCGCGGGCACGTCGATGATGTCGTAGCCGACGCCGTGACGCGCCAGGATTTGCAGGCGCGCACAGTGCGAAAGAAAATCCTCGTCCACGCGGATGGTGCGCAGGATCAGCGCGTCGGCGGCCGGCAGGCGTGCCGCCAGACCGGCAAGGCTGCGGTCCGTCAGCGTCTCCAGCGTGAAGCCGGGCGTGGCGCGGATCACTGCCTCCGCATCCGGGTGGATCGGGTGCGAGCAGATCACATGCGGCATGCGGCGGCCTTCAGAGCTGGTGATGCGCGGCAGGCCCGAGCACGGCCTCGCGGAAGCGCGCGGTGAGATAGGCGCCCTCGCGTGGCGGCAGCACCAGCGGGTGATTGCCTGGCGCGACCTTGACGTTGGCAAACAGTGGCGCTGTCGTCGCATGGATAGCCTGGCGCAGCGGCGCGAGCTCCTGCGCGCCATGCACAACGCGCGAATCCGCGATGCCGGCGCCGCGCGCGATGGCGGCCAGGTCCACGCCGTGGCGCGTCGCCGTCTCCTGCCCGCCGGTCTCGCTGTAATGCTCGTTGTCGAGCACCACGACCGAAAGATTGGCCGGCTTCTTCACCGCGATGGTGCAGAGTGCGCCGAGGCCCATCAGCATCTCGCCATCGCCGGTGATCACCAGCACGCGACGCTGCGGCTGCGCCAGCGCCAGCCCGAGGCCGAGCACCGCCGCCCCGCCCATGCCGCCCCACAACGGAAAATTCTGCGGGCAATCGCCCGCTTCCGTGATGTCCCAGGCCGAGGCGCCGAGCCCCGCCACCACCAGCAGGTCGCCGCGATCCTTGAGCAGCGCCCGCACCACGTCGCGTCGGTCGAGCATCGCCCTCAATCCTTGCCGAAGGTTTTTGCGCCGATCAGCCGCTGCCCGAGCAGCGCCGCGGTCGGGCGGTAGGTGTTGAAGGCCAGGCGGATCACCGCATCCACCACCGCCGGCACGTCCTGCGGCACGTCCGCGCGGCGCACCAGCGTGCCCATCGCTTCCAGCGTCGGCTGCACGGCGTTGCCCATCGGGATCTGCGCCGGGTTGAACTCCCCGAAGTCGCCGCGCATCGTCACGATCATCGGCAGCGGCGCGCGGTGCAGCACCGGCAGCGAGAGCATGTTGATGCAGTTGCCGACGCCGGAAGACTGCATCAGCAGCACGCCCTTCGCGCCCCCGAGCCAGGACCCGACCAGCATCGCCACCCCCTCCTCCTCGGTGGTGAGGGTCACGACGGTCATGGCCGGGTCGGCGAGGCAGCGGCGGATCAGCCTTGCATGGCCGGCATCCGGCACCAGCGCCACCTGCGTGATGCCGTGGGCCTTGAAAACATCGAAGATGCGGTCCGGCCAATCGGCCGCCGCATCGGGGCGCATTTCCAGCGCGTCGCGGTCCATCCCGGTCCTCCCGAAGCGGGCGCATCCTTGGGCGGTGCCGTGCGGGCTGGCAAGACGGGGCGGCCGGTGGCATCTGTGGCGGCATGGGCTTCGCGCACACGGTGGGCGGCACCCGCCACGTCTTCCCCGACCTCCGCTCCCTGCTGGCGCGGGCCACGCCCTTGCGCTCCGGCGACGTGCTGGCCGGCGTGGCTGCGGAGAGCGCGGCGGAGCGCGGCGCGGCGCAGCGCGCCCTGGCCGAGCTGCCGCTGCGTCATTTTCTTTCGGAGGCCGTCGTCCCCTACGAGGCCGACGAAGTCACGCGGCTGATCCAGGACGGCCATGACGCCGCCGCCTTCGCGCCGGTGGCGCACCTGACCGTCGGCGGCTTCCGCGACTGGCTGCTGGCCGAGGCGGACAGCGCCGCGCTGACGGCCCTCGCGCCGGGCCTGACGCCCGAAATGGTCGCGGCCGTCAGCAAGATCTGCCGGCTGCAGGACCTGGTCACCATCGCCGCGAAGTGCCGCGTGACCACCCGCTTCCGCAACACCATCGGCCTGCCCGGCACGCTCTCGATCCGGTTGCAGCCCAACGACCCGGTGGACGATCCGAAGGGCGTCGCCGCGCAGATCCTGGACGGGCTTCTGCTCGGCGCCGGCGATGCGGTGATCGGCGTGAACCCGGCGACCGACAACGTGGACAACATCTGTCGCCTGCTGGCGATGCTGGACGGCGTGCGCGCCCGCTTCGACATTCCCACGCAGACCTGCGTGCTGGCGCATGTCACCACCACGCTGCTCGCGATCGAGCGCGGCGCGCCGGTGGATCTGGTGTTCCAATCCATCGGCGGCACGCAGAAGACCAACGAGAGTTTTGGCGTCTCGCTGGCACTTCTGAGGGAGGCGCGGGAGGCCGCGCTGGCCTTGAAGCGCGGCACGCTCGGCGACGACCTGATGTATTTCGAGACCGGCCAGGGCAGCGCACTCTCCGCGGAGGCGCATCACGGCTGCGACCAGCAGACGATCGAGGCGCGGGCCTATGCGGTGGCCCGCGCCTTCTCGCCTCTGCTGGTGAACAGCGTGGTCGGCTTCATCGGCCCGGAATACCTGTTCGACGGCAAGCAGATCACCCGCGCGGGCCTCGAGGACCACTTTTGCGGCAAGCTGCTCGGCCTGCCGATGGGCGTCGATGTTTGCTACACCAACCACGCCGAGGCCGACCAGGACGACATGGACGCGCTGCTCACGCTGCTCGGCGTCGCCGGTGTGACATACGTCATGGGCGTGGCGGGCGCGGATGACGTGATGCTCGCCTACCAGTCCACCTCCTTCCATGACGGGCTTTATGCGCGCGCGGCGCTGGGAAAGCGCCCTGCGCCGGAATTCGCCGCCTGGCTGGAACGCATGGGCATCGCGGACCGCACGCCGGAGGCGCTGCCGGCGCCGATGACGGAGTTGCTGCGATGAGCACGCCCGTGCTGTGGCGCGACCTGCGCCGCTTCACCCCGGCGCGCGTCGCGCTCGGCCGCGCCGGGAATGCGCTGCCGACCGCGGCGCATCTCGATTTCCAGGAAGCGCATGCACGGGCGCGCGATGCCGTGTGGTCCGCCCTCGACGCGCCGGCGCTCGAAGGCGCGGTCGGCGCCTTGGGCGTTCCCGTGCGCCGCGTGGCGAGCGCGGCACCCGATCGCCGCAGCTACCTGCTGCGTCCCGATCTCGGGCGGCGCCTGGCGGATGGCGAGGCGGCGGGGCTGTCCGAAGCCGCGATGCCCGGCAGCGTCGCGATCGTGCTGGCCGACGGGCTCTGCGCCACCGGGGTGCAGGCGCATGCGCCGCCGCTGCTCGCCGCGCTGCTGCCGGGCCTTCGCGCGGCGGGCTGGCCGGTGGCGCCCGTGGTGATCGCGACCCAGGCGCGCGTGGCGCTTGGCGACGCAATCGGCGAGGCGCTGCAGGCCGCCGCGGTCGCCGTGCTGATCGGCGAGCGGCCAGGCCTCTCCGCCACGGACAGCCTCGGCTGCTACCTCACCTGGGCGCCGCGCCGCGGCCGCACCGATGCGGAGCGGAACTGCATCAGCAACATCCGCCCCGAGGGCCTGCCGCCCGAGGCCGCCGCGCGCAAGCTGCTGTGGCTGCTCGATGCCGCCCGCCGGCTCGGCCAGACCGGCGTGGCGCTGAAGGACGAGGAGCCGGCTGCCCTGCCGGTCGCGCCGCAGCCGCAGGATCGGATCGGCGGCACGCCCTAGCCTGTCGCTCCGGATGTTCGCGAACGCGAACATCGGGGCGTTCGCGCGTTCGCGCCGCTGAACGCGCTTGGATCGGTCCGGATTGCCAAACCGTTGATTTCACGTCGTCCGGCACGCCGCGCGGCCTGGCACGTCTCTTGAAACATGGTGTGGCGATGAGCATCGCCCCGTCCCTTGCGCTCGGCTTTCCGCTCGGCCTCGGCCTGGCAGGCGCCGTTGCGGCCACCACGATGAAGCGCGGCGTGGCGCAGGCCGGCGCCGCCGTCGCCGCGCTCGCCTTCCTGCTCTACCTGCTCGCCGCGCCGGGCGTGACGGAGGCCACCGACCTGCGGTTCGGCTTCTGGTCCGTGCCGTCCCTCGGCGTCGTGGGCGGGCTGCGGCTCGATGGCCTTTCGCTCGTCTTCGTGCTGCTCATCACCGGCATCGGCGCACTCGTGCTGCTCTATGCCAGCCGTTACCTGAAGGGCGACCCCCGCCTGCCGCGCCTGGTCACGCTGCTGCTGATCTTCATGGTCGCGATGCTCGGCGCCGTGACGGCGGACGATGTCGTGACGCTCTTCGTCTTCTGGGAGTTGACGAGCCTCGCCTCCTTCTTCCTCGTCGCCTACGATCACGAGAAGCCCGGCGCGCGGAAGGCCGCGCTGCAGGCGCTGATGGTCACCGGCGGCGGCGGCCTGGCGCTGCTCGCGGGCCTGATCCTGGTCGCGATCGCCGCCGGCACCACCAGCCTCTCCGGCATCATCGCGGCGCGCGAGGCGGTGCTGGCGCATCCCGCCGCCATCCCGGCGATGCTGCTGGTCATCCTCGGCTGCTTCACCAAGTCGGCGCAGTTCCCCTTCCAGTTCTGGCTGCCGAACGCCATGGCCGCGCCCACGCCGGTCAGCGCCTATCTGCATTCCGCCACCATGGTGAAGCTCGGCATCTACCTGATGGCGCGGCTCAATCCGGTCTATCAGCACGAGGCGCTGTGGCAGGAGCTGCTGACCACCGCCGGCCTGCTCACCACCGCCGTCGGCGCGATCTACGCGCTGCGCGAGAGCGACCTGAAGCGCGTGCTGGCCTGGACCACCGTCACCGCGCTCGGCTCGCTCACCATGCTGATCGGCCTGGCGCCGGCGCTCTCGGCGACCGCGGCGGTCACCTTCCTGTTGGTGCATGCGCTCTACAAGGCGGCGCTGTTCCTGGTCGCCGGCATCGTGGACCACGAGACCGGCACGCGCGATGCCGCTGCACTCGGCGGGCTGCGCCGCGCCATGCCGCTGACGGCACTGGCCGCCGTGCTCGCCGCGCTGTCCATGGCCGGCCTGCCGCCCTTCGTGGGCTTCGTCGCCAAGGAGATCATCTACGAGGCGAAGCTCGCCACCGGCGGCGCCGCGGGGCTCTTCGCCAGCATCGGCTTCCTGGTGAACGCCGCGATGGTGGCCATCGCCGGCCTGCTCTCCTGGAGGCTCTTCTTCGGCCCGCTGCGCCCGACGCCCCAGGCGCCGCATGATCCGCCGAAATCCATGCTGGCCGGCCCGATCCTGCTGGCCGGGCTCGGCCTGCTGGCCGGCGCAGCACCCTCCCTTGTCGGCGCCTGGCTGGTGGATGGCGCGGTCGCGGCGATGCTCGGCGCGCCGGCCGCGGTGCCACTCAAGCTCTGGCACGGCTTCACGCCCGTGCTGGCGCTCAGCGTGGCCACCATCGCGCTCGGCCTGCTGCTGCTGCTCGGCTGGGAGCGCCTGATGCCGCGCCTGCGCCGCGCCGCCGCCTTCGACCGCTTCGACACCGCGCGCCTCTATGACCGCGCCCTGGCCGGCCTGGTGGCGACGGCCGAGGGCACGACGCGTCTCGTCCAGCATGGCAGCCTGCGCGGCTACATGCAGGTGCTGCTGCTCGTCGCCGCCCTCGGTCCGCTGGCCGTGCTGGTGGCGCGTGGCGGCCTGGACCTGCCGGAGGCCGCGCCGCTCGATTTCCGCGCGCTCGCCTTCCTGCCGATCGCGCTCGGCGCCATCGCGGCCGCGGTCGCGCGCGGCACGCTGGCGGCGGTGATGGCGACCGGCCTGGTCGGTTTCGGCACGGCGCTGGTGTTCCTCACCTTCGGCGCGCCGGACGTGGCGCTGACGCAGTTCACCGTGGAGGTGTTGCTGATCGTCATCCTGGCGACGGTGCTGATCCGCCTGCCGCTGCGCGCGCGCGACATCCGCACCGCGCGCCAGCGCACCACCGATGCGGCGGTGGCGGGCGCGCTCGGCCTCTCGGTCGCACTCGTGCTGCTCGCGGTGCTCGCCGCGCCCTTCGATCCGCGCCTCGGCGCGTGGTTCGGCGCGGAGAGCGTGCCCGGCGGCCATGGCCGCAACGTGGTGAACGTGATCCTGGTGGATTTCCGCGCACTCGACACGCTGGGCGAGATCGCGGTGCTCGCCATCGCCGCCTTCTCGGTGATCGCGCTGCTGCGGGCCTCCGGCCGCGGCGCCCGGGTGGGGAGCTGAGAGATGGACGCCTCCCTGATCCTCCGCGTCTCCGCGCCGCTGCTGCTGTGGCTGCCGGCGGCGGTGTCGGTCTACCTGCTGATCCGCGGCCACAACGAACCTGGCGGCGGATTCGTCGGCGGCCTCGTCGCCTCCGCGGGCCTGGTGTTCTTCGTCATCTCCCGCGGGCGGGAGGCGGCGCTGCGCGTGATGCGCGTGCCGCCTGCCGGCTGGTGCGGCATCGGCCTGCTGCTTGCAGCGGGCAGCGGCCTGCTCGCCTGGATCGATCCCGCTGCGGGCTACCTGACGCATCGCTGGTGGTTCCCGGACGTCGGCTTCAAGCTGCCGCTCGGCACGGCGCTGCTCTTCGATGTCGGCGTCTATCTCACCGTGATCGGCACGATCACGGCGATGGTCTTCGCCCTGGTGGACGAGGACTGATCCGATGGAGATCGCCCTTCCCCTCGCCATCGGCGTGCTCGTCGCCGCGGCCGCCTATCTGCTGATGGCGCGCGACCTGCCGCGCGGGCTGCTCGGCTTCGTGCTGCTCGGCACCGCCGCGAACCTGACGATCTTCGCCGCCGGCCGCATCGGCACGATGGCGCCCCCGCTGGTCGCGCCGGGCGCGCAGGCGCTGGAGGCCGGGGCGGCGAACCCGCTGCCGCAGGCGCTGGTGCTGACCGCCATCGTCATCGGCTTCGGCCTCGCCTCCTTCGCGCTGGTGCTGCTGCGCCGCGCCCATGCCGAATTCGGCAGCGTGCTGTCCGAGGACATGCAGGAGGCCGAGCCGCCGCTGTCGGCCTCGACGCCGCAGGCCGAGCCTGCGCCGCCGCCGCCGCCCGCCCGTCCGCGCCCGGTGCCGGCCCCCGCCGCGCTGCGGGAGGTGGTGTGATGCGGCAGCTTCTTCTCGTCGCCCCCATCCTGATCCCGCTCGCCGCCTGCGCGATCACCGCGCTGCTGTGGCAGCGGCCCGAGGCGCAGCGCCGTATCGGCGTGGCCGCCGCCGCGCTGCTGTTCCTCTCCACCCTCGCCCTGCTGGCGGAGGTGGTGACGGGCGGCATGGTGGTGGGGCAGATGGGCAACTGGCCGGCGCCCTTCGGCATCACGCTGGTCGTGGATCCGCTCTCCGCCGCCATGCTCGTGATCACCGGGCTGATGGCGCTCGCGGTTGCGGTCTATGCGATGGGCCCGGGCGCGACGGAGCGCGACCGCGCCGGCTTCCAGCCGCTGTTCCATGCACTGGTCATGGGCGTCGCGGGCGCCTTCTCCACCGGCGACCTGTTCAACCTCTATGTCTGGTTCGAGGTGATGCTGATCGCCTCCTTCGGCCTGCTCGTGCTGGACCGCACGCGCGAGCAGCTGGATGGCGGCCTGCGCTACGTGATGCTGAACCTGGTCGGCACCACCTTCTTCCTGCTCGCGGTCGGGCTGGTCTACGGCCTTACGGGCACGCTGAACCTCGCCGACCTCGCGCGCGTCGCGCCGCAGGTTGAGAACCAGGGCGCGCTGGCGGCGGCGGCGGTGCTGCTGCTGATCTCCTTCGGCGCGAAGGCCGCGGTCTTCCCGCTGTTCAACTGGCTGCCCGCCGCCTACCACACGGCTTCCATGCCGGTGGCGGCGATCTTCGCCGCGCTGCTGACCAAGGTCGGCGTCTACGCGATCATCCGCGTCTTCACGCTGGTCTTCGCGCATGACCAGGCGCTGTTCGGCCCGATCATCGGCGCGGTCGCGATGCTGACCATGGTGGTCGGCGTGCTCGGCGCCGCGGCGCATTACGACGTGCGGCGCATCCTGAGTTTCCACATCATCAGCCAGATCGGCTACATGCTGGTCGGCGTCGCGCTGATGACGCCGCTCGCGCTCGCCGGCGCGGTGCTCTACATCGTCCACCACATCGTGGTGAAGGCGAACCTGTTCCTGGTCGCCGGCGCGATGCAGAAGGTCGGCGGCTCCTTCGCGCTGGCGAAGCTCGGCGGGCTCTGGGCCACGCGCCCGCTGCTCGGCCTGATGTTCCTGATCCCCGCGCTCTCGCTCGCCGGCATCCCGCCGCTCTCCGGCTTCTGGGGCAAGCTCGTCGTCATCCGCTCGGGCTTCGAGGCGGAGGCCTGGCTGCTTGCCTCCGTCGCGCTCGCGGTCGGGCTGCTGACGCTCTACTCCATGGTGAAGATCTGGAACGAGGCCTTCTGGAAGGCGGCGCCGGCCGAGGCCGCGGCGCATCAGCCGGCGCCGGGCGAGTGGGGCCGCATGCAACGCTTCGCCACCTTCGCGCCCATCGTCGCGCTCTGCGCGGTCACGCTGACCATCGGCCTCTGGACCGAGCCCTTCGCCGCCTTCTCCCTCGCCGCGGCCGAGGCGCTGCTGGACCGCGAGGCCTACATCGCCGCGGTGCTCGGCGCGCCGCCGGTGCAGCTTGCGGAGGCCGTGCGATGAGGCGCGCCTTCGCCTGGCTGCGCGTGGCGGCCACCTTCGTCGCGGAGCTCGCCAAGTCCACCTGGGCGACGATCCGCGCCGTGCTCGGCCCGACCGGGCAGCTGCGCCCGGCGATCCTCGCCGTGCCGCTCGATGTGCGCTCGCCCGCGGGCACCGTGCTCTTCGCCGACATGGTCACGTTGACGCCCGGCACCACCAGCCTCGACGTCTCGGCCGATGGCCGCACGCTCTACGTCCATGTGCTGCATGCGCCGGACCATGAGGCGGCGATCGAGGGGATGAAGTCCACCCTGGAGGCGCGCGCAAGGGAGGTGCTGCCATGAGCGAACTCGTCGTCTGGGCGGCGAAGGCCGCCGCGCTGATCGTCGCGCTCGGCCTCGTGCCGGTGGCATGGCGGCTGGTCGCCGGCCCGTCCTCGGCCGATCGCGCCATCGCCACCGACATGCTCGGCCTGCTCGGCGTCTGTCTCGCCGCGCTGACGGCGCTGCTCGCCGGCCATGCCGCCTTCCTCGACATCGCGCTCGGCATTGCGCTGGTCGGCTTCCTCGCCGCGGTCGCCTTCGCGCGGCTGCTCGAGCGCGCCAGCGTGAAGCCCGCGACGGAGCCGGCCGAATGAGCGCCGTGCTCGACATGCTGGCCGCCATCCTGCTGATCGCTGGCGCCTCCATCGTGGCGCTGGCCGCGCTCGGCATCGCGCGGTTGCCGGATCCCTTCAGCCGCATGCACGCGGCGGCGAAGGCGGGCGTGGGCGGGGCGGGGCTGCTGCTGCTCGGCGCCGGCCTCGCGCTCGGCACGCCGGCCGCGATCCTCACCGCGATCGCCGCCGTCGCCTTCCTCGTGCTGACCGCGCCCATCGCCTCCCACGCGCTGGGCCGCGCCGCCTATGTCGCCGGCGCGCCGCTCGGCGCCGCCTCGGTCGCCGATGCGCTCGCGGGCGTGCTCGACCGCGGCGTCTTCGACATCGACCCCGCCCGCACCGCGCGGCGGCGCTCAATCCCGCGCGACCTCCTGCCGAAGGACAACGCCATGACCGCGATCCCGGAGTTCCGGCGGCCGGCCGATCCGGCCCGCCGCGGCGCACCCGCCGCCGATCCCGCGGCGATCCGCCGCATCCTCTGCTGCCTCGTCGGCGGCGCCGCCCAGCGCGAGGCCACCGAGGCCGCGCTCGACATGGCGCGCGGCACCGGCGCGCAGCTCACCGGCCTCTCCGGCGCGGGGCTGGAGCCGCGGGCCTGGCGCGGCCCGCTGCCGGTCGGCGGCGCCTTCTGGTCGAGCTGGCTCGCGTCCAGCAGCCGCGCCCGCATCCGGCAGAACTGCGCCGCCGCGTTGGACGAGTTCCAGTCCCTCGCGGCCGGATCGTCGGATCTCGACATCGTCGCCCGCCATGAGGAGACGGAGGCCAGCGCCCTGGCCCGCTTGCTGGCCGGGCAGGACCTGGTGGTGCTGCCCGCCGGCGCCGGCCCACATGGCGCGGAAGCGGAGCCGGGC
The DNA here is from genome assembly GCF_056682175.1 of Falsiroseomonas sp. RANM36. Taxonomy (NCBI): domain Bacteria; kingdom Pseudomonadati; phylum Pseudomonadota; class Alphaproteobacteria; order Acetobacterales; family Roseomonadaceae; genus Falsiroseomonas; species Falsiroseomonas sp. RANM36. The sequence continues at coordinate 1,573,565 of NZ_JBWXTD010000003.1, forward strand.
ATGGAGATCGCGGCGTCCCTGGCGCGGGCGCGCGGCGCGCCGGTGCTGCGCGTCGCGCGGCGGCCGGCGGATGTCCGCGCGGTGCTGCTGCTGGTCGGCAGCTCACCCGCCTGCGGCGCGCTGGCGGCGGGTCTGCTGCGCACCGGCCTCTGGCAGGGCGCGCCGGTCGCCATCCTGCCGGTCGGCGAGGATCGGCCAGGCGTCGCCGAGATGGTGTCCGCCCAGGCGGAGCTGCTGCGCGCGCATGGTCGCAAGGTGACCGTGCTCGCCTCGCTCGACCTCGACTTCGAGCAGGAGGAGCTGCGCCGGCTGCTGTCCCGCTACGACGCGGCGGTGATGTCGCGGCTGTCGAACCGGCATGGCGGCTTCTTCGACAGCATCCGCAACTGCGCCTTCGAGACCACGGCCGACACGGTGCCCCTCATCCTCTTGCCGTGAGGCGGAGCGGCCGGTAGGGGCGCGGGGATTCGCGACCCCATATGAGCCGGCGATGACTGCCGACCGACCCCTTGCCGAAGGCGCCCCGCGCCGGCCTGCCGTGCTGCCGCCCGCGCTGCGCCTGCCCGCGGCGGCGGGCGCGCTGGTGTTCGCTGTGGCGGTGGGCACCACCCAGGTCGCGCTGCTGGTCACGAACCGGCAGGCCGACAGGCAGCTGGAGCAGCTGGGCAAGGTCTATCTTGACGGCATCGCCGCCAGCGTGCGCGCCGGGCTGGAGGCGGGCGACGGCGCCTATGTCGCGCAACGCTTCGCCCGCGCCTTCGCCGAGCAGCGCGGCGTGACGGAACGGGGCCTCTTTGCCTTCGGCCCCGACGGCACGCTGCTCGCCCGCCACGGCGATAACGCCCTGCCGGAGGAGGTCGCGGCCGGCCTGCCGGAGAATGGCTGGCGCATGGACGAGGAGGCAGGCACCGCCTGGGCCGCGCGCAGCGTGAACGGCGCGGGCCGCATCGTCGCCGCGCTCGACATCGGGCCGCTGCTCGAATCACGCAGCCGCCTTTCCTGGACCGTCGTGCTGGTGGACCTGGCGCTGGCCGGGATCTTCGCTGCGTTGACCTGGCTGGTGCTGGGCCGCGTGGGGCGCCCCCTGCGCGCGCTGGTCGCAGCGCTGTCTGAAGGCGCGCGCCGCGCGCCGCTGCCCCTCTCCGATGCCGTGGTGGCCGGCGCCGATGCGCGCAGCGCCGCCGTGCTGCGGGCCTACAACCGCATGGTGGACGGCGTGCGCGAGCGCGAGCGGCTGGCCAACGAGCTGGCGGACCGGGAGCAGGCGGCGGCGCTCGGCAGGCTTGCCGCCACGATCGCGCATGAGGTGCGCAACCCGCTCGGCGGGCTCTCCACCGCCGTCTCCACCCTGCGTCGCTTCGGCGAGGACGCGACGGTGCGGGAGGAGGCGCTGGGCTTCCTCGACCGCGGCATCGGCACGCTGGACCGCATCGTGACGACGACGCTGAACCTCTACCGGTCTGAGGACGACAGGCGCCTGACCCGCGCGGATCTCGATGACCTGGCGCAGCTGGTGCGCCCCGCGGCGGCGCGCGGCGGCGTCGGCCTGGATTTCACACTGGACCTGCCGGAGGGCGAGATCGCCGTGGGCGCCGGCGGCGTGCGGCAGGTTCTGCTCAACCTGCTGCTGAACGCCTGCGAGGCGACGCCGCGTGGCGGTGCGGTCGGGTTCCGCGCATGGCTCGAAGCGGATGCGCTGGCCTGCGAGATCGCCGATGCCGGCCCGGGACTCGGCGCGGCGGAGGCCGCGCGGTTGGCCGGGCAGGGCGAAGCACCGCCGGGCTCGCGCCGGCTCGGCCTTGGCGTGGTGGTCGGGCTGCTCGGCAATCTCGATGCGCGAGCCTCGGTGGCGGAGCGGCCGGGCGGCGGCACGCTGATCCGGCTGGCGATCCCCCTGGCCCATGCGGGTGCCGCGGCATGAGCGCGCCGAAGGTGGTGCTGGTGGTCGAGGACGACCCGGTGCTCGGCCCCGCGTTGATGCAGCGCCTGCGGCTGGAAGGCTACCGTCCGCGCCTGGCCGAAACCGGGGCGGCGGCGCTGCGGGAGGCGGCGGCGCTGGCGCCCGACGCGGTGCTCAGCGACATCCGCCTGCCGGACATGTCGGGCGAGGAGGTGTATCGGCGCCTTCTCGCGGAATACGGCGCCCTGCCGGCCTTCTTCATGACCGCCTTCGGCGAGGTGGCGCAGGCGGTGCGCCTGGTCCGCGCCGGCGCGCGCGACTACCTGACCAAGCCCGTGGATGTGGACCGGCTGATGGTCGCGCTGCGTGCGGCGCTGGAGGCCGACCCGCAACGCGAGGGGGAGGCGCCGCCGCTCGGCGTCTCGCCCGCCATGCGCGCGGTGGAAGCCACGCTGCGCAAGGCGGCGCGGGTCGATGTGCCGGTCGTGCTGACCGGCGAGACGGGCGTGGGCAAGGAGGTGGCGGCGCGCTTCCTGCACGCCGCCTCGCCGCGTGCGGCAGAACCCTTCGTCGCGGTGAACTGCGCCGCGATCCCGGCGGAACTGGCGGAGAGCACGCTGTTCGGCCATGAGCGCGGCGCCTTCACCGGCGCGGTCGCGCGCAATGTCGGGCTGGCGGAGCGCGCGGGCGGTGGCACGCTGTTGCTGGACGAGGTGGCGGAACTCGCGGCCGACCTGCAGGCGAAGCTGCTGCGCCTTGTGCAGGAGCGCAGCTTCCTGCCGGTGGGCGGCGCGGCGGAGCGGCCCTTCGCGGCGCGGATCGTCTGCGCCACCCATGCCGACCTGGCGGAACGCGTGCGGGCCGGCGCCTTCCGCGAGGACCTGTTCTTCCGGCTCAACGTGATCGGGGTGGCGGTGCCGCCGCTGCGGCGCCGGCCCGAGGATCTGCCCGTGCTGGCGGAGCGCCTGCTGGCCGAGGCGGTGTCGCGCTTCGGCCTCGGCCCGCGGCGGCTGGCGCTGGGGGCGCTTGCGGCGCTGGCCGAGCATGACTGGCCCGGCAACATCCGCGAGCTGCGCAACCGGATCGAGCGGGCGGTCGCGCTGGCCGAGGGCGAGGAGGTCACGGCGGCCGACCTGTTTCCCGAAGCGGCGCTGGAGCCGCCCCCCGCCGCAGCACCCGGGACCCTGGACACCGCGCTGGGCGATGCCGCGCGCGCGGCGATCCGCGATGCGCTGCGCCGTTCCGGCGGCAGCCGCGGAGCCGCGGCCCAGCTGCTTGGCATCTCCCGCACCACGCTGTGGAAGCGGATGCGGGAACTCGGGCTCGGCGAGGAAGGCTGAAGCCGGGCTACCCGAAGATGTCGGCGGGCGAGTCCGCGCGCAGGCTGTCGCCCAGTTCGCGACCCAGCCGCGCGGCATCGGCCGCGGCGCCGTTCAACCGCCGCTTCAGCAGGAAGGAGCCGTCGGCGCGCGCGACGAGGCCGGTCAGCTCCACGCTGCCGTCGGCCTGCAGCCGCGCATGCCCGCCGATCGGCGTGCGGCAGGAGCCGTCGAGTTCCGACAGCAACGCGCGCTCCGCACGGCTCGCCACCGCGGCCTCGGCATCCTCGATGATCGAGAGCAGCTCGCGCAGCTCCACGTCGTCGGCGCGCACCGTCACGCCGACGATGCCCTGGCACGCGGCGGGGACCATCACCTCGGGATCGAGCACGCTGCCGGCTTCATGCGCCATCTCCAGGCGCCGCAGCCCGGCGAAGGCGAGCAGCGAGGCCTGCGGCCCGCCCTCGCCGCGCACCTTGGCGAGGCGCGAGCCGACATTGCCGCGGATCATCTCCACCTGCAGGTCGGGCCGCGCATGCAGCAGCTGGCTCTGGCGCCGGACGGAGGCCGTGCCGACCAGCGCGCCGCGCGGCAGGCAGGCGAAGGGATCCTCGGCATGCGGCGCGTGGCATTCGGGGCCGAGCACGATGGCATCGCGGGGATCCTCGCGCCGTAGCGTGCAGGCCAGCACGATGCCGGGCGGCAATTCGGTCTCCAGATCCTTCAGGCTGTGCACGGCGAAGTCGATGCGGCCATCGGCCAGCGCCTCGTGGATCTCCTTCGCGAACAGCCCCTTGCCGCCGATGTCGGCGAGCCGCTTGTCCTGGATCTTGTCGCCGGAGGTCGCGATCACATGCTCCTCGAAGGCGTTGACCTCGCGCAGCAACGGGCAGACGCGCTGGATCAGGCCGAGGAAGTGTCGCGTCTGCCACAGCGCCAGCGGCGAGCCGCGCGTGCCGACGCGCAACGGCAGGGCGCGCGTCGTGCCGCGGCGATGCGGCGAACCGCCGCCGGCCGAGCGGACATCGAGGGCGGCATCGAGGGAGGAGAGTCGCATCAGTCAGTCACTCCAGCGGTCCACACGCGGCTCATGCACGGGCGAAGCCGAACAGGTGGGCAAGGTCCTTGAAGAAGATCCGCACATGCGCCAGCGGATCGCGGCGCACGAGTTCCTTGTTCATGTAGCTCTGCCAGGTCAGGCGCTGGACGTCCTTGTCCTCGCAGATCTTGACGAACTTCTCGCGGCGCCTGTCCGAAGAGTACCAGAAATACTGCATGATCCCGAGGATCCAGAAGACGCGGCCGTGCTGCTTCATGAAGCGCTTGCGCGCCAGGCCGAGCGCCGCGGGATTGCCGGAGGCGCAGAATGCCTCGGCGGCTTCCGCGGCGAGACGCCCGCCGAGCATCGCGTAGTAGATGCCCTCGCCGGAAGCCGGCGCGACCACGCCGGCGGCATCGCCGGCCAGCAGCACGTCCCGCCCGTTGTCCCACTTCTTCAGCGGCTTCAGCGGGATCGGCGCGCCCTCGTGGCGGATTGTCCTCAGCTTGTCGAAGCCGGTCGCGCGCCGCAGCTCCGCGACCGAGCCGCGCAGCGAGAAGCCTTTGTGCATCGAGCCGGTGCCGATGCTCACCTTCTCCCCATGCGGGAAGATCCAGGCGTAGAAGTCGGGCGAGAGCTTGCCCTGGTAGTACACGTCGCAGCGGTCGGCATCGTATTTCGAGACCTCGCCCTGCTGCGGCGCCTCGACGATCTCGTGATAGGCGAAGACGCACTTCACCTTGTCCGCGCCCGGCACGGCCTGCTTGCCGACCTGGCTGCGCGCGCCATCGGCGCCGATGACGAGTCGGGCGCGCACGCGCGCGAGCGGCGCGGAGTCGGGGGCGCCCTTGGGCCGATACTCCACCACCGCGACGCCATCCGGATCGCGCGCAAGGGTCTCGAAGCTGCCGGTGGCGCGCGCCGCGCCCGCCTCTGCGGCGCGGACGCGGAGAAACTCGTCGAAATCCTCCCGGTCCACCATGCCGACGAAGCCGCCGGTGTCGATCGGCATGTCCACTTCCTTCTCGGCCGGCGAGACCATCCGCGCCGAGGTGATGCGCGCCACCAGCAGATGCGCCGGGATGTCGAAGTCGCGGATCAGCCGCGGCGGGATCGCGCCGCCGCAGGGCTTGATGCGCCCCGCCTTGTCCAGCAGCAGCACGCTGCGGCCTTTGCGCGCCAGGTCATGCGCCGCCGTCGCGCCGGAAGGTCCGCCTCCCACCACCACGACATCGAAGGTCTCGTCCTGCATCCTTCGTCTGCTCCTAGGGTGAGGCCGCCGCGGCCCGGCCGAAATCGTCACGGCGCACGGCCACGTCCTGGCCGATGCGCAGCGCCATCAGCGCGGCTGCGAGGAACAGCGCGGCGTCCGAGAGGAACACCACGCTGAATCCGCCGGCGATGCTGCCCGTGGCGAGCCGCCCGAGATCCAGCACCACCGTGCCGAGGAAGCCGCCGAGGCCGAAGGCGATCGCCTGGGCCGCGCCGAACATGCCCATGCGCACGCCCTCGCGCCCGCGCCGCCCCTGCGCGACGAGCTGCATCATCGCGGCGATTGCGGCGGCGGCGAACAACCCGTTCGCCACGCCGAGCGCGAAGAAGGCGAGCCGCAGCGGGAAGTCGCCGCCGCCCACGCCGGCAAAGGCGAGGGCGAGCAGCACGGCGCAGGCCACCAGGCAGCCGCCCAGGATCCAGCCGCGCAGCATGCGGATCCCGCCCTTCGCCAGGCTGCCGAGGATCGCGATGGCGATCATGCCGGCCAGCACGCCGCCATGCTGCACCGAGGACAGCCGCGTGGACTCGCCGAGCGTCATGCCGAAGACGGCGCCGGCGAAGGGCTCCAGGATCAGGTCCTGCGCGCTGTAGGCCAGCATCGAGACGAAGACGAAGACGGTGAAGTGCCGTGCCGCCGGCTCCGACCAGACTTCCGCGAGCGCCGTGCGGAAGGCGGTGGGCGCCGCGCGCTCCGCGCGCGCGACCTGGCCGCACCCCTCGATCCCCGCCACGGCGAGGATGCTGACCAGGAAGGCGATGACGGAGACCGCCGCCGTCACCGTGATCAGCCGCTCCGGCGTATAGGGATCGAGCAGGCGGCCGGTGGTCGCCGTCGTCACCACGAAGCCCGCGATCATCATGATCCACACGATCGACGCCGCCGCCGGCTTGCGCGCCGGCGCCACGCGCGACGCCAGCAGCACCAGCAGGGACGTTCCCGCCGCACCGACGCCGAGCCCGACCAGCAGGAAGCCCAGCACCGCGAGCAGGATGCCGGGGACCAGCGCCGTGCCCATCCAGGCCGTCGCCGCCGCCGCCAGCACGCCGCCAAGACCGAGCACCGCCATGCCGCCGACGATCCAGGGCGTGCGCCGCCCGCCCTGGTCCGAGCCATGGCCGAGGCGCGGCCGCATCATCTGCACGGCATAGTGCAGCGCGACCAGCGCGCCCGGCAGCATCGCCGGCAGCGCGTGCTCCACCACCATGACGCGGTTCAGTGCCGCCGTGGTCAGCACCACCACGGCGCCGAGCGAGGTCTGCACCAGCCCGAGGCGCAGGATGCCGAGCCAGCCGAGGGGCGCTTGCGTCGTCATGGCGCCAGCGCCACCGAGCAGGTCATCATGCCGGTGACGAACAGCGTCACGCCGGCGCCGTTGTACCAGGGCGCCAGGCCCCGCGGGTCGGTCAGCCACTTGCGCATCGAGAGGCCCTGCAGCGCCAGCACGACGGCGACGATCCCGGCCGCGACCGGATGGCCCCAGGCCAGCAGCAGCGCGATCACCACCATCTGCGGCACCGCCATGATCCAGCAGGCCGCCAGCGCTGCACGCCGCGGCCCGAGCATGACCGGCAGCGAGCGCAGCCCGAATCGCCGGTCGCCCTCGATGGACTTGAAGTCGTTGATGGTCATGATGCCGTGCGCCGCAAGGCCGTAGAGCACCGCGACGGCTACCACGCGCGGATCGGGCGCCATGCCGGAGAGCACCGCCGCGCCGGTGATCCAGGGCAGCGATTCGTAGCTCAGCCCGCAGGCCAGCGGACCCCAGATGCCGCTGCGCTTCAGCCGGAGCGGCGGCGCGCTGTAGATCCAGGCGAGGCTGCAGGCCAGCACCGTCGCCGCGAACCCCCACGGCCCGAGCAGCGCGCCCACCGCCAGGGAGACGCCGGTCCAGCCGATCGCGACATAGAGCCCCCAGCGGCCCGGCATGCGGCCCGAGGGGATCGGGCGATGCGGCTCGTTCACAGCGTCCACATGCCGGTCGAACCAGTCGTTCACCGCCTGGCTCATGCCGCAGACCAGCGGCCCGGCCAGGATCACGCCGAGCAGCGCGAAGGGCCAGCGTTCCGCAAGGGAGGCGCCGGATGCGACCACGCCGCAGGCGAAGGCGAACATCGGCGGGAACCAGGTGACCGGCTTCAGCAGCTCCAGGACCACGGCCGGCGAGGGTCGCGTGCGGGGCGTTGCGCGTGCTGCGGTTCCTGCCTGGCCCGACATGGCGGCTCAGCCCTCCACCGCGTCGTCGGCGCCGAGATCGCCGAGGCCGTAGCGCCGCAGCTTCACATAGAGGCTCTGCCGGCTGAGCCCGAGCATCTCCGCCGCCGAGGCCCGGTTGTCGCCGGTCAGGTCGAGCGCGGCCTCGATGCACAGGCGCTCGATCGCGTCCGTCGCTTCCCGCACCAGGTCCTTGAGCGGCACGCGGCCGATCAGCTCCGTCAGCTGCTCGACCGAGCGCGTGGCGCCGTTCCCGATGCGCCGCGTCGGCTTCGTGCGCGGCCCTATGTCGCGTACGAGGAAGCCATAGCAGGGCTCGCCGCCATGCAGGACCGCGACGGCGGAGACCTCGGCCTCCGTCACCGCGCCGAGCTCGCCGCGCAGCGTCGTGCCGAAAAGGCGGACGGAGCCGCGGCTGCGCAGCGTGGCGAGCAGCACTTCGAGCTCCACGCCCTGCCGGCCGAGCCAGCGTTCCAGCGAAACGCCGCGCGCCTGGTCCTCCGCGGTGACCTGCACCATGTCGAGGAAGGCCGCGTTCGCGCTGATGATGAGCGCGTCCTGGTCGGTCACCACGAAGGCGTCGGGCACGCCGTCGATCACCTTCAGGAGCTTCGCGCCGAGCCCGGGCTCGTTGCCGCCCGCCACCGTCCCCGGCGCGCTTTCGAGGCGGACGAGAAAGAGGATGCTGCCTTCCTGGCGGAAGGTGGCGGCGGAAACCGTGACCTCCGGCCCGTCCTCCGAAAGCTGGGCGCGCAGATCGTCGGCGCGGCCGGCGCTGCGCAGCGTGGAGAGCAGCGCCTGCAACGCCGCGCGATCGCCGGCGGCGAAGAGATCGGGCAGCGGCCGGCCGGGCAGCCGCCGGGCGGCGCGCGCGAACAGGCGCTGCGCCGCCGGGTTGGCCTCCAGCACGCGCAGCGACTCGGAATCGAGCACGAGCAGCGGGTCCACCGACATCTGGAACAGCAGCCGGTAGCGGGTCTCGGCCTGGCGCAGCCGCGAGTAATCGCGCTCCAGGGACTGCTGCACTTCCACCAGGCGCTGCTGCAGCTGCGACAGCGGGCGCAGGTCCCGCCCGAACACCACGCGCCGCCCCGCGCGGCCGCGCGGGGCGACCGAGCAGAGGATCGGCACCGTCGCGCCTTCGGCGAGCACGTGGTTCACATGGCGCCAGCGCGGCGCGTCCGGCGACGTGGCCGGGTCGAGCATTGCCTCGACCTTGCCGCGGCTGTCGCGGCTGACCGTGTCGATCCAGGCGCGCCCGAGCCAAGCCCCGCCATTGCCGAGGTCGCTCGCCAGCTCGTCGCTGCCGAAGCCGACATCGCGGATCGCACCCGCCTCATCCAGCACGAGAGCAACGTCCGCAGAGGCGACGACCAGCCCCGACACCGCCTCGGCATCGAGGTGTCCGACCGACGTCTTGGGGGCTTTGAATGCCTTCACACCGCATCCCGTCCTTCATGCCGGGGGACCCCTCTGCAACCCGTCCTCCTGGTCGTCACGCAGAACAAGAAAAAGAAGCCGAGTCGAATCCGTTACGTGTCGTCTCAACTGTCCTGGGTCAGCAGCGCCAGCAGCGTCTCCGCCTTCAGCACCGCCTGCTGCCCGTCCGTCGCCGTGGCGTCGGCGCCCACCAGCGCCGCGAGCTCAGGCCGCTCGGAGAAGGGAAGCCCGCCGACCATGACGCCGAGATTGGGATTGCGCGTCGCGCGCCGGATGTCGCGGATCAGCGTCGCCAGCGCCTCCACCCTGCTCTCGCAGGTGAGGGAGAACCCGACCATGCTGAACCATTGCTTGCGCGTCGTCGCGACCAGTTCCCGCGTCGATGCGCCGGTGCCGCTGACCACTTCCCAGCCCTGGCGGCGGAAGAACTCGCCCACGATGAGCAGGCCGAGGCTGTGCTGCTCGCCCGGCACCGCGGCGAGCAGGATCCGCCGCACGCTGCCATACCGGCCGGGGCGCGGCTCGAAGGAGTGGCTGTGCTCGAGCACCAATTGCTGCAGGCAACACAGGCCGACCGTCACGCCGGTGAAGTCGCAGCGATCCTCCAGCCACATGTCGCCCAGCCGGCGGGCGGTCGGCGCCAGAAGCTCGAGATAGATGCGGGGCAGCGACAGGTCGCGCGCGCGCATGCGGGCGACGAAGGCCGTGGCGGCGGCGAGTTCGCCGGTAATGGCGATGCGCGCGAGCTCCTCGATGTCTTCGCTCGAGGGGCCGGGGCCGTCGTCCCGCTCCGCGCCATCGGCACCCACATGCCGCGCCAGCACCAGCCGCGGGATGACTTCCGACTCCAGGGCCTTGGCCAGCCAGGCCACGTGCCGCCGTTCCGCGCTCCCGGAAGCGCCGCGCAGGGCGCCGCCGGGGGCGGGCTGCACGACGATGGGTGCCGCCGGTGAGAAGCCGGACGGCACCGCGGCCACGCTGTGAGCTCCGCTCTCGCTCATCTCCACCAGTGGCGCTCCAGCAGCCATGGGTTTCGAGGTCATTGCCCTCTCCCTGATGACTGTCACGACCATGGGTCGGAATGTCAATCCCGATTTACGTCAATGAAGCTTGACACCCGCGGCGCTCAGTCTCTAGCCTTCCTCTACGAAGCGCGACGTGGGGAGAAACATGCGGAAGTGCCCTGCCATCGCTGCCGAAATCGGGCGGCCTCTCAGAAGGAACTTCCGCGGTCTGCCGCCCAAGGCGGCGGCGTGACCCGCGCGACCCACAGCGGACCGCCATTGACCGAGGGTTGTCAAGCAATGCTTACAACTTCCCGCCTCCGCGGCCTGATCGACGCCCTGGACAGCGCGCCCTGGGGCGCCACGTCGGGGCGCCGCAGCCTGCGCACCGGACAGTCCGGGCAGGCCCTCTACACGCCGGAGGAGCGCCGCCGCCGCGATGCCTCCCCCTGGACCCTGGTGCAGGGCGTGCTGGCGCCGCTGCAGTTCGTCGTCTTCCTCGTCAGCCTCGGCCTCGTTCTGCGCTACCTCGCCACCGGCGATGGCCTGGCCACGGCGACCGCCTCGGTCGTGGTGAAGACGCTGGTGCTCTACACGATCATGATCACCGGCTGCATCTGGGAGAAGGAGGTGTTCGGCCGCTGGCTGTTCGCGCCTGCCTTCTTCTGGGAGGACGTGTTCAGCATGCTCGTGCTGGCGCTGCACACCGCCTACCTGCTGGCCGTGTTCGCCGGGTTCGGCGACGGCCAGGGCCAGATGCTGCTCGCCCTGGCCGCCTATGTCGCCTACGTCGTCAACGCCGCGCAGTTCGTGATGAAGCTGCGTGCCGCACGCCGGCAGGAAGCGCGCATGCTGTCGCTCGACGGAATGCATGCCACATGAGCATCGCCGCGTCTGACCCCGTTGCCGCCGCCGGCTGCGCGTCGCAGCATCCGCTGCGCGAGCAGGGACGCCCGGTGCTGCGGGAGCGGGGCCAGCACGAGGTCTTCTGCGGCCTCACCGGCATCGTCTGGCTGCATCGCAAGATCCAGGACGCCTTCTTCCTCGTCGTCGGCAGCCGCACCTGCGCGCATCTCCTGCAATCCGCCGCCGGCGTGATGATCTTCGCCGAGCCGCGCTTCGCCACCGCCATCATCGACGAGCGCGACCTCGCGGGCCTCGCCGACTGCAACGACGAACTCGACCGCGTGGTGGCCCGGCTGATCGAGCGGCGGCCCGACATCCGCATGCTCTTCCTGGTCGGCTCCTGCCCGTCCGAGGTGATCAAGCTCGATCTCTCGCGCGCCGCGCAGCGCCTGTCGCGCCGGTTCCTGCCGAAGGTCCGTGTGCTCAGCTATTCCGGCAGCGGCATCGAGACCACCTTCACCCAGGGCGAGGATGCCTGCCTCGCCTCCCTCGTGCCGGAGATGCCGGCCGAGCCGGGCACCGCGCGATCCCTGCTGGTGGTGGGCGCGCTGGCCGAGGTGGTGGAGGACCAGATGCTCCGCCACTTCGCCGCCCTCGGTGTCGGGCCGGTGCGCTTCCTGCCAGGCCGCCGCGCCGCGGAACTGCCGCCGATCGGGCCGGGCACGCGGATCCTGCTGGCGCAGCCCTTCCTCGGCGATACGCTGCGCGCGCTCGAGGCGCGTGGCGCCAGGCGCATCGCCGCACCGTTCCCGCTCGGCGTCGAAGGCACGAGCGCCTGGCTGCGCGCGGCAGCGGCGGAGTGGGGCTGCCCGCAGGCCCGCATGGCCGAGGCGCTGGCCCCCGGCGAGGCGCGCGGCCGCGCCGCGCTGACGCGCCATCGCGACGCGCTGGCGGGCAAGCGCATCTTCTTCTTCCCCGACAGCCAGCTGGAGATCCCGCTGGCGCGGTTCCTGGCGCGCGAACTGGACATGGTGCCGACCGAGGTGGGCACGCCGTATCTGCATCGCGACATCATGGCGGAGGAGCTTGCGCTGCTGCCGGCCGCCACGCGTCTCTCCGAGGGGCAGGACGTGGAGCGCCAGCTCGACCGCTGCCGCGCCGAGGCGCCGGACCTGACGGTCTGCGGCCTCGGCCTCGCCAACCCGCTGGAAGCCGAGGGCATGGCCACGAAGTGGTCCATCGAGCTCGTCTTCACGCCGATCCAGGGCTACGAGCAGGCCGGCGACCTTGCCGGCCTCTTCGCGCGGCCGCTGGACCGGCGCGCCAGGCTGGAGCTGTAGCCATGCAGCTCGCCGTCTGGACCTACGAAGGTCCGCCCCATGTCGGCGCGATGCGCATCGCCACCGCGATGCGCGACGTCCACTACGTGCTGCATGCCCCGCAGGGCGACACCTATGCCGACCTGCTGTTCACGATGATCGAGCGGCGCGCGGCGCGTCCGCCGGTCACCTACACCACCTTCCAGGCGCGCGACCTCGGCGGCGACACGGCGGAGCTGTTCAAGACCGCGGTGCGGGAGGCGTATGAGCGCTTCCGGCCGCAGGCCATGCTGGTCGGGGCCTCCTGCACGGCGGAGCTGATCCAGGACGATCCGGGCGGGTTGGCGAAGACGCTCGGCCTGCCCATTCCCGTCGTGCCGCTGGAACTGCCGGCCTATCAGCGCAAGGAGAACTGGGGCGCCTCCGAGACCTTCTACCAGCTCGTCCGCGCCCTGGCCGGTCCGCATGCGCCGCCCCCCGGCACCAAGCGGCCGCCCGGCCGCCGCGCCAACATCCTGGGGCCCACGGCGCTCGGCTTCCGTCACCGCGACGACGTCACGGAAATCCGCAATCTGCTGGAGGCGATGGGTGTCGAGGTCGGCGTCGTCGCGCCGCTCGGCGCCAGCCCGGCCGACCTCGCGCGCCTCGGCGAGGCCGACTTCAACGTGGTGCTGTATCCCGAGATCGCGGGCCAGGCGGCGTCCTGGCTGAAGCGCAGCTTCGGCCAGCCTTGCACGACGACGGCGCCGATCGGCGTCGGCGCGACACGCCGCTTCTGCGCGGAGGTTGCGGCGCTGGCGGGTCTTCCGGCCCCTGCGGACGACGCAACGCTGCGCATGCCCTGGTACTCGCGCTCGGTGGACAGCACCTACCTCACCGGCAAGCGCGTCTTCATCTTCGGCGACGCCACGCACGCCATCGCCGCCGCGCAGGTCGCCGCGAAGGAGCTCGCCTTCGAGGTGGTCGGCCTCGGCACCTACAGCCGCGAATTCGGCCGCGAAGTGCGGGAGGCGGCGAAGGCCCTGAACCTGGAGGCGCTGGTCACCGACGACTACCTGGATGTGGAGGCGGCGATCGCCGCGGCGCAGCCGGAGCTCGTGCTCGGCACGCAGATGGAGCGCCATGTCGCCAAGCGGCTCGGCATCCCCTGCGCGGTGATCTCGGCGCCGGTCCATGTGCAGGACTTCCCGGCGCGGCACTCGCCGCAGATGGGCATCGAGGGTGCGAACGTGCTGTTCGACACCTGGGTGCATCCCCTGATGATGGGCCTCGAGGAGCATCTGCTGACGATGTTCCGCGACGACTTCGAATTCCATGACGGCGCTGCGCCCTCGCACCTCGGTGCGGGCGCGCCGGCGCCGGACGAGCTGGGCAACGGGAGGGCGCCCGCCGCGCCGTCCGTGCCCGCGCCCGCGGCGGTGACTCCCCACGCCGTCGCGGGCGACCCTATCAGCTGGGGCGCGGATGCAGAGCAGGAGCTGAAGAAGATCCCGTTCTTCGTGCGGGGCAAGGCCCGCCGGAACACCGAGCGCTTCGCCGCAGAGCGCGGCATCGGCGTGATCACCCTCGAGACGTTGTACGATGCCAAGGCCCATTACGCCCGCTGAGGCGCCCGTGGTCCGCGTGGCGATCGTCACGATGGACAGCCACCTCGCCGGCGCGATGCTGCAGGCGCGCGGCGATCTGGCGCGCGAGATGCCGGGGCTGCAGCTCGTGGTGCACGCGGCCGACCGCTGGGCCGGCGATCCCGCGGCGCTCGCCGCCTGCCACGAGGACATCGCCCAGGCCGACATCGTGGTCGCGGCGATGCTCTTCCTCGAGGAGCACATCGCGGCCGTGCTGCCGGCGCTCGCCGCGCGCCGCAACGCCTGCGACGCGATGGTGTGCATGCTGTCGGCCGGCGAGGTGATGAAGCTGACGCGGCTCGGTCGGTTCGACATGGGCGCCGAGGCCACCGGCGTGATGGGTCTGCTCAAGAAGCTGCGCGGGTCGAAGAAGGGCGCCGGGTCCTCCGGCCAGGGGCAGATGCGCATGCTGCGCGAATTGCCGCGCCTGCTGCGCTTCATTCCCGGCACGGCGCAGGATGTGCGGGCCTATTTCCTGTCGCTGCAGTACTGGCTGGCCGGCAGCCGTGCCAACCTGGCCAACATGGTGCGCCTGCTGGTGAACCGCTACGCCGCGGGACCGCGCCGTGCCCTGGCCGGCTCGCTGAAGGTCGCGCCGCCGGAGCACTACCCGGAGGTCGGCCTCTATCATCCGGCGATGGCCGCGCGTGTCGCGGAGCGGGTCGAGCAGCTGCCCGACCCCGCCGGTGCTGGCGGCACCGTCGGCCTGCTGATCATGCGCAGCTACGTCCTGGCGGGGAACGCGGCGCATTACGACGGGGTGATCGCGGCGCTGGAAGCGCGCGGGCTGCGGGTGGTCCCCGCCTTCGCTTCCGGCCTCGACAATCGCCCTGCCGTCGAGCGCTTCTTCATGAAGGACGGCGCGCCGGCGGTGGATGCGGTCGTCTCCCTCACCGGCTTCTCGCTGGTCGGCGGCCCCGCCTACAACGACAGCCACGCGGCCGAGGAACTGCTGGCGCGGCTCGACGTGCCCTACATCGCCGCGCATCCGCTCGAATTCCAGACGATGCGCCAGTGGCAGGCCGATCCGCGCGGCCTGCTGCCGGTGGAGGCGACGATGATGGTCGCCATCCCCGAGCTCGATGGCGGCATCTGGCCGATGACCTATGGCGGGCGCTGCGGCGCCGATGCGCAGGGCAAGACCTGCCCCGGCTGCGACGGCGTCTCCTGCCAGCGCGACATGCGCGTGCATCCGGAGCGGGCGGACCGCCTGGCGGAGCGCGTGGCGCGCCTGGTCGCGCTGCGGCGTGCGGAACGGCGCGAACGCAAGGTGGCCATGGTGTTGTTCAGCTTCCCGCCGAATGCCGGGAACATCGGCACCGCCGCCTATCTCGGCGTGTTCGAATCGCTGCACAACACGCTCCGCGCCATGGCCGAGGCCGGCTACGAGGTCGAAGTGCCGCCGAGCGTGGAGGCGCTGCGCGAGCGTGTGCTGCACGGCAACGCCGCGCAGTTCGGCGCGATCGCGAATGTTGCCGCGCGGATCGGCGCCGACGACCATGTGCGGCGGGAGCGCCACCTGGCCGAGATCGAGCGGCAATGGGGGCCCTCGCCGGGCCGTGCGCAATCGGACGGCGCGAGCATCCATGTGCTGGGTGCGCAGTTCGGCAATGTCTTCATCGGCATCCAGCCCGGCTTCGGCTGGGAAGGCGACCCGATGCGCCTGCTCTTCGAGCGTGGCTTCGCGCCGACCCACGCCTTCAGCGCCTTCTACCGATGGATCCGCGAGGATTTCGGCGCCCATGCCGTGCTGCATTTCGGCACCCATGGCGCGCTGGAGTTCATGCCGGGCAAGCAGGCCGGCCTCTCCGCCGAGTGCTGGCCGGACCGGCTGATCGGCGAACTGCCGAACTTCTACCTCTATGCCTCCAACAACCCCTCCGAGGGGATGCTGGCGAAGCGGCGCGCGGGCGCGGCGCTGATCTCCTACCTGACGCCGCCCGTGGCGAATGCCGGGCTCTATCGCGGCCTGCTGGACCTCAAGGCGTCGCTCGACCGTTGGCGTGGCCTCGATCCCGATTGCGACCCGGCCGTGCGCGATTCGCTGGCGGAGCTGGTGCAGGCGCAGGCGGCCGCGGTGGACCTGGCGCCGGCGGAGCCCGGCTGGACGGCGGCCGAGCTGGAAGGGCGCGTCGTCGCGCTCACCGACGCGCTGCTGGAACTGGAATACACCCTCATCCCCCACGGCCTTCATGTGATCGGCGGCGTGCTGACGCCGGAACAGCGCGCGCAGACGCTGGATGCCGCGGGCGTCACCGACGCCGCCGAACGCGCGCGGCTGGAGGGCCTGCTCGCGACCGATCCAGAACTGCCCGCGATCCTGCACGCACTCGATGCCGGTTATATCCGTCCCGCTCCGGGCGGCGACCTGCTCCGCACCACCGCCGTGCTGCCCACGGGCCGCAACCTGCACGGCTTCGACCCCTTCAAAATTCCCTCCGCCTTCGCCGTCCAGGACGGCGCGCGCCAGGCCGACCGGCTGCTCGCCCGGCATGCCGAAGGTGGCCGCGCACTGCCGGAGACGGTGGCGATCGTCCTCTGGGGCACCGACAACCTGAAGACCGAAGGTGGCCCCATCGCGCAGGCTCTTTGGCTGATGGGCGCGGAGCCGCGGCACGACAGCTACGGCCGTGTCTGCGGTGCGAAGCTGATCCCGCTCGAGAGGCTCGGCCGCCCGCGGATCGACGTGATGGTCACGCTGTCCGGAATCTTCCGCGATCTGCTGCCGCTGCAGACGAAGCTGCTGGCCGAGGCCGCGCTGCTGGCCGCGCAGGCCGAGGAGCCGGCGGAGCTGAACTACATCCGCAATCACGCGCTCGACTTCCAGGCGCGCCATGGCGGCGGGCTCGAGCAGGCGGCGCTGCGCGTCTTCGGCAATGCCGAGGGCGCCTATGGCGCCAACGTCAACGGCATGATCGACGCCGGCGTCTGGACCGACGAGGACGAATTGGCCGAGACCTATGTCCGGCGCAAGGGCTTCGCCTATGGCGTGGACGGCAAGCCGGCGCGGCAGGACCAGGTGCTGGGTCACCTGCTCGGCAGCGTCGAGGTCACCTACCAGAACCTCGACAGCGTCGAGGTCGGGCTGACCACCATCGACCAGTATTTCGACACGTTGGGCGGCATCAGCCGCGCCGTGCGTCGTGCGCGCAACGGCGCGGAGGCGGCGGTCTATGTCGGCGACCAGACGCGCGGGGAAGGCACGATCCGCACCGTGGCCGAGCAGGTCGCGCTGGAGACCCGCACCCGCGCCCTCAATCCGAAGTGGTTCGAGGCGCTGCTCGCGCATGGCTACGAAGGCGTCCGCCAGATCGAGGCGCAGGTGACCAACACCATGGGCTGGTCGGCGACCACCGGCCAGGTCGCGCCCTGGATCTACCAGCAGCTGGCGCAGACCTACATGCTGGATCCCGAGATGCGGGCGCGGCTCGCGAAGCTCAACCCGACGGCCTCCGTGCGCATCGCGAACCGCCTGATCGAGGCCCATGAGCGCAGTTACTGGCAGCCGAGCGAGGATACGATCGAGGCGCTGCGCCGCGCCGGCGAGGAGCTCGAGGACCGGCTCGAGGGAATAACAGTGGAGATGGCCGCGTGACCGTGATCATGAGACCGCCGCCGGGTTCCAGCCTTTCGCGCCTCGGCGATGGCGACGGCAGCGTGCAGGTGCACACGGACGCCGTCGCGAAGATCGAGGGCGCGACCGTCTTCGCCATCTACGGCAAGGGCGGAATCGGCAAGTCCACCACCAGTTCGAACCTGTCCGTCGCCTTCTCCAGGCTCGGCAAGCGGGTGCTGCAGATCGGTTGCGATCCCAAGCACGACAGCACCTTCACCCTCACCGGCAGGATGATCCCGACGGTCATCGACGTGCTGGATTCCGTCGGCTTCCACGCCGAGGAGCTGCGCGCCGAGGACTTCGTGTTCGAGGGCTACAACGGCGTGCTCTGCATCGAGGCCGGCGGCCCGCCGGCCGGCACGGGCTGCGGCGGCTACGTGGTCGGGCAGACGGTGAAGCTCCTGAAGGAGCACCACCTGCTCGAGGAGACGGACATCGTCATCTTCGACGTGCTGGGCGATGTGGTCTGCGGCGGCTTCGCGGCGCCGCTGCTGCATGCCGACCGCGGCCTGATCGTTGCGGCCAACGACTTCGACAGCATCTTCGCGATGAACCGCATCGTCGCGGCGATCAAGGCGAAGTCGGCGAACTACGGCGTCCGGCTCGGTGGCGTCATCGCCAACCGGTCCAGGGAAACCGACCAGATCGAGAAGTTCAACGCCGTGTCCGGCATGAAGACGCTGGCGCATTTTCCGGATCTCGACGTGATTCGGCGCTCGCGCCTGGCGAAGAAGAGCCTGTTCCAGATGGACGACACGATCCCGGATGTGAGGGCGGCCCAGGACGAGTATCTCCGTCTCGCCGCTTCGCTGCTCGCCGGTGTCCAGCCGCTCGAGGCAGCACCGCTGAAGGATCGCGAGATCTTCGACCTGCTGGGGTTCGACTGATGCCGACCCTCACCTACGAGACTCGCCGAGGCGAACTGCACGAGTATTTCGACCGCACCGCGATGCGGGCGTGGGAGAAGCTGACCTCCGATGCGCCGGTCAGCGGCATCCGCGCCACGGTGCGGGCGGGGCGCGATTCCATGCGCGGCGCGCTGCTGTCGTGGCTGCCCACGGATCTGCGTGGCCTCCGGCTCCTGGATGCCGGCTGCGGCACCGGCGCGCTCTCCATCGAGGCCGCGCAGCGCGGGGCGGAGGTGCTGGCGGTGGACATCGCCCCAGCGCTCGTGGAACTCGCGCGCAACCGTGCGGCGACTGCCGGCGTCGCGGACCGGATCGACTTCCGCACCGGAGACCTGCTCGATCCCGCGCTGGGACGCTTCGACCATATGGTCGCGATGGACAGCCTGATCCACTATCGGCCGGAGGACACGGTCCGCGTGCTGGCCGGGCTGGCGGCACGCGTTTCGGGCTCGATGCTCTTCACCTTCGCGCCGCGCACGCCGCTGCTGGCGGCGATGCACGCCGCGGGGCGCTTCTTCCCGCGCGGTGACCGCGCGCCGGCTATCGTGCCGGTGGCGGAGGCTGCCCTGCGCCGGCTGGTTGCGGCCGAGCCGGCGCTCGGCGGCTGGGCGGCGGGCCGGGACCGGCGCGTCGCCACCGGCTTCTACACCTCCCATGCGATGGAGCTGTGCCGGCGATGAACCGGGTCGAGGCGAAGCTTGCGCGGATCTGGACCAAGGTCGGCAGCGAGATGCTGCCCTTCGCGGACGCGGTCTCGAACGAATTGCCCTGGTCGCGCCTGCTGCGGCTGTCGCTGTTCCAGGTCTCCTGCGGGATGATGGCGGTCCTGCTGATCGGCACGCTGAACCGCGTGATGATCGTGGAGCTGCAGGTGCCGGCGGGCCTCGTCGCCTCGATGCTGGCGCTGCCGCTTGTCTTCGCGCCGTTGCGTGCGCTCATCGGCTTCAAGTCGGACAACTACCGATCCGTTCTGGGTTGGCGACGCGTGCCGTACATCTGGTTCGGCACGATCGCCCAGTTCTCGGGCCTGGCGATGATGCCCTTCGCGCTGATCGTGCTCTCCGGCGACACCTGGGCGCCGCCCTGGGCCGGACAGCTTGCCGCCGCGGTCGCCTTCCTCTGCGTCGGCGCGGGCATGCACACCGTGCAGACGGTGGGCCTCGCCCTGGCCTGCGACCTGTCGCCCAAGAAGGCGCAGCCCAATGTCGTGGCGGTGCTGTCGCTGATGCTGCTGCTGGGCATGGTCGTCGCGGCGGTGCTGTTCGGGCTGCTGCTGGCGAATTTCAGCCAGTTGCGCCTGATCCAGGTGATCCAGGGCTGCGCCGCGGCGACGCTGGTGATCAACTTCATCGCGATGTGGAAGCAGGAGCCGCGCAATCCGGAGCGGACGCAAGGCCTGCAGGAAGGCGAGCCGGGATTCGCCGAGAGCCTGCGTGCGCTGCGCGCCACCGGCCCCTGGGGCCGCCGCCTTCTGGCCGCCGGGCTTGGCTTCGCCGGCTTCGCGATGCAGGACGTCCTGCTCGAGCCCTATGGCGGGCAGATCCTGGGCCTCGGCGTCGGTGCGACCACGGGCCTGACGGCGCTGATGGCGGGCGGCGGCGCCATCGGCTTCGTCGCCGGCGCGCGCTGGCTCGGCCGGGGCGCGGATGCGCATCGCCTAGCCGCCTATGGCGCGCTGCTCGGCTGCTTCGCCTTCGGCCTCGTCATGGTGTCGGCCCCGCTCATGTCGGTTGTCGCCTTCGCGCTCGGAGCGCTCGCGATCGGCCTGGGCGGCGGCCTGTTTTCTCACGCCACGCTCACGGCCTGCATGCGCTTCGCGCCCCCCAACCAGATCGGCCTCGCTCTGGGCGTCTGGGGCGCGGTGCAGGCGACGGCCGCGGGGCTTGCGATCGCGTCGGGCGGCATCCTGCGCGACGTGCTGAACGGCCTGGCGCTGCAGGGTGCGCTGGGCGAGGCGATGGCCGGCCCGGCAACCGGCTACCTCGCCGTCTATGGCATCGAGATCCTGCTTCTGTTCCTCACCGTGGCCGTGGTCGGCCCGCTCGTGCGCGGCACGGGCGTCAGCGCCCGTCCGCATCCGGGATCCGGCCTCGCCGGGTCCGCCCAGATCTGAAGGATCAACGGAGGTCCGCCATGACGACAGCCCCGACATCGGTCTTCCAAGACCTTGCGGCACTCTCGCTGTATCTCTTCTTCGCCTTCTTTCTGTTGCTGGTGCTCTGGCTGCACCGCGAGGGCAAGCGCGAGGGATACCCGCTCATCTCCGACCGGGCGGGCCGCCCGCTGCGCGCCCCGATCGAGGGGTTCCCCGCGACGCCGGAGCCGAAGCGGTTCATCATGGCCCACGGCCATCACGACGTGATGGCGCCCGGCCCGAGGGAGGAGCGGGACATGGACCCGCTGATGACGGCCTATGATCCGTTCCCCGGCGCGTCCCAGATCGCGACGGCGGAACCGATGCAGGCCGGCATCGGGGCCGCGTCCTATTCGCTCCGCGCCGATACGCCCGACATCACCTGGGACACGCAGGAGCCGAAGATCGTGCCGCTGCGCGCCGCGCCGGGCTGGCACATCGCCGAGGACGATCCCGAGATCCGCGGCCGGCCGGTCTTCGGCCTGGATGGCAGGATCGCCGGCACGGTGGTGGATCTCTGGGTGGACAAGTCCGACGTGCTGCTCCGCTACGTCGAGGTGGAGGTGGTGGGCAGCGGCAAGCGCGTGCTGATCCCGCTCGGCCTGGTGCATTGGTGGGGCGACGGCCCGGTGAAGTGCGACACCGCGACCTGCGCGCAGATCGCCGCGGCGCCGACCACCGCCCACCCCGAGCGCGTGACGCTCCGCGAGGAGGACCGCATCAGCGGCTACTTCGGCGGCGGCGAGCTCTACGCCACGCCCGAGCGCGCCGAGCCGCTGGCATGAGCACGTCGCCTCGCCCCACCTTCAGCGAGCACGACAGCGAGCCGGTGCCCGGCCTGCCCGGGCCGCTGCCGGACGGCGAAGCGATCCTCTGGCAAGGCAGCCCGAGCTGGCGCGGCCTTGCCCGCCGCGCCATGCATCTCCGCGCGCTCGCGATCTACTTCGCGGTGCTCGCCGTCTGGCGCGCGGCGCTGCAATCGGCCGACGGCGCAGGCATGGCCGAGGCCGCGCAGGGGATGGGCTTCATCCTGCTGCTGGGCGCCGTGCCGATCGCGTTGCTGGCCGCCTACGCCTGGTTCTCGGCGCGCAGCACGATCTACACCGTGACCACGCGGCGGATCGTAGTGCGCACCGGCGTCGCGCTGCCGATGACGATCAACATCCCCTTCGCCGTGATCGGCAGCGCCGGCCTTGCCCAGCATGCGGACGGCACCGGCGACATCCTGCTTCAGGTGATGCCGCCGCACCGCATCTCCTGGCTGGCGCTGTGGCCGCACACCCGTTCCTTCCGCGTGATGCGGCCGCAGCCCATGCTGCGGGCCGTACCGCAGCCGGACAGCGTGGCCCAGATCCTGGGCCGGGCGCTGGCCTCCGCGGCGGCGATGCCGGTGCGCCCGATCGCCGGCCGGAAGGCGGGCCAGGCGGCGGACCGCCCGGCCGAGGCGATGGCCTAGGCCATGGCACAGGCGCTCTCCCGCCCGGCCTTCCTGCCCCGCGGCATGCTGCTGGCAGCGGTTGCCGTGGTGGGCGGCACGCTGCTGCTCGCCTCGCTCGGGCACCAGGCGCCGGTGAACCCTGCGGTGACGGGCGAAAGGCCGGTCGCGACGCGCGACCTGCGCTTCGCCGATCGCGACGACGGCGCGGTGGTGGTTAGCGATGCGCGCACCGGCGCCGTGATCGAGGTGCTGCCGGGCGGCAGCGAGGGCTTCGTGCGCGGCGCGATGCGCGGGCTCGGGCGGCAGCGCCGGATCGCCGGGCTCGGTCCCGACCTGCCCTTCCGCCTCAGCACCTGGCCGGACGGCCGCATCACGCTGCTGGACACGGCGAACGGCAACACGATGGAGCTGCACGCCTTCGGCAGGACCAATGCGGAGGCATTCCTGAAACTCTTGGCAACCGAGGAGTGAAGCCATGACGGACCACTGGGGAGTGGGCCGGGCGATCTTCGGCGGAAAGACCGTCGAGGTGCCTTGCACAGTGGAGATCGAGCGGACGGCGGATTACTTCTTCGCCAACGCCATCCCGGAAGGGATCGAGTTGCGGCCCGGGGACCGCGTGCTGGTGCACGGCGCACCCGACCATATCGACTTCGGCGAGAAGCTCGCCTTCGCCACCACCGCCACCGTCTATCTGGCCGGCCCGCTGGAACGGTTCTGGACCCGCTGGTCGGCGCTGTTCGAGATCACCGAGCTCTATCACTGCGGCTTCGAGCCGAAGGAGGTCGCGGCATGAACGCGATGACGCCGGCGGGCCGCCCGTCCTCCTCCTCCGAGACCACGAAGATGGCGCTGACCGAGACGGTCCTCTCGCCGCGCTTCTACACCACGGACTTCGCCGCGATGGACGCGATCAGCGTCGAGCCGGTGCGCGAGCAGTGGGACAAGCTGATGGCCGAGTTCCACGCCGATCCGAACAAGGGCCACTTCATCCGCACGGCCGAGTTCGACGAATTCGACATCGAGAGCCTGCCCGTGCCGCTGCAGAAGGAATTCGTCGAGTTCCTGGTCAGCAGCGTGACCGCCGAATTCTCCGGCTGCGTGCTCTATGCCGAGATCAAGAAGCGCGTGACGAACCCGGACATGAAGGACCTGTTCGGCGTGATGGCGCGCGACGAATCGCGCCATGCCGGCTTCATCAACGACACCCTGAAGGACATGAAGGTCGGCGTGGACCTGGGCTTCCTGACGAAGGCGAAGAAATACCACTACTTCCAGCCGAAGTTCATCTTCTACGCCACCTACCTGTCCGAGAAGATCGGCTACGCGCGCTACATCACCATCTTCCGCCAGTTCGAGCGGCATCCCGAGCTGCGCATCCACCCGATCTTCAAGTGGTTCGAGAAGTGGTGCAACGACGAGTTCCGTCACGGCGAGGCCTTCGCCCTGCTGATGCGCGCCAACCCGGACCTGGTGAAGGGCGTCAATCGCTACTGGGCGCGGTTCTTCCAGCTTGCGGTCTTCGCCACCATGTATGTGCGCGATCATGCACGGCCGGAATTCCACAAGGCGCTGGGGATGGACGCCACGGAATACGACATGCGCGTCTTCCGCATCACGGAAGAGATCTGCCGCCAGGTCTTCCCGGACACGCTCGACGTGGACAACCCCGCCTTCCTGCGCAACCTGCAGCGGCTGAACGGCATCGCGGAGGCGCTCGGGCGGGCGAAAGCCCAGGGCGGCGTCGTCGGCAAGGCCAAGCAGGCGGCCCTTTCCGCCGCGGCGGCCACGGTCTTCGCGCGGCTCTACCTGATGCGTCCGCGGCGGCATGCGCTGCCCGACGACGCGCGCCTTTCGCCGGCCTGGTAGGGCAGGGGCGCCGACATGGCCGAGCACGGGCTTCCCGCCCTCTTCACCCTCCTGGTCTGGTGGTCGAGCACCGGCTTGATCATCTACCTGGACGGGTTGCGGCGCGAGACCTTCCGCTGGACCATGCTCGGCGCCACCACCCTGCTGCTCGCCGGGCTGTTCGGGCTGCATGCCGTGGCGCGCGACACCGGCGTCACCGCGGCCTGGCTCGGATTCGTCTGCGGCGTGCTGTGCTGGGCCTGGATCGAGATCGCCTTCCTGACCGGCGTGGTGACGGGGCCGCGGCGCACCGCGATCGCACCCGACCTCGGCGGCTGGCCGCGCTTCAGGGCGGCGGTGGCCGTGATCCTCTGGCACGAGCTGGCGATCGTCGCCATCGCGGCGGCGATCCTGGCCTTGACATGGGGCGCGCCGAACCAGATTGGCACCTGGACCTTCCTCGCCTTCTGGGCCATGCGACAGAGTGCCAAACTCAACCTGTTCCTCGGCGTGCGGAATCTTTCGGAATCCTTCCTGCCGGAGCATCTCCGCTATCTCGAAAGCTATTTCGCGCGCCGTCCGATGAACCTGCTGTTTCCCTTCTCGGTCGTGGCTGGCCTGATCGCCGCGGTCATGCTGGCGCTGGCGGCGCTGTCGCCGGATGCGACGCGGCACGAGGCGGTGGGCTTCACGTTGCTCGCCTCTCTCGTCGTGCTCGGCCTGCTCGAGCATGTGTTCATGGTGCTGCCAATCCCGGCCGACGCGCTCTGGCGCTGGGGCCTGGCGTCGCGCACGCGGGAGGGGCGGCCGCAACCGTCCCGCGCGGCGTGAGTGCATCGCGCTTGATCCCGATCAACGCCGGCGCGCCGCGCGCCTGCCAGCCTTCCTGCCGCGTCGCGCCGGCGCGCCAGGGCCAGTGCCGCTCGGCGCCAATTCGTGACTGGGGGCCATGATGAACTACGAAAGCTTCTTCCGCGCGCAGCTCGATGGACTCCGGCGCGAGGGGCGCTACCGCGTCTTCGCCGACATCGAGCGCCAGGCGGGCAGCTTTCCACGCGCGATCCGGCACGACGCCGGCCGCGCGCGGGAGGTCACGGTCTGGTGCAGCAACGACTATCTCGGCATGGGCCAGCACCCGAAGGTGCTCGCCGCGATGCATGACGCGCTCGACCGCTACGGCGCGGGCGCGGGCGGCACGCGCAACATCTCCGGCACCAACCACGAGCATGTCCTGCTGGAGCATGACCTTGCCGACCTGCACGGCACGGAATCGGCACTGCTGTTCAACTCCGGCTACATGTCCAACTGGGCGACGCTCTCGACCCTAGCATCCCGCATGCCGGGCTGCGTCATCGTCTCGGACGAGATGAACCACGCCTCGATGATCGAGGGCATGCGCCACTCCCGGGCGGAGCGGCGCGTGTTCCTGCACAACGACGTGGCCGACCTGCGCCGCGTGCTGGCCGATCTGCCGGCGGATGCGCCGAAGCTCGTCGCCTTCGAATCGGTCTACAGCATGGATGGCGACATCGCCCCGATCGCCGAGATCTGCGACGTGGCCGACGAATTCGGCGCCATGACCTATTGCGACGAGGTCCACGCCACGGGCCTCTATGGCGCGCGCGGCGGCGGCATCACGGAACGCGACGGCGTGGCGCACCGCGTCACCGTCATCGAGGGCACGCTCGCCAAGGCCTTCGGCGTGATCGGGGGCTACATCGCGGGCAGCACGGCGATGTGCGACTTCGTGCGCAGCTTCGCCTCCGGCTTCATCTTCTCCACCGCGCTGCCGCCCGCCGTCGCGGCCGGCGCCCGCGCCGCCATCAACCACCTGAAGCAGAGCGGCGCGGAACGCGAGGCGCTGCAGGAACGCGCGCGCACCTTGCGCCGGCGGTTGGACGCGATCCAGGTGCCGCATCTGGCGAACCCCAGCCACATCGTGCCGGTGATGGTCTATGACCCGGTGCAGTGCAAGGCGATCAGCGACATCCTGCTCGACCGCTACGGCGTCTATGTCCAGCCCATCAACTACCCGACCGTGGCGCGCGGCCCGGGACGGCGGCGCCGCCGGTGGCCACCAGCATGTCGCCGGCGCGCGCCGCCCCGGCCGCGGCGGCGATCGCGTCCCGGTCGTCGGGCGCGATGGGCAGGATCAGCGGC
>NZ_JBWXTD010000003.1:1599747-1600744 GCF_056682175.1 Falsiroseomonas sp. RANM36
CCTGGGGGCCGACGACCTGCGCGACGGGGTGGAGACGGAGGAACGCCTCGGCACGCCCGGCGGCCGCGACGCCGCGCGCGGCCGGCCGAGCGCGGTGGCGGAATTCGGGCTGGGTGGGGCGGTCGCCCGCCTGCGTCAGCTCAGCGAGGCCGCGGTCGCGGCGATCCCCAGTTGTCCGGGCCAGGCGATGCTGCGTGCGCTGATGCTGCAGGAAGCGCAGCGCCTGGTGCCCCGAAAACTCGCCCCCGCCGCATGAGCGCAACCGCCGGCCTGAACGCGGCGATGCCACCAGGCTGGCGCGACCGCTTCCGCGCCTGGCGCGAAGGCCTGACCGCCTCGCCGGGATTTCGGCGCTGGGCGGCGCGCTTTCCGCTGACGCGACCCTTCGCGCGCCGTCGCGCGCGGGCGCTGTTCGATCTCTGCGCCGGCTTCGTCTATTCGCAGGTGCTGCTGGCCTGCGTGCGGCTGCGCCTGTTCGACCTGCTCGAGCAGGGGCCGATGACGGAAGCCGCGCTCGCAAGCCGCACGCAGCTGACGCCGGAGGCGCTGGAACGCCTGTTGCGCGCGGCCGCGGCGCTGGATCTGGTCGCGCGGCGGGCCGATGGCAGCTGGGCGCTCGGCCCGCTCGGCGCGGCGATGATCGGCAATCCGGGCATCGCCGCGATGGTGGAACACCACGCGCTGCTCTACGGCGACCTGGCCGACCCCGTCGCGCTGCTGCGCCGCCCGCGCGGGGGCAATGCGCTCTCGGGCTACTGGGCCTATTCCGGCGCGGCGGCGCCGCAGGCGCTCGGGCGCGAGCGGACGCAGGACTACACCGCGCTCATGGCGGCCTCCCAGCCGATGGTCGCGGAGGAGGTGCTGGCGGCCTACGATTTCCGGCGCCACCGCTGCCTGCTCGATGTCGGCGGCGGCAGCGGCGCCGGGCGGGGGGCCCGCGCCCCCCCCGCGCCCCCGCGTCGCCGGGGGCGGGTGGGCAATGCGGCCGGGGGCCCGC
>NZ_JBWXTD010000003.1:1600844-1612693 GCF_056682175.1 Falsiroseomonas sp. RANM36
GCCGCGGCCAGCACGCCGGGATCGCGCAGCGCCGCGGCGGTGCCGCCGGCCATCAGCGCGAATTCCTCGAAATCCACGCTCGCCGAGACATCCATGGCGAGGCAGAGGGCGACATCCACGGGCTCCATGCAGGCCTTTGTTGCAAAGCCCCGGGCAAGTCGCCATTCCAGGCGCGGGAGCTTCGGGAGACGAGACCAATGCCCAGACCAATGCAACGACGCGCACTCATCGGCGCCGCGACGCTGGGGGCGGGGCTGATCGCCGCGCCGGCGATCCGTGCGCAAGGAACCTGGCCGAACCGCCCGGTGCGGGTGATCGTGCCCTTCACGCCGGGCGGCGCGACGGACGGCATGGCGCGCGTCACCGCCGCCAAGCTGCAGGAGAAGCTCGGCCAGACCTTCGTGGTGGAGAACCGCGCCGGCGCCAATGGCGCCATCGGCGGCCAGGCGGTCGCGCAGGCCACGCCCGACGGCTACACCTTCCTCTTCTCGGCCAGCATCCAGATCCTGGCGCGGCTGGTGATGCAGAACCCCGGCTACGATCCCGTGGCGGACCTGCTCCCGGTCACGCGCGTGGGCGAGGGCCCGCTGCTGCTGGTGATGAACGCCAACCGGCCGCAGACCACGCTGGCCGAGGTGGTGGCCGCCGCGCGGGCCAATCCGCGCGACTGGGCCTTCGCCGTCTCCTCCCTCGGCGCGGCGGGGCACCTGGCGACGATCGAGTTCATCCGCCAGGTCGGCGCCGACCTGACCCAGGCCTCCTATCGCGGCACCGCGCCGGCGCTGACCGATGTGGTGGCGGGCAATGTCCACCTGATGTTCGACCCGATCCTGGCGACGCTGCCGCAGGTGCGCGCCGGCCGGGTGAAGGCGCTGGCCATCACCGCACCCGAGCGCAGCCCCGCCGCGCCCGAGATCCCGACCGCCGCCGAGGCGGGGATGCCCGGCCTCGACATCCAGTCCTGGTGGGCGCTGTGGGGTCCGCGCGGCGTGCCGGCCGAGATCACCGCCCGCATCGGGGAGGTGCTGCGCACCGGCATGTTCGAAGCCGATGTGACGGCGCGTGTCGCGACGCTCGGCATCACGCCGAAGGCCGAGAGCGGGGCGGATTTCGCCGCCTTCATCGCGCGGGACTTCGCGCGCAGCCAGCAATTGCTGCGGCTGGCGAACTTCCAGCCGGTCTGACGGCCGGCGGGTGGCGGCGGGTGGGTGGCGGCCGGGCTTGCCGCCACCTTCACGGCACCGTGAATCCGCTCTGTCGGCGCCCCGCGCGCCATGCTACTGCTCGCGCGGGGAGCGTCACCGGCGCCAAGGCCGGCATGTCTGGAGGAGGGGTCCGCCATAGACGGCCTGCGCCACGCGCCGCCTGCGTCGCATGCGGATGCGCATCCTGTACCCGTCTCCGAACTCGTCTGCGACATCGCGCGGACCTGGCCGAGCGACCGGGTGACCCTCGGCGGGTTGATCGAGGCGCTCGGCCCGCGCGGCTACGGCGTGCTGATCGTCCTCTTCGCCCTGCCGAACCTGCTGCCGATCTACATCCCCGGCCTCAGCCCGATCTTCGGCATCCCGCTGATGATCATCTGCGCCCAGCTCGCCCTGGGCCTGCCGGCGCCCCGCCTGCCGGCATTCCTGACCGCGCGCTCGATGCGCCGCACCGACCTCGTGATGATCACCCAGAAGGCCACGCCCTGGCTGCGGCGCGTGGAGCGTTGGGTGCGCCCGCGCCCCTCCATCGTGACCAGCCGGCTGGGCGAGCGGGTGGTCGGCGCCTATGGCGTCTGGCTCGCGCTGATCGTCATCGTGCCGCTGCCCTTCACCAACGGCCCGCCCTCGCTCGCCTGCATGATCATGGCGATCGGCCTGATGGAGGAGGATACGCTGACGATCCTCGCCGGCGCGGCCTTCGGCGTGGCGGCGAGCTTCCTCGGCCTGTCGATCATCGGCACGATCGCCTATGCGCTGATGGCCGGCTTCACCTGGCTGTTCGGCCTGCCCTGAGCCGTCCATCCTGGGCCCATGGATCCGGAACGCCCGCAGGCTGAAGACACCGCGCCGATCTCCCGGATCGTCGCGGAGGTCGCCGCCGCCTTTCCCGGCGAACGCATCACGCTCGGCGAGATGGCGGAGGCCTTCGGCGACCGCGCCTATGGCCTGCTGCTCCTGCTCCTGCTGCTGCCCGGCCTGCTGCCCGGCATGGCGAGCGTCTTCGGCTTGCCGCTGATGATCCTCGGCATCCAGATGGGCCTCGGCCTGCGCGTGCCGAAGCTGCCGCGCATCCTGGCGCGGCAGAGCATCAAGCGCTCCGACCTGCTGCGGCTCGCCTCGGCCTCCTCCAAGGGGCTCGGCCGGATCGAGCGTTTCGTGAAGCCGCGGCCGGGCTTCTTCATCGGCCCGATCGGGGAGCGGATCATCGGCTGGCTCACCGCCTATGTCGCGATCATGCTGATCCTGCCCGGCCCCTTCACCAACGGCCCGCCCGCCTTCGGCAACATCGTCATGGCGCTCGGGCTGATCGAGCACGACAGCAAGGTGACGGGCCTCGGCGTGGCGCTGACCATCGCGGGCTGCATCTTCGCCACCGCCGTCCTGGTGCTGATCGTCTGGCTCGGCTTCGAGGCCTTCGGCTGGGTCGCCTGACACACGGGCCGCCATCTTGGCGCCGGTGTCAGGCGCGCGATACACTCCGGCCATGCGACGGTGGCCCGCAAGGGCTGAAACGGGAACGCGCGAGAGGTGAGGATCCGATGCGATCGCAAAGCGACCGAAGGTCGCGGCGCGTGACTCGCGGAAGGATCGCACCAAGGCCGCGGCTGCCCCCGCAACTGTAGGCGGAGCCGTCCTGCCCTCACGCCATTGGGGTGTCACCCCGAGAAGGCGGGCAGGACCCCGGGGATCCCCCGGCACTCCGCGAGCCAGGAGACCGGCCGGCGCAGAGACGTCCCGCGCGTGCCGGGCGGGGTGCACCGGCGCAACGGAGCTCGGCTCCGCCAGTGGCGACGACGCCAGCCGTCCCGTGCGGGAAACCGCGCGGGGCATGTCGTCACGTCGCACGGAGGATCCGATGCGAAGCTTTCTTCTCGTTACCTGTGCAAGCGCGCTCGCGCTTGCGCCTGCCGCGCGCGCGCAGCAGCCCACGATCCAGGCGCCCGAGACCGTCGTCACCGCCACGCGCATCCCGACCCCGCAGGACCGCGTTCCCGCCGCCGTCACCGTGATCAGCCGCCAGGAGATCGAGGAACGCGGCTACCGCACCCTGGCGGAGGCGCTGCGCATGGTGCCGGGCATGCGCGTGGTGCAGGCCGGCGGCGTCGGCCAGCAGGCCAGCGGCTTCCTGCGCGGCAGCGCCTCGCGCCACGTGCTGGTGCTGCTGGACGGCGTGCCGGTCAACGACCCCTCGGAGCCGAACGGCGCCTACAATTTCGGCAACGAGCTGCTCGGCGACATCCAGCGCATCGAGGTGGTGCGCGGCCCGGCCTCGGCGCTCTACGGCTCCGGCGCGATCGGCGGCGTGATCAACATGATCACCCGCCGCGCGCCGCAGGGCACGCCCTTCCAGGCCTTCGGCGAGATCGCCGGCGGCACGCAGCGCACCCTGGGTGGCAATGGCGGCATCGCCGGCACCACCGAGCGCTACGACTACCTGTTCATGGGCCAGGGCCTCTCCTCCCGCGCCTCGGACGCGACCGCGCCGCGCTTCTGGTCGAACACCGGCGAGCGCGAGGGTTTTTCGGGCGGCGCGGCGACCGCCCGCGTCGGCGTGCGGCCGACGCCGACCACGCGCATCGAGGGGCTGCTGCGCTGGCGGGAGAACCAGTTCGGCCTCGACAACGTCCCGCGCGACGATCCGAACAACGAGATCACCGACCAGCGCTGGTTCGGCCAGGTCCGCGGCGAGGCATTGCTGTTCGGCATCTGGACCACCGGCCTGCGCGCCGCCGTCACCGAGGATCGCCGGCGCAACGTGAACCTGCCCGACAACCTCTCGCCCACCCGCACGGACGATCTCTTCCGC
The DNA here is from genome assembly GCF_056682175.1 of Falsiroseomonas sp. RANM36. Taxonomy (NCBI): domain Bacteria; kingdom Pseudomonadati; phylum Pseudomonadota; class Alphaproteobacteria; order Acetobacterales; family Roseomonadaceae; genus Falsiroseomonas; species Falsiroseomonas sp. RANM36. The sequence continues at coordinate 1,604,859 of NZ_JBWXTD010000003.1, forward strand.
GGCACGCGGGAGACCTATGACTGGGGCAACCGGCTGGATTTCGGCACCGTCGGCGCCGCGCAGGACGTGCGCATGACCTTCGGCATCACGCGCGAGATCGAATCGACCGACAGCCGCTCGGGCAACCTGCCCTTCCAGACCATCACCGACGCGACCGCGCGTTCGACCGCGTATCACGTCGGCGGGCAGGCGCGCTTCTTCGACCGGCTGGAGATCTTCGGCGGGGTCCGGCAGGACGAGGCCGAGGATTATGGCGGCTTCACCGCCTGGCGGCTCGGCGCCACGCTCGATGTGCCGGAGATCAATTCGCGGCTGCTGCTCTCGGCCGGCACCGCCTTCAAGGCGCCGTCGCTGTTCCAGCGCTTCGGCCGCATCGGCACCACCTTCCGGGGCAACCCGGACCTGCAGCCCGAGGAATCCTTCGCCTGGGAGGCGGGGATCGAGACCGATCTCCCCGGCTTCGGCCGCGGCGATTTCGCGACGTTCGGCGCCACCTTCTTCCAGACCCGCTTCCGCGACCTGATCAACTTCAACGCCGCCTTCTCGACGCTCGAGAATGTCGAGAATGCGCGCGCGCAGGGCGTGGAGCTGTCCGGCACGCTGCGCCCCGCCGCCTGGCTGGAGCTGCAGGCCAACTGGACGATCACCGAGACGCGCGACGACGCGACCGACCGGCCGCTGCCACGCAGGCCGCGCAACGCCGTCGCGGCGCTTGCCCGCATCGCCCCGGTGCGCTCGGTGGTCATCGTGCCGGAGGTGATCTGGACCGGGCCGTCGCCGGAAGGCCCCTTCGCCTCCTACCTGGACAATGGGCGGTCGGTGACGAGCATCGCCTACAACAAGTCCGGCACGGTGCTGAACCTGACGGCAAGCTGGCAGGCGACCCAGACGGTCGCGGTCTTCGCGGAAGGCCGCAACCTGGCGAACAGCCGCTACGAGCCGGCGAACGGCTTCGTCATCGCCGGGCGCAGCCTGCTGGTCGGCACGCGCTTCGTGTTCTGACGGGGCGGCGGGCCGGGGGCGCGCCGGCCCCCCGGCCCGCGCAAGCCGCTCAGGCGGCGCCCTTGCCCGCCGGGCAGGTGTTCAAGCCGAGCAGCGAGTAGGCCGGGCAGGAGCCCATCAGCGCCGTGCCCAGCGGCACCAGCCCGATCAGCCCCCACCAGCCGAGCGGGCCGAAGGCGCCGAGGGCCAGCAGCACCAGACCCGCCACGAGGCGCAGCCCGCGGTCGATACCGCCCATGTTCCGGGTCATCGTCTCTGTCTCCTGTCTTGCCTCGCGCGGCAGGGCGCCGCGACCGGGGGACAGCGGAGCATGCCGGCCGCGGCGCGTCGGTGACGATGTCACGCGGCTGGACGGGGCGCGGGCCCAGCGCCTATGGCCGCAGGCATGGCCCGCATCCCGACCATCCCCGACGCCGCGATCGAGGAGCACTTCCTCCGCGCCTCGGGCCCCGGCGGGCAGAACGTCAACAAGGTCGAGACCGCGGTGCAGCTGCGCGTGCATCTCGACCGCGCGGGCTTGCCGGAGGCGCTGCGCGCGCGGCTGGAACGCCTGGCCGGCCGGAGGGTGACGGGCGACGGCGTGCTGGTGATCGAGGCCAGCCGCCATCGCAGCCAGGACCGCAACCGCACCGATGCGCGCGAGCGCCTCGCGGCGCTGCTGGAACGTGCCGCGGAGCCCCCGCCGCCGCCGCGGCGCCCGATCTTCGCCTGATGCTGTTCGACTTGCCGGCGGTCGCCGAGCAGGGGCGGGAGCGCTTCGCGCGCCTCGGCCTCACGCCGCGCGCCGCCGTGCATGGCGGGGACTTCACCACGGATGCTCTGCCGGAGGGCGCCGACCTCGTCAGCCTGGTGCGCGTGCTGCACGACCATGACGATGCGGTGGTGCTGGCGCTGCTGCGCCGGGTGCGCGCCGTGCTGCCGCAGGGCGGCCGGCTGCTGATCGCCGAGCCGATGTCCGCCACACCCGGCGCCGAGCCGGCCGGGGACGCCTATTTCGGTTTCTACCTGCTCGCCATGGGTCGTGGCCGCCCCCGCCGGCCGGAGGAGTTGCAGGCGCTGCTCGCGGCCGCCGGCTTCGCTTCCTCTCGTCTCCTGCCCACCCATACGCCGTTGCTGACTCGCGTGATGATCGCGGAGGCCGGCACGCCGTGACCGATTGGTGTCAATTATGCTTGACAGTAAATCCTGTCAGGCTACCCTGACGATCCGCAAAAGTCCGGAACCCGCTGTGGACACCCTCGCCGTCGTCCTCGAAGCACCCGAAAAGCTTGCGCTGAGCAGGCTGGATCTCGTCGCCCCGGGCGACGAGGACGTGGTGGTGGATGTCGCGTTCAGCGGCATCAGCACCGGCACGGAGCGCCTGCTTTTCACCGGCCGCATGCCGCCCTTCCCGGGCATGGGGTATCCGTTGGTGCCCGGCTACGAATCCGTCGGCCGCGTGGTGAGTGCCGGCGCCGCCGCGGGGCGGCGGATCGGCGAGCATGTCTTCGTGCCCGGCGCCCGCTGCTTCGCCCCGCGCGACGGCCAAGCGGTGCGCGGCCTGTTCGGCGGCGCCGCGCGCCGCCTTGTGGTGCCGGCGACGAAGACGGTTCCCGTCGCGGAGTCGCTCGGCGCCGATGCGGTGCTGCTCGCGCTCGCCGCCACCGCCCGGCATGCGATCGTCCCTGGCGCCGTGCCGCCTGATCTCGTCATCGGCCATGGTGTGCTGGGTCGGCTGATCGCGCGCATCGTCGTCGCGATGGGCGCGCCCGCGCCGACCGTGTGGGAGCTGAACCCGGCCCGCAGCGACGGCGCGCGCGGCTACACGGTCGTGTCGCCGGACGACGATCCGCGCCGCGACTATCGCTGCATCTGCGACGTCAGCGGCGACTCGGGCATCCTCGACGCGCTGGTGCAGCGTCTCGCCCCTGGCGGCGAGATCGTGCTGGCCGGCTTCTACAGCGCGCCGCTCAGCTTCTCCTTTCCGCCCGCCTTCATGCGCGAGGCGCGGATCCGCATCGCCGCCGAGTGGCGCGAGCCCGACCTCGCCGCCGTGCAGGCGCTGATCGCCGAGGGCCTTCTGCAGCTCGACGGCCTCGTCACGCATCGCCGCGACTTCGCGTCCGCGCCGGACGCCTACCGGACCGCCTTCGAAGATCCGGGCTGCCTGAAGATGGTTCTCGACTGGAGGGACTGCCAATGAACGCCCCTGCCGGGTTCCAGCCGAATCGCGACACCCAGGCCAGCATGGCCGAGAAGCTGCGCGCGGAAGCCGCGCAAGGCCCCGACCCCGTGCACACCGAACCTGCGAAGAAGCAGACGCAGGTGATCGCCATCTACGGCAAGGGCGGCATCGGCAAGTCCTTCACCCTGGCCAACCTCAGCTACATGATGGCGCAGCAGGGCAAGCGCGTGCTGCTGATCGGCTGCGACCCGAAGAGCGACACGACCAGCCTGCTGTTCGGCGGCAAGGCCTGCCCGACCATCATCGAGACATCGTCGCGGAAGAAGGCCGCCGGCGAGCCGGTGGTCATCGGCGATGTCTGCTTCAAGCGCGACGGCGTCTTCGCCATGGAGCTCGGCGGGCCCGAGGTCGGCCGCGGCTGCGGCGGCCGCGGCATCATCCACGGCTTCGAGCTGCTGGAGAAGCTCGGCTTCCACGAATGGGATTTCGACTTCGTCCTGCTCGACTTCCTGGGCGACGTGGTCTGCGGCGGCTTCGGCCTGCCGATCGCGCGCGACATGTGCCAGAAGGTGATCATCGTCGGCTCGAACGACTTGCAGAGCCTCTACGTCGCGAACAACGTCTGCTCCGCGGTCGAGTATTTCCGCAAGCTGGGCGGGAATGTCGGCGTCGCGGGCCTCGTGATCAACAAGGACGACGGCACCGGCGAGGCGCAGGCCTTCGCCGAGGCGGCCGGCATCCCGGTGCTGGCCGCGATTCCGGCGAACGAGGATATCCGCCGCAAGAGCGCGAACTACGAGATCGTCGGCCGGCCCGATGGCGAGTGGGGGCCGCTGTTCCAGGCGCTCGGCGTGCAGGTCGCGGAGGCGCCGCCGCTGCGCCCGACGCCGCTGACGCAGGAAGGTCTGCTCGGCCTGTTCAAGGGCGACGTGGTCGGCCGCGACGTGGTGCTGCAGCCCGCGAGCCAGGAAGACATGCGCGCCGCGGGCGTGGTCGCGAAGCCCTCCCTCGAAGTGGTCTACGAGGGCGCCTGATGGACACGCTCCCTCCCACCAGCGCACCGATGCCTGCAGAAGGCTCCGGCTGCCATGGCGGCCGGGAAACGCTGCAGGCGGCCGCGCGGGCCGCCGGCAAGAGCGAGACGATGGATCGTCTCGCCAAGGACTATCCGCGCGGCCCGCACGACCAGCCGCAGAGCATGTGCCCGGCCTTCGGGTCCCTGCGCGTGGGCCTGCGCATGCGGCGCGTGGCGACGATCCTCTCGGGCAGCGCCTGCTGCGTCTATGGCCTGACGTTCACCAGCCACTTCTACGGCGCGCGCCGGACCGTCGGCTACGTGCCCTTCAACTCCGAGACGCTGGTGACGGGCAAGCTGTTCGAAGACATCCGCGACGCCGTGCATGAGACGGCGAAGCCGGAGGACTACGACGCGGTCGTCGTGACGAATCTCTGCGTCCCGACAGCCTCCGGCGTGCCGCTCGAGCTGCTGCCGAAGCAGATCAACGGCGTGCGCATCATCGGCATCGACGTGCCGGGCTTCGGCGTGCCGACCCATGCCGAGGCGAAGGACGTGCTCTCCGGCGCCATGCTGCGCTATGCGCGGCTCGAGGCCGAGGCCGGACCGGTCGCCCGCCCGCGCAACCTGGTGGAAGGCGAGCGCACCATCGCGCTGATCGGCGAGCTCTTCCCCGCCGACCCGATGGGCATCGGCGCGATCCTGTCGCCGATGGGACTCGGCCTGGCGCCGCAGACGCCGGCGCGCGAATGGCGCGATCTCTATGCCGCGCTGGATGCCGTCGCGGTCGCCGCCGTGCATCCCTTCTACACCGCGAGCATCCGCGAGTTCCGCGCCGCGGGCCGGCCGGTCGTCGGGTCCGGCCCGGTCGGCGTCGAAGGCACGGCCGCCTGGATGGAGGCGATCGCCAAGGCTGCCGAGGTGCCGGCCGCCATGCTCGATGCCGCGAAGGCGCGCATGCTGCCCGCCATCAAGGGCGCGATGGCCGCCGCGCCGATCAAGGCGCGCATCACCGTCTCCGGCTATGAAGGCAGCGAGTTGCTGGTGGCCCGCCTGCTGAGCGAGGCCGGCGCCGAGGTGCCCTATGTCGGCACCGCCTGCCCGCGCACCGAATGGTCGGATCCTGACCGCGAATGGCTGGAAGCGCGCGGCACGCATGTGCAGTACCGCGCGAGCCTGGAGCAGGACGTCCATGCGATGCTGGACGCGAAGCCGGATCTCGCCCTCGGCACGACGCCCCTGGTGCAGAAGGCGAAGGAGCTCGGCGTTCCCGCGCTCTACTTCACCAACATGGTCAGCGCGCGGCCGCTGTTCGGCCCGGCCGGCGCCGGCTCCATGGCGGCGATCGTCGCCGCGCAGACCGGCGGGCGCGAACGCTTCGCGCGCATGGTCTCTTTCTTCGACGGCGTCGGGACGGCGGATCGCGCAGGCTACGGCTTCAAGGGGAAGCCCGAGGAACCGCAGGGATTCCGCGACAGGCAGCGGAAGTTGCGCGCGATCAAGGCGCGCGCCGAAGAGGCGGTGGGAACATAGCGCCATGCTCGTTCTCGACCACGACAGGGCCGGCGGCTACTGGGGCGCAATCTACGCCTTCTCGGCGATACGCGGCCTGCGCGTGGTGATCGACGGCCCGGTCGGATGCGAGAACCTGCCCGTCACTGCGGTGCTGCACTACACGGATGCGTTGCCGCCGCATGAGCTGCCGATCGTGGTGACCGGGCTCGACGAGGATTCGCTGTCGCAGAACGGCACCGAGCCGAACCTGAAGCGCGCCGCGGCGACGCAGGACCCGGACCTGCCGGCGGTGGTGGTGACCGGCTCGATCGCCGAGATGATCGGCGGCGGCGTCACGCCGCAGGGATCGAACCTGCAGCGCTTCATCTGCCGCACCATCGACGAGGACCAGTGGCAGGCCGCGGACCGCGCCATCATGTGGCTCTGGAGCGAGTTCGGCGCCAAGGGCCGCAAGGTGCGGGCGCGCAACCCGAAGCTCGGCGAGAAGCCGCGCGTCAACATCATCGGGCCGATCTACGGCACCTTCAACATGCCCTCCGACTTGGCGGAGATCCGCCGCCTGGTCGAAGGCATCGGCTGCGAGGTGAACCTGGTCTTCCCGCTCGGCAGCCATGTCGAGGACATCGCGAAGCTGCCGGATGCGGACGTCAACATCTGCATGTATCGCGAGTTCGGCCGCAAGCTCTGCGAGGAGCTGGACCGCCCCTGGCTGCGCGCGCCGATGGGCCTGTTCGCCACCACCAACTTCCTGCGCAAGCTCGGCGAGCTGACGGGGCTCGACCCCGAGCCCTTCATCGAACGCGAGAAGCACACCACCATCAAGCCGCTCTGGGATCTCTGGCGCAGCGTCACGCAGGACTTCTTCGCCAGCGCGTCCTTCGCGGTGGTCGCGACCGAGACCTATGCGCGCGGCCTGCAGCGCTTCCTCGGCGAGGAGATGGGCGTGCCCTGCGCCTTCGCCTTCGCCCGCAAGGCCGGCGAGAAGCCCGACAACGCCGCGGTGCGCGAGGCGATGAAGAAGTCCCCGCCTCTGGTGCTCTACGGCTCCTACAACGAGCGGATGTACGCCGCGGAGCTGCGCAGCCGCGCCATGTACATCCCGGCCAGCTTCCCCGGCGCCATCATCCGCCGCAGCACCGGCACGCCCTTCATGGGCTATGCCGGCGCGACCTACATCGTGCAGGAATACTGCAACGCGCTGTTCGACGCGCTGTTCCACATCCTGCCGCTCGGGACCGATCTCGACCGCGTCGAGCCGACGCCGGTGCGCCCGGCCGAGATCTGGGACGAGGAGGCGGTTTCCCTCCTCGACCGGCGCGTGGAGTCGGAGCCCTTCCTGCTCCGCATCTCCGCCGCCAAGCGCCTGCGCGAGCAGGTGGAGAAGGCAGCACGCACTGCTGGGGAGCAGCGCGTCACAGCGGACCGTGTCGCACGCACGCTCGCGGAGAGCGTCGCATGACTGATCCGCTCCCCAGATCCCGCACCTCGAACCGGATGGCGCATCGCGCCTGCCGGCTCCTGGTGCGGGTACGCCATGGCGGCTCGCCGCCTGGCAACCCGGCCGCGCGGGATCTGCGCGGTAACGGCCGCAAGGCCAATAGGAGGCTCGAGGCATGGCCGAAGGTTCGCGAACCGGCCTGACTGAGGGCGAAGCGCGGGAGATCCACCGCCTGTTGATCCAGGGGTGGGCTTTCTCGGTCTTCGCTTCGATGGGCGCACACATCCTGGTGTGGCTGTGGCGTCCGCTCGTCTACGGAAACCAGATCGTCCCGCCGGACTGGCGCTTCTTCTGATCGGACGGGAAGGAGAGACAGCCCATGCATAAGATCTGGATGGTGGTTGACCCTCGGAGGTCACTGTTCCTCGCGATGATCGCGGTCATCGCGGTGGCCGCGGTGATCCACTTCGCGGTGCTCAGCTCGCCCCGTTACTGCGACCACCTGGGGTGGTGTGCGACGTCGCCGACCTTCGTGCCCGGTCAGCCGGTCATCAGGTAGCGGCGGTCGCCAATGTCGATCCGCGACAGCGGGTGGAAACCAACCGATCCCGCAGCCGGCGAGCATAGCGATATGCGCCGGCTGCGGTGCGGGGGGGGGGGGCCCCGGGGGGGGGGGGGCGCCCGGGGTGGGGGGGGGCAGG
>NZ_JBWXTD010000003.1:1612793-1613951 GCF_056682175.1 Falsiroseomonas sp. RANM36
CCCCCGGCGCGACTGGGGGTGGAAACCAACCGCCCCCGCCGCGGGCGAGCATCGCGATTGGCGCGGGCGGCGGTGCGGCGGGCTTCGCCCGCTGTCGGGGACGACGCAAGGGTTGGGCAGGGCAATGCCTGGCCAGGATGGGAGCCTCATTCCATGGCAATGCTGACCTTCGAACGCAAATACCGCGTCCGCGGGGGGACGCTGGTCGGCGGTGACCTGTTCGACTTCTGGATCGGGCCCTTCTGGGTCGGGTTCTTCGGCGTCACCACCGCCTTCTTCACCTTCATCGGCACCGCTCTCATCTTCATGGGCGCGGCCAAGCAGGGCACCTTCAATCCCTGGCTCATCAACATCCCGCCGCCCGACCTCGCCTACGGCCTGCGCCTGGCGCCGATGTACGAAGGCGGGCTCTGGCAGTGGATCACCTTCTGCGCCATCGGGGCCTTCGCCTCCTGGGCGCTGCGCCAGGTGGAGATCAGCCGCAAGCTCGGCATGGGGTACCACATCCCGGTCGCCTACAGCGTCGCGGTCTTCGCCTATGTCACCCTCGTGGTGATCCGGCCGCTGCTGATGGGCGCCTGGGGCCACGGCTTCCCCTACGGCATCTGGAGCCACCTCGATTGGGTGTCGAACGTCGGCTACCAGCACCTGCATTTCCACTACAATCCGGCGCACATGATCGCCGTGACCTTCTTCTTCACCACCGTGCTCGCTCTGGCGATGCATGGCGGCCTGGTGCTGTCGGCGGTGAACCCGCCGAAGGGCGACGTGGTGAAGGCCGCGGAGCATGAGAACGCGTATTTCCGCGACCTGATCGGCTACTCGATCGGCACGCTCGGCATCCACCGCCTCGGCCTGTTCCTGGCGCTCTCCGCCGGATTCTGGAGCGCGGTGTGCATCGTGATCAGCGGACCCTTCTGGACCCGCGGCTGGCCCGAATGGTGGGGCTGGTGGCTCAACCTGCCGATCTGGCGAAACATCCACTAGGGGGGGCGAGACACAATGAGTCCCGTCGTCGTCTACCAGAATATCTTCACCCGCATCCAGGTTCGGCCGCCCGAGCCCTATCCGGGTGTGCCCCTGCCGCCCGCGCCCCCCCCCCCCGGGGGCGCGGGGCGGGGGGGGCGCCCGCAGGGGGCGCGGGGCGGGGGCGCCGGG
>NZ_JBWXTD010000003.1:1613961-1622331 GCF_056682175.1 Falsiroseomonas sp. RANM36
CCCCCCCCCCCCCCCCCCCCCCCCCCCCCCCCCGGGCGGCGCCCCCCCGCGGCGCCCCCCCCCCCCCCCGGGGAAGGCGGGGGCGGGTTCGTCCACCTGTTCGGCCGCTTCGGCGATGCGCAGGTCGGGCCGATCTACCTCGGCGTCATGGGCGTCGTGTCCATCTTCTTCGGCACGCTGGCCTTCCTGATCATCGGCCTGAACATGCTGGCCTCCGTGCAGTGGGACATCGTGCAGTTCGTCCGCCAGCTGTTCTGGCTGGCGCTGGAGCCGCCGCTGGCGCAGCACGGCCTCCGCTTCCCGCCGATGCGCGAGGGCGGCTGGTGGCTGGTGGCAGGCTTCTTCCTGACGATCTCCATCCTGCTGTGGTGGGCGCGCACCTATCGGCGGGCGCTGCAGCTCGGCATGGGCACGCATGTCGCCTGGGCCTTCGCCGCGGCGATCTGGCTGTATCTCGTCCTCGGCTTCATCCGGCCGATCGCGATGGGCAGCTGGAGCGAGGCGGTGCCCTTCGGCATCTTCCCGCATCTCGACTGGACCGCGGCCTTCTCGATCCGCTACGGGAACTTGTTCTACAATCCGTTCCACGCGCTCTCGATCGTCTTCCTCTACGGTTCCGTGCTGCTCTTCGCGATGCATGGCGCCACCATCCTCGCGCTCGGGCGCTACGGCGGCGAGCGTGAGATCGAGCTGATCGTGGATCGCGGCACGGCGGCGGAGCGTGGCATGCTCTTCTGGCGCTGGTGCATGGGCTTCAACGCCAGCTTCGAGAGCATCCATCGCTGGGCCTGGTGGTTCGCGGTGCTGTGCCCGCTGACCGGCGGCATCGGCATCCTGCTCACCGGCACGGTCGTGGACAACTGGTACCTGTGGGCTGTCGAGCGCGGCTTCGCGCCGGAATACCCGCAACTCTGGGCGCCGATCTCCGATCCGGCCCTGGTGCAAGGAGCGCCGCGATGAGGCCTATCAAGCTCAGCTGGACCTGGCAGGCGCTGCTCGCCATCGCCGCATTGCTGGTCGGCTATGTCGTGGTCACCAGCTTCGAGCGGCCGCCGGTCAGCACCGCGCAGATCGGGTATCGCGGCGTCGCGATGGAGCAGCTGCAGAATCCGCGCACCGTCCGCCAGGTGGCCGCGCGGAACGTCCTGCCCGAGGCGCAGCCGGCCGCGGATCCGCCGGCCGACGACGCCGACAAGGCCTCGGCCGTCTACCAGAACGTCCAGGTGCTCGGCGACCTCAGCGCGGCGCAGTTCAACCGCCTGATGGTCGCGATGACCGAATGGGTGGTGCCGCAGCATATCCGGGACAACCCGGACAGCGGCGCCGGCTGCGCCTACTGCCACAACATCGAGAACATGGCCTCGGACGAGAAATACACCAAGGCGGTCGCGCGCCGGATGCTGCAGATGACGCGCACCATCAACGAGGACTGGACGACCCATGTCGCCCAGACCGGCGTCACTTGCTACACCTGCCATCGCGGGAATGCCGTGCCGGCGAATACCTGGACGACCTTCACCGACAATCGCTCGGGCCTGGTCGGCCCGACCGGCCAGAACCGCGTGGCGCCGGCGGCGAACCTGTCCTCGCTGCCCTACGATCCGTTCACGCCCTTCCTGCTGGGCGACCAGGACATCCGGAACCAGAGCACCACCTGGCATCCGCGCACCAACCCTGACGACATCCGCATCAGCGAGTGGACCTACTCCCTCATGGTGCACATGTCGCAGGGGCTCGGCGTGAACTGCACCTTCTGCCACAACAGCCGCGCCTTCGCGAACTGGGAGCAGAGCCCGCCGCAACGGCTCACCGCCTGGCACGGCATCCGCATGGCGCGCGCCGTGAACACCACCTACATGCAGCCGCTCTCGCAGACATTCGCGGCGCATCCCTGGGGCCCCGAGCCATTCATGAACGGCCCGCGCCGCGTCGGCGAACTGCATGGCGACGCGCAGAAGGTGAACTGCGCCACCTGCCACCAGGGCGTGAACAAGCCGCTGCTCGGCCAGCCGATGCTGCGGGACTATCCGGAACTGAACATGGTGAACCGGGCGCCGCCCCGCACTGCCGCGGCGGAGCCCGCCGCGCAGGCCTCCCGCAACTAGGGATGCCGCGCGCATGAAAGGCTGCCGGCCGGCGCGCCCTTGCAGGGGCACGCCGGCCGCGGCACATCCGGGCGCCGCCCATGACGACGCTCGCGACCTATCTCGGCCTCTTCGCAGCCGCCCTTGGTGCCGCCTCCATCCTGCCGATGCAGTCGGAGCCGCTGCTGGTAGCCCTGCTGATCCTCGGCGATCAGCCGCCCTGGGCGCTGGTGGCGGTCGCCAGCCTCGGCAACACGCTCGGTTCCTGCCTGAACTGGCTGCTCGGCCGCTGGGTCGAGCATTACCGCGACCGGCGCTGGTTTCCCGTGCCGCGCGACAAGCTTGCGCAGGCGGAGGGCTGGTATCACCGCTGGGGGCGCTGGTCGCTGCTGCTGAGCTGGGCTCCGATCATCGGCGACCCGCTGACGGTCATCGCCGGGGTGCTCCGCGAGCCCTTCTGGAGCTTCCTGTGCCTGGTCGCCATCGCCAAGACCGGCCGCTACGTGGTGCTTGCGTTGGTCACGCTCGGCTTCGCTTGAACGGAGGCCTGTCATGCTGGATGCGATGACCGATCCACGCCCGCATGCGGTGGTGATCGGCTCCGGCTTCGGCGGCCTGGCCGCGGCGGTGCGGCTCGGCGCGCGCGGCTGGCGGGTGACCGTGCTCGAGAAGCTCGATGCGCCGGGCGGCCGCGCCTATGTGTTTCGCCAGGACGGCTTCAGCTTCGATGCCGGCCCCACCATCATCACCGCGCCCTACCTGCTCGAGGAGCTGTGGGAGCTCTGCGGCCGGCGGATGAGCGACGACGTCACCCTGCGCGCGATGGATCCCTTCTACCGCATCCGCTTCGACGACGGCACGGTGATGGCCTGCTCGGCGGATGCCGAGGCGACGCGCGCCGAGGTCGCCCGCATCGCGCCCGAGGACCTGCCCGGCTTCGAGCGCTTCATGCGCGACAGCGAGGCGATCTACCGCGTCGCCTTCGGTGAACTGGCGGACAAGCCCTTCCACAGCTTCGGCGCGCTGCTGCGCGCGGCGCCGGACATGATCCGCCTGCAGGGCTACCGCACGGTGTTCGGCAAGGTGGGCGACTATTTCCGCAACCCGAAGCTCCGCATCGCCTTCAGCTTCCATCCGCTGCTGATCGGCGGGAACCCGATGACGACAACCGCGTACTACTGCCTGATCGCGCATCTGGAACGCATGCATGGCGTCCACTACGCGATGGGCGGCATGGGCGCGCTGGTGAACGGCATCGCGGGCCTGATCGACGGCCTCGGCGGCCGCATCCGCTGCAACGCGGAGGTGGTCGAGATCCTGGCGGAGGGCGGGCGCGCCACCGGCGTGCGCCTGGCCGATGGCGAGCGCATCGCCGCCGACATCGTGGTTTCCAACGCGGATGTCGGCTGGACCTATTCGAAGCTGCTGGCGAAGCATCCGCGCCGGCGCTGGACGGATCGCAAGGTGGCGCGCGCGCGCTACTCCATGAGCCTCTTCGTCTGGTATTTCGGCACGAACCGCAGGTTCGACGACGTCTATCACCACACCATGGTGCTCGGCCCGCGCTACGAAGGCCTGCTCGACGACATCTTCACCCGCAAGCACCTCTCCGACGACTTCTCGCTCTATCTGCACCGTCCGACGATGACGGACCCGTCGCTTGCGCCGCCGGGCTGCGATGCCTTCTATGTGCTGTCGCCCGTGCCGCATCTCGGCAGCGGCGTGGACTGGAGCGCGCAGGCCGAGCCCTATCGCGCCGCGATCCAGAAGCGGCTTGAGGACACGGTGATGCCCGGCCTGGGCGAATCCATCGTCACCTCCCGCATGCTGACCCCGCAGGATTTCCGCGACCGCCTGCTGTCGGTGAACGGCGCCGCCTTCTCGCTGGAGCCGCAGCTGTTCCAGAGCGCCTGGTTCCGCCCGCACAACCGCAGCGAGGAACTGGAGGGCCTGTATCTGGTCGGCGCCGGCACGCATCCCGGCGCCGGTGTGCCCGGCGTGATCAGCTCCGCGCGCATCCTGGATCAGCTTGTGCCGGAAGCCGTCGCCTATCGGCGCTGAACGTCACGCCGGCGCCGGCAGCCGCACCGGCCGGCGCGCGTCGCCCGCGAAATCCTCCAGCACGCGCGCGGCCGCCAGCCGGCCCGACATCGCCGCCATCGGGATACCCGCGCCCGGATGCACAGAGCCGCCCGCGCAATAGAGGCCCGGCAGCCGCGTGACGCCGCCCGGGCGCGCGAAGGTGCCCGTCGCGCCATGTCCGGCGCGGCCGTAGAGCGCGCCGCCGGACGCCGGGAACAGCGCATCGAAGCCTGTTGGTGTCGTTGCCGTCGCGTCGTCCAGCGCCACCTCCAGGCCGCAGGCCCGCAGCAGGTCGAGCGTGCGCTGCGTGAGCGCCGAAAGCTCCGGCACGAAGTCGCGCGTGTCGCCATCGGGCGGCGCGTTGATCAGCAGCAGAAGCCGCTCGACCGCGCCGGGCGCCACCTCGCCCACGCCGCGATCCTGCGCGCAGAGATAGACGGTGGGCGCGGCGCAGATGCCGCGGCGGCGGAAGATCGCGTCGAATTCTTCCGCGTAGTCCTCGGCGAAGAACACGTTGTGGTGCAGCAGCGGGAAGCCCCGGGTCGGCGCGTTCACGCACCAGGTCACCGCGGAGAGCGAGCGCGCGGCATCGGGCGTGTCCGGCGCGGCGGGGCGCGCCTGCTGCCCCAGCATCCCGCGCGCCAGCGCCGCGACATCGCCGTTGAACACCACGGCATCGGCGGCGATCTCCTCGCCACCGGCGAGCCGCACGCCGCAGGCCCGGCCCTCGCGAACCAGGATTTCCGCCACCTGCGCGCCGAAGCGGAAGCGCGCGCCCTGTCGCTCGGCGAGCGCCTGCAGCGCCTGCGCGACCCGCACCATGCCGCCGCGCACGAGCCACACGCCGTCCTGCTCGACATGCGCGATCAGCATCAGCGTCGCCGGCGCCAGGAAGGGCGAGCAGCCGGTGTAGGTGGCGTAGCGCCCGAACAGCTGCCGCAATCGTGCATCGCGGAAATGGTCGCCGAGCGCGGACCACATGCTGCGCCAGGGCGCCGTGCGCCACAGCGCATCCAGCCGCCCCCAGCCGACGCGCTGCACCAGCGCCAGCGGGGAAGGGCGCTCGGCGGCGATGAAGCTGCCGACCAGGGTGCGGTGGATGTCGGCGCTGCGCGCGACGAAGTCGCGATAGCCCTGCGCCTCCGCGGCGCCGGCGAAGTCGCCGATCGCCTCCGCCGAGCGGTCCACATCGGCGAAAAGGTCCAGCCGCCCGCCCTCAGTGCCCCCTTGGCGCCAGGCATGGCGCGCCAGCGTCTCGGCGGGAACCAATGAAAGGAAATCTCCGAGGCTTTCGCCCGCATCGGCGAACAGACCCTCGAAGATCCAGCGCATGGTGAAGACGGTGGGGCCGGCATCCACGCCCTGCAGCTGGCGCATCTTGCCACCGGGCGTCGCGGCGCGCTCCAGCACCGTCACATCGGCGCCGCGTCGCGCCAGATCCACCGCCGCGGAGAGGCCGCCCATGCCGGCGCCGATCACCAGCACGCGGTCGCGGCGGCGGTTCATGCCGCCATCCATCGTCAGGCCGCCTGCGCCACTTCGCCGCGGCGCCGCTGCTTCGCCGCACGCTCGATCGCCAGCCGGTGCCAGATGATGATGACAAGCCCGACGCTCAGCGGGATCGCCCACATCACCGGGTGCAGCGCGAGTTCCGGGAAGACCCGCACCGAGCCGAAGGCCATGAAGGCCGTGTAGACGCTGATGCCGGCACCGACGAGCGCCTTCACATGCTCCTTCAGCCAGTCCTCGCGCGTCGGGTTGTCCTTCGCCAGGAACCACAGGTTGGTCGCCCCCGTGGCCACCCCCACCACCGCCAGTCCGATCAGCAGCTTCTCCCCCATCATCCAGCCCTGGAAGGCGCAATTCAGGGATGTCGCGATGACGATCCACTGCCAGGCATACATCGCGCGCGTGCGGTTCAGCTCCTGCCGGCCGCGGTTGCGCACCAGCATCCAGCCATACCAGGTCAGGTTGATCGTGAGCGTGGAGGCGCAGAGCATCAGGTGGCCGAAGAAGCCCCGCACGAACACCTCGTCGAAGCGGCCGACCAGCTGCGGATGGGTGCCCATCGGGTCGATCAGCGACAGCAGGCTCATGCCCAGCGCGAAGACGCCGGTGCAGAGCAGCGCGAGCGTGAACACCTGCCCCCAGCGCCGGTGGTTCACCCCGCCCTTCCGCCCGATCACCGGCACCCAGAAGGCGATGGCCCCCGTCGCGCCCGAGAGGATGTGGGCGATGACCAGGGTATGGAAGATCAGCAGTTCCATCGCCGTCCTCGCACCGACGAAGTGACAATGCCACTTGACACTTTCGGCTGTAAAGCAGCGGAATGCACGCGGGTGTTGGCAGCGGCAGGGGCAGCCCGGGCAGGACGGCATGACCGACGCGCCGATCATCGAGGAATCTCCGCCCCGCCGGGCCGGCGCCGATGGCTGGGCGCCCTTCGTGCCGCCCTACACGCCGCCCTGGCCGGCCTTGCCCTCGCTGGTGCGCGCCATGCTGCGCGGCGATGGCGACCTGCTCTCGCTGCTGCCGCGCGAGGCCTATCACATGAAGATCGGCCCGCTCGGCTATTCGCGGCGCTCTATCGTGGTGGTGAACGAGCCGGCGATGGTGCGCCATGTCCTGGCGGACCCGGATGGCATCTTCCCGAAATCCGACCTCATGGTGCACGCGCTGGAGCCGCTGATCGGCGACAGCATTTTTGTTTCGTCGGGCGCGACGTGGCGCAGGCAGCGCAAGGTGATCGACCCGGCGCTGTCCATGATGCGGGTGAACCGTGCCTTCCCGGCGATGGAGGCCGGTTGCAGCGACGCCGAAAGCGAATACGACCGTCACGCGGAACACGGCACGGCCTTCAGCCTCGACCTGGCGATGAGCCACCTGACGGCCGACATCATCTGCCGCACCGTCTTCACCACCACGCTGCAGAGCAAGACCGCGCATGACGTCTTCGACGCCTTCACCGAATTCGAGCGGCGCGTGGCGCAGGTGGAGATCCGCCGCCTGATCTGGGACAAGGCCTGGACGAAGGCGCCGCAGAAGGCGCCGGTGCTGGAAGCCTGCGCCGTCATCCGTGCCCGCATCGGCGACCTGCTGGACACGCATCTCGAAGCCGGCGCGAGCTTCGACGACATCGCCCAGGCGGTGATCGAGGCCCGCGACGACCTCGGCGCCCGCGCCTTCACGCGGGAGGAGCTGATCGACCAGCTTGGCGTGCTGTTCCTGGCGGGGCACGAGACCTCCGCCAGCGCGCTCACCTGGGCCTTCGCCATCCTCGCCACGCAGCCCGCCCTTGTCGCCCGGCTGCGTGCCGAGGTGGAGGAGGTGACCGGCGGCGGCCCGATCGAATTCCACCACATCAAGCGCCTGACGCTGACGCGCAACGTCTTCCGGGAGACGCTGCGGCTCTACCCGCCGATCACCTTCCTCCCGCGCGTCGCGAACGAGGCGACGTCGCTGGACGGTTATCGCCTCAAGAGGGGCGCGCTGGTGATGGTGGCGCCCTGGGTGCTGCACCGCCACCGCCTCTACTGGAAGGACCCGAACCGCTTCGACCCGGACCGCTTCCTGCCGGAGCGGGAGGACGAGATCACCTCGGGCGCCTACATCCCCTTCGGCATCGGCCCGCGCATCTGCGCCGGCGCCGCCTTCGCCACCATCGAGGCGACGCTGCTGATCGCGCGCATGTTCCGCCGCTACGACTGGACGCTGGAGGCGCCTGACCGCATCCGCCCCGCCGCGCGCCTCACCACGCGTCCCGTCGAACAGGTGATGTGCCAGGTGAGGATGGCGTGAGCGGCACCGTCCTCGTCACCCTCGGACGCCTCCCGAAGGGCCTCGACATCTGCCGCAGCTTTTCCGCGCATGGCTGGCGCGTCATCGTGGCGGAACCGCATGCGCGCCATCTCTGCGGCGCCTCGCGCAGCGTCGCGCGCAGCGTCCGCGTGCCGCCGCCGGTCGAAGGCAAGCGCGCCTATCTCCAGGCGCTGGCGGGGGTCGCGCGGTCGCACGGCGCGGATCTCGTCGTGCCGGTCTCGGAAGAAGCGCTGCACGTCGCCTTCCTGCCGCAGCTGGCGCCGGAACTGCCGGTGCTCGCCATGCCGCCGGGCACGATGCTCGCGCTGCATCACAAGGGCCGCTTCACGGAGGTTGCGCGGGAGGCGGGCGTCGCGGTGCCGGAGACGCACCCCCTCGGCACCGC
>NZ_JBWXTD010000003.1:1622431-1624634 GCF_056682175.1 Falsiroseomonas sp. RANM36
CGCTTCGAGCATATCGGCGTGGACATCGTGGTGAAGCGCGTCGGGGGGGGGGGGGGGGGGGGGGGGGCGCGGGGCCGCCCCCCCCCCCCCGGGCCCCGGGGGGCGCCGCGGCGCTGGCGCGCGCCGGCCGCGTCGTGGTGAAGCCCGTCCATTCCGCCGCCGGCCGCGGCGTGCGCGTGCTGGCCGAGGGCGAGACGCTGCCCGTGCTCGACCCAGCGGCGCCTGCCGTGGTGCAGCGCTTCCTGCCCGGCGCCGAGTTCAGCTCCTGCACGCTGGCGCGGCAGGGGCGTGTGCTCGGCACCGTGATCTATCGCGGCGTGCAGTTCGCCGGCTCCGTCGCCTGCGCCTTCGAACGCGTGGACCATCCGGAGGCCGAAGCCTGGATCGCCCGGCTGGTCGAAAAACTCGACTGGACGGGCTTCATCTCCTTCGACATGCGCGAGGATGCCGCAGGGCGCATCCACGGCATCGAGTGCAACCCGCGCACCACGAGCGGCCTGCATTTCTTCGAGACCGAGGACATCGCCGCCGCCATCCTCGGCGCGCGCGACACGCTCCGCCACCGCGCGGCGACGCGGCTGCAGCAATTCTGGTCCTGCCTGACCGAGACGCAGCTCGCCGCCTTCCGGCGGGAGCGTGCGGCGCTCGGTCATCTGCGCCGCCTGCTGCGCACGCGCGACGTCACCTGGTCGGCGCGCGACATGGCGCCGCTGCTGACCATGCCCTGGACCGCCTGGCCGATCATGCGCGATGCCGCGCGCCAGCGCGTGCCCTTCGGCGAGGTCGCGACGCAGGACGTCGGCTGGTTCGAGGGCGAGGCGACGCCGGCGCGCAGCCTCAGCGCAGCGGCCGCGGCACCCGGAACGGCAGCATCGCGTACATCAGCGGCGACCTGAAGCGATCCAGCGACAGGCTTTCATGCACGCCGGGCGCTTCCTGCCCCAGCAGCGTCGTGTGGATCTCCGAACGCGAGTAGAACGGCGCATCGGTCAGCGTCCGCGTCACCCGCACCGGCCCTTCCGCGCGCGTCGGCCGGCGCAGCCGCCACAGCGTGCGCGGCAGTTCCGCTTCCGGCGGCGGCGGGAAGTCGGTCAGCGCGCCGTCATCCGTCGCACGCAAGGCCAGGGACAGGGATGTGCCGTCGCGGCGCTGCGTGTTGTAGAGGATCGCCGTCGCGTCCGGCAGCGCCGCCCTGCACCAGTCCCATGAGCGAAAATCCTGCTCCAGCGGCGCGGCGCCGGCATTGGTGTCGAAATAGGCGGCGCCGGACCAGCGCAGCGCCGGGCTTTCCAGCGCCACCTCCACGCGGGACCGCGGGGCGATCGGCTGCCATTCGTGCCGCCCCTCCGCATCCAGCGTCAGCCGCCGCGTGGACAGCGCCGCCGGGCGCAGCCGCACCGTGCCCGTGAGCCGGGAGGGGATGGGCGCCGTCACCTCCTCGATCCGCACCGTCAGCGTCGTGCCGTCCCAGGTGAGCCCGCTCGGCCCGATCGTGAGCGTGTCGGCGTCCCGCCGCAGCGCATGCCGCCGCCGGTCGGTCATCGCCCAGCGCGAGGGCGTGCCGTAGAGCACGACGTTCAGGCAGCAATGGTCGTGCGGATCCCCGCCGGTCCAGCCCTCGGCCATGCGCGCCAGCGCGTACCACGGCGAGAAGACGGTGCCGATGAAGGCGATGATGGTGATGCCGTGCTTCCCGTCGTCGGACAGCGCATCGAGGTACCACCAGCAATAGCCGCGCCGCGGCACGGCCCGATCGAAGGCCCAGTCTCTCAAGGGCGGTCCTCCAGCACCCGCGCCGCCGCCAGGCGGCCGGAGATCGCGGCCATGGCCACGCCCGCGCCCGGATGCGCGCCGCCGCCGGCCAGGTAGAGTCCCGGGAGCTTCGTGCGCGCGCCGGGCCGGCTGAAGGCGGCCTGCCAGCCATGCACCGCAGGGCCGTAGAGCGCGCCGCCGGCGCCCGGGAACAGCCGGTCGAACGCGCCCGGCGTGGTCACCGCCTCCGCCTCCGGCCGCCGCTGCACCGCGAAGCCGGCGCGGCGCAGCCGCTCGAACACCGTCTCGCCGCAGCGGGCGATCGCCTCGGGTGGCAGCGGCCGCGAATCGGCGCGTGCCGGCGCGGTGATCATCGCCAGCAGCCGCTCCGGCCCCGGCGGCGGCCCCGCGCCCCCCGCGCGGGGGGGGGCCCCGCGCGGGGCGGGCGGGC
>NZ_JBWXTD010000003.1:1624734-1626336 GCF_056682175.1 Falsiroseomonas sp. RANM36
GGCGGGGGCCGGGGGTTGCCCCACCCCCCGCCCCCGCGCGGCCCGGGGCGCCCCCCCGCCGCCGCCGGCGCGGTCGAGGGCCCAGAGCGTGACGGTCGGCGCGGAAGGCAGGCGGGCGCGGTAGCCGATCTCGGCATATTCGGCGGTAGGGTCCTCGGCATGCGCCACGGACTGGGTTGCCGCCGGCAGCCCCTCCGCCGCCGCCACCAGCGCCCAGGTGACGGCGGAGAAGGAGCGCCGCTCGGGCGCCAGCCGCTCCACCGCTCCCGCGGCGGCCGCGCCGAGGCGGCCATCGGCCAGCGCGGCGGGATCGGCGTTCAGCACCACCGCGCCGGCGTCCACCACCGCGCCATCGGCCCGCCGCACGCCGCCGGCGCGGCCGCCGCGCACGAGAATCTCCCGCACCTCGGCGCCGTAGCGGAAGGTCGCGCCGCGCGCTGCGGCCAGCGCGGCCAGCGCCTCCGGCAGGCGCTGCATCCCGCCCCCGATCGCCCACAGCCCCTGCAACTCGACATGCGCGACGAGCATCAGCGTCGCCGGCGCCTGCAGCGGGGAGGAGCCGACATAGGTGGCGACCCGCGCGAAGACCTGCCGCAGCCGCCTGTCCGCGAAGTGTTCGCCCAGCGCATCCCACAGCGAGGCGAAGGGCGAGGCGCCGAGCAGGCCGCGACGCCCGGCCAGCGCCGCGAGCGCCAGCGCGCCGGGCCGCTGCGCCTGCAGGAAGGGCTGCTCCAGCGCGTCATGGATGCGGCGCGCTCGCTCGCGGAACGCCAGGTAGCCGCGCGCCGCCTCGGCGCCGGCGAAGTCGCCCACCGCCTCCGCCGCGGCCGCCGCATCCACCGGCAGGTCGAGGCGCCGCCCATCCGACCAGGCATGGCGCCCGAGCAGCGGCTCCGGGCGGAGCGCCAGGCGGTTCTCCAGGCTGTCGCCCGCCGCGTCGAAGATCTCCTCGAAGACCCGACGCAGCGTCAGCAGGGCCGGGCCGGCGCCGACCTTCACCCCGCCCACCGCAAGCTCCCGGATCTTGCCGCCCGGGGCGGCGGCGCGTTCCAGCACCAGCACGGGCCGACCCCGCGCCGCCAGCAGCGCCGCCGCGACCAGGCCGCCCATGCCGGCACCGATGACGACCACGGTCTCGGGAGGGCCCGCCATGGCCGCAGGTAAGTCGGGCCGGCGCGAAGTGTCAAGTTGAGCTGACACATCGCAGGGCAATTGCCCATCCTCGCGTCAGGCGTTATGCACACGCAGTCTTGTGACCCGATTTGCTTTTGGTTCGAACGTCTCACCCCAGATGACAGGCGTTCGACGCGGAGGTGGATCCCGGATGCCCCGTTCTGTCGTGACAGGATCGCCGCCGGCGCCGCGCCGCAAGACCTTCCACGCGGGCGGATGCGCACCATGAACCGTGTCGTCGTGACCCAACCGGATGTCACCCTGGTCCTCGACTGGGACGGCATCATCCGCGACGCTTCCGTGTCGGCGGCACTCGCGAAGGACGGCCTCGATGGCTGGGTCGGCCGGCACTGGACGGAGACGGTGGGCGAGCCGGCCGGGGGGCGCCGGCGCCCCCGGGGCGCTGCAGGACGGGCGCCGCGCCGCCCC
>NZ_JBWXTD010000003.1:1626436-1632648 GCF_056682175.1 Falsiroseomonas sp. RANM36
GTGTGGGGGCGGCGGCCCGCCGGCGGCCCGCCCGGGCGGGGGGGGGGGCGGGGCCGGGGCGGGCGCGGGGGGGGGCGCGGGCCGGCGACCAGGTCCGCCGGATGGTCGAGGATGCGCGCGCCCGCGGCGTCTCGGCCTTCCTGCAGGTGACGCAGCGCTTCCCCTCCGGCATCGAGGTGCCGATCGAGTACACCACCGTGCGGCTCGGCGCGCAGGCCGGGCTGATGGCGGTGGGCAAGAGCCTGCAGGCCGTGCAGGAGCTGCAGTCGCGCCTGGTCGCGGCGCAGCAGGCACGCGAGCAGGACTACTGGAAGCTGCGCGAAATCGAGATGCGCTCGCGCCTGCTTTTCGATGCCTCGTCGGAGGCGGTGCTGATCGTCGCCGCCGGCGATCTCCGCGTGATCGAGGCGAATCCGGCCGCGATCCGCGAACTCGGCATGGCGCCGGGCTGGGATTTCGCCCAGGAGATCGCGCCGCGCGACCGCACCGCCTTCCGCGAGGTGCTGGGACGGGCGCGCGAGCATGGCCGGACGCCCGGCGTCCTGTTGCATATCGGCGCGGCGGCGGCGCCGTGGCTGCTGCGCGTCTCCCTGATGGCGCGGGAGCCGGAGCCGGTGCTGCTGATCCAGCTCGCCCCCGCGATGCCGGAACCCGGAAGGGGCCTGCCGCGCGCGGTGCCGCCGCGCACCGACGAACTGCTGGAAGGCCTGCCCGACGGCTTCATCGTGGCGGATGCCGAAGGCCGCGTGCGGCGTGCCAACCGCGCCTTCCTCGACCTCGTGCAATGCGCCACCGAGACCACGGTCCTGGGCGAGCCGCTCGGCCGCTGGCTCGCCACGCCGGGGCGCGACGCGGCGGTGCTGATGCGCACGCTCGACGCGCATGGCGAAGCAAGGCTGTTCAAGACCACCCTCACCGGCCTGCTTGGCAGCGAGGTGGAGGTGGAGATCTCCGGCACCGCCAGCACCGCCGGCGGTCCGCCGGCCATCGGCCTGCTGGTGCGCGACATCGGCCGGCGGCCGCGCGACGAAACGAGCGAGCTGCACGCCGCCATCGCGGAGGTGCTGCGCGACATGGGCCGGCTGCCGCTGCCCGTTCTGGTGCGCAACACCGCCGCGCTGGTGGAGCGCGCGCGCATCGATCAGGCGCTGCACCGCGCCGGCGGCAACCGCACCGCCGCGGCCGATGCGCTCGGCCTCAGCCGCCAGAGCCTCTACGCCAAGCTCGAGCGCTACGGCCTGCACGATCCCCGCGACTCCGAGGAGGAGCCGGCGGGATGAGCGACGCCGGCCGCGACGCCGCCGCGGTGTCCCCCGCGCCGGCGCAGCTCGACACCTCGGGCTGCGAGCGGGAGCCCATCCACCAGCCCGGCTCGATCCAGCCGCATGGGCTGCTGCTGGTCGTGCGGGAAGCCGATGGCGTGGTCATGCAGGCCTCGGCCAATGCGGCGGCGATGCTCGGGCAGCCGGCCGTGCTCGGGCGCCGCCTGCGCGAGCTGGGCGGCGACCTGGCGGCGGCGGTGCTGCCGCGCATGCTGGAATCGCTGGACGGCCCGCCGGTCGTCTTCCGCGCCACCGCCGGCGCATCGGGCGAGGAATTCGACGCGCTGATGCACCGCCCGCCGGGCGGCGGCCTGGTGATCGAGCTCGAACCCGCCCAGCCGCAGCCCGACATCGCCCGCCGGGTCGAGGCGGCGCTGCAATCCTTCCTGTCCTGCTACGCCCTGCGCCCGCTCTGCGAGCAGGCGGCGCGGGTGTTCCGCGAGATCGCCGGCCACGACCGGGTGATGGTCTATCAGTTCGCCGAGGGCGGGCATGGCGAGGTCTTCGCCGAGGACCGGCGGTCGGACCTGGAGCCGTTGCTCGGCAATCACTACCCGGCCTCCGACATCCCGCAGATCGCCCGCCGCCTGTATGAGCGGAACCCGCTGCGCGTGGTGGTGGACGCGCACTACACGCCGGTGCCGCTGGAGCCCCGCCTCAATCCATTGAGCGGCGATCACCTGGACATGTCGCACTGCATGCTGCGCAGCATCTCTCCGGTGCATGTGCAGTATCTCAAGAACATGGGCGTGCGCGGCACCATGGTGTGCTCCATCATGGTGGGCGGCCGGCTGCGCGGCCTGGTTGCCTGCCATCACGAGACGCCGCGGCGCGTGCCGGTGACCGTGCGCTCCGCCTGCGCCCTGCTGGCGGAGGCGCTGAGCACCCGCATGGCTGCGCTGGAAGCCTTCGTGGAGGCGCAGGCCGAGCTCTCCGCCCGCCGGCTGGAGCAGCGCCTGGTCGAGGCGATCTCCCGCAAGGGCGACTGGCGCGACGCGCTGTTCGACAACCCGGCGACGCTGCTGCAGCCGCTCGGCGCGACCGGCGCCGCGCTGCTGTTCGAAGGCGGCGTGCAGACAATGGGCGACGTGCCGGCGACCGATTCGCTGCGCGAGATCGGCGCCTGGCTCGACACGCGCCCGCGCGGCGGCGTCATCGCCACCAGCTCGCTGCGCACGGATGCGCCCGCGCTCGCCGCGCTCACGCCGATCGCGGCCGGCGTCCTTGCCGTGCCGGTCTCCGCGATGCCCGGCGAATACCTGGTGTGGTTCCGCCCCGAACAGCTGCGCACCGTGGTCTGGGGCGGCGACCCGAACAAGCCGGTCGAGGTGGTGGACGGCCAGCGCGGCCTCAGCCCGCGTCATTCCTTCGCGAAGTGGCAGCAGCTGGTCGAAGGCAGTTGCGAGCCCTGGAGCCAGAAGGAGCTCGCGACGGCACGGCTGATCGGCGATTCTGTCGGCGACGTCATCATCCAGTTCCGCTCCGTGCGCATGCTGATCGCAGAGGACCAGCTGGCGCAGGTGCGCCGCCAGGTCGCCGCCTCCGTGCAGCCGGTCGCGATCTGCGACGGGCGCGGCGCGATCGTGCTCGCGAACGAGGCGATGGAGAAGCTGCTGCCCGGCCTGAAGGGCGCGCCGCCGCGCAACATCGAGGAGCTCGCCCCGTATTTCGCCAGCCCCGGCGAGTTCCGCCGCCGCCTGCACGACCTGCTGGAGAGCCGCCAGTCCTGGAGCGGGGAGGTGCGGCTGGCCGATGACGAGGGCTCCGGCCGGCCGATCCTGGTGCGCGCCGACCCGGTGCATTCGGCGCCCGACCGCCTGCTCGGCTTCGTCGTGCTGATGAACGACCTGGTCGAGCGCAAGGCGGCGGATGCGGCGCGACGCCGGTTCCAGGAAGTGATCGCGGAAAGCCACCGCACCCGCGCCGGCTGGCTCGATCGCCATGCCGACCTGGTGTTCCAGGCGATCCTCGCCTCGCTGGTGGAGAACGCCCAGCTTGCCGCGCTGGAGATCGCCGAGGGCGTCGAGCTGTCCCGCATGCCGGAGATGCTGGAGAGCGTCCGCGCTTCCGTCGCGCGCACCACCGACATGCTGGAGAGCCTGGCGCGGCAGATCGAGGCGCCCCGCCCCGAGAGACGGGACGAGGATTGAGCATGGAGGGCGCGGCGCGCGCGGCGCTCCGCGCCGCCACCGATCCGGCGCATCGGCGCCTGCACGCGCTGCCCGCCTTCGTCGCGCTCGCCGAGGGCCGCATCGCGCTGCCGGACTATGCCGCGCTGCTCCGCCGCATGCTCGGCTTCCACGCGGCGCTGGAATCGCGCCTCGATGCGGTCGCGGGCCTGGAGGCGTTCGGCATCGACCTTGCGGCGCGTCGCCGCAGCCATCAGCTGCGTGCGGACCTGGATTGGCTCGGCGCCGCCGACGTGGTGCCGCTTGCGCCCCTGCCGGAGATCAGCGGCCCGGCCGAGGCGATGGGCGCGCTCTATGTCGCGGAAGGCGCGACGCTCGGCGGGCGGCAATTGGCGCGCGCGCTGGACGGCGTGCTGCCTGCGGGCGGGTCGGGGCGTCGCTTCCTGCTCGGCCATGGCGAGCAGCATGGCGCGATGTGGCGCGACTGCTGTGCCGCGATCGAGCGCTGCGGCGTCGAGGCCGCCTCCTGCGCCGCGATGATCGCGGGCGCCGTCGCGACCTTCGCCGCCTTCGAGGCCTGGTTCACCGTGCCGGAGGCCGCGTCGGTCCCATAGCCGCCGACGACGTGCCGCTCAGCCGCGCGCCGCTGCGGCGGTCCCGCCATAGAGCCAGGCCAGCGTCTCCCGCCATTCCGCCTGCGACTTCGCGCGCATGATCGCGTTGCGCAGCGCCGCATGCGCGCCCGCCGGGTGATAGACATGCTCTCCGATCGCGCGCGACTGCAGCTGCACCCGCGCGGTGCGCAGCGCGCGCTCTGCGTTGTAGGCCGGCAGCGCGCGCTCGGCGTCGCCCTGATGCGCCGCCATCGCCTGCGCCAGGCACACCGCATCCTCCATCGCCATGCAGGCGCCCTGCGCCATGTATTGCAGCATCGGATGCGCCGCGTCGCCGAGCAGCGCGACGCGCCCGTCCACCCAGCTCTCCACCGGATCGCGGTCGCACAGCACCCACAGCTTCCAGTCGCGGCCGTGGCGGATGATGGATTGCGCGGTGGGATGCACGTGCTGGAAGCCGGCGAAGACTTCCGCCTCGCTCACCGGCTTGCCGGCGACGGGCTCCGGCGCGTCGTTGTGGTAGGTGACGACCAGGTTGAAGGTCTTCCAGCCCTGCAGCGGGTAATGGACGATGTGGCATTTCGGCCCGGCCCACAGCGTCGCGGCGTTCCAGCGCAGATGCTCCGGCATGTGCTCGGTCGGGATCACGCTGCGATAGGTGGTGTGCCCCGAGACGCGCGGCCGGCCATCGCCCACCACCTGCCGGCGTACGTTCGACCACAGCCCGTCCGCGCCGATCAGCGCGCTGCCCCGCATGGCCTCCCCATCCGGCAGGAAGGCCGTGACGCCGCCGCCATCCTGGTCGTAGCGCACCACCTCCGCGCTGGTGCGCAGCGCGATGCGCGGATGCGCGCGGCAGGCCTGCAGGAACACGCCATGCAGGTCGCCGCGATGGATCACGGCATAGGGGTTGCCGAAGCGCGCGCGAAAGTCGTCGCCGAGGTCGATGTGGCAGATCTCCTCGGCGGTCAGCGCATCCATCAGGCGCAGGCTGTCCACATAGATCGCCATGGCGCGCGCCGTGTCGCCGACGCCGAGCGCATCGAAGGCGTGGAAGGCGTTGGGGCCGAGCTGGATGCCGGCGCCCACCTCGCCGAGCGCGGCCGCCTTCTCCAGCACCTGCACCGCGAAGCCCTGCTTGGCGAGGCCGAGCGCGGCCGCCAGGCCGCCGATGCCGCCGCCGGCGATCAGGATGGGAAGGGTGCCGCTCATGCCGCCGAGCATCGCCAGGCGCCCCCTGCTGTCAACGGGCGCGCCCGTGCTAGACGCCCGCCATGGACCGGCAGACCGAACTGGCGAAGGTGAAGGCCCGCATCCGGGCGCTGGCGGCGCGCACCGTGGAGCGCGGCTGCTCCGAGGCCGAGGCGATGGCCGCCGCCGCCAAGGTGGGCGAGTTGCTGGAGGTCTATGGCCTCTCGATGGGCGAGGTCGAGCTGCGCGAGGAAGCCTGCGTGCAGCGCGTGCTGGTGTTCGACGATCCGCGCCGCCAGGCGATGGGCTGGCTGTTCCCGGCGCTGCTGCGCTTCACCGAATGCCGCGGCTGGACGGTCGGCCGCGCCGACTACGTGATCTTCGGCCTGGAGCCGGACGTGCAGATGGCCGAATACCTGATGCAGGTGATCGCCGGCGCGCTGAGCTACGAGGAAGCCCGTTTCCGCAACAGCCCGGACTACGTGCGGTCGCGGGCTGCGCCGCAGGCCGTGCTGCGCAGTTTTCGGATCGGCTATGCGGACCGCATCGCCGCCCGGCTCGAGGAGCTCGGCGCCCACCGGCGGGAAAGCGCGCGCCAGGCGGAGGCCGAGGCGAGCCGCGCGGGCAGCTCCGGCACCGCCCTGGTGCTGGTGAAGGAACGCAAGATCGAGGAAGGCTTTCGCGCGCTCGGCGTTCGCCTGCGCACGGTCAGCCGCAGCACCGTGGTGCGCGACCGCGGCGCCTATGGCCGTGGGCGGGAGGCCGGCGGCCGAGTCGGCCGCGACCGCCCGGTGGGGCAGGGGCCGGGCACCGGGCGCCGGCCCCGGCGCTTGGCCCCCCCCGGGGGTTGCGGGCACCCCCCGCGGCCGCACGGGGGTCAGCCGGACTTCAGCACGTCCTGCAGCTTCTCGGACGCGGCCGCCTTGTCGGTGCGGTCTATGGCGGCGAGCTCGGCG
>NZ_JBWXTD010000003.1:1632748-1642535 GCF_056682175.1 Falsiroseomonas sp. RANM36
CCGCCCGCCGGACCTGGCGCGGAGGGCGCGGCGGCGCGCTCCCGCCGACCGCGCGAGGGCGCCGGCGCAGTATTTCGGGGTGGAGGGCGGCACGGTGTCGCGGCACGCGCCGCGCCCGGCGGGCGGCGGCAAGCCCGGCGCGCCGGGCGGAAGGATCAGCCCTTGCCGCCGCCCCGGCCGCGCGCGGCGTCGAGCTCGGCCCGCAGCCGCTCCACCTCCGCCTGCAGCGCCGCGATCCGCGCCGCCTCGCCGACCGGCTCGGCCGCATCGGCGCCGGGGCGGAAGGGTGCGAACAGGGTCATGGCGCGTTCCATCATCGCCATGTTCTGCTTGCCCATCTCCTCCAACCCGCCGAACGGGTTGAATCCGCCCATGGTCTGTTCCACCGCACGGCGCACCTGGTCCTGCTGGCGGGCGAAGGCGCCCATCACCGTCTCCAGGTAGCGCGGCACCATGGAGCCCATGCTGTCGCCGTAGAAGCCGATGATCTGCCGCAGGAAGCTGGTGGGCAGCAGGTGCCGGCCCTTGGACTCCTCCTCGACGATGATCTGGGTGAGCACGGAACGCGTGATGTCCTCGCCCGACTTCGCGTCATAGACGACGAAGTGCCGGCCCTGGCGGACCATCTGGGCCAGGTCCTCCAGCGTGACGTAGGACGAGGATTCCGTGTTGTAGAGCCGCCTGTTCGCGTATTTCTTCACCACGACGGGCGGGCTGGCCGGCGTTTCGGCCGCGTCCGCCGGGGGGAGTCTGGTGTCCTGTGACATGCTCTCGCTTGCCTTCCGCGCGGCCGTCCCGCCGCCTGGGACGGATGCTAACATGGGCTGCGCTGCGGTGCGAAATTTCCGATGTGGCCACCGGGCGAGGCAATCGGGGCGAGTTCCCGCCGGGCGCGCACGGGCGCTAAAGATGCGACATGGACGGGGATCCCCCCAAACCGGACGAGGCCGAGATCGAGCGCCTGGCCGAGGACTGGATCACGCTCTGGCAGAGCGAGATCGCGGCCATGGCCTCCGACCGCGAGGCCGCCGAGGCCTGGGCCGCGGCCGCTTCGGCCTGGGCGGCGCTTGGCGCGGCTTGGTTGCGTGCGGCTGCGGCGCCGCCCTTCGGCAGGCCGCCGCCGACCTGGCCGTTCCCTGGGCCCTTCCAGCCCCCGTTCCCGGGCGCCTTCGGGCATGACGGCGCCGCTGCGCCGCCGCGGCCCCCGGCCGCTGCCGCTCCACCTGCTCATGGGAGCGAGCCGGGGATGGCTGGCGCTGGCCGGGACGATGACGCCCTCCGCCGGCGGCTCGCCGAGCTGGAACGGCGGCTTGCCGATCTCGAAGGCGGGCCGGGCGGAGCAGGCCCGGATCCTCGACCGCCTCGCCGCCGGAAGCCACGCGCCTGAGGAATTCCGGGCGGCGGTGCTGCGCCGCCTGCTGCGGGAGGACCGGGCGCTGATCGCCGGCATCGCCGCCTATCGCCGCCACCCCTACACCCGCCGCCTGCCCGACCCGCCGGTGCCCTGGGCGGAGGGCGGATCGCGCCTGCTGGATTTCGGCAGGCCGGGCGCCGCCGGGCCGCCGGTGGTCTTCGTCCCTTCGCTGGTCAACCGCGCCTACGTGCTCGACCTCGACGAAAGAAATTCGCTGCTGCGCTTCCTGGCGGGGCAGGGGGTGCGGGCGATGCTGCTCGACTGGGGTTTTCCGGGTGAGGCCGAGCGCGCCTTCACCCTGACGGACTACATCGCCGGGCGGCTGGAACGGGCGCTGATGGCGCTGCCGGAGCCCGCGGTGGTCGTCGGCTACTGCATGGGCGGGCTGCTGGCGCTGGCCGCGGCGCTGCGCCGGCCGGACCGGGTGCGCGCGCTCGGCCTGCTCGCCACGCCCTGGGACTTTTGGGCCACGCCGGATGAGGCGCAGCGCGCCACCGCCGCCGCGGCGCTGCTGCCGGGGCTGGAGCCGCTGATGCAGGCGACCGGCACGCTGCCCGTGGACGTGATCCAGACCCTGTTCGCCGGCCTCGATCCCTGGGGAATCCCGAGGAAATTCAGGGCCTTCGCCCGGCTGGACCAGGCTTCCGTCCGCGCCGCGCTGTTCGTCGCGCTGGAGGATTGGCTGAATGACGGCGTGCCCCTCGCCGCGCCGGGGGCGCGGGAGACGCTGGGCGGCTGGTATGGCGCCAACACCCCGGCGCGGCTGGCCTGGCGCGTCGCGGGCGCCGTGGTGGACCCGGCGGAGGCGCGGGTTCCGGCCTTCCTGGCGATCCCGCACCGGGACCGCATCGTCCCGCCCGCCTCGGCGCGGGCGCTGGCCGCGAGGCTCCCCGGCGCCCGGCTGCATGAGGCGGAGGCCGGGCATATCGGCATGGCGGCGGGCAGCGCGGCGGAGACGGCGCTCTGGCGCCCGCTGCTCGCATGGCTGCGAAGCTTGTAGCGGACGCTGCGGCGCACCAAACTGCGGGCACGCCAGTTCCTGAGGAAGGGAAGCACCTCCCATGACCGAGATCGTCATCGCCTCGGCCGCCCGCACGCCGGTCGGCTCCTTCAACGGCGCCTTCGCCAGCCTGCCGGCGCATGCGCTCGGCACCGTCGCCATCAAGGCCGCGCTCGAGCGCGCCGGGGTGAAGGCGGAGGAGGTGGACGAGGTGATCCTCGGCCAGATCCTGACCGCTGGTGCGGGGCAAAACCCTGCGCGCCAGGCGGCGATGGCCGCCGGCATCCCGGCCGAGCGCACCGCCTTCGGCATCAACCAGCTCTGCGGCTCTGGCCTGCGCGCCGTGGCGCTCGCCGCGCAGCAGATCGCGACGGGCGACGCTGCCATCGTGGTGGCCGGCGGGCAGGAGAGCATGACCCAGTCGCCGCATGCCGCGAACCTGCGCAACGGGCAGAAGATGGGCGGGCTCGAGCTGGTGGACACCATGCTCAAGGACGGCCTGTGGGACGCCTTCCACGGCTATCACATGGGCAACACCGCCGAGAACGTCGCCCAGAAATACCAGCTGACGCGCGAGGAGCAGGACCGCTTCGCCGCCGAAAGCCAGCGCAAGGCCGGCGAGGCGATGAAGGCCGGCCGCTTCAAGGACGAGATCGCGCCCGTGACGGTGAAGGGCCGCAAGGGCGACGTGGTGGTCAGCGAGGACGAGTATCCGAAGCCCGACACCACGATGGACATTCTCGGCAAGCTGCGCCCGGCCTTCGCGAAGGACGGCACGGTGACCGCGGGCAATGCCTCCGGCATCAATGACGGCGCCGCGGCGGTGGTGGTGATGAGCGCGGCCGAGGCCGCGAAGCGCGGCATCACGCCGCTGGCGCGGATCGTGAGTTGGGCGACGGCGGGCGTGGACCCGGCGATCATGGGCACGGGCCCGATCCCGGCCAGCCGCAAGGCGCTGCAGAAGGCCGGCTGGAGCATCGCGGACCTCGACCTGATCGAGGCGAACGAGGCCTTCGCCGCGCAGGCCTGCGCGGTGAACAAGGACCTCGGCTGGGATCCGGCGAAGGTGAACGTGAACGGCGGCGCCATCGCCCTCGGCCACCCGATCGGCGCGTCCGGCGCGCGGGTGCTGAACACCCTGCTGTTCGAGATGCAGCGCCGCGGCGCGAAGAAGGGCCTCGCCACGCTCTGCATCGGCGGCGGCATGGGCGTCGCGATGTGCGTCGAGCGGGCCTGACCTAGCCGCTCTTTCCTCCCCCCTAGGTCTCCCTCTCCCGCGGTGCGGGGGAGGGTTGGGGTGGGGGCACGACCGCCTATCCCGGCCCGGCGCCCCCGCCCACGCACGCCGCCACCACCAGCCCCAACACATCCTCCGCCACCTGCGGCGCCCAGAGTTCGCCCACGCCCTCCGCCCGCAGCGTGCTGAACCCGTGTACCGACGACCAGGCCAGCGCCAGCCGCGCCCGCCGCGCGCGCGGATCGAGCCCCGGCGCCGCCTCCGCCATCGCGGCTTCCAGCACCGCGAAGGCATCCTCCGCCGCGGCGCGCCAGGCGGGATCGCCCCGGTCGATCAGGTCGGTGCGGAACATCAGCCTGAAATGCGCCGGGTTCGCCCGCGCGAAGCCGATATAGCCGCGCCCCGTCGCCGCCAGCCGCGCCGCCGCATCGGCATCCGCCGGGAGGGCCGCGACCTCCGCCCGCATCGTCGCCGCCAGCCTTGCCTCGCCTTCGGTCACGAAGGCCGTCAGCAGCCCGCGCTTGTCGCCGAAATGCGGCGCCGCGGCGGAGTGCGAGACGCCAGCCCGCCGCGCGCATTCGCGCAGGCCGACCGCCTCCGGCCCCGCTTCCCGCACGATCTCCCCGACCGCGTCGAGCAGCGCGCGACGTAGTGCGCCGTGATGATGCCGACCTTCGCCCTTGGGGGTGACTGCCATGCCGCGATCCTGGCCCGGCTGGGAAAACTTGACAATGGTCAGTTCGATGCGCCATGAACTGACCATTGGTCAGATCACCGGGAGGCCCCATGCAGGCCGAGACGATCTTCTCCACCGCGAACATGCTCGCCATGGCGGGCTGGCTCGCGCTGCTGGTCGCGCCGCGGACGCGCTGGGTGACCTGGCGCCTTTCGGGCCTCGGCATCCCGGCCCTGCTCGCCGCGCTCTATGCCGTGCTGCTGGCCTGGCACGCGCCAGGGGCCGAGGGCGGCTTCTCCTCGCTCGCCGGCGTCGCCGCGCTGTTCCGGACGGAGGGCGTGCTGCTCGCCGGCTGGGTCCACTATCTCGCCTTCGATCTCTTCATCGGCGCCTGGATCTGCCGTCGCGGCGCGGCGGAGGGGATGAACCCCTGGCTCCTGCGCCTCTGCCTGCCGCCAACCTTCCTGGCCGGCCCGGTCGGGCTGCTGCTGTTCCACGGCCTGCGTGCCGTGCTCGCGAAGCGGGAGATTCCGGCATGAGCCTCACCCTCGAAGCACCCATGCCGCGCCGCGCGGTGTTCGCCGAACTGGACCGGCGCCAGCCGCTGCTGGCACGGCTGGGCTGGGTCTTCCTGGCGGTCCTGCTGCTCTGCCTCGCCGCAATGGCCCTCGATCCGCGCGCCTTCGACGGCGTCTCGGTCTGGGTGAAGCCGGCGAAGTTCGCCGCCTCCTTCGTCCTCTGGTTCTGGACCCTCGCCTGGGCCTGGGGCGTGCTGGCGCCGGAGGCCGCGCGCGGCCGCATCGCACGCATCGCCCTGTGGGGCACCGTCGCCGCGGCGCTGTTCGAGCAGGGCTGGATCACCTGGCGCGCCGCGCTCGGCGGCCCGAGCCACTTCGCGAAGGATGCGCTCGGCGCCGTCATGTATTCGCTGATGGGCGTGGGCGCCGTGACGCTGGTGGCGCTCGCCGCGCTGCTCGGCCTGCTGGTGCTGCTGCGCCCGCGTCCCGGCGCCCCGCGCCCCTGGGTGCTGGCGGTCGGGCTCGGCCTGGTGCTCGGTGGCATGCTGGGCGGCTTCACCGGCGCGGCGATCTCGGTGCTTGACAGCCCGCATGTCGGCGGCGCCGCCACCAATGGCGCCGGCCTGCCGCCCTTCTACTGGTCGCGCGACGGCGGCGACCTGCGCATCGCGCATTTCCTCGGCATCCACGCGATGCAGGCGCTGCCGCTGCTGGCGCTGCTCGGCGCCGGAGCGCGCATGGTCGGGCTGGCGGCGGCGGGCTGGACGGCGCTCACCCTCGCCGTCTTCGCCCTGGCGCTGCAGGGCGTCGCGCTCTCCCCCTGACGCGGCGCCCTCTCGCAGCCGTGACCCCCGGCGCACCCGCCGCGCGTGGCATCCTCCCGCCCGGGGCCCGCATGAGGCCCAGGGAGGGACGAAGCCATGACCAACGCCCGCCTCGGCCGGCGCGGCCTGATCGCCGCGGCCGCCACCATCGCCGCAACCCCCGCGCTGGCGCAGCGCCAATACGGCCGCGGTTCGCCGCCGCAGCGCTACCCGGACCCCGACATCGTCGCGATCGACCCGCGCCGCTTCAACATGGGGCTCGGCAACGCCGCGATCCGCCGGCTGCACACCGGCATGCAATGGGCCGAAGGTCCGGCCTGGCACGCCACGGGCCGCTTCCTTGTCTGGTCCGACATCCCCTCGGACGAGGCGCTGCGCCTGAACGAGGAGGATCTCAGCGTCCATCGCCGCTTCCGCAGCCCCTCCGGCTTCTCCAACGGCAACACCTTCGATCGCGAGGGCCGCCAGATCGCCTTCCGCCATTTCCATCGCGACGTGGCGCGCTACGAGCCCGACGGGCGCGTGACCGTGATGGCCGCGCGCGGGCCGGACGGGCCGTTCAACGCGCCGAATGACGGCGTGGTCCACCCCGAGGACGGTGCGCTCTGGTTCACCGATCCCGGCTACGGCGCGCTGATGAACTACGAGGGCGAGCGCGTCCCGGAATCCGCGAACTCGCCCCGCCCCTTCATCAAGGAGGCCGTCTATCGCATCGACGCGCAGTCGGGCGCGGTGACCAAGGTGACCGACGCGCCCTTCAAGCCGAACGGGCTTTGCTTCTCGCCCGACTACCGCATCCTCTACGTCGCCGACACCGGCGCCAGCCATTACCCGGAGGCGAAGAAGATCATCTGGGCCTTCGACGTGGACGGCCCGCGGCTGCGCAACCCCAGGACCTTCGCCGACACGACGCTGGACGGGAAGGCGGGCATGGCGGACGGCATCCGCGCCGATGAGCGCGGCAACATCTGGGCCGGCATGGGCTGGGTCGGCGACGGCTATGACGGCGTGCACATCTTCGCGCCCGATGGCGCGCGCATCGGCCAGATCAAGCTGCCGGAGATCTGCTCGAATGTCTGCTTCGGCGGCACGCGGCGGAACATCCTGTTCATGACCGCGAGCCAGTCGCTCTACGCCGTCCCGGTGGAGACTCGCGGCGCGCATTTCTGCTGAGGCTGGTTTCCTCAGCCGTTCAGCAGCGCGTCGATGTCGGCCTGGCCGAGATCGCTCGACCCGGCCGCGGCCTCCACGGTGCGCGCCTGAGTGCGCACCTCGACCCGCGGGCGTTCCGCCGCTTCCGTGGCGGGCGCCAGGGTCCGCAGCGCGCCCTCCACCTGTTGCAGGTGCTGGATGGCGCGGCGGATGCGCTGGCCGGTGAGGTCCTGGAAGGCGCAGGCCTCGAAGATGGCGTTCAGCCGATCGACGATCGCCGGCGCGGCGGCGGCGTCGCGCCCGGCGGCGATCCACTCCCCGATCGCCTCGGCGGCTTCCAGGATGGTGTTGGCCGCCGCCTCGGTGACCTGCACCACCGCCTCCAGCTCCAGCCCGCTGTTGCGCGTGGCGGCGGCGGGCACGGCGATGAGCTGGGCGATCTGGGCCTGCATCCGGGCGATGTCCCCGGCCAGCCGCGCCTCGCTCTGGTCGGCCAGCTCCACGCCGGCATGCAGCTCGGCGCTCAGCTCGGCGATCCGGCGATCCAGGAAGCGGCGAAGATCGGCCAGGCGGGGGTCGAGCTCCGCGGCGAGCGCCGCGCGCAGCAGGGCCGGGTCGGGCGGGGTCGGGCAGGCATCCATCCGCCGCATCCTGCACCGCCATGGCTGAAGGCCCGGTTGACGCGCCGGGATCAGCGCCCGGCCAGCGCCACCACCGTCCGCCGCACCGCCGGGGCGCCGGCCGGCACGCCGGCGAAGAGATCCTTCTCCGCCTCCACGATGAAGACGCCGGCGAGCCGCGGGCAGAGCAGCCGGCCGCAGCGCTCCAGCACCGGCGCGGCGGAGCCGATCAGCCTGAGCCCGTAGGGCGGGACGAAGAGCGCCGTCTCCTTCCTTTCGGCGCGGAACAGGTGGCGCGCCAGCAGCCGCTCGATCTGCCCGCGCGAATAGGGCTGGCCATGGCCGAAGGGCGTCCGGTCCAGATGCGCCCACATCCCCACGCGGTTCGGCACCACCAGCATCAGGCGCCCATCGTCGCGCAGCACCCGCCACACCTCGCGCAGCAGCCGCCTGGCGTTCTCCGCCGCCTCCAGCCCATGCACCAGCAGCACCCGGTCGAAGCTGGCATCGGGCAGCGGCAGGTTCTCCTCCTCCGCCAGCAGGGTGGCATGGCCCGCGGGGTGGGCGCCGAGCCCGTTGGTCCCGGCCAGATGCGACGGCACCAGCGCCACGCAGCGCCGGGCCTCGGCCCGCCACAGGCCGAGATAGGGCGCGGCCCAGCCGAGCCCGAGCACCGATTGCCCGGGCAGTTCGGGCCACAGCGCGGCCAGGCGCGCGGCGACGAGCCGCGCCGCCGTGTCGCCACCGCGCGAGTCGTAGAAGGCGGCCAGGCCGTGGACCTCGGTCGTCATGCGGATGATATAGGGGCTTTGGGCGCCGCATGGCACGGTGCGGGCCGGGCGCCCATGCCGGGCGAGGGAGTGAGGCGATGTCGTTGCGGATCGAGGCGGTGCCCTGCCTCCAGGACAATTATCTCTGGCTGCTGAAGGACGGCCCGACCGGTGCCGTCGGCATCTGCGACCCGGGCGAGGCCGGTCCCGCCATCGCGGCGGTGGAGGAAGCGGGCGGGCGGCTCGACGCGATCCTCCTCACCCACCATCACGGCGACCATGTGAACGGCGTGGCCGAGCTGAAGGCGCGCTTCCCCGAGGCCAAGGTGGTCGGCGCCGCGCTGGACGCGCACCGCCTGCCGCCGCTCGACCTGGTGGTGAAGGAGGGCGATCAGGTGCCGCTCGGCGCCGCGCGGGCCGAGGTGCTGCACCTGCCCGGCCACACCACCGGTCACATCGCCTTCCACTTCGTGGCGGACCACGCGCTGCTCTGCGGCGACGTGATCTTCGCCCTCGGCTGCGGCCGCCCGCTGGAGGCGGGGGGCATGGAGGCGCTGTGGCATTCGCTGCGCCGCATCGCGCGGATGCCGGCCAACACCCGGCTCTGCTGCGGCCATGAATACACCGAGAGCAACGCCCGCTTCGCGGTGCATGTGGACCCCGAGAACAAGGCCCTGAAGGCCGAGGTGGAGGCCGCCGGTGCGCTGCGCGCGGCCGGCCGGCCGACGGTGCCGACGACGCTGGCGCAGGAGCTGGCCGCCAACCCCTTCCTGCGCGCGAAGGACCTGGCCGAGTTCGCGGCGCGGCGCGAAGAGAAGAATCATTTCAAGTGACGGGCGGTCCGATTCGGACATCCGGTGCTCGCCGCCTTGAGCGGCTGCGCCCTCCGGTCATTGGAACGCCTGTGCCGACATGGGAAAGGAACGCCTGGTCGCCATGATGAAGCTGCACTACAGCGCCAACAGCCCCTTCGCGCGAAAGGTCATGGCCTGCGCCATCGCCCGCGGCATCGAGGACCGGATCGAGACGGTGGGCAGCAACCCGCACGCCTCGCCGGAGGACCTGGTGAAGTCCAACCCGCTGTCGAAGATCCCCTGCCTGGTGCTGGAGGACGGCACCGCGGTCTTCGACAGCCCGGTGATCTGCGAATACCTCGATTCGGTGGGCGAGGCGAACGGCCTCTTCCCGAGTTCCGGCACGCCGCGCTGGGTGCGCATCTCGGTGATGCATGCGCTGGCGGACGGCATCGCCGATGCGCTGGTGGCGCGGCGGATGCTGGCCGGCACGCCGGCGGACGAGGTGCGCGCCCGCCACCTGGCGCGCCAGCAGGCCGCCGTGGCGCGCGGCCTGACGGTGCTGGAGGCCGATCCGCCGAAGGGGCTTTCGGACATCGGCGCGATCGCGGTGGCCTGCGCGCTGGGCTATCTCGATTTCCGCTTCGCCGACGAACCGTGGCGGCAGGCGCATCCGAACCTCGCCGCCTGGTTCGCCGAGGTCTCGCCCCTCGCCCCGCTCGCGCGCACCGTGCCGGGCGCATGAGCACGTCCGCAGCGTCGCGCCGCAGGCGCGCGGGAAA
>NZ_JBWXTD010000003.1:1642635-1643354 GCF_056682175.1 Falsiroseomonas sp. RANM36
CCCCCGCGCCCCCGGGGGGGGGGTAACCTCCCCCTGGCGCGGCCGTCCATCCGCCGGCCCATCGCCTGGGACGAGCGCTTCGCCGGCGGCGACTTCCAGTTCGGGGAGGCGCCGAACCGCTACCTGGAGGAGCTGCGCCCCTGGTTCAGGCCGGGGATGCGGGCGCTGGCGCTCGGCGATGGCGAGGGGCGCAACGGCGTCTGGCTGGCGGAGCAGGGTCTTGTCGTCACCTCGCTCGACTGGTCGCAGGTGGGCATGGCGAAGGCGGCGGCGCCCGCCCCGCGCCGCGGTGCCGAGTTGCGCACGGTCGTGGCGGATGCCTCCGCCTGGGACTACCCGCCGGGCGGCTTCGAGCTGGTCGCCTGGATCTACCTGCACCTGCCGCCGGCGGACCGCGCGGCGGCGGCGCGCGGCGTGCTGCGCGCGCGGGCGCCGGGCGGCCTGCTCGCGCTGGAATGCTTCACGCCGGCGCAGCAGGGCCGCCGCAGCGGCGGGCCGAAGATGCCCGAATTGCTCTGGTCGCGCGCCATCGTGGAGGAGCTGTTCGGCGAGCTGGAAGTGCTGGAGTTGCTGGAAGGCACCGTCAGCCTGGACGAAGGCCCGCGCCACCAGGGACCGGCCGAGGTGGTCCGGGCACTGTTGCGCAAGCGCGGGTGATCACCGCGCCCGCGCCGCGATGAACCCCCCGCCCGCACCCATCAGCGTCGCCGCGGCGCCCC
>NZ_JBWXTD010000003.1:1643364-1644764 GCF_056682175.1 Falsiroseomonas sp. RANM36
GGGGGGGGGGGCGGGGCGGGGCGGCCCGGGGGGGGCCCCCCCCCCCCCCCCCCCCCCCCCCCCCCCCCCCCCCCCCCCCCCCGCCCCCCCCCCCCCCCCGCGCCAGCTCATCGCGCCCTCCCCCGCCGCGATCAGCAGCAGCGTGGAGGCGACCGGCACCGCATAGGCCAGCGTGCCGAGCAGGCGCGGATCCCCGCGCTTCATGCCGATATCCCACAGGAAGAAGGCCGCGCCGACCGGGCCGAGCCCGAGGCCGAGCACCGCGAGCCATTGCCGGGCATCCGGCAGCACCGTCGCCTCGAAGGCCAGGTGCAGCAGCGCGGCCAGCGC
The DNA here is from genome assembly GCF_056682175.1 of Falsiroseomonas sp. RANM36. Classification (NCBI taxonomy): domain Bacteria; kingdom Pseudomonadati; phylum Pseudomonadota; class Alphaproteobacteria; order Acetobacterales; family Roseomonadaceae; genus Falsiroseomonas; species Falsiroseomonas sp. RANM36. Next base: position 1,643,695 of record NZ_JBWXTD010000003.1, read on the forward strand.
GGCGGTGGCCAGGCAGAAGCCGGCGACCGCCTCGGTCGGCACGCGCGCCACGCGCGGCGGGCCGGCGGTGACGGAATAGACCGACCACACCACCGCGCAGCCCAGCGCCGCGAGGAAGCCCGGAATCGCCTCGGGCGGGAATTGCGCGCCGGGCCCGACGATCAGCAGGCAGCCCGCGAAGCCGAGCGCCACGCCGCCGAGCCGCGCCGGCCCCAGCCGCAACCCGCGGATCGGCGCCGCGAGCAGCACGATCAGCAGCGGCCAGAGGTAGTTGATGAGATTGACCTCCACCGCCGGCGCCAGGGCGAAGGCGAGGAAGTAGAGCGCGTGGTAGCCGAACAACCCGCCCACCCCATGCGCCCAGGCCAGCGCTGGCTGCGCCAGCGCCCGCGCCTGCCCGCGCGCGATCACCGCGCAAAGCCCGATGGTGCCGCCGAGCGCGAAGCCCATGGCGGTGAGCTGCAGCGGCGGGATGCCGGCGGCGAGGCGCGACAGCAGGGCCAGGAAGGCCCAAAGCAGCAGCGCGCCGCAGCCGGCGAGCGTGGCGGGGGACATGCAGCAGCCTGTTAAAGCACGGCCCGCCCGGCTGGAATCGGCCGATCGGCTTTGCCCTAATCTGCAGCCCAGGCGATGCCGGCCTCGCGCAGCGTCGCTTCCAGCAGCGCGCGGTCCATCCGCGCATGGGTGACCAGCAGCCGCAGATAGGCGGCCACGAAATCCGGGCCGTGACCCAGGCCATTGCCGTCCACATCGGCGATCAGGGCATGGGCGATCTCGTGCAGCAGCACCCAGCTCGGCAGCTCGGCCGGCGCCTCGATGCCGGTGCGGCGCGCGCGGGCGACGGTCCCGCGGGCCTGCTTCGGCAGCGGCCTGACGCGAGGGGGGAAATGCCGGCCCTCGGCGGCCCAGACATGGTCCACCAGCGCCTGCAGCCGCGCGAAGGGCACCAGGCTGCGATCGCGCGGCGCGACCACCGCATCCTCCCACGCATAGAGCCGACGGGCGGCGGCGTCGCGGCGGCGCATCGCCCCGGCCGGGGCCCCCGGGGCCGCCCCCCCCCCCCCCCCGCC
>NZ_JBWXTD010000003.1:1644864-1646793 GCF_056682175.1 Falsiroseomonas sp. RANM36
GGCGGGGGGGGGGGGGGGGGGGCTGGGGCGGCCCCTCCCCCCGGGGGCGGGGGGGGGCCCCCCCCCGGCGGGGGGCGGCGCGTGCCGCTACACCTTGCCGCCATCCACCACGAAATACTGCGCCGTCACCATCGCGCTGTCGTCGGAAGCGAGCCACAGCGCCATCCGCGCCAGATCCGGCGGCATCACCTTGCGGTGGATGCATTGCGCGGCGAGGTGCTGCGCCACCGCCTCCGGCGTCGCCCACAGCTCTTCCTGCCGCTCGGTGAAGACCCAGCCGGGCACCAGTTCGTTGACGCGGATGTTGTCGCCGCCGAGGTCGCGCGCCAGGCCGCGCGTCAGGCCGCGCACGGCGGATTTCGCGGCCGTGTAGGCGGGCATGCCGCCCTGCGCGCTCATCCAGCTCACGCTGCCCATGTTGATGATCGAGCCCTGCCGCGCCGCGCGCATCCCGGGCGCCACCGCCTGGGCGCAGAAGAACATGTGGCGGAGATTCGTGGCCATCCGCTCGTCCCAGTAGTCGGGCTCCACCGTCTCCAGCCCGTGCCGGTCGTCGCGCGCCGCGTTGTTCACCAGCACCAGCGGATCGCCGAGCCTTGTGCGCACCTCCGCGACGGCACTCCGCAAGGCGGCGATGTCGCGCAGGTCGCACCGCACGAAAAACGCGCCCGTCGCCGCGGCGACCTGCGCGCCGTTCGCCGCGTCGAAGTCGAGGAACGCCACCCGCGCATCCTGTCGCGCGAATTGCGCGACCATCTCCGCCCCGATCCCGGTCGCGCCGCCGGTGATCAGCACGACCCGGCCGCGCAGGCTGGGATAGGTGGCGAAGCCCTGCCCGGTCATGCCGTGTCCTCCGATGTGCCGTTCAGCCTTCGAGCAGCGGCTGCGGATCGAGCCAGGTCTGGTACCAGGACAGCGAGAAATGCAGATGCGGCCCGGTGACGCGGCCGGTGGCGCCGATCTTCCCGATCGGCTGGCCGCGGTCCACCACCTCGCCCTCCGTCACGCTCCGCGCGGACAGATGCGCATAGAGCGTGTTCACGCCATGGCCATGGTCCAGCACCAGCAGCTGGCCGAAGAAGAAGAAGTCGCCCGACAGCGTCACCCGCCCCGCAAGCGCCGCCGACACCGGCGTGCCGGTCGGCGCGGCGATGTCGAAGCCGTAATGCGGCTGCCGCGGCTCGCCGTTCAGGATGCGCTGGCTGCCGAAGACGCCGCTGATCCGCCCGCGCGCCGGCCAGGCCAGCGCCGCGGCGAAGCCGGTGAGCCCGGAATCCTCGCCCCGCACCGCGCGCAGGCGCTCCCGCTCCGCCGTGATCCGCCGCAGCGCCGCCTGGTCGGGCGTCACCTGCGCGGGCGGCAGGCCACTGATGCGCTGCACCGGCCAGTCGCGCTTGCGCACCGCCAGCGCCCGCACCGCGGCGCGCCCGCCGGGCTCGGTGACGGAAAGCCGCGCGCCGGCGCCATGGTCGCGGCCGAAGCCGAAGGCGAAATCGCCCTGCGGGCTGACGCGCAGCGCCTGCCCGTCCAGCGCCATGCGCGTGCCGGGCGGCACGGTGCCGACGATCAGCGCGCCCTGTTCCGGCACGCCCCGCCATTGCAGCGCCCGCGCGCTGCGCGCGAGCAGCAGCGCCGGCGCCCCCAGCAGGATGCGACGTCCGATCACAGCAACCTCCCCTGTTGCCCGGCCTGCGGCTTCGCGCGGCCGCGCCTTGGCGCCGCGCCCTCCGCGGTCGCGGCCACCTGGCCATCGGCGAAGCCGATGGAGAGGCGCGCGCCCGGCGCCACCGCGGCGGCGCGCGCCTCTCCATCGGCTTCGCCGGTGGCCAGGTGGCCGCGGCCGCGGGGGGCGGGGCGCCCAGGCGCGGCCGCGCGACGCCGCGGGCCGGGCCCCAGGGGAGGGTGCGGTGGTCGGGCGTGGCCTCCGGG
>NZ_JBWXTD010000003.1:1646893-1649930 GCF_056682175.1 Falsiroseomonas sp. RANM36
CCCGCCTCCCCCGCGGGGCGTTTTGTTTGCGGGGGGGGGGCCCCGGGCGGGGCCCCCTCCATTGGCCGGGGGCTAAAACCCCCCCCGCGCCGCGCCATGCGCGCGCTCGGCCTCCGCCTCGAACCCCGCCACCTCCAGCGCCTCGCCCTTGCCGACCTCGGCCACCAGCAGCGCATCGGGCGAGATCCAGCCGGCGGCGCCGAGCGCCGCGATCGCGCGCGGCACCAGGTCCTTGCCATAGGGCGGGTCGAGGAAGACCAGCCCGCAGGGCGCATCCGCGCGCGGCGGCTTCGTCGCGTCGCCCGCGATCACGCGCGCATGCTCGGCTTCCTTGAGCGCGGCGATGTTGGCGCGCAGCGTGGCCAGCGCGGCGCGGTCCTGCTCGATGAACACCGCCTTCGCCGCGCCGCGGGAGAGCGCCTCCAGTCCCAGCGCGCCGGTGCCGCAGAAGGCGTCGAGGACGCGCGCGCCCTCGATCCGCTCCCGGCCCGCCCAGGGCGCGTGCCACAGCATGTCGAACAGCGCCTGGCGCACGCGGTCCGAGGTCGGGCGCGTCGCGGCGCCCGATGGCGCGACGAGACTACGACCGCGGTGACGGCCGGCGACGATTCGCATGCGGCCTGCGCGGTGCGGCGTTGCGGGCGCGCGGAATGCTGCGCGCGACGGCCGGGCGCGGCGCGGCGGGCGGCGCTTCCGGCGGCTCGGACGGCGCCTCCGCGGCCTGGCGGCGCACCGGCTTCTCGCCGATGCCGAGCTGGTCGCGCAGGATCCGCGGATGCACCTCCTCCACGCCCCCGCGCGGCAGCGCGCCGAGCTGGAAGGGGCCATAGGCCACGCGGATCAGCCGCGTCACCTGCAGGCCGAGATGCGCCATCACGCGCCGCACCTCGCGGTTCTTGCCTTCCTTGAGGCTGATGGTCAGCCACGCATTGGTGCCCTGGCGGGAATCCAGCCCGGCCTCGATCGGGCCATAGGCGACGCCGTCCACCGTCACGCCGCGCGCCAGCGCCGCCAGCGCGCGCTCCTCCACGCGGCCATGCACGCGCACGCGGTAGCGCCGCAGCCAGCCATTCGAAGGCAGCTCCAGCCGCCGCGCCAGCTCGCCGTCATTGGTCAGCAGCAGCAGCCCTTCCGAGGTGATGTCGAGACGCCCTATCGAGACCACGCGCGGCATCCCCGGCGGCAGCTTCTCGAATACCGTGGTGCGGCCCTGCGGGTCGCGATGCGTCGTCACCAGCCCATCGGGCTTGTGGTAGCGGAACAGCCGCGTGCGCTCCGGCGCCGCGACCGGCTTGCCCTCCACCGCGACCTTGTCGCCCGCCGCCACGAAGGTCGCCGGCGTCTCCACCACCTTGCCGTTGAGCTTCACCTTGCCCTCGGCGATCAGCTTCTCCGCGTCGCGGCGCGAGGCGATGCCGGCGCGCGCGAGGTACTTCGCGATGCGTTCGCCGCGCTTCTCGTCGTCCTCCGTCTCGTCGCTCATTCGCGCGCTGCCCGGATGAACGCTTCGAAGATCGCGGGATCGCGCGGATCCACGGCGTATTCGGGATGCCACTGCACGCCGAGGGCGAAGCGATAGGCGGGGTGCTCCACGCCCTCGATCACGCCATCCGGGGCGATCGCATTCACCACCGCGCCCTCGCCCGGCGTCGCCACCGCCTGGTGATGCGCGCTGTTCACGGCGAGCTTCGTCGCGCCGACGATCGTCGCAAGCCGCGTATCGTCCAGCACGCGCACGACATGCCCGGGCTCGGTGCGCGGGTTGGGCTGCTCATGCGCGAGCGCATTCTCCACCGCGTCGGGGATGTGCTGGATCAGCGTGCCGCCGAAGGCCACCGCCAGAAGCTGCTGCCCGCCGCAGATGCCGAGCACCGGCAGGTCGCGGCGCAGCGCCTCCTTCACCGCGGCCAGCTCGAAATCGGTGCGGCCGGGCTTGAGCGTGACCTTCGGATGCGGCGGGCCGCCGCCCCACAGTGCCGGGTCCACGTCGAAGGCCCCGCCGGTCACCAGCAGGCCGTCGAGCGTGTCGAGATACTCGGCCGCGAGCTCCGGGTGGTGCGGCAGCGCCACCGGCAGCCCGCCGGCGGCGATCACGGCGGAGAAATAATTCTGGCGCAGCGCATACCAGGGCAGCTTCGACCAGCCGCCGGCCGGTTCCGCATCCAGGGTCACGCCGATCACGGGGCGGGATGGCATGACCCGTTGCTAGACCTGCGGCCCGTGTCGCGGCAAGCATCCGGCATGTCGCCCATGGAAATCGCGCTGGAGGAAGCCCGCGCCGCCGCCGCCCGCGGCGAGGTGCCGGTCGGCGCCGTCGTCACCGATGCCGCCGGCGCGATCCTCGCCCGCGCCGGCAACGAAACGGAGGGCCGCCGCGACCCCTCCGCCCATGCCGAGATGCTGGCGCTGCGTGCCGCTGCCGCGGCCAAGGGCGACAAGGTCCTGCCCGAGGCGACGCTCTGGGTCACGCTCGAGCCCTGCGCCATGTGCGCCGCGGCGGCCAGCTTCTTCCGCGTGCGGCGCGTGGTGTTCGGCGCCTATGACCCCAAGGGCGGCGCGGTGGAGCACGGCCCGCGATTCTTCGCCCAGCCCACCTGCCACCATGCGCCGGAAGTGGTGGGCGGCGTGCGGGAGAGCGAGGCCGCCGCGCTGCTGCGCGATTTTTTCGGCGCCCTGCGCAGGGACTAGACCCGCGCCTCCACCACGCCGCCGAAGCGCGGGTCCCAGCGCCAGGGCGCCTTCGGCCCGACCGTGACGCCGCCCTGGAAGCGCGGCGCCGGCACGTGCCGCGCCTCGCCGCGCAGCACCGCCTCGCCCTGCGGCGTCAGGCGCCAGGCCGCGCCACGCTCCAGCAGACGCCGCGGCCCCTCGGCCAGGCGCGCGCGAAGGTCGAGGACGATCAGGTCCGTCACCTGGAACACCGGGTCCGCGCCCAGCATGGCGCGCAGCACCGCACCGTCCTCCGCGGCCCCGGCCGCGGCCCCCCGCCGCAGCCGCCCCGCCGGGCGGGGGCGCCCCGCCCGCCGGCCCGGGCGGG
>NZ_JBWXTD010000003.1:1650030-1661159 GCF_056682175.1 Falsiroseomonas sp. RANM36
TTCGGCTCCCCACCCGGTACCCGGGGGCCCGCCCCACGCCGGGCGCCCCCCCCCCCCCCGCCCCCCGCGCCCCCGGCCGCCACCGCCTGCAGAAGCAGCCGCTCGGTCAGGGCGAGCCCGTCCGTCGTCCAGGGCAGGTCCTGCAGGTGGCGGCGCATCGCCGCGCCCAGATGCGGCAGCGGGGAGGGGCGACGCCACAGCGCATCCAGCGCGCGGGGATCCTCGGCCGCGAAGGCCTCCCAGGCCAGCGCGCCGGCCTCGAGCTGCGCGCGCGTCAGCGGCGCGGGCGCGAGCGCGGCCAGCTCGGCGTCGGGCAGCGCGGCGAAGGGGCGCACGCCATCCGCCGGCATCAGGAACAGCCGTCCCTCCAGCGCACGGCGCTCCGCCATCAGGCCGAGGATGCGGATCAGCGCCGCCTGATCCCACAGGTCATGCTCGAACCACAGCAGGATCCGCTCGAACCGGTCGAGACCGTTGAGCGCGGCGTATTCGGCGCCGAGGCGCAGCCGCACCGCCTGCAGCGCGGCGCCGTAATGCAGCGCCACGAAGCGGGCGCGGACGCCGAGATAGGCCATGAGCCCGTCCGCGCCGACCGGCCCCTGGCAGACCGGATCGGCGAAGGCGAGGTACTCGCCCGCCCACCCCGCCGCCGGCAGGCGCGCCCGCAGGTCGTCGCCGCAGCGGAGATGGGCGGTGCCCAAGGCGACGATGGCTGGCGACTACAGCCGCAGCCCGAGGCGCCGGATCATCGCGCCTTCCTCGGCGAACTGCTTGCGCGCGAAGGCGTCGTACTCCGCCGGGCCGAGATACCAGGGCGCCATGTCGAAGCGATCGAGAATCGCCACATGCGCCGGGTCGAACAGCGCCGCGCGGAAGGCGGCGTCCAGCGTGCGCACCACCTCGGGGTTCATCCCCTTCGGCCCGGCGATGCCGTAGGGCGATGCGGAGACGATGTCCACGCCGCTCTCGCGCAGCGTCGGCACCTCCGGGAAGCGCTTCGCGCGCTCCGCGCTCCAGACCGCCAGCAGGCGCATCTGGCCGGACTTCACCAGCTCGGCCCAGCCCGAGCTGTCCGAGCTCACCTGGATCTGCCCGCCGAGCAGCGCCTGCGCATTCTCCGCCCAGCCGCGGAAGGGCACATGAGTCCATTCGATGCCGCGGGCGCCCGCGATCTGCTCCATCGTGATGTGCAGCGAGGTGCCCACGCCCGGCGTGCCGTAGTTCACCTTGCCCGGATTGGCCTTCGCGTAGTCCAGCAGCTCGCCGAGCGTCCGCCAGGGCGCATCGGCGCGCACCACCGTGCCGAACAGGTAGCCGGTCACGTGGCTGATATAAGTGAAGTCCTCGAGCGGGTTGAACAGCGCCCGCTGGGCCATCTGCGGATGGCGGAACACGCTGATCGGGATCTGCGACAGGGTGTAGCCGTCCGGCCGTTCCTGCAGCAGCGATTGCGGGCCGAGCACGCCGCCCGCGCCGGGCTTGTTCTCGATGATCACAGGCTGGCCGAGCCGCTTCGAGACCTGCTCGCCGAAGGCGCGCATCTGCACGTCCGTCGTGCCGCCGGCGGCCCAGGGGACGATCAGGCGGATGGGCCGGTCCGGGAAGCGCGCCTGCGCCTGGGCGCGGAGCGCAGGCGCGGCGAGCAGGCCGGCGGCGGTCAGCAGCGCGGTGCGGCGTGTGGTGGCGAAGGGCATGGCGGGCCTCCCGATGGCGGCGGGCCTTCGTCGGCCCGTCCTGGCGTTGCGCGGTATGGGTAGCGGCCGCGCCCGGGCGCGGCAACCTTTCCGATTAGGGAAGATTTAAGCGGGGGCGGCGGAGGATCGCGCCATGTCCATCCGGCTTCTCCGTCGTCGGCCGCGGGCGATCCTGCTCGCCGGCGGCCTGTTCCTCCTGACGGCGCTCGGCGCCGGCGCGGCCTTCCGCAGCTACAGCCACCTGAAGCACAAGCAGGACCGTATCGTCACGCTGCACCGCAAGGTCGCCGACGCGCAGCGGCTGCTGCTGCTGGTCGCGGAAAGCCAGGCGGTGATCCGGCACTGGATGATCTCCGGCCGGACGGAGGATCGCGACGCGTCGCTCCGCGCCGGCGACGCGCTCCGCAGCCAGGGGCGGGAGCTCGCGTCGCGCCTGGCCGGCCCGCTCGCGGCGCGCGGCCTGCCGCCGGTGGGCGAGACGCTGGAGCACATCCTGCGGGTGCGCGAGCAGGCGCATGCGATGATCGAGTCCGGCGCGCTGGACGCCACGCGCCAGGCGGTGGTGCAGGGCGGCGGGCTCTCTTCCGTCGCGCAGCTCCGTGAGGTGCTCGGCGGGTTCCGCAACGACATCGAGGACGAGCTCGGCGTGCTGGATGCCGAGCTGCGCGAAGGCCAGGCGGTCGGGCTCATGCTGGTCGGCGGTTCCTCCCTGCTCATGCTCGTGATGCTGCTGGGCGCCGTCGGGCAGCTCGCGCGCCGCCGCGCCGCCGCGGAACGGGCGCGCGCGGCGATGGATGCGCGCGGGCGGGAGGTGGCGGCGCTGTTCCGCATGGGCGAGCTGCTGCAGAGCAGCCACGCGCCCGAGGACATCCGCCGCGTCGTCTCCCACACCGCGGCGGAGCTGCTGCCCGAGCTTTCGGGCGCCTTCTACATCTTCAGCAATTCCCGCGACCGGCTGGACATGCTGGGCCTCTGGGGCGCGCGGGGCCTGCCGCCCGACCTGCCCGAGCATTTCGCCCCGGACGAGTGCTGGGCGCTGAAGCGCGGCCGCCCGCATGGCCAGGCGACCGGCGAGAACCTCCGCTGCGACCATCTCGGCGATGCGGAGACCTGCCTGCTCTGCGTGCCGATGCAGGCGCGCGGCGAGGTCTATGGCGTGCTGAGCTTCTTCCATCCCGAACGGCGGCGCATGAGCGCGGCGGAGATCGAGCTGGCCCAGGCGCTGGCCGACGGCGTCTCCCTCGCCCTGGCCAACCTCGCGCTGCGCGAGAAGCTGCGCAGCCAGGCGCTGCGCGACGAGCTCACCGGCCTGCACAACCGCCGCTTCCTGGACGAGACGCTGCCCCGCCTGGTCGCGCATGCCGAACGGCGCAGCGCCTCCCTCGCCGTCCTCATGCTCGATCTCGACCATTTCAAGCAGGTCAACGACCGCCACGGCCATGCCGCGGGGGATGCGGTGCTGCGCGAGGTCGGGCGGCTGCTGCAGGCGCGGCTGCGGCGCATGGACCTCGCCTGCCGCTATGGCGGGGAGGAGCTGATCGTCCTGATGCCGGATTGCAACGCGTCCGAGGCGCTGGTCCGCGCGCGGGAGCTCTGCGACCAGATCCGCGCCCTGCATGGCGGGGGTGCCGGCGCGCTGCCGCAGGTCACCGTCTCGATCGGCGTGGCGGCCTGGCCGGAACATGGCGAGCAGATCGGCCGCGTGATCGAGGCGGCCGACGCCGCCCTCTATGCCGCCAAGCGGGCCGGCCGCGACCGCGCCCTGCCGGCCGAGGCCCTGGCGGACCCGCTGCCGCTGCCGGGCTGAGCCGCCCCGGCCCGCCAGGCCCGCCTTCCCTTTTGCCGGGGGCTGCGACATACCGCCTTCCGCCGGCCCGCGCCGGTTGCGACACTTCAGGCAGGATTCCCGCATGTCCGCAGCGAGCGCCGACCAGATCGTGCCCGTCATCCTCTCCGGCGGCACCGGGACGCGCCTGTGGCCGCTGTCGCGCGAGGGGTATCCGAAGCAGTTCTGGCCGCTCGCCGCCGGCCGCACCATGCTCCAGGAAACCGCCGCCCGCGCGACCGGCCCCGGCTTCGCGCCGCCGCTCATCGTCTGCAGCGAATCGCACCGCTTCCTGGTGGCCGAGCAGATGCGCGAGATCGGGCAGGAGGGCGCGCAGGTGGTGCTGGAGCCGGTGGCGCGGAACTCCGCCGCCGCCATCGCCGCCGCCGCCCTGCTGGTGGGCGAGCATCGGCCGGACGCGGTGATGTGGATCCTCGCCGCCGACCATGCCATCGCCGACGTCCCCGCCCTGCTCGGCGCGCTGGAGGCCGCGGCCGCGGCGGCACGGACCGGCAGGATCGTCACCTTCGGCATCCGCCCGACCCACCCCGAGACCGGCTACGGCTACATCGAGACCGGCGCCGCCCTGCCGGGCACCGAGGCCGGCGGCCATGCCGCGCAGGCAGTCGCCCGCTTCGTGGAGAAGCCGGACGCCGCCAAGGCCGCGTCCCTGGTCGCCGGCGGGCGGCACCTCTGGAACAGCGGCATGTTCGTCGCCACCGCCCGCACCCTGCTGGACGAATTCCAGGCCAACGCCCCCGCGATCCTCGACGCGGTGCGGGAGGCGGTCTCGGACGCCAGCCGCGACCTCGGCTTCGTCCGCCTCGGCAAGGGGTTCGCCGCCGCGCCCTCGATCTCGGTGGACTATGCGGTGATGGAGCGCACCGCGCTCGCCGCCGTGGTGCCCTGCGACCCCGGCTGGTCCGATGTCGGCTCCTGGGCCTCGATGTGGGACATCACGCCGAAGGACGCGGCCGGCAATGCGGCGGTCGGTCCGGTGGCGCTGGTGGACTCGCGCAACTGCTTCGTGCGCTCGGAAGGCATCCTGGCCGGCGTGGTGGGGCTCGAGGACGTGGTGCTGGTCGTCACCGACGACGCGGTGCTCGCCTGCCGGCGCGATCGCGCGCAGGATGTGAAGCTGCTGGTCGAGACGCTGAAGGCCGAGAAGCGCAAGGAGGCGACGGAGCATCGCCGCGTCTACCGCCCCTGGGGCAGCTATGAGGGCATCGCGCTCGGCGCCCGCTTCCAGGTCAAGCGCATCACCGTGCGCCCCGGCGCCAAGCTGAGCCTGCAGAAGCATTTCCACCGCGCCGAGCACTGGGTGGTGGTGGCCGGCACCGCGATCGTCGAGAAGGACGCTGAACGCCTCCTGCTGCGGGAGAACGAGAGCGTCTACCTCCCGCTCGGCTGCGTCCACCGGCTGGAGAACCCCGGGATGATCCCGCTGACGCTGATCGAGGTCCAGGTCGGCTCCTATCTTGGCGAGGACGACATCGTCCGCTTCGAGGACACCTACGGCCGCGCCTGACGCGCGCGGCCCCGCGCCGCGGTAGCCAGCGCTTCTCGTTGCCGGATCGGTCCAAATCCGGCATCCTGGCCTCACCAGGGGTGACGGGATCTGCCGGCGGGGGACAAGAATGGACGCGGTCTACAACCAGACCAGCGACACCTATTTCGCGACGCTGGGCGAGGCGATCCTCGCCTCCCAGGCGCATGACGTCCTGATCCTCGCACCGGGCAGCTATGTCGAGGACGTCCCGGACATCACCCACAGCCTGACCATCCGCTGCGACGACGGCATGGCGTCCCTCACGCGGGCCACGCCGCTGACGGTGGACGGGCGGGCGATCCTGAACGTGCCCGGCAATCTCGGCGTCCATCTCACGGTGGTCGGCCTCGAGATCTACGGCGCGAAGCGCCCCGGCCCCGACCCCAACGGCGCGGCCATCCTGCACGAGATCGGCAATGGCGACCTGACGATCGAGCGCTGCTACATCCACGGCAACGAGAACGGCATCCTGGTCGGCTCCACCAACGCCTTCAGCCCGCCGACCGGCACCAATGTGGTGATCCGCGATTCCGAGTTCAGCGCCAATGGCGCGCCGCCCGGCAGCGCCTATGCCGCCGGCGGCAAGTGCCACAACATCTACATCAACGCCGTCACCAGCCTGCTGGTCGAGAACAGCTATATCCACTCGGTCTTCTCGCAGGGCCACCAGATCAAGTCGCGCGCCGCGACCAACGTCATCGTCAACAACCGCATCGAGGACCTGCCCCAGCTCGGCAAGACCGGCTACGGCTCGAGCTATTCCATCGACATCTCGAATGGCGGCGTCGCGGTGATCCGCGACAACGTCATCGCGAAGGGCCCCTATTCGACCAACAAGGCGGTCATCCAGTACGCCGGCGAAGGCATGCGCTACGCCGAGAACTCCCTGCTGGTCGAGGGCAACCACTTCGTCAGCGACTTCCCGGACGGCGCCTTCATCCTGCTGAACCGGCTGGACGGCGCCGCGGTCACCGGCATCCCGATCGCCGTGGTGGGCAACACCTATGGCGGGACCCATCCCTTCGTCTTCGCGGGCGACATGTTCGTCGGTGGCGCCAGCGACGACCTGCTGGAAGGCGGCCCCGGCGCGGACAGCCTGGTCGGCGGCCTCGGCAACGACACCTACCGCGTCAACGATCCGGGCGACCGCGTTTCGGAAGCGACCGAGGCGGGCAACGACACCATCCTCACCACGCTGTCCGCCTACACGCTCGGCCTCAATCTCGAGGGCCTCGCCTTCGTCGGCGAAGGCGGCTTCGCCGGCACGGGCAACACGCTGGCGAACCTGCTGGCCGGCGGCGCGGGCGACGACACGCTGAACGGCGGCGTCGGCGCGGACACCATGCAGGGCGGCGCCGGCGACGACCTCTATTACGTCAACGAGGCCGGCGACCTCGTCATCGAGCTGCCCGATGCCGGCATCGACGAGATCGTGACACCGCTCTCCACCCTGCTGCCGGACGATGTGGAGAACCTGACGCTCACCGGCACCGCGGGCCTGTCGGGCACCGGCAATGCGCTCGACAACAAGCTGCAAGGCAATGCCGGCAACAACGCGCTCGCGGGCGCCGGCGGGGACGACACCCTCTCCGGCGGCGCCGGGCGCGACACCCTCGATGGCGGCAGCGGCGCCGACAGCCTCGCCGGCGGCGCCGACAACGACATCTACCTGGTGGACGACCCCGGCGACCTGATCCTGGAGGAAGCGGGCGGCGGCCTTCTGGACGCGGTGCAGACGGTGCTGGCCGCATACGCCCTGCCGGCGGAGGTGGAGAACCTCACCTACACCGGCCTCGGCGCCTTCACCGGCCTCGGCAACGGGCTCGCCAACCGGATCACCGGCGGCGCGCAGGGGGATTCGCTCCTCGGCGGCGAAGGCGCGGACACGCTGAGCGGCGGCGGCGGCGCCGATACGCTCGATGGCGGGGGCGGCGCGGACAGCCTGATCGGCGGCGCCGGCAACGACACCTTCCTCGTCGCGGAAGCGGGCGACCGCGTGCTGGAGGTCTCGGGCGGCGGCTTCGACACGGTGCGCACCACGCTCGGCGCCTACATCCTTCCGGGCCATGTCGAGGCCCTGGTCTTCACCGGCGCCGGCCCCTTCGCCGGCACCGGCAACACGCTCGCGAACCGCATCACCGGCGGCGCGGGCGCGGACACGCTGAACGGCGGCACCGGCGCCGACACGCTGATCGGCGGCGGCGGCGACGACACCTATGTGCTGGACAACGCGCTCGACCGCATCCGGGAGGACGCCGACGGCGGCACCGACACGGTGCGCACGACGCTGCGCAGCTACACGCTCGGCGCCGAGCTCGAGAACCTGGCCTACACCGGCACCGCGACCTTCCTCGGCACCGGCAATGCCGCCGGCAACCGCCTGACCGGCGGCAGCGCGGCCGACACGCTCGATGGCGGCGCGGGCGCCGACACGCTGACCGGCGGCGCCGGCAACGACACCTATGTGGTGGACGACGCCGGCGACGTGATCGTCGAGACCGGCGGCGGCCTCGACACGGTGCGCACCACCCTCGCCGCCTACGGCCTCGGCGCGCTGCCGGCGGTCGAGCACCTGACCTATGTTGGCACGCAGGCCTTCATCGGCGCCGGCAACGCGCTGGCCAACCGCATCACCGGCGGCGCGCTCGGCGACTCGCTGGATGGCGAGGCGGGCAACGACACGCTCTCGGGCGGCGCCGGCGACGACACGCTCTCGGGCGGTGCGGGCGCGGACAGCATGTCGGGCGGCCTCGGCGACGACACATACCTCGTCACCGAGGCCGGCGACCGGGTGCTGGAGGCGACGGGCGGCGGCACCGACACCGTGCTCACCACCCTCGCCGCCCTCACCCTGGCCACGCAGGTCGAGGCGCTCGTCTTCATCGGCGGCGGCGGCTTCGCCGGCACCGGCAACACGCTCGCCAACGCCATCACCGGCGGCGAGGGCGCCGACACGCTCGATGGCGGCGCCGGGGCGGACACGCTGGCCGGCGGCCTCGGCGACGACACCTATCTGGTGGACAACGCCCTCGACCAGGCCGTGGAGCTGCCCGGCGGCGGCCTCGACACGGTGCGCACCGCGCTCACCGCCTGGACGCTCGGCGCCGAGCTCGAGAACCTGGTCTATACCGGCGCCGGCAGCTTCCGCGGCACCGGGAACGCGGCGGTGAATGCGCTGGCCGGCGGCGACGGCGCCGACACCCTCGATGGCGCGGAGGGCGCGGACACGCTGACCGGCGGCGCCGGCAACGACACCTATGTGGTGGACGATGCCGGCGACGTGATCGTCGAGACGGGCGGCCTCGACACGGTGCGCACCACGCTCGCCGCTTTCAGCCTGGCGGGCCTCCCGGATGTTGAGAACCTGGTCAACGCCGCCGCGCAGGACTTCGCCGGCACCGGCAACGCGGCTGCGAACCGGCTGACCGGCGGCGCGACGGCGGACACGCTGGACGGCGCGGGCGGCGCCGACACGCTCACCGGCGGCGCGGGCTTCGATGTCTTCGTTCTCGTCGCCGGGGAGGCGGAGGGCGACGTCATCACCGATTTCGCCGGTGGCGGCGCGCTGGAGGGCGACAGCCTGCGCTTCCTCGGCTTCGGCACGGCGGCGGAGGGCGCGCAGCTCATCCGCCTCAACGCGACCGACTGGCTGGCCAGTTCCGGAGACGGCACGGCGAGCGCGGTGATCCGGCTCACCAACGCCACCACGATCCACGCGACCGACTACGCCTTCGCCTGACGGCGCGGCGCCGCTTCCGGCGCCGGCGCAAGCGGGCTACGGAATGGGCCCATGTCCGCAGATGCGCCGCCGCCGCCGCCGCCGACGCCGGGACGCGGCGGGACCGATCCGGCCGGCTCCCCTCTCGGCCGCGCCGGGGCGCTGCGCGCCGCCGGCGACTGGCGTGGTGCCGCCGCCGCCTACGCTGCCCATCTCGCCGCCCGGCCGGAGGATTGGGGCGCCTGGATCCAGCACGGCCATTGCGTGAAGGAGGCCGGCGACCCCGCCGGCGCGCTCGCCTCGTACCGCCGGGCCGAGGCGGGGCTCGCCGAGGATGCCGATCTGCAGCTGCAGATCGGCCACGCGCTGAAGCTCACCGGCGACCTGGCGGGCGCGCGGGCGGCCTATGGCCGGGCGCTGGAGCTCGACCCGGCGCATGGCGCGGCCTGGCAGGAGGCGGTCGGGCTGCTGACGACGCCGGGCATCGCGCCGCCGCCCCAGGGCCTCCGCCTGCTCGACGACATCCGCCTCGTGCTCGACGTCTCGGACCTGATCTCTTGGTTCGGCACCCACCGCGCGCCGAGCGGCATCCAGCGCGTCCAGATGGAGATCGCCGCCGCCGCCGCGGCGCGCGACGCCGCACCGGCCGAGCTGCGGCTCGCGGTGTTCCGCCCGGACCGCGGCGCGTGGCGGGAATTGCCGCCCGAGGCCTTCCTGCGCCTCAGGGCGCTTTCCCGCGCCGGTGCCGATCCCGGGGATGCCGCCTGGGCGGGCACCGTCGCGCAGGTGGAGGCGATGCTCGCCGTCGCGCCCGACTTCGCCTTCGCCGAGGGCGCGTGGCTGGTCAATCTCGGCACCGCCTGGTGGCTCGACGGCTACGACCAGGCGGTGCGCGCCGCGCGCGCCGCGCATGGCCTGCGCTATGCGGCGCTGGTGCACGATGTCGGGCCCATCCTGGCGCCCGAGCACAGCGAGCCCGCCGCCGCCGCGCGCTTCGCCCGCTGGTTCGCCGCGCTGCCCGCCACCGCCGACCTGGTGCTGGCGGTGTCGGAGGCGACGCGCGGAGACGTGGCGCGGCTGGCGGCCGAGGCGCTGCCCGGGCTGCCTGTGCCGCCGCTGCGCCTGCTGCGCCCCGACGCCGCCCTGCCGCCGCCGCCCGCCACCGCACCGCATCCGCGCGAGGCCGAGCTGGCGGGCACGCCCTATGTCCTCTTCGTCGCCACGATCGAGAGCCGCAAGGACCACCTCTTCGTCCTGAATGCCTGGCTCGCGCTGCTGCGCCGGCATGGCGACGCGGTGCCGCCGCTGGTGCTGGTCGGCCGCGCCGGCTTCCAGGCGGGGCCGGCGCTGGCGCTGCTGCAGCGCGCCCCGGCGCTGGCCGGGCGCGTGCTCTGGCTGGACGATGTCGCTGACGACGCGCTGCAGCGGCTCTATGCCGGCGCGCTGTTCACCCTCTACCACTCGCAGCATGAGGGCTGGGGCCTGCCGGTGACCGAGGCGCTGGCGGCCGGCAAGGTCGTGGTGGCGCCGGCGCATTCGGGCCTGCTGGAATCCGGCCAGGGCGTCGCCCTGCACCATGCGCCGGGCAGCGAGCCGGAATTCCTCGCCCTGGTCGAGCGCCTGCTGTTCGAGCCGGGCTTCCGCGCGGCGGCGGAGGCGCGGATCGCCGAGGGCAGGCGGCTCAGGAGCTGGCGTGCGGTGGCGGCAGGTCTGGTGGAGACGCTGGCCGCCATGCCGCCCGGCCCCGCCCCCGGCCTGGCGCCGCCGCCGCTCGGCATCGTGCATCGCCTGGCCGAGGCGGCGACCGTGCAGCCCGCCGCCAGCCTGCTCTGGTCGGAACTGCTGCGCGACGGCGGCGGCTGGCTGGCGCCGGAGGGCTGGGGCTGCTGGACCCGCCCCGGCCGCGCGCTGCTGCGCCTGCCTCTGCCGCCCTGCGAGGGACCGCTGCGCGTCCACCTCGCGCTGCGCGGCGCGGCCGCCGCCCGGACCGTCGTGCTGCGCCTCGGCCGTGCCGCGCGGCAGGAGGTGGAGGTCGCCGCCGAGGCGCGGCCCGTCGTGGTGCTGGATCTCCCCCCGCCGGGCGCGGTCGCCGAGATCGCGATCGAGGCCGCCCCGGCCGAGGAGGCGGAGGAGGGCGCGCCGGTCGGGATCGGCGTCGTCGCCGTGATGGCCTGCACCCCGGACGACCTCGCCGCCCGCCTGACCTTCCTCGAGCGGCTGCGCTTCGTCTGGCCGGAGCCGGCGTAGCCGGGCGCGCGTAGGGCGCGCCGGCGACTGAGGCGAAAGAACCCCCGCGGCCCGCCTCAGCCCGCCCCGCGGCCCCAAGGCCCCCCGGGCCGGGGG
>NZ_JBWXTD010000003.1:1661259-1666669 GCF_056682175.1 Falsiroseomonas sp. RANM36
CGCCGCGCCAGGTGGCGCGCAGCCAAGCGCCCGGAGGGCGCGCCGGCGACTGAGGCGAAAAAAAGCCCAAGGGGTCGCTGCAGGCGACCCCTTGGGATCAGTCGAAGGTCCGGTAGATCAGCGCCGTCTGGAAGATCACGTTCAGCAGGTCGCTGCCGATCTGGAAGTATTTCGGATCGAGCGCCGGCAGGGCGATGACCTCGTCGCCCGGCTCCGGCGCCTCGTTCGCTTCCAGGATCAGCCGGCCGGAAGCCTTGCGGATCATCACCGAGCCGCTCGATCCGCGCTCGGCGAAGCCGCCCGCCGCCGTGATGTAGTCGGACAGCCGCATGGTCTGCCGCCAGACCACGGCCTGCGGCGCGCGCACCTCGCCGCCCACCAGGACCGTCTCGACGCGTTCGGGGATCACGATGGTGTCGCCATCCTGCACCCGCACATCGGCGCAGCGCCCGCCGCGGTCCATCACCACCAGCCGTCCCTCCGGCGCGGTGCGGCGCGCGCGCTGGATGTAGCTGGCGACCAGATTGGCCTCGGAGGCGCGGATCTGCGCCACGCCCGTCGTCGCCGACACCGCGAGGAAGAGTTGCCGCTCCAGCCGGTCCAGCGCCTCGTTGATGGTGCGCTGCTGCGCCTGCGCCAGGCCCGGCCGCAGCAGGAAGACGCCGCGCGTGTTCGCCAGGCGCGGATCCACCTCGATGTAGTCGAGCACGGTGCAGAGCGAGGTGTCGCGGTCGGCGATCAGCACCGAGGGCCCGATCCGGCTGCCTTCCACGCTGACGCGCACCGTCGGCGCCGGCGCGTCGGTGATGAAGCTGACCGTGTCCTGGTCGAGCAGCTGCACGGAGGACAGCTCGCGCACCGTGACGTAGCGTGCGAAGGGCTGGCCGCCGCGGGTGCCGCGGATCACCGCATTGGTCGCCGCCGGCAGCGGCGCCGCCAGGCGCAGCAGCTCCGACCCCGTCATGGCGCGGCCCGCCACCTCGAACAGGAAGTTGTTGCGCACCGACCCGTCCGCGCCCACCAGCGCGCCCTGCGGTCCGACCACGATGGTGTCGCCCTGCTGCAGGCTGAGCTCCGGCAGCCTGCCGCTCAGCAGGAAGCTGTAGAGGTCCACCCGCGCCACGTCGCGCCCGCCGCGGCGGACCACGATGTTGCGGAAGGACCCGCGGCCCGGGTCCACGCCGCCGGCGCGCGCCAGGTAGTCCAGCACGCTTTCCGAGGCGGCGCCGAGATGCCGGCCGGGCAAGCGCACATAGCCGGTGACGAAGACGCCGAGCGAGCCGGTGGAAAGCACCGTCGCATAGACCTGCACCTGCTGCGCATAGACGCGGCGCACCTCGGCCTCGACCACGCGCTGGATGTCGCCGGCGCGCGTGCCGGCCAGGCGGATCGGGCCGACCTGCGGGATGAAGACGTTGCCGTCCTGGTCGATGATGGACTGCACCGAGCCTTCGACGAAGCCCCAGATGGTGATGGAGACGCGGTCGCCGGGCCCGAGCACGTAGTTCGGGTTCGGCGTGTCCGCGGGGCTCGGCGGCGCGCGGTTGAACAGCGTCGCGCCGAACACCGCGGTCGCCGGGCCGGGCGCGCGCATCGGGTCGCCGAGCGGCCCGACCGCGATCGCGCCGCCCTCGGCCTGCGTCGCGGTGCCGAGCCGCTGGGTGCTGATCGGGTCGTTGCGGTTCAGCAGCGCGTCCACGCCCTGCGCCGCGCCGGGCGGCGCCGGCTGGGCCGCCGGGGGCGGGCCGCCGCGGCCGCCGAAGCCGGGCGGCAGCAGCTGCGCCGCCGCGGGCAGCGCGTGCAGCAGCGCGGCGCAGAGAAGGACGGGAAGGCCGAAACGTCGCAGGAGGATCATCTCAGCTCACATGCTCGCGTGCGCTCACGACCAGCAGCCAGCCGATGCCGAACAGCACCGAGAGGCTGACGAAGACGGTCAGGGTGTTGAAGGTGGCGCGGGGATAGAGCGGGTATTCCGGCATCTGCGGCTCGGACACGCGCATCACGAAGACCTGCTGGCGCAGCGCGTCGGACCGCGCCGCCTCGAGCGAGGCGACGGCCGAGGCCAGCTCGCGGTCGGCCATCATGCGCTCCAGCTCCAGCCGCTCGAAGGCGGCGACCTGCTGGGTCAGCGCCTCCTCGCCGCGGGTCACGCGGGCGCGCTCGGTCGCGATCTGCTGCTGCAGCGCCGCCACGCGGTTCTGCAGCACCTGCAGCTGCGGGTTGTCGGGCCGCATGAAGCGGCGGCGCTCCTCGAACTCGGTGCGGGCCTGCGCCAGCGCGCCCTGCAGCTGGGTGATGGTGGTCACCGCGCCGGTCGCCGTGCTGGCCGGGTCGAAGGCCTGCTCGCGCTCGCGGAAGGCGATCACCGCCTCGCGCGCCGCGATCACCCGGCGCTCCGCCTTGCTCACGTCCTCCTGCGCGGCGCGCAGCGTGTCGGCGATGCTGCGGGCGGAGAAGGTGTTCACCAGTTCCTCGGAGCGGCGCAGCACCTCCTGCGCCAGCATATGCGCGTCGGCCGGGCGGAAGGCATGCACGCGCAGCTGCATCACGCCCGTCTCGGGATCGAGGGTGACCATCACCCGGCGGCGGAAATACCAGGCCAGCCACTCGATCTGCGGCGCCTCCCACCAGAGCTCGGCGATCGCATCGGCCTCGGGGCGGCGCCAGATCTCCACCAGGTCGAGGTCGTCGCGGATGCTGTTCACTGCGGCGTAGCTGCCGATCCAGGACGTGACGGCGCGCGATTCCTCCATCCCGCCGCGAGCGCCGGAGATGGCGCTGGCGATGCCGGCGGCGCGCCCGCCCAGCGCATCCACCCCGCCGCCCCCGCCGCCGCGGTTGCGCACCAGGAAGCGCGCCTCCGATTCGTAGATGTTGGCCGCGTAGAACACGTAGTAGGCGCCCACCAGCAGCGTCGGCAGCAGCACCAGCAGCGCGAACCAGTGCCGCACGCGCATCCCGCCGCCGCGCGCGCGGCGGCCGGCCCGGCGCGCGCCCGGCCCCCCCCGCGGCGGCGCCGCCCCCCCCCCGGCGCGGGGGGCAGAGGGCCTCGTAGGTGGCGATAGCTTCATCGAGTTCCTCGAAGAAGGTCAGCCGGCCCTCATGGAGGATCGCGGCGGTTTCGCAGAAGGTGCGCACATGCCATGGCTGGTGGCTCACCATCACCAGGGCGCGGCTGCGCAGGCGGGTCTCGAGGATGTGCTGGGTGCGCTCCATGAAGCGCTGGTCGCCGACGCTGGTCGCCTCGTCGATCAGGTAGCAGTCGAAGTCCATCGCCAGCGACAGGCCGAGCAGCAGGCGCGACATCATGCCGGCCGAATAGGTGGAGACCGGCATGAACATGTAGTCGCCGAGCTCGGCGAAGTCGTCCACCGCCTGCACCAGCTCCTCGACCGGCTTCTCGTAGATGCGCGCGACGAAGCGCGCATTGTCCGCGCCGCTGAGCGAGCTGTGCACGCCGATGCCGTGCGCCAGCGGCCAGGAGACGGACATGCGCCGCTCGATCCGGCCGCGATTGGGGAATTCGACGCCGCCGAGCAGGCGCATCAGCGTGGACTTGCCCGAGCCGTTCCGCCCGAGGATGCCGAGCCGGTCGCCCGGGCGGATCACCGCGGTGGTGTCGCGCAGGATCCAGCGCTTTCCCTTCCCGCGCACCTCGTAGAACTTGCTGACGTCCTGGAGCAGGATCATGCGCCGGCCCCGCCCTAGAATTCCAGCTTCGGCCGCACGGCACGCAGCGCCGCCAGGCCCAGCAGGTTGAACAGCCCCACCCAGAACAGCACGTAGCCCACGCTGAAATAGCTCGGCAGCAGGTCGCCGAAGAAGCCTTCGCGCACCATCTCGTGGATGTTCGCCTGCGGGTTCCACAGCAGCAGGTCGCGCACCATCGGGTCCAGCACATGCAGCGGGATCAGCGCGCCCGACAGCGGCAGGCTGAGATAGACCAGCGGGTGGATCAGCCGCTCGGCGATCTCCGACACGGCGGAAGCGGCGGCGGCCAGCAGGCCCAGCCCCTGCGCCAGCAGGAACAGCAGCACCAGGCCGGTCAGCAGCGTCGGGATGTCGGCCGGCGGCTGGTCGCCCCAGATCGCGACGCCGACCACGATCAGCGCCATCACCGTCACCACCGCGGCCATCTCCAGCAGGTGGCGCGCCAGCACCACGTCCAGCATCTTCACGCGCGAATGGTAGAGCAGCGTCATGTTGGCGCGCAGCGTGCCCGGCGCGCGGGAGATGATGGCGCGGAAGGTGAAGTAGGGCAGGTAGCTGACCAGCGCGAAGACGAACATGGACACGCCCGGCACGCTGTGGCCGAACTCGAAGGTGGATTTCAGCGTGGCGATCGCGCCGGCGAGCATCAGCGGCTCGAGGAACAGCCACAGGAAGCCGAACTGGTTGCGGCCGAAGCGGGTCTGCATCTCGCGCAGCAGCAGCGCGTGGACCACGGTGGCCTGGCGGCGGAATCCCTCCAGGGTGCGGCCGAGGCCGCCCCCATGCCCGGCCGTGCGATAGCCGCCCCAGCCGGTGTCGCTCATCAGCGCGGTATCCCGCCGCCGCGCAGCAAGGGCCGCGCCTGCGCCCAGGCGCCGCCTTCGCCCTGGCAGACGAGCTGCGCGCGCTCCAGCGTGCTGGCGCCCACCAGGACCTCGCGGCATTCCCGCCCGCTGGCGGAGATGTAGGCGCGGGCGACGCGCACCGTCGCCGGCCGCCCGTCGGCCAGCACGATGCGCGACGCCGTGCCCGGCGCCGCCTGGGCGGCGAAGGCCGCCACCGGGTCGGCCGGGAGCGGCGGCGGGGCCGAGGCCGCCTCGCCCGGCCCGCCGGTGCCGCCGGTTGCACAGCCGGCAAGCAGCAGCAGGGCGGCCAGGGCGCCGGCCCGCGCGGTGCGCAGACCGGTGGAGAGGCGTGCCGGACCGAAGGAGGCAGGGATATGCATCGCTTGCAGGATGTAGCTGATACGGTGAATCGAGGCAAAACAGTATGGCGCGCCGCAACCCCCCGCACGTGAAGGTTGCGCCGGGTGTTGCCCCGGGGCCGCTGCGCGCCGCCGCCCATCCGGGGTAACATCCGCGCGTGCCGGACGCCACGCCGCCCGAGCCGCCGCCCTTGCTGGTGCCGGCGCCCCTGCTTGCCGCCTGGCCGCATCTGCCGGCCTTCTGGCCGGGGCGCGCGCTGCGCCCGGGGGCGGCCGGCATGGCCCCGCCCTTCTCCCCCGGCCCCTTTCGCCCCCCCGCCCTCGGCGGGCGCGAGGTGCCGGTGGCGCTGGTCTGCGGCGCCGCGCCCGACCCGGTTGGCGCGGCGCTCGCCCGCCCCGCATCGCCGCCGCCCGCGCGCGGTGCGCGGCTGGCGCGCGGGGCGGGGGCGCGGCGCGGCGGCCCCCCCGGGCCGGCCCGGGCCGGGGGGGGGGGGC
>NZ_JBWXTD010000003.1:1666769-1670720 GCF_056682175.1 Falsiroseomonas sp. RANM36
CCCACCCCACCACCCGCGGCCGCACCCCCCCCCGGCGGGCCGCGCCCGCGCCGCCGCCGCGCTCCCCCCCCGGCGCCCGCCGGGCGAGCGCCGCGGCGCGGCGGCGCGGCGGCGCGCTGCTGGCCTGGAGCGCCTCCGCCCCCGCCGGCCTGCGCGAGGCCGCCGCGGCGGAAGGTGTCGAGACGCTCTGGCTGGAGGACGGCTTCATCCGCTCGGCCGGCCTCGGCGCCGCCTTCCGCGCCGGCGCCTCCTTCGCGCTGGACGGGCGCGGGCCGCATTACGATCCGGCGCGGGAGAGCGACCTCGAGCGGCTGCTCAACACGGCCGAGATCCCGCCGCCGCTGCTGGCGCGCGCCGCGGCGCAGCGCGCGGCGGTCGGCGCCCGCGGCATCACCAAGTACAACCTCGCCGGCACCGCGCCGCGCATCGCCGCCCCGCCCGGCCGGCAGCGCGTCCTGGTGCCCGGCCAGGTGGAGGACGACGCGGCGGTGCGATTGGGCGGCGGCGGCATCGCCGGCAATCTCGCCCTGCTGCGACGGGTGCGCGCCGCGGAGCCGGACGCCTTCCTGATCTACAAGCCGCATCCGGACATCGAGGCCGGCTACCGCCGCGGCCGCATCCCCGCGGCAGACCTCGCCGGCCGCGCCGACCAGGTGCTGGCCGAGGCGCCGATGGCGGAGGTGCTGGCGCAGGTGGACGCGGTGCACACCCTCACCTCGCTGACCGGCTTCGAGGCGCTGCTGCGCGGCCTGCCCGTCACCTGCTGGGGCCTGCCCTTCTATGCCGGCTGGGGGCTGACGACGGACCGCCTGCCGCCGCCGCGCCCGCGCCGCCGCCTCGCGCTCGACGAACTCGTGGCGGTGGCGCTGATCCTCTATCCGCGCTGCCTCGACCCGCTGACCGGCCTGCCCTGCCCGCCGGAAGTCCTGATCGCGCGCATGGACCGGCCCGAGCTGTTCCCGCGCTGGCGCCTCGGCGGGCTGCGGGCCGCGGAGGGCTTCGTCCGCCGCGGCCTTGCGCGGCTGCGGGGCCTTCGATGAGCCGCTTCCGCGCCGTGGCGATCTCCGGCGCCTCGCGCGGGCTGGGCGCCGCGCTGGCCGGGCATTTCGCGGCGCCGGGCGTGCGGCTGCTGCTGCTGGCGCGCTCGGCGGCGGCGCTGGAGGAGGTGGCCGCACGCTGCGCCGCGCGCGGGGCGGCGGTGCAGGCCGTGGCGCTCGACATCGCCGACGCACCTGCCGTGGCCGCGGCGCTGGCCCGATTCGAGGCCGCGGGCCCGGTGGACCTGGTGATCGCCAATGCCGGCACCTCGGCCGGCACCCTGCCCGATGGCGGGGCCGAGCCGGTCTCCGCCGCGCGGCGCCAGGTGGCGGTGAACCTGCTGGGCGCGATGAACCTGGTCGGGCCGCTGCTGCCGGGGATGCTGGCGCGCGGCGCCGGGACGGTGGCGCTCATCGCCTCGGTCGCGGCCTTCCGCGGCCTGCCGGACAGCCCCGGCTACTGCGCCAGCAAGGCCGGGCTGCTGGCCTGGGGCGAGGCGCTGCGCGGCGCCTGCACGCCGCGCGGCGTGCGCGTCGTCGTGGTCTGCCCGGGCTATTTCGACAGCGCGATGGGCGAGCGCTATCTCGGCCGCCGCCCGCTGCGCCTGTCGCTGGCGGCAGCCGCCGCGCGCGCCGCCCGCGCCATCGAATCGGGACGCGGGCTGGCGGCCTTCCCTTGGCCGCTCGCCTGGCTGCTGCGGCTGCTGGCGCTGCTGCCGGCACCGCTCGGCGACGCGGCGCTGCGCCTGATGCGCTTCCGCATCAGGCCCGAGCAGCCGCCCGCCTGAGCGCGGCTACTTGGCCGGGCCGGGGCCCGAGACGGCCGTGGCGCCGACCGGCGCGCCGCCCGCGGCACCGGTGGCGCCGGGCGGCGGGCCGCCGGCGGCGCGCGACAGGCGCACCCGGTCGCCGCGCGTGATCACCACGCGGTCGCCCGCCTGCAGCCCTTCCTCGTTGGTCTGCACGACGGCGATGTCGCCGCCGCGATCCTCGCGGACGATGAACTCGATGGCGGTGCCGCCGGTCACCCCGCGCTCGATGGCGTTGCCCGCCAGGCCGCCGATGATCGCGCCGCCGATGCCGGCCAGCGCGTTGGACCGCCAGTCGCCACCGATGAAGCTGCCGGCTATGCCGCCCGCCGCGGCGCCGCCGATCGTGCCGACCGTGCCACTCCCCGCGACCTGCACCGGCCGCGTGCCCACGATGGTGCCGAAGGAGACGCTGGCGGCGGAGCCCAGCCCGGCTCGCGACACCGTGGTGCCCGTGTTCGCCGGCGCGCAGGCCGGCACCGTCGCCACCAGCGCGAGCGCTGCAAGCAGGGGCAGGGTTGTCTTGGGGGTGCGCATCAGGACTCCGTACCTTGTTGCACCGCATCGGCCGTGGCGGCACTTCGCTGAGGGCCGGCGGCATGGGCGGCGCATGCAATCGGTCGCGGGTGGCGGCGTAACGGCGCAGCTTGCCATTCTTCTGCCTTGTTCCGAGCCTTGCGTATACCCGGCCCCGCAGGGTAGGGGGTTATTTCTGGACTTGGCCAGCGGCGTTAAGGCTCCGCGTGAACTCGAAGCCTGCAGGCCCGGACCAGAGCGTGCTTGAACGACGGGACGGAGTCGGGGTTGGCCCGCGGGTATCACCGCCTGGGGAGGGCGGCGGTAGCCAGGGGGGGTGGGCCTCGGAACCGGCACCCGGCAACCGACGGAGTGCGAGCATGACCCGGTCCCGGCTGGCGCGGCGGATCCGTCCGATCGCTGCGTGCCTGCTGCTTGGCGTGCTTGCCGCATGCGGAACGCAACAGCATTCGCGGCCGGCGGTTTCCGACGGCGCCTGGGCTCGGCCCTCCAGCTACGATCCGCCGGGCCCGCCGCACGACCCGTGGGGTCCCTACATCCGCCAGGCCTCGCAGCGCTTCGACGTGCCCGAGCGCTGGATCCGCGAGGTCATGCGCCAGGAATCCGGCGGCCGCGTCAGCGCTACCAGCCGCGTCGGCGCGATGGGGCTGATGCAGGTGATGCCCGGCACCTATCGCGAACTGACCCGCCGCTACGGCCTCGGCGGCGACCCCTACCATCCCTGGGACAACCTGATGGCCGGCACGGCCTATATCCGGGAGATGTACGACCTCTACGGGTCGCCCGGCTTCCTCGCGGCCTACAATGCAGGCCCGCGCCGGCTCGAGGATTATCTCTGGGGCAGTCGCGGCCTGCCCACCGAGACGCGCAACTACGTCGCGCGGATCGGGCCGCGCATCCAGGGCGTCAGCCCGGGCCGCCGCGCCGCGCCGGGGGGGTACGCCCCCCCGGGGGGGCCCCGGGACAATGCCCCCCGCCCCCGCCCCGGCGGCCCCCCCCCCCAGGCGGGCACCCCGGGGCGGGGCGGCGGGGCCCGCCCCCCCGGGCCCCCCCCGGGGGCCGCCGCGCGGCGCCGGAGATCTACGCCGCCGCGGAGATCCCGCTGAACATTCCCCCCGGCCCGCGCCGCGGCGACACCGCCACCATGCTGGCGCTGCGCGACCAGCGGCAGAACGCGGAGCCGCGCATCCAGGTGGCGCAGCTGCCGCCCGGCCCGGTGGTGCGGATGGACCCGATCCCGGATGGCAGCACGACCGCGCAGCCGGTGCAGCTGGCCTCCGCCGGTCCGGTCGTCGCGATGGCGCCGATCGCCAGCCTCGGCGACTTCCAGCGCCGGATGGAGCCGATCGAGAGCCCCGGCGACCGGTCCGTCACGGTCGGCGCCGTGACGCGCATGGAGCCGGTGGTGAGCCCCGGCGATCCCGGCACCATCCAGGCCGAGCCCCTCGCCCCGCCCGCCGCCGCGCCCGTCGCGCGCGGCTTCTCGCTGATCCCGAGCGCGCATGCCGGGACCCTGCCGCGCGCCCCGGCGCCGCCCGCGCGCGCTACCCCGGCGCCGGCGCGCGCCG
>NZ_JBWXTD010000003.1:1670820-1672654 GCF_056682175.1 Falsiroseomonas sp. RANM36
GCCGGTGCGGGGGGCGGGGGGCGCCGCGGGGGGGGGGCGGCCCCGGGGGGGGCGGGGCGCCCCCCGGGGCGGGGCTGGCCGCGCCGGGCCTCGGCGCGGTGGTGGCGATCGCCGACAACGCCACGCGCGCCCGTCTCGCCGCGTTCTGCCGCGCGCAGGGCGTCGCCCTGCCCCCCCAGGTGCATCCCGCCGCGCTGGTCTCGCCGAGCGCGCGCATCGCGGAGGGCGCGCAGGTCATGGCCCGCGCCGTGATCGGGCCGCTGGCCGGGATCGGCGCCCTGGCGCTGGTCAACACCGGCGCGATCGTCGAGCACGACGCCACGGTGGCGGAGGCGGCGCATGTCGGGCCGGGCGCCGTGGTCTGCGGCTTCGCGCGGATCGGCGCGCAGGCCGTGGTCGCGGCGGGGGCGGTGGTGCCGGCCGGCGGCGCGGTCGCCGCGGCTGCACGCTGAAGCGCACCCCACCCCCTCTCGCTTTCCATCGCGACACGTTCCATTCTCCGCCGCAGAACAAATCTACAGGGGGGAGACCGCACGTGATCAGAAAGATGCAGCGCGCCGCACTGGCGGCTGCCATGCTTGCGCTGCCCGGCGCCGCCATGGCCGACCCGGTCTCGATCCTCTTCGTCGGCAACAGCTACACCTTCGGCCGCGTGGACCCGGTGCTGTCCTACAACGCCGCCAATGTGCGCGACCTGACGGCGCCGACGCAGCCCGGCTTCTCGAACACGCAGGGCTCCAACCCCTATGAGCCGCATCCCTGGGGCGGCGTGCCGGGCATCTTCAAGATGCTGACCACCCAGGCCGGGCTCGACTACGACGTCGCGCTCTCGACCCGCAACGCCGCCTCGCTGCGCGGGCAGTTCCTCAACACCAACCCGGCCGGCTGGGACCTGCGCGGCAATGTCGCTTCCCAGCGATGGGACCGGCTGGTGCTGCAGGAGCTGAGCGACGGGCCGCTGCCGGTCGGCACCACCGGCAATGCCCGGCCCGGCTCCTTCGCGATGTACGCGACCCAGTTCGCCGAATATGCCCGCAGCCAGGGCGGCGACCGCAGCTTCACCGAGACGCAGCTCTTCGGCTCCACCCAGGCCTGCCGCGACGCCACCGGCAATTCCGCCAACACCTGCAACAACACGGTGCGCAACGTCCCGGGCAATCCGAACACGAACCCGGACACGCAGGTCTATCTCTACCAGACCTGGGCGCGGCCGAACCTGATCGAGGGCGGCTTCCGCACCACCACCGATGACACCACCGGCGATGTCACCCGCACCGACACGCCGATCACCGGCCCCTATCCGGCGGCCGACGGGCTCGAGCGCATGACGGAGGACCTGCGCGCCTCCTATGCCGCCGTGCTGGCCGCGCGCCCTGACCTCTTCGCCGACATCGCGCCGGTGGGCGAGGCCTTCCTCGCCGCCGTGCGGAAGGGCATCGCCACGCGCAACATGTTCGCCCCCGACGCGGCGACCGACGGCCTGATCGACCTCTGGTTCGACGACGGCACGCATGCCAGCAAGTGGGGCTCCTATCTCAGCGCGCTGACCATCTACGGCACCGTCACCGGCCGCGATCCGCGGATGTTCGGCCGCGGCGAGCAGGCGGCGCGCGACCTCGGCATCAGCGCGCGGGAAGCGGTGCTGCTGCAGCGCATCGCGGCGGAGAGCATCGGCCTGCCGGTGCCCGCGCCCGGCGCGGCGCCGCTGATGCTGGTGGGCCTGCTCGGCCTGGGCGCGCTGCGGCGGCGCGGGCGCCGGCACGCGGCGGGCGGACGGGCGGGCGGCCGCCCGGCGCGCGCCAACCCAAGTGCTGGGGCCCGGGGGGGGGGCCCG
>NZ_JBWXTD010000003.1:1672754-1676915 GCF_056682175.1 Falsiroseomonas sp. RANM36
GGCGGGGCGGGGGGGCGCGGGGCCGGGGGGGGGGGGGTGGGGGGGGGGGGGGCGGGGGGGGGGGGGGGGGGGGGGGGGGGGGGGGGGCCCCCCCCGCGGCGGGCTGACGGGCGGACGTCCGCCAGGCTCGCGCAAACCCATGTGCTGGGCCCGGGCTTGCGCCCGGGGCCGCACTCTGCACCCTGCGCGTCCCGGCAAGGAGGACGCGCCCTGCACGACCATCCGCTGGACGCGCTGCTGCGTCCACGCTCCATCGCCATCATCGGCGCTTCCGACGATCCCACGCGGATCGGCGGGCGGCCGCTGTCCTACCTGAAGACGCGCGGCTTCGCCGGCGCGATCCTGCCGGTGAACCCGAACCGCGCGACGGTCCAGGGCCTGCCGGCCTTCCGCGACGTGGCGAGCCTGCCGCAGGCGCCCGACGCCGCCATCATCGCGATCCCCGGCGAAGGCGCCATCGCGGCGGCCGAGGCGCTCGGCGCGCGCGGCTGCAAGGCGGCGATCACCTTCACCGCCGGCTTCGCCGAAGTGGGCCCCGAAGGCGCCGCGATGCAGGATCGCCTGGTCGCGGCCGCCCGTCGCCACGGCATGCGCATCGTCGGGCCGAACTGCCTCGGCCTGTTCAACGCCCCGCTCGGCTACTTCCCGATCTTCTCCGCCAGCGTCGAGCAGGGCTGGATCCCCGGCGTCGTCGGGATCGCCAGCCAGTCCGGCGCCTATGGCAGCCACCTCTTCGCCGCGGCGCGCGCGCGCGGCATCGGCGTGCCGGTGCTGGTGACGACGGGCAACGAGGCCGACCTGCACCTGGCCGATTTCATCGAATGGATGGCGGCGGCCGATGAGGTGCAGGTGATCGCCGCCTATGCGGAAGGGATACGCGACGGCGCGCGCTTCGTGCAGGCGCTGGAGGCGGCGCGCGTCGCGCGGAAACCCGTGGTGATGATGAAGGTCGGCCGCAGCGCGGTGGGCGAGGCGGCGGCGCAGTCGCACACCGCCTCCATCGCCGGCGACGACCGCGTGCTGGATGCGGTCCTGGCCGAGTTCGGCGTGCATCGCGCCCGCACGACCGAGGAACTGCTCGATGTCTGCTACGTCGCGCAGAAGCGCATCTACCCGTCGGGCAACACGCTGGGCGTCGTGACGATCTCCGGCGGCGCCGGCGTGCTGATCGCCGATGCCGCGGAGGCCGCCGGCCTGCCCATGCCGGAAATGCCGGAGCACGCGCAGGCGAAGCTGAAGGCGCTGGTGCCCTTTTCCTCCCCCCGCAACCCGGTGGACTGCACGGCGCAGGCCTTCAACGACATGAAGGTGGTCGGCGCCTTCGCGGAGAGCATGGCGACGGACGGCGGCTACACCAGCCTGATCGCCTTCTTCACCGCCTGGGGCGACAGCCCGACGATGACGCCGCCGCTGCGCGCCGAATTGAAGCAGGTGCTGGACCGTCACCCGGACCGGCTGTTCCTGCTCTCGATCCTCGCCTCGCCCGAGCGCACGCGCGAATGGGAAGCCGACGGCTTCCTCGTGATGGAGGACCCCACCCGCGCCGTCGTCGCCCTCTCCGCCATGGGCCGCTTCGCCGAGTCCTTTGGACGGCTGCCGCGGTCGGATGGGGAAGTGGGGCACCCGGACTTGCCGGCGCGTGCGCCGGATGAAGCCGGCGCCAAGCGGATCCTGGGCGAGGCGGGCATCGCACCGGTGCCCGAGCGTGCCTGTGTCACCGCCGAGGACGCGGTCGCGGCGGCACGCGAATTCGGCTTCCCGGTCGTCCAGAAGATCCTGTCGCCCGACATCCTGCACAAGAGCGAGATCGGCGGCGTGCTGCTGAACCTCCTCGACGAGGACGCGGTGCGCGAAGGCTTCGCCACGCTGATGGACCGCGCGGCCGAAGGCGCGCCGGGCGCGCGCATCGACGGCGTGCTGGTGGCGAAGCAGGTGCAGGGCGCGGTCGAGATGGCGATCGGCGTGGTGCGCGACCCGGTCTTCGGCCCGGTCGCCATGGTCGGCCTCGGCGGCGTCTTCATCGAGGTGTTTCGCGACGTTGCCTTCCGTCGCTGCCCGGTGACCGAGGACGAGGCCCTCGCGATGATCCGCGCGCTGCGCGGCTTCCCGCTGCTGGACGGCGCGCGCGGGCGGCCGAAGGCGGATGTGCCGGCGCTCGCGCGCGCGCTGGCCGCGCTCTCGCGCTTCGGCACCGAGCCGCGCGTGCTCTCCGCCGAGGTGAACCCGCTGATGGTGCTGCCCGAGGGGCAGGGCGCGCTGGCTGCCGACGCGGTACTCGAACTGGAGTAGCGCGATGCCCATCACCTACGAAAACCTGCTGAACTTCCCGATCCCGGAGATCCGCCAGCGCCTGCGCTGGCAGGATGCGGCGCTGTATGCGCTCAGCCTCGGCTGCGGGCAGGACCCGATGGACGCGGCCGAGCTCCGCTTCGTCACCGAAGGGGCGGCGATGCGCGCGCTGCCCAGCATGGCCGTCGTGCTCGGCTATCCCGGCTTCTGGTTGCGCGATCCCGCGACCGGCGTGGACGCGCTGCGCCTGGTGCATGGCGAGCAGGCCGTCACGCTGCACGCGCCCCTGCCGGTGGAAGGCGAGGTCATCGGCCGTTCCCGCGTGACCGGCATCGTGGATCGCGGCGAGGGCAAGGGCGCGCTGCTCTATTCGGAACGCGTGATCCTCGACGCCTCCACGAACGAAAAGCTCGCGACGCTGGAACAGACCACCTTCCTGCGCGGCGATGGCGGCTTCGGCGGCCCTGCCGGGCCGGTGAAGAAGCCCGCGCCCGAGCCCGAGGGCGCGCCGGCCATCACGCTCGACCTGCCGACGCGGCCGGAGACGGCGCTGCTCTATCGCCTGAACGGCGACCACAACCCGCTGCACAGCGATCCCGCCGTGGCGGCGAAGGCCGGCTTCCCGCGCCCGATCCTGCATGGCCTCGCGACCTTCGGCGTGGTCGGGCGCGCGCTGCTGCGCACGGTCTGCGGCGGCGATCCCGCGCGCTTCGGGCGCATGGAATGCCGCTTCTCCGCGCCGGTCTTTCCCGGCGAGACGATCCGCACGGAGATCTGGCCGCGGGAGGGCGGCGCCGCCTTCCGCGCGCGGGTGGTGGGGCGCGACGTGGCGGTGGTCGGCAACGGGGCGTTCCGGACGCTCTGACCGCGATTCGCCAACAGCGCGTGTCATCGGGCCAATTATCAATCACAGGTTCTTGTGCCGGCGCGCACCATGCGCGACCCTCCCTGCGATCCTTGCGGGAGATGCGTGGCCGTGGCGGTGATCACCGGGTCGGCTGGCGATGACCTGATCCGCACCGCCGCGGCCGGCGGCTCGACCAACGGCGTGGCGGATGCGAGCCCGGCCGCCGGCGACGTGATCCTCGGCGCCGAGGGCAACGACACGATCCTGCCCGGCGCCGGCTGGACCCTGGTGCTTGGCGGTGCGGGCGCCGATTCCATCGCGCTGTCCGCCGGCGGCCATGCCTTCGGCGAGGCCGGCGACGATGTCCTCGCCGCCGCCGGCGACGCGGTGCTGGATGGCGGCGCGGGCGCCGACACGCTGGGCGCCCATGCGGGCCCCGGCGCCGTGCTGCGCGGCGGCGATGGCGACGACCTGCTCGCCGGCGGCGGGGGCGCGGACCAGCTCTTCGGCGATGGCGGCGCGGACACGCTGCGGGGCTCGGCCGGCAACGACACCCTCGATGGCAGCGACGGCGCGGATGTGGCCGATTACGGCGGTCTCGGCGCCGGCCTGCAACTGGTGGCGATCGCGCTCGGCGGCTTCTGGCGCGTGGCGAAGGTCGAGAGCCTGGGCGGCGCCCTGCTCGGCGTGGACCGCCTCACCGGCCTGGAAGGCCTCATCGGCACGGCGGGCGATGATCGCCTGGTCGGCGGCGCGCTGGACGAGAGCTTCGCCGGCGGCGCCGGCAACGACACCATCCTCGGCGGCGCCGGCTTCGACACGCTGCGCTACGACAGCGCGGCGGGCGGCGTCCTCGTCAGCCTCGCCGCCGGCCGCGCGCAGGACGGGCTGGGCGGCGTGGACGTGATCGGCTTCGCCGCGCCCGGCCGCAGCAGCATCGAGAGGGCGGTGGGCGGGCCGGGGGCCCCCCCCCAGGGGGGGGGGGGGGGGGGCCACAGGGGGGGCGGCGGGCGCGGCGGCGGCCC
>NZ_JBWXTD010000003.1:1677015-1687603 GCF_056682175.1 Falsiroseomonas sp. RANM36
CCGCCGCGCCGCGGGCCGCGCGCCGGCCGGGCGGGGCGGCGTGGAGGGGCCCGGCTCCGCCGCGCCGGGCCGCCGCCGCACCGCGCGGGCGGGGGGCGGGCCGGGCGCCGACACGCTGGTCGGCGATGGCGGCGACAACTGGCTCGGCGGCGGCGCCGGCGGCGACCGGCTGGATGGCGGCGAGGGCTTCGACGTCGCCGACTGGCGCGACGATCCCGGGGCCGCCGGCGTGCTCGCCAATCTCGGCCCGGTGGCGTTGGGCGGCGTCGCCCCCGGCACCGCGCGCGATCCCTCGGGCGCGACGGACACGCTGCGCGGCATCGAGGGGCTGCGCGGCACGGCGGCGGCCGACACGCTGCTCGGCGGCCCTGGCGACGGCCTGCTGCGCGGGCTGCGCGGCGCCGATTCGCTCGATGGCGGCGCCGGCTTCGACATCGCCGACCATGGCGACGACGCGGACCCGGACGGCGACGGCCTCGGCGTGATCGTCAATTTGTCGGAGGGCGCCGTGACCATCCCCGGCTTCGGCGCCGCCGGCACGCTGGTGGTCGGCGCCGGCCGCGCCCGCGACGGCTGGGGCGACACGGACAGCCTGGCCGGCCTCG
The DNA here is from genome assembly GCF_056682175.1 of Falsiroseomonas sp. RANM36. Classification (NCBI taxonomy): domain Bacteria; kingdom Pseudomonadati; phylum Pseudomonadota; class Alphaproteobacteria; order Acetobacterales; family Roseomonadaceae; genus Falsiroseomonas; species Falsiroseomonas sp. RANM36. The sequence continues at coordinate 1,677,621 of NZ_JBWXTD010000003.1, forward strand.
AGGGCGCGCGTGGCAGCGCCGCGGCGGATGTGCTGGTCGGCATGCAGCGCACGCCCGTCTTCGCCTTCGCCGGCGTGGACATCTTCGCCGGGGAATCCTCGATCCTCATCGGGATGCTCGGCGCCGACACGCTCATCGCCGTCGCGCCCGGGGATGGCGTGATCGCCAGCCATCGCGACGATCCGGCGGGCATCGTCGCGCGCCTCGATCTCGGCAGCTTCGTGCGCGACGGCTTCGGCACGGTGGATGTGCTGGTCAACATCTTCGGCGTCGAGGGCAGCGCCGGCGACGACCTGATCGTGGCCGGCGACAACGGCTCCTTCCTGCGCGGCCTGGCCGGCGACGACACCCTGGCCGGCGGCCTCGGCTTCGACCGGCTGAGCTACGCGCTCGCCGCCGCCGGCGTGGCGGTGGACCTGCCCGCCGGCATCGCGCTCGACGGCGATGGCGGCGCGGACAGCCTCTCCGGCAGCTTCGAGATGGTGATCGGCAGCCGCTTCGCCGACCGGATCGCTGGCGGCGACGCCGGCACCTGGTTCCTCGGCCTCGCGGGGGCGGACACGCTGATCGGCGGCGCGGGGGAGGATATCGTCGCGTTTCGCGGGGCGACGGGGGGCGTGCTCCTGAACCTGCAATCGGGCTGGGCCTGGGACGGCGACGGATCGGGCCCGCAGGGCTCGCTCGACCGCCTCTCGGGCATCGAGCATGCGCTCGGCGGCGCCGGCGCCGATACGCTGCTCGGCTCCGCCGGTGCCAACAGCCTGCATGGCGCCGAGGGCGAGGACACGCTCGGCGGGCGCGGCGGGGATGACTGGCTCGCGGGCGGCGATGCCGGCGACACGCTGGATGGCGGCGGCGGCCTCGACACCACCGATGGCGGCGCCGGCGACGATCTGCACCTGGTGAATTCGCGCTTCGACCTGGTGATCGAAGCGGCCGGCGGCGGCAACGACACCGTGCAGTCCACCGCCTCCTACTGGCTGGACGCGGCGGCGGAGATCGAGATGCTGCGGCTTGCCGGCGGCAATGCCGTCAACGGCTTCGGCAACGGCCTCGACAATGTCATCCTGGGCAATGGCGCCGGCAATCGGCTGGAAGGCGGCCTCGGGCAGGACGATCTCTACGGCCTCGACGGCGCGGACACGCTGCTCGGCGGCAACGGCGCGGACACGCTCACCGGCCATGACGGCGCCGACCTGTTCCTCTTCGAGAAGGCGGCCGAGAGCTTCCGGGCCTTCGTGGACAGCATCACGGACATGGAGACCGGCCTGGACCGCATCGGCTTCACCGCCATCCCGGGCAAGCTCTTCGCCGGCGTCGTGCCCGCGTCCATCGTCTTCAACGGCGCGCTCGGCGTGGTCTTCGCCAGCCTGCTCCCCGGCGTGAACCGCTACGCGGAGGTCATGGCGGGCGTCAACGCCGCGCTCGGCGGGTCCGCCAATGTCACGGCCAGCGGCGCCGGCCTGCAGGTCTGGCAGGTGGATGTCGCCGGCGGCAGCGCGGCCGGCACCTATGTCTTCGTCAACGACGCGACCGAGGGCGCGCAGGCCTCCTCCGACATGCTCATCGCCGTGACGCTGGCGGGCGGGCCGCTGACGGCGGGGGACTTCATCCTGGCATGACGCTGGACGCCTTGGGCGCGGGCAGGTAACTCCGCCGCCAGGCCGGGCGGCGAGGGAGCGGAATTCGCGCATGATCAACAAGATCGTCCAGTCCATCGCCGAGGCGCTGGCCGGCGTGAAGGACGGCGCGACCGTGCTGATGGGCGGATTCGGCGCCGTGGGTCAGCCGGACGAGCTGATCGAGGGCCTGATCGAGCAGGGCGCCACCGACCTCACCGTCGTCGCCAACAATGCCGGCGCCGGCCGCGTGGGCCTGGCGAAGCTGATGGAGATGGGGCGCGTCCGGAAGATCATCTGTTCCTTCCCGCGCTCCGCCGGATCGGTGGTGTTCGAGGAGCTGTACCGCGCCGGGAAGCTCGAACTGGAGATCGTGCCGCAGGGCACGCTGGCCGAGCGCATGCGCGCCGCCGGCGCCGGCATCCCCGCCTTCTACACGCCGACCGCCGCCGGCACGAAGCTGGCGCAGGGCAAGGAGATGCGGGACTTCGACGGCCGCGCGCATGTGATGGAACATGCGCTGAAGGGCGATGTCGCGCTGGTGGAAGCCTGGGAAGGCGACCGCTGGGGCAACCTGACCTATCGCGAGAGCGGCCGGAACTTCAACCCGGTGATGGCCATGGCCGCCGACCTGACGATCGCGCAGGTGCATCACCTGCGCGAACTGGGCCAGATCGCGCCGGACAACGTGCACACGCCCGGCATCTTCGTGCAGCGCGTCGTGCAGGTGAAGCGGGGAGGGGTGTGGGAGTCGTGAGCATGTGGAACCGTCAGCAGATGGCCGCGCGCGTCGCGCAGGACATCCCGGAAGGCTGGTTCGTCAATCTCGGCATCGGCATCCCGACCATGGTCGCCGACCATGTGCCGGCCGAGCGCGAGGTGATCCTGCACAGCGAGAACGGCATTCTGGGCATGGGCCCCGCGCCCGCGCCGGACAAGGTCAATGCCTGGCTGGTCAATGCCGGCAAGCAACCCGTCACGCTGCGCCCCGGCGGCAGCTTCTTCCACCATGCCGACAGCTTCGCGATGATCCGCGGCGGCCATATCGACCTCTGCGTCCTCGGCGCCTTCGAGGTGGCGGAGAACGGCGACATCGCCAACTGGGCGACCAGCGAGAACGACAGCGCGCCGGCGGTCGGCGGGGCGATGGATCTCGCCGCGGGTGCCAAGCGGCTCTGGGTGGTGATGGAGCACACCACCAAGGACGGCACGCCGAAGCTGGTGGAGCGCTGCGGCTATCCGCTGACGGCCCCGGCCGCGGTGCAGCGCGTCTACACCAACCTCGCGGTGCTGGATGTGGTGCCGGGCCGCGGCTTCGTCGTGCGCGACATTGTGCCGGGCCTCTCGCTGGCGGATGTGCAGGCGAAGACCAGCGCGACGCTGCATGCGGATGGGTGAGATGCGCGTTGTCTCGGCGCGCGACGGCGGCGTGCTGACGCTGACGCTCGACTATCCCGCACGCCGCAATGCGCTGGCCGTGCCTTTGCGCGAGCAGTTGCACGACCTTCTGGAAGCCGCGCAGGGCGATCGCGCGGTCGGCGCCATCGTCGTCACCGGCGCGGGCGGCACCTTCTGCTCGGGCGGCGACATCTCCGGCATGGATGTGCAGGACCACGCAAGCGGCCTCGAGCGCATGCGCCGCACGCACCGCATCATCCGCCTGATGGTCGCGGGCCGCTTGCCGATCGTCGCGGCGGTCGAGGGCTGGTGCGTCGGCGCGGGCCTCTCGCTCGCCTGCGCCTGCGACACCATCGTCGCCGCCGAGGATGCGCGCTTCATGGCGGGTTTCGGCAAGGTCGGGCTGATCGCCGATCTCGGCCTGCCCTTCACCCTGCCCGCCCGCATCGGCAATGGCCGCGCGCGCCAGTTTTTTCTCTACGGAACGCAGGTGACGGCGGCCGAAGCCGAGCGCATCGGCCTCATTGACCACGTCGTGCCGAAGGGCGCCGCGCTGGCGAAGGCGCAGGAGTTGGGAAAATTCCTCGCCGCGCAGGCGCCGCTGCCGATCGCGCTGACCAAGCGCATCCTGGCCGAAGGGCTGGAACGCGCGCTGGAGGACGAGCGCCAGTTCCAGACCGCCTGCTTCCTCAGCGCCGACCATGCCGAGGGCAAGGCGGCCTTCCTGGCGAAGCGCGAACCGAATTTCGGTGGAGGACCGCGATGACCGAGTTCTGGCGCCTGCCGGCCACCGAGATCGCCGCGCTGGTACGCGGCAAGCGCGCGAGCGCAACGGAGGTCGCGAAGGATGCGCTGGCGCGTCTCGACGCCGCCAACCCGGCGATCAACGCCGTGGTGGACCATCGGCCAGAGGACACGTTGGACGAGGCCGCGCGCGTGGATGCGATGATCGCGCATGGCGAGGATCCGGGGCCGATGGCGGGCGTGCCCGTCACCATCAAGGTGAATGTGGACCAGAAGGGCTACGCCACCACCAACGGACTGCGCATCCAGCGCGACCACCGCGCGACGGAGGACAATCCGGTCGTCGCCAATTTGCGCAAGGCCGGCGCGGTGATCCTCGGCCGCACCAACACGCCCGCCTTCTCGCTGCGCTGGTTCTGCCGCAACGGGCTGCACGGCCACACGAAGAACCCCTGGGATCCCGGCATCACGCCCGGCGGGTCCTCCGGCGGCGCGGCGGCGGCGACCGCCGCCGGCATCGGTGCGATCGGCCATGGCACCGACATCGGCGGCTCCGTGCGCTATCCCGCCTATGCCTGCGGCATCCACGGCCTGCGGCCGACACTCGGAAGAATCCCGGCCTGGAACCCCTCGCTGCCGGATCGCCATATCGGCGGGCAGATCATGGCCGTCTCCGGTCCGCTCGCGCGCACCATCGCCGATGTGAAGCTCGGCTTCGAGGCGATGAGCGCGCGCGACGTGCGCGAGCCCTGGTGGGTCGGTGCCCCGATGGAAGGCCCGCCGGCGCCGAAGCGCGTTGCGCTCTGTGTGCGGCCAGAGGGCCTCGCGACCGCCGCGCCGGTCGAGGCCGCGCTGCGCGACGCCGCGAAGCGGCTCGAGGCCGCGGGTTGGACGGTGGAGGAAGCACCGCTGCCGCCGCTGCGCGAGCCCGCGCAGCTGCAGGCGCTGCTCTGGCTGGCGGAGACCCGTCGCGGCCTGAACAAGGCGATCGCCGCCGAGAACGACTCCGATGCCAACTTCGTCTATGCGCAGATGGAGGCGCTCTGCCCCGCGCCGGACCTCTTCGCTTTCATGGATGCGCTGCAGAAGCGCGTCGGCTTTGTGCGGGAGTGGATGGAGTTCTTCGAGCGCTTTCCGGTCGCGCTCTGCCCGGTCTCGGCCGAGCTGCCCTTCCGCGACCTGCAGGATGTCGAGAGCGCGGAGAGCTTCCGCGCGGTGATGGAGGCGCAGCTCACCCAGGTCGGCCTGCCGCTGATGGGGCTGCCGGGGCTGACTGTCACCACCGGCCTGGTCGGGCGCGTGCCGGTCGGCGTGCAGCTCGTCGCCGGCCGCTACCGCGAGGACCTGCTGCTGGAAGCCGGCGCCGCGATCGAGGCGGCGGGCGTGCCCGCGACGCCGGTGGAGCCCGCCAGCGCCTGATGGGTCACTCGCCCCGCGAGATCCTGCTGCGCATCGCCCGCACCGCGGCGATCGTGCTGGCGGGCGCGGGCCTGCTGCTGCTGGTGCTGCACCTGCTCGCCGGGCTGCCGGACGGGCATCTGCTGATCGTGATCGCGCTGTCCGCGCCGCTGGCGGCGCTGTTCGGCTGGGTCGTGGCCGAGGCGCTGCGCAGCGGCGTGCTGCCGCATCGCTTCGGCGTGGATGACCGCCACCGGCACCCGATGGCCTTCTGGACCGGCGTCGCGATCTACGCCATCGGCGCGGCTGCGCTCGCCATCATGGCGGCCTGGGCGCTGGCGCAGGTCCTGGCCTAGCCGGCCATCTCCCCCGGCGCCCGCGCGCGCGTCACGCCGATCATGCTGTCGCGCGTCACCAGCGCCTGCAGCCGCATCTCGTCCCAACCCTCGGTGCCCGAAGGCCGTTCCGGCACCACCAGGTAGCGCAGCTCGCCATTGCTGTCGTGCACGCGCAACTCCGTCCCCTCCGGCAGCACGGTGCCGAATTCCGCCAGCACGCCGCGCGGATCGCGCACCGCGCGGGCGCGATAGGCGCGGCTCTTGTACCAGGCGGGCGGGCGGCCGAGCACGCTGCGCGGATAGCAGGAACACAGCGTGCAGACGACCAGATGATGCAGCTCCGGCCGATTGAACAGCGCCGCCAGCACCGTCTCTCCGCCGCTGAGGCCGAGTTCCTGCACCGCCGATCCCGCATCGGCGGCGAGCCGCGCGGCGAAGCCGGGATCGGTCCAGGCACGGGCGACGACGCGCGCGCCGTTATGCGTGCCGCGGCTGTCCATGCGCTCGATCTCGGCACGGATCTCCTCGGCGCTCAGCACGCCCCGCGCGACGAGCAGGTTGCGCACCGCCAGGCCGCGCAGCCGGAGCGGCGACAGCACCGAGACGTCCGCGTCGTCATCCTCCTGGTAGGGATGATGATCGTGATCGTCATCGTGGTCGTGATCATGGTCGTGGTCGTGGTCGTGCTGGTGCGCGCCGGCCGCGGGCCCCTCCACGCCGTCCTCTCCGGCGTCGCGCAGCCTTGCCTCCTCGGCCTCGATCACCGCCAGCGGCAGCACGCCCTTCTCCACCAGCAGGGAGGAGAAGGCGTGGATCCAGCGCTCGTAATAGGGCGTGGACCAGTAGGTCTCGGCGTCCAGCGCCTCCTGCACGCGGCGGCTCTCATCGGTGGTGAAGAAGCGCCGCTTGCGGTCTGCGAGCAGCATGCGGATCGCGTCCGCTTCCTTCTCCCAATGCGCGGGCTCGTGCTCGTCGCGCGCGATCGGGGCGACATGGCGGCCGCCGACATCATGCGGCGGCGGGGCGTGCGGCGCGTCCATGCGATCCTCCTGGCCTGCGCGATCTTGGCACGCGGCGAGACGCGGGCAAGCCATCGGCTCGACAGGCCATTCGACGATTGGCAAGCTGCGCCGACAACCGGGAGGGAAATCATGACCATGAGCGCAACACGTCGCAGCCTGCTCGCTGGCGCCGCAACGCTGCTCGCGGCCGGCGGCGCAGCGGCGCAGCCTGCCTGGCCCGCGCGCGACCTGCGGCTGGTCTGTCCCTTCCCGCCCGGCGGCACCACCGATGTCGTGGCGCGCCTCGTCGCCGCATCGCTCGGCGCGCAGCTCGGCCGCGCGGTGGTGGTGGAGAACCAGCCCGGCGCCGGCAGCACGCTCGCCGCCGGGCGCTTCGCGCGCGAGGCCGACGACCACGCGCTGTTCCTGTCGCAGATCGCCTCGCACGGCATCGGGCCGGCGCTCTACCGCAACCTCGCCTACAACCCGGAGACGGATTTCCGGCCGGTGAAGCTGCTGGTGACGGTGCCGAACGTGCTGGTCGCGAACAAGACGAAGGTCCCGCAGGCCGATGTGCGCGCCTTCCTGCGCGATGCGAAGGCCAACCCGAACACGCGCACCTTCGCCTCGGCCGGCAACGGCACCTCGACGCATCTGACCGGGGAGCTGATCAACCTGCTCTCCGGCGCGCGCATCACGCATGTGCCCTATCGCGGCGCGGGGCCGGGCATGACGGCGGTGATCGCCGGCGAGGTGGACACCTTCATCGACAACCTGCCCACGGCCCTGCCGCAGATCCGCAGCGGCACCGTGGTCGCCCTCGCCGTCACCTCGCGCCAGCGCCTGCCGGACCTGCCCGACGTCCCCGCGCTGTCGGAGCTCGGTGCCGAGTTCGGCATGCAGGACTTTGCGGCCGAGGCCTGGTTCGGCCTGCATGCGCATCGCTCCGCATCCGATGCGGTGGTGGCGCGGATGTCGGCCGCGCTCGATGCGGCGCTGGCGGATCCTGAGCTGCGGCGCCAGCTCGCGCAGCGCGGCACCAACCCGCGCGGCGGCCCGCCGGCGGAATACGGCCAGCTCGTCACCTCCGAACTCGCGCGCTGGAAGCGCGTGGTGGAGGCGGCGAACATCGTCGTGAACTGAAAGGCCAGCGTGGTGCCGCACCCCGCAGGCGGTGCGGTCCCTACGCCTGGTGGCGCTCGATCAGGCCCTTGCGGATCTTCCGGCCGCGGTTGATGCGGTCCTCGATATACTCCGCCTGGCCCCAGCGCACGGCGCGGCCCAGCGCATGCGCGTCCTCCACGAAGCGGCCGAGCATCTCCAGCAGCGCCTCGCGGTTGTTGAGGAAGACGTCGCGCCACATGGTGGGGTCGCTCGCCGCGATGCGGGTGAAGTCCCGAAAACCGCCGGCGGCGAATTTCAGCACCTTCTCCTTCGTCTCCTCCGCCAGGTCGTCGGCGGTGGAGCAGATGGTGAAGGCGATCAGGTGCGGCAGATGCGACACGATCGCGACGATCTTGTCGTGCGTCACGGGGTCGAGCGTCTCCACCATGCTGCCGCAGCGGCGCCAGAGCTCGGCGATCCTCTGCACCGCCTGCGGATCGCCGCCCGGCAGCGGCGTCAGCATCGTGTAGCGGCCCTCGAACAGCTCCGCGAAGCCGGCATCGGGGCCGGAATGCTCGGTGCCGGCCATCGGATGCGCGGGCACGAGATGCACGCCCTTCGGCAGCAGCGGCGCCAGGTCGCGCACCACGCTGCCCTTGGTGGAGCCGACATCGCTGACGATGGCGCCTGGCGCCAGATGCGGCGCGATGCGCGCCATCACCCCGGCATAGGCGCCGACCGGGATGCAGAAGATCACGCCATCGGCGCCCTCGACCGCCTTCGCCGGATCCTCCTCGACCTCATCGGCAATGCCGAGTTCACGCACGCGGTCGAGCGTCGCCTGGCTGCGCGCGGTCACCACCACGGTCCGCGCGATGTCGCCGCGCGCGCGGGCGACCCGCGCGATGGAACTGCCGATCAGCCCGACGCCGATCAGGCACAGCCGCTCGAACAGCGGCCCCGGCGGTCCCTGGAAGGGCGGCAGGTCACTGGCCATGCGCGAAGGCGGCCAGCGCCTCGATGACCAGGCCGTTCTCCTCGGCGGTGCCGATGGTCACGCGCAGCGTCTGCGCCAGGCCGTAGCCGCCCATGGCACGCACGATCAGCCCGCGCGCGCGCAGATGCGCATCGGCCGCCTTGGCGCGCGCCGCATCGCCGAAATCCACCAGCACGAAATTGCCCTCGCTCGGCCAGACCTTCAGGCCTGCCTGCGTCAGCGCGCCGCTGACGCGCGCGCGCTCCGCCGTGTTGTGCGCGACGGACTTCTCCACCCAGTCGGGCTCCGCCAGCGCCGCGATGCCGGCGGCCATCGCGGCGGAGTTCACGTTGAAGGGCCCGCGCACGCGCCCCAGCACGTCCACGATGGCGGGCGGCGCGTAGCACCAGCCGAGCCGGATGCCGCCCAGCCCGTAGATCTTGGAGAAGGTGCGCGTCATCACCGTGTTGCCGCCGCCGGCATCCACCAGCTTCGCGCCCGCATCGTAGTCCGGCCGCGTGACGTATTCGGCATAGGCGCTGTCCAGCACCAGCAGCACGTCCTCGCGCAGCCCGCGGCGCAGCCGCTCCATCTCCGACTGCGGCAGGATGGAGCCGGTGGGGTTGTTCGGGTTGGCCAGGAACATCAGCCGGGTGCGCGGCCCGACGGCGGCGAGAAGCCCGTCCACATCCGCCGTCAGGTTCTTCTCCGGCACCTTGATCACGCGGCAGCCGGCCCAGCGGCCGGTCAGGTCGTACATCATGAAGCCGTGCGCCGACATGACCAGCTCGGTGCCTTCCCCGCCATAGGCGAGGATCAGCATGGCGAGGATCTCGTCCGAGCCGTTGCCGCAGACGATCTGTCCCGAGTTGAGCCCGAAGCGGGCGCCGATCGCCTCGCGCAGCGCTGCCGCGCCGCCATCGGGGTAGCGATGCGCCTCCTTCGCGGCCTCGGCGATGGCGCGGATGGCGCCGGGCGGCGGGCCGAAGGCGCCCTCGTTGGAGGACAGCTTGATCACCCGGTTGACGCCCGGGACCTTGGACTCCCCGCCGACATAGGGCTCGACCGAGAGGACGGAGGGGCGCGGCATCACGCTCATGGCGGAGTCAACCTTGCGGGGCGGTGGTGGCGTCAGTCGGCGACCGGCACGGCATAGCCGCCGAGCACGGTGGCGCCGAGCGAGGCGAGGCGGGGGTCGCCCGCGGCCAGCAGGCCCGGCGCCTCCATCAGCGCCAGTTCTCCCTCCTGCAGCAGCAGCGTCCCGCCGAGGCCGGCCGCGGCGCGCCCCCCCCCCCCCCCCCCCCCCACGGGGCGCCGCGCGGCAACGGGGCGATGCGGTTCAACCCGGCCGCCAGGCCCGGTGATAGGGGTGGTTCTGCCGGATCGCCTGCGCGCGGTAGAGCTG
>NZ_JBWXTD010000003.1:1687703-1696643 GCF_056682175.1 Falsiroseomonas sp. RANM36
GCGCCCCCCCCCCCCCCCCCCCCCCCCCCCGCCCCCCCCCCCCCCCCCCCCGCCCCCGCGCCGCCGCGCCCCCCCCCCCCCCCCCCCCCCCGCGACCGGCCGGCACGCGGACGAGGGAGCGATCGTCGCCGGAGGGATCGGGCGGGGTGGGGGAGAGCAGGAAGACGGTCGCGGCGGCAGGGCCGAAGAAGGGCAGGCGCGCGGTGACGAAGAGGCGCGAGGGGAAATGCGTCCGCCACCATCGCCCGGCGGCCGGCAGCGCGACGAGCGAGGCCTCGCCCGCCTCCCCGGCGGCGAGCGCCGCGGCATCGGACCCGCAGCGCCGCACCGGCGCCGCCGTGCCGAGATGGGCGCGCAGCACCTCCACCCCCGGCTCCGGCAGCCAGGCGGCGACGCTGAGCGGCGCCTGCATCGAGGTGGTCGCGGCCAGCAGCTCCCGCCAAAGCCGCACCAGCGCGGCACGCGGCAACGGCCCGGCATGGCGGGCCAGCAGCCGGCGCAGGATCGCCGCCTCCCGCCCTGGCCGGATCGCCGGGCCGTCGCCCTTGGCGCGGCTGGCCGCAAGCCGCGCGACCACCGCGGCGCGGCGCATCAGCAGGTCGTGCAGCCCGTCGTCCAGGCTGTCGATCTCCGCCCGCAGCGCCGCGAGTTCGGCATCCGAGGGAAGTCTGGCCGCGTCTTGCGGATCGGGCGAGGTTGTGTCGGGCATGCGGGTCCGGGTCCGGGGGTTGTGAATAGAACCGGCGGCCCGCGCCGCCCAGGCGGCGGTTGCCCCGGCCGCCGCCCGCGCCGATTCCTGCGGCCCCCTGAGGCCCGTTGCCGAGGATGACCGAGGCCCTCGCCCCTTCCCAGCCGCTCGCCCACCAGCGCGTCCTGTTCGAGGACGGGCTCGCCCTCGATTGCGGGGCGGTGGTGGCGCCGCTGGCCGTCGCCTACCGCACCTATGGCACGCTGAACGCCGCGCGCAGCAACGCCGTGCTGGTCTGCCATGCGCTGACCGGCGATCAGTATGTTGGCGAACGCCATCCGCTGACCGGCAAGCCAGGCTGGTGGGAAGCGGTGGTCGGACCCGGCCTGCCGATCGACACCGCGCGCTATTTCGTGATCTGCGCCAATGTGCTGGGCGGCTGCATGGGCAGCTCCGGTCCGGCCGAGCCGAAGCCGGACGGCAGCGGGCTGTGGGGCACCGACTTCCCCTCCGTCACCATCCGCGACATGGTCCGCGCGCAGAAGCGCCTGGTGGAGCATCTCGGCATCGCGCGGCTGCTGGCCGTGGTCGGCGGCAGCATGGGCGGGATGCAGGTGCTGGAATGGGCAGCGACCTACCCGGAGATGGTGGTGGCCGCCGCGCCCATCGCGACCGCGACCTACCACTCCGCCCAGAATATTGCGTTTCATGAGGTCGGTCGCGCCGCGATCCATGGCGACCCGGACTGGATGGGCGGCCGCTACTGGGAGGACGGGCGCATCCCCGCCAAGGGCCTGTCCGTGGCCCGCATGGTCGCGCACATCACCTACCTCTCCGAGCAGGCGCTGGGCCGCAAATTCGGCCGCCGGCTGCGCGGCGCCAGCGCGCTCACCTTCCTCGAGGACGTGTTCGAGGTGGAGAGCTACCTGCGCCACCAGGGCAGCACCTTCGTCCGCCGCTTCGACGCCAACAGCTACCTCACCATCACCCGCGCGATGGATTTCTTCGACCTTGGTGCCGAGCGTGGGGGCGATGTCGCGGCGGCCTTCCGCGGCACGGCGACGCGCTTCCTGGTCGCCTCCTTCAGCTCCGACTGGCTGTTCCCCACCGCGGAGAGCCGCGCGATCGTGCGCGCGCTGAACGCGGCTGCGGCGAATGTGTCCTTCGTGGAGATCGAGACCGACAAGGGCCACGACGCCTTCCTGCTCGACGAGCCGGTCTTCCACCGCGCGCTGGGCGGGTTCCTCCGCGGGGCGGCCGCGAAGGTGGGCATCTGATGCGTCCGATCGCCGGAGGGCGCAGGTGCGCAAGCGCCGAGCACCGCAGGCGTGAATCGGCCGCACGCAGGAGGTCGTGATGCCCGACGCGCCGCAGGAGATCCGCTTCGTCGCCAAGAACATGCGGCTCGATCTCCGCCTGATCGCGGAGATGGTCGCGCCCGGCGCGCGCGTGCTCGACATCGGCTGTGGCGATGGCGAGCTCATCGAGCACCTGACCCGCGAGAAGGGCGCCGATGCGCGCGGCATCGAGATCGACATGGCGGAGGCGACGCAGGCGGTGGCCGCCGGCCTGCCGGTGATCCATGGCGACGCCGACAACGACCTCGCCTTCTACCCGGACGGCGCCTTCGACTATGTGGTGCTCAGCCGCACGCTGCAGGCGGTGGAGCGCCCGCGGGAGGTGCTGCGGCAGATGCTGCGCATCGGCCGCTACGCCATCGTCTCCTTCCCGAATTTCGGCCACTGGCAGCTGCGATGGAAGCTGCTGACCACGGGCCGCATGCCGGACAACGAGACCTGGGACCGCCCCTGGTACGAGACCCCCAACATCCACCCCTGCACCATCCGCGACTTCTTCGAGCTCTGCGCGATGGAACGCTACGTCGTGGAGCGCTGGCTGGCGGTGGACGACAAGGGCCTGCGCTCGCCCTGGAAGCGCTCGCCCTGGCTGGCCAACCTGTTCGGCGAGCAGGCGCTGTTCCTGCTGCGCCGGGAATAGGGCTTCGCGCGGCGGCCCGGACGGGGCCTCAGTGCGTGGCTGGCGCCGTGCCGGGCCGGGTCAGGTCGGGAACCAGCGCGGCGGCCATGGCGGCATGCTGCGCGGCGGCCTCTGCGCCCAGGCGACGGCACTCGGCTTCGACATAGGCCAGCATCAGCACAAGGGCGCAACGATCATCCGTCGTCGCCTCCAGCTTCGCACCCGCGCGAATCTTCATCGTCCCAGGTCCTAGAGAGCACTTCCGAAAGCAGCAGAACATGCTTTGCATACAACTCACGCCTGCGTGAAGGCACAATCGCTCGCCGCGTTGTTCAATTCTTGGTTGATTTCCCTCTTTGCAATATTGATGCGCGGAATTGCCAATAAGAGATCGCGGCGAAGCGGCTGCGACGGGCCAGCGAAAACAAGAAGCCCCGACGGATGCCGCCGGGGCGAGTCGAGGGAGGAAACGTCCAGGAACGTCCGTTCGGCGCCGCAGCGCCTCAGGACCATCGAAGTCTGGCCGAAGCTGCCCGCCACTGCCTTGATGCAGATCAAAAGGGTTGTGGAATCGGGTGCCTCCGGCGTGTTTGCCCTCCGCCCCGCGGCTTGCGAGAATGTGCCGCCTGCCCGGTGGCGATCCGCAGGGTCGGGCAGGCAGCCAGAAGGGAAACGAACAGCATGGCACGCGTGGCACTGGTCACCGGGGGACAGCGGGGCATCGGCGCCGCGATCAGCGAGGCCTTGCAGGCCGCCGGCCGCAAGGTCGTCGCCAGCTATGCCGGCAACGACGCCGCCGCGCAGGCCTTCACCGAGCGCACCGGCATCCCCTGCTACAAGTTCGACGTCGGCGACTACGCCGCCTGCCAGGCCGCCGTGCAGAAGATCGAGGCCGAGGTCGGGCCCATCGAGATCCTGGTGAACAATGCCGGCATCACCCGCGACGCCATGATGAAGCGGCTCTCGCGCGAGATGTGGGACCAGGTGATCGATACGAACCTCGGCTCCTGCTACAACATGTGCAAGGCGGTGTGGGAGGGCATGAACGCCCGCAAGTTCGGCCGCATCGTCAACATCGGCAGCGTCAACGGCCAGGCCGGCCAGATGGGCCAGGTGAACTACGCCGCCGCCAAGTCGGGCATCCACGGCTTCACCAAGGCGCTCGCCCAGGAAGGCGCGCGCAACCATGTCACCGTGAACGCCGTCGCCCCCGGCTATGTGGACACCGAGATGGTGCGCGCCGTGCCGGAGGAGGTGCTGGCGAAGATCGTCGCGCGCATCCCGATCGGGCGCCTCGGCAAGGCCGAGGACATCGCGCGCGGCGTGGTGTTCCTCACCGCCGACGAGGCCGAGTTCATCACCGGCTCCACGCTCTCCATCAATGGCGGGCAGCATATGTACTGAGCCCTCAGGCGGCGGCGCGCGCTCCGCGCGCTTGGCTGCGCGCCTCAGGCATGGTGCGCCCTGGGGTGCGGGCCCGAGCCGCGCGGAGCCGCTGTCGCGGCCCTTTTGCGCTCCCTGACCGCGAAGGGTGATTCGATGACGTGGCTGCTCCTCGCCTTCGACGGCACCGATGCCGAGGCGCCGATGCGGCGGATGGCGGCGCGCGACGCGCATGTCGCCTTCATCACGGCGGAGGCCGAGGCCGGGCGGCTCGTCCTCGGCCTGCCGCTGCATGACGGGCAGGCCCGGAGCCTCGGCTCGATGATGGTCGTGGACGGCGACCGCGCCGCGCTCGATGCCTATCTGGCGGCGGAGCCCTTCGCCACCTCCGGCGTCTGGCAGCGGATCGAGGCGCATCCCTTCCGCATCGCGCCGCTGCCCTATGCGCCCTGGCCCTCGCCGGGAAGCGCCATGCCGGGGCCGCGCAGCCACACCATCGTCGTCGCCCGCGACGGCGAGGACCCCGGCGCGGAGTCCAGGCGCCTCGCCGCGCGCCCGGCGCATGTCGCGCGCCTGCAGGGGCTCGCGGCCGACGGCACGGTGCTGTTCGGCGGCGCCATCCTCGACGCGCCGGAGGGCCGCATGACCGGCTCGGTGGTCGTCACGCGCCATGCCGACCAGGCCGCCGCGGAGCGCTTCTGGGCCGAGGATCCCTATGTCGCCCAGGGCGTGTGGCGCGAGACGGCGTGGTACGGAACGCTGCTGCGCCCGCTGCCCTACCGGCCGCTGCCGCGCTGACGCGGCGGACGCGGCGGACGCGGCGATCAGAGCAGTTCGAGCTGCCGCGGCGCCACCTGGGGCGGGCGGAACTGCGAGCAATCGAGCCCCCGCTCGCCCATCCGCTCCCGCCCTTCCAGGCCGCAGCGGCGCAGCGCAAGCCGGAATCGCTGGGCGATCAACTCGGCATAGGGGCCGGTGCCGGTCTGACGCACGCCGAAGCGGCTGTCGTAGAACTGCCCGCCGCGCGTCTCCCGCACCAGCGCCAGCACGCGTGCGGCGCGATCCGGGTAGTGCTCCTGCAGCCAGGCCTCGAACATGCCGCGGATCTCGAGCGGCAGGCGCAGCAGAACATAGCCCGCGCGACCGGCACCGGCGCGGGCCGACATCTCCAGGATGCGCTCCATCTCCATGTCGTTGAGGCCGGGGATGATCGGCGCCACCAGCACGCCGGTCCGCACGCCGGCCTTCGTCAGCGCCGCCACCGCCTCCAGCCGCTTCAGCGGCGTCGCCGCCCGCGGCTCCATGATGCGCGCCAGCTTGCCGTCCAGCGTGGTGACGGAGAGGCACACATGCACCAGGTTGCGTTCGGACAAACGCGTCAGGATATCCAGGTCGCGCAGCACCCCCGCGCTCTTGGTCACGATGGTCACCGGATGGCCGAACCGCTCCAGCACCTCCAGCACGCGGCGCGTGATGCCGAGGGTGCGTTCCACCGGCTGGTAGGGATCGGTGTTGGCGCCGAGCGCCACCGGCTTCGCCACATAGCCGGGCTTCGACAGCTCCTTCTCCAGCAGTTCCGGCAGGTCGGGCTTGAACATCAGCCGCGTCTCGAAATCGAGGCCGGGCGACATGCCCACATAGGCATGGGCGGGCCGCGCATAGCAGTAGACACAGCCATGCTCGCAGCCGCGATAGGGGTTCAGCGAGCGGTCGAAGCCGATATCCGGGCTGTCGTTCCAGGCCAGCGCCGATTTCGCCTTCTCCCGGATCAGCTCGGTCGGCAGCGGCGGCAGCTCCGCGAATTCCGCCGCGAGCGTGCCCCAGCCATCGTCGCAGCGCTCGGTCCGCGTGCTCTCGAAGCGCACCGGCGGGTTGGTGACGGCGCCCCGGCCCTTGCGGGCCAGGGAGGGCATGGCGGAGGCTCCCCCGTCCGGCATGATCGCTCCTCTTTTTCCCGATTTGTTCGCGTCGGAGAGTGGGAGAGCGGCGTGAAAGCGTCAAGAACAAAATGCGAATAGCGGCGCCGTCCGACGAGGCCGCGATCACCGGCCTGTCCGTGGTCATCCCCACGCTGAACGCGGCCGCCACGCTGCCCGGCACGCTGGCCGCCCTCGGCGCGGCGCCGGCCGAGCTCCTCGTGGTGGATGGCGGCAGCGCCGACGGCACCGCCGCCCTCGCCGCCGGTCTCGGCGCGCGCGTGCTGCCGGCGCCGCGCGGCCGGGGCGGGCAGATCGCCGCCGGCGCCGCGGCCGCCTCCGGCCCCTGGCTGCTGGTCCTGCATGCCGACACGAGGCTTGCGCCGGGTTGGCCGGCGGCGGTGCGCGCGGCGATGCGCGATCCCGCCCGCGCCGGCTATTTCCGCTTCGCGCTGGATCACGCCGCGCCCGCCGCGCGCCGGCTGGAACGTGCCGTCGCCTGGCGCTGCCGCGCGCTGGCGCTGCCCGATGGCGACCAGGGCCTGCGGATCCATCGCGACCTGCTGGCCGAGGCGGGCGGCGTGCGGCCGCGGCCGCGGATGGAGGGCGTGGGCCTGGTGCGCCGCCGGGGCCGCGCCCGGCGGGCGCCGCTCGACGCCGTCGCGATCACCAGCGCGGAGCGCTGGCGGCGGGAAGGCTACCTGCGGCGGTCGGCGCGCAACCTGGCCTGCCTCTCCCTCTGGTTCCTGGGCGTTCCGCCGCGCATCATCCAGCGGTTCTATGCGCGCGGGAGATCATGAAGGGCGACACGGTCATCGTCTTCGCGCGCGCGCCGCGGCTCGGCGCGGTGAAGCGCCGGCTGGCGCGCGGCATCGGCGCGATGGCCGCGCTGCGCTTCTATCGCGGCCAGCTCGCCGCGCTGCTGGCGGAGATCGCGCCTGACCGGCGCTGGCGCACCCTGCTGTCCGTCACGCCCGACCGCGCGACCGCCCGCTGGCCGCGCCGCCTGCCGCGCGTGGCGCAGGGCAGCGGCGACCTCGGCACGCGGATGGACCGCGCGCTGCGCCCGCATCGGCGCGCGCTCGTGATCGGCAGCGACGTCCCCGGCGTGTCGCGTGCCGACATCGCCGCCGCCTTCCGCGCGCTCGGCCGCGCCGATGCCGCCTTCGGCCCGGCCGAGGATGGCGGCTACTGGCTGGTGGCGCTCGGTCCCCGCCGGCCGGCGAAACCCTTCGCCGATGTGCGCTGGTCCACCGAGCATGCGCTGATGGACAGCATCGCGAATTTCCAGGGCCGCCGTGTCGCGCTGCTGCGCACCCTGCGCGACGTGGACACCGCCGCCGATCTTGCCGCCATCCGGGGAGGCCCATGATGACCGGACCCAGCTGGTCCGACACCAGCGAGGACTACGCGAAGCACCGGCAGGGCTTCCCCCCGCGCTTCTACGACCTGATCGCCGAGCGCGGCCTCTTCGCGCCGGGGATGCGGGTGCTGGATATCGGCACCGGCACCGGCACGGTGGCGCGGACGCTGGCCGCGATGGGCGGCGAGGTGCTCGGCCTCGATCCCGCGCCCGGCCAGATCGCCGCGGCACGGCGCCTGGCGGCGGAGCAGGGCGTGGCGGTGCGCTTCGCGGAAGGGCTGGCGGAGCGCACCGGCCAGCCCGACGCCGCCTTCGACCTCGTGGTCGCGGCGCAATGCTGGCACTGGTTCGACCGCGGCCTGGCGGCGGCGGAGGGTCGGCGCGTGCTGAAGCCCGGCGGCGCGCTGCTGATCTGCCATTACGACTGGCTGCCGCTGCCCGGCAGCGTCGCGCATGCCTCGGAATTCCTGATCGAGGCGCATAATCCGCGCTGGCCTATGGCGCGCACCACCGGCTTCTACCCGGCCTGGGCGGCGGACCTCTCGCTGGCCGGATTCGCGAGCCTGGAATTCGCCGGCTTCGATCATGCGGCGCTCTACAGCCATGCCGATTGGCGCGGCCGCATCCGCGCCTCGGCCGGCGTCGGCGGCGCGCTGGGCGGCCCGGCGGTGGAGCGCTTCGACGCCGAGCACGCCGCCCTGCTGGCCGCGCGCTTCCCGGCGGAACCGCTCCGCGTGCCGCACCGCGTCTTCGCCATCTGGGGCCGCCGGGCCGAAACCGTCGGTTGAGCCGCTACACCGGAATGCAGACGACGCATCCCAAAACACGATACATCATCTTAGAAATTGCACTCTTCGTGCGGACATGCTCTACTCTGTCCAGCGCCGTGGCCGACAATGTCACGGGATGTCAGGATCGGCAGCCGCGACGGCGGCGCCCGTGCCGGGAGAATGGACGTGATCAGCCAGGAGCTTCTGCGGGTCGCCGACGCTTTCTTCACCGCGGTGCTGTTGATGGCGGCGCTGCTCGGCGTCGTGCTCGCCTGGGCCACGGGCGACCTGCCGGCGTTGAGCGTCGCGATGCTCGTCGTGGCGCTGGTCGCGCCGGTCGCCTATCGCCCGCGCCGGCCCGTCGAGGAGCGCTAACCCGCCGTAAACCCCTGCCGTCCCAGGCTGCCCGCCGGGACGTCCGGGGACGGCGCCATGACGGAAAGCGATTCGGCGCGTGAGGCGAGGCTCGCCATCGCGCGGCACCTGGCGGATCTGCATCGCCTGCACCTGGCGCTGGCCGCCGCCAGCCGGCGCCTGAAATCCCTCACGCTCGAAGGCCGCGGCCTCGCCGGGATCGAGATCGCGGCCGAGATGCTCGAGCAATACATGGCCGCGACCGGCGCCTTCCTGGAGAACATGCGCGGCCGCTTCGAAGCGCGCCGGCCGCGGCGGCGCCGCGCCGAGCCGCAGGGCACCGCGCCCGCGCCCGGCCCGGGCGCGCAGGGGCACGGACCCTTCTGGTATTCCTTTTCGCGCCTCTGCGCCGCGCTGCGGCAGGCGGAGCGAAGGGTGGGGTAGGGCGCCTCAGCCGCGCGCGAAGGGCGGCAGCCACACGCGGTGGGG
>NZ_JBWXTD010000003.1:1696743-1704614 GCF_056682175.1 Falsiroseomonas sp. RANM36
CCCGGCCCGGGCGCGCAGGGGCACGGACCCTTCTGGTATTCCTTTTCGCGCCTCTGCGCCGCGCTGCGGCAGGCGGAGCGAAGGGTGGGGTAGGGCGCCTCAGCCGCGCGCGAAGGGCGGCAGCCACACGCGGTCGCGCCCCTCCCGCCGCAACGCGCCTGTGCGTTGCAGCCGGGCCAGGGCGCGGTAGGTCGCCTCATGCGAGAGGCCGAGCTCGGCCGCCAGCGACTTCCAGGACCGGCCGAGCCGCCGCGCGCCGTCGGGCTCCGTCGGCAGGGCGTGCAGCGCATCGAGCAGCCGGTCCGCCGCATGCGGTAAGGCCAGCCGCTCCACCCGCGCCCGCGCCGCCACCAGCCGCGCCGCCAGATGCGCGGCGAGACGCCAGCCAAGTTCGGCATCGGCCGAAGCGGCCCGCCGGAGCTCCGCCGCGCCATGGACGGTGACCACGCTCGGCGCGGCCGCGACGGCATCGCAATGGTGGTGGCCTTCGAACAGCGAGGCTTCGGCGAAGGTCTCCCCCGCCCCGGCCCGGTGCAGCAGCAGCCGCCGGCCCTCGGGCGAGACGCGCAGCAGTTCCAGCATCCCGGCCTGCACGACGACGAGGCCGACCGCCGGATCGCCCACCCGGAACAGCGCCTCGCCCTGGGCAAGGCGCCGCAACGTGCCGGGCGGGAGGCTTTGCAGGAAGGCCTGGTCCATATGACCGCGATCATAGGAGCCGGTGGCCGACCCGGGCTAGTCGGCGGCCCATGAAAGCCGTCCGCATCCTCGTCGCCGCCCTCATGCTCTCCGCCGCGCCCGCCACGGCGCAGCATGGCGGCCCGCACCAGCATGGCGCCCATCGCCCGCCCTCCGCCGCAGCCGATCCGGCACGTCCCTATGCCGGGCTGGAAGGGCGCGAGATCCGGTCGCTGTCGGAGGAGCAGCTCGCCGACCTGTTGGCCGGCCGCGGCATGGGTCTCGCGCTCGCAGCCGAGCTGAACGGCTATCCCGGCCCGCTGCATGTGCTGGAACACGCCGAGGCGCTCCGCCTCAGCCCGTCGCAGCGCGCCGCCGCCGAGGCGCTGCGCGAGCGCATGGCCGGCGAGGCGCGCATCATCGGCGCGCGCATCGTCGCGCTGGAACGCGAGCTCGATGCAGTCTTCGCCGGCGGCACGGCCGATGTCGGAGGTCTGGCGGCGCTGACCTCGGCGATCGGCGCGCTCCAGGGGCGCCTGCGGGAGGTGCATCTGGCGACGCATATCGAGATGCGGCAGGCGATGAGTGCCGAGCAGCGCGCTGCGTATGCGCGGCTCCGCGGCTACGCGGCGCGGTAGCCTCGGGAATACCCCGCGCGGTCCGCCCGCTTTCCGTGCGGCGCGCTTGCTCCTGCCCATGTTCGTCCAGCAGTCGCCGGGCTCTGACGGCCAGGACTGCACGGTCAGCACCGTCGCCCCGTCCCGGCTCTCATGCGGGCCATGCACCGCGCCGGCGGCGTGGGTGAGGAAGGCGCAGCCACCGAGCGCGCGGCCGCCAGACGGTCGATCGCCCGGGATGGCGAAGGGCACGGCCGGGCCCTCGGCCGCAGCCAGGGCGGCGGGTTGCCCTCGCCAGGACTCGGCGCCGCGCGCTATGGCGGGCCATGCCGAGTTTCGCGCTCGAATCGGCGCATGGGGGGCGGGTCGCCGGGCTGGACGAGGCCGGGCGCGGACCGCTCGCCGGGCCGGTGCTCGCCGCCGCGGTGGTCTTTCGCCGCCGGCCGCCGCGCGCGCTCGCCGCTCTGATCGACGACAGCAAGAAGCTCAACGCCACGAAGCGCGCCGCCGCCTTCGATGCGCTGGTCCAGGCCGCGCGCGCCGGCCTGCTGGACTATGCGGTGGCGGCGGCGAGCGTCGCCGAGATCGGCCGCATCAACATCCTTCGCGCCAGCCAGCTGGCGATGGCGCGCGCCCTGGCGCGCCTGCCCGTGCCGCCCGACCTCGCGCTGGTGGACGGCGACCAGCCGCCCGCGCTGCCCTGCGCGGTGCGCTGCGTGGTGGGCGGCGATGCGCTTTGCCTCTCGATCGCCGCGGCCTCGATCCTGGCCAAGGTCGTGCGCGACCGCGCGATGGCGAGGCTCGACCGGCGCTGGCCGGGCTACGGCTTCGCCAGCCACCAGGGCTACGCCACGGCGCAGCATCGCGCCGCCCTCGACCGGCTCGGCCCCACGCCGCATCACCGCCGCGGCTTCGCGCCGGTGGACCAGGCGAGCCTCTTCGCGATGCGGGGCGATTGACGCCGCGACTCGGCGCAACGCATGGTGCCGGGCCGATTCGCGCGGGGGTGCAGGCGGAACGATGGGCACGGGTCTCGACCTGCCGCTCGACCAGGTGCTGGTCGGCGACTGCATCGAGACGCTGCGGCGCCTGCCGCCCGCCTCGGTCCATGCGGTCTTCGCCGATCCGCCGTACAACCTCCAGTTGAAGGGCGAGCTGCGTCGTCCCGACACCTCCGTGGTGGATGCGGTGGACGACGAATGGGACCGCTTCACCGACTTCGCCGCCTATGACGCCTTCACCCGGGACTGGCTCGCGGAATGCCGCCGCGTGCTGCGCAAGGACGGCACCATCTGGGTGATCGGCAGCTACCACAACGTCTTCCGCCTGGGCGCGGCGATGCAGGATCTCGGCTTCTGGATCCTGAACGACGTCATCTGGCGCAAGGCCAACCCGATGCCGAATTTCCGGGGGCGCCGCTTCACCAACGCGCATGAGACGCTGATCTGGGCGGCGCGCGGCCCGGAAAGCCGCTACCGCTTCAACTACCAGGCCATGAAGGCGCTGAACGAGGAGCTGCAGATGCGCAGCGACTGGTTCATCCCGCTCTGCACCGGCGCGGAACGGCTGCGCGACGACGCTGGCGGCAAGCTGCACCCAACCCAGAAGCCCGAGGCGCTGCTGCACCGCGTGATCCTCTCCTGCACCATGCCGGGCGAGGTCGTGCTCGATCCCTTCCTCGGCACGGGCACGACGGCGGCGGTGGCGAAGCGGCTCGGCCGGCGCTTCCTCGGGATCGAGCGCGATCCCGGCTATGCGGCGGCCGCCGAGGATCGGCTGCGTGCCGTGGAGCCGGTGCCGGAAGCCGCCGCGCTGTCGCTGCCGTCCAAGCGGGAGCAGCCGCGCATCGCCTTCGGCGTGCTGGTCGAACGCGGCCTGGTGCCGCCCGGCGCGACGCTGACCGACCGCCACCGGCGCTGGAAGGCGGTTGTGGGCGCCGACGGCACGCTGCGCTGCGGCGCGGTGGCGGGCTCGATCCACAAGGTCGGCGCGGAGCTGCAGGCCGCGCCCTCCTGCAACGGCTGGACCTTCTGGTTCCTGGAGACGCGCGACGGAAGGCTGCGCCTGCTCGACGAGCTGCGGCAGGAGGTGGTGGCGCAAGGTGGGTGAGGCCGTGCCGATCCTCTGGCTCATCGCGGGGCCGAACGGCGTCGGCAAGACGACCTATGCGCGGCGCTACCTCCGGGCCGTCGCCGGCACCGAGCGCTTCGTGAACCTCGATGAGATCGCGCGTGGCTTCTCACCGCTGACGCCGACGCCGGACGCCGAGACCGCCACCGCGGCGGCGCGCGCGGTGCTGGCGCGCAGCGCCGAGACCATCGCTGCCCGCCGCAGCTTCGCGCTCGAAACCACCCTCGCCGGCCTCACCCATCTCCGCACGGTGCGGAGCGCGAAGGTGGCCGGCTTCGGCGTGAACCTGCTGTTCTGCATCCTGCCCGATGTCGGCCTCGCGCTGCGCCGCATCGCCGACCGCGTCGCCGCCGGCGGCCATGCCGTGCCGGAGGCCGATGCGCGGCGCCGCTTCCCGCGCGCCTGCGCCAATTTCGCGCGCTACGCCGCCGCCTGCGACCTGTGGCGCATCCTCGACACGCAGCTCGCCGAGCCGCGCCTGGTCGCCTCCGGCCCGCCTCCGGCCATCGCCGATCCCGCGCTGCTCGCCGGACTTCCGGCGCCGCTGCAAGAGGCCATCACCCCGGGCTGACGGCGCCGTCCAGCAGCGCGAGAAGCTTGCGCATCACCGTCGGCATCGCCGCGCGCGCCGCATCCGGCGCCATCCAGGCGAAACCCGCCGGTGCTTCGCCATCGTGCCGCGCGGCCAGCAGCGTCATGCGCAGCTCGAAATGGGTGAAGCCGTGCCGCGCCTCGCCGGGCAGCGTCCGCCAGCGCAGGCCGGGCAGGGGGGCGTGGACCAGCGCCGCCGCCCTCTCCCACACCCCTTCGCGCCAGGGCGTGCCGGGGATCTCGAGCATGCCGCCCAAAAGCCCCTCGGCCGGGCGGCGGCGCACAAGCAGGCGCCCGGCAGCATCCATCAGCGCGAAATGCACGCCGGACCGCACGGGCCGCACGGCCTTCGGCGCCTTGCGCGGCAGCGTCTCCGCGATGCCCTGCGCCTGCGCCGCGCAGGCGCCCCGCCAGGGACAGAGCGCGCAGGCCGGGCGCCTCGGCGTGCAGATCGTCGCCCCCAGGTCGAACAGGGCCTGCGCGAAGTCGCCCGGCCGGGCGCGGGCGGCCGCCTGCTCCATCCAGCGATTCGCCAGCGCATCCAGCGCCTTCTTCGCGGCGGGCAGCGGTGTCTCCACGGCATGGATGCGCGCCGCCACGCGCTCCACATTGCCGTCGGTCGGCACCACGGGCACGCCGAAGGCGATCGCCGCCACGGCGGCCGCGGTATAGGCGCCGATCCCGGGAATCCCGCGGAGTCCCGTGACGTCCCGTGGGAACCCGCCGGCCGCCAGGGCCTTCGCCCCGGCATGCAGGTTGCGCGCCCGGGCGTAGTAGCCGAGGCCGGCCCATTCCTCCGCCACCGCCTCCCACGGCGCCGCGGCCAGCGCCGCCACATCGGGGAAGCGCGCCAGGAAGCGGGCATAGCGCGGCCCCACCGCGGCGACGGTGGTCTGCTGGAGCATGACCTCCGACAGCCAGACGCGGTATGGGTCGGGCCTTGCGTGCCCTTGCGATTCACGCCTCTGGTGCTCGGTCCCTTCGGGACCTCCGCCCTCCGGCGACCGCAAGGGGGCGTCCCGCCAGGGCAGGTCGCGCCGGTGGCGGTCGTACCAGTCGAGCAGGTCTTGGGCAGGAGGGTTCACGCGTGGCGAAGGATGGCGACGCAAGGCGATTTCCGGGAGCCCCCCTGCCGCTCGGCAGCCTGATCCCGGCCGTCACCCGCCCGGCCTTCCGCAAGCGCTCCCCGGCCGGCGCGCAGCTCCTGGCCGACTGGGCGCAGGTGGTCGGGCCGGCGCTCGCCGCCGTCACCAGCCCGCTGCGCCTCTCGGCCGGCACGCTCACCCTCGCCTGCGCCGGGCCGGTCGCGATGGAGCTGCAGCACCTGGCGCCGGAGCTGATCGCCCGGATCAACGGCCATCTCGGGCGGGTGACGGTGGAGCGGCTGCGCTTCGTGCAGCAGGCGAGGCCCGGCCCCTCCGGCCCGGCCGGCGCGCCCCGCCATGCCCCCGCCGCGCCCCTGCCGGCCCCCGTCGCCGAGCGGCTTTCGGCCCTGCCGGCGGGCGACCTGCGCGAGGCCCTGGAAAAGCTTGGCCGCGGCGTCTATCGGAACCGGTAGGGGACGCCCCCCGAGTCCCAGACCCCGCCTTGCCGGAGGCTGCCCGATGACCCCTCGCCGTTCCTTCCTCACGCTCGCCACCGGCGCGCTCGTGCTGCCCACCACGGCGGCCCTCGCCCAGGAGGACCCCCGCCTCGCCGAACGCGCCATCGGGAAGCCCGACGCCCCGGTGACGGTGCTGGAGTTCTTCTCCCTCACCTGCGGCCATTGCGCCGCCTTCTCCCGCGACACCTTCCCGCGCGTGAAGGAGCAGCTGGTGGACACCGGCCGCATCCGCCTGGTCTATCGCGACTTCCCGCTGGACCAGCTGGCGCTGGCCGTCGCCGCGCTGGCGCGCAGCGTGCCGGCGGACCGCTACAGCGCCTTCGTCTCCACCCTCTTCGCCACCCAGGACCGCTGGGCCTTCAACCGCAACGCGGATGTGAAGGGCGAGCTCTGGAAGTTGGCGGCGCTCGCCGGCATGGACCGCGACACCTTCGAGAAGGCGATCGTGGACGCGCCGCTGCAGCGTGCCATCCTGGAGCAGCGCGCGGCCGGGCAGCGGCAGTTCAACATCAGCTCCACCCCCACCTTCGTCTTCGGCAGCCGCGTCGTGCCGGGGAACATCGACTTCGACCGCTTCGCCTCCCTGGTCGCCGAGACGCGCTGAATGGAGGCGGTGCCGCCGCCGGCCGAGGATCCGGCCCCGCAGGAGGAGGAGCCCGGCCGCTCCGCCGCGCAGATCGAGGCCGCGCGCACCGCCCGCCTCACGCGCCTGCGCATCGCCGGCTTCAAATCCTTCGCCGAGCCCACGCTGGTGGAGGTGATGCCCGGCCTGACCGGCATCGTCGGCCCGAATGGCTGCGGCAAGTCCAACATCGTGGAAGCCCTGCGCTGGGCGATGGGCGAGACCAACGCCCGCACGATGCGCGGCGGCGAGATGGAGGACGTGATCTTCGCCGGCACGGCCTCCCGCGCCTCCCGCAATTTCTGCGAGGTCACGCTGACGCTCGAGGAGGCGATGGGCCTCGCGCCGCCGCCCAATGCCGAGACGCCGGACCTCGAGATCGTCCGCAAGATCGAGCGCGGCTCCGGCTCCTCCTTCCGCGTCAACGGCAAGGAGCTGCGCGCGCGCGACGTGCAGACCATGTTCGCCGATATCGGCTCCGGCGCGCGAAGCTCCGCGATGGTCAGCCAGGGCCGCGTCGCGGCGCTGATCCAGGCCAAGCCCGAGGATCGCCGCGCCGTGCTGGAGGAAGCCGCCGGCATCGCCGGGCTGCGCGCCCGCCGGCACGAGGCCGAGCTCAAGCTGCGCCAGGCGGAGAACAACCTCGCCCGCGCCGAGGACCTGCTGAACGAGATGGAGGGCGCGCGGCAGGGGCTGCAGCGCCAGGCGCGCCAGGCGGCGCGCTACCGCAACCTCTCGGGCCTGGTGCGCGGCGCCGAGGTGGAATGGCTCGCCATCCTGCGCGCCCGCGCGCAGGCGACGCTCGCCGCCGCCAAGGAGGCCTTCCACCGCGCCCGCACAGCGGTCGGCGAGGCCGAGTTCGAGGCCGAGGGCGCCGCGCGCCGCGCCTTCGCCGCCGAGCAGGGCCTGCCCGGCCCGCGCGAGGCGGAGGCGCTGGCCCGCACCGCGCTGGAACGCCGCCGCGTCGAATCCGAGACGCTCGACGCCGAGGAACATGACGCGCGCGAGGCGCTGGCCGCCGCCACCGGCCGGCGCGATGCCCTGGCGCGCGACCTGGACCACGCCGCGCGGCTGCAGGCCGATGCCGAGGCCGCCGGATCGCGCCTCGCCGCCGAGGCCGAGGCGCTGGAGCAGGCCGCGGCGAGCCTGCCCGATCGCACCGCCGCGGCCGAATCCGCCGAGGCCGAGGCCGCCGAGGCGGTGCGGGAGGCCGCGCGCGCCGCGGACCGCGCCACCGAACTCGCCGCCGAGGCCGCGGCCCAGGCCGCCGCGCTGGCCGGCGCCGAGAGCGATGCGGCGAACCGCGCGCGGCGCCTGGCCGAGCAGGGCAACCGGCTCGCCGGCGAGCAGGGGGCGGCGGAGGCGGCGCGCGTGCCGCAGGATGCGCTGGATGCCGCCGCCGGCGCCGCCACCGCGGCCGCGACGGCCCTGGCCGCCGCCGAGGCCGCGCTCGCGGCGATGGAAACCGAGCGTGGCGCGGCGCAGTCCCGCCACGAAGCGGCCCGGCGCGCCGCCGCCGAGGCCGAGGAAGCCGAAGGCCGCGCCCGCGCCGCGCTGGACGCGGCGGAGGTCGCGCTGCGCCGGCTGGCCCAGCCGCACCAGCGCCTCGCCGCCCCGCGCGACGCCCCCC
>NZ_JBWXTD010000003.1:1704714-1705268 GCF_056682175.1 Falsiroseomonas sp. RANM36
GCGGGCCGGCCCCCCCCCCCCCCGCCCCGCCCCGCGGCCCGCGCCGCCGCCCGCGCCGCCCGGGGGCCGGTGGCCGAGCGCGACGCGGTGCAGCAGGCCGCGGCGGCCACCGCATCGGACCTCGCCGCCGCGCAGGAGGCGCTCGCGGCCGCCGAGGCGGCGCATTCCGGCGCCGTTGCCCGGCTGCAATCCGCCCGCGCCGCCGCCGCGGAGGCCGAAGGGGCCGCGACGCGCGCGACCGCCGCGCTGGAAGGCGCCGAGAGCACGCTGCGGCGCCTCGCCGAGCAGCGCAGCCGCCTCGCCGCCGAGCGCGACGCCGCCCCCGCCGCCCTGGTGCCGGAAGCCGAGCGCGAAGCCGCCCTGGCCGAGGCCGAGGCCGCCGAAGCCGCGCTGCGCGACAGCCGCGCCGCGCTGGACGGCGCCGAGGCGGCCCGCGCCGCCGCGCAATCGCGCCACGAGGCCGCGCGCAGCGCCGCCGTGGGGGGCGCCCGCGCCCCCCCCCCCCCCGGGGGCGCCGGGGGCGCCCGGGGCGGAGTCGCCCCCCCCCCCCCCGC
>NZ_JBWXTD010000003.1:1705368-1714562 GCF_056682175.1 Falsiroseomonas sp. RANM36
GCCCGCGGCGGCGCACCCGCCCCCGGCGGCGGCGCGCCGCGCCGCGGGGGCGGCCGACGGCGCCCGCGCCCGCGCGGAGGCCGAAGTGGCCGCGCTGACGGAAGTCGCCGCCGCCGCCGCGGTCAGTGCCGGCCTGGCGCCGGTGCTCGATTCCGTCTCGGTCCCGCCGGGCCTGGAAGCGGCGCTCGGCGCCGCGCTGGGCGAGGCGCTGGACAGCCCGCTCGACGACCATGCGCCGCGCCATTGGCGCAGCCTTCCGCCCTTCGCCCCGCCGCCGGCCCTGCCGGATGGCGCGACGCCGCTCTCCCGCCTGGTTGAGGCGCCGGCCGCGCTCGCCCGCGCCCTGTCGCAGATCGGCCTGCTGCCGCGCGGCCAGGACGGCGCCGCGCTGCAGGCCGGGCTGCAACCCGGCCAGGCCCTGGTGAACGAGGATGGCGCGCTCTGGCGCTGGGACGGGCACTGCGCCCGCGCCGGCACGCCGAGCCCCGGCGCCGTCCGCCTCGCGCAGCGCAACAAGCTGCGCGCCGCGCAGGTCGTGCTCGACCAGGCCGAGGCCGCCGCCGCCGCCGCGCAATCCGCCCGCGCCGAAGCAGAGGCCGAGGAGCAGGCCGCGCGGCAGGAGGAAGCCCGCCGCCGCGACATCCGCGCCGAGGCCGAACGCCGCGCCGGCGCCGCCATCGCGGCCGCCGAGCGCATCGCCGCCCGCGCCGCCGAGGCCGAGAGCCGGCTCGCTGCCCTCGCCCCGGAACTGGCGCGGCTCGATGAGGATCTCGGCGCCGCCGAGGCCGCGCTCGCTGCCGCCCGCGCCGCGCGCGCGGCGGTGCCGGACCTCGCCGCCGCGCAGCAGGATGCGCGGGAGGCCGCGGAGGCCGAGCGCCAGGCCCGCGAGGCCGAGACGCGGCAGCGCGAGGCGCGCGCCGAGGCCGAGCGCCGTGCCGGCGCCGCCGCCACCGCCGCCGAGCGTGTCGCCGCCCGCGCCGCCCAGGCCGAGCAGCGGCTCGCCGCCGTGGAGCCGGAACTCGCGCGGCTCGATGCCGAGCTGCAGGCGACCGCCCAGGCCCTGGAACAGGCCCGCGCGGCCCGCGCCGCCGCGCCGGATACGCTCGCCGCCCGCGCCGCGCGTGATGCCGCGGCCCGCGCCGAGCAGCAGGCCGTGCAGCAGGAAGCCGCCGCGCGCGAATCCCGCCGCAGCACGGAGGCGACGCTCGCCCGGCTGCGCCAGGAGGCCCAGGCGCTGACCGCCCGCGCGGCCGAGGCCGAGGCGCGGCTGGCCGCGCTGGCCCCGGAAGTGGAACGCCTCGCCGCCGAGCGGCAGGCCGCCGAGGCCGCGCTGGCCGAGGCCCAGGCCGCGCGCGCCGCCGCACCCGACCTCGCCGCGCTGCGCGCCGAGGTGGAGCAGGCCCGCGCTGCCCTTGTCGCCGCCCGCGCCGCCGAGGCCGCCGCCCGCGACACGCGCGCCGCACTCGCCGCCGAGGCCACGCGCATCGCCGCACGGCAGGAGACGATCGGGCCGGAACGCGCCGAATGGGCCGAGCGCCGCGCGGAAGCCGCCGCCCGCCGCGATGAGCTTTCGGCGCGTCGCGAGGAGGCTGAGGCGGAGGTCACGCGGCTCGCCGAGGCGCCCGAAGCCGCCGCTGCGCGGCGTGCCGCCGCCGCGCGCCTGCTGGCCGAGGCCGAGGCCGCGCATGCCGAGGCCGCGCGCGTGCTGGCCGAGGCAGAGGCCGAGCTGCGCTCCGCCGCGACGCATCGCCGCGAGGCCGACACCCGCTTCGTCGCCGCGCGCGAGGGCCAGGTGCGCGCCGAGGGCGCGATGGAGACCGCCGAGGCCGCAGCACTTTCGGTGGAGGAACGCATCGCCGAACGCCTCGGCGAGGCGCATCCCGAGCTGCCGGCCGACGTGGCCGACCTGACCGAGCAGGCGGAGGAAAAGGCGCGGAAAAAACTGGACCGCCTGACCCGCGAGCGGGAGGAGATGGGCCCGGTCAATCTGCGCGCCGAGCAGGAGCTGAACGAGCTCGACGAACGCCGCAACGCGATCGACTCCGAACGCGCCGAGGTCGCGACCGCCATCGCCAAGCTGCGCGGCCAGATCGGTCACCTCAACCGCGAGGGGCGCGAGCGGCTGCGCGTGGTCTTCGACAAGGTGGATGCCGAGTTCCGCGGGCTGTTCACGCGCCTCTTCGGCGGCGGCCGCGCGCATCTGGCGCTGGTCGGCTCCGACGATCCGCTGGAAGCGGGTCTCGAGATCTATGCCGAGCCGCCGGGCAAGAAGCTTGCCTCGCTCAACCTGCTCTCGGGCGGCGAGCAGGCGTTGACGGCGCTCTCCCTCATCTTCGCGGTGTTCCGCTGCAACCCCGCGCCGGTCTGCGTGCTGGACGAGGTGGACGCGCCGCTCGACGACGCCAATGTGGAACGGCTCTGCGACCTTCTGGAACTGATGGCGGCCGAGGAGGACGGGCGCAGCGGCACGCGCTTCCTGATCGTCACCCACCATCCGCTGACCATGGCGCGGATGCACCGCCTCTATGGCGTGACGATGCAGGAACGCGGCGTCTCCCGCCTGCTGAGCGTGGACCTGCAGCGCGCGGTGGAACTGGCGGAGACGCCGGTCGCCTGATGCGCCGGGAAAGGCGCTGATGACGATCGAGGCCCGGATCGCCCGCGCCCACCGCATGGACGATTCGGCCTGGGCGCGGCATGCCAATCCCTGGTCGGTCTGGACCCGCGTGCCGATCCTGCCGCTGCTGGCGCTGGCCATCTGGAGCCGGGCCTGGATCGGGTGGTGGGCCTTGCTGCCGGTGGCGCTGCTGCTGGCCTGGACCTGGGCCAATCCGCGCCTCTTTCCCCCGCCGCGGAGCCTGGAGAGCTGGGCTTCGCGCGCGGTGCTGGGGGAGCGGCTGTGGCTCGCGCGGGACGAGGTGCCGGTGCCGCCGCAGCACCGGCGCATCCCGCTGCTGCTCAATGCGCTGTCCGCGCTGGGCGGGCTGCTGCTGCTGTATGGCCTGGCCCTGCTGCTCCCCTGGGCGGCGCTGACGGGGCTGGCGGTGGCGCTCGTCGCGAAGATGTGGTTCCTCGACCGCATGGTGTGGCTGGTGGCCGACATGGCAGGGGACCACCGGCTCGCCGCCTGGCGGGGTTTCACCCTTCCGGGCGCCCCGCCCGACGCCACCTGACGCCCAGCGGGAGCCCGTCTCCCGGCAGCCGGAGACCTCCCCCGCATGGCCAAGCCCGCACCGTCGCGCCGCCCGCCCTCGATGCTGCGCGACTTCCTCGACAACGAGGCGGCGGGCGGGCTCGTGCTCATGGGTGCGGCGGCGCTGGCGCTGGTGGTCGCCAACTCGCCGCTGGCGCCGGCCTATTTCGGTGCGCTCAAGGCCTATCTCGGCCCGCTCAGCCTCGGCCACTGGATCAATGACGGGCTGATGGCGGTGTTCTTCCTGTTCGTCGGCCTCGAGATCAAGCGCGAGGTGCTGGACGGCCAGCTCTCCTCCGGCCCGCGACGCATCCTGCCCGGGCTTGCGGCGGTCGGCGGCATGGTGGTGCCGGCCGGGATCTATGCCGCGCTCAACCGCGGCAACATGGAGGCGCTGGCCGGCTGGGCGATCCCGAGCGCCACCGACATCGCCTTCGCGCTCGGCGTGCTCTCCCTGCTCGGTTCGCGCGTACCGGTCTCGCTGAAGGTGTTCCTCACTGCGCTGGCGATCATCGACGATCTCGGCGCGGTGCTGATCATCGCGGCGTTCTACACGGCCAATGTCTCGCTGCTCGATCTCGGCCTGGCGGCGGCGGTGCTGGCGGCGCTGATCGCGATGAACCGCTTCGGCGTCGCGCGGCTGCTGCCCTATCTGCTGCTCGGCGCGCTGCTGTGGGTGCTGGTGCTGCGTTCCGGCATCCATGCGACCATCGCCGGCGTCGCGCTGGCGCTGATCATCCCGCTGCGTCCCTCGCCGGGCGCGGTGGAGCACGCGGAATCGCCATTGCACCGGTTGGAGCACGCGCTCGCCAAGCCCGTGGCCTTCGTGGTCGTGCCGGTCTTCGGCTTCGCCAATG
This sequence comes from Falsiroseomonas sp. RANM36, assembly GCF_056682175.1. Lineage (NCBI taxonomy): Bacteria > Pseudomonadati > Pseudomonadota > Alphaproteobacteria > Acetobacterales > Roseomonadaceae > Falsiroseomonas > Falsiroseomonas sp. RANM36. Next base: position 1,709,419 of record NZ_JBWXTD010000003.1, read on the forward strand.
CCGGCGTGCCGCTGCTCGGCCTGAGCTGGGAAGTGCTGGCCCAGCCGGTCACGCTCGGCATCGCGCTCGGGCTTTCGGTGGGCAAGCTGGTCGGCGTGTTCGGCGCGGCGGCGATCGCGATCCGGCTGAAGCTCGCCGATGTGCCGATGGGGGCGGGCTGGGGCCAGCTGGTCGGCGTCTCCCTGCTTTGCGGCATCGGCTTTACGATGAGCCTCTTCATCGGCCTGCTCGCCTTCCCCGACAGCGAGGCGCTGCAGAACCAGGCGAAGATCGGCATCCTGGCCGGGTCGCTGGTCTCCGGCCTCGCGGGCTACCTCGTGCTGCGCGTCGCGCCGCGCGACGTGCCGGCGCCCGACGATCCGGCACGGCGCGCCGCCCGCCAGCATGGTTGACCCGGGCGGAGAAGCGGCGCGTCCTGCCGGCGTGCTGCCCTTCCGCCGCTTCGAGCATGCGATGGACCCGGTGGCCCCGCCGGGTTCGCCCGCCGCGCGCCTGCTCGGCGTGCCGGTGCCGGAGCACGCGCCGCCGCATTCCCTGATCGGCTTCTACTGGCATTTCGCGCGCCAGGCGCGGGCACTGTTCGCCGCGCTGTTCGTGGCCGGCCTCGCGGTCGCGCTGCTCGACCTGATGATCCCGGTCTTCATCGGCCAGCTGGTCGGCCTGCTGGAGCGCTACGGGCCGGAGGGGATCTGGGCCGGGGCCGGCTGGACGCTGGCGGGGATGGCGGCGCTGCTGCTCTTTGCCCGGCCGGTGGCGATCCTCTGCCAGAACCTGGTGACGCAGCAGGGCATCATCCCCGGCGTCACCAGCATGATCCGCTGGCAGAGCCACTGGCATGTGGTGCGCCAGGGCCTGCCCTTCTTCCAGGAGGACTTCGCCGGCCGCATCGCCAACCGCGTGATGCAGTCCGGCCCGGCGCTGCGCGAGAGCGTGGTGCAGTCGGTCAACGCCGTCTGGTACATCCTGGTCTACGGCACCGGCGCGGTGCTGACGCTGGCGGCGACCGATGCGCGGCTCGCCTTGCCGATCCTCTGCTGGTTCGTGCTCTACGCCACGCTGCTGCGGCTGATCGTGCCGCGCATGCGCGACCGCGCGCGCAAGGCCTCCGAGGCGCGCAGCGCGCTGACCGGGCGCGTGGTGGACAGCTACACGAACATCACCACGGTCAAGCTCTTCGCCCGCGCCGAGGAGGAGGACGCGCATGTGCGCGAGGCGCTGCAGACCCTGAACCGCGACTTCGCCCGCCAGACGCGGCTGGTCACGCTGAACGGCCTGCTGCTCTCCACGCTGAACGCCGCGCTGCTGGTGAGCACCGGCGCGCTCGCGATCTGGCTCTGGTCACAGGGGGAGATCCCGCTGGCGGTCGTCGCGGCCGCGCTGCCGATGGCCTGGCAGATCGCGAACATCTCCGGCTGGGTGGCGATGAACGTCGCCGGCATCTTCGAGAATATCGGCGTGGTGCAGGAGGCGATGGGCTCCATCGCCGTCCCGCCCACCGCGCCCGATCCGCCGGGCGCGGCGCCGCTGGCGGTGACGCAGGGCGCGATCCGCTTCGAGGAGGTGCGCTTCGGCTACGGCCAGCCGCCGGAGGACGTGCTGCACGGCAGGCGCGGCGCGGTGCTGGACGGCTTCGACCTGGCGGTCGCGCCGGGCGAGCGCGTCGGCCTCGTCGGCCATTCCGGGGCGGGCAAGACCACCGCGATCAACCTGCTGCTGCGCTTCTTCGCGCCCGAGGCCGGGCGCATCCTGGTGGACGGGCAGGACATCGGCGGCGTCACGCAGGAAAGCCTGCGCGCGGCGATCGGCGTGGTCACGCAGGACACCGCGCTGCTGCACCGCGCGATCCGCGACAACATCCGCTACGGACGCCCGTCTGCGACCGAGGCCGAGGTGGAGGCCGCGGCCCGCGGCGCGGAGGCGCATGACTTCATCGCGCGCCTCTCCGACTGGCGCGGCCGCACCGGCTATGACGCGCATGTCGGCGAGCGCGGCGTGAAGCTCTCGGGCGGGCAGCGCCAGCGCATCGCCATCGCCCGGGTGCTGCTGAAGGACGCGCCGATCCTGGTGCTGGACGAGGCCACCAGCGCGCTCGATTCGGAAGTGGAGGCGGCGATCCAGGAGAGCCTGGATCGCCTGATGGCCGGCAAGACGGTGATCGCCATCGCGCATCGCCTCTCCACGCTGCAGCGGATGGACCGGCTGGTGGTGCTGGACCATGGCCGCGTGGCGGAACAGGGCACGCATGCGCAGCTGCTGGCGCTGGGCGGCGTCTATGCGAAGCTCTGGCAGCGCCAGTCCGGGGGCTTCATCGGCGGGTAGGGGGCGCCGGCGGGCTGGACGCGGGGTGGCGAGGGGTGCTGCCATCCCGCCATGGCCGAACCCGCGCCCGCGACGCTTCCGCTGTGGCGCCAACCGCCCTTCCTGCTGTTCCTCTCCTCCCGCGTGCTGTCATCCTTCGCGCTGCAGATGCAGGTCGTGGCGGTGGGCTGGCAGGTCTATGCGCTGACCGACAGCGCCTTCGCCCTCGGCCTGATCGGTCTGGTGCAGTTCGTGCCGATGCTGCTGCTGACGCCCGTCACCGGGCTGGCCGCCGACCGGCTGGACCGCCGCGCCGTGACCGCCGCCTGCCGGGCGGCGAACGGCGTCGCGGCGGCCGCGCTGGCGGCCGGCAGCCTCGCGGGCTGGCTCGATGCCGGCTGGATCTTCGCGATCGTCGCGCTGTTCGGCGCTACCCGCGCCTTCGAGATGCCGGCCTCCCAGGCGCTGCTGGCGGGCGTGGTGGCGGCGAAGGATCTGGCGCGCGCCAATGCGCTTGCGGCCTCGACGGGGCAGGCGGCGACCATCGCCGGGCCGGCCGCGGGCGGGCTGCTCTATGCGGCGGGCGGGCCGGCAGCGCCGTACGCCGGCGTCGCCGCGCTCGCCCTGCTCTCCGCCGTGCTGGTGCTGCTGATCCGCATGGCGGCACGGCCGCGGCCTCGCGGGCGCGTCACGCTGGAGGTGCTGCTGTCGGGCCTCGTGTTCCTGCGCGCGCGGCCGGCGCTGATGGGGGCGGTGACGCTCGACATGGTGGCGGTGCTGATCGGCGGCGCCGCGGCGCTGCTGCCGGTCTATGCGCGCGACATCCTGGACGCCGGGCCCTGGGGCCTCGGCATCCTGCGCTCGGCGCTCGCGGCCGGTGGGCTGGCGGCCTCGCTCTGGCTCGCCTGGCGGCCGCTCGGGCGGTGGGCGGGGCGCAGCATGCTGCGGGCGGTGGCGCTCTTCGGCGCCGGCACGGTCGTCTTCGGTCTGTCCGAGTCGCTGGCGCTGTCGGTGCTCGCGCTGGCGCTGGTGGGGGCGGCCGATGTGGTCAGCGTGGTGGTGCGGCAGTCGCTCGTGCAGCTCGGCACGCCGGACGAGATGCGCGGGCGGGTCGCGGCGGTGAACTCGCTGTTCATCGGAACTTCGAACCAGCTCGGCGAGTTCTATTCCGGCAGCATGGCGGCGCTGCTCGGGCCGGTGGCGGCGGTGGTGCTCGGCGGCTTCGGCACGATGACAGTGGTGCTGCTCTGGATGCGCTGGTTCCCCGCGCTCCGGGCGGTGGACCGGCTGGAGGACGTGACGCCGCAACACCCGCCGCGTCATGCTGCAATGCGGCAGTCCTCGCCTTGACACCGATCCCCCCGCGCCGTAGGGACGGGCGCCTTCCGGGCGGGGGACCGCAAGGAGGAGCGCGCGTGCCGGAGACAGACGGCTTCGAGGAGCGGCTGCAGAAGGCTCGGGAACGGCAGGGGGCGACGCCCTCCGCGCCGGGACCCGGGCAACTTCCGCAGGGGGGCACCTGGGGGATCGGCTTCCGGGCGGGCGTCGAGGTCGTCTCGGCGCTGATCGCGGGTGTGGGGCTGGGTTGGTTGCTCGACCGCTGGCTTGGCACCTGGCCGTGGCTCTTCCTCATGTTCTTCGTGTTCGGCGGCGCTGCCGGGGTGCTGAACGTCTATCGGCTGTTCACGCCACGCCGCGTCGGGAAGTAGGCAGCGGCGGGCCGGGCCCGTCTGGGTTTGGGCGGGAGAGCGGAACTTGGCTGCCGAAGGCAAGACGATCGATGCGCTGGGCCAGTTCGAACTGGTTCCCGTGCTGGGCAAGGTCGGCGCCTCCGTCGGCTTCACCCAGTCGGCGGCGCACATGCTGCTCGCGGTCGGCGTCATCACCGCGCTGGTGATGTGGGGCGCCGCCCGCCGCGCGGTGGTGCCGGGCCGCCTGCAGTCCCTGACCGAGAGCGCCTACGAGTTCATCCACGGGCTCTGCGTCAACCAGATCGGCCATGAGGGGAAGAAGTTCTTCCCCTTCGTGTTCTCGCTGTTCATGTTCGTGCTGGTCGGCAACCTGCTCGGCCTGCTGCCCTTCGCCTTCACCTTCACCAGCCACATCGTGGTCACCTTCGCGCTCGCGACGATCGTGTTCCTGCTGGTGACGATCGTGGCGCTGGCGATCCACGGCACCAAGTTCTTCGGCTACTTCTTCCCCGAGGGCGCGCCGAAGGCGCTGGCGCCGCTCATCATCCCGATCGAGCTGATCTCCTACCTGTCGCGCCCGGTCAGCCTCTCGGTGCGTCTCTTCGCCAACATGGTCGCCGGCCACGTCATGCTGAAGGTGTTCGCCACCTTCGTGGTGCTGATGGGCAGCGCCGGCGTGGCGGGTTTCCTCGGCGCCTCGCTGCCGTTGGCGCTGAACGTCGCGCTCATCGGCTTCGAGCTGCTGGTCGCCTTTCTGCAGGCCTATGTCTTCGCGATCCTGACCTGCATCTACCTGCACGACGCCGTGCATCTGCACTGAGCGACGGCGGACCCCCTCACCCCAACCGAACACACGGAAGGATCACTTCAATGGAAGTTCTCGCCGCGAAGGCCCTCGGCGCCGGCATCGCCGTCATCGCGCTCGCGGGCGTGGGCATCGGCATCGGCAGCATCTTCTCCTCGATGGTGCAGGCCGTCGGCCGCAACCCCTCGGCCCGCGACGCGGTCTTCCCGATCGGCATCCTGGGCTTCGCGCTGACGGAAGCCGTCGCGCTCTTCGCCCTGCTGATCGCCTTCCTCATCCTGTTCACCTGAGCGGCCGGGGGGGGGGGGGGGGGGGGGGGGGGGGGGGGGGGGGGGGGGGGGGGGGGGGGG
>NZ_JBWXTD010000003.1:1714662-1715320 GCF_056682175.1 Falsiroseomonas sp. RANM36
CCCCGCGGGGAGGGGGGCGGCCCCCGGCGGCCCCCCCCCGCTGGGGGGGGGGGGGCCGGGGGCCCCGGCCGGCGCGCCGGGTGCGACGGGCGCGATCGCGTGCATGCGGCGCAGCCGCCCATGCCGCCACCTAGAGGGGGTTCCATGCCGCAGCTCGATTTCGGCAATCCGCTGCTGATCGCCCAGGTCGTCTGGCTGCTGATCATCTTCGGGCTGCTGTATTACGTGATGACGGTCTATGCGCTGCCGCGCGTCGAGCGCGTGCTCGAGGACCGGCGGGCGCGCATCGCGGCCGATCTCAACGCGGCGCAGGCTGCGAAGGCGGAAGCCGACGCAGCCATGGCGGCGCACCGGGAGGCCACCGCCAAGGCGAGGGCGGAGGCGCAGGCCGCCATCGCCGCCGCCATGCAGCAGGCACAGGGCGATGCCGCCGCGCGCGCGGAGGAGCTGAACGCCCGTCTGGCCCAGCAGATCGAGGAAGCCGAGCGGCGGATCGGCGTTGCGCGCGACGCGGCGATGGGCGCGCTGCGCCAGGTGTCGCTCTCCACCGCCGAGACGCTGGTCGCCAAGGTCGGCGGCCGGGTCGACCGCGCCCCGCGCGAGGCCGCGGGGGGCCCCGCCCGCGGCGGGGGGCCCCGCGGCGGGGGGGGCGGGGGCG
>NZ_JBWXTD010000003.1:1715420-1717605 GCF_056682175.1 Falsiroseomonas sp. RANM36
GCGCGGGGCCCGCCGCGGGGCCTGAGCCCCCGGCGCGCCGCCCGGGGGGGGGGGAAGCCCAGACGAGACGGGGGCCGCGAGGCCCCCTTTCGCATGTACGCCCTCCGACACCGCATCGCCGTCGCACCGCGCCCGGGGCGTGCTTCGTCACGTTGGCGTCGGGTTTGTCTGCAAATGTGCGACCGGAGCGCGAACATCGTTGCGCGCGTATTGATTTGTAAGAAAGTTGGAGGCATAGTGCGGTCCTAATTTACGGGGCGAGGATCGCATAATGAGACGCCTTCCATCATCTCCCGCTCGGTTGCGCGGTTGCGTGCGCGGAGCTGTCGGCCTCGAATATGCCTTCCTCGCCGCCGTGGCGGCGTTTGCCCTGACGCTCGGCGCCGCCGCGCTCGCCGAAGGCGGCCTCGGCCCCGTCGAGCGGGCGATCCCGCGTGCCGCGGCCACCGCGCAGGGGGCCGATGCCCCGGGCTTCTCCGCGCGCGGCGGCGGCGAGGAGCGCTGACCGCAGGCACCGGTTGCCGCGCCGCCCCCCGGCGCGCCGGGGCAGCCCGTCAGGCGTCGCCGAAGGCGACTGCCCGGTTCAGAAGCCGTTGGTCTCCAGCCGGTCTCCGGGCTCCAGCAGGCCTGCGGCGCCATTCGCGATCCGCGCCCGTGCGGCGCCGTCATCCTTCAGCATCGCTCGCAGGAACAGCACGGAAATCCCCGCCACCCGCGCGTGATAGGCCGGGTCCGACCAGCGCGGGCCGGCCGCGGGCTCGTCGGCGAAGGCGGCGTGCCGCGCCCCCTCCAGCACCACCAGCACCTGCGGCGCGCCGGCGATGGCGCGGAAGGGCACCTCCCGGTCGGCCGGCGTCGCGCCTTCCACCCAGCCATGATCCGCCGTGCCCGTCACATGCAGGATCGGCGTCGCCACCCGCGCGAAGGCGAGCCGCGGCGGCAGGCCGCGCGGCGGCGCGGGCGAGAGCAGGATGCCCGCCCGCAGCCGCCGTTCCGGCAGGGGCAGTCCGCGATCCCCGCCCGGCACCCGCTGGCCCAGAAGGTGCTGCACCAGCCAGGCGCCATAGGAATGCCCGGCCGCGGCCAGCCGCGCCGGATCCACGCGCCCCTGCAGCGGATCCCCGGCCAGTCCGCCCCGGCGGATCACCTCTTCAACCGCGAAGATCCCGTCCTGCAGGCGCGCCAGCGCATTGCCGACATCGAGCGCCGCGGCCGCCAGCGCCGGCCCGCGCTCCTCCACCCCCTGCCACACCGTCGCATCGGTGCCCGGATGCTGCAGATGGATGGCGACGAAACCCGCCCCGGCCAGGGCGCGGCCGAGATAGCCCAGCCCCTCGCGCGAGCCGCCGAGGCCGTGGCTCAGCAGCACAACGGGCCGCGGCCCCTCGGCATCCGGCAGGCGGATCAGCACCGGCAGGTCGCGCTCGCGCGCGGCGTCGCGCCAGGTGGCGGGGCGCATCGCCGCATGCCCGCGCCGCGCCGCCAGCACCGCCGGCAGGGCGAGCAGCAGTCCGCGCCGCGTCGCCCGAAGCGGGGTCACAGCCGGATCCGGCCCGCCGCCGCCAGCCCGGCCAGCAGGGCCCCGGCATGCATCGCCTGGTGCAGCAGCCCGCTGCCGATGCCGGCCAGGACCTCCGCGACGGGGACGCATTCCACCCGGATGGTCTCGCCCTCGTCATGCGCGACCGGGCCGGCCGCGAAGGCGCCCTGCGCCAGGACGAAGTGGATGCGGTTGGTCTGGATCGCCGGGTTCGGATAGGCGGCGTAGAGGCTGCGCCACGCCCGCGCGTCGTGCCCCGTCTCCTCGCGCAGTTCGCGCCGGCAGGTGGCGACGGGGTCGGTGTCGGTCGGGTCCATCACCCCGCCCGGCAGTTCCAGGCACCAGGCCTGGGCGGCGTGCCGCCACTGCCGCACCAGCACCAGGCGGTCGTCATCGGTCAGCGCGACCACCGCCGCCCAGTCCGGGTATTCCAGGACATACCAGGGCGAGAGCTCGGTCCCGTCCTCCTTGCGGAGGCTGTCGGCGCGCAGGCTGATCCAGCGGTCCCGGATCAGCTTCCGGCTGCGGAGCAGGGTCCAGGGCGGCGCATCGGTCATGCTGGGCGGACGAAGGTTTCACCTTCGTCCCTCAGACGCCCGCGCCGCGCCCCGGCGTGGCATCGCCGCCCCCGGCGCGGGGGGCCGC
>NZ_JBWXTD010000003.1:1717705-1733473 GCF_056682175.1 Falsiroseomonas sp. RANM36
GGGGCCGCGCGCCTCGGGGGGGGGGGGTGGGGGTGCGCGGGGGGGGCCGTGGGGGGGCGCCGGGGGGGGGGGGGTGGGGTGGTCGCGCCGCACCGCCTCCAGCGCGGCGCGCTCGGCGGCCAGCAGGCGCTGCGCCTCGTTCAGCGTGCGCGCGGTGCGCACGGCGTCGCCGCCCACCGCCTCGGCCCGCGCCAGCGCCTCCGCCAGACGTCCTTCGAGTTCCGCGACGCGCGCCGCGCCGCCGCGCGCCGCCACCTCCAGGTCGGCCAGCCGCGCCGCCAGCCGGTCGCGCTCGCCGCGCGTGGTGTCGCGCTCCGCCGCCAGCCGGTCGCGCTCGTCGCGCAGCAGGGACAGGCTGCGCTGCGCCGCGTCCCGCGCCGTCGCCGCCGCGCGCAGCTCGTCGTTCGTGCGGCCGAGGGCGTTGCGCAGCTCCTCCGCCTGGCCGCGTTCCAGCGCCAGCAGCTCGCCGAGTTCCGCCACCTGCCGGTTCAGCCGGTCGAGCGCGCGGTCCCGCGAGGACAGCGCCACGGACAGGAACCCCTGGGAGAGCACGAAGACCAGCAGGACGAAGATGATGACCATGAGCAGCGTGGACAGCGCGTCCACATAGCCCGGCCATGCATCGATCCCGCCCCGGTCCCGCCTTCCCCGTCCGAGCGGCATGCCTAGACGGCCCCTGCGGGGCCGCGCATGCGATTCGGATCGCCGGTGCGCGCGGCGCGCCGCCGCTGCGCCCTTCGATCATCGCAGGCGCCGCCGCCCACGCGCCCCACCGGCATCACTGCCGCGGCTCCTCCGCCAGCGCCGCGATGGTGCGCGCCAGCACCTTGATCTCGTTGCGGATCTCGGCGGTGGCCTGCAGCCGGCCCTGGCTCATCTCCTCGAGGATGCGGGCCAGGTAGAGCTCGAGGTTGCGGATATGCCCCCGCGTCGCCTCGTCCATCGCGCCGCCGCCCGCGGCGTCCGCCATGCGCTGCAGCGTCGGCTGCATCTGCGCCTGCGCCTCCGCCATGCGGCTCATCAGCACCTGGGAGGCGCGCATCTGGTCGGCCAGCACCGACAGCCGCTCGGTCAGCGTCATCAGCGCCTGGTTGCCGACGCTGCGGCCTTCCTCGTTCCGCGCCATCGCGCGCTGCAGCTCGTCCATGTTCTCGGCGCTCTGCTCCAGCAGCGCCTGCACATAGGCCGGCATCGAGCCCTCGCCGTCCTGGCCGAGCGCGCCGGAGGACAGCCGCGTGGCGCCCGCCAGCCAGTCCTCCAGCTCCGAGTAGAAGCGGTTCTGCGCCTGCCCCGCCTGGAGATCGAGGAACCCCAGCACCAGCGCCCCCGCCAGGCCGAGCATCGAGGACGAGAAGGCGATGGACATCCCCCGCAGCGGCTCGCTCAGCCCGGCCTTGAGCTGGTTGAACAGCGCGTTGATGTCGCCGGTGCCGACCGACATGTCGTTGATCACCTGCGACACCGACCCGATGGTCAGCAGCAGCCCCCAGAAGGTGCCGAGCAGGCCGAGGAAGATCAGCAGCCCCGTGGCGTAGCGCGAGATCTCCCGCTGCTCGTCGAGGCGCGAGCCGATGCCGTCCAGCAGGCTGCGCATCGCCATGGTGGAGAGGCTGAGCCGCTCGCTCCGCCGGCTGGCCAGCATGGAGGCCATCGGCGCCAGCAGCTTCGGCGGCGGCCGGCTCGGCGCGCCCGGCGCGGGATTGCGGAAGCCTTCCAGCCACTCGACCTCGCGCGTCAGCGCCAGCACCTGGCGGATGGTCCAGCCGATGCCGAGCACCAGCACCGCCAGGATGACGCCGTTGAGCAGCGGGTTGGCCGCGAAGGCGTGGCTGATCTCCCCGGCGAGCAGCCCCGCCAGCCCCGCCACCGCGGCGAGGAAGACGAGCATGCGCCAGAGATACGTGGTGGGGCTGGTCATGCGCGGGCCTTACCCCCTCTGTCCGCTGCGTGTCGCGCCCGGCGGCAGGATGTCCGCGGCGTCGAGCCCGGCCGGGGTGCGGCCCAGCGCGCGCACATCCACCCGCGTCTCCTCGAGCCCGCCCGCGACCATCGCCTGCCGCACCGCGAGCGCGCGTTCCAGCGACACGCGCCGCGCGGTCGAGGCATCGTTGCGCGGCCCGCTCGCCTGGCCTTCGACGGTGATCCGCCCCGTGCCCGCCGGCTGCGCGGCCAGCCGGCGGCCGATCTCGGCCCGCGCCGCGGCGGCGCCGGCGGGCAGGGCGACCTCGTTGCCCCGGAAGCTGACGCGCCAGGCGCCCTGCGGCAGCGGCGCCATGCCGGTCGGCAGCGCCATCGGCGGCGGCGGGGCGCCGCGCGTCTGCGCCCACGCCAAGCCCGGCGCGGCGGCGATCGTCAGCGCGAGCAGGGCGCGGCGGCGGTTCATGCGGCCAAACTACCCGTTGCGCCGAGTCGGCGCCACGCAGCGTCTTTCTGGTGCCCTCAGACGCGTCGAGCCGAAGGCACGCCTGCGGCGTGACGCGCGACCTCCGGTCGCTTGGCTTCGCCGCACCGGCGGCGGCGCCCATTCGGGCGCTCGGCCGGCTGTCGCCGTCCGCAGGTCAGCCCCTTGCTTGGCGGACATCATCCGCCAGAGATGCCCGCCCCGCCTGCCGGCCGCAAGCGCGTTGCTACTCCGCCGCCTGGGCGTAGGCCTCGAGCGGCGCGCAGGTGCAGACCAGGTGGCGGTCGCCATGGACGTTGTCCACGCGCTTCACCGGCGGCCAGTATTTGTGCGCGGCGACCCAGGGCAGCGGGAAGGCCGCCTGCTGGCGCGAATAGGCATGCGTCCAGGCGTCGGCCATCACCTCGGCGGCGGTGTGCGGTGCGTTCTTCAGCGGGTTGTCCGCCTTGTCCGCGCGGCCCTGCTCGATGGCGCGGATCTCCTCGCGGATCGCCACCATCGCCTCGATGAAGCGGTCGAGCTCGGCCTTCGGCTCGGATTCGGTCGGCTCCACCATCAGGGTGCCGGCCACCGGCCAGGACATGGTCGGCGCGTGGAAGCCGAAATCCTGCAGGCGCTTGGCGATGTCCTCCACCGTCGCGCCGCCGTTCTGCTGGAAGCCGCGGCAGTCGAGGATGCATTCATGCGCCACCATCCCGTTCGCGCCGCGATAGAGGATGGGGAAATGCGGCGCGAGTTTTCGGGCCACGTAGTTGGCGTTGAGAATCGCCACCTGCGTCGCCCGCGTCAGGCCCTCGGCGCCCATCATGCGGATATAGGCGTAGGAGATCGGCAGGATGGACGCGCTGCCGAAGGGCGCCGCGCTGACCGGCCCAAAACCCTTGGCAGGGCCGGCTTCCGCCAGCAGCGGGTGGTTCGGCAGGTGCGGTGCCAGATGCGCCGCGACGCCGATCGGGCCGACGCCAGGGCCGCCGCCGCCATGCGGGATGCAGAAGGTCTTGTGCAGGTTGAGGTGGCACACATCCGCGCCGATCGCCGCCGGCGAGGTGAGCCCCACCTGCGCGTTCATGTTCGCGCCGTCCATGTAGACCTGCCCGCCCTTCGCGTGGATCAGCGCGCAGATCTCCCGAATTTCCGTCTCGAAGACGCCGTGGGTGGACGGATAGGTCACCATCAGCGCGGAGAGGTTCGCGGCATGCTGCTCGGCCTTCGCGCGCAGGTCGTCGAGATCGACGTTGCCGTCGCGGTCGCAGCCGACGACGACGACCTTCATCCCCGCCATCACCGCGCTGGCCGGGTTGGTGCCATGCGCGCTGGACGGGATCAGGCAGACATCGCGATGCCCCTCGCCGCGCGCCTGGTGCCAGGCGCGGATCGCCAGCAGGCCCGCATACTCGCCCTGGCTGCCCGCATTCGGCTGCAGCGACACCGCGGCGAAGCCGGTGATCGTGGCGAGCCAGGATTCCAGCCTGCGGATCAGCTCGATGTAGCCCTCCGCCTGGTCCACCGGCGCGAAGGGATGGATGGCGCCGAAGCCCGGGAAGGTGACCGGGATCATCTCCGCCGTCGCGTTCAGCTTCATCGTGCATGACCCCAGCGGGATCATGCTGCGGTTCAGCGCGACGTCCTTGTCCTCGAGCGACTTCAGGTAGCGGAGCATCGCATGCTCCGCGTGATGCGTGTTGAAGACCTGCGCGGTGCAGAAGGCGCTCTGCCGCGCAAGTGCCGCCGGCGCGCCGCCGAGGGGCGCGATGGAATCAAGCGGCAGCGGCTGCGCCTGCGCGGCTTCCGTGACCGCCATGACGAGCTGCGCGAGGTCCTTGCGCGTGACGGTCTCGTCCAGCGCGATACCCACCACGCCATTCGCGTGGCGCGCCAGGTTGAAGCCGCGCTTCAGCGCCATGGCGATGAGCGCATCGGCCTTGTCGCCGGCCTCGATCGCGATGGTGTCGAAGAAGGACTGGTGCGCCAGGCCGAAGCCCGCGGCCTTCGCCGCGCCGGCCAGGATGCGCGCCTGCAGCGCGACGCGGCGCGCGATGCGCCGCAACCCCTCCGGCCCATGCCACACGGCATACATGCTGGCCATCACCGCCAGCAGCACCTGCGCAGTGCAGATGTTGGAGGTCGCCTTCTCGCGCCGGATGTGCTGCTCGCGCGTCTGCAGCGCGAGCCGCATCGCGGGCGCGCCGGCGGCGTCGAGCGACACACCGACCAGACGGCCGGGCATGAGGCGCTTGAGAGAATCCTTCACCGCCATGAAGGCCGCATGCGGCCCGCCATAGCCCATCGGCACGCCGAAGCGCTGCGCCGAGCCGACGACGACATCGGCACCCATCTCGCCCGGCGGCGTCAGCAGGGTCAGCGCCAGCGGATCGGCCGCGACGATCGCGAGCCCGCCCGCCGCCTGCACCGCCGCGATCTCGGCGCGCAGGTCGCGCACCTCGCCGGTGGCGCCGGGATACTGCAGCACCAGCGCGAAGGGTTTTTCGGCCGCGACCGTCGCCGCGATCTCGGCCGGCTTCGCGACCACGACCTTGAAGCCCAGCGGCTCCGCGCGCGTGCGCACCACGGCGATGGTCTGCGGCAGCGCATCGGCGGCGAGCACGATGGTGTCGGACTTGCCCTTGGTCGCGGCATGCGCCAGCGCCATCGCCTCGGCCGCCGCCGTCGCCTCGTCCAGCAGCGAGGCGTTGGCGACGTCGAGGCCGGCGAGGTCGGTGACCATGGTCTGGAAGTTCAGCAGCGCCTCCAGCCGGCCCTGTGCGATCTCCGCCTGGTAGGGCGTGTAGGCGGTGTACCAGCCGGGATTCTCCAGCACGTTGCGCAGCACCACCGGCGGCGTCAGCGTGCCGTGGTAGCCGAGGCCGATCAGCGACTTGATGTCGGCGCGGTTGCGCGCGGCCAGCGCGCGCAGCTCGGCGATCGCCTCCGCTTCCGTCGCGGGCTCCGGCAGCGCGGCGGGGAAGCCGGCGCGGATCGCGGAGGGCACGGTCTTCGCGGCGAGATCCTCGAGGCTCGTCGCGCCCACCTCGCGCAGCATCGCCGCGATCTCCGCCTCGGAAGGCGCGACGTGGCGGCGGATGAACTCGCCGTGGTCCTCCAGGGCCGCGAGGTCCGAGAGCGCGCTCATGCCGCGCTCTCCACGAAGGCGGCGTAGCCGGCCTCGTCCATCAGATCCGCGACGGCCGCGGCATCCACGCCCTCGAGCTTGAAGAACCAGCCCTCGCCCGTGGGGTCGGAGTTGATCAGGCCGGGATTCTCCGCCAGCGCTGAATTGGATTCCGCCACCTTGCCCGCGACCGGCGCATAGACGTCGGAGGCCGCCTTCACGCTCTCCACCACCGCGACGGATTCGCCTTCCGTCACCTCGCGCCCGGCTTCGGGCAGGTCCACGAAGACCACGTCGCCCAGCGCGTTCTGCGCATGGTCGGTGATGCCGACCGTGGCGATGTCGCCCTCGAGCCGGATCCATTCATGGTCCTTGGTGAAGCGCAGTTCGGCCATGGAGGGCACTCCTCAGCGGGCGTAGCGGTGGGGGGTGAAGGGCAGGGGGGCGACGCGCGCCGCAAGCGGCTTGCCGCGCACCAGCAATTCGAGAGGCGTGCCGTCCGCGGCGTGCTCGCGCGCGACATAGCCCATGGCGACGGGGCCGTTCACGGAAGGCCCGAAGCCGCCGGAGGTGACCTCGCCGACCTTCTGGCCGGCGGCCTGGATCTCGGTGTGTCCGCGTGCCGGCTGGCGCCCCTCGGGCTTGATCCCGACGCGGAGCCGTTTTGCACCGCTGTCGAGTTCCTGCCGCACGCGATCGGCGCCGGCGAAATTCCACTCGGTGCGGCGGCGCTTGCCGATGGTCCACACCAGGTTGGCCTCGACCGGGCTCGTCGTCTCGTCGATGTCGTTGCCGTAGAGGCAGAGCCCGGCCTCGAGCCGCAGCGAATCGCGTGCGCCGAGCCCCGCCGGCTGCACGCCCGGCAGCGCCAGCAGCGCGCGCGCGAATTTTTCGGCCGATCCGGCCGGCACCGAGATCTCGACGCCGTCCTCGCCGGTGTAGCCGGAGCGGCTGACGATGGCGGGCACGCCCGCGATGTCGAAGGCGCCGATGCCCATGAAGGAGAGCCCGGCGATGCCGGGTGCGAGCGTCGCGATGGAAGCGACCGCCTGCGGCCCCTGCAGCGCGACCAGCGCGCGATCGGGCAGCGGCCGCAGCGACACGCCGGCGGGCAGCGCGGCGGCGATGAGGGCCAGGTCCTCCGCCTTGCGGCTGGCATTCACCACCAGGAACAGGCGGTCCCCGAGATTGGCCACCATGAAGTCGTCGAAGATGCCGCCGGTCATGGTCATCAGCAGGCCGTAGCGCTGCCGCCCGGGCTTGAGGCCCTGCACATCGGCCGGCGTCAGCGCCTCCAGCGCCTTGGCCGCGCCCTCTCCGACGAGTTCCGCCTGGCCCATGTGGGAGACGTCGAACAGCGAAGCCGCGTCGCGGCAATGCAGGTGTTCCTGCATGATGCCGGCCGGGTACTGGACGGGCATGGCATAGCCCGCGAAGGGAACCATGCGCCCGCCGAGTTCGCGATGCAGCGACGCCAGGGGCGTTTCCAGCAGGGGGGTGTCAGGCGACTCGGCCACGGTGCCTCCATGGGCTCCCGCCGCCTGGATGGCGCCGGGTCTTCCGTGGCCCCCCTCTGTCCCGTGACCTGAGAGATTCGGCGGCGGCTCCGTGGAGGAACCGTGGCGCCTTACTCCGTCGGTGCCGCGCCCCGTTCGAGGCGCGTCTTTCCAGAGGTCCCTACCCGCGCGGCCCTTCTGCCTGAGCGTTTCCGGGGGCCGGTTGCGCCTTCGGCGGATGCCCGGGCCTCGCGGCCCGTGCCTCTCTCTCCCGCGCGGGATCTGCGGGATGAGCGGGTATGACGCAGCGCCCGCCGCGACGCAACCTCAGGCCAGCGCCCGCCATTCCTCGGTCAGCAGGCGCCATTCCGGCAACGACACCGCGAACCAGCAGCCCGCCGAGGGCTGGTCCAGCGCGCGGGAGATCGGCGCGCCCAGCAGATGCCCGCGCAGCAACGCGCCGACGCCGCCATGCGCGGCGACCAGGATGTCGCCCGGCTCCGGCGTCTCCGCCACCACCGCCCGCACCGCCGCGACGATGCGCGCCTGCGCGTCCACCGCGCGTTCCCAGCCGCGCACGCTTTCCTCCGGCCGCGCGAAGAAGGCATCCGCCATGCGCTGGAACTCGGGCGGCGGCAGGTAGCCCGTGGCGCTGCGGTCGTTCTCGCCGAGGTCCTCCCGCACCCGCACGCCGATCCCCTTCGCCGCCGCCAGGAGTCCGGCCGTCTCGATCGCCTTGCATTCGATGCTGGCCCAGGCGGCGCCGACGCCCTCCATGCCGCCGGCGGCCACGAAGCGGCGCAGCTTCGCGATCCCCTCCGGTGCCAGGTGCCATTCCGGCACCGGCACCGCGGGATCGATCACCACCTCCGGATGGGTGAGGAAGACCAGCCGCCTCACCGCGCGCCGCGCTGGCGGTTGAAGGCGAGTTCGTCGGGGGTGAGCTGGAAGGCGATGCGCACCGGATATTCCTGGATGCGCGTGCCTTCCTCCGCCCGCACCGTCAGCCGGACCTGCCGCCCGGTGGCCAGGGCGCGGGCGACATTGGCCGGGAAGCTGACCTGCGTGCTGGCGGGGATGCGTTCCAGCGTCACGCTGTCCGCCGGGTCGCTGACCGCCACGAACCAGGGCAGCTCCACGCTGCGGCCGTCGGCGGCGGGGCCGCGCTCGGCCTCGAAGCGCGGCGTGATGCGCACCTCCACGGCACTGCGGTCGCGCCCGGCATAGTCGCAGGTGGCGTCGAAGCCGATGATCCGCGCATCCACCACCATCGCCGTCAGGTCGCGCGGCGCGCCTTCCCGGAAGCGCGTCAGGTCGGCGCCCTCGGCCAGGATGGCGATGCGCGGGCAGGGGGCCAGGCCGACCGGCGCCGTGTCGCCGCCGCCACAGCCCGCCAGCAGCAGCGGCAGGGCGAGGATCCCCGCACCGGCGAAGCCCTGCATCAGCCTTTTCCCTTGCCGCATCCCATGTTCCTTCTCGGGCCCTTAGATCCGCGCAGATCCGCGCCGCCGGGTATGGCCTTCCGCCATCCCCTCCGGTATCGCATCGCCGCCTGCCCGGGGCCAACCCCGCCGCCTGCATCCGAGACCGAGCCGAACCGCCCTGCGCATGACCCCGCCCGCCGCCCGGCCGCCGCTTCGCCTGCTGCTCGCTGCCCCGCGCGGCTTCTGCGCGGGCGTGGACCGCGCGGTGAAGATCGTGGAGGAGGCGCTCACCCGCTTCGGTGCGCCCGTCTATGTGCGGCACGAGATCGTGCACAACCGCCATGTGGTGGACGGGCTGCGCGCCCGCGGTGCCGTCTTCGTCGAGGAACTCTCGGACATCCCGGATGACGGAAGGCCGGTGATCTTCAGCGCGCATGGCGTCGCCAAGGGCGTGGTGTCGGAGGCGATGCGCCGCCGCCTGTTCACGCTCGACGCCACCTGCCCGCTGGTCACGAAGGTGCATCGCGAGGTCGAGCGGCACCACGCCCGCGGCCGCCACCTGCTGCTGATCGGCCATGCCGGCCACCCCGAGGTGGTCGGCACCATGGGCCAGCTGCCCGAAGGCGCCGTGACCCTGGTGCAGGACGTGGCGGAGGCGCGGAGCGTCGCCCCGCCCGAGGGCGCCGCGCTCGCCTGGAGCAGCCAGACCACGCTGTCGGTGGACGACACGGCCGGGATCGTCGCGGCGCTCACGGAACGCTTCCCCGGCATCGCCGGCCCCGCGAAGGACGACATCTGCTACGCCACCTCCAACCGCCAGGCCGCGGTGAAGGCGCTGGTCGCGCAGGGGGCGGAGGCGGTGATCGTGGTCGGCGCGCCGAACTCCTCCAATTCGCGCCGCCTCGCGGAAGTGGCGGAGCGCGCCGGGGCGCGGCGCGCGCTGCTGGTGGAAGGCCCCGCCGCCCTCGACCTCGACGGGCTGGAGGGCTGCGCCGCGATCGGCCTGACCGCCGGCGCCAGCGCGCCGGAATCGCTCGTGCAGGCGGTGATCGCCGCCCTCGACGCCCGCTTCGCCCTGGCGGTCGAGGAGCTGCGCGTCGCCGAGGAGACCATCGCCTTCCGCCTGCCGCCCGAACTCGCCCGGCCTGTCCCAGACCGCCTCGCCGCGCGCGGCCACCTGGCGGCGGACTGAGGCGCCATGGCCGTCTACACCGAGGTCTCGGACGAGGCGCTGCGCGCCTTCCTGGCCGAATACGACCTGGGCGACCTGCTCGCCTTCCGCGGCATCGCGGAGGGTGTGGAGAATTCCAACTACGCGCTGCGCACCGCGAAGGGCGACTACATCCTCACGCTCTACGAGAAGCGCGTGGATCCGAACGAACTGCCCTATTTCCTCGGGCTGATGGACTACCTGGCCTTCCGCGGCGTGCCCTGCCCGACGCCCGTGGAGGGCCGGGACGGCGAGGCGCTCCGCAGCCTCTGCGGCCGCCCGGCGGCGATCTGCACCTTCCTCGAGGGCGTCTGGCCGCGCCGCGTGCGACCGGAACACCTGGCCCCGCTCGGCGCGGCGCTGGCGAAGCTGCACACCGCCGGCGCGGGCTTTCCGGAATTCCGCCCGAATGCGCTGGGTCCGAAGGGCTGGGCGCCGCTGCTCGATGGCTGCCGCGCCGGCGGCGACGCGGTGGCGCCGGGCCTGATCGCGGAACTCGATGCGCATCTGGCCGCGATCCTGGCCGCCTGGCCGTCGGCCAACGCCCTGCCGGACGGACAGATCCACGCCGACCTCTTTCCCGACAACGTGTTCTTCCTGCCCGATGCCGCGGGCAGGCCGCAGGTCTCGGGGCTGATCGACTTCTACTTCGCCTGCACCGACCTGCTGGCCTATGACGTCGCGGTGTGCCTGAACGCCTGGTGCTTCGAGCCGGACGGGTCGTTCAACGTCACCAGGGCGCGGGCGCTGATCGGCGCGTACGCCGCCGTCCGTCCGCTCTGGCCGGCCGAGCGCGCGGCGCTGCCGGTGCTGTGCCGGGGTGCGGCGATCCGCTTCCTGCTGACGCGCCTCTATGACTGGACGCACACGCCGCCCGGCGCGCTGGTGACGCGCAAGGACCCGCTGGAATACCTGCGCAAGCTGCGCTTCTTCGCGCGCGCCGAGAGCCCCGGGGCGATCGGCGCGTGATCCGCGTGAAGGAAGCGGGCCGCATGGCCGAGGATGCGGTCGAGATCTGGACCGATGGCGGCTGCCGCCCGAATCCCGGACCCGGCGGCTGGGCGGCGATCCTGCGCTACGGCGCGACCGAGAAGGAGCTGTCGGGCGCCGATCCCGCCACCACCAACAACCGCATGGAACTCACCGCCGCGATCAGCGCGCTGGAGGCGCTGAAGCGCCCCTGCAAGGTGGTGCTGCACACCGACAGCGAATACGTCCGCAACGGCATGGAGCGCTGGGTGAAGGGCTGGGTGCGCAACAACTGGCGCAACAGCGCGCGCGACCCGGTGGCGAATTACGAGCTGTGGCAGCGCCTGCTCGCCGCCGCCGCGCCGCATGACGTGGACTGGCGGTGGGTGCGCGGCCATTCCGGCGATCCGATGAACGAGCGCGCGGACGCGCTGGCCACCGCCGCGCGGCAGTCGCTGGCGCCCTGACCGATCCTCCTGGAGCCAGGCGCGCGGCTTTGCTTCTGGTGGTGGCCGCGCGAAACAGGAACACCTCCCGGCGTGCTCGCCAACAGCATCCTGTCCTTCGCCGCGCGCATCGGCGTAGGATGTCCTTGCGGAACCCTGCGTGAGGGAGGCAGTCCATGCTCGATCTCGACCGCTTCGTCGCCGATTGCCGCGAGGCGCTTGCCGCCGATGCCGGCGGACATCGTCATGTGCGGGAGGTGGTCTCCCGTGCCGTCGCCGATCCCGACGGGGTGATGGCCGCCATCGGCGCGCCGCAGCGCGCCGGTCTCAACGTGGTGTATCGCGCGCCGGACCTGACCGTGCTGAACCTGGTCTGGGGCCCGAACATGCTGCTGATGCCGCATGACCACCGGATGTGGGCGGTGATCGGCATCTACACGGGGCGCGAGGACAACATCTTCTGGCGCCGGCTGGAGGGTGGGCGCGTCGAGGCCGCCGGCGCCAAGGCGCTCGGCGTGCGGGACTGCACGGTGCTCGGCAAGGACATCGTGCATTCCGTGGTGAACCCGATCCCGCGCCTGACCGGGGCGCTGCATGTCTATGGCGGCGACTTCTTCGGCGTGGAGCGCAGCGAGTGGGACCCGGAGACGCTGAACGAACGGCCCTATGACGGGCAGAAGGTCGTCCGGATGTTCGAGGAGTCGAACGCCGCGCTGACGGGGCGGTAGTCGCCGCCCTCCGCCGCCGGTGGCAGGCGGATGGTGAAGGCGCCCTCCGCGAAGCCGATCGCCGCGTCCCTCGCGCCGGGCAGGCGGTCGTGCCGGTTCGATTCCGGGCGCATTCATTCCCCCAGCGTCGGCCTACAGGCATCCCTTGATACTGGGCCGGGTACGGCCAAGAATTCCGCCTCTGGCGCATGTAGGGCGTGAATGTCGCTTTCGGTCACGAAGGAATTCTCCTCCCCCGAGGAAATGTCCGCCTCGATCTCCGGCGCCGAGGTGGAGTTTCTGGCACTCGGTCGCGCGCGCTACCGCTCGAGGCTGACGGTCTTTCCGCTGGAGCAGTTCTCGATCCAGAGTGTCCGCGACAGTCCGCACTGCGCCCGGGGCCATGTTGCGCGTGATACGTCGATGCTGCTTTTCATGCTTGATCCGGGGGCGGCTGCACGCGTGAATTCCGAGGCCCTCGACTTCACGGACGTGGCGGTGCTTGGTGCCGGGGCGGAACTGTACACGAGCTTGGCCAGCCCGGTCGGCTGGGCGACGGTCGCGCTGCCAGCGGACTTCGCGGAGGCGCTTGCCAGCGATGGCGCGTTGGCGCCGGCGCCCGGGCGCATCGGCGTTGTCCCGAAACTCCTGCAACGCATACCGGGCCTGCTGCATGCCGTCCGTGCCGTGATTCGGGAAGCCGAGCAGGCACCCGACGTGCTCGCCGAGGCCGCGGCGACGGAGGCCATGGGCGAAACGCTGCGGGAGCAGGTCCGGCTCGCACTTCTCGGCGGCGTGCTTCCGGACCGCTTGCCGCGCGCCGTGCGCGGACGGATGCGGACGGCACGCCGCCTGGACGAGTATCTCCTCGCATATCCGGAGGCGCAGCTCTCGACCCGGCACCTATGCCGGGCGCTGGGTGTCTCCGAGCGCGGCCTGAGGGATGCCATCGCGGCCGTGCACGGCATCAGCCTGCAGGCCTATGTTCGGCTGCGGCGCCTTGAGAGGGCCCGCGCCGCGCTGCTGGAGGAGCCCGACCAGCCTGGACGGGTGAAGAAGGCCGCGCTGTCCTGCGGCTTTCTTCATCTCGGCCGCTTCGCCGAGGCCTATGCGCGGCGGTTCGGTGAGCCCCCTTCGGCCACCAGGCATCGCTGACCGCCCCGCCCGGTGCGGCACCGGGGGGCTTTTCAGTCCGAAGTCGCAACTTGCCGGATATGGACTGCGCCCGGCCTTCCGCTGCCGTGGCAGCGGGCGATACTCGGCGGTTGGGAAGGCAAACAGTTCGGGATCGGCATGCCATGGACATCTCGCGACGCGACATCCCCGCGGCCCTCGCCGGGATCGCGGCCCTCGCGCAGCTCGGCACGGCCTTGCCGGCGGCGGCCCAGGGTGCGGCGCGACCGCGCATGGCCACCAACATTCCCGAAGGCATCGCGGTGCCGAACCGCCTCGAGACGCGAGTCGGCACCTTCGAGTTCTTCGACGGCGTGCCCCTGCAGGCCTCGGCGCAGCGCCTCTATGACATCGTGGACCTCTCGCGCGGCATCCAGGCCTATCTGCGCGTGCTGCCGGCGGCCTCGCTCTCGGCCATGCGCGCTGGGCTCAAGGCGAAGGGCTGCGTGAACAACACCATCGGCATCTTCGAGACCCTGATGGATTCGCGCACCCTCTTCCTCACCGCGAACACGGACTCGATCTACACGACGAACTGGCTCGACCTCAGCGAAGGGCCACTGGTGATCGAATCGCCGCCGAACGTGCTCGGCTTCATCAACACCTTCTGGTTCGACTATGTCTGCGACATCGGAAATGCCGGACCGGACCAGGGGCGCGGCGGCAAGTACCTGCTGGTGCCGCCTGGCTACGACCGGCCGCTGCCGGAGGGCTACCACACCTTCCGCACGCCCACCGTCAATAATTGGCTCGCCTGGCGAGGGTTCCAGGTGAACCGCGACCCGCGCCCGGCGGTGGAGAGCATCAAGGCGCACGCGAAGATCTATCGCCTCGACCAGGCGGCGAACCCGCCGCCGACGCGCTTCGTCAACCTCTCCGGCGTCGAGTTCAACACCATCCACCGCAGCGACGACGGCTACTTCCACGAAGTGGACGAGGTGGTGCAGGCCGAACCCGCCGGCGTCGCCGGCCCCGAGGTCACGGGCCTCCTCGCCGCGATTGGTATCGTCAAGGGGCAGCGCTTCGCGCCGGACGATCGGATGAAGCGAATCCTCCACGAGGCCGCCGCGATCGGCAACGGCGCGTCGCGCGCCATGGCCTATTCGAGCCGCGATCCCCGGGCGCCGATCTACCCGAACAGCCAGTGGGTGACGCCCTTCATCGGCGGCAGCTACGAATTCCTGCACGCCGGAGCACGGCTGTTCGATCCCCTCTCGTTCTTCTTCTTCTACGCCACGGGCATCACGCCGGCGATGACGATCCAGCGCGTCGGCCTGGGCTCGCAGTACCTGGCGGCGATGATGGAATCGCCCGAGCGGCCCTTCGACGGCGGCAAAACCTACCGGCTGCACCTGCCGCCCAATATCCCGGCTAAGGATTTCTGGTCGCTCACGATCTACGACACGCAGACGCGTTCAATGCTGCAGACGGACGCCCAGTTCCCGGGCATCGGCACCTACAGCCGAGGCATCGCCAGGAACCCTGACGGCTCGATCGACCTCTTCGTCGGGCCGCGCGCGCCTGCGGGCAAGGAGCGGAACTGGGTGCAGACCATCCCGGGCAAGAGCTGGACAGCGGTTTTCCGCCTCTATGGGCCGCTGCAGCCCTTCTTCGACAAGGCCTGGCGGCCGGGCGAGTTCGAAAGGCTCGACTGACAAGGGGTTCCGGGGCGCGCCTCCGCCCTCTTGCAGCACAGGCGCGAACAGCACCGCTGGGTTGTGGCAAGCGTCCCAGAGGTTGCGCGCGACGTCGCCCGCAAGGCGTCAAGCCCGCCCATGTCACCCGCCGAACGGCCGGGCGCACCGCCTGCCGAACGGACCGCGTTCCCGGCCGCGCATCCGTTCACCCCGGCGCGGCTTCCGGCCGCACGGTATCACGCCGCCCGAAGATGCTCCTGCAGGCGGGGCATGAGCTCCACCAGGTTGCAGGGGCGGTGCCGGCTGTCGAGCTGGAACAGGAGGATGTCGTCCCAGGCATCCTTGCAGGCGCCGGTGCTGCCCGGCAGCGCGAAGAGGTAGGTGCCGCCCGCGACGCCGCCGATCGCCCGCGACTGGATCGTGGAGGTGCCGATCTTGGCGTAGCTGAGCATGCGGAACAGCTCGCCGAAGCCGGTGATCTCCTTCTCCAGCACGCGGGCGAAGGCTTCCGGCGTCACGTCGCGGCCGGTGATGCCGGTGCCGCCGGTGGTGATCACGCAATCCACCTCCGGGTCGGCGATCCAGCGCCGCAGCACGCCCTCGATCATCGGCGCCTCGTCGCGGCAGATCTCGCGCGCCGCCAGCCGGTGGCCGGCGGCGACGATGCGCTGCGCCAGCGTGTCGCCGCTGCGGTCGGAGGCGAGGTCGCGCGTGTCGGACACGGTCAGCACCGCGATGTTCACGGGCAGGAAGGTGCGGCTCTCGTCGATCGGCATGGCGGAACTCCCTGCCGGCGAAGATAGGCGCCGCGCGCGGGGGGGCCCGAGGCCGAGGCTGCGGCCAGGCTCGGCTCCGACGGCCCGCGCTTCGCCGCCGCGCTGGCTTTCGGCGAGGGCATGCCGCGATTCCGCCTGGGCGCCCCGCAGGCCCCGCAGGAGCAAGCCGGGTCGCGGCTCGGCCTGCTCTGCGAGGCGCTTGCCGAGCACGGCACGGTGCGGGGCGCGGCAGGCAGGGAGGCCTGCGCGGCCGGGTTCGGCGCCCGGGCGGCGCCGGGGCCGGGCGGGCCCGGGGGGCGGCGGGCGGGGGGGCGGGGCGGGGGGGCGGGGGCGGGGCCGGGGGGGCGGCGCCCCCGCCTGGTCGGCGCGGCGTCAGCGCTTCCCGCCGAGCTCGGCGGCGATCGCCGCCTCGATGTCGTC
>NZ_JBWXTD010000003.1:1733573-1736508 GCF_056682175.1 Falsiroseomonas sp. RANM36
GGTGGGGGCGGCTCGCGGCGCGGGGCCGGGCGCACCCCCCGGCCGGCGACGATCGCCGCGGCGCGCGGCGCGCCAAAGGGGCGCGCCAAAGGGACGGGAGGATCTTCAGTTGGCGCGGCGCACCATCGCCGAGACCTGCTCGGTATCGGAGAAGCGGGGGAACTGGCCGGCGGCCAGCGCATCCAGGCTCGGCGCCGGCAGGCCGAGCCGGGCGGCGTAGATCCAGGAATAGGCCAGCACGCGCTGCACGAAGCTGCGCGTCTCGGTCACCGGGATGCTCTCGATGAACAGGAAGGGATCGGTGCGGTGGCGCACCGCCGGCAGCCAGCGGGAGAGGTTGCCCGGCCCGTTGTTGTAGGCCGCGAGCACGCGGATCAGGTCGCCCTCCACCTGGTCGTGCCGGGCGAGATAGGCGACGTAGCGCTGCCCCACCTCCAGCGAGAAGCCCGGGTCGTGCAGCCGCCGCACGCCGGCGCCGCGCAGCGAGGCGTCGCCGGTCACGTAGCTGGCGGTCGCCGGCATGATCTGCATCAGCCCGCGCGCCCCGGCGGGGGAGACGGCGTTCGGATTGAAGTTCGATTCCTGGCGCGCGAGCGCATAGATCAGCGCGGGGTCCATGCGGAAGCCGTGCATTGGGCGCAGCTGCGGCAGCGGGAAGCGCGCGAAGTCGCGCGGGCGCCCGTCCGCGCTCTGCTGCAGCGCGGCAAGCTGTGCGGCGAGGTCGGTCATGTTCGCCTGGGAGGCGATGACCAGCATCGCCCGCATCACGCCCGCATTGCCCTGCACGCGCGGCCAGAGGGCGCGCATCTCCGCCTCGGCCCGGTCGGCCTGGCCGACCTGGAGCAGCGCAAGCGCGCGCCAGCCCGCGGCGCTTTCCGCGATGGCCGCCGCCTCGCCCTCGCCGGCCAGCTCGCGCTCCCAGGCGAAGCCCATCGGCAGGCCGAGGGAGCGGCGTGCCACCAGGCCGTAGAAGGTGCGCGGCTCCTGCGCCGCCTGCATCATCCAGGGCACGTAGGAATGCGGCCGCCGGGCCCGCACCGCCGCGCGGGCGGTCCAGAAGGCGGCGGCGGAGCGCACGGCGGGGGAGGCGGCCTCGGCCCGCGCCGCGGCCTCGAAATAGGGCAGGGCGAGATCGGGGCGGTCCATCCCCCAGGCGGCGAGGCCGGCGACGAGGGCGGGGAAGCCGGTGCCGCCGGCATTCCGCGCGGCGGCGCTGGCGACGCGGAAGGCCTCCTCGTCATTGCCGGCCTGGAACAGGATCTGCGCCACATCGGCCTTCAGCAGCGCCGCATAGGCGGTGCTCGCGCGGGACCGCTCGATCGCCGACAGCGCGGCCGAGACCTGGCCGTTGCGGGCCCGGTCGCGCACCGTCCGGTCGAGCGCCGGGTTGCGCGAGACCTGCCTTGCGGGCGGGTCGTTCTCCTCGGGCACCACCTCGCCCTGCTCGGGCAGGGCGTCGCGCACCGGTGCGGGCGGCAGCTCCGTGCCGCGCGGTGCCTTGCGCACCAGCAGCGCATGCACCGCCGGGGCGTCCGGGTGGTCGGCATAGTCCGACAGCCAGGCCAGCAGGTCCGGGACCTGCACGGCATAGCCGCGCGCCCAGCGATCGGCGAGGACATGGCCGAGCAGGCGGCGGTCGTCGAGCCGCTCGATGTCGCGCGCGGCCTGCGCCATCTCGCCCCGCGCCTGCAGGTCGAAGATGCGCCGAAGCCGCGCCGCGTCGGACGGCGCTAGGGGTTGCGGCAACCCGGCGACCCCACCCTGCAGAGCAGGACGGGGAACGCTCATGGCGGTCTGGTCGGCCCGTTGCCCGAAGGCGGGGACCTGAGCCCCCGCGATCATCGTTGCCCCCACGAGGAGCAGCAGCGTCAGACGACGGGTGCTGCGAGCCGGGCGGGGGCACCGGGCCATGGGGCAGATCGCTCGCATGGCGCCCTTCCCCTACAGGCCGATCTTAAGGGGTGTAAACCCCTTGGCGCCGCCCGAATCTCGCCACGCGAGACGCCCCTTAACAAATCAGGGTGTTCGACCGCGTTCTTGATGAAGATTTCTGCCTCACGCGGGCGTGATCGCGCCGTCCAGGGTCCGACGGAGCAGCAGAAGGTCGGCCCAGGCGTCCTTCTTCGCCGCCGGGCTGCGCAGCAGATAGGCGGGGTGCAGCGTGGCGAGGGCCGGCAGCCGGCCGAGCCCCTCGACCTCCAGCCCGTGCCAGCGGCCGCGCAGCCGCGTGATGCCGTCCTTCGCGCGCAGCAGCGTCTTGGCCGAGACGCCCCCCAGCAGCACCAGGTGCCGCGGCCGCACCAGCGCGATGTGGCGCAGCAGGAAGGGCAGGAACAGCGTGATCTCGGCGTCCGTCGGCGTCCGGTTCCCCGGCGGCCGCCAGGGCAGGATGTTCGTTACGTAGAAATCGCGCTGCCGGCTGAGCCCGATGCTCGCCACCATCCGGTCCAGCAGCTGGCCGGAGACGCCGACGAAGGGTTTTCCGAGACGGTCCTCGTCGGCGCCCGGCGCCTCGCCGATCATCATCAGGCCGGCCTCGGGGTTGCCGTCGGAGAAGACGAGGTTGGTCGCGGTGTCGCGCAGCGTGCTCTCGGTGGCGGCGATGGCGGCCTTCAGCGCGTCCAGGCTGTCGGCCTCCGCGGCCAGTCGCGCCGCCGCGCCCGGGGCGGGCACCAGCGCGAGCGGCGCAGCCGATGCGACCGCCGGGCGGGCGGGTGCCTGCGCCTGCACCGCCGGTGCGGCGAAGCGGTCCACCGGCAGGTCCGCGAGCGCGTCGTCCGCGCCCCATTCCACCTGCAGCCTGAGCGCGGCGAGCAGCGCCTCTCTCTCCATGGCGCCGATATCGGCGCGGCGCGGGGGGGCGCGCCAAGGCCCCCCCGGGGAAAAACCCCGCCGCCCCCCGGCCCCCCGCGAAAAAAGCAATGAGGAGCCCGCC
>NZ_JBWXTD010000003.1:1736608-1738474 GCF_056682175.1 Falsiroseomonas sp. RANM36
CCGCCCCCCTCCCCCCCTCCCGCGGGCGCGCGGCGCGCTCCCCCCCGCTCTCCCCGGCCCCCTTCGCGGCGCGGCGCGGGGTTCCGCGCAATGGCCCCCAGGGCTAAATCCCGGGCAGCCCCAGGAACGCCGGAGAAACAGGCATGTCGGACGCCGAGCAGCGCGAAAGTATGGAATTCGACGTGCTGGTCGTCGGCGGCGGGCCGGCCGGCCTCGCCTGCGCGATCCGGCTGAAACAGCAGAACCCCGACGCCGCCGTCTGCCTGGTGGAGAAGGGCAGCGAGATCGGCGCGCATATCCTCTCCGGCGCCGTGCTGGAGCCCCGCGCGCTGGACGAGCTGATCCCCGACTGGCGGGAGGACCCGCCCGCGCTCGCGACGCCGGTCACCGAGGACCGCTTCATGCTGCTGACGGCGACGAAAGGCTTCAAGCTGCCGACGCCGCCGCAGATGCACAACGATGGCAACTTCATCGTCTCCCTCGGCAATGTCTGCCGCTGGCTGGCCGCGAAGGCGGAGGCGCTGGGCGTCGAGATCTATCCGGGCTTCGCCGCCTCCGAGACGATCATCGAGGACGGGCAGGTCCGGGGCATCGTCGCCGGCGTGATGGGCATCACGAAGGAGGGCGAGAAGGGCCCGAACTACCAGCCGGGGATGGAGCTGCGCGCCACCTACACGGTGTTCGCGGAAGGCTGCCGCGGGTCGCTGACGAAGCGCCTGTTCGAAACCTTCGACCTGCGCGCCGGCGTGGCGCCGCAGACCTACGCGCTCGGCATGAAGGAGCTGTGGGAGATCCCGAAGGAGAGGCACACCCCCGGCCTGGTGTGGCACTCCACCGGCTGGCCGCTGCCGTCCGACACCTATGGCGGCTCCTGGCTCTACATGCTGGGCGAAAATCTCGTCTCGATCGGCTTCGTCGTGGGGCTGGACTATCCGAATCCCTGGCTCTCGCCCTTCGAGGAGTTCCAGCGCTTCAAGCACCACCCGGCGGTGAAGGGCTTCCTGGAGGGCGGCAAGCGCGTGGCCTATGGCGCGCGCGCGCTGAACGAGGGCGGCATCCAGGCCGTTCCGAAGCTGGTGTTTCCCGGCGGCATGATCGTGGGCGACGCCGCGGGCTTCCTGAACGTGCCGAAGATCAAGGGCACGCATACGGCGATGAAGTCCGGCATGGTCGCCGCCGACGCGATCGCGCCCGCGCTGCAGGGCGAGCGCCCGCCGGTGCTGGAGAGCTATCCCGCGGCGCTCAAGGACAGCTGGGTCTGGGAGGAACTGCAGGGCGTCCGCAACATCCGCCCCGGCTTCGCGAAATACGGCTTCTGGGGCGGCATGCTGAACGCCGCGCTCGACACCTATGTGCTGCGCGGCAAGGCGCCCTGGACCTGGACGCATCACCAGGACCACGAGACGCTGCTTAAGGCGTCGGAGGCGACGCGCATCGACTATCCGAAGCCCGACGGCGTGCTGAGCTTCGACCGGCTTTCCTCAGTGTACCTATCCAACACCAACCACGAGGAGGATCAGCCCGCGCATCTGGTGCTGAAGGATCCGTCGCGCTGGGGGCCGGTGAACTGGCAGCAATTCGCCTCGCCCGAAAGCCGCTACTGCCCGGCCGCCGTGTACGAGGCGGTGGGCGAAGCGGCCGGCAACGGCGAGGGCGAGATGAAGCTCGTGATCAACGCGCAGAACTGCGTGCACTGCAAGACCTGCGACATCAAGGACCCGACGCAGAACATCGACTGGCGGACGCCGGAGGGCGGCGGCGGCCCGAACTACATCGGCGGGATGTAGGACTTCCCCGATCCGCCCCCCCCCGCCCCCCCCCCCCCCCCCCCCCCCGGGGCGGCCGGGGCCCCACAAAACAACGGCC
>NZ_JBWXTD010000003.1:1738574-1740214 GCF_056682175.1 Falsiroseomonas sp. RANM36
GCCGCCGCCCGGCCCGCTCCCGGCACGGGGGGGGGGGGGGGGGCCGAACGACATCGGCGGAATGTGATCACGCGCCGGTCGCGGCCGGCCGACCGTTCGACGCACACTGAGCACCGGGGCGGCTCGCTTCGTCGCGCTTGGCCATTTCGGTGGCGATACACGACGCTCGGCCGGCTCCGGAAGCGCGAGAGCGACCCAGACCCTCGGCCGAGCATGGGGTTCCGCCGATCGACGGGAGCCGCGGCGAGCGCAAGCTTGAAGGAGTCGCACATGATCCGTCGTTTCGCCCTTCTGGCGGCGCTCGGGGCCACCGTGGCCGCAGTGCCGGCCTTCGCACAGCAGCGCTCGACGCGGGCGCCGGCCCAGCCGCGGATGTCGGAGACCGAGCGACTGAACCAGCTCAGCCTGGACCGCGCCAAGGCCGGGCAGAACGCGCTGCAGGGCGGCCCCGACACGACCCAGAACCTGAACCGCACCAGCGAGGATGCCGCGCGCAGCGGGCAGAACATGAACCAGGCGCCGATGCCCTTCCGCTGAGGCGGCAGCCCCGCGCCGCGCTGCCCTGCGGCGCGGGGCATCTTCCTGGGCTGCAGGCCTGTGGATGTTGCCGTATCGTGCCGACGCTTGCGACCCGCTCGATCCGGCGCCTTCTCAACAAACGATCCACTGAATTATCCACCGCTTCACGCAGCGTCGGGGGATCTCCGCCGTTTTGCCGCGCGCGCGAAGAGGCCATTGACGTCGAATCTGAACAACGTCGTTTACGCGCCTCGAATCACGACGGCGGCTTGCCGAAGACGCGCGCGTGCCGACCTCGTTTCGAATCCGCCGAAGAACCAACGCCCCGGATCGGCCGTTCCGCCCATGTCGCAGCCCTGCGAATGAGGTCCGTCATGCCTGCGCGTCCGGTCTGGGAAGGCCATCTCCGCCTCTCGCTCGTCACCTGCGGCGTCGCGCTGCACAAGGCGGTGGGCGAGAGCGACGGCGATGTGCGCTTCCACCTGCTCAACCCGGAAACCCACAACCGCGTCCGGCAATGCTGGCGCGACGCCGAGACCGGCGACGAGGTCGCGCGCCGCGACCTGGTGCGCGGCTTCGAGGTGGCGAAGGACGACTACGTCGTGGTCACCGACGAGGACATGGACGACCTCAAGCTGGACAGCACGAAGGTCGTGGACATCGAGCGCTTCGTGGATTGCGACGACATCGACCGGCTCTACTGGGACCAGCCCTACTACATGGTGCCGAGCGGCAAGACCGCCGCAGAACCCTTCGCGGTGATCCGCGAGGCGATGCGCGGCGAGAAGCGCGTGGCGATCGGGCGCATCGTGATGGCGAACCGCGAGCGCGTGGTGGCGATCGAGGTGCGCGGCCCCGGCCTGCTGCTCTCCACGCTGCGCTCGCAGGAGGAGGTACGCAGCGACGCCGCGCTGTTCGAGGACATCCCCGAGGCGAAGCTGCAGCCGCAGATGATCGAGATCGCCAAGACCATCATCGCCCAGCAGGCCGGCCCCTTCGCGCCCGAGGATTTCCGCGACCGCTACCAGGAGGCGGTGGCCGAACTCGTGCAGCGCAAGTCCGGCGGCGGCGAGCCCCCCCGCCCCCCGGCGGGGGGCGGGGGGGGGCGCCGGGGGGGGCCC
>NZ_JBWXTD010000003.1:1740314-1746279 GCF_056682175.1 Falsiroseomonas sp. RANM36
CCGCCCCGCCCCCCCCGCCGGGCGGGCGCGCGCCCCCCCCCCGCCCGCCCCGCGGGCCCCCCCCCCCCCCCCCGCGCCGGCGCGAGGCGCCGGAGGAGAGCAACGTCATCGACCTGATGGAGGCGCTGAAGCGCAGCCTGAAGGGCGGGGGAAAAGCACCGTCGAGGGGGGCGGAGAAGCCCTCGGCGAAGAAGCCGCCGGCGAAGCGGACGGGGAAGAAGGCCCCAGCGCCGGCCGCGAAGACGCGGCGCTCGGCGTAGCGCTATCCCTCCGGCAACTCCCGCGCCGCCTTGTCGTAGCCCTTCCAGGGATCCGCGCCTTTCAGCCGCTCCGGCGCGCTGCTGATCGTGAAGACCTTCGGATCGAGCCCGGGCTTCACCTCGCTCCAGGCCAGCGGCACCGACACGGTGGCGCCAGGCCGCGCGCGCGGCGACCAGGCCGCGACCGCCGTGCCCTGCCGCTCGTTCCGCAGGTAGTCGAGGAACAGCCTGCCCTTCCGCGCGCGCTTCGCCAGCGTGGTGGTGTAGCGCTCCGGTTCCGCCGCCGCGAGGCGCTCGCAGAAGCCGCGCGCGAAGGCCTTCACCACGGGCCAATCGTGCCGCGGCAGGATGGGCGCCACGACATGCAGCCCCTTGCCGCCCGTCGTCTTGCAGAAGGCCTTGAGCCCCGCCTTCTCCAACGCCCTGCGCACCGTCTGCGCGGCCTCGATCACCCGCGCAAAGTCGAGCCCCTCATCCGGGTCGAGGTCGAAGACCAGCCGGTCCGCATGCTCGGGATCGGCGGCGCGCGAGCCCCAGACATGGATCTCCACGACACCCGCCTGCGCCA
Organism: Falsiroseomonas sp. RANM36; assembly: GCF_056682175.1. Lineage (NCBI taxonomy): Bacteria > Pseudomonadati > Pseudomonadota > Alphaproteobacteria > Acetobacterales > Roseomonadaceae > Falsiroseomonas > Falsiroseomonas sp. RANM36. The sequence goes on from NZ_JBWXTD010000003.1 coordinate 1,741,143, forward strand.
GCGCCACCAGCCCCGCCGCGTCCCGCACGCAGAGATGCGGCTTCGCCTCGCCTTCGATCGCCACCTGGCCGATCAGCGCGGAGGTGCCGGCGCCGGCATGGCGCTGCCAGAAGCGCTCGCCCGCGATGCCGTCCGGCGCGCGCAGCAGCGTCAGCGGCCGTCCGCCGGCATAGGCGAGCAGCGCAGGCGCGACGGCCGCGAAATAGGCGGCGAGGTCGCGCTTGGTGATGCCCTCTTGCGGCCAGAGCAGCTTGTCGGGGTGCGACAGCGTCACGCCCGCGACCTGCGACGCGCCGCCCGCGCGGGCGGGCTTCGCCGGTGCCTCCACCTGCTCCGCCCGCTTGTCCTCGCGCAGCGCGCGGAAGCTGGCCTGGCGCAGCATCCCGTCGCCGGTGAAGCCGGCATGGCCGATCTCGGCCACCAGCTTCGGCTCGACGAAGGTCGCGTCCTTGCCGCCGGCGCCGCCCTGGAAGGGCGATGTCGCGCGCCGCAGCGGCGTCAGCGCGCGCATCAGCCGGTCCGCCTTCGCGCCCGAGATGCCGGACCCGACGCGGCCGAGATAGACGAGAGACTTGCCGCGCCAAGCCCCCATCAGCAGCGTCAGCGATCCCTTCGGACCGCTGGCGTGGCCGCCGATGACGAACTCGTCCGTGCCGCGGCATTTCGTCTTCACCCAGCCCTCCCCGCGCCCGGCATGGTACGGCGCGTCGCGCCGCTTGCTGACGATCCCCTCCAGCCCCAGCCGGCAGGCCGACATCAGCACGGCATCGCCCGGCGCGGCGAAATCCTCGACATAGGCCAGGGCCGGCGGCGCCTTCGCCAGCAATCTGCGCAGGCGCTGCTTGCGCTCCGCCAGGGGCTGCTCCCGCAGGTCCGCGCCATCCTTACGCAACAGGTCGAAGGCATGATAGCGCAGCGCGCCGGTGCGCTTCGCCTCCAGCGCGGCGACCAGCGCCGGGAAGTCCGGGCGGTTCTCGGCGTCGAGCGCGACGATCTCGCCATCCAGCGTGCAATCGGGCAGACGCGCCAGCGCGGCGGCGGTCTCGGGGAAGCGATGCGTCCAGTCGAGCCCGTTGCGCGTCAGCAGCGTCGCCGCGCCGCCGCGGATGCGTGCCTGGATGCGGTAGCCGTCGAGCTTCGGCTCATGCACCCAGCCGGGGCCGGCTGGCGGGCGGTCCGCCAGCGTCGCTAGCTGTGGCGGCAGGAAGGCGGGATCGGCGTTGCGCGCGGGCGCATCCGGCTTTGCGCGCTTCGCCCGGCGCGCGCGGCGCGGCGCTTCGGCCGGTCCGGGCTTCGGCGTCTCCGGCATGGCGCGGCCGCTGGCGACGGAGGATGTGTTCTCGCGCACCAGCGCATCGCCGCTGCCGGGCCGGGCGTATTCGTCCTTCTCCTTGATCAGCAGCCAGTTCACCCGCTTCTCGCCGGCGCGCGGCGTCATGCGGATCAGCGCCCAGCCGCCCGTCATGCGCTGCGCCGCGACCCTGAACTTCAGATGGCCCTCGGCGAGGGCGGTGGCGGGGTCGGTGTCGCCTATCGGCTCCCAGCTGCCGCGGTCCCACAGCAAGACCTCGCCCGCGCCATAGCCTTCGGGGATGCTGCCTTCGAAAGCGCCATAGTCGAGCGGATGGTCCTCCACCTCCACGGCCAGGCGCCGCTCGGCGGGATCGAGGCTCGGGCCGCGCGTGACGGCCCAGGATTTCAGCACGCCGTCGAGCTCGAGCCTCAGGTCCCAGTGCAGCCGCCGCGCGGCATGCATCTGCACGACGAAGGCCCGTGCGCGCTTGCGCCGCCGCCCGACGCGCCCGGCGGGTTCCGGCGAACGGCTGAGGTCGCGCTTGGCGCGATAGGTGTCGAGACGCGGCATGGCTGCGTAACGCCCGAGGCGACTGTCCAGATCACCGCGGGCGCGCCGCAGCCTACAGCAGGCGCTGCCCGCCCAGCAGCCCCGCCTGGCCCTGCGTGATCCCCATCGCGCGCTGCGCGAAGGCGCGCTTCAGCGGCGGGATGCGGTCCACCGCGGCGATGCCGAGGCGGCGCGCCAGCCGCACCGGGCCGAAATCATTGCCGAACAGCTTCTCCAGCACATGCGTCGCGCCGAGCATCAGCATCGCATCCGGCCGCGCGCGCGCCTGGTAGCGCGCCAGCACCGCGGCGCCGCCGGGATCCTCGCCGGCATTGACCGCCGCGATCACCTCCTCCGCCAGCGCGGCGACGTCGCGGAAGCCGAGGTTCAGGCCCTGCCCGGCGATCGGGTGGATGCCATGCGCCGCATCGCCCACCAGCGCGAGCCGCGCATCGGTGAAGCGCTGCGCCCAGAGCGCCGAAAGCGGATAGGACCAGCGCCGCCCGATCGGGCGGATGGCGCCGAGGCGGTCGCCCAGGCGGCGGGCCAGCTCGCGGCCGAAGGCGGCATCGTCCATCGCCAGGAACCGCCGGGCCAGCGCCGTCCGCTCGCTCCAGACATAGGCCGAGGCATGCGGCATCGTCGTGCTGCCGAAGCCGCCCGGCCCGGCGAGCGGCAACTGCGCGAAGGGCCCGTTGGGCAGGAACATCTCGACCGCGGTGCCCTGGTGCGGGCGCTCATGCGCGAAGGCGCCGACCATGCCGACCTGGCCGTAGTCCCAGCGCGTGACCGGTATGCCCGCCTGCGCGCGCAGCGGGCTCTCGCGTCCCTCGGCGCCGATGACGAGGCGGGCGCGGATCAGCGGCCCACCCGCGATGGCGACCTCCACGCCCGCGGCATCGCGGTGGACCGTGGCGATGGCCGGGGCGAAGGCCACGAGGTTCGGCAGCGCCGGCAGGCGGGCGTTCAGCGCCACGCGCAGCGCGCGGGCCTCCACCATCCAGCCGAAGGGCTGGCCGTCGGCGACCTCCGCGGCGTCGAAGCCGAGGCCGAGGCGGGACGGCGGCGCGCCGGGCAGGCCGTCGCGCACCAGGATGCGGCGGATCGGCTGCGGCGCCATCGGCAGGCGGTCCCAGATGCCGGCGGCGTCCAGCAGGCGGCGGCTGGTCAGCGCGATCGCATAGGCGCGGCCGTCGAATTCCGGCAGTTCCATCGGCGGCAGGGGCGCACGATCCACCACCGCGGTCGGGACGCCCGCGGCGGCGAGGGTTGCGGCAAGGGTGGCGCCCACCGGCCCGGCGCCGATGACGCAGGCGGTGACGTCGAGCGTTTCGGTCATGCGGCGAAGGTCGCGATGTTACAGGGATTCGGCAAGGGTTGGGCAATTGCCTGATATTTAGGCAGGTTGATCGGTCAAGAGTGCTGCCGCACCGCCGTGCGGGCGCGCGGCGCCGCATGCCGGGCCGATCCGGCCTTCTGGCACGCCGCTTGGATTGCCCGGTCGGACTCCGCCTGGGCAAAGGGGATTGCGGCGCGATGAAGCTGGTGATGGCGATCATCAAGCCCTTCAAGCTGGACGAGGTGCGCGATGCGCTCACCCCGCTCGGCGTGCAGGGGCTGACGGTGACCGAGGTGAAGGGATTCGGCCGGCAGAAGGGCCAGACCGAGATCTACCGCGGTGCCGAATACCATGTGAGCTTCCTGCCGAAGCTCAAGATCGAGGTCGCCGTGGCCGCGGAACTCGTGGACGCGGTGGTCGAGGCGATCGCCGGGGCCGCGCGCACCGGCAAGATCGGCGACGGCAAGATCTTCGTCGTGGACCTGGAGCGCGCGCTCCGGATCCGCACCGGCGAGACCGACGGCGCGGCCCTGTGAGCCGCAACGCCAACCAAAGCGACAAGGGATGCACGGGATGAGAATGCTTGCGCGCGCCGCGCTTCTGGCGCTGCCTGCGACGATGGCGGCCGGCGCCGCCTTCGCGGAGGATGCGAAGATCGACACCGGCGACACCGCCTGGATGCTCACCAGCACGGCCATCGTGCTGATGATGACGGTGCCCGGCGTGGCGCTGTTCTACGCGGGCATGGTGCGCAAGAAGACCGTGCTGGCCACCATGATGCAGTCCTTCACGGTCTGCGCGCTGGTCGGCGTGCTGTGGATGGTGCTCGGCTACAGCCTGGCCTTCGGCGAGGGCAACGCCTATGTCGGCGACCTCTCGCGGCTGCTGATGCGCGGCATGGCGGAAGGCTGGGACAAGCCCTTCACCCTGGGCTCGGGCGACAGCGCGGTGGCGACGACGATCCCCGAGAGCGTCTTCGCCATGTTCCAGATGACCTTCGCCATCATCACCGCGGCGCTGATCACCGGCGCGGTCGCGGACCGGATGAAGTTCTCCGCCCTGCTGGTCTTCGTGTCGCTCTGGACGCTCCTGGTCTATTCGCCGATCGCCCATTGGGTGTGGCACCCGAATGGCTGGATCTTCGGCCTCGGCGCGCTCGACTTCGCCGGCGGCACGGTGGTGCACATCAATGCCGGCGTGGCCGGCCTGGTGGCGGCGATCGTGCTCGGCAAGCGCGTGGGCTACGGGCAGGACAACATGGCCCCCTACAACCTGGCCTTCGCCGTGATCGGCGCGAGCCTGCTCTGGGTGGGCTGGTTCGGCTTCAATGCCGGCTCGGCGGTCGGCGCGGGCGCGCGCGCCGGCATGGCGATGCTGGTCACGCAGATCGCCGCCGCCGCGGCGGTGCTGGCCTGGCTGATCGCCGAATGGGCGACGAAGGGCAAGCCGAGCGTGCTCGGCGCCATCTCCGGCGCAGTCGCCGGCCTGGTGGCGATCACCCCGGCCGCCGGCTTCGTGCTGCCCGGCTCGGCGCTGATCATCGGCGTGGTCGCCGGCCTCGCCGGCTTCTGGGGCGCCACCGCGCTGAAGCACTGGTGCGGCTACGACGACAGCCTGGACGCCTTCGGCGTGCACGGCGTCTGCGGCATCGTCGGCGCGCTGCTGACGGGCGTCTTCGCCTATGGGGCGCTGTCGGCCAGCGCCTCCACGCCGGAAGGCTACAGCGGCAGCATGGAGCAGCTGCTGATCCAGTTCTACTCGGTGGTCGCGGTCTTCGCCTTCACCGCGGTGATGACCTTCATCCTGCTGAAGGTGGTGGACGTGATCGTCGGCCTGCGCGTGACCGAGGAAGAGGAGCGCGAGGGCCTCGACGTGGTGCTGCACGGCGAGGGCCGCGCCGGGGCCGCGGCGCCGGGCGCCCCCCCCCGGGGGGGCGCCCCCGGGCCCCCCCCCCC
>NZ_JBWXTD010000003.1:1746379-1748375 GCF_056682175.1 Falsiroseomonas sp. RANM36
GGCCCCCGGCACCCCCCCCCCCCCCCCCCCCCCCCCCCCCCCCCCCCCCCGGGGGCCCCCGCGGCGGCATGTTCCGCCGCCCTTTCCCACCCTCAGGGGACCAAGATGCGCGTCAAGGACGTGAAGAAAGTCGTCCTCGCCTATTCCGGCGGCCTCGACACCAGCGTGATCCTCAAGTGGTTGCAGACCACCTATGGCTGCGAGGTGGTGACCTTCACCGCCGATCTCGGCCAGGGCGAGGAGCTCGGCCCGGCGCGCGACAAGGCGCTGCTGCTCGGCATCAAGCCCGAGAACATCTTCATGGACGACCTGCGCGAGACATTCGTCCGCGACTTCGTCTTTCCCATGTTCCGGGCGAACGCGCTCTACGAAGGGATGTACCTCCTCGGCACCTCGATCGCCCGGCCGCTGATCGCGCAGCGCCAGATCGAGATCGCGGAGCAGGTCGGCGCCGATGCCGTGGCGCATGGCGCCACCGGCAAGGGCAACGACCAGGTGCGCTTCGAGCTCAGCTATTACGCCCTGAAGCCCGACATCAAGATCATCGCCCCCTGGCGCGAATGGGAGCTGACCAGCCGCACCCGCCTGATCGAGTTCGCCGAGGCGCACCAGATCCCGATCGCCAAGGACAAGCGCGGCGAGGCGCCCTTCAGCGTGGACGCCAACCTCCTTCACTCCTCGAGCGAAGGAAAGATCCTGGAGGAGCCCTGGGACGCGCCGGACGAGATGGTGTGGCAGCGCACCATCGCGCCCATGGATGCGCCCGACAAGGTCACCGAGATCACCATCGAGTTCGAACGCGGCGACGCTGTCGGCATCAATGGCGAGCGCCTGTCGCCCGCCGCGCTGCTGACCAGGCTGAACGCGCTCGGCAAGGAGAACGGCATCGGCCGGCTCGACCTGGTGGAGAACCGCTTCGTCGGCATGAAGTCGCGCGGCTGCTACGAGACGCCGGGCGGCACGATCCTGTATGTCGCGCACCGCGCGATGGAGAGCATCACGCTCGACCGCGAGGCCGCGCACCTCAAGGACAGCCTGATGCCGCGCTATGCGGAGCTGATCTACAACGGCTTCTGGTTCGCCCCGGAGCGCCGCATGCTGCAGGCGCTGATCGACGAGAGCCAGCACAGCGTGACCGGCACGGTCCGCCTCAAGCTCTACAAGGGCAACACGATCGTGACGGGGCGCCAGTCGCCGCACAGCCTCTATTCGATGAAGCACGTCACCTTCGAGGACGACCAGGGCGCCTACGACCAGTTCGACGCCCAGGGCTTCATCAAGCTGAACGCGCTGCGCCTGCGGCTGGGTGCGATGGCGGGGCGCCGCGGCGGCGCGCTGTAGGCGCCGGTGGAGGAGGCCGGGCAAGGGCCCGGCACCCTCCCAAAGGGTCTGCCATTACGGCACGCAGACATTCCTCCCGTGATTCGTTAGCAATGGCGTCCGCTCCGCAGTGAGAGGCGCCCTTGCCGATGCGCGCATCCTCGTTCCTCGCCGTCTTGTTGCCGTGCGCTTCCCTGCTGTGCACGGCAGCGCAGGCCGCCGTCTACGATATCCGGCCGTTGACGCTGCCCGGTGACTACCGCGTTGCCGGCACCGTCACCACCGACGGCACCGCGGGGCCGATCGGGCCTTCAAACATCCTCGGCTGGAACATAGCGGTGACGCAGGCCACGACCCTGTTCCGCGCCACACGCGCGACGACGCAGCCGATGATCGGCGGCGTCTCGGTCTCCCCGGACGGGCAGCGGATGAGCGTTGTCACCTCGCCGGATGGCGTGGAGGATGGTGGCCTGCTCGCCTTCGGCAGGATTGGTGGATCGCCGGTCCCGAGGCTCTCGGCCGCCTTCGTCGCGGACTTCACCGCGAACGCCGCGGCCGGCGGCCAGGCCGGCGATATAGCCGGCGCCACGGGGGCCGTCCAGCCCCGCGGGGCGGCCCACCGCCCCGAGCATCTGGCGGCGCAGACCGCCGCCCCCGGGTCGAGCCGCGGGTGCGG
>NZ_JBWXTD010000003.1:1748475-1750858 GCF_056682175.1 Falsiroseomonas sp. RANM36
GGGTCCATCGCCGGCAGCCAGAGCGTGACGACCGTGCCGAGGCCGGGCGTGCTCTCGATGCGGAGCGCGCCGCCCGCCTGCTCGGCGAAGCCGCGGGCGCTCGCCAGGCCGAGCCCCGTGCCCTCGCCCGGCGGCTTCGTGGTGAAGAAGGCCTCCGTCGCGCGGGCGAGCGTCGCCGCGTCCATCCCGACCCCGTCATCCTCCACGGCGATGCGCACATAGCGCCCGGGTGCCAGCGCGGCCGCGACGTCGTCCGGCACCACCTCCACCCCGGCGCTCACCTGGATCACGCCCTGCGGGCCGGTGGCGTCGCGGGCATTGACCGCCAGGTTGATGATCGCCGCCTCCAGCTCCGCGCGGCCGCCGCGCACGCGGGGCGGCAGGCCGGGTGGCAGATGGCACAGCAGGCGCGGCCCGTTGCCGAAGGTCGGGCGCAGCAGCTCGCACGCCTCCCGCACCGCCAGCGCGGGGTCGGTCCAGGCCTCCTCCTCGCCCTCCGCCGCGCCGCCCCGCCTTGCGGCGGCGAGCATGCGCTCGGTCAGCGCGGCGCCGCGGCCGGCGGCGTCCGACAGGCTGGCCGCCACGGCGCGCGCCCGGGTGCTGTCGCCCTTCTCCAGCGCGCGATCGATCAGCCGGGCGCCGGCCTGCACGGCATGGACCGTGTTGCGGAAATCATGCGCCACGCCGGCCACGAGTTGGCCCAGCGCCTCCAGTCGCCGCGACCGGCGTAGCGCCGCCTCGGCATCGGCGCGCGCCGCCTCGGCGGCCGCATGCGCCTCCGCCGCCGATTGCGCGCTGCGCGCCGCGGCCGCCGCACGGGCGGTCAGCCAGAGCAGCAGCGCCGAGGCCATGGCGCAGACCACGCCGAGCAGCGCGACCTGCGCACCCCAGGCCTGCCACAGCACGGACCGGCTGAGCCCGTAGCCGACCGCGACCGGGTAGTTCTCGAGCCGCTGCACGGCATAGAGCCGTTCGAGCCCGTCTACCGCGGAGCGCGCGGGGATCAGGCGCGGCCGCCGCGCATCGGCCGCGGCCGCCAGCAGCGGGCCGGGGGTGATGCGTTCCGACCAGTCGGCCGGGGGCGGCGAGCGCGCCAGCAGCGCGCCGTCCAGCCGGAACAGCGAGGCCGCGTCGCCCTTCGACTCCGCGATCCGCCTGTAGAAGGCGCCGAAATTCTCCGGCGCGAAGGCGCTGACGATCACGCCGTCGAAGCGGCCTTCGGCGTCGTAGCGGGGGCGGCTGAGCGAGAAGACCGGCACGTCCCGCGGCCGGCTGACCACGACCTCGCCCACCACGCTGCCGGTCGGGCCGGACAGCATCGCTCCGGCTGCGGCGCCGCTGTTCTGACGGAAGTATTCGCGGTCGCCGACATCCACGCCTGGGAAGGGGTATTGCGACGCCACGGCCACCATGCGCCCATCGGGCCGGACCAGCCCGATGCCGCTCGCCACCCCGTTGCTGGCCTCCAGCGCGCGCAGCGCCAGATGGAGGTCGCGGTCGGCGGCGATCCGCTCCCAGTCCAGGCCTCGCGCCGCGTGCTCGGTGGCGGCCAGCACCGTCTCCTGGATCTCGAAGGCGCGGAGCGCGTGCTCCAGCAGGACCTGGACGGTCCGGGACAGGCGCGCCTCCGCGTCGCGCTGCACCTGCTGCCAGGTCCACCATGCGCCGGCGGCGAAGAGCAGCAGCGGAAGCAGCACCGCGGCAAGCCAGAGCGCGCGGAAGCGGCCGGCCCACCGGTCGGCCGGGCCGGCCGCGATCAGGCGCGCCGCCTGCGCGACCGCCGGGCCGGGCGAGCCGGGCAGGGAAGGCATGCGAGGTCGGCCGCCTGGGGATACCATTCCGACAGTAGTTTACTGCAACGCGCGTCGTGGCGCGACGGCGCACCGCCCCCGCCGCGCGATCCGCGCCGCGGGTTGCCGCACCCCGCCCGCGCTGCTCTCATGCTGCCCTCGGGCAATGCAGCAGGCGTCTGGCATGGCGGGCGACGACGCGATCGACGGCATCCTCTTCGCCCCGCCCGCCGCCATCCGGGCCGTGCAGGAGGCGAACTTCGCCGCCACCATGGACCGCGTGTTCCAGGGCCATCCCTTCTATCGCGCGGTCTTCGCGCGGGCGGGCCTGACGCGCGGCGACATAAGCGGTCTCGACGACCTGCCGCGCATCCCGCCGACCCGCAAGGCCGACTACCTCGCGCAGCACCAGGACTTCCTGCTCTCCGTCCCCGACGGCGCGCCGGAGGAGCGGGTGGTGTGGGAGACGCTCTACACCACCGGCTCCACCGGCGCGCCGACGCCCTTCGTCTCCACCACGCACGACTTCTACAACATCCTGACCACCTATCGCCGCATGCTGACGCTGCGCGGCGTCGGCGCCGCCGCCGTGG
>NZ_JBWXTD010000003.1:1750958-1769065 GCF_056682175.1 Falsiroseomonas sp. RANM36
GCCGCCCGCCGCGCCGCCCCCCACCCCGCGGCCCACCGCGCGGGGGGGGCGCGGGGGCGGCGCGCGCGTGACGGTGCTGACGGACGCGGCCGGCGCCGAGGCGGCGCGGGAGGTCGGCGGGGAGGTCATTGTCCTCCCGGGCACCGGCATCGCGAGCGGATTCGCCATCGCCGTCGCGCTGCAGCTTTTGGCGGTGCATGCGGCCGAGGCGCTCGGCTGCGACGTGGACCGCCCCCGCAACCTCGCCAAGTCGGTGACCGTGGAATGAGCGCGACCCTCTCCCTTCGCCAATGGGCCAAGCGCGGCGAGACGCCGGCGGCCCGCCTGGTGCTCGACACCGCGAAGGCGCTGCGCGGCGCGCGGATGCCGGTGATCCGACCGCTGCACGGCGCGCTCCATGCAGGACAGGCCGCGCTGCGCGAGGCGATCGCGCAGGCTGCCCGCATCGCCTGGTGGACGCCGCTGTTCCTCAGCCGTGTCGAGACGGAGGCGCCGGGCCTGCGGCTCGATGGCGGCATGCCGCAGGTGCTCGGCCCGCTCAGGCTGCGCATCGGGCGCGACTGCCGCATCAACGGGCGCACGACTTTCAGCGGTCGGCCGAGCACGCAGCCGCAGCCGCTACTGCAGATCGGGGACAATGTCGGCATCTCCTGGCTGACCTCGATCTCGGTCGGCACGCGGGTGGTGCTCGGCGACAATGTGCGCATCGCGCAGCGCTGCTTTCTCGCGGGCTATCCCGGCCATCCGATGGATGCCGCGGACCGCGCCGCCGGCCTGCCCTGCACCGAGGACCAGATCGGCGACATCGTGCTGGAGGACGACGTCTGGCTCGGCACCGGCGTGATGGTGATGCCGGGCGTGCGCATCGGCCGCGGCACGGTGGTGGCGGCGGGCAGCGTCGTCACGCGCGACCTGCCGCCCTTCGTCGTGGCGGGCGGGATGCCGGCGAAGGTGATCCGGGAGCTGCCCCGTTGACCGCCGATCTCATCGTCTTCGGCGAGGATTTCGGCGCGCATCCGTCCTCCACGCAGCACCTGCTGCGCCACCTGGCGGAGGACCGGCGGGTGGTCTGGGTGAACTCGATCGGGCTGCGCCGGCCGCGCCTGACGCCGCGCGACCTGGGCCGCGCCGCGCGCAAGGCGGTCGCCGCGCTGGCGCCGTGCCGGGCGGTCCCGGCACGGCGCGCGCCCTTCCCCGTTGTCGCGCCGCTCGCCCTTCCGATGGCGGAGGGCACGGCCGCGCGCGCGCTGAACCGTGGGCTGATCGGCCGCGCGGTGCGCGGTGCCGCGGACCGGGCCGGGCTGCGACGCCGCATCCTCTGGGCTTCGCTGCCCTCGGCGGTGCAGGCGCTCGGCGCGCTGGGCGAGGAGGCGGTGGTCTATTACTGCGGCGATGATTTCGGCGCGCTGGCCGGCGTTGATCACGCGGCGGCGCTGCGCATGGAAGCCGAACTCGCCGAACGCGCCGACCTGATCCTCGCGGCAAGCCCGGCGCTGGCCGCGCGGTTTCCGGCGCACAAGACACGCTTGCTGCCGCATGGCGTGGACCCTGGCCTGTTCGGCACGCCGGCGCCGCGGCCGGCCGACATGCCCGAGGGGCCGGTCGCCGGCTTCTACGGTGCGCTCGCGCCGTGGATCGACCTCGACCTGGTCGCGGCGACGGCACGCCTGCTGCCGCATTGGCGGTTCCTGATGATCGGGCCGGCGCAGACCGATCTCTCCGCGCTGGCCGCGCTGCCCAATGTCACGCTTACCGGTCCGCGTGCGCATGCCGCGCTGCCGGGCTATGCGCAGCATTGGACCGCCGGGCTGATCCCGTTCCGCGACACGCCGCAGATCCGCGCCTGCAATCCGCTGAAGCTGCGCGAATATCTTGCGGCCGGACGCCCCGTTGTGGCGACGCCCTTCCCGGCTCTCGCGCCCTATGCCGCCGCGGTCGCGGTCGCGACCGATGCCCCGGGCTTCGCCGCTGCGCTGGAGGCTGCGCATCACGACAGCGCGGCGCAGGCCGCTGCACGGCGCGCGACGGTCGCGGGCGAATCCTGGGCCGTCCGTGCCGCGGAGGCGCGCGGCTGGATCGACGGGCTGCTGGGGTGAGGCTTGCTCGCTGTCTCGCACTGCTCCTCCTGCTGGCTCTGCCGGCGGAGGCGACGACGCTGCGGCAGGATCTCGGCCCGGCCGCGCCGCTGGCCGAACTCGTGCTGCGCGGCGAGAACCGCGCCGCCACGCCGCAGCGCATCGTGCTGCGCGTGGATGACCGCGCGGCGCCGCCCTATGCCGACCGCGCCAATGTGGAGCGCCTGGTTCCGCCCGGCGCCTTCGTCCTCCGCTGGCGTCTCGCGCTGCTGGAGACGCCGCGGCGACGCCCGCTGGAACTGACCGCGCTGCGCCGCGCCATCGCCTTCGCGCCGGAGGGCGAGGCGGTGACGCTGGACAGCCTTCTCATCGAGGCGCCGCCGGCCCTGCCCGAAGGCGTGCGCGGCTGGTCCTTCGCGCCGCCCGGCGCCGCACCGCTCGCGGGCATGGAGACGGTCGCACCCGACGATCCGCGCCTCTCCGGTCCCGGCCCGCGCCACGTGATTCGCAACGGAGAGGATCCGATCCTCGCCCGCGGCATGAGCCGCGTGACGCGCTTCGTCGCGCCCCTGCCGCCGGGACGCTGGCGCATCGCGCTCTGGACCGAGGATCCGGGCGCATGGGAGACGCTGCCGCCGGTGCTGGAGCAGCGCGTGCGCGCGAATGGGCACGATATCCACATGATCCGCCGCGACGCCGCAGGCTGGATCGCGGAGCGCTACTTCGCCGGCCGCGCGATCGAGCCCGGCGCGACGTCGGCGCCCTGGGATTCGCTCGGCGCACGCCGTGGCGGGCGGATCGAGGCGGAGGTCGAGGTCGGCGCGCAGGGCCTTGTGCTGGAACTCGCCGGCCATCCGCAGGCTGCGACGCATATCGCGGCCCTGCTGGCCGAGCCGGCCGCCGCGCCGCCGCGCGCGGTCGCGGCCCGGGGGGGGGTGCGCGCAGCGCCCGCGGGGGGGGCGGGGGCCGGGGGGGGGGGGCGCCCCGCGCGCTGCGCGGAGGCGGGGCCGGTGCGGGCGCGGCCCGCGCCAGAAGCGGCCGTTGCCTTGCGCCTCGATGCGCCCGAGCGGACCATGGCTTCGCCCGGCAGCCTCGCGGTGCTGCGCTTCACCGCGCGCGGACCCGCGCAGGAACCGGCGCGCGCGACGCTCGCCTGGGATGGCGCGGAGCTGCCGGCGCGGCTGCTCTGGGCGCAGTGGCGCTGGCGCCGCCCGGCGCCGGAGACACCGGGACTGGCGCTGGAACCGGTGCAGTGGCGGGCCGACCTGACGGCGCTGCGCATGCCGGAGGGTCTGCCGCGCCACCTCGCCCTATTGGTGCGCGTGCCGGCCGATGCGACACCCGGCGCGCGACGCCTGCGCCTGACGCTTCAGGCCGGCGGCGCGCGCGCCACGGCGGAAGCGACGCTCAGCATCCTGCCTGTCGCCCGGCCCCCGGCGACGGCGCATGTCGGCGCCTTCCTCGATGTCGCGCCGCATCTCGCGGCCTTCCCCGAATTCCGCGCGCAGGTTGCCGCGCAGACTCGCTGCGACCTGGATGCGCTCTCCTGGCTCGGCCTGGACGCGGTCGCGCCGCCGCTTGCCACGCCCGACGAGGCCGGGCGCGCCGCCTTCCTCGACGACCTGGGCGCCGCCGCGCGCTTCGCGCTGCCGCTGCCGGCCTATGCGCCGCTGCGTCGCCTGGCGCGGGCGCATGGGCCAGAAGCCGCCGCGATGCTCGCCGCGCAGGCCATGGCCGAAGCCGCTGCCGCGGGCCTGCCGGCCGTCGCCTGGGTGGTCGCCGACGAGCCCTCCGGCGCCGGCACGCTGGAGGCCGCGCAGCGCCTCGCCCGCACGATGCGCGCCGCGGCGCCTGGCGCGTTGCTCGCTGCGCATCTCAACGACCCGCGCGATGCAAGGCTGCTGCCGCTGCTCGACCTGGTCACCGTCAATCACCGCTTCGGCGCCGATGCCGCCGATATCGCGCGGCTGCGCGCCGGCGGTGTCGTCCCCTGGCTCTACAACATGCCGCGGTTGCGCCTCGCGGCCGGTTTCTACCTGTGGCGCAGCGGCGCCGAAGGGCTGCTGCAATGGCATGCGCGCATGCCGACCGCCGACGCCTTCGACCCGACCGACGGACGCGAGGGCGACGTGCAATTCCTGTGGCCGACACCCGGTGTCTGCGATCCGCCCGATCTCGACGCCGACCTGCTCGCGCTGGCCGAGGGGGCGGAGGACCTCCGCTGGCTCGCCTGGCTGGCCGCGCAGCCGGCGCCGGAAGCACGCGCGCTGCACGCCCGCCTGCTGCAGGCGATCCCGGATCGTTGGCAGGACGCCGCCGCTTTGCCACAAGGCGCCGAGGCCGGGTGGCGCAAGGCGATCATGGCGCTTGCCCGGCGCCTTCCCGCGTCGCAGTCTCCCCGGGCTTTGCCGTAACCCGCGCCTGGAGCCGTCTTGCGCCGCGTTCTGCTTCCGCTCCTGCTGCTCGCCGCCTGCAGCGACGACCCGATGCGGCGCATCCCGCCGACCGATCGCGCGCTGCTCGAAGCCGAGGCGCGGCTCGGCGGCGCCGGCGGCCAGCCGGGCGGGCGCACCACGGTGGCCGACATCCTCGCCCGTGCGCGCGGCGAGACAGCCGATGCGCGCAGCTTGGTGCTGCGCTTCGCCGGCGAAGCGGTGCAGCCCGACGCGGACCAGCGCGCGCGCCTCGCCGCCTTCGCAGCGCAGAATCGCAACGCGGCGATCGTGGTGACGGGCGGGCGCGGCGACCCGGCGCTGCTCGGGGAGCGGCGCGCCATCGCGGTCGCCCGCGCGCTGGAAGGCGCCGCGCCCGAGGTCGAGTTGCGTTTTGCAAGCGGCGCGCCGCCGGATGTCGTGCAGATTGCAAGTGGCGCTGGCACGCCGCTTGCCCCTGCGGGAGGGCGATGAATGCTCAGGCCCTTCCGCTTCCCGCCGCCAGGCTCTCCGCCCAGCCGCTGACGGAGATCGTCCACGCGCTGCTGCATGCGGCGTGGCGGCGGCGCTACCTGATCGTGCTGCCGGCCATCCTGCTGCCGGTGCTCGGCGCCGGGATCGGCAGCGTCGCGCCGCGCTCCTACGAGACGCGGATGAGCGTGCTGGTGCAGGACCCGGCGCGCTTCAACCCGTTCATGACGGACCTGACGGTGCGCAGCAACCTGCGCGACCGCATGGAGGGTCTGAAGGCGCTGCTGACCAGCCGCCACGTGCTGCTCGGCGTCGCGGAGGATATCGGCCTTGTCGCGCCCGGCGCGCCGGACGGCGCGCAATCCTGGGCGGTGGCGCAGCTGGCCGGCGCCGTCTCCGTCACGCTGATCGGGCAGGAGATGGTGGAGCTGCGCTACCGCGCGCGCCGCCCCGAAGGCATGGACGACGTGCTGCGCCGCATCGGCGAGCGCTTCATCGAGCGCGTGCGCGGCCCCGAGGATGCCTCGCTGCGCGAAAGCGTCGTCTTCCTCGAGCGCCAGGCCGGCGAGGCGCAGGCCGAGCTCGATGTGGCGGAGACCGCGCTCTCCGCCTTCAAGTCGCGCAACGCGGCACAGCTGCCCGATCTGCGCCAGGCGAACGTCAACCGCCTCGCGGCGATCCGGGACCAGCTGGCGGAGCGCGAGGTGCGGCTGGCCGGTGCCGAGGGCGAGATCGCCGCGATGCGCGAGCGCCTGGTGCAGACCGATCCGGTGATCGGCCGCATCGAGGCTGACATCGTCGCCGCCAATGGCGAGCTTGCCCTGCTGCGCGCCCGCTACACCGCCGCCCATTCCCGCGTGCAGGCCGCGGAGCGCCGGCTGGAACGGCTGGAGGAAGAACGCGGCACGCTGCTGCGCGCGGCCGCGCGCGCGCGGCCCGCCGATGTCGGCCGGCTGTGGAACCTTGCCGCCGTCACCGCCGGCATCGGCGACGGGTCGCAGCCGCTTCTGGTTTCGCAGGTCGGCGCGCTGGAGGCCGCGCGCACGCGCGTGGAGCAGTTGCGCGCCGAGACCGCGAATCTGCGCAGCGCCGCGGCGGAACTGTCGCAGCGTGTCGCCGCCTCGGGCGAGGTGGAGCGCGGCCTGCGCGCGCTGGAGCGCGACGTGGGGGTGAAGGCGGAGCTCGTCCAGGCGCTGCGCCGTCGCTTCGAGCAGGCGCGCGTCACGGCGGACCTCGCCGAGCAGCAGGCGCCGGAGCGCATCAAGGTGATCGACCGTCCCGTGCAGCCCTCGGCACCCACGCGGCCGATGCCGATGCTCTTCGCGATCGCGGGGCTGCTCGGCGGGCTTGCGCTCGGCATCGGCCTCGCCGCCCTGCTCGAGATCGCCGACACCTCGGTCCGGCGCATCCGCGACCTCGAGAAGCTGACGGGCATGCCGGTGCTGGCCCGCCTGCCGCGCGTCGCACGATGAGCCCCGCCATGCAGGCCCCGATCATCCATGTCGTGCAGCACCTCGCCCCCGGCGGGCTCGAGGTGATGGCCCTCGAGCTGGCGCGCGCCCAGGCGGCCGAGCGGCGCACCTTGGTGCTGAGCCTGGAAGGCGAGGCCGAGGCCGCCATCGCCGCCTGGCCGCGCCTCGCGCGGCAGCGCGACCAGTTGCTGTTCATGGGCAAGCGCCCGGGCGTGGATCCGGCGCTCACACCGCGGCTGCTGCGGCTGTTCCGCCGGCGGCGGCCGGCGGCGGTGCACACCCACCATGTCGGGCCGCTGCTCTATGCCGGTCCGGCGGCGCGGCTGGCCGGCGTGGCGCGACGGCTGCACACGGAACACGATGCCTGGCACCTGGAGGCGCCGCAGCGGCGGCGCGTGATGCGCGCGGCGCTCGCCCTGACGGCGCCGGTCCTCGTCGCGGATGCGCCGCATGTCGCGGTGATGGTGGAGCGCGCGCTCGGCCGCTTCCCGCGCATCGTGATGAACGGGGTGGATACGGAGCACTTCGTGCCGCGCGCGCGCGATGCCGCACGCGCCGCGCTCGGGCTGCCGCAGGCGGCGCGGGTCATCGGCGTCGCGGCGCGGCTGCAGCGCGTGAAGGGCGTGGATTTCGCGATCTCGGCCCTACCAGCGGTGCCAGGCGCGCTGCTCGCCGTCGCGGGCGAAGGCGACGAGGCCGCTTCGCTCGCGGCGCAGGCCCGCGCGCTCGGCGTCGCCGACCGCGTGCGCTTCCTCGGCCTGGTCGAGGACATGCCGGGCTTCTACGCGGCCTGCGACCTTCTCTGCCTGCCCTCCCGCAACGAGGGGCTGCCGCTGGCCGCGCTGGAGGCGCAGGCCTGCGGCGTGAAGCTTGTCGCGGCGCGCGTCGGCGGCATGTCCGCCGCCTGCGATCCGGCGAGCGCAACCCTGGTGCCGGCGGAGGATGCCGTCGCGCTGGCCGGCGCCCTCGCCGCGGCGCTCGCCGCGCCGCGCGGCGATCCGCGCCGCTTCGTCGAGCGCCATGCGAGCCTCGCCGCCGCGGCGCGCGCCTATCTCGATCTCGTTCAAGAGTGATCCCGATGACCCTTCTCCTCGCTGCGGCGACGCTCGCCGCGCTGGCGCTGATCGCCTGGCATTTCCTGCTCTGGCCGAGGGTCCTGGCGGCGGGGGGGCGCCCCCCCCCCCCCCCCCCCCCCCCCCCCCCCCCCCCCCCCCCCGACGCCCTTCGTCTCCACCACGCACGACTTCTACAACATCCTGACCACCTATCGCCGCATGCTGACGCTGCGCGGCGTCGGCGCCGACGACGTGCTGGCGAACCTCTATCCGATCACGCCCTATCCGCAGGGCGCCTATATCCGCGTGATGAACGCGGCGAGCGCGCTGCACATCCCGGTGGTCGCCATGCTGCCCGGCCGCCCCTCCGCCGCCTTCCGCCACGGCAGCGGGCGGGAGGAGGTGGCCCGCGCGCTTGCCGCGCAGGGCGTCACCGCGGTCTGGGGCGTGCCCTCCTATGTGCGGCTGGTGCTGCGGAGCGCGGCCGAGCTCGGGCTGCGCCTGCCGAAGCTGCGCCACCTGCTGGTGAGCGGCGAGGAACTGCCGGAGGCCGGCCGCGCCAACCTGGTGGAGGCCGCCGCCGCGCTCGGCGCGACGGCCACGGTGCGCGCCAGCTACGGCGCGACCGAGATGCAGGGCGGCTTCGTGGAATGCGCGCCCGGCGCGGGCTATCACAATCCGGCACCGGAGGAGTTCTGGGTGGAGATCCTGCACCCGGAGACGCATGCGCCGCTGCCCGACGGCGAGGAGGGCGCCGTCGCCATCACCCATCTCAACCGCCGCGGCACGGTGCTGCTGCGCTACCTGATCGGCGATGTCGCCGTGCGCTCGCGCGCGCGCTGCCCGCATTGCGGCGCGACGGTGGACCGCATCGTCTCCCAGCCGCGGCGCGCCGACAGCTTCGTCAAGGTCAAGGGCATGCTGGTGAACCCCGCCCTGCTGGACCGCGCGATGGAGGCCGAGCCGGCGGTGCTGGACTGGCAGTTCCGCCTGCGGCGCAGCGATCCGGCGGATCCCTTCTCGATGGACGAGCTCGAGCTCGCCGTCTCGCTGGCGCCCGGTGCGCCCCCGGCGCAGCATGCGGCGCTGGAAGACGCGGTGAAGCGCGCCGTCGGCGTCACGCCGCGCGTAGTGCCCGTGGCGCATGCCGAGCTCGTGGATCCCGGCCGCGCCTGGAAGGCCAGGCGGTTCGTGGATCTGCGCAACCGACCTGCCTAGAGGAGGCGCGAATGCACGACCTGCCCGCCATAGACGCCGTGTGCAACCTCAACACCGACGAGGTCGCTGCGGCGCGGCCGGAATGGATCAACCGGTTCCACACCACCAAGTTCGGCCGCGACCCCGGCGAGCTGAAGCGCGAGACGCTCGACGACATGCTGCGCCTGATGGACGCCAGCAACATCCGGATGGCCTTCCTGCTGGCGGCGAAGGTCGGCCAGCTCGGGCTCGAGGGCAGCTGGCACATCCCGATGGCGGCGGTGGCCGCGGCGGTGAACCGCCATCCCGACCGCTTCCGCGGCATCCTCGGCATAGACCCGACCCAGGGCATGGCCGGCGTGCGGGAGCTGGAGAGCGCGGTCAGGAACCACGGCTTCATCGGCGCGCATCTCTACCCGCACTGGTTCGAGCTGGCGCCGGACCATGCACGCTACTACCCCTTCTACGCGAAATGCGTGGAGCTGGACGTGCCGATCCAGATGCAGGTCGGCCAGTCCATGGTCTACATGAAGGAACGCCCGCTGCGCAGCGTCGGCCGGCCGATCACGCTCGACGCCGTGGCCTGCGACTTCCCCGAGCTGAAGCTGGTGGGCATCCATATCGGCATTCCCTGGGCCGACGAGATGATCATGATGGCCTACAAGCACGCCAACGTGTACATCGGCAGCGACGCGCATGCGCCGAAATACTGGCCCTCCTCCTTCGTCAACTTCATCAACACCTACGGCCAGGACAAGGTGATCTACGGCACCGACTATCCCGCGCTCTCCTTCGCGCGCACGCGGCGGGAGATCGACGATCTCGGCCTGCGCGAGGCGCCGTACCGCAAGCTGATGCACGACAATGCGCGGCGGCTCTACAAGCTCGATCGCTGAAGCGCGCGTCGCGCCGCGGCGTCAGCCCACGCGGATGCCCGCGGCGCGCACCGCCTCCGCCCATTGCCTCCGCTCGGTCTCCAGCAGCGCGGCGAAGGCGGCGGGCGTGCCGGGCGTGGGCATGGCGCCGAGCTCCGCCAGCCGCGCCACCACATCGGGTTGCGCCAGCGCCTCGTTGCAGACCGCATTGAGCCGCGCCACCGCGGCATCGGGCGTCGCGGCCGGCACCACCAGGCCGGACCAGAACTCCGCGCGATAGCCCGGCAGCACCTCGGCCACCGCGGGCAGATCGGGGTATCGCGGCAGCCTTGCCGGCGTGGCGACAGCGAGGATGCGCGCGCGCCCCGCCTGCACCTGCGGCAGCAGCTCGATCTCCGCCGTCAGCATCACGTCCACCCGGCCGCCGACCAGGTCCACCATCGCCGGCCCGCTGCCGCGATAAGGGACGTGCAGCATCTCCACGCCGGCGCGCCGGCGGAGCAGCTCCGTCGCCACATGGGTCAGCGAGCCCTCGCCGACCGAGGCGTAGCTCAGCTGGCCGGGCCGCGCCCGCGCCAGCACCAGCAATTCCGCGAAGCTTTGCGCCGGCAGGTCCGCGCGCACGCCCACCATCATCGGCGCGGTGGTGGCCTGCCCCACGCTGCGGAAATCCCGCTCCGGGTCGTAGGGCAGGCTGGCGAAGGCGAACTGGGTGATGACGAAGGGCGAGGTCGCCACCAGCAGCGTGTGGCCATCCGGCGCCGCGCGGGCGACCTCCGCCGTGCCGATGGTGGAGGTGGCGCCGGCGCGGTTCTCCACCACGACCGGGCGGCCGAGCCGCGGCGCGATCGCCTGCGCCAGCAGCCGCGCGCTGACATCGGTGCTGCCGCCGGGCGCGAAGGGCACGACGATGCGCACCGGCCGATCCGGCGCCCAGCCCGGCGCGCTGCCGGGAGTGCTGCCGGGTGGGGTTTGGGCCCGCGCGCCGGCCGCGGCGAGCAGGAAAGGCAAGGCGCATGCATGGCGTCGCGAAAGGCCCATCGCCCGGTCTCCCTCGGCGGCCGCGCCGCCCGCCCGATGAAACCGGCGAAGCGCGGGCGGCGTCAATGGCCTCGACGCCGCCCGCCTCGTGCTTCCTTGACCGTGGCGCGGATGCGTCGTTAGCCTTCGCGCCATCGCAAGGCGAAGGAACGGCGCATGAAGATCGGCAGGCGGCAGGCGGCGTCCCTGCTTGCGGCGGCGGCGCTGCCCGCGCCGGCGCTGGCGCAATCGGCGCGCGAGATCCGCCAGCGGACGCTGGTGATCGGCGTGCCCTCCGATCCCGCGAACCTGGAACCGGGGACGAACCGCGCCGAGCCGATCGGCAGCGAGATCATCCTGAATGTCTTCGACACGCTGGTGGCCTGGAAGGCGCCTTCCTTCGATACGCTGGAAGGCCGCCTCGCCGCCTCCTGGACGGTCTCGAGCGACGGGAAGGTGTTCGACTTCGCGCTCAGGCCGAACGTCAAGTTCCACGATGGCACGGCCTGCGACGCGGCGGCGGTGAAGGCCGCGCTGGAGCGCACCAAGGCGATCAATCCCTATATGCGCGCGAGCTTCGACCCGATCGCGAGCATCGAGGCGACGGGCCCGCTCGCGCTGCGCATCACGCTGAAGGAGACGATGCCCGTCTTCCTCTCGCTGCTGGCGCAGCCGCAGGCCGCCATCGCGAGCCCGACCGCCTGGCAGCGCCATGGCGACGCCTTCAACGTGAACCCGGTGGGCACGGGCCCTTTCCGCTTCCGCAGCTACCGCCGCGACACCGATGTGGTGCTGGAGGCGAACCCCGATTACTTCCGCGGCGCGCCGCAGCTGCTGCGCATCATCTACCGCATCATCCCCGA
The DNA here is from genome assembly GCF_056682175.1 of Falsiroseomonas sp. RANM36. NCBI lineage: Bacteria > Pseudomonadati > Pseudomonadota > Alphaproteobacteria > Acetobacterales > Roseomonadaceae > Falsiroseomonas > Falsiroseomonas sp. RANM36. Next base: position 1,762,419 of record NZ_JBWXTD010000003.1, read on the forward strand.
TGCCTCGACCCGCCGGCTTGAGCTGGAGAATGGCGGCCTCGACATCGTGCACCAGTCCGGCCAGCTCGCCGCGCCGCCGGTGCAGGATGTGCGCGCGTTGCGCAGCAACCCCGACATCGAGGTGATCGAGGTGCCGAGCCAGATCATCCGGCAGCTCGAATTCAACAACAACCGCCCGGACAGCCCGGTGGCGGATGTGCGCGTGCGCCGCGCCATCCAGCACGCCATCGACTACGACGGCCTGCTGAGCGGCATCTTCGGCGGCACGGCCGATCGCGTGTACGGGCCGCTCACCTCCAACTCCTGGGCCTTCGATCCGCGCATGCGCGAACTCGCGCCACGGCACGATCCCGCCGCGGCGCGAAGGCTGCTGGCGGAGGCGGGGATCCAGCCGGGCCAGCTCAAGCTGACCATGTATTCCTTCCAGGGCGCGCTCTGGGGCGCCGTGGCGACCTTCCTGCAGGCGAACCTGGCCGCCGTGGGGATCGAGGCGACGATCGCGCAGACGGAGTTCCCGGCCTATCGCGCGCTGCATGTCGCCGGGCGCCACGAGATCGCGCTCGATGGCCGCCAGCCCTGGTACAACGACCCCGACGCGCATATCACCATCGGCTATCTCTCCACCCTCGCCGACAGCGCGATGACCTTCCGCATGCCGAAGGACGAGGCGCTGGACCAGCTGATCCTGCGCGCGCAGACCGAGGTGGATTTCGAGCAGCGCAAGGCGCTGTATCACCGCGTGCAGGCCGAGATCCTGGCGCGCGCGCCGGCCGCCTGGCTGTTCAGCCCGAAGCTGATCGTGTTCCGCCGCAAGGGTGTGCAGGGGCTGGTGGTGAACAGCGCCCCGCCGCTCAACGAGTACTGGGGCGTGAACAAGGCCTGAGGGCTCGCCCCGCATGGGGCGGATGATCGCGCAGCGCCTGCTGGCCTTCCTGCCGGTGCTGCTGCTGGTGCTGCTGATCGTCTTCGCGCTGTCGCGCCTGATCCCCGGCGACCCGGCGACGACGCTGCTGGGGCCGGGCGCCACCGCGCAACAGATCGCCGCGCTGCGCGAGCAACTGCGCCTGGACGAGCCGTCTTACCTGCAGTTCTTCTCCTATCTCGGCGGCGTTCTGCAGGGCGACCTGGGACGCTCGCTGAAGAGCGGCGCGGCGGTGACGCAGGAATTGCTGGAGCGCCTGCCGGCCACGCTGGAACTCGCCGTCAGCGCGACGCTGGTCGCGCTGGTGATCGGCATCCCCATCGGCGTGCTCTCCGCGATCCGGGCGAACACGCTGCTCGATCACGGCGTGCGCATCGTCTCGCTGGCGGGCGTGTCCATGCCGGCCTTCCTGCTGGCGGTGCTGCTGCAGCTGGTCTTCGGCATCTGGTTCGGCTGGCTGCCGATCTCCGGCCGCAACAGCCCCTATTTCCTCGGCGATCCCGTGACCGGCTTCGCGGTGCTGGACGGATTCCTCACCGGCGATCCGGAAGCGGCCTGGGATGCGGCGCGCCACCTGGTGCTGCCGGTGATGGTGCTGGCCGCGTTCCTCGCAGCCACCCTCGCGCGCTTCGTGCGCAACGCGATGCTGGAAGCGATGACGGAGGACTACATCCGCACCGCGCGATCGAAGGGCCTGCCGGAGCGCAACGTGGTCTTCGTGCATGGCCTGCGCAACGCGCTGCTGCCGGCGCTGACCGTGCTCGGCATCAAGTTCGCGGAGCTGCTGGGCGGCGCGATCCTGACCGAGACGGTCTTCGCCTGGCCCGGCGTCGGCCGCTACATGTTCGATGCCATCCGCAACCGCGACTACCCGGTGGTGCAGGGCGCGACGCTGGTCTTCGCGCTGCTGTTCATGCTGGTCTCGCTCGGCGTGGATTTGCTGCACGCCGCGCTCGATCCGCGCATCCGCCGGCGGGTGGGGCAGTGAGGGAAGCGGCCCGCTTCCTGCGTCGCAACCCGCTCGCGGCCTTCGGCGCGGCGCTGCTGGCGGCAATCCTGCTGGCGGTGCTGCTGGGGCCGCTTGTCGCGCCTTCGCCCATCGCGCTCGACATGTCGCGCCGCCTGGCGCCGCCGGGCCCGGAGCATCTGCTCGGCGCCGACTTCTTCGGCCGCGACGTCCTTTCGCGCGTGCTGAGCGGGGGACGCGCCACGCTGGCGATCGGCATCGGTGTGGTCGCACTGGCCTTCGTGGTCGGGACCGCCTTCGGCCTGCTCTCCGGCTATCTCGGCGGCTGGGCGGACATGGCAATGATGCGCTTCGTGGATGCGATGCTGTCCTTCCCCTCGCTGGTGCTGGCGATTGCGCTGGCGGCCGCGCTGGGGCCGAGCCTGACCAATGCGATGCTCGCCGTCGCCGTCGCGCTGGCGCCGCAATTCGCGCGGCTGGCGCGGGCGCAGGCGCTGTCCATCTCGGTGCTGCCCTATGTGGAGGCCGCCATCGCCTGCGGCAGCACGACGCGTGCGATATTGTGGCGGCATGTGCTGCCGAACGGCATCGGGCCGCTGCTGGTGCAGGCCTCGCTGGCCGTGGGCAGCGCCATCCTGCAGACGGCGAGCCTCGGCTTCCTCGGCCTCGGCGCGCAGCCGCCGGCGCCGGAATGGGGCGCGGATGTCTCGGCCAGCCTGCAGTACCTGCGGGAGACGCCCTGGGCCGCGCTGGCGCCGGGTGGCGCGATCCTGCTGACCGTGCTGGCCTTCAACCTCATCGGCGACGCGCTCGGCGATTGGTTCAACCCGCGGCGGCGCACGCAGGAGGGCTGAGGATGCAAGCGGACTACGCGATCACCTTCTTCTACTACGACGACATTGCGGCCATCGCGCCCTTCTACGAGCAGACGCTCGGCTTCGAGCTGTTGGTGGACCAGGGGCTGGCGCGCATCTACCGCGTGGGCCGCAGCTATTTCGGCATCGTGGACGGCAACAAGGGCCATCTGCGCACCACGCCGAAATCCGCCGCGCTGTTCTGCATGGTGACGGACGACGTGGAGGGCTGGCACGCGAAGCTCGCCGCCGCCGGCGTGCCGAACCTCACGGAAATCCGCAGCGCCACCTGGTGCGACAAGTTCTTCTTCTTCGAGGACCCCGCCGGCTACGCGCTGCAGGTGCAGCATTTCCGCAAGCCGGAGGTCGCGGCGCTGTTCCGATGAGCCTGCGCGCGCTGCTCGATCACTGTGCCGCCACCGTCCTGTTCGAGCGCGACGGGCGGGCGGTGACGCTGGCCGAAGGCTGCATCCCCGCGCTGGTGGATTTCAGCTTCGAGGACAAGGAAGCGAAGGGCCTGCGCCGCCTGCGCGACTCTGCGCCACGCCCGCCGCAATATTTCTCTGCGTTGGAAGTCGCGCAGGACGCGCCGGTGCTGCTGCTGCTCGGCGAGGCGGGTTCGGGGAAGACGGTGCTGGCGCGGCGCCTGGCGCTGCACCTGGCCGGCGAGGCGCTGGGCGATGCGCGCTTCAACCTGGCGACGCTCGCCTCCGACGTGCCGCGCGACGTCGCGGGCACGCGGGTGCGGGAGTCCTGGGCGGAGCCCATCGTGCCGCATCTGCTGGCCGCGCCGATGGCGACGCTGCCCGAGGACGGGCTGCTCATCATCGACGAGGCCGAGACGCTGGGGCAGGGCGGTCCCGCGCTGCTGGCGGCGCTCGCTGCGCGCGGCCGCCGCGCCATCCTGCTGGGCGACGCGGAGGCCTGCGGCGCCTGGCCGATCCCGCCCGGCGTGCGGCGCCATCGCCTGCTGCCCTTCCTGCCGGCGCAGCGGGCGGCATGGCGTGCGCGGCATGGCGGGCCCGAGGATCTTCCGGCGCATCCCGGCCTGATGTCGCTGGCCGTCGCGGGCGTGTCGCCGGACGATCTCGCGCCGCACGCCGCGACCGCCTTCGCCGCGCTGCGCGACGGTGTGTCGCCGGCGGACCCGACGCTCGGCCGGCGCTTCGTACTGGAACGGCTCGCGGCGCGGCACAGCGCGACGCTGCCGGCGGCGACCGTCGCCGCGCTTGCGGCCGATCCGCGCTGGCACGCCACGCTGCGGCATTTGCGCGGCGATGCGCCTCTGGCCGAGGCGTTGCTGGCGACCGGGAGCAGCGACCTCGCCGTGCTCGCCGCCGACATCGCGCCGCCCGTCCCGGCGCTGCGCGGTGCCCTGGCCGCCGCCATCGCCCGCGACGACCTTCCGCTTCCAGCGCGCATCCGTGCCGGGCGGCACCTGGCGCGGCTCGGCGATCCGCGCGACCTGGCGGAACTCGTCGCCGTGCTGGGCGGGGAGTACGCGATGGGATCGGTGCTGCACCCGAATTCCGCGCCGCCGCATCGCGTCACGCTCGCGCCCTTCCGCATCGCGCGCTTCCCCGTGACCAACGCGCTCTATGCGCGCTTCGTCGCGGCGACGGGGCGCGCCTGGACATCGGCCGATGGGCGCGATCCCGCGATGGCGAATTCGCCCGCGACGGATCTGTCGTGGCACGATGCGCGCGCCTTCTGCGCCTGGATCGCGCCGATCTGGCGCGCGGAAGGGCGCATCGTGGCCGACGAGATCGTGCGCCTGCCGACCGAGCCGGAATGGGAAGCCGCTGCACGCGGCGCGCAGCCCGTCTCCGACGCGCAGGTCTATCCCTGGTCCGGCCCCTGGGCGGCATTGCGCTGCAATTCCGAGGAAGCCGGTCTGAACGACCGCTGCGCCGTCGGCCTGTTCCCCGCGGGAAGCTCGCCCTTCGGCTGCGAGGACATGGCGGGCCAGGTATGGGAGTGGTGCAGCACCAACTGGGGCGAGGACATGGCCACGCCCGCCTTCCGCTATCCCTATGACGCAAACGACGGCCGCGAGGATGCGGATGCCGCGCCCTCCATCCGTCGCGTGCTGCGCGGCGGCTGTTTTTCCTCGGGCGCGGAGAAGGCGACCTGCACCTATCGCGGCAGCCTTGAGCCGGCGGGCTCCTGGCGCGGCAACGGGTTTCGGGTGGTCATTTCCCGACCCGCGCCAGAACCTCCGCCCTGAGAAAGCGCTCGACCAGCAGCATGAAGGCGATGCTCGGCACCAGCAGGATCAGCGCGGTGATCGCGGCGATCTGCATGTTGCCGCCGGCGGCCGCGCTGAACAGCAGCAGCGGCAGCGTCCGCACCTCCGGCGCGCCGACGAAGTAGCTGGCGGTGAATTCGTCGAGCGATTCCAGGAAGACGAAGATGGCGCTGGCCGCGATGCCGGGTGCGGCCAGCGGCAGCGTGACCGTGCGGAAGGCGGTGAGCGCGCTGGCGCCGATGTTGCGCGCGGCGAGCTCCAGGTCGTCCTCGATCGCGGCGAAGGCGGCCGTCGCGATCCAGATCGAATACACCAGCCCGTGCGCCGCATGCACCAGCACGACGCCGAGCACGGTGCCATTGAGGTCGAACGTGAAGAAAATGCGGGCGATGTTGATGTAGACGGGCAGGTTCGGGAAGGCCTGCGGCAGCAGGAACAGCAGCAGGATCAGCGCGCGCCAGCGCAGCTTCGCCTTGGCCAGCGCCCAGGCCGCCGGGATCGAGACCGCAAGGCACAGCAGCGTGGTCAGCGAGGCGATCCAGATGGAGAGCCACAGGCTCTCCATCGCCTGGCCTTCCGGCCGGAACACGCGCTCCCAGAAGCGGAAGCCGTATTGGGAGGGCAGGCGGTTCGGCCAGAACCAGGCCTCCGCCACGCTCCACAGCAGCAAGTTCGCGACAGGGCCGAAGATGAAGAAGGCGAAGGCCGCAAGCAGCATCGCGCGCGGCAGCCACCAGGCGATGCCGGTCCTCAACGCGCGGCGTCCCGCACGGAATTGCGCAGCCAGGCCCAGGCCACGAGCCCGCTCGCGATGCAGGCGATCAGGCCGAGCGCATTCGCCGTGCCGTAGTCGCCCATCGCGTTGATGCGCCAGGCCATCGCGACCGTCAGCATCGTCGGGCTCTGCCCGCTGATCATGATCGGCACGGACAGCACGGACATCATCGTCACGAAGCTCAGCACCAGCGCCACCATGATGTTCCGCGCGACCTGCGGGATGACGATGCCGAACAGGATGCGCGCGCGGCCCGCGCCCAGGTTCTGCGCCGCCTCGATCCCCGCGCGGTCGAGCGCGGCCATGGCGCCGGCGACCAGCAGCGTCGCGAAGGGCAGTTGCTTCCAGACGAAGGTGATGACGATGCCGCGCCAGTCCAGGAAGCTCTGTGCCCAGTCCTCCGGCATCAGGCCGAGCCAGATGAGCGTGTTGTTCATCAGCCCGTTCTGCCCGATGAAGCCGCGCATCGCCTGCGCCGCCACGATGAAGGGGATGAACAGCGGCCAGCGGTACAGCGCCGCGAGGATGCGCCGCGCCGCGCGGTTGCGCCCGAGCGTGAGGTAGCCGCCGATCACGATGGCGCCCGCGCCGATCAGCGCGGTGGAGAGCGCGACGATCAGCAGCGTGAACAGCAGGTCCGTGCGGTAGAGCTCCACCGCGCGCCCGAGATTGCCGAGCGTCGGCCCCTCCTTGCCCTCGAAGGCGCCCACCACGGAGAAGCCGAGCGGCAGCAGGAAGAAGGCGCCGACGACGAAGAGCGCCGGCGCGAGCAGGAGATAGGGGAAGAGGCGGTTCAGCATAGCTGCCCGGGCTTCCGGCTGGCCCGCGCGTCCGGCTTCGGGCCACCAGGTGGCCCCCCGCAGACCTGCCGCGGCTTTGCC
>NZ_JBWXTD010000003.1:1769165-1776722 GCF_056682175.1 Falsiroseomonas sp. RANM36
CGGCTCGGCTTCCAGGACCTGTTGCGGGCGGCGACGGGCAAGCCGCACGACCCCGCCGACGACACCGCCCCACTGGCGCCCCGCTACCTCGCCGGGTGAACCCCCGCCCCCCCCCCCCCCCCCCCCACCCCACCCCCCCCCCCCCGGCCCCCGCGCCGCGGCGCGGGGGGGGGGCCGCCGCCGCCGAGCGGGACGGCGATGCACGGCTGCATTGGATCGAGGCGGCGCCGGAGCGCCACGCGCTGGCGCTGCTGATCGCCGAGGGCGACCGCGTGCAGATGGGCGACCCGGCCTTCCGCGCCGAGCTCGCCACCTGGATCCGCTCGCGCCACAGCGCCCGGCGCGACGGCCTCTCCGCCGCCGGCTTCGGCATGCCCGACCTGCTTTCCGGCGTGGCGGCGATGGTGCTGCGGCGGTTCGCCCTGGGCAACGGCCAGGCGGCGCGCGACGCCGCGCTGGCCGATGGCGCCCCGGCGCTGGCGGTGCTGGCCACGCCGGGCGACACCGCGCGGGACTGGATGGCGGCGGGCGAGGCGCTGGAGCGGCTGCTGCTGGCCTTGACTGCCGGCGGCCTCGCCGCCTCCTACCTCAACCAGCCGATCGAGGTGCGCTGGCTGCGGCCGCGCGTGGCCGCCGCGGGGGGGGCGGCGATGCCGCAGGTGCTGCTGCGGATCGGGCGCGGCCCGAAGCCCTCGCCTTCCGCGCGCCGGCCGGTGCCCGAGGTCCTGCTGGAAGCGTGATCCCGGGGATGCGGGCGCCGGGCCTTTCCGCCCCTGGCGGCGCGGTCGGCCCTCGGCAAGGCCGGCGCGCTGCACCACCTCCCGCCATTTCGGCACCTCCTCGCGCCGCAGCGCGGCGCGCGGGGCGGGCCCGTCCAGCAGCAGCCGCCCGCCCGACTCCTCCAGCCGCTGCGCCAGGGTGGTGCCGTGGGCGAGCGGGGCGACCTCCCGCGCCAGCAGGTCCACCACCTCGGGCGGCGTGCCGCGCGGGGCGAACATCGCCTACCAGATGGACATGTCGTAGCCGGGCACGCTCTCGGCCACCGCCGGCACAGCGGGCAGCACCGGGGTGCGCTGCGCGGAGGTGACGCCGAGGCCGAGCAGGCGGCCATCCTCGATGTGGCGCAGCCGCTCGATCAGCCCGGTCACCATCAGGTCGATGTCGGCCGCATAGAGCGCGTTCATCGCCGGCGCGACGCCCCGATAGGGCACGTGCAGCAGGTCGGCGAAGGGATCGTAGCCGCGCGGGCCTGCCTGGCGCGGCCGCGTTGCCGCGATCAGGCCTGCGCACGCCCGCCGCCGTCAACGCGAAGCGCGATGCGTCCCGTTGAGCTCCTTCCAGAAGAAGGCCGATCCTTCCAGCCGCGCGCGGTCGGTGGAGAGCGCGAAGCGCGGCACCACGCCGAGCAGCGTCCAGCCGAGCGATTCATACAGGCGCTGCGCCGCGCTGCCCTCCACCGTGTCGAGCACCAGCAGGCTGCGCCCTTCCTCCCGCGCGACGTCTTCCAGGCGCAGCATCAGCGCGCGGGCGATGCCGCGGCGGCGACCCTCGGGATGCACCAGAAGCTTGGTGACGTCGGCGCGATGCGCCTGGTTCGGCTGCGGCGCGAAGGCGAGCTGCACCGTGCCCAGAATCCTTTCCCCGTCGCGCGCGACAAGCAGCCGGCGGTCGCGCGCGGCGCGGCCGGGCAGCACGGCGCGGCGCCACCAGGCCTCGCTGTCCTGCTGCGTGAAGGGCAGCACGAAGTTCACGCTCGCGCCGCCCTCGACGCAGGCGCGCAGGATCGCGGCCAGCGCGGGCAGTTCGCGCGCGGCGCCGTCATGGTCCAGTTCCTCGATGCGCATGGCGGAGTCCCTGACCTTGGATGCTGAAGTCGTCGGTTCGCCGGCGAGTCAGATGGTGTCCGAAGCGCCCCTGTCAGCCTCGTTCAGTATCGCCAAGATGCGCAGCGCCGCATCAAGCGGCACAGATTTTCGGAACTGGAGCAGCATGTGCCCGGGGCGCTCTGGGTCCTCGTTCATGCTAAGCTTGGCCTGAGGCGGATCACTTGCCGTCCGCGCCGTCAGCGAGCGGTTAGACCCCGGGTCCAGGTCGCGTGCAGTGCAGTCGAGCGCACGGGCCAGTGCCTCCAGCGACAGGGGGTCAGGTAGCGTCATGCCGCGGAAGTAGCGCGACATGCTGTCACGGCCGAGCTTGGTCGCGCGGCAGAGCTCTGCCTGGGCCATCCCCCGCTGTAGGCTGCGCTCCTGCAACTCGCGCCTCAAGTGGCTCAAGCGAGCTTCCCGGTTCCACCCGGCGCCAAGCGATTCTTCTCGCATGCGAGAAGAACTGGCATGGGCGGTGAGCCGTAGCAAGCTCTCTCAAAGTTGGGGGAGGCGCTTCGCTAGGAACCTCGCCGCCGCCTCGACCCCTCCGGCGGCGCCGATCTCGTTGTGGCCGGCCTCCGGCGCTTCCCAGACCTCGACCGGCGCCCGCGCGCGCGCCGCCAGCGCCCGGCCCATCGCGGGCGGCACCAGCGTGTCGCGCGCGCCCGGCAGGATCAGGATCGGCGCGCGCACATCGCCGATGCGCGCGAGGCTGTCGTAGCGGTCGCGCAGCAGCAGGCCGGAGGGCAGCAGCGGATAGTGCCGCTTCGCGAGATCGAGCAGGCTGGTGTAGGGCGATTCCAGCACGACGGCGCCGACCGCCTCCGGCTGCTCCGCCGCCAGCCGGATCGCGATGCCGGTGCCCAGGGATTCGCCCCACAGCACGATGCGCGCGGGCGCGATGCCATCGGCCTGCAGCGCCGCGAGCCCGGCGCGCGCGTCGTCGAACAGCCCCGCCTCGCTCGGGCTGCCCGGATTGCCGCCATAGCCGCGCCACTGCACGAGCAGCGCGCCCCAGCCTTCCTGCCGGAAGCGTTCCACGCGGCCCGCACGATGCAGCAGGCTGCCGCCATTGCCGTGCAGGTAGAGCACCACGGGCGCGCGATCGTCGGGCGGCGGCAGCGTCCAGGCGAGGATCGCGAGCCCATCCGCGGTGCCGAGCGTCCGCGCCGCGACGTCGCGCAGGCCGAGCAGCGCGGGCGGCGGCGGCGGCGTGGGATCGGGGAAGTAGATCAGCCGGTCCTGGAAGGCATAGAGCGCCGCGCCCGCACCGCCGAGCATCAGCAGCCCGCCGAGCGCCGCACCGAGCAGCGCCAACCGCTACTCCCGCGGCCCCGGCGCCAGCACCTCGCGCTTGCCGACATGGTTCGCCGGGCTCACCACGCCTTCCTTCTCCATCTGCTCGATCAGCTTGGCGGCGCGGTTGTAGCCGATGCCGAGATGGCGCTGCAGGAAGCTCGTGCTCGCCTTCTCCTCGCGCGTCACCAGCTCCACCGCGCGGTCATAGAGCGAACCCTCCGCGTCGGTGTTGCCGCCGAGCATCCCGGCTGCGCTGCCGATGTCGCCCTCCTCGTCCTCGGTCTCCGTCACCTCGTCCACATAGGCGGGCTCGCCCTGCTCGCGCAGGAAGGCGACGATCTCCTCGACCTCCGTGTCGGAGACGAAGGGGCCGTGGACACGACTGATGCGCCCGCCGCCGGCCATGTGCAGCATGTCGCCCTGGCCGAGCAGCTGCTCCGCGCCCTGCTCGCCCAGGATGGTGCGGCTGTCGATCTTGGACGTCACCTGGAAGCTGATGCGCGTCGGGAAGTTCGCCTTGATCGTGCCGGTGATCACGTCCACCGAAGGCCGCTGCGTCGCCATGATCACATGGATGCCGGCCGCGCGCGCCATCTGCGCCAGGCGCTGCACCGCCGCCTCGATCTCCTTGCCGGCGACGATCATCAGGTCCGCCATCTCGTCGATGACCACCACGATCATCGGCAGCGGCTCCAGCACCAGCGGCTGGTCCTCGAACAGCGGGCGGTTGGTGTCGGGGTCGAAGCCGACCTGCACGCGGCGCGTCAGCACCTCGCCCTTCTGCCGCGCGGCGACCACCTTGTCGTTGTAGCCGGCGATGTTGCGCACGCCGAGCTGCGACATGGCGCGGTAGCGGCGCTCCATCTCGCGCACCGTCCATTTCAGCGCGCCGATCGCCTTGCGCGGATCGGTGACCACCGGCGCGAGCAGATGCGGGATGCGGTCATAGACCGACAGCTCCAGCATCTTCGGGTCGATCATGATGAAGCGGCACTCGTCGGGGCTGAGGCGGTACAGCAGCGACAGGATCATGGTGTTGATCGCCACCGACTTGCCCGAGCCCGTGGTGCCCGCGATCAGCAGATGCGGCATGCGCGCGAGATCGGCGATGACCGACCCGCCGCCGATGTCCTTGCCGAGCGCCAGGTTGAGCCGCCCCGGATGCCGCGCCCAGTCCTCCGACGCCAGCAGTTCCGACAGCAGCACCGTCTCCCGCCGCGCATTCGGCAGCTCGATGCCGATGACGTTGCGGCCGGGCACCGTCGCGATGCGCACGGCGGTGACCGACATGGAGCGCGCGATGTCGTCGGCGAGCCCGATGACGCGCGCGGATTTCGTCCCCGGCGCGGGCTCCAGCTCGTACAGCGTCACCACCGGGCCGGGGCGGATCTCCACGATGCGGCCGCGGACGCCGTAATCCTCGAGCACCGTCTCCAGCATCCGCGCATTGCCCTGCAGCGCCTCCTCGGACGGGCCGGCGGCGCGCTTCACCGGCGGGCCGGAGAGCAGTTCCAGCGGCGGGAAGCGCCAGGCCTCCTCCACCAGGGGCAGGCTGGGCTGGCGCGTCTCGCTCGCCGGGCGCGGCGCGTGGCGCGCGGCCACGCGCGGCGCGGCGGGCTTGCGCGGCGCGGCCGGCGCGAGCGCCGGCTGCCCTGGCGCGGCCGCCGCGGCCTCGGGCTCGCGCGTCACCACCGGCACGCCGACCGAAGGCTCGCGCCGGCGCAGCACGGCGCCGGGCTGGGGTCCGTCCTCGGCCGCCTCATCGGCGCGGCGCAGCACCTCCGACAGCGGCAGTGGCGCCTGGCGGCGGCGGCGCAGCGCGCCGAAGGCCACGCGGAAGGGCCAGGCGACGGCGCGGCCCGCGGCGCCGAAGACGCGGGCCACCACGCCCGAACGCCGCGCCTCATCCGCCGCGCTGGCGATCTGCCCGGCGCCGCTCGCCGCGACGCGCCCGGCGCCGGAGGCCGCGGTGATCGCCGCGGCGCCCGCCGCGTGGCCCGCCCGGCGCCCGTCGCCGAGCGTCAGGCCGAGTGCCACGAAGGCGAGCAGCGCCGTGACGCCCCAAAGGACGAAATGCGCCATCCCCTCGCCCACCGAGCCGAGCATCCGGCCGAGGAACTCCATCACCAGCTCCGCCAGCGGCGGGCCCGCGGCGCCGGCCGGGCCGGGCGGCGCCGGCCTGCCCTCGGGCAGCGGCAGCAGCGCCAGGGAGGCGGCGGTCAGCGGCAGGGCGGCCAGCAGGCAGGCCAGGCGCAGCACGAAGGGGGACAGGCCGCGATGGATCGCCAGCCGCCACGCCCAGGTCATCAGGCAGGCCACCGGCAGCCAGGCGGCGAAGCCCACACCCTGCAGCAGCACATCGGCCATATGCGCGCCGACCGGGCCGGCGAGGTTGCGCGTCTCCCGCGCCGTCGCGGTGGACCAGGACGGGTCGGAGGGGTCGTAGCTTGCCAGCGCCACGGCCGCGACGAGGCCGGCCAGCACCAGCAGCAGCGCCAGCAATTCCGCCAGGCGGCGGCGGATCACCGCCTTCACGGCGGGCGAGGCGAAGCGGCGACCGGCGGCGGCGAGGCGATCGCCGACCGCGCCGGGCGCCGGGCGTCCATCCATGGCGCGCGGCATTCTCTCGGCAGTCCTCAAGCAGGACGGAAGTTCTACACCGGAAGTCTCTCGATTTGCACGCTCCGCTTCCGCATCGGGCCGGATCGGCCCAGGATCGGCCGATGACACCCGACCCGGCCGCCGATCGCGCCATCCCGCCCGGTCTGGACCCGGCGCTGCGTGCCCGCCTGTCCGCGGCGGCGCTGCCGCGCGCGGCGCCGGCCGGCGCGGTGCTGTTCCATCCGGGCGATCCCTGCCGCGGCTTCGTGATGGTGGGCACCGGTACGGTGCGGGTGGACCTGATCGCGGAGGACGGCCATGCGCTGCTGCTCTACCGCGTCGCGGCCGGCGAGGCCTGCCTGCTGACCACGGCCTGCCGGTTCTCCGGCGAGGCCTATGCGGCGGAGGGCCGTGCCGAGACGGCGGTGGCGGGGCTGCTGCTGCCGAGCCCGGCCTTCGATGCGCTGGTGGCCGAGAGCGCCGGGTTCCGCCGCTTCGTGCTGGCCGGCTTCGGGGCAAGGATCGCCGCGCTGATGGCGCGGATCGAGGCGCTGTCCTTCCGCAGCGTGGACCGGCGCCTGGCCGAGGCGCTGCTGGCGCATGGCGGCGCGGAGGTCGCGGCAACCCAGGCGGAGCTTGCGGTGGAGGTGGGAACGGCGCGGGAAGTGGTGACCCGCCGCCTCAATGCGCTGGCGCGCGCGGGGCTGGTCGCGCTCGGGCGCGGGACCGTGGCGAGCCGCGACCTGGCGGCGCTGCGCAGCCTGGCCGAGGGCAACTGACGGCTGCGCGGGGCGGGGGAAGGCCCGGGCGACGGGCCTGCCCCCGCTTCCACGCCGCCGCCGTCAGCGGATCAGGACACCGTCGATGCCATGGATCACGCCATTCGCGCAGGCGATGTCCGCCTGGACGATGTTGGCGGTCACGTTCTGGCCCGCACTGACCTGGAGGTTCTGCGAGCCCTGCGGCCGGGAGAAGGAGAGCGTGCTGCCGGCCTGGGTGGTCAGCTGCGGTCCCTGCGCCAGTGCGGCGGCCGGGAAGCGGCCCTGGATGATGTGCGCGCCCATCGCGGCGGGGGCCAGGACAGGATCGGGCTCGCGCCCCTGGCCGGGGTCCATCGGGAAGATGCGGTCCACAAGGCTCGGCGGGACCTTGCTGATCGCCGCGTTGGTCGGCGCGAAGATGGTGATGTTCTGCATGTTGCGCACGCTGCCCACCATGTGGCCGCTGTTGATGGCGTTGAGGAAGCGTGCGTAGTCGGGCATGCCGGCGAGCGTGTCCACGCAGTTCCGCAGCTGGGCGGAAGCCGGGCTCGGCACCGCGGCGAGACCGACTGCGAGCCCGAGGCCCAGGGCGACGGCGGCCAGGGAAGAAGCTTTGCGCATCGTTGTCTCTCCAATTCCGTGTGCTGTTGTTGACCCGTGCGGCGGCGCCCTCGTCGGCGCGACGGCCGACAATCCCCGTCGCACCGAATAGTTGCGTTGCGTCATATCAATTAAACAGCTCACATAGACGTGAGGCACGGTGCCGTGATCCCGCGCGGCTCACCGCGGCGCGAGGCTTTGCCGTGACGCCACCGCGACGCGGTGTTCCGGCGGCCGACGATCAACCGCGGCGGCATGGCTGCGCCGTCCGGGCGGCCTTGCGGGGCCGGGCCGCCCCAGGGCGCAGCCGCCCCGGCAATGAAATCTAGTCGGCCGGCGGCCGGTCGCGGCGGGGGCGCGTGGCGCCGGCGCGGCGGGCCGCGGCCGGGCATTCCTATGGCGCCTGGCTGGTGCAGCACCTTCTGGGCCAG
>NZ_JBWXTD010000003.1:1776822-1778686 GCF_056682175.1 Falsiroseomonas sp. RANM36
GGGCGGGGGTTGCGGGGATTGCGCGTAATCCGGGCTGTGGGCGGGGGGCCCCGCGGCGGCGCGGCGCGATCCCGGCGGGCTGGCCGCGCCCACCGCCGGCCCGCGCCGCGCCGCCGCGCTCTGCCTGCTGCTGTGGTCGGGCGTGGGCGAGCGCGACCTGGCGGTGGGCTGGACGCGGCTCGACGGCGCGGGAAGCGCGGCCGCGCTGGCCGATGCCATCGAGAACACGCCGCGCCTGCCGCGTGCGGGTGCCACGGCGCTGGGCGAGGGCATGGCGGCGGGGCTGGCGCTGCTGGCGCGCGTGCCGGGCGATGCGACGCGGCTGGTGCTCGATGTCTCGGGCGACGGGCGGCACAACCAGGGGCGCCCGCCGGGGCCGGTGCGAGACCTGGCGGTGGCGGCGGGGATCACCGTCAACGGCCTCGCCATCCTCAACGAGGAGCCGGACCTGCTGGACCACTACGCCGCCGAGGTGATCGGCGGCCCCGGCAGCTTCGCGATGGATTGCGCCGACTACGCGGACTTCGCCGACGCCATCCTGCGCAAGCTGCGGCGCGAGCTGGCCGGCACGCTGGTTGCCGGCATGGCGCCGCCGGGCGCATAAGGCGCGCCCGCCTTTTCCTCAGGTCCAGCCATGCTCCTGCTGATTCCCGGCCCCGTGCAGACGCGCCCCGAAGTGCGCGCCGTGATGGGCGACGACATCGCCCCCTGGGACGACGAGTTCCGGGCCGAATACGCGGCGATGCGCCCGCGCATCGTGAAGATCGCCGGCGGGACGGAGGGCGTGGATGTCGCCCTTCCGCTGCCCGGCTGCGGCCACATGATCGTGGAGGCCGCGGTGCGCAGCTTCGTCCCGGCCGGCGGCAAGCTGCTGGTGGTGCGCAACGGCAACTACGCCGACCGGCTGGTGCGGCTGGCGACGGAGGCGGGGCGCGTGGTGGTGTCCCTTTCCGGCCCCGACACCGAACCGATGGCGCCGGAGAAGCTGGCCCACGCGCTGCGCGAGAACCCGGACGTCACCCATGTGGCGGTGATCGTCAGCGAGACGGGCAGCGGCATCGTCAACGACCCGAACATCCTCGGCCCCGTCATCCACGCCGCCGGCAAGCGCATGATCTGCGACGCCGTCTCCGGCTTCGGCGCGCTGCCCTTCAAGCTGTCGGAGCACCCCGAATGCGACGTGGTGGTGTTCACCTCCAACAAGTGCCTGGAGGGGCTGCCGGGCTTCGGCTTCGCGGTGGCGCCGATCGCGCGGCTGGAAGCGAGCGCGGGCAATGCCGGGTCCTGGCTGCTCGACCTGCACGACGTCTATCGCCACGCGGTGGTCAATGGCTGGGGCAGCTTCCGCTTCACCCCGGCGGTGCAGGCGCTGCGCGCCTTCCGCATCGCGATGGACCTGTATGACGCCGAGGGCGGCCAGCCGGCCCGTCTGGCGCGCTACAGCCGCAACCGCGACGTGCTCTATGACGGCCTCGTCGCGCTGGGCTTCACGCCCTATGTCGAGCGCCGGCACCAGGGGCCGATCATCGTCAACGTCCACCAGCCCCGCCATCCCGCCTGGGATTTCCGGCGCTTCATCACGCTGATGAAGCAGCGCGGCGTGCTGATCAGCAATTTCTGGAACACCGAGACACCGACCATCCGCATCGCCTGCATCGGCGCGATCAACGAGGACGACATGCGCTTCGCCCTGCGCCAGATCGAGGCCACCCTGGCGGAGCTGGGCGTCGGCGTCCCGGCGGCGGCGTGAGGTCAGTGGTCGCGGGGGCGCTGCCCCCGTGCCCCCGCCGGGGAGCTTGAAGCTCCCCGGACCCCCACATCAGTTTATGCCCGGAAGGGAGGGGGGCACTTCGGCCCCCCTCCC
>NZ_JBWXTD010000003.1:1778786-1790791 GCF_056682175.1 Falsiroseomonas sp. RANM36
CCGCCCGCCCCCGCCCCCCCCCCCCCCCCCCCCCCCCCCCCCCCCCCCCCCCCCCCCCCCCCCCCCCCCCCCCCCCCCCCCCCCCACGCCGACCTCAGCCCGTCTGCTGGATCGCCGACAGCACCCACTGCGTGCCGGGCCGGCGGGTGAAGGTCCAGAGTTCCGTCGCCGTCTCGCGCTCGGTCGGGTGGCCCTCCACCACGCGGCCCTGCGCATCGGTGGTGGTCTCCACCATCGAGAAGCGCATCGCGACGGTGGCGTATTCCTGCCCGTCCGGCTCGGCCCAGGCCTGGGAGAGGTCGCCGGCCTCGAGCTGCACGTCACGCGCCACGTTGGTCCAGCCGCGCGCCTTCAGGTCCTCGAGGTCCTGGGCGAAGTAGCGCTCCATCTCCGGCGTGGAGATCCGGCGCAGCGTCGCCAGGTCCTGGCGCGACCAGGCGTCCTGCACCTCGACCAGGCGCTGGCCGAAGGTGTCGAAATCGGCGGCGCCGATCTCGATCGGGCGGATCGCCGGCACGCTGCCGCGCCCGCCGCCGAGGCCGCCCATCGGGCCGGGGCCGCCGGCGCCGTGCATCTCCCGCGCCATGCCCTGCGGACCGCCGGCCACGGCCGGCTGGCGGCCGCCGCGCACCAGGCGCATCACCAGGAACACCAGGCCCGCGATCAGCGCGATCTGCAGCAGCAGGCCGAGGAAGCCGGCGAAGCCGGCCAGGCCGCCGAACAGGCCGGCGCCGCTCAGCAGGCCGAACAGGCCCGCGCCGAGCAGGCCGCCCATCAGCCCCGCCATCAGCGGGTTGCGGCTGAAGAAGCCGCCCTGGGCGCCGGCCGCGCCCGGCGGACGCGGGGCAGCCTGCGCCACGCCGGGGGCGGGGCGCGGCGTCTCGGTGCGCTGGAACTGGCTGGCGGTGCCGGGCGCGGTGCGGGTGGCGGGCGGCGCCGAGTAGGTCTGGCTGCCACGGCTGCCGGAAGAGGACCGGCCGCCGGCACGCGCCTCCGCCAGGGCCGGCGCCAGGGCCAGCGCCACAACGGCGAAGGCCGCGAAAAGGGCCGCGCCACGCCGGCGGGTGGAAGCTCGGGGGGACATCGCTGAGAGCGTCTCCATGGGATTGTGACAAGGAATATAGGTTGCCTTCATGCGGATTGCGATCCCGCCCGCTTCGGCCCCAGGCTGGGCGCGTTCAACCTGAACGGAGACCAGGCATGTCGGGACGCGTGCGATGGCGGCTGGGCGCGGCCGCCTTGGGGCTGCTGGCGCTGGGCGGGGCGGCGGAGGCGCAGCAGGCGCCCAACCGCCTGTTCCGGCTGGCGACCAGCGTGGATGCGGCGACCCTCGACCCGCATGCCACCAACGCGCTCTTCACCTTCCTGGTCGTCCACCAGGTGTATGAGGGCCTGACCTGGCGCAGCGACGACCTGAGGGTGCAGCCCGGCCTGGCAACCGCCTGGGAGCAGGTGGAGCCGACCCGCTGGCGCTTCACGCTGCGCGACGGCGTGCGCTTCGCCGGCGGCGAGGCCTTCGACGCCGACGATGTGGTGTTCTCGGTCGAGCGCGCGCTGAAGCCCACCTCCAACTACGGGATCTATGTGGACACGGTCGCCGGCGTGGAGGCGCGCGACCGGCTGACGGTGGACATCGTCACCCGCGTGCCGGACCCGGTGATCCCGGACAAGATGACCCGCGTGATGATCATGGACCGCGGCTGGGCGGAGGCGAACCGCGCGACAGTGCCGCAGAACTTCGCGCAGCGGGAGGAGACCTTCACCGTCCGCAACAGCAACGGCACGGGCCCCTATGTGATCCGCGCGCGGGAGGTGGACCAGCGCACGGTGATGGTGCGCAACCCCAACTGGTGGGGCTGGGCGGCGAATGTCGCGCGCGGCAACGTCACGGAATACCACCACATCACCCTCACCTCCGACGCCACGCGCATCGCCGCGCTGCTCTCGCGCGAGGTGGACTTCGTGCATGTGGTGCCGGTGCAGGACGTGGCGCGCATCCAGCGCGACCAGCGGCTGCGCATCCTGGAAGGGCAGGAGAACCGCACCGTCATGGTGGGCATGCGGCAGGACCTGGAGGAGCTGACCGGGTCCGACGTACGCGGCCGCAACCCCTTCAAGGACCAGCGCGTCCGCCAGGCGATGGCGCATGCGCTGGATGTGGACGCGCTGCGCCGGACGACGCTGCGCGGCCAGGGCGTGCCGACCGGCAGCATGTGGACGCAGTTCGTCAATGGCTGGTCGGAGCAGACCGACCGCCGCACGCCCTACGATCCCGCGCGCGCCCGCGCGCTGCTGACCGAGGCCGGCTATCCGAACGGCTTCACCGTGCCGATGGATTGCCCGGTCGGCACCTATGACGAGGCCTGCCAGGCGGTCGCGGCGATGCTGGCGCGCGTCGGCATCCGGGCGCAGCTGACGATCCATCCGAACGCGGTGTTCAGCCAGCGGCTGCGCCGGCAGGAGCCGATGCTCTACATGCTGAGCTGGGGCGTGCCGACCTTCGACGCCAGCTACACGATGCGCGCCGTGATGGCGTCCCGCAGCGTGGGCGGATCGGCGACCTGGAATGCCGGCGGCTACTCCAACCCGGCCTTCGACGCGCTGCTGCCGCGCATCGACGCCGAGGGCGACCCCGAGGCGCGGCGGGCGCTGATCCGGCAGGCGCATGCGATACACAACGCCGATCTCGGCCACATCCCGCTGTACCACATGATGATCCCCTGGGCACATCGCGCGGGCGTCAGCGTGACGCATCGCGCCGACAACCAAGTGCAGGTGCGGGAGATCGTGGTGGAGTAGGGAACGCCTCTCAGGCGCCGGCCAGCGTCATGCCCTCGATGCGGATGGTCGGCGCATCGGTGCCGCGGCGGAAGCGAAGGTCGTCCGCCGCGGCCATGTTCAGGAACATCTCCTTCAGGTTGCCGGCGATCGTCACCTCGCTCACCGGCTCGGCCAGCGCGCCGCCGCGGATCATGAAGCCGGCGACGCCGCGGCTGTAGTCGCCAGTCACGCCGTTCACGCCCATGCCGATCAGGTCGGTCACGTAGAGGCCCTCGGCGATGTCGGCCATCAGCGCCTGCGGCGTGACGGCGCCGGGCTCCAGCCAGAGATTCGTGGGCGCCGGGCCGGGCGGGCCGCCGGTGCCGCGGCTGGCATGGCCAGTGGATGCCATGCCAAGCTGCCGCGCCGCGCGCCAATCCAGGATCCAGGTGGTCAGCACGCCGTCCTGCACGATGGCGCGCGGCTGGCCCGCCATGCCCTCGCCGTCGAAGGGCCGGGAGCGCAGGCCGCGGCGGCGCGTCGGGTCGTCGCGCACCGTCAGCCCCTTCGCCAGGACCGGCTGGCCGAGGCTGTCGCGCAGGAAGGAGGTGCCGCGCGCCACGGCCGCGCCGTTGATCGCGCTGGAGAGATGCCCGAGCAGCGAGGAGGAGACGCGCGGGTCGTACACCACCGGGATGCGCGCGGTCTTCGGCCGCGTCGGGTTCAGCCGCGCGATCGCCTTCTCGGCGGCCTTGCGGCCGATCTCCGCGGCATCCTCCAGGTCCTCCAGATGCACGACGGAGGACCATTCGTAGTCGCGCTCCATCGCCGTACCCTCGCCGGCGAGCGCGGTGCAGGACAGGCTGTGGGAGCTGCGCTGGTAGCCGCCGGCGAAGCCGTTCGACATGGCCAGCGCAATGCGCACGCGCCCCCACGAGGCATCGGCGCCTTCGCTGTTGGTCACGCCTTTCACGCCAAGCGCCGTGTCCTCGGCCGCGGCGGCGCGGGCGATCAGCTGCTCGGCCGTGGGTTCGCTCGGGTCGAACAGGTCGAGCGGCGCGGCGTCGCGCGGCGGGTCGAAGCGGTCGGGCAGGCCGCCGAAGGGATCCTCCGGCACCACCTTCGCCATCGCCACCGCGCGCTCGGCCAGCGCGCCGAAACCCTTCGGGTCGGGATCGGTGGAGGAGACGATCGCCTGCCGCTTGCCGAGAAACACCCGCAGCCCGAGGTCCCAGCCCTCCGCGCGTTCCAGCTGCTCGATCTTGCCGAGCCGGCGGGAGACGGAGAGCGAGGCGTTCTGCACCAGCAGCGCATCCGCCGCATCGGCACCGGCGCGCTTCGCCGCGGCGACGAGATCGGAGAGGCGGTCGAGATCGTTCATCGGAGGCGTCATGCCGCCAGCTTCTCCGCGATCACCGGCAGCGCCGGCACCTTGCCGGCGGGGCCGAGGGCGGCGAGCGTCGGCGTGGCGCGGAACATGCGCGCGGCGGCCGCCTGCACCTGCTCCACCGTCACCGCCGCGATTTTCTGCTTCGTTTCCTCGACGGGCACGATCCGGCCATAGACCTGCAGCTGGCGGGCCAGCTGCTCGCAGCGGCTGCCGGTGCTCTCGAGCGACATCAGCAGGGAGGCGCGGAGCTGCGCCTTGGCGCGGTTCAGCTCGTCCTCGGTGACGTCGCGCTGCACGCGCCGCAGCTCCTCGAGCGCGACCGGCACCAGCTCCTCCGCCTGGTCCTCGCCGGTGCCGGCATAGACCGTGAACAGGCCGGAATCGGCGAAGGGCGAGACGAAGGAATAGACGGAATAGACCAGGCCGCGCTTCTCCCGGATCTCCTGGAACAGGCGCGAGGACATGCCGCCGCCGAGCAGCGTGGAGAGCAGCTGGGTCGGGATGTTCATCGGATCGGTGGCGGCGACGGCGGGGAAGCCGAGGACCAGGTGGACCTGGTCGAGGTCGCGCTCCTCGCGGAACTCGCCGCCGGTGTAGCGCGCGCCTTCCGCATCCGCCGGCACGGCGTCCGGCAGGTCGGCGAAATGCGTGCCGACCATGGCGAGCAGGTCGTCATGCTCGATGGCGCCGGCGGCGGCGATCACCATGCGCTGCCCGCCATAGTGCCGCCGCATGTAGCCCATCAGCGCCTCGCGCTTCATGTGCCTGATCGTGTCTTCCGTGCCCAGCACCGGGCGGCCCATCGCCTGGGCGGAGAAGGCGGTGGCCTGGAAATGGTCGAAGACGATGTCGTCCGGCGTGTCGTTGGCCTGGCCGATCTCCTGCAGGATGACGCCGCGCTCGCGCTCCAGCTCGTCCGGGATGAACGTCGAGTGGCTGAGGATGTCGCCGATGATGTCGGCCGCCAGCGCCACGTCCTCCTTCAGCACCTTGCAGTAGAAGGCGGTGTTCTCGCGGCTGGTGTAGGCGTTGATGTGGCCGCCCACATTCTCGATCTCGCGCGCGATCGCCGCGGCGTCGCGCTTCGCCGTGCCCTTGAAGGCCATGTGCTCGAGGAAGTGGGAGACGCCGTTCTCCGGCGCGGTCTCGTGCCGCGCGCCGGCATCCACATAGGCGCCGATGGAGACGGTCTCGACCCGCGGCATCTTCTCGGACACCACGGTCAGGCCGGAGGGCAGCTTGGTGAGGCGGATGGCGTCGGTCATCGTGTTCCTTTGGTCACCCCGCATTGCGCCGGGCATGCGCGCGGACGAAGTCCTCCACGGCATCGAGCCCGGCGGGCAGGCGGGTGAAGCGTTCCGGCCTGTCATATAGGTCGGCCAGGCGCGGTGGCAGCGGGGGCGCCATGCCGGTCGCGCGCTTCACCGCATCGGGGAACTTCGCCGGATGGGCGGTGGCGGCGACCACCACCGGGATCGCCGGGTCGCTGGGCGGCACGGCCATGGCGGCCGCGGTGCCGACGGCGGTGTGGGGGTCGGCGAGGTAGCCGCTCTCCCGATGCAGCCGCGCGATCTCGGCCAGCGTGCCCTGGTCGTCCAGCGCGAAGCCGCGGAACACCTGCGTCGCCTCGCCCCAGGCGCTGTCGGGGACGGGCATCCGGCCCTCGGCACGGAAGCGGCGCATCATGTCGGCGGTGGCCGCGGCGTCGCGGTGCAGCAGCTCGAACAGCAGCCGCTCGAAATTGGAGCTGACCTGGATGTCCATGGACGGCGAGAGCGAGGGCTCCACCGCCCGCACCGTCATGTCGTTGGCGGCCAGGAAGCGCGTCAGGATGTCGTTGCGGTTGGAGCCGACGATGAGCTGGGCGATCGGCAGCCCCATCCGCCGCGCCGCCCAGGCGGCGAGGACGTTGCCGAAATTGCCGGTCGGCACGGCGAAGGACACCTCGCGGTCCGGCGCGCCGAGCGCCAGCGCGGCGGCGACGTAGTAGGGGATCTGCAGCGCCACGCGCGCCCAGTTGATGGAATTCACCGCGCCGAGCCGCATCTCCTCGCGGAAGGGCGCGTCGGCGAACATCGCCTTCACCAGGTCCTGGCAATCGTCGAAGCTGCCCGCGATCGCAAGGTTGGCGACATTGGGCGACAGCACCGTGGTCATCTGCCGCCGCTGCACCTCGCTGGTGCGGCCCTCGGGGTGGAGGATCACGATGTCCACGGCGTCGCGGTCGCGGCAGGCCTCGATGGCGGCCGAGCCGGTGTCGCCCGAGGTTGCGCCGACGATCGTCACCCGCTCTCCCCGGCGGGCCAGGGTGGTGTCGAACAGCAGGCCGAGCGCTTGCATCGCCATGTCCTTGAAGGCGAGCGTCGGGCCGTGGAACAGCTCCAGCGCGAAGATCCGGGTGTCGAGCTGGACCAGCGGGCAGATGGCGCGGTGGCCGAAGCCGGCATAGGCCTGCGCCAGCAGCGGGCGCAGCGCCGCCTCCCCCGGCTGGCCGCCGGTGAACAGCGCCAGGACGCGGGCGGCGAGTTCCGGATAGGGCAGCCCACGCAGCTTGCGCCATTCGGCGCTGGTCAGGACCGGCCAGGTCTCGGGCACGAAGAGGCCCCCGTCCTCGGCCAGGCCGGCGAGCAGGACGCCTTCGAAGTCGCGGGCGGGAGCCTCGCCGCGGGTGGAGATGTAGCGCATGGGGCGGAGGTTTAGTCCGCCCGGCGCGGCGGGGCGAGGGGGCGGCTACTCGACGCGGATGCCCGCAACGCGGATGACCTCGCCCCAGCGTGCGTCCTCCGCCGCCGCCCGGGCAAGGAGGGCCTGCGACCCCGCGCCGATCGCCTCGACGCCGAGGCCGGCGAAGCGCACGCGCAGCGCCGGATCGGCGCAGGCCGCCGCGACCGCGGCCTCGACCCGACCGGCGAGCGCCGGGGGCAGGCCGGCAGGGGCGGCGGCGGCGATCCAGGACGCCGCCTCGAAGCCCGGCAGCATCTCGGCGACCGCCGGCAGTTCGGGCGCGAGCGGCGAGCGGGCGGCGCCGGTCATCGCGATCGCCCTTGCCCGCCCGTCGCGGACGGCCGGCAGCCCGGTGGGGAAGCCGTCGGCGGCGAGCGGCACGCGTCCCGCGGCCAGGTCGAGCAGGCTGTCGGTGCTGCCGCGGTAGTGGATCAGCTCGGCATTCACCGCGAGGCGCCGCAGCAGCAGCTCGGTCGCGAGGTGGGGGATGACGCCCGCGCCAGGCGTGCCCCAGAGCGGCGGCCGGGGCTGTTCCTGGATCCACGCGGCGAGCTCCGGCAGCGTCGCCACGGGCACCGAGGGATGCGCCAGGATGACGCCGGGGAAGCGCGCGAATTCGCTGAGCAGGGTGAAGTCCTTCGCCGGGTCGTAGCCAAGCGACGGGTAGAGATGGCGGTTCACCGCCAGGTTTGCGGCGAAGAGCGTGCCGAAGGTGGCGCCATCCGGCGCGGCGCGCGCCAGCATCGCCGCCGCCAGATTGCCCGCCGCGCCGGGGCGGTTCTCGACGACGATGGGCTGGCCGAGCGCGGGCTCGAGCAGCGGCACCAGCAGGCGGGTCAGCAGGTCCGGGCCGGCACCGGGCGGAAAGCCGACGATCCAGCGGATCGGCCGGCTGGATGCGGCGGCACGGGCGGCCGGGATGGCCAGCGGGGCGCCGAGGGTGGCGCCGAGAAGGGAGCGGCGGGTCTGCATGCGCGGACTTTCACGGGCGTTGCAGGCATCAACGTAGAAATTCTTGTCGTGGAGCGCCAGTATCTCATATGTATTTGGTAGATTTTTCTATTTTTGTGCATACTGGGCTCGACTCATGCTCCCGGCTTTCCGTCCAAGGCGCCTTCCGCGCTCCGGTGATCTCGCTTCCGCCCGCCGCGATCGCGGACTAGCCTCGGGCGCGGGATGGACACGCAACCACGCGGCGTCACGCTCGGCATCGAACGGCTTGCCGTCGGCTACGGCCGGACGCAGGTGCTGCATGAGGTCTCGCTGACGGTCGGGGCCGGCGAGTTCGTGGCGCTGCTCGGCCCTTCCGGCTGCGGCAAGACCACCCTGCTGCGCGCCATCGCGGGCTTCGTGCAGCCGAGCGCCGGACGCATCCTGGCGGGCGGGCGGGACATCACCCAGGCGCCGCCGGAGAAGCGCGGCGCGGCGATGGTGTTCCAGTCCTACGCGCTCTGGCCGCACATGTCGGTGGCGAAGACCATCGGCTACGGGCTGGCCGTCCGCGGCTGGGACAAGGCGCGCATCGCCGCGCGCGTCGAGGAGATGCTGCGCCTGCTCCGGCTGGAGGGCCTCGGCGCCCGCCTGCCGGCGCAGCTCTCGGGCGGGCAGCGGCAGCGCGTGGCCATGGGGCGCGCGCTGGCGGTGGATCCCGAGATCCTGCTGCTGGACGAGCCGATGTCGAACCTCGATGCCCGCGTGCGCGAAGGCGTGCGGCACGAGCTGCGCGCGCTGCAGCAGGCGCTGGGCATCACCGCCATCCACGTCACCCACGACCGGGAGGAGGCGATGATCCTCGCCGACCGGATCGTGGTGCTGGAGGAGGGCCGCATCGCCCAGGCCGGGCCACCGGAGGAGCTGTGGCACAGGCCGGCCAACGCCTATGTCGCCGACTTCCTCGGCGCGACCAACCGCCTGCGACTCGATGGCGGCGTGGTGATGTTCCGGCCGGAGGAAGCGCGGCTGCTGGGCGCGGACGAAACGCTGGACGGCCCGGTCTTCGAGGGCAGGGTGGCGCATTGCGCCTATGCCGGCGGGCGCTGGCGCGCCGCGATCCGCATCGGCGCCGAGGAGGCGCTGGCGGACGTGCCGCAGCGCATCGCGCCTGGCGCGGCCGTGCGGCTGGGCGTTCCGGACGAAGCCGCGCATCGCTTCCCTGACATGCCCGCGTCACCGCAGCGTCATCGGGACTACGCCGAGGCCGGATAGGAACCGGCCCGGTCATCGCGCACAGGAGGAAGGCCAGATGAACCGTCGTTCCCTGCTTCTCGCATCCGCCGCCATCGCGGCCGCCTTGCCCGCTGCCGCGCAGCAGCGCGTCACGCTCAACGTGATGACCGCCGGCGACCAGAACATGGTGGACTACATCACCGACTATCTCGGCCCGATGTTCACCCGCCAGAACCCGGGCGTGACGGTGCGCGCCGTCGGCACCGGGCCGGGCGACGCCGGCAGCCAGCGCATCTGGGAAAGGCTGGAGGCGCAGCGCCGCGCCAGCGCGCAATCCGTGGATGTGGACGTCGCCGTGGTCCACCAGGCGATGGCCGGGCGGATGGTGAGCGAGGGGCTGCTCTCGCGTTATCGGGACCAGGCGAACACCGGGAACCTGGCGACCAGCGCGGTGACGCGCAACGCGCTCGGCCAGAACGTGGACGGCTACGTCATGCCGATGTTCAACAGCCAGGTCGCCATCGCCTACAACCCGGCGCGCGTGCAGAACCCGCCGACCAGCTTCCAGGCGCTGGAGGAATGGGCGAAGCAGAATCCCCGCCGCTTCGGCTACAACGGCATCCGCGGCGGCATGTCCGGCGTGGGCTTCGTCTTCGGCTGGGCCTATGCCTTCGGGCCGGACCAGAAGCGCCTGATCGAGGGCCCGTACGACGCTGAGACGGTGGCCGCGCTGACGCCCGCGCTGCAGCGCCTGCGCGAGTTCAACCGCAACGTCACGATCACGCCCGGCAATGCCGGCACGCTGGATGCGCTGAACCGCGGCGAGATCGACATGGGCCCGGTGTGGATGGACATGTTCTACACCTGGCAGGCGGAAGGGCGCCTGAACCCCAACATGCGCCTGGTGCTGCCGGCCAGCGGCCTGCCCGGCCAGCCGATGTACTACGTGATCCCCGACAAGGCCGCGCATGCGGATCTCGCGCGCAAGTTCATCGAGCTCGCGACCAGCCCGCAGGTGCAGGCCGAGGGCATCGTGCGCCGCTTCAACTGGCTGCCGGGCATCGACGCGCAGCATGTGCGCCAGCATCTGGACCAGCAGACCTGGAACCGCCTGTTCCGCGATGTCGGCCCCGAGCAGCTCGCCGCCGGCGCGCGCCCGATGCCGCAGGCGCAGTTCTTCCGCGCCATCCAGGAGGCCTATGAGCGGGTGGTGATGAACTAGCTCCCCACAAGGCCGCTTCGCGTCCTTGCGGGCGCCCCGGACTTGGCGCTGAGCCTCGCCGCTTCGGCGCCCCCGGGGGGGGGGGGGGGGGGGGGGGGGGGGGGGGGGGGGGGCCGGGGGGGGGGGGGGGGGGGGGGGGGGGGGGGGGGGCGGGGGGGGGCGCCGCCACGGGCGCCGGAGCGGGCTTCGCGCCGGCGCCGCCGTTCAGCTCGGCGATCGGCGTGTTCACCGCCACCGCCTCCGTGCCCTCCGGCACCAGGATCGCGGTGAGCGTGCCCTCGTCCACCGCCTCGACCTCCATCGTCGCCTTGTCCGTCTCGATCTCGGCGATCACGTCGCCGGCCTTCACGGCGTCGCCTTCCTTCTTCAGCCAGCGGGCGAGCTTGCCCTCGGTCATGGTGGGCGACAGCGCGGGCATCAGGATCTGGGTCATCTCAGCGCGCCTCGATCAGGATGTCCGTGAAGAGCTCGCTCTCGTCGGGCTCGGGCGAGGTCTGCGCGAAGTCGGCGCTGTCCTGCACGATGGCCTTCACCTCGTCATCGATCACCTTCAGCTCGGCCTCGGCGACGCCGTAGGATTCCAGCAGCAGCTTGCGCGCGGTCTCGATGCAGTCGTTCTGCTCCCGCATCTTCTGCACTTCCTCCCGCGTGCGGTATTTCGCCGGGTCGGACATGGAGTGGCCGCGGTAGCGATAGGTCTTCATCTCCAGCAGGTACGGGCCGTTGCCGGCGCGGCAATGCGCCACGGCGCGCTCGCCGGCTTCCTTCACGGCGATCACGTCCATGCCGTTCACCTGCTCGCCGGGGATGCCCCAGGGGGAGCCGTTCTTCGACAGGTCCTTGGAGGCGGAGGCGCGCTCCACGCTGGTGCCCATGCCGTATTTGTTGTTCTCGATCACGAAGATGACCGGCAGCTTGAACAACGCCGCGAGGTTCAGGCTCTCATAGACCTGCCCCTGGTTGGAGGCGCCCTCGCCGAAATAGGTCATCGCGACGTTGTCGTTGCCGCGGTACCAGTTCGCGAAGGCGAGGCCGGCGCCGAGCGGCACCTGCGCGCCGACGATGCCATGGCCGCCGTAGAATCCCTTCTCGCGGCTGAACATGTGCATCGAGCCGCCCTTGCCCTTGGAGTAGCCGCCGATGCGCCCGGTCAGCTCCGCCATGACGCCGCGGGCCTCCATGCCCGTGGCCAGCATGTGCCCGTGGTCGCGGTAGGAGGTGATGACCTGGTCGCCGGGCTTGGTGCACATGGTCAGCCCGACCACCACCGCTTCCTGCCCGATATAGAGGTGGCAGAAGCCGCCGATCAGGCCCATGCCGTAAAGCTGGCCCGCCTTCTCCTCGAAGCGGCGGATCAGCAGCATGTCGCGATAGGCGCGGAGCAGTTCCGCCCGGCCCATCGCCGGTTCCTTCGCGCCCTTGCCGCGCGGCTTGCGGGTGGCGGCTTCGGCCATGCCCCATTCCTCCTTGGCGAGCTCAGCAGCGGGGCATCTACGCGGCCGGGCGGCGCCGTGCAAGTTTCGGCTGGGCCGCATTTTCTCTTATTGTGCAATGCAATAGTAGATTTAATCGGAAATCAGTTAACAGTCATTTCCGCCAGCCGTCACGCGAAAACGCCAGGCGAGACGGTGTCGCGCAGCGGGCCTTGACCGAAGCCGGCGGTCGCCTTCGCGGCGCCGG
This sequence comes from Falsiroseomonas sp. RANM36, assembly GCF_056682175.1. Lineage (NCBI taxonomy): Bacteria > Pseudomonadati > Pseudomonadota > Alphaproteobacteria > Acetobacterales > Roseomonadaceae > Falsiroseomonas > Falsiroseomonas sp. RANM36. The sequence continues at coordinate 1,790,729 of NZ_JBWXTD010000003.1, forward strand.
CCGTACAGCGAAAGGGGGCGCGGGGCGCCCCCCCCGACAGGCCCCCCCCCCCGGCGGGAGGGG
>NZ_JBWXTD010000003.1:1790891-1795124 GCF_056682175.1 Falsiroseomonas sp. RANM36
CCCGCGGGCCCTCCCCGCCGACCGGCGGGCGGAACGGGGCGGCCCCGCGGGGGCGTCCCGGCGCGCCACGCTCGACAAGGACCTCACCAAGCTGGCGCCGGCCGACATCGCCGCGCATCTGGACGGCATCGCCCCCGCATAGCGCGGGGGCGGCGCCCGGCGTTTGAGGCGGACGAAGGTGAAGCCTTCGTCCGCTCGGCGTCAGTGCGACATCAGCACCGGGACGGTCATCTGGCCCAGCAGGGTGCGCGTGGCGCCGCCCATGATGAACTCGCGGAAGCGCGAATGGCCGTAGCCGCCCATCACCAGTAGGTCGGCGCCGAGATCGGTGGCCTCGTTCAACAGCATGTCGCCGGCGCTGATCTCGGCGCCGACGATGCGGCGGACGGTCACCTTCAGCCCATGCCGCGCCAGGTGCCGCGCGATGTCCGCGCCCGGCTCCTCGCCATGGTCGCCGCCGCCGGCCTCGGCATTGATCGTCAGCACCGTGACGCTCTCCGCCCCCGCCATCAGCGGCAAGGCGTCATGCAGCGCGCGGGAGGCTTCCCGGCTGGCATTCCACCCCACCAGCACGCGCTTGCCGACGCCTGCGGGAAGCCCGGCATGCGGCACCGCCAGCACGGGGCGGCCGGTCTGGAACAGCGCCGCCTCGACCGCGGCGCTGCCGGCCACGCCGTCCTCCGGCGCCGCCTGGCCGACGACGACGAGATCGGCGTAGCGCCCATGCAGGGCGATCTGGCCGGCGGTGATGCCTTCCGCGAAGCGCCACTCTCCCGCCAGCGCCTCGCGCCGGAGCGTCTCGGCGAACGCCGCCTCGGCCTTCGCCGCGTCCTGCAGGCCGCTGGCGCGCATGGCCTCGATCAGGTCCGCCACCGCCGCCGCGCCGGCCACTTCCCCGCCGGCGAAAGCCGGGATGGGAATGTCGAGCACGAACAGGCCGGTGAGATGCGCCTGCAGTCGCCGCGCCAGTTGCGCCGCCAGGTCGAGCCGCGCCGCCGCGTGCGGCGTGGCATCGAGGTGAACCAGGATATCCCGTATGGCCATGACCTTCCTCCTCGGTCGCGATGGCGCCACTCTACGCCCCGCCGGGCGGGCCGCCTTGATCCGCATCACCCTGGGCGGCGGGACTCCGCCCCGACCGGAACGCGCTTTCGCGGGTCGCGCCGCGGGGCGTGAGACGACAGGTTTCGCGGCGGGTTGGCGGTGGCGGCGCCGCGCGCCGATCCGATCCGGCGTCAGCCGCGGATGCGGGTGGTGCCGGGCCAGACGAGCTCGGAGGCCGGCGCCCGGTTGCGGCCGGACAAGGCGGCAGCGCCCGCGGCGATCTGCTGCCCCTGGGCGGTCAGCAGGGCCTGCAGCAGGGCGCGCTGGCGCGGCCCGTGCAGCACCGCGCCCTGGGTCTCCCGCGGCGCGATGGTGACGGCGATGAGCACCGGCAGGCCATGCCCGCCGCCGAGGCTGTTCCAGGCCTGCTCCGCCCGGCTGCGGATCCCGCCGCCGGCCGGCCGCGCATTGAGCCAGAGGCCGATCGCAACGGTCTGGAACCTCTCGCGCGACTGCCTTGCGCGCCAGGTGCCGCCATTGGGCACGGCCACGCTGAAGAGCACATCCTGGTCATCGAGCCCCGCCGCGCGCGCCCGTTCCGCGGCGACGACGTTCCAGGTCGCCTGCGCGGGGAAGACCACCGCCTCCGCGCGCACCGTCAGATCGTCGCAGAGGAGGCTCGCCCCGTCGGCCGAGACGTCGCAGCCCTCGATGGCCGGCAGGGGTACGGCGAGACGCTCCGGCGCGCGGGCGCCGGCCTGCTGCAGCACGATGCTCGCCGCCGGCGCCGCGGAGGCCAAGCCGCCCGCGAGCAGCGCGGCCGCGGCCAGCATGACCATGCGCGGCGCGCGCATCGCGACGACCGGCGCGGGCTTCGCCGGCTCCGGCCGATGGTCCTCGCGGAAGGGCAGGCCGGCCACGATCAGCAGCAGCATGATGATGGAGAAGAACACCCAGCCATAGACGATGTGGTCCGCCGCCGCCGCCTCGGCGCTGCCCAGCACGCTGCCGAGCACGACGATGCCGAGCGCGCGCAGGCCATTGGCCACCACCGGCACGACGATCGCCAGCGCGAACACGGCCAGCCGGCGGCCGGGGCTGCGGAACATGACCAGCGCATAGAGGGCGCCGAAGGCCAGCGCCGCGATCAGGAAGCGCAGGCCGGCGCAGGCTTCGGCGACCAGGAAGGTGCCCGCCGGCGTCTCGATGATCAGGTCGTCCACGTAGTGCGGGATCCCGGCCAGGTCGAGGCCGACATCGATGAACCAGGTCGTGATCTGCTGCAGCAGCGGCACGGTGAAGGCGCCGAAGGGCACCAGGAAGAACAGGTAGAGCAGCGGCGCCGCCATGGCCCGCGTGATGCGCCAGCCGAGCACCGTCAGCACGAAGACCAGCACCAGCGACAGCGCGGTGAGCTGGCGCCCCTCCATGATGCCGAGACGCTCCGCCACGAGCCAGGCTGCCCCGATCGGCAGGGCGAGAAGGGCGAAGAGGGGGGTCGGCGCAGGCTGCAGGCCGACCAGCCTCTGGCGACGGCTCCAGGCCAGCCAGGCGGCGATCGGCGCGACCAGCCAGCAGTGGTTGTACGCCTCGTTGGTCTCCCAGATATGCACCGCCGCGGCGATCTCGCGCGCGAACAGCAGGCCGAGCGCGACGACGCCTGCCAGCAGCAGGGCGATGGCAGCCGGCCAGCCGGACTGGGACTCGGCGCGCATCGGCGCGGCAGGAGGCTCGGCAAGGGGCGCAGATTGAGACACTGTCACTACCTCTAGACGAAATCGGCCATTTCGTCCATGCACCTGAGGCAAGTCGCGTGACCGGGATCACGGTCCTTGCGCCGCGTAGCGCGCGATCGGACGGCCCACCCCTGCCGGAAGGGCGCCGGGAACGCAAGCGCGCGAAGGCGCCCGCAATCGCCGATCTTGGGAAATTCACGGCGCGAAGCTTCCCAGCCCTTCCGGGCCAAGATAGAGCAATCACAGTGCAATGTGTCGCGAGGGGCACGGGGTGTACGAAGCGTGACCGGCGAGGAAGCGTGAGCGGCCAGACGGGCCCGCGCGCCCTGCGCATCCTCTACAGCCATCGCATCCAGTCGCGCGACGGGCAGGGCGTGCATCTGCAGGCCCTGGTGGATGCGCTGCGGGGCGAAGGGCACGAGGTGCGCGTGGTCGGACCGGCTGCCTTCGACCGCGCGGAGCTCGGCGGCGAGAGCCGGTTCTTTTCAGGGCTGCGCCGCGCATTGCCGCCCTTCGCCGCGGAGCTGGCCGAGCTGGCCTACAGCCTGCCCGCCTATCTCCGCCTGGCGCGCGCGGCGCGCGAGTTCCGCCCGGACGTGATCTATGAGCGGTACAACCTGTTCTACGTCTCGGGCGCCGTGCTGGCGCGCCGCCTCGGCCTGCCCTTCCTGGTCGAGGTCAATGCGCCGCTCGCGGAGGAGCGGGCGCGCTTCGGCAATCTGCGCCTGCGTCGCCTCGCCCGCTGGAGCGAGGCTTTCGTCTGGCGTCGCGCCGACCGCGTCCTGCCGGTGACGGAGGTGCTGGCCGGCCATGTCGCGGCCGCCGAGGTTCCGCCCGATCGCATCATCGTGATCCCGAACGGCATCCATCTCGAGGAATTCCCAGAACCGGCAGCGCCGCCCGCAACGCCCGCGGCGTCGCTGACGCTCGGCTTCATCGGCTTCGTGCGCGACTGGCACGGGCTCGACCAGGTCGTGCGCGCCATCGCCGCCTGGCAGGGGGAGCCGCGCCTCGCCCTGCTGATGGTGGGCGACGGCCCGGCGCGGCCGGGTCTCGAGAAGCTCGCCGCCGAACTCGGCATCGCCGACCGCGTGACCTTCACCGGGCTGGCGCCGCGCGAGCAGGTGCCGGACCTGCTCGCCAGCTTCGACATCGCGCTGCAGCCGGCGGCCGTGCCCTATGCCTCGCCGCTCAAGGTCTTCGAATACATGGCGGCGGGCCGGGCGATCGTCGCGCCCGACCAGCCCAACCTGCGCGAGGTGCTGGCGCATGAGGCGACGGCTCTGCTGTTCGACCCCGCCCGCCCCGGCGCCATGTGGGACGCGGTGCTGCGGCTGGCGACCGACCCGGCGCTGCGCGCGCGGCGCGGCGCCCCCGCGCGGGCCGCGGTGCAGCGGCGCGCCCAGACCAGGGAAGGCAAAGCCCCCCCGGTCCCCCCCCACCGGCGGGCCGG
>NZ_JBWXTD010000003.1:1795224-1801448 GCF_056682175.1 Falsiroseomonas sp. RANM36
GGCCCCCCCCCGCCCCCCCGGGCGCTAGGGGGGAGGGGGTGCGGCGGGTGGCGCCCGCCCCGGCGCGGCGCGCGCGGCGCGGCGCCGCGGCGCGGGCCGAGGTGCTGCGGCGCGACCTGACCTGGGAAGGCAATGCCCGCCGGGTCGCCGCCCTCGGGCTGGCGGAACTGCCGGCGCGGCAGCGCCGGTGACGGCCCCCGCCGACCTGCCGCTGCCCCCCGGCGACGCGCCGCTGGTGCTGAGCGTCTTCCCGAGCTTCGCCGTGGGCGGCGCCCAGGTCCGGTTCTGCGCGCTCGCCAACCGCTTCGGGCCCCGCTGGCGGCATGCGATCGTCGCGCTCGATGGCGACACCGGCTGCGCTGAGCGGCTGCGGCCGGAGGTGCCCTTCGCCCTGCTCGCCCGCCCGGTGGCGCGCGGCCTCGATCCGCTGCGCGCCGCGCTGACGGCGCGCGGCATCATCCGCCGGCTGCGGCCGTCGGCCCTGGTGACCAGCAACTGGGGCAGCATCGAATGGGCGATCGCCAACCTGCTGCCGCCACGCCTGCGGCACCTGCACACCGAGGACGGCTTCGGGCCGGATGAGGCCGCGGGCCAGAAGCCGCGGCGCGTGCTGACGCGGCGCCTCGTGCTGCGCCGGAGCGAGTTGGCGCTGCCCTCGACCGTGCTGCTGCGCGCCGCGCGCGAAGCGTGGCGCCTGCCGGAGGCGCGGCTGCACCACATCCCGAACGGGCTGGACCTGGCCCGCTTCCGGCCCGACGGGCCGCCGGCCGACCTCGCCGTGCCGGGTGAGGGGCCGCTCATCGGCACCGTCGCGGCGCTGCGGGCCGAGAAGAACCTGGCGCGGCTGTTGCGGGCCGTGGCGCTGCTGCGCGACCAGGGCCTGGCCTTCCGCCTGGTGCTGATCGGCGACGGGCCGGAAAGGGCGATGCTGGAAGGGCTCGTCCACGAGCTCGGGCTTGGCGACCGGACCCGCTTTGCCGGCCATGTCCCGGACCCGGCCGCCGCCTACCGCGCGATGGATCTCTTCGCCCTGTCCTCCGACACCGAGCAGATGCCCTTCTCGGTGATGGAGGCGATGGCCAGCGGCATCGCCGTGGCGGCGACCGATGTCGGCGATGTGCGGGTGATGCTGCCGCCGGAGGCCGCGCCGCAGATCGCTGGGCGCGACCACGCGGCGCTCGCCGCGGCGCTGCGCCCGCTGGTCGAGGACGCGGCGCTCCGGCATCGTCTCGGGCGGCTCAACCGGGAGAAGGCGGCGCGCGATTACGATCAGGAAATCATGTTCCGGGCATATGCGGCGCTGATCGATGGAGACGGGCCGGCGGGGACACGCTGAGCCGACCGTGGATCGCCACGGCTGGCGGCGACCGCCGATGGATGGTTGTGTGGGTGGCGTTGGGTGCTATCGATGGTCGGGGCCATTGCAGAAAAAGCAACTGCTGGCCGGCTTCCACCGATGGGCGTAAAAGTTGATAATATCCACGACGAATGAGACTTCACGGTGAACGGAGTGCCCGCGGTTCCGACATGATGGCAAGCATCCACACATATCTCGGGCAGTTCACCGGCCGCGACGTGCTGTTCTTCACCAGCCCGGGGCGGGCCCGCAACAGTCTGAAGGCGGCCGCGACCTATCAGGCGCTCGATCGCGTCCGGGCGCGCTGCCGTACCCCGCGCACACGCCGCATCGACGCGGCCGGGCAGTTCGTCCTCTATGGTGGGGGCGGCGTGCTCGACGGGCACCACCGGGAAGCCCGGCGCCTGCTGCGGCACCTGCACCGCACCGCCAAGCACCTCACGATCCTGCCGCACACCATCCGGGAGATGGAGGATCTGCTCGGCGAGTTCGGCAGCAACGTGACGGTCGTCGCGCGCGAGCCGATGACCTTCGACTACATCAGCAGCCTGCCGCGCCGCTACGAGACGCTGCTGATGGACGACGTGGCCTTCAGCCTGGACGTCGCGCAACTGCCGCATGACGAGGAGCGTGCGGAGTCGCCCTCCGCCCTCGCGGACGTCCTGCTCGCCAGCCTGCTGCACGACAATGCCAGGGCAGGGCTGGCGGATCTCCGGCGCTTCCTGAACCCCGGCCCGCTCGTCGCCGACCTCATGGCGCGTCCGCCCGGCGGTGTGCTGAACTGCTTCCGTGGCGATGACGAGGCAACGGGCATCGCGATCCCGCCCGACAACATCGACCTCCCGGCGCAGCTGACCTTCGGCGTGGCACCCGCGCCGGTCGCCTTCCGCGCCGCGCGGACCATGCTGGACCTGCTGTCGCGCTTCGACGAGATCCGGACCGATCGTCTGCAGATCGCGATCCTGGCGGGCCTTCTGCAGAAGCGCACCTTGTTCTTCCCGAACAATTACTTTAAGTGCAAGGTAATCTACGAGTTCTCGATGAGAGAACGCTTCCCCAACGTCACCTGGATGGGTTGATCGCGCGGCGTCGCGCGGTCCGCCGCCTGCCGCGGCGCGTGGCGCGGCATCCTGCGTGGCGGGCCGCGGCAACCGAGTTCACGAAAGCGGATACGGGCGACAGATGGCATCGGAGATCGCGGACTACCTGTCGCAGTTCCGCGGGCAGGAGGTCATCTACCTGCCCAACCCGGGCAATGCGGGCGACAGCGTGATCGCCGCCGGCACCTATCACCGCATGGATGCCGTTGGCCTTTCCTACAGGACGCCGCCGCGCAGCCGGCTCGATGCGCAGGGGCGCATCGTGTTCTATGGCGGCGGGGGCAACCTGGTCGGGCCGGACACCCATGCCGCGCGCACCGTCCGTGCCGTCCACCGCCAGGCGAAGCACCTCACCATCCTGCCGCACACCGTCAAGGACGTGGACCCGCTGCTCGAGGAATTCGGCAGCAACGTCACCGTGATCTGCCGGGAGCGCGTGTCCTACGAGCATGTCGCCTCCCGCGGCGGGCGCTACCAGACGCTGCTGATGGACGACATGGCCTTCAGCCTGGACGTCGAGCGCCTGATGAGCGGGCGCGATCCCTTCTCGGCCCCGGCGATGCTGTGGGACTTCGTGCTGAAGCAGGTGCTGCGGGACCGTCCGCATGCCGGCTTCGCCGCGGTGAAGCGCTATCTCCGACCGGGGCCGGAGGCGGCGTGGCTGGCCGCGCGCGCGCCCGGCGGCACGCTGCACTGCTTCCGGCGCGACGGCGAGGCCGGCGGGATGCCGATCCCGCCCGACAACGTGGATCTCTCGCAGGTCTTCGAATACGGCGTCGCGCCTCCCGCGCTCGCCTTCCACGCGGCGCGGGCGATGATCCGCACGCTGCAATCCTGCGACGAGGTGCATACCGACCGCCTGCATGTCGGCGTCTCGGGCGCGCTCGCGGGGACGCGCACGCTGTTCTACCCGAACAGCTACTACAAGTGCCGGGCGGTGTACGAGTTCTCCATGCAGCACCGCTTCCCGAACGTGGTGTGGAAGGGCTGAGCGTCTCGCGCCCGATCAGCGGAAGCGGGCCAGGGCGCGGCGCAGCGCCGGCTTGACCAGGCCGGCAAGGCCGCTTTCCGGCTCGCGCTTGGGGTTCGTGTTGGCCTGGCCCCACCAGGTGATCGGGATGCCGAGCGAAGCCCCCAACCGATCCGCCGCGTCCGGCGCGGTGATGTCGAGCTCGAGGAAGGCGGGATCGTCGCGGAAGGTCGCGCGGACGGCGTTGAAATGCCCCTCGATCCAGCGCACCAGTTCGGCGCGCGTCCGCCCGCGCCCGGCCGGCAAGCCCGGGATGTACTGGGAGGCGATGCGGTGCTGCATGTCGCCCCAGCGCTCGATGCTGCTGGCGATGCCTTCGGCCGGGCGCGTGTTCAGGATCAGCAGGCAGTCCGGGTGCCGCTCACGGATCGCCACCAGCAGCGCCAGGTCTAGGTTCGGCCAGTAGTTCAGCTTCTTCGCCGGCTTGCAGTAGTCCATCTGGGTGATGGCATCCACATCCTGCAGCCGCGCGAAGGGATCGCCCTCCTCGAACCAGCCGTCATAGACGAGCTTGCCGATCGGCTGGCCGTGATGCGTCCAATGCACGCTGCGCAAGCCCGCGTGGAGCAGTGCCTCGTAGATGGTGCTGGTGCCGGATTTCGGGAAACCGACCGCGACCGCGCGCACGCTCCGCTCCGTATTGCCTCGCTCGCGACCGGGCATAATACATGATCGGCCGCAAAGCGAGTGCCGGCGCGCAAGAACCGGCTCGCATGGCGTCCTGTCAGGGGCCGATGCCGTCCGTGGCGCGCCAGGGCGCTGTCCCATGCCTGTCGCGCAACTCGTCGGGCGTGTTCGTCGCGGTGTGGTCCGCGCCGCCCGCCGCCGACCGACCCGCGCGTTCCGGGATGGCCAAGTGCCGATGGCCGGTGCCGAGGCGCGGCTCGACATGGACGCCGCCGCCTTCGGATGCGACCCGATGACGGGCGCGGTGCGCGGCGACATCATCCGGGCGCGCGCCCGGGCTTCAGCCCTTCACCGCGCCGGCGGTCAGCCCCGCGATCACGTAGCGCTGCGCCGCGAGGATGAAGGCGAGGATCGGTGCGAGCTGCACCGTCGCGGCCGCGAACAGCACGCCCCAGTCCACGCCATCCGTCGTGCTCAGCATCTCGCTCATCACCAGGGGCGTGGTGCGGGCGATGCGCGTGGTGAAGACCAGCGCGAAGATGAACTCGTTCCAGGCATAGACGATCACGAAGAGCGAGGCCGCGACCACGCCGTTCACCACCAGCGGCAGCACCACCATGCGCAGCACCTGGAACAGCCCGGCGCCGTCCACCAGCGCCGCTTCCTCCAGCTCCCGCGGCACCTGGTCGATGAAGGCGCGCATGATCCAGGTGGCGAGGCTCACGAAGAAGGCGGCGTAGAGCACGATCAGCACACCATGCGTGTCGTTCACCTGCAGCCAGGAAAAGAAGGGGAACAGCGGCAGCGTCACCACGATGGGCGGCAGCATGCGCACCAGCACCATGAAGAAGGCCGATAGCGCCAGGATCCGCCCGCGGAAGCGCGCATAGACATAGCCCGCGAGCGTCGCGCAGAGCACCGTCAGCAGCGTCGCGCCCGTGGTCACGATCAGGCTGTTGAGCATGTTCGGGAAGAAGGCCGGCCATTCCGTCAGCAGCCGCCGGTAATTGTCGAGGGTCGGTGCGAAGATCAGCTGCGGCGGGATGGCGAAGATCTCGCGCTGCGGCTTGAAGGAGGACAGCACCACCATCGCGATCGGGAAGATGGACCACGCGATCGCCGCCGCAGCGCCCGAGAGCCGGAGCGCGCGCCCGATCGGCCCCGGCCTACGCATGGCGGAACATCCTGAGCCAGGCCGCATAGAGGTAGGGCGCCGCGACGGCGAGCGAGAGCAGCACCATCGCGAAGGCCGTTGCGGAGGCGAGACCGAATTCGTGGTAGCGGAACGCCGCGCGATACAGATAGACCGCCAGCACCTCCGTCATGCGCGCCGGGCCGCCTTCGGTCAGCAGCCAGATCTCGGAGAAGATGCGCATCGCCGTGATGTAGCGGAACACCAGCGCGACCAGCAGGGCGGGCAGGATGAAGGGCAGGGTGACATGGCGGAAGGACTGCCACGCCTTCGCGCCATCCACCGTCGCGGCCTCCTTGATCTCCTGCGGCACGGATTGCAGCGCGGCGTAGAGGATCAGGAAGGTGAAGGGGGTGTGGATCCAGATGCTGAGCAGCGCCGCCAGCACCAGCGCATCGGCCGGATCGGCGGACCAGTCGAGCTGTCCGAGGCCGACCTGCAGCATCGCCCAGTTCACCATGCCGATGTCCGGTTCTAGCACGAAGCGCCACATGGCCACCGCCGAGACCTCGTTGATCGCATAGGGCGCGATCAGCAGCGCGATGACGATCTTGCGGTACGGCATCCAGCCGGAGACGAGCAGCGCCAGGCCGAGGCCGAGCAGCAGCTCGCCATAGACCACGGCATTGACGACCAGGAAGGTGTTCCACGCGGCGCGCCAGAACACGGAATCGGCCAGCAGGGCGCGGTAGTTCTCCAGGCCGACGAAGACCGGGTCGGCGCCGAAGCTCACCTTCTGCAGGCTCATCCAGGCCACGTAGATCGCGGGCAGCAGGATGATGCCAACCAGCAGGATCTGCGCCGGTGCCAGCAGCGCGTAATGCGAAGCACCCGGCCGCGTGCCGCCGGGCAGGCGCCGCCGGGGGGTAGGGGGGGGGCGCCGCCCCCGCCGGGCGGCCCGCGCCCCCCCGCCCCGGA
>NZ_JBWXTD010000003.1:1801458-1806703 GCF_056682175.1 Falsiroseomonas sp. RANM36
GGGGGGGCGGGCCCTCGGGCGGGGGGGGGCGGGGGGGGCGCGGGGGGGTTGGGGGGGGGGGCCGGGCGGGGGGGCGGGGGGGGGCGCCCGCCGTCATCTCGGAAGGCGCCACGGCGTCAGGAAGGCAGCAGGGGATCGATCCGCGACTTCGCCGCGTTCATCGCCGCCTGCGGCTCGGCGGCGCCGAGCATCGCCTTCTGCACTTCCTCCATGAAGATATCCATCGCCCGCCCGGCCTGGTCGAAGCCGGGCACGGTGAGCTGCGCCGTCGGCAGCACCCGCCGTTCCAGGTCGGCGTAAGGGGCCAGTTCGCGCACGCGCGGATCGTCATAGGCGGACATCCGCACCGGCCCGTTGCCGTTCACCGCGGCGCGGATCGTGCTTTCCACCGAGGCCAGTTCGCGGATCAGCGACCAGGCGCGCTGCTTGTCCGGCGAGTTGCTCGGGATCGCCATCGCCCAGACCGAGGTCTTGGCCGGCACCAGCGCGCCCTTCCGCCCGGCGACGGATTCCATCATCGGGATGTTCGCGACCGAGATCTCGCCGGGGAAGCGGCTGCCGCGGGGATCGTTGTAGTTCACGATGCGGCCGAAGGGCTGGTTGGTCAGCGCCGCGCGGCCCTGCTGCATGGCGGTGATCACCTCCTCCGTCTTGAAGGTCATCACGTTGCGCGGCAGCACGCCGCGGCGATACCAGTCCCGCACCAGCGCGATGGCGGCGACGGCCTGCGGCTGGTCGGCGACGAAGCGGTAGTCGCGCGTGATGAAGTCGCCGCCATGCGCGCGGATGATGTCCATCAGCGCGGAAGGATCGTCCATCGAGAGCGCGTAGCCCGCCACGCGCGCGCCGTCGCGCGTGTAGGTCAGCTTGTCGGCGGCGGCGATCACCTCCTCGAAGCTCTCAGGCGCCTTGGTCAGCCCGCGTTCCCGCGCCATCACGTTGTTGGTGAAGAAGCCATGCGTCGCATGGCGGAAGGGAATGCCGATGAGCTTGCCGCGATAGGTGTGCGCGGCGAGCATCGAGGGCGAGATCTCGTCCAGCTTCTCGATCGGCGCCGCATCCATGTAGGGGCGGAGGTCCTCGAACAGCGGCGCGATGTGCGGGCCGCCATAGCGTTCCAGGATGGAGGCCATGTCCACCCCGCCCTGGGAGAGCTGCGCCTCCCGGTAGAGGCGCTCATGCACCGCCTCCACGCCGAATGTCAGCCATTCGATCTCGAGGTTGTTGCGCTGGCGCCAGGCCGCAGTGCTGTCGCCGCCGCGCGCGCCGGTGGACACGTTGCGGTGCACGGCGTGGCTCATGATGACGAATTTCCGCGTCTGCGCGAGCGCGGGTCGCGCGAGCGCCGCAGCGGCCAGCGCCGCGCCCGCGGCCAGTGCGCTTCTGCGTGTCGTGTCCATGGCCGTTCCCTCCCTGCCTGTCGCGCCTGCGGCGCTGCTATTCGTGGACGATCCGCGCCGGGTGGCGCTGATAGACATGCTGCCGCGCCGCACTGATATGCGCGCCCATCTCGGCGCCGGCCCGCGCCGCATCGCGCGCGCGGATCGCCTCCAGGATCGAGCGGTGCTCGGCATTGATGCGCGCGACGCGGGCCGCCGGATCGCGCTCGTCGAAGTTGCGGACCTCCACCGGCCCGAGGCCGATGACGTTCGGCAACTGCTCGATGGTCGCGACGTGGAAGGCGTTGCCGCTGGCCCGCGCGACGGCGCGGTGGAAGCGGAAGTTGGCGTCGCGCGCGAGTTCCGGCGCGCCCATCTGCAGCACCTCCTCCGGCTCGGCCAGCGTCGCCTCGATCTCGTCCAGCGCTTCCGGCGTGCGCCGCTGCGCGGCGAGGCGGGCGATCTCGCTCTCCAGCGCCGCGCGATACTCGAAATACTGCTCGACATCCGCGATGGTGCGGATCAGCGGGAAGCGCAGCCCGCCGGGGTCGGGTCCGCGCAGCACCAGCGTGCCGGAGCCGCGCGTGGAGCTGACATAGCCGGCGTCCCGCAGTGCCTGCAGCGCCTGCCGCACGATGGGGCGGGAGACGGAGAAGCGGCGGCAGAGCTCGAACTCGGTGGGCAGGCGCACGTCGCGCGGGAATTCGCCGCGGTCGATTAGGCGCCGGATCTGTTCCTCCACCCGCTCGGCCAGGCTCGCCGGCCGCTTCGTTGCGACCTCTGCCGGCTGCGCGGCACTGCGCGACACGGCGTCAGACCGGCCGTTCGCCGAGCGTGGTCAGCCGGTGCATCCGCCGCCGTCCCTGCCCGGTGAAGGCGTCGCGGCGATGCATGGTGCAGCGATTGTCCCAGATGATCAGGTCGCCGACGCGCCATTCCTGCGTCCAGGTGTTCTTCGGCAGCGCCGCGACCGACCACAATTCGTCCAGCAGTTCCTCGCTGCGCGCCAGCGTCAGCCCGGGGACGTAGCCGCCGAAGCGGCGGCCGAGGAACAGCGCCTTGCGGCCGGTCTCGGGGTGGGTGCGCAGCAGCGGATGGATCGGCCCCGGCATCTCCCGTACGTCGTCGGTCACGACATCCTTGTAGCCCGGCCGGGCCCCGCCCTGGGCGTTGTGGCTGGCCTGATGCTTGGCCTTCAGGCCTTCCTTGCGGCCGCCGGGATGTTCCAGAAGCGCCCGCGTCTCCGGCTTCAGGGCGTCCACCGCGGCATACATATTTGCAAAGGAGGTGTTCCCGCCTGTCGGCGGCACCTCCCGCGCCAGCAGCATGGTCAGTGCGGAGGGTTCGTCGGTGAAGGCGAGGTCGGTATGCCAGTTCAACTCGCCATCGCCATGCTCGCCGATCGGCTTCCCGTCCTCGGTGACGTTGGAGATGATCGTCACGGAGGGCGCGTCCTGCAGATAGACCGGGCGCGAGCGGGTGAAGTCGGGCGAGGGCTTCAGCGTGCCGAAACGTGCGCCGAAGCGCTCGAAGGCGGCGTCGTCGATGTCCGTGCCCCGGATGCGGATGACGAGATGGTCGAGCAGGGCCTGCTTCACGGCGGCGAAATCCTCGGCGGTGAAGTCGGCGGGGTCGAAGCCGATGATGTCGGCGCCGAGCGCTGCTCCGCTCGGCCGCACGGTGACGCGAGTCTTCTCCATGACAGCCACGGCCGTCCCTCCCACTGACAGAATTGGAGGCAGGGTGAGGCGTGGGTGACAAATGTGTCAAGCAATTTCCATCCCCCCTTCGGTGGGGGACGGAAGGAAGCGAGGCGCTAGGCCACCGCTTCCATCGACCGCGCCGGCGCGGCGCCATGCGTCGCGAGGAAACCCTCGAGCACCAGCAACTGCCAGATCGCCTGCGCATGGTCGAAGCGCCCCGACGCGTGCTCATCCACCAGGCGCCCGAGCGCCGCCGCGTCGAACAGGCCGCTTTCCAGCATCGTGCCGCCCGTCAGTCGCGCGCGCACCGTCGCGGCCTGGGTGCGGAACTGGCCGGCGATGTCGTCGGCGAAGCCCCGCTTCTTGCCCCAGAGCAGGTCGGGCGGCAGTAGCGGCGCCATGGCGCTGCGCAGCACATGCTTGCCGAAGCCGTCCTTCAGCTTCAGCGCGGCCGGCAGCGAGAGCCCGAACTCCACCAGCTCGTGGTCCAGGATCGGCGGGCGCAGCTCCAGCGAGACCGCCATCGCCATGCGGTCCGTCTTCACCAGGATGTCGCCCGGCAGGTAGCTGTGCAGGTCGGCGTATTGCGCCTGCAGCAGCGCGTCGTCCGGGTCGCATTCGCCCATCAGCGCGACGATCCGCGCGGCGGGATCATGGCCCGCCACGGAAGCGCGCAACGAACCGGAATACAGCCCGCGCCGGCGCTCCTCGTGCAGCTTGCAGACCGTGCGGTAGTAGCCGAGGGCGGAGTCCAGGCTGATCTCGGTCAGCGTGGATTTCGCGCGCAGCCAGCGCGGCGCGCGGTCGAGCTTCGGATAGACCGCGGCGAGACGCCCGATCACCTGCCGGCGCACGCCCGCGGGGAAGATCCGCCGCGCCGCCTCCGCCATCTTGTGGAAGCGGTAGCGGCGATAGCCGGCAAAAACCTCGTCGCCGCCATCGCCCGAGAGCGCGACGGTCACGTGCTTGCGCGCCAGCCTGCACACCATCAGCGTCGGCACGGCGGAATGGTCGCCGAAGGGCTCGCCGAACAGCTTCGCCTGCTCGCGCGCCGCGGCGACATAGTCCACCGTGCCCGCTTCGGCATGCGCCGCGAGCCCGAGCCGCGCGGCGAGTGCGGCGGCGGCCGGCCGCTCGTCCTCGCTGCCCTCGAAGCCGATGGTGAAGGTGGCGAGCGGGCCCGTGCCGGCCTCCGTCACCGCGCGCGCGGCGCAGGCGACGACCGCGGAGGAATCCACGCCGCCAGAGAGGAAGGCGCCGAGCGGCACGTCCGACATCAGCTGCGCGCGCACCGCCGCGTCCAGCCGTCGCGCGAGCTCGGCCGGCGCATCGGCCGGTGCGGCGACCGCCTGGCGCGGCGCCTGCCAGTAGCGCCGCGGCGCCAGCGCGAGCGGCTCGCCGCGGCGGACCAGCAGGAAATGCCCGGCCGGCAGGCGCCTGATGTCCTGGTAGATGCTCTGCGGATCGGGGATGTAGCCGAGCGCCAGGAAGTCATCGAGCGCCGCATGGTCCAGCCGCCGCGGCATAGCGGGCAGCGCCAGCAGCGCCGCCATCTCGGATCCGAAGGCCAGCGTGCCGTCCGGCAGCGTGCCGTAGAGCACCGGCTTCTCGCCCAGCCGGTCGCGCGCCAGCAGCAATTCGCCCCGCGCGCGGTCCCAGAGCGCGAAGGCGAACATGCCCTTCATGCGGTCGAGCAGGCCGAGGCCCCATTCGCGCCAGCCATGCAGGATGGATTCCGTGTCGGAGCGCGTGCGGAAGCGATGCCCTGCCGCCTCCAGCTCCGTCTTCAGGGCGGCATAGTTGTAGATCTCGCCGTTGAAGCAGACGACCAGCGCCCCGTCCTCGGTCGCCATCGGCTGCGCGCCGCCGGCGAGGTCCACGATGGACAGGCGCAGATGCCCGAAGCCCAGATGCGGCTCGGCGTGGAAGCCGTCGCCGTCCGGGCCGCGATGCGCGATTGCCGCGGTCATCCGCCGCAGCATGCCTTCCTCCGGCGTCGCCGGACGGAGCGGATGGAACAGCCCGACTATGCCGCACATCGCGCCATGCTCCCTTCGTCCGCGAGGACGTCGCGGCCCACGCCGCGCCGCGCGCGCATCCGAGCGCCGCGGCGGGGGGGCGCCGCCCCCGGGGGACCCCCCGCCCCCGCGCGCCGCCCGCCCC
>NZ_JBWXTD010000003.1:1806803-1810182 GCF_056682175.1 Falsiroseomonas sp. RANM36
CCGCGCCGCAGCCAGGCGACCACCGCCTCCAGCCCCGGCCGCAGCCCGACCGGCTCGCCGAGGCCGAGCAGCGCCCGCGCGCGTGCCGGGTCGCCGAGCGAGTGGCGGATCTCGCCGGCGCGCGGCGCCGCGTGGCGGATCTCAGCCGCGTGGCCACAGGCGCCGGCGATGGCGTGCGCGAGCTCCACCACCGAGGTCGCGCGCCCGGTGCAGACATTCAGCACCGGCGCCTCCGTCGAGGCCGCGTCGAGCCCCGCGAGCAGCGCGGCGACGACATCGGCGACGAAGACGAAGTCGCGGGTCTGCCCGCCATCGCCGAACACCGTCACCGGCTCGTTGCGCGAGAGCCGGTCGCAGAAGATCGAGATCACGCCGGAATAGGGCGAGCGCGGGTCCTGCCGGGGGCCGAACACGTTGAAGAAACGCAGGCCGAGGGTCGGCACGCCATGCACATGGCCTGCAACCAGCGCATGCTGCTCGCAGCCCAGCTTGTCCGCGCCATAGGCCGAGAGCGGCCGCTTCGGCGCGTCCTCGGCGATCGGCAGCACCGCCTGCTCGCCATAGACGGCGGCGGAGGAGGCATAGACCACCGGCACGCGCCGCTCCCGCGCCGCGTCCAGCACGGCGATGGTGCCCGTCAGGTTGGCCCGGTGCGTGCCGAGCCAGTCCTGCACGCCGCGCTCCACCGAGGCGATGGCGGCCAGGTGGAAGCAGCCGGCCACGCCCGCCATCGCGTCGCGCACCAGCGCGGCGTCCGCGACATCGCCGCGCAACAGCTCCGCGCCGGGCAGCAGGTTGTCGAGCGAGCCGGTGGAGAGATCGTCCAGCACGCGCACCGCATCGCCCCGCGCCGCGAGCGCCGCGCAGAGATGCGATCCGATGAAGCCGCAGCCGCCGGTGACGAGGTAGAGAGCCAAGAGGGGGGAACTCCGGTCCTGGTTGCGGGAAGCGCGGCTAGCGCCGTGCCGAGGGGGCGCAGCGCGGCGCCTGCTCCGGCACGCGCGCGAGGCCGGGCGGCGCGACGGTGTGATAGGGGAAGCGCTGGAAGACGGTCAGCCGCGTGTAGGGCATGTTGGAGGCGGCCAGCCACTCCCACGCCTCCTTCGCCCGCGGATCGTTGAACACATGGCCGATCAGCGCGAGGGAGAGCATGCCGAGGCGCGGATACTCGCCGTTGCTGCGCTTCCAGCCATCGCCATTGGACAAGCCTCGCTCGCGCGTCGTCTCCGCCACCTCGCGCCAGGTGTGGAACGGGGTCTTGGGCGGCTCGTCATTCGACGGCCGAGGTTCCGCCATGATGGCGATCTGGTAGGCGACGCCGTCGTTGCGGGGGAAGCCCTGGTCCGTCGCGAAGAAGCGCCCGACGAGGAAGTTGCGCATCCAGTCGAGGACGGCGCGCGCGTCCTCCTGCCCGCGCAGGGCCGCCATGGCCGCGGTCGAGGCGAAGTAGTCATGCTGCCACGGCGACAGGTTCAGCGCGTAGCCCAGGTTGCGCTGCCCCAGCCAGCCATGCACCCCGCCCTGCACGCGGGTCCATTCGGGAAGCTGGTCGCGCACCCATTTCCAGTTCAGCGTCGTCACTTCCTCGAGATAGGCGCGGTTGGGATCGTCCTCCGGCGCGATCCAGCTGGCCTCCGTCAGCTGGCGCATCGTCCAGGCGGCGCTGCGCGTCTGCCGGTTCTTCATCACCAGCATGTCGTTCTCCGGCCCGTCGGAGCGCCGTGCGGCAGGCCAGACGGTGACGACGTTCCAGGCCCCCTGCGCCAGCAGGTTGTCCAGGAACGGCCGGCGCCCGGTCAGCAGATAGGGCACGAAGTTCAGCGCGGGCTGGTGCGAGGGGGTCGCGCCGCGCTGCCAGACGGTGATCGGCACCGGCCGCACCAGCGTGTAGGGTGGCTGTCCGCCGCGCTGATCCCACCAGAAGCGCGGCCAGCGCTTCACGTCCATCCAGCCGCCCTTGCCGTCGGCGCCGCCGGTCGGGTCCCAGAAATGCCACGGGATGCCGCCGGAGGCTTCCGCCTGGCCGACCGCGAAGGCCTCCGCCCGCGCATCGCCCGAGGTGACCCAGGCGGCGATCCAGTTGGTGGTCTGGCCGAGATCCGGCCGCGCGCCAGGGGCGCCCATGCTGGTCTGCAGCCCGCGCGGGTCGAGCGGCGCGTCCCAGTCGGATCGCGACGTCGCCCGCTCGATGTCCTCGAACACGCGCTCGCCCACGCCGACCGAGAGGTCGTAGGGCATGATCGCGCCCGCGGCCGCGAGATAACGCGCATCGTGGATCACCCGCGGCGGCGGCGGCGCCGTGGCCCCGCCGCGCGCCGCGCCGACCAGCCGCCCCCAGGCGCCATACTGCCAATGGCGCGGCACATCCGCGGCGAGGGCCGCCCGCCCGTCCACCGAGAGGCGCATCGCATAGGCGACGTCGTCGCCGCCGCGCTGCATCGCGATGTCGTTGCGCAGCCAGAGGTCCACCCACACGGTGCCGTCGCCGCGCACCGCGACATCGGCGACGCAGCGCAGCGAACGGACGGCGCCGCGCGGCGCCGGCAGCATCAGCCGCGCCTGCGTCGCGCGCGGCCCGGATTGCCCGGGCGCGCTGGGCTGGCCGGCGCGGAGCCGCGCGCCGAGATCGGCACGCCAGGGCGCCCCGCCCCCGGTCGGCGTCAGCTCGATGGTGATCTCCCGCCCTTGCAGGGCGGTGGCGAAGTCGAGCGGGGCGGCGGCCGGCGCGGGTCCGTCGCGGCGCGACAGGACCACGCCGGCACGCTGCCCGGCCGGAAGCGCCGGCGCCGCGAGCGCCACCACGCCGAAGCGCGCCGAACCGTCGGGATGCCGGCGCGAGACGTCGATCTGCACCGGCAAGGCGCGGCCGTCGCCGGCAAGCCGCGCCGCGAGGCCGGCGCCGCGCGGCAGGTCGCCGGGGCGGAAGGCATGGCCGAACACCGTGACGGTGCCGGCCGGCGCGCCGCTCCCTTCCAGGACGAGCCCGGCGATGTCGCCCGCGCGATCCGGGCAGGGCATCTGCGGCAGCCGCACCACCACCCGGTCGGCGTTGCGCTGCGGCTGGCGGCGGTTCCCCTGCTGCGCCTGCGCTTCCGTCGCCCCGCCGGCGCAGCCGGGCAGCGCCAGGCCGAACAGCAGCGCAAGGTCGCGCCGCCCGAAACCGGACCGCCGGGTCATGCCGCGCTGCCCGCGAGGAGGCGCCGGAACAGGTTGAGCTGGCCCATGGTGGTCTCCTCCCAACCGAAACGCTCCGCATAGGCACGTGTCGCCGCCCGGTCGGGCGGCGCGGCGAGCAATCGCCGTATCGCTGCGGCGATCGTCGCCCGGCGTGGGGCGGGGCGCCCACCCCCCCCCCCCCGGGCGGGCCGCGCCGCCGGCC
>NZ_JBWXTD010000003.1:1810282-1822955 GCF_056682175.1 Falsiroseomonas sp. RANM36
CGAGCCCCAGGCGGGGCTCGCCACCACCGGCGTGCCGCAGGCCAGCGCCTCCAGCAGCACATTGGCCCAGCCCTCGCGGCTGGAGGCCAGCACCATCGCGTCGGCCGCACCGTAGTAAAGCGGCAGGCGCGCATGCGGTTGCGGCCCCAGCAGGCGAACGCGGTCGCCCAGGCCGAGCCGGGCGGACAGCGCCTCCAGCCTCTCGCGTTCCGGCCCCTCGCCGAGGATGAGCAGCCGGTGGCCGGGCAGCGCGGCCATCGCCTCGATCGTGAGGTGGTGGTTCTTGCGCGGGATCAGCAGCCCGACCGAGACCAGGGTGGGCCCGTCGAGGCCGAGCGCGGCGCGCGCCGCCGCACGGTCCACCGGCGGGCTGAACAGGCCAAGATCCACGCCGTTGCGCAGCACCGTCACTTTTGCGCGCGGCGCGCCGAGCGCGTGCAGCCCTTCGGCGAGGTCGGCGCTGACGGCGATCAGCGCATCGGCGCGCGCGATGGCATCCTGGATCAGCCGGCGCGGCACGGCGTGCCGGGGCAGCTGGCTGGTGTCGGAGCCGCGCGCGGTGATCACCACCGGCAGGCCGAACTCACGGCCCAGCCGCACCGCCGCGACGCCGTCGGGGTAGAGGTAATGCGCGTCGATCGCATCGAAGCGCCGGCCCGACCGCAGCAGCCGCCGCAAGGCCGAAGCGGCGGCGCGCGCAAGCGTGAAGGGGTTGCTGTACATCCCGAGTCCCGGCGGCGCCAGGAAGCGCGGGTGATGCACCTGCAGGCCATGCCGTTCCTCCGTACCGGGCACGGCCGCGCGCGATGGCGTGCGGCCGGGGAACCAGGGGACCGGGGCGAGGACGGTGCTCTCAGCCTCGCCGCTGGCGACCAGGTGACGAAGCCTGTTCTCGACGAACACGCCATGATTTGGCTGGGCGGGGTTCGGGTACAGGGTGCTGAAGGTCAGCAGCCGCAGGGGCCGGCTTGCGGGATCGCTCGCGGCCCTGCCAGCCATCGGGCTTGTCGTCGGCCGGCTCGTTGTCGTCGAGCATGTCGAAGGGGGAGGGGTAGCGGCCGACGAGCTTGGGGAAGACCGCCCAGAGGCAGAGCCAGATGACGCCGATGAGCATGGCGAGGTAGAGTAGGCCCTGCATCCGCTCTCTCCTGTCCGCGTAGCCGACGCGACGTCGCTCATGTCGCCGCGCCCTTGATCGCGCCCCGCGGCGCGTCCCGCGCCTCGCCCTGGCGCCAGGACGCGGCGCCGGCGATGCCCGGCCTCTGCGTCTCCGCCTGGATCGCCCGCACCGCGATGGTGTGCGCCGCGGCCGTGACGATGAGGATCATCCAGTAGTAGTCCCAGTAGGACAGCGACAGGAACGCGCCGCCGGCCAGGTAGGCGACGATCGAGACCTGCACCATGCGGCCGAGATCGCCGGCCCAGGCCAGGTCGGGGCGGTTCTTCGTGATGCGCATCAGCCGCTGCGCGTAGTAGATCCCCGCCAGCGTGAGGCCGAACCAGACGAAGAAGCCGGGGAAGCCGTGCTCGCCCAGCGGCTCGAAGTAGATGCTGTGCACCGCGCGGGCGCGCACGTCGGGCGCCACCATGTCGATGATGTGCTGGTGGTACATCGCGCGGAAGCCGACGCCGGTGAAGGGCCGCTCGAGCGCGAGCAGCCAGGAGGCCTTCCAGATGCGGATGCGCCCCATGGCCGAGGCGTCGTCCTCGTATTCGAGGATCGTGTTCATCCGGTTCGCCCAGCTGTCGGGCATGAAGGTCAGGATCGCCGCGATGCAGCCGAACAGCACGATGGCGCTGACGAGCTTCTTCTTGCTGCGCCACCACAGCACGCCCGCCGTGGCGCCGAGCGCGAGCAGCGCGCCGCGCGACTGGCTGCCGACCGCGGCCAGCAGCGTCAGCCCCGCCGCGCCGAGCAGCCCGATGCGCACGATGTAGTGCTTCGACTGCAGGCGCAGGTAGTTCATCAGCGGCACCGCCACCAGCAGGGCCACCGCCATGTGGTTGCGATCGCGGATGATGGTGTCCGGCGGGCCCATCACGCGGAAGCCGCCTCCGGTGAGCGCCGTGAAGAAGCCACCCTTGACGCCGTAGAAGCCGATCGCGATGGCCATCAGCCACACCATCGCGTGGATGCGCCGCCGCGTGGTCAGCAGGCTGGCCACCAGCAGCGTCCCGATGATGATCTTGATCGTGGCTTCCCAGCGCCGCCACATCACGTCCTGCGGGCCGATCCCGGTCATCGTGGTCAGCGTGATGATCACCGCGAAGACCACCAGCAGCACGGTGACCGCGTTCGCCTCGAAGCGCTTCGGCTCCTTCGCGATGAGGCAGGCGAAGACCATCGCCAGGAAGATGGTCATCGCGTAGGGCAGGTTTGTCGCGAAGCCCCACACCTCGCGGTGCGGGTTCATGAACGCGATCCAGCTCCACAGCAGCGCGCCCAGGAAGGGCTGCACCAGCGACGGTGCGAGCAGCCCTACATAGACCGCCAGGAAGACGTAGCTGCGCATGCGCGGGGGGTCAGCCGCGCCGCAGCTCGGCCAGCAGTCGTTCGGCCGCGGCGCGTTCGGGGAAGGCGGCGTCGCCGGCCAGCGCGGCGTTCAGCACGGTGATCGCGTCCTGCCGCCGGCCCGCCGCGTTCAGCGCATGCGCATAGCGGTAGATCTTCCCGGGGTCGGGCCCCTGGCCGCCCTGACGCGGCGCATTCGCCGACTGGCGCAGCAGCACCAGCGCACGATCCAGGTCGCCGGTGCGCGACAGGATCCAGCCGAAGGTGTCCGCCGTCTCCGCGCCCGGCATCAGGAAATAGGCCCGCTCCGACATCGCGCGCGCGCGGGCCAGATCCTCCGGCCTGCCGCGCTCCTGCAGCATCCAGGCCAGGTTGTTCAGCGCCACGGCGTTGTCCGGCGAACGCTCGACCAGCTGCGTCAGCCGCCGTTCGGCCGCGTCGTTGCGGCCCGCCGCGATGTCGAATTGCGCGGCGAGGTTCAGCGCATCCACGTCCTCCGGCTCGCGCGCCAGCCAGGCGTCCACCACGGCGAGCGCCGCATCGGCCTGCCCGGCCGCGCGCAGCGCCGCCGCGCGGCGCAGCGCGAGCGTCGAGGACGGTGCGTGCTCCGCCGCCGCCGCATAGGCCGCGGCCGCCTCCGTCCAGCGCTGCGCCGCGAACAGCAGGTCGCCGCGGAGCGTCAGCGAGGCGGGCTGCATCGCCACCGTGCCCGCCATGCGGTCCGCCAGCTGCAGCGCGTCATCCAGGCCGCGCGTCTCGCGCACCAGGGTGATCAGCAACTGCTGCAGCGCCCCGTTCGAGGCCTGCGTGCGCAGCGCCTCCTGAAGCATGGTTTCCGCCCCGCGCTGGTCGCCGTTGCGCATCATCAGCGCCATGAGCTGCCGGCGCGCCGGCAGGAAGGCCGGATCCTCCGCGAGCGCGGCGCGCGCGGCCTGCTCCGCCTCCGGCCAACGCCCGAGTGCGGCGAAGACCTGGGAGCGGGTCATCGGCAGCTGCGGGCCCTGGCCCGCGCGGCGCAGCTCCGGCGTGTCCACCACCGACAGCGCCCGCTCGGGCTGGCCGAGCGCGCCGAAGGCAGCGGCCAGCGTGATGGCGAGCTGCGGCTCGGTCGGGGCTGCGGCCTGCGCCGCCTGCAGCACGATCAGGGCGGCCTCGGCCCGCGGCGGGCCGGCCGTCACCGTCGCCAGCAGGCGTCCCATCGCCTCCGGATGGTTCGGGGCGCGGCGCAGCACCTCGCCGAGCAGGCGCTCGGCCTCCTCGGGGTTGCCCTGCGCCGTCGCGACCCGCGCCAGGCCGAGCCGCGCGCCGACGCTCTCGGGGTGGTTGCGCAGCACCTCCTCGAAGGCGCGGCGTGCGGCCGGCACGTCGAAGCGCGCCATCAGCAGCAGGCCTTCCAGCGTGCCGGCGGCCTCGCCGCGGCGCTGCTCCGGCGTCAGCCGGTCGTATTCGGCCTGCGCGCCGGTGATGTCGCCGCGCGACAGGGCCGCAATCGCCAGCAGCTCCCGCGCGCCCGACTGGTCCGGCGAGAGCCGCAGCGATTCCGCCGCCGCCGCGCTGGTGCCGCGCGAATCGCCCAGGGCGAGCCGTGCCGCGCCCAGCCTCGCGCGGATCGCCGGGTCGTTCGGCGCCAGCTCGGCGGCGCGGGTGAAGGCGATCACCGCCTCGCGCGGGCGGCCGGCGGCAACATGGGCGCGGCCGAGCATGTCCATCGCCTCGGCATCCGCCAGGTTGCGCTGCGCCAGCCGGCTCAGCGTGGCGGCGGCGGCATCGGGCCGGTTGCCGTCCATCTGGAGCGTCGCGAGCAGCTTCGCGCCGCGCGGATCGTCGGGGCGCCGCGCGACGTAGCGCTGCGCGGCATCCTCCGCCTGGCCCGGCTGGTTCAGCGCGCGCTTCACGGTGGCGAGCAGCAGCAGCCCGTCGCCGAGGTTCGGCAGGGCTGCGCCCATGCGGGCGAGGGTCTCGTCCGCCGCCCGCCAGTCCTGCAGCCGCACCTGCAGCAGCGCCGTGAGGTAGGTCGCGGCGGGATGCGTCGGGAAGATGCGGATCGCGGCGTCGATGTCTGGCCGCGCCCGCGCTTCCTGGCCGGTGCGGATCAGCAGCTCGGCGCGCAGCACCCGCGCCCCCACACTGCCCGGTGTGCGCGCGATCAGGCCGTCGAGCGTCGCGATCGCGGCCGAGGCCTGCCCGCGCTCCGCCTGGAAGGACGCCTTGCGCAGCAGCGCCTCGGGCGATTGCGGATCGGCCTGCAGCGCGCGGTCCACCGCGGCCTCGGCGCCGGCCCGGTTGCCGGCGGCGGCTTCCACCGCGGCCATCGCGAGATGCGCCTCCGCGACATCCGGCGAGAAGCCGATCGCCGCTTCCGCCGCCGCCCGTGCGGGGTCGAGCTGATTGAGGCCGAGCTCCGCCAGGGCGCGCGCCGCACCCACCTGCGCGGCGAGTGCCGGCGGCTGGTCGGGTTGCGGGAAGTCGCGCAGCAATTCGCGGAACCGCCCGCGCATCAGATAGGTGCGCAGCAGCACGGCGGTCGCCGCCGTCCGGTCGAAGCCGCGTTCCAGCGCCGCGCGCGCCTCGCGCTCCGCGGTGTCGGGATCGCCGAGGTCGATGCTGACCCGCGCCAGGCCCATCCGCACCGCCGCGTTGTCGGGCTGCGCCCGCACGGCGTTGCGGAACTCGATCTGGGCGGCGCGCAGGTCGCCGCGCGCCTGGGCGGCCTCGGCGCGCTGCAGCGGCTGGGCGGCGAGCTCGCCGACGCCGAGCCCGAAGACCATCGCGGCGGCCAGCAGCAGGCGGCTGCGATGGGAAGGGGAAGGCGGTGTTGCCATGGTTGCGGCTCCGCTACACGGTATCGGGGTCGGCCGGGGCAAGTGCGCCCTCGGCCCTTTGGCGGGCGGCTGCGAGACCGTGCGTCTCGAGCAGGCTGTAGAGCGTCGGCCGGCTGATGCCGAGCAGCCGCGCCGCGGCGGAAAGGCTGCCGCTGCTGCGCGCCAGCGCGCGCTCGATCGCATCGCGCTCGGCGCGCAGCCGCGCGGTGCGGAGGTCGAGATCGGCGTTGCCGTCGTTGTCCACCGCGGCCGGCGCGATCTCGAGGTCGTCGAGGGTGATCAGCGGCCCTTCCGACATCAGCGCCGCGCGGCGGACGCGGTTTTCCAGCTCGCGGACATTGCCGGGCCAGCGATGCGCCGCGATCGCCTCCGCGGCCGCGGCGTCGAAGCCGCGCAGGCGCCGGCCATGCTCGCGCGCGAACTTCGCCAGGAAGAAGCGCGCCAGCAGCAGCGCATCGCCCACCCGCTCGCGCAGCGGCGGGATGCGCACCGTCACCGCGTTCAGCCGGTAGAGCAGGTCGCCGCGGAAGCGCCCGGTCTCGGCCTGTTCCTCGAGCGGCTGGTTGGTGGCGGAGACCACGCGCACATCCACCCGGATCGGCGTGCGCCCGCCGATGCGCTCGATCACCTGGTCCTGCAGGAAGCGCAGCAGCTTGGCCTGCAGCGCCACCGGCATCTCGCCGATCTCGTCGAGGAACAGCGTGCCGCCATTGGCGGTCTCGATGCGGCCGGCGACCTGGCGCACGGCGCCGGTGAAGGCGCCTTTCTCATGGCCGAACAGCTCGCTCTCCAGCAGCGTCTCGGGGATCGCGGCGCAGTTCAGCGCGACGAAGGCCTTGCCCGCGCGCGGGCCCATCTCGTGCAGCGCGCGCGCCAGCGCCTCCTTGCCGGTGCCGCTCTCGCCGAGCAGCAGCACCGGCACGGCGACGCCGGCCAGCCGCTCCACCGTGCGGCAGACCTTCAGCATGCCCTCGTCGGCGGTGATGAGGCCCTGGACCGGCGAGGATTTCGGCGCGCTGGCGAGGCGCTGGTTCTCCTCCTCCAGCTCGCGCAGGCGCAGCGCACGCTCGATCACCGTGCGCAGCACCGCGACATCCACCGGCTTCTCGCAGAAATCATAGGCGCCGAGCGCCACCGCGCGCAGCGCGTTCTCGCGCTGGCCCTGGCCGGAGGCGACCACCACCGGCAGGTTCGGCGCCCCGGCCCGCAGCATCTCGAGCGTGGCGAAGCCCTCGCTCACGCCTTCGGCGTCCGGCGGCAGGCCGAGGTCGAGCAGCACCGCATCGGGCTGCTCGCGCTTGGCCATCGCCTCGGCCTGCTTGCGGTCGTTGGCGACGACGACGCGGCAGTTCGGGAAGGCCCAGCGATACTGGGCGCAGAGACCGGGATCGTCCTCGACGATCAGGAGCTTCGGCTTGCTCATGCGGCGCCCCGCATCACGCTGGCGGTCGCGGCCACGGTCGCAGCAACGGGCGCGGCGCCACGCGCGGGCAGCACGATCCGCATCGTCGTCCCGGCGCCGGGCCGGCTCAGCACGGTGAGCTCGCCGCCGGCCTCTCGCAGCAATTCGCGCGCCTGCCAGGCGCCGATGCCGCTGCCCTGCCGCTTCGAGGTGCTGAGCGGGCGGAAAAGCTCGTCCCGCACGAACTCCGCCGACATTCCCGGCCCGCGATCGGTGACCTCCACGACGATGTGCGATCCTTCCTGGCTCACCACCACGCGGACCGGCTCGCCGGGCGGCGAGGCGTCCGCGGCATTGTTCATCAGATGCCCGATCGCCGTGTCGAAGCGCGACGCCGCGATCGCCGCCATAGCCGGCATGTCCTGGCCGGCGACCTCCACCGGATAGGGCTTGGCCGCGGCCAGGGCACGCAGCCGCTCGAGCGGGGCGATCGCCTCCGCTGTCCCTTCCGGCACGTCGCCGGGCTGCCCCAGCCGCGCGATCAGCGCATTGATGCGCGCCGTGGAGGCCCGGACCGTCACCAGCATGTCGTGCTGGAACTCCGGGTCCGCAAGGTTCTCCTCCGCATTGGCGAGCAGCAGCGAAAGCTGGCTGGACACGGTCTTCACATCATGCGCCACGAAGGCGAAGCGCTTCGCATAGTCAGCCAGGCGCCGCTCGTCCACCAGCCGTTCGGCCGCGCGTCGTTCCGCCAGGAACATGGCGACCTGCCGGCCGAGCATGCGCAGCAGTTCCGTCACCTCGCGGTCGAGCTTGAAGGGCGCCCGCGGCGGCGCCAGCAGCACCACGCCGCCCAGTCCCTCCCGGCCGTGCAGCAGCGGCACCGCCAGCCAGAGCGGGCCATAGGCGAGGCGCAGATCGCGCAGCGCCGGGTCCTCCGCCTCCAGGGCGAGCACGTCCTGCCCGGCGCCGAGCCGTTCCACGATGGGATGCTCCGCCCCCAGCGCCTGGTGCTCCGCGGGCAGGTTCCACGACCCTGTCCAGCGCAGCCCCGCCTCGCCCGGGTCGCGCTGCAGCAGGATGCCCGCCGGGCTGTCCACCACATCGGCCACCACGCGGATCGCCCGCTGTTCGGGGGCCATCGGCTGTTCCGCGGCGGACAGCGCCGCCACGGCGCGCAGCCACTCCCGCCGATAGTCGTACCGCGCGGTGAAGAAGTGATCCACGATCAGGCTGCGGATGCGCGAGCGCACCGTGCCGGAGGTCAGCGCCACCGCCAGCGCGATCAGCGCCACCGCGAGCAGGCTGATCTGCGCCGTCGCGCCCCAGGCAAGGTCGAGCCAGCGCAGGATCTCGCCCAGCGCGCCGACGGCGAGCAGGAAGGCGCCGGCCACCACCAGCGTCGCGCCGTGGAACACCACCTGGCGGGAGACGGGCGGATCGCGCCGCCAGCGCGCGTCGCGCACCGCCGCGACCGCGAGAAGCGGCGTCACCGCCGCGGTCAACGCCGCGCGGGCGTCGAGCAGCGGCACCGAGACCTGCTGCGACAGCGCCGCCTCGGCATAGACCAGCACGTCATAGGCGGAGAGGCCGCCGAGCACGATCGCCGGCAGGCCGACATGCCAGCGCTCGGCCTCGCCGGCGGTGCGGAACAGGTTCTCCGCCATCAGCACCACGAGCAGCGCCAGCATCAGCCGCGCCAGCGTGCCGAAGGCGCCGAGGCCGGAGGCGAATTCCGGCGTGCCGCGATCGAGCAGCGTGACCAGCATGGCGATGGCGGCGCCACCCGCGGCGGCAAGCGCGATGGCGGGCATCAGCGCGCCGGCGCGCCCGCCGACCACGCGGCGGAAGAAGAAGCCGAGCACCAGCAGCCAGACCACCCAGCGCCCGGTCTCGGTGGCGGAGGCCAGCCGCAGCGCCCATTCCTGCCCGCTGTGCAGGGCAAGGGCGTAGCTCGCGGCCCAGAGCGCGGCGATGCCGCAGGCCGCTGCCAGCAGCCGCGCCGCCGTACCCCGCCCCGCCGCAAGCACGAGCGCGGTCCACACCAGGCAGACCGCGGCCGAACCGGCATGCAGGACGAAGGAGGCGGCGCTCACGGCCCGCGCTTGTGGCCCGCCCGGCCGGCGCCGCGGTTCATCGCGAGCCCTCCTGGAAGAGCACGACGCGCACCGTCGCGACCAGGATCAGCAGGTCCAGGAAAAGGCTGCGTCGGCGCACGTAATAGAGGTCGTAGGCCAGCTTCATGCGGGCATCTTCCACGGAAGCGCCGTAGGGATAGTTAACCTGCGCCCATCCGGTGATGCCTGGCTTCACCACGGCGCGGTCGTTGTAGTGCGGGATGATCCGGCCGAGCTGCTCGACGAAGGCCGGCCGCTCCGGCCGCGGGCCGACGAAGGCCATGTCGCCGCGCAGCACGTTCAGCACCTGCGGGATCTCGTCGATGCGCGTCAGGCGGATGATGCGGCCGACGCGCGTCACGCGGTCGTCGCGCCGGCTGGCCCAGACGGGCGCGCCGGCGGCCTCGGCGTCCTCGCGCATGCTGCGGAACTTGAACAGCGTGAACACGCGTCCGCCGCGGCCGACGCGCTCCTGGCGGTAGAAGACCGGGCCGGGGCTGTCGAGCCGGATGGCCAGCGCGGTGATCAGCAGCAGCGGCAGGGTGGCGAGCAGCAGCACGCTGCCGAGCAGGATGTCGAAGCCGCGGCGGAACGCGCCCTCGACCGGACCTTCCCGCATGCCGTTGGAGCGGGCAAGCCAGCCCGGCGGCAGCCGTTCGATGTCCACGCGCGCCAGATGATGCTCGAGGAACTCGGGCTCGCCCAATCACCCGGATTCCGGCGGAATGCAGCGCGCGGGCGACCTGCGCGGGCAGGTTCCCCGGATCGCCGGCGATCACCATGCGGATGCGTTCCGCGCGCAGCCGCGCCGGATCCAGCAGCGGCTCAAGATCGGCGGCGGGTGCGACGTCCAGCACCACCTGGAACCGGCCGTTCGGGCCGAGCGCCCCCTCGGCTTGGTCCAGCCGGAAGGGGCCGCCCGCCGCGGTCCGCACCACCGCCACGCGCTGCGCCAGGCGGCCGCTGCGCCGGGCCGCCGCGAAGCCGAGGCGCGTGGTGACGACGGCGCCGACCACCGCCAGCGTGACGCCGACCAGATGATTGCCGAGCTGGGCGCCCTCCGCCGGGCTGACCATCGCCAGCACGGGCAGCAGCACCATCATGATCAGCCCCGCCACCAGGACGCCGACCAGCAGCTTCCGCACGCGGGCGAAGGCTTCGGGCTGGTAAAGGCCGGTCGCGCCGCCGATGATGCCGAAGGCCACGGCAACGGGAACGGCCAGCATGCCTCCCTGATCGGCCGGCATGCCCACCTGCAGAACCAGGAGCGCGAAAACGGCGAGGAAGCACAACAACGCGTCCGCTACGTAGAGCAAAAGCATATCGGACCGGACGCTGTGCCCGAACAGGCTTGTCATCCCACAGCCTCCCCACAACCCGAAAGCGAGAACCACGTTTGGTTACGCGTTCTGCGTGCAGAGACCAGGGAGCCAAACTGGCGGACCCCTATCCCTCTGTTTCGCTTTAACAAAATCCTAAGGCCTGATCAAGCTACCATTTTGCGCAGACTGCAAGTTGTCACAAAACAGAGACTTGCTTGCATTGTTGATCGCAGATTTAGGCACGATGGGGCGGGGAGGCCGGACCCGCATGCGCCGCGCGGGCCAGCGATGGAAGGGTAGTTTATGCGCTCGCCCCCCGGACCGGGAGCCTCCCGCGGAGGATCGCCGAAATGTTACGGCGCTCCGGCCGCCCGGTGCTGCGCCGTGTCGCGTCCGCACGGCGCCATGCTGGTCGGCTCCGGCGCGCCCGTGGCCGGCCGGCCCAGAACAAGGCGGAAACAGCCGCGCGCGGCGCCGCCGCACGCCGGTCGCCCCCGCGATGTCGGAGGCAACCCTCCCACCGGGTTGAGCCGCCCGGCGCGTCCTGTCAGGAAGGGCGCCGAGCGAGCCTCGCGGCAGCCCTCCATCGGGCCAACCCGCGCCCGGCTCTGTCAGGACCGCGCCCGCGCCCGATGACCCTCACGGTCCGCCCCCAGCCATTCGAAGGCTTCGAAGCCCTGGGCGAGGCCTGGCGCGCGCTGGAGTGGGCGGTGCCGGCCTCGGTGTTCCAGACCTGGACCTGGGTCGGCTGCCTCGCCGAGGAGCGCTATCCCGATCCCGTGGTGCTGCGGGCCGAGCGCCAGGGCAGCCTGGTCGGCCTCGCCCTGTTCAACCGCCGGCGCGGCGTGCTGCACCTGGCCGAGAGCGGCGATCCGGAGCGCGATCGCCCCTTCGCCGAGCACAACGGCCCGCTGGCGGCCGATGCGGCGGTGGCGGCGGCGCTGCTGCGCGCCGCATGGTCCGTGCCGGGCACGCGCGGCCTGGCACTCGGCGGCGGGCCGCCGGCCCTGGTCGGCGCCGCGGGCGGCGTGGTGCTGCGCCGGCAGGACCGCCCGGCGCCGGTGCTCGACCTTGTCGCGCTCCGGGCGGCAGGCGGCGACCTGGCGGCGCGCCTCAGCGCCAATACGCGCCAGCAGATCCGTCGGTCCGACCGCTTCTACGCCGCCGGCGGTGCGCTGGACCTGACCCGGGCCGGGACCGAGGCGGAGGTGGCGGCCTGGTTTCCGGGCTTCGTCGCGCTGCATGAAGCGACCTGGCGGCGCCGCGGCCAGGCGGGCGCCTTCGCCACCCCGTTCCTCGAGCGCTTCCATCGCAGCCTGATGACGCGCGCACTCGCCGATGGCGCGCTGGACCTGCTGCGCCTGTCGGGCCCGGGCGGGGTTGTCGGCATGCTTTACAACCTGCGCCACCGCGGCGTCGTCTATGCCTATCAGAGCGCGCTGGCCGATCCGGCGGGGCAGCCGCAGGCCAAGCCCGGGCTCTCCTGCCACGCCCGGGCGATCGGCCTGGCGCTCGCGCGCGGTGACCTCGCCTACGATTTCCTGGCCGGCGACCAGCGCTACAAGCTGAGCTTCGCCGATGGCAGCGCGCAGCTGGCCTGGGCGGAGCTTGCCCGGCCATGGTCGCCGCGCGGCCTGCTCGGCCGCCTCCGCGGCTGGGTTGGGCGTCGTTCGGAAGCTCCGGACGCGGCCACGACCGTCGCGCAGCTGTAAGGGTTTCCGACAGCCCGGGCCGGCAGCGCCCGTCCCGGCTGTCCGCTGCATCAGAAGATGCTTGCCCATTGTCATGGATTCTTACAATGTAAGGCGGCCGCGCGGGGCGCCGCTAACAAGGTTTTGAATTCACTTATCAAAATGTGTGGCACTGATTTTGCTCGCTCTACATTCGACGCCTCGTCGCTTCGAAAAGGGGGATTTGATGTCCACGCTCCGCCAGCCCGTCGCAGGGCCCCTCGCGAGGCACCGCGCATGATGGAGGACGGCTCCGGCCTGCCGTTCGACGGCGACGGGCGTGACCCTCTCGGACTACACCTGGAGTGGGCACATGCGCCGGGGTTGGAGGCCGGCCCGCCGAAGCGCGCCACCAACAAGCGCGCGCCCACCGACGCCGACGCCGCGGTCGGGCGCCGCATCCGCGATTGCCGGATCTCGATGGGCATGTCGCTCAGCGACCTGAGCAGCCAGGTCGGCGTCTCCCAGCCGCAACTCTACCGCTACGAATGCGGCCTGACGCGTGTCGCCGCGAGTCGTCTGATCGCCATCGCCGGCGCGCTCGGGGTTTCCATCGAGGCGCTGGTCCGCGGGCAGGAAGCCGGCCCGCCCGGCGCCGGGCCCGCCTGCTCGACCGCCGAGGCCGACCTGCTGCTTCGCGCGTTCAGCAGCATCGGCCAGCCCGAGCGGCGCAGCGCGCTGATCGCGCTCGCCCGCTCCATGGCCGACACCGACCCGGACGCGATCGCGGCGCGCGGGCCCCCCCCCCCCGGCCCCCGCCCCCCCGGG
>NZ_JBWXTD010000003.1:1823055-1826920 GCF_056682175.1 Falsiroseomonas sp. RANM36
CGGCGCGGAAGCCGAAGCGCGCGTAATAGGCCGGGCTCCCCAGCACCAGCACATGGCCGACGCCGTCCGGGCGCAGCCGCGCCAAGCCCTCGCCGACCAGCGCCCCGGCCCGCCCCCCCCCCCCCCCGGCCCGGGCGGGGGGCGCGCCCCCCCCCCCCCCCGGGCCCCGCCGCCGCGCCGGCGGGAGAAGGGCGCCTTTCGCCAAGGCGCATCATTCGGTAAGGACCTTCGCGCTATGAGCCCCCTCTTCGGGGCCATCGCCGGAGCCGCATGCTCACCACCTTCCGTCGCCGCAGCGCGATCGCCTGGTTCGACTGGCAATGCCGCGGCATCCTTGCCACGGCGCCGCTGCGCACGCGCCCGGCGCCGCTTCGCATCGTCAGCATGGTGCGCACCGAGCACCTGCGGATGTATCTTCTCGCGATCAAGTCGTTCTACCGCTACATGCCGGGGGGCGAGATCGTCGTGCTCGACGACGGCTCCCTGACCCCGGCCGACCGCCGGGTGCTGGCCGCCCATCTGCCCCAGGCGACGGTGACGCCGCTCGCCTCGATCGCCACCGCGCCCTGCCCGCGCGGCGGCTGCTGGGAGCGGCTGCTCCACATTCTCGATCTCAGCGATGACAATTACGTGATCCAGCTCGATTCCGACGTTCTGGCCTCCGATCCCATACCGGAGGTGACGGAGGCGGTGGCCCGGAATATCGCCTTCACGCTGAATTCGGGGCAAGGCATGGAGATCGAGACACTGGAGGAGGCCGCCGCGCGGGTGGCCGGCCAGGGCGAGGAGCATCTCCAGCCCGCGGCGGAACAGAAATTGCCGCTCCTGCCGCCGGAGGCGGGCGGGCGGCGCTATGTCCGCGGCTCGGCCGGTTTCGCTGGCTTCGCCCGCGGCCTGCATGCGCGCCGCCAGGCGGAGGCCTTCTCGGTTGCCATGCAGGCGATGATGGGGCCGCGCTGGGCCGAATGGGGGAGCGAACAGATCGCCTCGAACTACCTGATCGCCAATGCGCCGGGCGGGATGGTGCTTCCCTGGCCGCTCTATGCCTGCTTCGAGCCGAACCTCGACCCTGCCCGGTCGCGCCTGCTGCACTTCGTCGGTAGCTGGCGCTTCGACCGGGGCGTCTATGCGGCGCGGGCGCGCCGCCTGATCGCCGAATTGGCGCAGGAAGCCGCCGCATGAGGCAGCGCGCGGCCCGGGACATTGTCACAATTCATGCAAAATTCAGCGTTTTGCCTCATGCCTCGCGACGCGATGCGGCGGCGCCGCCCTGGCTTGGGGCGGGTTTCGGCGCTTTTCGCCTTTGCGTGCCGGAGGTGGGCCGTGCCTGTCGCTGCACAGAAAGCATTTCGTCCAGCTACCATCTGGGCGAAAAATGAGTTAAGGATCGTGTGGTGGACAACCGCAGGGCGTGCCCGCCAGGGTCGCTGCCAGGGTCGCTAAGAGAGCCATCGTTACACAGGAGGCCGGGCATGGCGTCACTCCAACTCAAGGCGCTTCGGGAACTCAAGGCGCTTCGGGTCGCTGCCCTGTTGCTGCCGCTGGCAGCCGCCGCCTGCCAGGCGCCGCCGGCCGAGCCTGCGGCGGGCGCCATGGCGGCCCCGCAGGTCACGCCCGATTACGTGATTGGACCGGGTGACGCGCTTTCGGTCTTTGTGTTCCGCTCGCCGGAGTTGAGCATGGAGGTGCCGGTGCGCCCGGATGGCCGCATCTCCCTGCCGCTCGTCGAGGACATCGAGGCTGCCGGCCGTACGCCGGTGCAGCTCAGCCGGCAGATCGAGGAGCGGCTCAAGCAGTATGTGCGGGAGCCGAGCGTGACCGTGATCGTGCGTGGCTTCGTCGGGCCGGCGAGCCGGCAGGTCCGCATCGTGGGCGAGGCCGCGCAGCCCCGCGCGATCGCCTTCCGCGAGGGCATGACCGTGCTCGACGCGCTGATCGAGGCCGGCGGGCTCACCCGCTACGCCTCCGGCAACAGTGCCCGGCTGATCCGGCGCGAGACCGCCAACACGGAGACGATCCCGCTGCGTCTCAACGATCTGCTGCGTACCGGCGACATGACCCAGGACGTGGCGCTGCGCCCCGGCGACACCATCGTGATCCCGCAGGGCTGGTTCTGACGTGACGCCGATCCTCAACGAAGTCCGGCGCTACGCATCGGCCGCCTGGCGGCACAAGTGGAAGGCTCTGCTGCTCGCCTGGGTCGTGTGTCTGGCGGGCTGGGCCTATGTCTACACCCTGCCGAACCAGTACCGGTCCAGCGCGCGCATCCATGCCGACGCGGATGCGATCCTCGGCCAGGTGCTGAGCGGCATCGCGGTGGACAACCGCCCATCCGGCCAGGTCGAGACGCTGCAGCGCACGCTGTTCAGCCGCCCGAATCTGGAGCGGGTGGCCGCGCGCACCGGCCTCGACCTGCGTGCCGACAGCGCCGCCTCGCGCGAGGCGATGCTGCGCAAGCTGGAAAGCAGCCTGCGGCTCGGTCTGCAGACGCGCAACCTCTTCACCATCACCTACACCGACACCGACGCGCGCATGGCGCGCGACGTGGTGCAGGCGCTGCTGACGCTGTTCATGGAGCGGGCCACTGCCAGCGATCGCGCGCAGATGGAAAACGCGCGCAACTTCGTGAACCAGCAGATCCAGGCCTATGAGGTGCAGCTGCGCGAGGCCGAGCAGCGCCGCGCCGAATTCCGTGCGCGCTATGCCGAGCTGCTCCCCTCCGAGGGCGCGGGCGGCGCGACCGGCCTGCAGCAGGCCCGCCAGCGGCTGATCAGCCAGCGCGGCAGCCTGCAGGATGCCGTGGCGCGCCACGAGCGCCTCAAGCAGGAGCTGGAGGCAACCCCGCAGGTGCTGCGCGCTGGCGAGGGCGGCGGCACCAGCCCGGCCGTGGCGGAAGCCGAGCGGACGCTGCGCGAGCTGCGCCTGCAATACACCGAGCAGCACCCGGCGGTGATCGCCGCCCGCAACCGCCTGGCCGAGGTTCGCGCGACGGGCGGCGGCGGCGGTGGGGGCGGCACGGTGCGCAACCCGCTGTACGAGCAGATTCGCACGCGTCTGCTGGATTCGGACGCGCAGCTCGCCACCCTCCAGCGCCAGGTCCGGCAGGAGGAAGCCAATGTCGAGCGGCTGGAGGCGCTGGCGCGCACCGTGCCGCAGCTGCAGGCGCAATTCGCCAACATGGACCGCGACTACAGCGTGCTCCGCCGCTCCTACGAGGAGCTGCTGCGCCGGCGCGAATCCGTCCAGATCGCCGGCGCCGCGCGGTCCGAGGCCGAGCGCGTCCGCCTCGAGGTGGTGGACCCGCCGACGGTGCCGCTGCAGCCGATCGGGCCGAACCGCCTGATGCTCGGCACGGCCGTGCTGCTGATCGGCATCGGCGCGGGCGCAGGGCTTGCCCTGCTGTTTGTGCTGCTCGATCGCAGCTTCTACACCGTGCTCGACCTGCGCAAGCTCGGCTTGCCGGTGATCGGCAGCATCTCCTCGACCGAGCCGCCGCGCAGCCAGCGCTTCGCTGTCGTCGCCTTCGCATGCAGCTTCGGGCTGCTGCTCTTCGCCTACGCCGTGGTCACCGCGGGTGGCCCGGCGCTCATCGCACGCATCCCCAACCTGGTTGCGAGGTTCGTCGCGTGACCACGCCCCCTTCCGGCCGACATCTGGTCGAACGCGCGATGGAGGCGATGCAGGGCGCCACCGTCGCGGATCCGCGCCCACCGGCCACCGGCCGGCCCCGCCCCGCCCGCCCCGCCCCCCCCCCCGCCCCCCCCCCCGCCGCGCCGCCGGCGGCGCCAGGGCCGAGCCACGGCGTCAGCGCGGAGGCGATGGAGGCGGGGATCAAGCGGATGGCCGCGCATCGCGCCGCCTATCG
>NZ_JBWXTD010000003.1:1827020-1833719 GCF_056682175.1 Falsiroseomonas sp. RANM36
GCGGCGGGGGGGGGGGGGGGGGGGGGGGGGGGGGGGGGGGGGGGGGGGGGGGGGGGGCTCCGGCCCCCCCGGCCCCGGGGCGGCCGGCCCGCGGCGGGCACGGCCGCCGCCACGGCCACGGTAACGGTCGAGCGGCCCGACCCGCCGACGGCGACCGCCGCCGAGACGGCGCCGCGCCCGACGCCGCCGACGCCGCCCGCGCCGGCGCGGCCGGAGGCGATCAGCATGGAGACGCTGCAGAAGGCCGGCTTCGTGGTGCCCGGCGGCGCCGCGGCACGCTCGCGCGTGACCGAGGAGCTGAACGTCGTGCAGCACCAGATCCGGCGCATGGTGCAGGCGACGGAGCCGGCGGAGGGACGGATCCAGCGGCTCGTGCTGGTCACCAGCGCCCGCCCGGGCGAGGGCAAGACCTTCTGCTCGCTGAACATCGCCGCGCGGCTGGCGATCGGCTCCAACGAGCAGGTCATCCTGGTGGATGGCGACAGCAAGCAGCAGCACTCGATCACGCACCTGCTGGACCGCGACAAGGCGCCCGGCCTGCGGACGCTGGCGCAGGACCCGATGCAGCGGCCGGAGACGCTGCTGCAGCCGACCGGCATCGAGCGGCTGAGCTTCCTCTCCTACGGGCCGGCCGCGGCGGGACAATCCGGGCTGCCATCCGGCGCCATGCTGGCCCAGGCGATCGCGCGGCTCGCCTCGGCCCTGCCGAACCGGATCATCGTGCTCGACGCGCCGCCCTGCCTCTACACCAGCGAGCCGGCCGCGCTGGCCTCGGTGGCCGGGCAGGTGGTGCTGGTCGTCCGGGCGGAAGCCACCCAGCGCGACGAGGTGGAGGGCGCGCTGGACATGGTGGAGAGCTGCCCGAACCTGCAGCTCCTGCTCAACCGCACGCAGCTGGTGGCGACCAACACCTTCGGTGCGTACGACTACTACGGCTATTACAGTGGCTGACCGCGCCGCGACGCGCCGGGGCCGGCGCCCGCGGCGCAGCCGGACGGGCCTTGTCGCTGGCGCCCTGGTGGTGGGCTTCGCCGCGCCGACGACCGCGCAGGGCCTGTTCGGCGGCGAGGAGATCGTTGGTGCGGCCGGCGGTCCGTCGCGCCCACTCAGCCCCTTCATGATGCCGCTGGAATCCGGGCGCTCGGCCACGCCGAACTTCTGGCAGCCGGACCTGCTGCCCGATATCCCGGGCGCCCCCGGAGCGGCCGGCGCGACGCGGCCGGCCTGGCAGCTGGGCGGCAGCGTGCTCGGCTCGGCCTCCTACACGGACAACGTCCGCAACAGCGTGACGAACCGGGAGTCCGACATCTTCTTCACGCTGGCGCCGCGCGTGACGCTGTCCGCCGACACCGCCAGCATCGTCGGCGCGGCCACCTATTCGCCGCGGCTGCGCTACTACCTGCAGAACCCGAGCCAGAACGACATCGACCAGCGCTTTGCCGGGCAGGGCGTCGCCACGCTGGTCCAGGACCGGCTGTTCGTCGAGTTCAGCGCGGTCGGCGACGTGCAGTCCGTGTTCGGCGATTTTGTCGGCACCGACATCAACCCGGACAATACGCAGAACCAGGTGCAGACCGCATCCTACCGCATCTCGCCCTACTACCAGCAGCGGTTCGGCAATTTCGCGGTCGGGCGCGTGGGCTACGCCTTCCGCCAGGTGGTGCAGGACGGCAACGCGGCATTCGCCGAAGGGCAGACGACCCCCTTCTTCGTCTCGACGGGCTACATCTCGAACCAGTTCTACGGCACGCTGAATTCCGGCGAGTCCTTCGGTCGCCTGGGCTGGACGCTGACCGCCAGCTCCACCGACTACGACGGCGACAACGTCTATGACGGCGCCTACAACCGGGTCTATGGCGCGCAGCTGCGCTACGCGATCACGCGCGAATTCGCCGCGCTGGTCGATGGCGGCTGGCAGGACCTGCGGTACAACGGCGTCAATCCGTACGTGGTGAACGACCCCATCTGGGCGGTCGGCTTCCGCTACCAGCCGGACGAGACCAACTTCCTCAGCGTGCGCTACGGCGAATACGACGGCCAGACCTCGTGGTTCGCGCGCGGCGCGCTCGATATCGGCACGCGCACGCGGATGTTCGTGAACTACACGGAGCGGCTGTCGAATTCCGGCCTGCAGACCGGCGATTCGCTGGCGCGGCTCCGCGTGGACGAGCTTGGCAACCTGGTGGACAGCGGCTCCGGCGTGCCGGCGGCGCTCGCCTTCGGCAGCCCGCTGCAGAACATCCAGAGCGGCATCTTCCTGCAGCGCCGCGCCACGGTCGCCTTCAGCCACGCGCTGCCGCGCGACACGCTGTCCCTCGCCTTCAGCTGGCAGGACAGCGACCCGGTCGCGATCGCGCAGGGCACGCAGCCCTTCGGCCAGACCACCCGCTCGGCCAGCCTCGGCTGGAGCCACGCGCTGGAGCCGGCGATGACCTTCAACGCCGCCGTGCGCTACGGCATCAGCGAGTCGGACAACAACCCTGGCGACCGGCACAACTACTCCGTCACCGCCGGGCTGTCGCGTGTGCTGACCGAGAGCTTGGTCGCCTCGGTGCGCTACCAGTTCTCCAGCCGGGAGACGAACCAGGTCGGCGGCGCCGCCGAGCGGAACATCGTCACCTTCTCGCTGCGCCAGTCCTTCTAGGAGCATCGCGGATGCACATCGACATCTACGGCTTCCGCGAACATCCCTTCCTGATGACGCCGGATGCCCGGCTGTTCTTCCCCTCCACCGTCCACAGCCGCGCGCATGCGCATCTGATGTACGGCCTCGCCCAGGGCGAGGGCTTCGTCGTCGTCACCGGCGAGGTCGGCGCGGGCAAGACCACCCTGGTGGAGCGCTTCTGCGGCGACCTCGACCCGTCGAGCTTCGTGGTCGCGCGCATCATGA
The DNA here is from genome assembly GCF_056682175.1 of Falsiroseomonas sp. RANM36. Lineage (NCBI taxonomy): Bacteria > Pseudomonadati > Pseudomonadota > Alphaproteobacteria > Acetobacterales > Roseomonadaceae > Falsiroseomonas > Falsiroseomonas sp. RANM36. Next base: position 1,829,911 of record NZ_JBWXTD010000003.1, read on the forward strand.
CCACGCAGGTCGCCGGCGACGACCTGCTGCGGCTGGTCGCCGACGCCTTCCATGTCTCGGCGGAGGGCGACAAGGCCGCGGTGCTGCGCGGCATCATGACCGCGCTGCGCAGCGCCGATCGCCGTCACATCCTGATCGTGGACGAGGCGCAGGCCCTCACCCCCGCGGGGCTCGAGGAACTGCGGATGCTGTCCAACATCACCGATGGCGGGCGGGCGCTGCTGCAGACCATCCTGCTCGGACAGCCGCAGCTGCGCCGCCTGATCGCCAGCCCCGACCTGGATCAGCTGCGCCAGCGCATCCTGGCGTCGTTCCATCTCGGCGGCCTCTCGCGGGAGGAGACGCGCTCCTACATCGAGCACCGGCTGCGCGCCGTCGGCTGGAGCGGCAATCCCTCCTGGGACGACCGCGCCTTCGACATCGTGCATCGCTACACCACCGGCATCCCGCGCCGGATCAACCGGCTCTGCTCGCGCGTGCTGCTGGCCGGCGCGCTGGAGAAGGCGCCGCATCTCAGCGCCGACCTGGTTGAGGCGACGGCGATGGAGCTGGAGGACGACCTCGGCGCGGGCATGGTGCAGGGCAGCTACATGCCGGGCCTGCCGCGCCTGACGCCGGAGATGGAATCGCAGATCGAGGCGCTGGAGAAGCGCATCGACGGGCTGGAGCGCACCATGGCGCGGCGCGAGCGCGCCTTCACGCGGCTGATGGACTTCCTGGCCGAGCTGACCGGTCCGCGCCGATGAGCGCGCCCCCCCTCCGCAACGCGATGAGCGTGGACGTGGAGGACTGGTTCCAGGTCCAGGCCTATGCCGGCGCGATCAGCCGCGACCGCTGGGACGGGCTCGACCGTCGCGTCGAGGCGAACACCGAGCGCGTGCTGGCGATCTTCGAGCGTGCCGGCGTGCGCGCCACCTTCTTCACGCTGGGGTGGGTGGCGGAGCGCCATCCCGCGCTGATCCGCCGCATCGTCGCAGCCGGGCATGAGCTCGCCAGCCATGGCCACGGGCATGAACTGGTGCATCAGATCGGTCTCGATCGCTTCCGTGCCGACATCCGCCGCGCCAGGCGCGTGCTGGAGGACATCGGCGGCGTCGCGGTGCGCGGCTATCGGGCGCCGACCTTTTCCATCGGGCCGAAGCTCACGCCCTGGGCGCACGACGTGCTGGCCGAGGAAGGCCATGCCTATTCCTCCTCGCTCTTCCCGATCCGCCACGACCTCTATGGCGATTCCGAAGCGCCGCGCGATCCCTGGCTGCCCTCCGTGTTGGGCGTGCCGGAACTGCCGATGACGACCGTGCGCGCGCTCGGCCGGAACCTGCCCTGCTCGGGCGGCGGCTGGTTCCGTCTCGTGCCCTACCCGGTGTTCCGCACCGGCCTGCGCCGCGTCAACGCCGTCGAGCGGCGGCCCGGAATCTTCTACTTCCACCCGTGGGAAGTGGACCCTGGCCAGCCGCATGTGCCCGAGGCCAGCCGCGGCGCGCGCTTCCGCCACCGCGTCGGGCTGGAGAGCATGGTGCATCGGCTGGAGAAGCTGCTGCGCGATTTCGCCTGGGACCGCATGGACGCGGTCTTCGCCGACGCCATCGGCGGGGGGGGGGGGGGGGGGGCCCGCCCCCCCCCCCCCCCGCCCGCCGCGCAGCGCGCGGCGGATCTGGAACTCGAACTCCACGTTCAGCTCCTCCATCGCCTGGCGCACCGTGTCCTCCGCCGTGCGGCGCCGCGCGGCATCGGATGTGCCGCCCGGCAACGTCCGCTGGCGCCGGGCCTGCGCCTCCACGAAGCCCGCCCCCTGACCCTCGGCCGAGGCGATCTCGAGGCGCGCCACCATCCGCACGGTCAGCCGCTCGCCCGGCGAGCCGCCGAACAACCCGCCCGAGCCGCCGGTGCTCTCGCGGCGGAACTCCGCGGCCTGGGTGATGAAGCGCGCCCGGCCCGTGGTGCCCATCGGCACCAGGCGTTCCTCCGCCATGCGGCGCATCTCGACATCCGGCCGCAGCGGCGCCGGCTCGTCCACCCGCACCGCGCCCGCGGCCGGCGGCACGATCTCCACCTCCGCGACATTCAGCCGCAGCGGCGTCAGGTGCCGATAGCCGGTGACCAGCGGCGGCAGCGGTTCCGGCTCCCCGCCGCCGCCGGCGCAGGCGGCGAGCAGGCCCGGCAGGGCGATCAGCAGCGTCCGGCGCTGCGGCAGCAAGCGTTTCGCGGCAGGCATGCGGCGACCCTAACCCGGAACGGGCGCCGAGGGAAAATCACGCCCTGCCCGCGCGGCTCTGCACCTCGTCGCGGTCGAAGCGGAAGTCGAGGTTGCAGAACTCGCAGGTCATCGTGATGGCGCCGTCCTCGGCCATGTGATCCAGGTCGTCCGGCGGGAAGCCTTCCAGCACCTGCGCCAGCCGCGCGCGCGAGCAGCGGCAGCCATAGGACAGCGCACGTGCCCGATCGAGCGCCAGGCCCTCGGCATGGAACAGCCGGTGCAGCAGCCGGTCCGACGGCAGCGCGTCGTCCAGCATCTCCTCCGCGGTGATGGTGCCGGCCAGCACCAGCGCGGTCTGCCAGGCATCCTCCTGCTCGGCGGCGTCGGATTGCGGGTCCACTCCGCCTTCCCCGGCCACGCGCTCCAGCACCAGCGCGCTCGCGCGCCAGCCGGCCTCGGTGCGGGCGCAGGCCAGGTGCACCTGGCTCTGCAACTGCTCCGAGCTGCGGAAATAGGCCCCGGTCATGTCGGCCAGCGTCACGCCCTCCAGCGCGACGATGCCCTGGTAGCGGTCCATGTCGGGCCCCTGGTCGCAGGTGAAGGCGAGGTAGCCCGTCCCCAGCAGTGCGCCGGCCGGCGGCGCGGGCTCGGCGCGCAGCATCTTGGCAAGCTTCGCCTCGTCCGCCCTTGCATAGCCTCGCAGCGCCCCCGATTCGGTGCAGTCCGCCAGCAGCATCGGCACCGGCCCGTCGCCCTTCGCCTGCAGGCTGAAGGACCCGCGGAACTTCAGCGCGGTGGCGAGCGCCGCGGTCAGCGCCATCGCCTCGCCCATCATCGCCAGCACGGCGGGATGCAGCGCCGGGTGCCGGCCAAGCAGCGCATCGGCCAGCGGGCCGAGCCGAACCAGGCGCCCGCGCACCGGCTTCAGATGCAGGTGGAAGGGCTGCACCCCGCGCGGCACCACCAGGTCGGGCACCGGAGGCCGTTCATGGTTCAGGAAGGCCGGAGTGGCCGAAGGCAGGGTCGGATCGGTCAAGGACGAGGCGCCGGATGCAGGGGGACGCCGCATAGATAGGCACGATCCGTCCAGGCGGCCATGCGGCGGAGTCGGCCCGGCGATTTCTCAATTCCATGTCATCCGTGAGCAAGGTATGGAGCCCCGCCACGACGGAGACCGCGATGCGACACCGTATGTCCATGGCACGAGGCCCCCACCGATGCTGAGCGCCGCGGCGTGGCATCTGCCGGCGGCGGCGGCCGGGCTCGGCAGCCTGGCCGGCGGCGAGGCCCCCGCGCTGGCGCGCGCGGGTCTGGCGGCGGTTGCGGTCTTCCTCGCGGTGCTTGGCACCGCCGGCCCGGACGAGCAGGCGGCGCCGGCCGGGCTCGACCCGGCGGCCATCAGCCGTCCCGCGGCCGCGCTCTGCGCCGCCGGGCTTGCGATGATCGCCCTTCTGGCCGGTGGCCTGGCGGCGCTGGTCTGGAGCGCGCAGGGCCCCGCCCCGTCGCTCGGCCTGGTGGGGCTGGCACTGGGTTGCGCGGCCGGCGCCCTGGCCTTGGGGGGGGGGGGCCCCCGCCCCCCCGGGGGGGGGGGGGGGGCCCCCGGGCCGGGGGG
>NZ_JBWXTD010000003.1:1833819-1834875 GCF_056682175.1 Falsiroseomonas sp. RANM36
GTCCACATCCGCCCGCCGCAGATCGGCGGCATGAAGGAGTAGAATCACATGCCGCCGTCTCCGTCGCGCCGCTGCGCATCGCGCGCGGCATCCAGAACAAGGTGCTGGAGGCGATGGCGATGGCGAAGCCGGTGGTCGCGAGCCCGCAGGCCTTCGAAGGCGTGCGGGCCGTGCCGGGCCGCGACCTGCTGGTCGCCGACGGCGCGACGGAAACCGCCGCCCGCGTGCGCGAGGTTCTGGAAGGCGGTCATCCCGGCCTCGGCGCTGCCGGGCGCGCCGCCGTCGCCGCCGGGCATGACTGGAGCGCGACGCTCCGTGCGCTCGATCCGCTGCTGGAGCGGGCCGGCTGAGCCGTGCGGTCAGACCACCGCGCGTCGCAGCCCGAACAGACCGCCGAGCGCGGCAAGCAGCAGCGCCGCCGCGGAGGGTTCCGGCACCACGAAGCCTTCCAGCGCCTTGATCTGCATCGCGAGGCTCGATCCGTTGGGCGTGCCGGTCCAGGTGAAGGTCACCTTGCCGGTCAGCGTGAAGTCGCCGACCACGGCGCCGAACAGCGCCAGGTCCGGCCCGGTGCTGCCGGTGGCGCTGAAGCCGCGCAGCGTCCTGCCCGGACCGGTCGCGGTGAAGACCAGGTCGGTCAGCGTCGCCGTATGCGCCGAGGTCGCGCGCGCCCGGAAACTGAGCGCGTTGACGTCGGAGACCGCGTCATTCGTCCAGCTCTCGCTGTAGTTGCCCAGCGCGAAGGACACGGTGTCGCCGATGCGCGACAGGCTGAAGGCATGGGCCGTGCCGTTGCCCCAGGCGAATTGCCGCTCCGTCGTGGTGCCGAGCGGCGCCGTGTTGGTCGGGAAGATGGTCGGATCCGGCTGGCGCACATGCAGCCCGATCTCGTAGTCGCCATTGGTCGCGCGGTTGCCGATGCGCGCCTGCGCGACGAAGACCTCGCTGGTCGCGGTCGGATAGGCGATGCCGAAGCGCGGCAGCGTGGTGCTTTCATAGACCAGGTCGTTGTTCCCGGTCGCGACGAAGCTCGGCGCCGCCGCGGCGGCGGCCGGG
>NZ_JBWXTD010000003.1:1834975-1837185 GCF_056682175.1 Falsiroseomonas sp. RANM36
GGGGGTCTTGGGGGCGGGGCTTTTCGCCGGGGCCCCCCTGGCCCGGGGGCTGCGCCCCGCCCTGGGGGGGCGCGCCGGCGGCGCCCGCCACGCCGCAGCGCCAGGCCGCCTGACGGCTCGCCATGTCCGTCGTCATCCGGGAACTGGACGCGGGCTCCGCCGCCGCGTGGGACCGCTTCGTCCGCGAGACGCAGGCCGCCACCTTCTTCCATCTGAGCCCCTGGGCCGAGGTGATCCGCCGCGCCTTCGGCCACCCCACGCACTACGTCTTCGCCGAGCAGGACGGCGCGATCGTCGGCGTGCTGCCGCTGGCGCGGATGAAGACGCTGCTGTTCGGCGACCTGCTCGCCTCCACGCCCTTCTGCGTCTATGGCGGCAGCGTCGCCGTCACGCCGGAGGCCGCGGCGGCGCTGGAAGCGCATGCGGTGGCGCTGCGCGCGAAGCTCGGCTCGCCCGCGCTGGAATTCCGCCGCGAGGCCGCGGCCGATGCCGGCTGGACCGAGCGCCCGCCGCTCTACTTCACCTTCCGCAAGCCGATCCTGCCCTTCGACGATGACACCAAGGGCATGGAGAAGAACATCCCGCGCAAGCAGCGGGCGGAGGTGCGCAAGGGGCTGACGAAATTCGCCCTGCGCTCCACCTCCGACAGCGACATCGGCGTGCTGCACGCGATCTACGCCGAGAGCGTGCGAAACCTCGGCTCGCCGGTCTTCCCCAAGCGCTACTTTCGGCTGCTCGCCGATCTTTTCCCCGGCGAGCACGACGTTACCACGGTGTGGCAGGGCGAGACGCCGGTCTCCTCCGTGCTGAACTTCCACTTCCGGCAGGAGGTGCTGCCCTATTACGGTGGCGGCACGCGGGCGGCGCGCGGCAACGCGGCGAACGAGGTGATGTACTGGGAGGTGATGCGCCGCGCGCATCGCGAACGCGGCGCCACCAGCTTCGATTTCGGCCGCAGCAAGATCGACACCGGCGCCTTCGCCTACAAGAAGAACTGGGGCTTTGCGCCGCAGCAGCTGCACTACTGCTACCGCCTGGCCGAGGGCGCGGCGATCCCGGAGAACAATCCGAACAACCCGAAATACAAGCTCTTCATCGCGATGTGGAAGAAGCTGCCGGTGCCGGTGGCGAACGTGCTCGGCCCGCCGCTGGTGCGTGGCCTCGGCTGATGCCGAAGCGTCTTCTCTTCCTCTCCCACCGGATTCCGTACCCGCCGGAGAAGGGAGAAAAGATCCGCGCGTGGCACATGCTGGAGCACCTGGCGCCGCGCTGGGAGATCGAGTGCGGCTTCCTCGTGGATGACCGCGCGGACATCGCGCATCTGCCGGCGATGGCGAAGGTGGCGAAGCATGTCGAATGGCGCCCCGCGCTCGGCCGCTGGCAATCCGCCGCGCGCGCGCTGCTCCGCCTGCGGCCCGGCCTGCCGCTGAGCCTCGGCTGGTTCCACGAGCCCGGCCTGTTCCGCTGGGCGCAGCAGGGTCTTGCCGAGCGCCGCTACGATGCGGCGCTGGTCTATTCCTCCGCAATGGCGCCCTACGCGATGGGCCCCGCGGCGCGCGGCGTGGTGCGCGTGCTGGACCTGGTGGACGTGGACTCGGAAAAATGGCGCGCCTACGCCGCGGATGCGAAGCCGCCGATGCGCCAGGTCTGGTCGCGGGAGGCGCGCACGCTGCTCGCCTTCGAACGCCGCGCCGTGATGGAATTCGACCGCTCCATCTTCGTCTCGGCCGAGGAAGCGCGCCACTTCGCCGAGCTCGCGCCGGAAACGGCGGAGCGCCTCGGCCATGTGGACAATGGCGTCGAGCTTTCGCGCTTCGATCCGGCGCGCGAGTATCCCTCGCCCTTCGCGCCGGATGGCGGGCCCGCGCTGGTCTTCACCGGCACCATGAACTACCGCCCGAATGTCGAGGCCGTGGCCTGGTTCGCGGAGAATGTCCTGCCGCTGCTGCGCGCCGATCCGCCGGTCGGTGCGCGCCCGCCGGAATTCCACATCGTCGGCGCGAGCCCCGCGCCCGCGGTGCTGGCGCTGGTGCAGCTCGAGGGCGTGCATGTCACCGGGCCGGTGCCGGATGTCCGGCCCTACATCGCACATGCCGCCGTCTCCGTCGCGCCGCTGCGCATCGCGCGCGGCATCCAGAACAAGGTGCTGGAGGCGATGGCGATGGCGAAGCCGGTGGTCGCGAGCCCGCAGGCCTTCGAAGGCCTGCGGG
>NZ_JBWXTD010000003.1:1837285-1837681 GCF_056682175.1 Falsiroseomonas sp. RANM36
CCAATCCCGGGGGGGTTGCCCGCGGCCGCCCCCTCGCGGGCGCCCGCGGGGGGGGCCCCGGCCAGCAGCGGGAGCAGCGCCAGGAGGGCGCGCGGATGGAGCGGCATGAGCGGTCTCGTCCCGAAATGCGCCACTCGGGCGCCTGCTGGGACGTTTCGCCCGCGGATGGCGGGCGGGCAAGCCGTTCCGATGTCGTCCTGACAACTCCTGCCAATGTGCGGATCCGTGTTGCTGTACGGGCGATCCCATGGATGTCGTGACCGCGTCGCGCTGCCTCCTCGTCTGCCACACCTTCCCGCCGCTGATCGGCGGCTCGGCCGGCGTCTATGCCGCGCTGGCGCGGCAGGCGCGGGGCGCCATCGCGGTGCTGACCTCGGCGCGGGACGCGGCGACGGG
>NZ_JBWXTD010000004.1:0-937 GCF_056682175.1 Falsiroseomonas sp. RANM36
CCCCGACCAAACAAAACACCAACACTCTCCATCCGGCCACCCTTCCCACCGCGCAGCACCTAACCGCCGCACGAACAGGCAAGAGCAACCAGAACATACTCCCCTCGCAGATGCACAGATTGAAAGAGCGTGGGGACGAAGCGACCCGATCCCCTTTCGGGGCACCCGGTGCCACCTGTCCCGATACCGCCAACCCGGCGGGGCGCAGAAGTTAGCGGGTTTGCCCCGCCACTTCAAGTGGCCACCGCGTTCGTCGTCGGTGGCGGCTATCTAGTCCTCGGTCCCGGGGCTGTCAAACCCCCTCGATGCGATATTCCGTCATCGCGCCGACATCCCGCATGACCGCCCTGACCGCAGCGCCACGCCGCGCTATCACCGCCCCATGGATGGGATTCCCGAGGCAACGCGACCGGCCGTCTTCGCGGCCGAGATCCGCGCCTTCGCGCAGGCCGGGCGGCCCACCGCCGCCTTCGCCGAGGACGGCATCCCCTATTTCGAGAACGCCTTCTGGACCGCCGGCCAGCGCCAGGCGCATCCGATCCACGAGATCAGCTACCGCGCCTGCTTCAAGCCGCAGCTGCCTGCCTTCTTCATCCGGCGCCTGACCGCGCCAGGCGAGGCGGTCTACGACCCCTTCATGGGCCGCGGCACCACGCCGGGGGAGGCGGCGCTGCTCGGCCGCCGCGCCGCGGGCAACGACATCAATCCGCTCGGCGTGCTGCTGACCCGCCCGCGCCTCGCGCCGCCGATGGCCGACCAGGTGGCCGCGGCGCTCGCCGCGCTGGACTGGGGCTGCGGCGCGGCGGAACCCGCGGAGTTGCTTGCCTTCTACAGCCCCGCGACGCTGCGTCGCCTCAACGCCCTGCGCGCCGGGCGCGGCCGCCCGGCGCCGCGGGCGGGAGAAAACCCCCCCCCCGTCGCGGGCGGGGGGCGCGCG
>NZ_JBWXTD010000004.1:1037-3464 GCF_056682175.1 Falsiroseomonas sp. RANM36
CCCCCGCTCCCCCGCGCCGCTGCGGCGCCCCACCGCCCCGCGCGCCTGGCCCCCCCGCCCGGCGCCGCTGACGGAAGAAAACCCCAACCCGGTCGCGGACTGGATCCGCATGGTCGCGCTGAACCGGCTGACGGGCCATTCGCCCGGCTTCTTCTCGGCCTACTCCATGCCGCCCAACCAGGCCGTCTCCGTGGCGGCGCAGCGACGGATCAATGCGCGGCTCGGCCAGACCCCGCCCGAGCGGGACGTCGCCGCGCTCATCCTGAAGAAGACCCGCGCGCTGCTGGCGAAGCCCCTGCCCTTCCCGGCGCCGCCCTTCCGCCTCACCACCGGGCCCGCCGAGCGCAACCCGGCCATCGCCGACGGCTCCGTCGCGCTGGTCGTCACCTCGCCACCCTTCCTCGACGTGGTGCAATACGCCGAGGACAACTGGCTGCGCTGCTGGTTCGCCGGCATCGATGCGCGCCGCGTCCCCATCGCGCGCCACGCCAGCCCCGCCGCCTGGCAGGCGATGATGCGGCAGGTGCTGACGGAGATCGCGCGCGTGCTCCGCCCCGGCGGCCATCTCGCCTTCGAGGTGGGCGAGGTGCGCAACGGCACGGTGCTGCTGGAGCGCCTGGTCTGGGAGGCGGCCGAGAGCCTGCCGCTCGAGCGGCTCTTCGTGATGGTGAACCGGCAGGACTTCACCAAGACGGCGAATTGCTGGGGCGTCGCGAACAACCGGCGCGGCACCAACAGCAACCGCATCGTGGTGATGCGGAGACGGTGAGGGCCCCCTGCAATCATCCGCAAGACTGTCTAAGCTCGCACCGTCGAGGAGGACAAGGCCGATGATGACCGTGAAGGACATGCTCGCCGCCGCCAACGCCGCGGTGCCGCGCATCAGCGCCGCCGAGGCCAAGGCGCTGGCCGAGCAGCCGCAGACCGTGCTGCTCGACGTGCGCGACGCGGCCGAGGTGAAGGCTTCCGGCAAGGCCAAGGGCGCGCTCGCCGTCTCGCGCGGCCTGCTGGAATTCCGCGCCGATCCCGAATCGCCGCTGCACGACGCGGCCTTCGACCGCGCCAAGACGATCATCGTCTACTGCGCCTCCGGCGGGCGTTCGGCGCTGGCGGGCAAGACGCTGAAGGACATGGGCTACAAGGACGTGCGCAACCTCGGCGGCTTCAAGGACTGGGTCGAGGGCGGCGGCGAGGTCGAGAGCGTCTGAGCCCGCCTACTTCGCCCGCCGCAGCTCCACCGGCCCGGCCACCAGGCGCCTTCCCTCGCGCGTCATCACCATGGACATCTGCCCGGCGATGATGCTGACGCGGCCGTCGGCCTCCTCGGTGTAGGTGCCGGGCACCGGCGTGCCGGCGGGCGGGGTCAGCACCACCCGCGTGCGGTCCAGGAACTCCAGCTTCAGCATCGGGGATTCGTAGATCCGCCCGCGCAGCGGACCGGCCTCGGCGCGGTTGACCGCCGCCAGGATCGCCGCGCGGCGTTCATTGGCCAGGGCGGCGAAGCGATCCCGCTCGGCCGCCGCCGAGGTCGGCCAGGCCGCGATGCCGGGCAGCACCGTGCCGTCGATCGTCTGCAGCCCCTCCTCGGTGGCCGGAAGCCGTCCGAGTTCGGCGCGGAAGGCGGGCAGCGTCGCCTCGGCGATGCCGGCGCGCTGCGCGGCGGCGGTCTGCTTCAGCGCGGCCACGGGTTCCGCCGGCAGGAGTTCCAGCAGCGCGCCCGGCAGAAGCCGGTCCAGCGCGTCGAACCCGTCGAGCGTCGCCGGCACCGCGGCGATCCGCCCGCGGAGCTCGGCCGCGACCGCGCCGCCGAGTTCCGCCCGCTTCGTCGCCGCGGCCGCGACGATCTCGCGCATTCCCTGCGACCCGACGGCCGCGAAGAAGGCCGGGTTCGGCGTCTGCGTCTCAAGCTGCTGAAGCGTGCGCAGCGAGGCGGGCTGCGCCGGCAGGCCCGCGATGCCCGAGAGCGTCTCCTGCACCAGCGCCGTGCCGATCTCGGCGCGCTTCCCGCGCAACGCAGCATTCACCGCCGCCACGCCCTCCGTGCCCAGCGCCGGGGCGTATTGGCCCGTGAGCTGCTGCTGGATGCGCACCAGCATCTGCGCGCCCAGGATGTTCTGCGGCGCCGCGGCCATCTGGCCCAGCAGCTCGTCGCGCAGCGCCTGCCCGACCGCCATGCGGCGGGCGGCGATCGCTTCCCGCAGCGCGCCCGTCTCGGCCTCCCCCAGCGCCGGGCCGTATTCCGCCAGCAGCTGCTGACCCCGGCGCTCCAGCGTCTGCAACCCGGCGAGGCTTGCCGGGACCTGCTCCAGCTCGGCCGCCGCGGTCTCGCGCCGCCGGCTGCGCAGGGGCGGCAGCGCGGCGGCGGCGGGCCGCACCAGCGCCGCGACCTGCGGCTCCGGGATGTCGCGCAGCGCGCCCATCAGGGCG
>NZ_JBWXTD010000004.1:3564-4520 GCF_056682175.1 Falsiroseomonas sp. RANM36
GCGGCCCCCCGCGCCGGCCGGCCCCGGGCGGGGGGGCGCGGCGGCCGCCCCCCCGCGCCCCCCCCCCCGCGCCGGTCCGCGCCGCGCCGTTCAGCCCGCCTGCCGCGCGGTTCGCCTGCGCCGCCGCGTCATCCTGCGTGCCGATCGCCGCTGCGGCCTCGAGGAAGCGGATCAGCGCGACCGAGGGCGGCGCGGCGGACAGTTCCTCCAGCGCCTTGGGCACAGCCGCGCGCGCCTCGGCGAGCGCCGCCAGGTAGTTGGGCACCTCGCGCCCGGCCTGGATGCGCAGCGTGCCGAGCGCGCCGCTCGCCTCCCGGTTGCCGGCGCGGCGCAGCGTGTCGGCGCAGGCGGCGAGATGCGGCGCGAGCGCCTTCGCCTCATCCGGCGACCAGTCCAGCACCGGCTTGCCGAACAGGGCCGCGGTGCGCGGATCGGCGAAGAGGGTGTTGAACCGGTCGCGCCCGCCGAGGCCGAGCTCGTTCGGCGCCCAGCCTTCCCGCCGCTCGAAGCCTTCCGTCCAGGTCGCCAGCGCCTCGCAGGAGGGGTGCGGCAGTTCCCCGCGTGCCGGCGCGGCGAAGAGGGCGAGCAGCAGCAGGACCGGGAGCGGGACATGTCGGGACGGCGGCAACATTCAGTCCTTCCGTGATGGGATCGGGTGCCAACCGGAACGGGGCGGCGGCGAAGTCTGCGACGACGGCAAGGTCAGGGTCGAGCCCGCCCACCAGCGTCTCACGGTCGCGTGATCGCGACGGCGACTCGATCCCTGGATCAATTCTTTCGCTTAGTGCATAATATTGGAGCGACATCGCCCAACCCCGACGGGAGATCGCCATGGCATCATTCCCCCGCCGCGGCCGTCTGGCCGCCGGCCGCGCCAGTCTTGCGTTGCCCGCGCGGGCCCCCCCCCCCCCCCGGCCCCCCCCCCCCCCCCCCCCCCCCCCCCGCCGGCCGCCGCC
>NZ_JBWXTD010000004.1:4620-6975 GCF_056682175.1 Falsiroseomonas sp. RANM36
TCTGGAATCATCCCCCCCCCGCGGCGTGCGGGCGCCCGGCCTCGCCTGTCTGGGGTCGCCCGCGCGGCCCGCGGCCGCGATGCAGCGCCCCGGCGACCGCACCCGCGCCATCTGGATCCGCAACCAGGCGGGTGAGGAGGTCAGGACGGCCTATATCCGGGCCGATGGCCAGGTGGACTGGCAGGCGGTGGCGCGGCTGCAGCGCCTGTTCCGCGACCTGCGGCAGAACGCCACCGGCCCGATGCCCGTGCTGCTGCTGGACAAGCTCGGCCAGATCCAGGCGCGCTGGGGCTTCCACCGGCCGCTGATCCTGCTCTCGGGCTACCGCACCCCGCGGACCAATTCCTCGCTGGAAGGCGCGGCGCGCAACAGCCGGCACCTGGAGGGCCAGGCGGCGGACATCCAGATCCCCGGCGTGCCGGCGACGCAGGTGGCGGCCGTGGCCACCGAGGTGTCCCGCCACAACCTGTTCATGGGCGTCGGCACCTATGAGGGCTTCGTCCATGTGGATATCGGCCCGCTTCGCGGCTGGCGGGGCGCGGCGCCGGCCAGTTGAGGCGGCCGGCCCGTCTAGCGCAGCGCCCGTTCGTGTGGAACCGCTCCGCGGTTCCGCCGAACGGACATAAGCTGCTCTAGAATCACTGTTTCTAGAGCACGACCTTCCGATCGACTGATTCCAGTCGATCGGAACGTGCTCTAGGAGCCCGGTTCAGGCCGCGATCGCGACACCCGGCCCGGCCGCCCGCCGGAAGCCGTCCGCGACATGGGCCGCCAGCGCATCGGCCGCCGGGACGCCGAGCGAGGCCTCGTGCCGCAGCAGCACGATGCCCATCTCCGGCAGCGGCGGCAGGCCTTCCGCCTCGCCCATCCAGGCCAGGCCCTCGGGCAGGGTGCAGGGCGTGCTGACGGTCAGCGCGAGCCCGGCCAGCGCCACGGTGAAGCACCCCGTCTGGGTCGCCGAGTTGTAGGTCACCCGCGCCGCCCTGCCCTGCATGCGCAGCGCGCTCAACGCCGCGCTGCGCCAGGTGCAGAAATTGTCGGGGCGGGAGAGCGCGAGCGGCAGCGGGTCGCGCCGATGCAGCCCATGGGTCGGGCTGCCCACCCAGCGCAGCGGGCCGCGCCAGATGCGCTGCGCCGGCACATGCCGCGGCTCCTGCCCCTCGCTCAGCAGGGTGAGGTCCAGCCGCCCTTCCAGGAAGTGCTGCGCCAGCACGTCGGAGTTCAGGCACACGACCTCGAGCTCGACGGCCGGATGGGCCTCCGCGAAGCGCGCCAGGATCGCGGGCAGCCAGTTCAGCGCATAGTCGTCCGGCGTGCCGAGCCGGACCGTGCCGACCATGGGCGGCGCGCGGAAATTGCCGACGATCTCGTCGTTCAGCGCCAGCATCGCCCGCGCGCGGTCCAGCAGCCACATCCCCTGCGGCGTCGGCTGCACGCCCTTCGGCGTGCGCACAAGCAGCGGCTGGCCGAGCGTTTCCTCCAGCCGGCGGATCTGCATGGAAACGGCCGACTGCGTCCGCCCCACGCGCTCCGCCGCGCGGGTGAAGGACCCGCCCTCGGCGATCAGCACGAAGGCGCGGAGCAGATCGGGGTCGAGGCCGGGCGGCAGGAAGAGCATGCGCAGAGCATCAAGACATCTGATGTACAACGTCAAGACAATTCGTTTTACTGATGCCTGCCACGGGGTGATGGTCCTGGTCTCCATCGAGGAAAGGAACCCCACCGATGTCCGGCCATGTGCTCACCCGCCCCGTCCTGCGGCGCCGCCCGCGGGTCTCGGCAGGCTGGCTCGCCTGGTTGGCCGCCGCCATGCACGCCATCGAGAGCCGCCGTCGCCTGGCCGAGATGGACGACCGCATGCTGCAGGATATCGGCATCAGCCGCGCCGATGCGCTGGAGGAAGCCGCCCGCGCGCCCTGGGACCTGAAGCCGAATCTCCCCGGCCTCAACGCGCCCTGGCAGGTTCGCTGACGCGTTCCGCTCCGCCCATCCTGCGCCCGGCTCGGCAATTGCCCGACCGGGCGCAGCCGTACCGTCGCGGTGCCGTCCGCGACCATGTCGAGTTCCTCCGCGATGCGGGGGGGAGACATCCAGGATGCGGCCGCGCGCAGAGGGGCCCCGATCTTGGACCACGGCAACTCGTCAGCGGGGAGCGATACGCGCGGCCTCGGCCAGGGCCTCGTCGATGCCGAGCAGAAAGACCTCCCGCTCGCCGCGCGCCAGCCCGTCCAGGTCCACGCCGGAGAGCGCCGCCAGCAGCGGCGCGGCGCCCGGCGGCGGCAGCGCCGTGACCCGGCCGCGCAGCCGCCCCTGCCCGTCCAGCGCCGGGCCGCCGGGCGAGCCGGGCCGCGCGCC
>NZ_JBWXTD010000004.1:7075-8741 GCF_056682175.1 Falsiroseomonas sp. RANM36
GCGCGGCGGGGGGGGGGGCCGCCGGGCCCCGGGCGGGGCCGCCGCGTCGCGGGGGGGGCCCCCCCCCGGGCCCCCCGGGGGGGCCCCGCCGCCGGTGACCCGGCCGCCCAGCCCGGCGTGCCCGCGCGCGGCGGCGCCGCGGCCGGCGCTGCGGGGGCGAAGACCGCCGGGACCTCCAGCACCGCCAGGTCCATCCGGTCGCTGCGGGCGAGCAGCCGCGCCGGGCCGGATGCGGCGCCGTCCCCGCGGCGGAAGGCGAGCTGCTCGACGCCCGCCGGGATCACATGCGCATTGGTCAGCAGCCGGTCCGGCGCGATCGCCACCGCCGAGCCGACCGGCAGGCCGGTGGCGCTGAGCCCGGCGAAGCCGTGGGCGGCGACGGTCTCGGCCGGGGTGCCGCGCGCCTCCTCGGCCGGCAGCCGGGCACAGGCGCCGAGCAGGGCGGCGGCCAGCAGCGCAACGGCCAGGCCGCGACGGCAGGCGGGGAGTGGGGGGACTCGCATCGCAGAACCTTCGGCAGGGCGCAGCGCCAGTGGAGACGGGCAGGTCTTAAGAAAGGGTTGACGCTCGGGCGTGGCCCCGGGCCGAACATTGAGATGATCTTGCGGAACAACGCCGCAAACATCTGTATTTGCAATAATTCACAGCAAAATCAGCGGCCCGTAACCGCAAACCGCTTGACCTGGGGCGCCTCGTCATCAGAACATATAGCGAACATAGACCCCGACCCATGGACCCGGCTCCCCCCCCCTACCCGCTGCCGCCCGCGCCCCTGCCGATGGACCGCCCGGCCCTGCTCGCCGCGCTGCGCGCCCGCATCGGCGGGCTCGAACGCGCCGGCGCCGCGGCCGCGCTCGCCCGCAGCCAGGCCGGGGTGGTGAGTTTGTCCGAAAGCCTCGACGCCCACCTCCCCGGCGGCGGCCTCGCCCGCGCCGGGCTGCACGAGATCCTCGCCGCCGAGCCCGGCGCCGCCGCCGGCTTTTCCGCCGTCATCCTGGGCCGTACGCATGGCCCCGTCCTCTGGATCGGCCCCGACCCCGACGCCTGGCCGCCCGGCCTGGTGCGCTTCGGCCTCTCCCCCGCCGAGCTCGTCCTGGTCCGCGCGCCGAGCCCCGCCGACGGGCTCTGGGCCATGGAGGAAGCGCTGCGCTGCCCCGCCATCGGCGGCGCCCTGCTGAGTTTGTCCGATCTCGACCTCACCGCCGCCCGCCGCCTGCAACTCGCCGCCGCGGCCGGCGGCGCGCTCGGCCTCCTGCTCCGCCCCGACACCGCGGATCCCGGCCCCTCCGCCGCCCTCACCCGCTGGCGGATCAACGCACTGCCGGGGGACTCTGGCAGCCCGCATCAGCTGGGCGATCCCCGCTGGCAGCTCGATCTGCTCCGCTGCCGCGGCGGCGCGCCACGCAGCTGGACCGTCACCTGGCGCACCCCCCCCGCCCGCCTCGACCCCGACGCCGACACCACCCCCGCGGCCACCCCGCGCCGCCGCCGCGCATGACCCGCCGCCGCGCGGCCCACCCGCCGCGGCTGCCGCTGCCGGGGCGGGGGCGGGATGACGGGCGGGGTGCGGGGGCGGCCTGCGGGGGGGGGGGGGGGGGGGGGGGGGGGGGGGGGGGGGGGGGGGGGGGGGGGGGGGCGGGGGGCGGGGGGGCGCGCGGCGGAGAGG
>NZ_JBWXTD010000004.1:8841-27468 GCF_056682175.1 Falsiroseomonas sp. RANM36
GGGGGGGGGGGGGCGGGGGGGGGGGGCGGGGGCCCCCCCCCCCCCCCCCCAAACCACCCTCGCAACACGCCGTCATCTCGCCCTCGCCCTGCCGCGGCTGGCCGTGGAGCGGCTGGGGCCGGGCGGGCCGGTGCTGATCTGGCGTGGCGTGGGTGGGCGCCGGGAGGTGGTGGCGGTCGGCGGTGTCGAGGGGGTGCGTGTCGGGCAGGCGCTGTCGGACGCGCAGGCGATCGCGCCGGAGGCGCAGGCGGTGGAGGAGGATGCGGCTGCGGAGGCCGCGCTGCTGCAGCGCCTGGCGCTCTGGGCGCTGCGCTTCACGCCCCTCGTCTCTCCCTACCCCGCATGCGGGGTAGGGTCGGGGTGGGGGCCGAGCCTCCCTGCCCTCCTCCTCGACATCACCGGCGCCACCCATCTTTTCGGCGGGGAGGACGCGCTGCTGCGTCGCGCGGTGGAAGGCCTGGCGCGGCTTGGCTTCACCGCCTGCGGCGTGATCGCCGGCGCCCCCGGCACGGCGCTCGCTTTGGCGCGATCGGGCGGTGCCGGGATCGTCCCGCCGGGCGAGGAGGCCGCGGCGGTCGAGGACCTGCCCTTGTCGGTCCTGCCCATCGCGCCGGAGGTCGTGACAACTCTCTTCCGCATGGGGTTGCGCCGCATCGGCGAGGTGCGGCGCCAGCCGCGCGGCCCCCTCGCCCGCCGCTTCGGCGCGGCGACGCTGCGCGCGCTGGAGGAAGCGGCCGGCGAGGTCTCGGCCCCGATCTCCCCCATCCGCCCGCCGCCCGACTTTTCCGCGGCCCGCGAGTTCCTGGAACCGCTGATCACGCGGGAGGCCATCGACATCGCCGTCGCAGCGCTGCTGCGCGCGCTGTGCCGCAGGCTGGAGGAAGCCGGGCGCGGCGCGCGGCGCGTGGTGCTGCGGGCGCACCGGGTGGATGGGGCGGTGCAGGAGGTCGCGGTCGGCACCGGCCTCGCCGCGCGCGATCCCGCGCATCTCGGCCGCCTGTTCGAGCAGAAGCTGGAGAGGCTGGAACCCGGCTTCGGCTTCGATCGCATCGCCCTCGGCGCCGAGGCGACGGAGGCGATGACCGGCTTGCAGGGCGGCTTCGTGCGCGGCGCGCAAGAGACGGAGGACCTCGCCCGCCTGTTCGACCGCCTGGCCCAGCGCGTGCAGGTCTGGCGCCTGGCGCCGGCGGAAAGCCACTGGCCGGAGCGCGAAGTGGTGCGCGTGCCTCCCACCGCGGACGTGCTGGTGCCGCAGGGCTGGCCACGGTCGGTGCGGCCCGTGCGGCTGCTGCGCCGGCCGCTCGAGGTCGGCGCGATGGCGCTGCTGCCGGATGCGCCACCTTCCCTACTGCGCATCGGCAAGGTCGGCCACCGGGTCCGCGCGGCGGAGGGGCCGGAGCGGATCGAGCCCGAATGGTGGCGCACCCGGCCGGACCGGCCGGGGCGGGACTATTATCGCGTGGAACTGGCTTCCGGCGTGCGGCTCTGGGTCTGTCGCTCGGGCTTCGGGGCGGAGGCGCGGTGGTTCGTGCAGGGGCGGCTGTGAGGCCGGTCGTGCCCCCATGACGGACGAACCCTTCGCCGAACTCGGCGCCCTCTCGAACTTCACCTTCCTCGAAGGCGCCTCCCACCCGCGCGAACTCGCGGTCGCCGCCAAGGCGCTCGGCATGCCCGCCTTCGGCATCGCCGACCGCAATTCCGTCGCCGGGCTGGTGCGCGGGATGGTCGCGGCGGAGCAGGTGGGAATCCACTTCGTCGCGGGCATCCGCCTCTGCCTGGACGACGGCGCCGAATATCTCGCCTGGCCGGCGGATCGCACCGCCTGGGGAAGGCTCTGCCGCATGCTCTCGGCGGCGCGGATGGAAGGCGAGAAGGGCGACACGCGCCTCACCCGCGCGATGCTGCTCGACCACGCCGAAGGCAGCGTGATGGCGCGCATCCCGCCCGCGCAGGTCACGCCGGATTTCGCCCGAAGCCTGCGCGCCGATGCACGCGCATTGAACGGACGAACCGCGCTGCCGCTGTTCTGCACGGTGGATCATCGCTGTCGCGGCGACGACCAGGCGCGGCTGGATGCGCTGGCGGTCATCGGCCTGCCGCTGATCGCCGCCGGCGGCGTGCGCTACCACGTGCCGTCGCGCCGGCGCGTGGCGGATGTGCTCACCGCCATCCGCCTCGGCCGCACGGTGGAGACGCTGGGCTATGCGGCCGAAGCGAATGCGGAAGCGCATCTGCTGGCGCCCGCGGAGGTCGCGCGCCGCCTGGCGCGCTTCCCGGAGGCGATCGTCGCGACGGCACGCGTGCGACGGACCTGCCGCTTCTCGCTGCGCGACCTGTCCTATGAATACCCCGAGGAAATTCTCGATCCCGGCCGCACCGCGCAGGAGACGCTGCAGGCGCGCGTGGCGGAGGCGTGCCGCGCGAAATGGCCGGAAGGCGTTCCGGAGAAGGTGCAGCGGCAGATCCGGCACGAGCTCTCGCTGATCGCGCAGATGGACTACGCGCCCTATTTCCTGACGGTGCACGAG
The DNA here is from genome assembly GCF_056682175.1 of Falsiroseomonas sp. RANM36. NCBI lineage: Bacteria > Pseudomonadati > Pseudomonadota > Alphaproteobacteria > Acetobacterales > Roseomonadaceae > Falsiroseomonas > Falsiroseomonas sp. RANM36. The sequence continues at coordinate 11,370 of NZ_JBWXTD010000004.1, forward strand.
ATCGTGCGCTTCGCGCAGTCGCAGAAGATCCTGTGCCAGGGGCGCGGCTCGGCGGCGAATTCGGCGGTGTGCTACGTGCTCGGCATCACCGCCGTCGCGCCGGACAAGCACGACATGCTGTTCGAGCGCTTCATCTCCGCCGCCCGCGACGAGCCGCCCGACATCGACGTGGATTTCGAGCATGAGCGGCGGGAGGAGGTGATCCAGCACATCTACCGCAGCTACGGCCGCGAGCGCGCGGCAATCACGGCCACGCTGATCCGCTACCGCGAGCGCAGCGCGATCCGCGAGGTCGGCAAGGCGATGGGCCTGACGGAGGATGTGACCGCGCGCATCGCGAAATCCGTCTGGGGTGCCGGCGAGAAATCGCTGGAGGATCTCGCGGCCGACAACGGCCTGCGCCCCGACGCCGACCCGCGCATCCGTCACGCGATGGAGATCGCCGAGGAAATCCAGGATTTCCCGCGCCATCTCGCGACGCATGTCGGCGGCTTCGTCATCACCAAGGGACCGCTGACGGAGCATACCGTGGTGGTGAAGGCGGCGATGGAGGACCGCACCACCATCGAATGGGACAAGGACGACATCGAGGCGCTGCGCATCCTGAAGGTGGATGTCCTGGGGCTCGGCATGCTCACCTGCATCCGTCGCGCCTTCCACCTGATCGAGGGCCTCACCGGCGAGCGGCTCACGCTGCAAAGCGTGCCGCAGGACGATCCTGAGACGTACAAGATGCTGCGACGGGGCGATTCCATCGGCGTCTTCCAGGTGGAAAGCCGCGCGCAGATGAACATGCTGCCGCGGTTGCGCCCGAAGGAATTCTACGACCTGGTGATCGAGGTCGCGATCGTGCGCCCCGGGCCGATCCAGGGCGACATGGTGCATCCCTATCTCCGCCGCCGGAACGGCGAGGAGCCGGTGGAGATCCCGCACGGCCTTGAGGGTGTCCTGAAAAAAACGCTCGGCGTGCCGCTGTTCCAGGAGCAGGCGATGAAGATCGCGATCGTCGGCGCCGGCTTCTCGCCCTCCCGCGCCGACGAGTTGCGCCGCGCCATGGCCACCTTCCGCAACACCGGCGAGATCTGGAAATTCAGGGAAGAGTTCCTGGCGGGCATGGCGGCGAATGGCTACGACGCGGACTTCGCCGAACGCTGCTTCCGCCAGCTCGAAGGCTTCGGCACCTATGGCTTCCCGGAAAGCCACGCCGCGAGTTTTGCCTCGCTGGTCTACGTCTCCGCCTGGATCAAGCGGCATCACCCGGCGGCCTTCGCCGCCGCGCTGCTGAACAGCCAGCCCATGGGTTTCTACGCGCCGGCGCAGATCGTGCGCGACGCGAAGGAGCATGGCGTGGAGGTGCGCGCGGCGGATGTGACGGTTTCCGATTGGGATTGCGCGTTGGAGGTGGGGGAAGACGGAACCCCCGCCCTCCGCCTCGGCCTCCGCCTCATCGCCGGCCTGAAGAAGGAGGACGCCGAGGCGATCACCGCAGCCCGCGCCGCCGCGCCGTTCCGCGACGTCGCCGACCTCGCGCGCCGCGCGCGGCTCGATCACGGCGCGATGGATGCGCTGGCGCGCGCCGATGCGCTGCGCAGCCTGACGCAGGGCCGCCGCCATGCGCTGTGGGAGGCCGCGGGCGTGGAGGCCGCGCTGCCGCTCTCCGAGGCGCACGATGCGGAACAGCCCACCCTCCCCGCCGAGACCGCCGGCGAGCAGACCGTGCTGGACTACGCCGCCACCGGCCTGTCGCTGCGGCGCCATCCGCTGGCGCTGCTGCGCCCGGTGCTGCGCGAGCGCGGCGCGGTGGATACGCGCGCGCTGAACGCGGCGCGGCAGGGGCGCTGGCTGCGCCTCGCCGGCCTCGTGCTGGTGCGCCAGCGACCGGGCAGCGCCAAGGGCGTGGTGTTCTTCACCGTCGAGGACGAGTTCGGCACCGGCAACCTGGTGCTCTACCCCGACATCGTGCAGCGGGACCGCGCCGCGGTGATCGGCGCGCGCCTGGTGCTGGCCGAGGGCCGCGTCGAGCGGATGGAGCAGGCCGAGGTGCCGATCATCCACTTGGTCGTGCGCAAGCTGCACGACTGGTCCGGCCTGCTCGACGGGCTGCACCGGCTGGAGGATCCGGCCGCGACCTGGGGCCGCGTGCTGGCCAATGCCGACGAGGTCCGCAGCCCCAACCTGCACGACCCCCGCGATCCCGCGGTGCGGGCCGCGAAGCGGGGCAGCGAGGCGATGCCGCCCTCCCGCGACTTCCGGTGAGATCCCTATTTGAGACTCAGTCGCAATTGCATTAATCTCCCGATCCGACGCACAGGGAGACCTCCGTTCCATGGCGACACGCGGCCTGCCCGCCTGGCCCTACACCACGACCGACCCCGAGGACCTGCCGCCGGCGGAGCGGCTGCTGCTGGATGCCGCGCGCGCCTGGGCGGCCGCCTGCAACCACGGCATCGCCACCATCCCGGCCATGCGCCGCCTCCTCGCCACCGAGTCCGCCGAAGGCGCGGCGCCGGCGCTGGACGGGCTGCTGCGCAGCCTCGCGGGCGCGCGTCCCCTCACCCTCGGCTGCCCGCTCTGCCCGCGCCTGGTCGGTGCGGAGCCGCCGCTGCTGCTGTTTGCCGCCCTCGCCCAGCGCGGGCCGCGGCGGGAAGCCTTCGCCTGCCTGCTGAACCGCATGCCTGGCCGGCCCGGCTATGACGCGATGGCGGCCGCGATCCATCTCGGCGCGGCCTTCCGCCAGGCGGGCCTGCTCTTCGCCGATCCCTGGAGGCTGGGCAGCCCCGCGCGCCGCGAATGCTGACAGCGGCCGCCGCGGCGGCATATCGGGGCGCATGGACCGTCGCATCTGGCTGCTCGCCGGCGCGCAATTCGCCTCGGCGACCGGCGCCTATGCCTTCACCGGGATGCTCGCGCCGCTGGCCGCCGATCTCGGCGTGTCGCTGGCCACAGCGGGGCAACTCGCGGCGGCCTATGCCGTCACCTATGCGCTGGCCGGGGCGCCCGCCGCGGCGCTGACGGCGCGGGTGGACCGGCGCCTGCTGCTCGTGATCGGGCTGGTGCTGGTCGGGCTGCTGAATCTGGCCACCGCCTTCGCGCCGGACTTCACCAGCGCCCTGCTGCTGCGCGTCGCCGCCGGCGCGGCGGTGACGCTGGTGCTGCCGGGCGTCGCGGCCTCCATGATCGCCCCGCCGCAGCAGCGGGCGAAGGCGATGGCGCTGGTGCTGTCGGGCCTGACCGTCGCCTTCTCCTTCGGCATCCCGCTCGGCACCGCGATCGGCGGGTGGTTCGGGTGGCGCGCCTGCTTCGTCTTCGGCGGCGCCATCGCGCTGGCTGCCGCCGTTGCCGTGCAGCTCGGCCTGCCGCCCCTGCCCTCCACGGACCGCGGCGGCCGGGGATCGGTGCGGCGCGTGATGCGGCAGGAGATCCTGCTGGTGCTGGGCACCAGCCTGCTCTCCTTCGCGGGGCTGTTCTGCATCGCCGCCTATCTCGGCCCGATCGTCACCGCGACCACGGGCATCAGCGGCGCGGGGATCGGCGCGATCCAGGCCTTCGTCGGCATCGGCAGCATCGCCGGCATCGTGATCGGCGGCCGCGCCGCGGCGACCGGCGGGCCGGTGGTGCCGACGGCGCTGATGCTGCTGCTGGCCTCGGCGCTGCTGGGCTATTCCGCGCTGCTCGGCTTCGAGCCGGCCTTCTGGCACGCGATCCCGCTCGCCGCCTGCGTGTTCGCCGGCTCCACCGCGCTCTTCGCGCTGGCGCCGATCAACCAGACGCGGCTGATCGGCCTCGCGCCGGAGGATCGCGCCGTCGCCCTGGCGCTGAGCGGCGCGGTGGCGCTCGGCGGCCAGGGCGTGGGCGCGGCCTATGGCGGGGCGGTGATCGCCGCGGCGGGGCTGGCCTGGACGGGGGTTGCGGGCGCGATGCTGGCGGCGGTCGGGGCCTTGCTGGCCTGGCGGGCGTTCAGCAGGGGGTAGTGCCGCGGGCGAGCGGCACGCGCCATCTACACGCCCCCCTCACCCAACCCTCTCCCCCCTTGAGGGGCGAGAGGGCTTCAAGCGGACCGGCTACGAACAAGAATTACCAGCGCCGCACCGGCCCGCAATCGAGGTGGAAGAAGCCGTCGCGGCGATAGAGGCCGACGCCGCCGAGCTCCAGGTCGGCGGCGCGGCGCGCCACCTGCAGGCTTTGCCGGCCCGGCAGGCGGCAATCCGCGGCCATGCCGGACATGTGCAGCGACACGGTGGAGACGCGCCGGCTCCGTCCGGCATTGCGCGCATTGGTCTCCGGCGTGCGGTAGCCGCTGATCACCTCGAAGGCCTCGTCGCTGTTCACCGCCTGCGCCACTGCCGCCATCACGTCGAACAGCCGCGGGTCCATCGGCGTGGTCTCGGCGGCCGAGAGGTCGCGGAACACGAAGTCCAGCCGGCGCAGCGCCTCGCGGTCGTAATGGCCGTCGCGCCAATAGACGCCCTCGAAGCTGTCATTGGTGAAGTTGCGCCGCACGCGCAGCGACCGCGTGGAGGCCTGGGCCAGGGCCGGTGGCACGGCCATCGTGGCGGCGAGCCCGACCGCGGCGGCGAGGAAGCCGCGCCGCGGCAGCACCTGCTCCGCGCCGCAGCAGGGGCAGAGCGCGCCATGCGCGAAGAGACCGGCCATCAGAGCCGCGCCACCTGGGCGCGCGGCGCCGCATCCAGCGCCCGCGCATAGGCCGCGTCGAGCCCATAGACATCGGGCCGGATGCGCACGCGGCCGTCCTCCACCATCACCGTCCGGTAGCGCAGCAGCACCGGCAGGCTGTTGCGCAGCGTGACGACGCTGGTCGCCCGGCTCGCAATGGCGCGCTCGCCGCGCGCCACGTCCCAGCCCGGCGTGCCCTGCAGCACGACGGAGAGGAACTCCATCGGCCGCTCCAGCCGGATGCAGCCGGAGGAGAAGGCGCGGTCGGGGCGGCGGAACAGGTGCCGGTCCGGCGTGTCGTGCATGAAGATGTCGTCGCCATTCGGCATGATGAACTTGATGCGGCCGAGCGCATTGGCGTCGCCGGCATCCTGGCGGACGAAATAGGGGAAGTTGTTCCGGTTCATCTGGGACCAGTCCACCTCGCGGGGGTCCACCTCGACCCGCTCGCCGCCGATCACCTGGAACAGGCGGAAGCCGCGCTCCATCATCGCCTGCGGGTCGCGGCGGAAGCGCGGCAGCAGGTCCTCCCGCGCGTTGCGCTCCGGCACGCCCCAGGGCGGGTTGAACTGCACCGCCGTCATGCGCACGCGCAGCATCGGCGTCTGCCGGGCGCGGCTGCCGACGATCACCGCCATGCCGAGGATCTCGCGCCCGTCCTCGAGCACGGAGAGGTGGTAGTCCGGCACGTTCACCTCGATGCGGCGCTCCGCCGGCATCGGCGCGGCGGCGCGGCGCATGTCGAGCGCGACGCGGAGCTGGTCCACCCGCGCCTCCGGCGGCTGGTTGAGCAGGCCGAGCGAGATGCGCCCGACGCGGCCATCCACCTCCAGACCGTTGGCCGCCTGCCAGCGGCGCACCGCTTCCTCGAGCGCCGCGTCATAGACGGCGCCGCCATCGGGCGCGGCGGCCAGCACCGGGTCCTCCGCCGCGAGCCGCGCGCGCAGCGCCGGCACGCGCACCGGGTCCACCGTCCCGGGCTCGATCGTGGCGAGTCCCGGCACCTGCTCCCAGCCGCGACGGGCGATTGCCTGCGCCTCGGCGAGGGCCGCCTTGAGCACCGCCGCCTCCGGCGGGCGCAGGGCGGCGCGGGAGATCACGGCGGCGGGCTCTGCGGCGGCGGCCATCTCCGCCTGCCAGGTCTCCACCCCCGCGCCGGCGGCGTCGCGCAGCAGGTCGGGGCGGCCGCGCAGGTCGCGCACCCGCCCGGTCAGCAGGTCCTGCAGCGCCAGCGTGGCCGAGCGATGCAGCGCGGATTGCCAGCCGGCCGGGTCGAAACCGGCCATGGCCGGGTCGGGGATCGCGTAGTGCCGGGGGTCGAGCCCGTCCTCCTCCAGCGCCCGCAGCCGCTCGGCCAGGCGCAGCTGGGCGGCGCGGTCGGCGGCGAGGGTGGCGGCCGCGGCGGGCCGGGTTGCGAGGGGGCCGGCGACGAGGCCGAGCGCGGCGGCGAACAGGGGACGACGGGCCGTTTCCATCAGGCCGAGATACAATCGGCCGGGACGGCTTGCCAAGTTGAACCGGTCTTCCGGTCGGAACGCGGGACGTTCCTGGACAAGTGGTTAACGGCCGCCGGAGACGTCCAGCACCGCGCCGGTGATGTAGGAGGCGGCGTCGGAGAGCAGCCACAGCACCGCCTCCGCCACCTCTTCCGGCGTGCCGAGGCGCTGCATCGGCACGGTGGGCACGATGCGGGCCACCCGCTCCGGCACGCCGGCCGAGGCGTGGATGGCCGTGTCGATCATGCCCGGCGCGACGGCGTTCACGCGGATCCCCTCGCCCACCAGCTCCTTCGCGAGCCCCCGCACCATTGGGTCCACTGCGCCCTTGGAGGCCGCGTAGTGGACGAATTCGAAGGGCGAGCCGAAGGCGGGCGCGCGGGAGCCGACGATGACGATGCCGCCCCCCGTGCCGCCGCGCGAGGTCGCCATGCGCCGTGCCGCCTGGCGACAGGCGGAGGCGAGGCCGAGCACGTTCACCTCGAAGACGCGGCGCCAGGTGGCGTCGGTCGAGTCGAGGAAGGAGGAGGCCGGGCCGGTGGTGCCGGCATTGCCGACGAAGGCGTCGAGCCGGCCGAAGCGGGCGTCGCAGGCGGCGAAGGCGGCGGTCGTGGCATGCGGGTCGGCGGCGTCGGCCTGGACGAGTTCCACCGCGGCGCCGGCCGCGCTGCAGGCCTCTGCCGTGCGTTCCGCGGCGGCGCGGTCGCTGCCCCATGTCAGCACCAGGTCATGGCCGCGCTCCGCAGCCAAACGCGCGACGGCGGCGCCGATCCCCTTCCCCGCCCCGGTCACCATCAGCACGCGTCGTCCGGTCATCGCCTTGCCCTCCGCGTGGCAACATGCTCCCTGCGCGCCCAAGGAGAAACCAGGAGCACGCCATGGCCGACCCCGCCCTCCGCAAGGCCCTCGACGCCGACGAATTCATCCTCGCGCCGGGCGTCTTCGACATGATTTCTGCCCGCGTCGCGGACGGCATGGGCTTCCGGGCCCTCTACGCGACCGGCTTCGGCGTCACGGCCTCGCATCTCGGCGTCGCGGATGCCGGGATCGCGACCTACACCGACATGGTGGGCCGGATGGGCACCATCGCGCGCGGCTGCCGCACGCCGCTGATCGCGGATGCCGACACCGGCTATGGCGGCCTGCTCAACGTGCGCCACACCGTCGCGGGCTATGAGGCGGCGGGCGTCACGGCGATCCAGCTCGAAGACCAGGAGATGCCGAAGAAGTGCGGCCACACGCCGGGCCGCCGCGTCATCCCGGCCGAGGAGATGGCGCTGAAGATCCGCGTCGCGGTGGAAACGCGGAAGTCGCCCGACTTCCTCGTCATCGCCCGCACCGACGCCCGCACCTCGCTGGGGCTCGAGGAGGCGATCCGGCGCGGGAAGATCTACGCCGAGGCCGGCGCCGATGTGATCTTCGTCGAAAGCCCGGAAACCGAGGCCGAGATGGCCGAGGTCGGCAGGCAGATCAAGAAGCCGCTCTTCGCCAACATGGTCGAAGGCGGCCGCACGCCGATCCTGCCGGCCGAGACGCTGCACAAATACGGCTACCGCATCGCGATCTACCCGGCCGTCGGCTTCCTGACCGTGGCGGCGGCGCTGGAGCGCGCCTATGCGCAACTCAAGAAGGACGGGCATTCCAACAACCTGCCGGCCGATGCCTCCTACGGCTTCGGGCGGATGTGCGAGCTGATGGGCTTCCCGGAGGTCTGGGAATTCGACCGGAAATGGGCGGAGATCGCGGGCAACCTGCCGCCACGTAAGGCGGCCGAGTGATGGCACTGGATCAGGTTCGGGCGCTGCTGTTCGACACCTTCGGCACGGTGGTGGACTGGCGCAACGGCATTGCGCGGGATGCCGCGCCGTTCCTCGCGAGGCATGGCATCGAGGCGGATGCGCTTGGCTTTGCCGATGCGTGGCGCAAGCGCTACCGGCCGGCGATGAAGGAGGTGATCGAGGGGCGCCGCGCCTTCACCCGGCTCGACGTGCTGCACCGGGAAAACCTGGAGGGCGTGCTGCGCGACCTCGGCGCCGATCCGGCGCGCATCCCGGACGCGGAACTGGACCACCTGAACAAGGCCTGGCACCGCCTGGACCCGTGGCCGGATTCGATCCCCGGCCTCACGCGCCTCAAGAAAAAATACATCATCGCGCCGCTGTCGAACGGCAACATCGCGCTGCTGCTGAACATGGCCAAGCGCGCCGGCCTGCCCTGGGATGCGATCCTCGGCGCGGAGGTCGCGCGGGCCTACAAGCGCGATCCGAAGGCCTATCTCAACACGGCCGAGATCCTCGGCCTGCCGCCCGAAGCCTGCATGCTGGTCGCCGCGCACAATGACGACCTGGCCGCGGCGCGCGGCGTCGGCTTCGCCACCGGCTTCGTGCTGCGCGCGGCCGAGCATGGGCCGGCGCAGAGCACCAACCTGACGGCAGAGCAGGACTGGGACGTGGTGGCGGGGAATCTCATGGAGCTGGCGGACAGGCTCGGCTGCCCGGCTTGATCCGCCGCACCGGCGACGCGAGACTCCGGCGATGTCCTTCCCGCATGACGACCGGCCCTGGGCCGAGGCCGCCGCCTTCCTTCGCGCGCGGCTGATGCCGGCGCATCGGCTGGTGGCGCCCGATCCCTTCCGCTTCGCCATCCCGCGCACCATGCGCTTCGCGCAGCTCCGCGCCGAGCGACCGCGCGCCTTCGACTGGGTTGTGGTGCACAAGGGCGAGCTGGACCGCGTGCCGACGCGCTTCCTCTCGGCGCTGCCGGAGGATGCGGTGCCAGTCTTCGGCAATGAGGTCTTCGTCATCTTCGCAACCTCCCCGCCGGCCGATCTGCCGGACCTCGGCGAGAGCGACCATGTGCGCGCGCTGCGCGCAGCACTCGGCCCGCTGGTGCCAGGCAGCGGCCAGGGCCGCGCCGCGGCCGCGGGCCCGGCCGCCGGCGCGCTCGCCCGACCCTGGCGCGGCGGGGGGCCAGCGCCGGGATCGGCGCGCGAGCGCGCCTATCGGGAGGAGCTCGAAAGGCTCGTCGCCGATCACCTCGGCACGGCCGAGGGGCTTTCCGTGCTCGACATCGGCTGTGGCGCGGGCCGGCTCGCCGATCTGCTGACGGGCGCGGCCTCTCTGGTCGGGGTGGACATCGCCGAGGATGCGCTGGCGCGGGCGCGGGCGCGGCATGGCGCCCGCCCGGGCCGCGACTTCGTGCGGATGGATGCGGCGCGGCTCGGCTTCACGGAAGCGAGCTTCGACGTGGCGGTGATGCTCGACAGCGCCGATGCGCTGCCGGACCTGCCCGCGGCGCTGGCCGAGGCGGCGCGGGTGCTTGCCCGCGGCGGGCGGCTGATGCTGACGGTCGCGAACAAGGACAGCCTGCCGCTGCGCGCGCTGCGCCGGCTGGGCCAGCCGGTGCCGGCCGGCGGCGTCTCGGTGCAGGAGCTGACGGGGATGCTGCGGGCAGTCGGGCTCACGCCGCTGCGGCTGGATGGCGTGATGCTGTCCCTGGGCTGGGCGATGCCGGGCGCCTCCAGCGCCTTCGCGCCGCTGGAAGAGGACCCGGAATTCATCGAGGCCGCCCGCGCCCTCGGCCGCCGCTGCGGGCCGGACCACGCGCTGGCGATCGCGGCGCTGGCCCGGAAAAACTAACGCGCCGCGCGGGCGAGGTCGCGCGCGAGGGTCTCGCGTTCCGGGCAGGCGCCGCAGCTTGCAGCGAGGCGCGCGAGATTCGCCTCCGCCTCGGCGCGGCGGCCAAGTTCCAAAAACATCGCGCCCTGATAGGCGAGCGCGCCGGGGTGGTTGGGATTGGCGGCGAGGGCCTGGGCGTAGGCGGCCATCGCCGCCTCCGGCCGGCCGGCGCGGCGCTCGGCGAAGGCGATGTAGACCAGGATGTCGGGATCGCCCGGCAGCCGGGCCAGCGCGTCGCGCAGCAGGTCGAGGCCGAGATCGTAGCGGCCGCCCTCGATCGCCTGCCGCCCGGCGGCGACGCCGGGGTCTCCATCCGGCTCCGGCAGCACCGCCAGGGCCGGGCCGGCCAGCAGCAGCAGCGCCGCCGTGAGGCGCTTCACTCGGCCGCCGCGGCGAGCGCGGGCCTCGCGGCCAGCACCGCCTGCAGCGCCAGCGCCGCCGCGGCCTGGCAGGGCTCGATCACCGGCACGCCGCAGGCGGCCTCGACCGCGGCGCGATGGCCGGCCATGCCGGCGCAGCCGAGCACCACCGCCTCGGCGCCCTGGGCGACCAGCCGGCCCGCGACCTCGCAGAGTGCCGCGCGCGGCGCGACGGGGTCGGTCAGCACCTCCATCGGGAGGTTCATCGGAATGTGGCCGGCGACCCGCGCCTCCAGGCCCATGGCGGCGAGGGCGCGGCGCTGGCGCTGGATGGAGGGGTCGGCGAAGGCGATGATGCCGAAGCGGTCGGCGCGCGCGATCGCGGCGGCGATGGCGCTGCGCAGCGGGCCGAAGACCGGCGCGCGGGTGACGGTGCGCACCGCGTCCACGCCGGGGTCGGAGACGCATGCGATCACATAGGCTGCGGCCTTCTCGCGCTCCGCCAGGCGGCAGAGCGGCTCGGCGACGGAAAACCAGTCGCGCCAGGTGATCACGGCCGGCGGGCCGTCATCCAGCTGCGTGACCTCGAAGCGCGGCAGGCCGGGGGCGGCGAAGCCGGCGAGCGCGGCCTCGATCCCCTGGGTGCAGCTGCGGCTGGAATTCGGGTTCACCACGAGGATGCGCTCGGGCATGGGCGGGTCCTTCGGCGGGTAGGCGCCGAGGATAGAGCAGCGCCGCCGCTGCCGGAACTGGCCGGGCACGGCACGGGCTGGCAGGCTGCGCCGATGGACGCCCCGCCGCTCAACCCCCGCGCCACCCTCGCCCAGCGCCTGCTGATGGGCGTGGTGGTGCCCGCGACCAATGTCACGACCGAGGCCGAGATGGCCGATCTCCGCCCGCGCGGCGTGGTGAACGCGACGGCGCGGATCGCCAATCCGGACCGCGCCGTGGCGTCCGATGCCGATGCGGCGGTGGTGCGGGCGGCGATGGTGGCCGGGTTGATGGATGCGCTGGACACGCTGGCGCCGGCGCAGCCCGATCATGTCGCGATCGGCGTGATGGTCGAGAACTTCGCCGGCGGCGGCGCCGCGGGCGATGCGCTGCTGGCCGAAGCCGCGGCGCGGGTCGGCTGCCCCGTGACCGCGCCGACCCATGCGACGCTGGCGGCGCTGGCGGCGCTTGGAATCACCCGCATCGCGCTGCTGACGCCCTTCTTCCCCAAGGGCGACGCCGCGGCCGTGGCCTTCCTGGAGGAGGCGGGGATCACGGTGCCGCGGGTGCTCGGCCTGCGCGCGCCGGGGCCGGCGGCGATCGCGCGCATCACGGAGGCGCGGCTGCGGGAGGCGGTGCGGGAGCTCGACGGGGCGGATGTGCAGGCGGTGGTGCAGGTGGGCACCAACCTGCCCTTCGCCGCGGTGGCGCTGGCGGCGGAGGCGGAGCTCGGCAAGCCGGTGCTGGCGACCAACCCGGTCACCTACTGGCACGCGCTACGCCGCGCCGGCGTGACGGACCAGAGGCCGGCGGCGGGGCTGCTGTTCGCGCGGGGCTGACGCCGCGGCCCGGACGCCAAGCTTGATCGGCGGCACCACCCAACGCATGATGCACCGCACAACGGCAAAGCCCCTTCGGTGGCGGGGGCCTGGCGGAGTTCCCCGTCGGGCGATCCCGGCACCGGCCCGCGAGGCGGAACGCCGGAAGGAACGCCACATGCGCTGGGAGCCCGACCGCTCGGCACCCGCCCTGCCCTATTCGCCGCCCGACAGCTTCTGGACCGCTGTGTGGCGCGGCGCGCGCAACCGCTGCCCCGTCTGCGGGGAGGGCAAGGTCTTCGACGGCTATCTGAAGGTCGTGCCCGCCTGCTCGCATTGCGGCGCGCCGCTCGGGCGTCTGCGGGCCGACGATGCGCCGCCCTATTTCACCATCTTCATCGCCGGCCACCTGCTGGTGCCGCCGGTGCTGTGGATCGAGAAGGCCTATCAGCCGGCGATGTGGGTCCACATGGCGGTCTGGCTGCCGCTGTTCACCATCGCCTGCATCCTGCTGCTGCGGCCGGTGAAGGGCGCGACCATGGGCTGGATGATGCGGCTGGGCTTCACCGGCGACGAGCATGGTGGCGTCCCGCCCGGGGGGCGCTAGCCTTCGCCCATGCCTGAACGGGACCTTGTCCGAATTGTCCTGCCGGACGCGCAGCCCCTGCCGAGCCCCTATGCCGAGGCCGACCGTCGCCAGGCGGTCGAGGATCTGCTGGCGGGCAACGTGTTCCGGCCGAAGGGGCTCGCCGGCCCCTTCGAGCTGCAGATCATGGTGCGCGATGGCCGGCTGATCCTCGACATCCGCGACGCGGAGGACCGGCCGCTGCATGCGCTGGTGCTGGCGCTCGGGCCGTTCCGCCGGCTGATCAAGGACTATCACCTCGTGGTGGAAAGCCACGAGAAGGCCGTGGCCGAGGGCGGGTCGGAAGCCCGGATCCAGGCGATCGACATGGGCCGGCGCGGCCTGCACAACGAGGGCGCGACAGTGCTGAAGGAGCGCCTCGCCGGACGGGTCGAGCTGGATTTCGAGACGGCGCGGCGCCTGTTCACCCTGGTCTGCGCGCTGCATCAGCGGATCTAGCCGGCGCTGGCGCCGGTTGCTTTCGGGGCCGGCGCATCGCATCTCTGCGCGCATGAAGATCGACGGCATCCATTACCGCAGCGTCTGGGTGGACAAGGACGATGGCTGGTCCGTCCGCATCTTCGACCAGACGAAGCTGCCCTGGGCCGTCGAGATCCTGCGCCTGACCGAGGTGGACCAGGCCGCCCATGCGATCCGCACCATGCAGACGCGCGGCGCGCCGCTGATCGGCGCCGTCGCGGCCTATGGCGTGGCGCTGGCGATGCGCGCCGATGCCTCGACCGCGCATCTCGACGGCGTGGTGGAGATGCTGGGGAAGACCCGGCCGACCGCGATCAACCTGCGCTGGGCGCTGGAGCGCATGCGGGCCGCCCTGCACAACCTCTCGCCGGCCGACCGCGTGGCCGCCGCCTATGCCGAGGCGGCGGCGATCTGCGAGGACGATGTCGAGACCTGCCGCAGGATCGGCGAGCACGGCCTGCCCCTGCTGCGGGAGATCGCGGTGCGCAAGGGCCCGGGCCAGCGCGTGAACATCCTCACCCATTGCAATGCCGGCTGGCTCGCCACGGTGGATTACGGCACCGCGCTCAGCCCGATCTTCCAGGCGCATGATGCGGGTCTCGCGGTGCATGTCTGGGTGGACGAGACCCGGCCGCGCAACCAGGGCGCGGCGCTGACCGCCTTCGAGCTGGTCAGGCACGGCGTGCCGCATGCGGTCGTCACCGACAATGCCGGCGGGCACCTGATGCAGCATGGCGAGGTGGACATCTGCATCGTCGGCGCCGACCGCGTCTCCCGCACCGGCGATGTCGCCAACAAGATCGGCACCTACCTCAAGGCGCTGGCGGCGAAGGACAACGGCATTCCCTTCTGGGTGGCGCTGCCGCATTCCACCCTCGACATGCGGGTGCGCGACGGCATCGCCGAGATCCCGATCGAGGAGCGCGCCGAAGCCGAGGTGACCGACCTGACGGGCCGCACCGCCGATGGCCGGATCGAGACGATCCGCGTGGCGGCGGAGGGCAGCCCGGCCGCGAACCCGGCCTTCGACGTGACGCCGGCGCGGCTGGTCACCGGCCTGATCACCGAGCGCGGCCGGACCGAGGCCAGCGAGGCAGCCCTGCTCGCCCTCTACCCCGAGAAGGCATGACGCCTCGCGCACAGCACGGCCGGGCGGCATAATCGCGGCGGATCGCGGAGAGGCGGATGTCGGCGGCGCTGGGGACTCTGGAGGGGCTGGCCGCGGTGGTGCGCCAGACGAGCGGGCTGATCACCGGGCTGGTGGACGGCCTGGCGCATGCCGCCCGCACGGGCACGGCCGGCTACGACGCGCTGAAGGCGCGGCAGCTGCGCTCCCGCCTGCTGGACCTGCATGCCGAGGTGACGCGCTTCCAGATGCTGATGAACAGTTCCGTCCGGCGCAGCCTGGCGGACTATCTGCGCGAATGGGCCGAGACGGCACGGCTGCATTCGCGCTCCGACCTGCTGGACCCGGCCGCCCGCGCGGCGGCGCTGGACCGCGCCTTCGCCGTCAATCGCAGCCGCGGCCTGCCGGTTCCGACCCAGGCCGACCACGATGCGCGGCTCGATGCCGCCTGGACGCGGCTGCGCAACGCGATGACCGAGGCGGGCGGCGCTGCCGCGGCCATCCTCAAGGACATGCAGGCCGAGCGCAGCGACGCGATCCTGGATGCCAGCTGGAGTGCGCTGATGCGCGGCTTCCACGCCAGGATCGGCATCTATGAGGAGATCTCCGCCCTGCCGGCGCCGGTGACCAAGGCGGAGATCGGGCGCCTGACCGATGTCACCGAGGCCTATGAGGCGCTGATCGCCACCCTCGAAGCCGCCGCCGGACGCCTCACCGCGCTCGTGAGGGAGGCGGGCTGAGCGCCGCGGCCGCGCCGGCGGGTTCGCGCGGGCTCAGGCGGAGAGCTTGCCGCGCCCCGGCTCCAGCAGCCACAGCCCGCAGACCAGGGCCAGCCCGCCCAGCCCTGCCAGCACGGCCGCCGCGAAGGGCGGCACGAAGCCGGGCAGCGTCGCCTCCCCCAGCACCAGCAGCACGGTGAGGAGCACGGAGAGCAGGCCGGCGACGACAAGTCCGAGGGCGATACGCGGCATTCCGGGAAGTTCCATGAAACAGGCGTCCTGCGATGGGATGCCTTGTAGCTGTGCAGCGGGGCGGGCAAGCGACGCGGAAAAGGCCGGATTGTGGCGCGACGACTGTGAATTCTATGTAATTTCCATCCTGGGCGCGTGGCGCGGCCGGCATCGGGATGGAATGGTGCCCCCGCTTCGAAGACAGGGAGACAACGATGCCGCGCAGCTTCACCGCAGCGATTCTTTCTCTGGCCCTGGCCGGTCCGGCGTTGGCCCAGGGCACGCCCAGCAGCCAGCCGCCGCTGCGCTGCGCCGTGGACGGCACCTTCGCCCCGCATGCCTTCCCGACCCTGCAGGGCGGCGTGCAGGGCTTCAACGTGGACCTTTTCCGCGAGGCGGCGAAGCGCATGGGCCGCGAGTTGACCATCGACAGCGCCAGCTTCTCCGGCCTGATCCCGGCGATGAATGCCGGGCGCTACGACTTCCTCTGCGCGCCGACCACGGCGACGCCGCAGCGCGCGGAGAACATGCTGTTCACCGAGGGCTACCTGTTCACCGCCTTCCAGTTCGGCATCCGTCGCGGCTCCGCGCCCATCACCAGCCTCGACGACCTGCGCGGCAAGGCGATCAGCGTGAACAAGGGCAGCGCCTATGACGCCTGGGCGCAGCAGAACGCCGCGCGCTACGGCTTCACGGTGCAGACCTACGACACCCAGCCGGATGCGGTGCAGGCGGTGGTGAGCGGCCGCGCCTATGCCAATCTCGGCGGCAACACGGTGGTGCGCTACGCCGCGACCCGCACGCCGCAATTCGTGCCCGACTTCGTGATCCGGGAGACGCGGGCGCATTGGTCGGCGCCTCTGCCGATGGGCGCGACGGCGCTGCGCGTGCAACTGGAGAACGCGCTGGAGTGCATGAAGAAGGACGGCACCATCGCGCGCCTCTCCCAGCAATGGTTCGGCGTGGCGCCGGCGGCCGACGATGCCGAGAACACCGTCTTCCCCGGCACCGGCGTCCCCGGCCTTCCCGGCTACGACCCCACCCCGCGCGAGCCGCGGTGCTGAGACGAAGGTATGGTGCAGGCGGCCCGCCGCACTTCAGGCGGGCCGAGCGGGCCGAAGGGCCCCCCGCCCCCGCCCCCCCCGGTGGGGCGCCCGCCCCGAGCCCGCGCGCAGCCCAGCCC
>NZ_JBWXTD010000004.1:27568-43977 GCF_056682175.1 Falsiroseomonas sp. RANM36
CCTCGATCGCTTCATCATCCGTCTCCCTTCGACGGACTCTAGCTCAGGCCGGGGACATCCAAGGGGGCAGGGTCAGCCTCGCCCGGTGGCGAGGGGCGGCCGAACATCCCTCTCAGCAGGCCTCCGAGCCCCACCCTGCCGAAACTCCCCGGTATACGTTTCGTATCTCTCTACCGGGGATTGATTTGTTCGGCAAGAATCAACTTTCGGTTGCTCGGTGCCGGGCAAGCGGGCGGCTCAGAGGATCGCGTAGACGTCGTAGATCGGCCCCTGTGGCGGTCGCTGGCCGATCGCGACGGCCAGGACGCGGTTCAGATACTCCAGCGGTCCCGGCCCGGTCTCGAAGCGGATCGCGGTGCGCATGTAGTAGGCGGAGGGGTCCACCGCCTCGCCGGCCGCCAGCTTCGCCAGCACCTCCGGCGCGCCGGCGCGGATGCCGGTGTAGGTGATGCCGATCACCTGGCCGTCCTCCGCCCGCAGCATGGCCCGGACATCGAGGCGCGTGGCGCCGTCGGTCCCGTGCGTCATCCAGTCGGCGCCGCCGGGCAGCACCACGCCATTGGCGACCGGGCCGTGGAAACGCCCGCTCTTCACCAGGCCGAGGCGGCGCTCGCCGAGCGGGGTCGGGTAGGCCGGGCCGGGCTCCACCTCGATCTCCATGCGGAAGAGGAAATCCGCGTTCAGCGGCAGGGGCGTGAGCATCAGCGCTGTCTCCAGGGCAGGCCATCGGCCTTCCAGCCGGCGATGGTGCCGCGATGGCCTTCGGCATCCACCGGGCCCTCGAAGCCGTCGGCGACGTTGAAGGCGTGCGGGAAGCCCGCCGCCTGCGCCGCCTGCCCGGCGGCGAGCGAGCGCGCGCCGGAACGGCAGATGAAATAGAGCTTCGTCTCCGGCGTCGCGCCCGCGCGGTGCAGATGCTCGGCGAAGCTGCCGTTCACCTGCATCGAGGGATAGAGCTGCCAGGGGATCAGCACCGTCTGCTTGCCGACCGGGGAGAGGTCGGGGACGCCGACGAAGTTCCATTCCGCGTCGGTGCGGACATCCACGAGCATCGCATCGCGATCCTGCGACAGTTCCTGCCAGGTGGCGCGTGGGCTGACATCGGGCACGCCGGCCATGATGGTGTCTCCTGTTCTTGCGCGGAGGATGGGTTCGCGCGGGCGACGGGACAACAGCAGGTCAGGCCGTTTCGCGGAAAATCTCGCGGCCGATCAGCAGGCGGCGGATCTCGCTTGTGCCGGCGCCGATCTCGTAGAGCTTGGCGTCGCGCAGCAGGCGGCCGGCCGGGTAATCGTTGATGTAGCCGTTGCCGCCGAGGATCTGGATCGTGTCGAGCGCCGCCTTCGTCGCGGCCTCGGCGGCGAAGAGGATGGCGCCGGCGGCGTCCTTCCGGCTGCCCTTCCCGGCATCGCAGGCGCGCGCGACGGCATAGACATAGGCGCGGGCGGCGTTCAGCGCGGTGTACATGTCCGCGACCTTGCCCTGGATGAACTGGAACTGCCCGATGGACTGGCCGAACTGCTTGCGGTCGTGGATGTAGGGCACGACGAGATCGAGGCAGGCCTGCAGGATGCCGAGCGGGCCGGCGGCGAGCACGGCGCGTTCGTAGTCCAACCCCGACATCAGCACGCGCACGCCGCCATTCACCTGGCCCAGCACATTCTCCGCCGGGACCTCGCAATCCTCGAAGACGAGCTCGCTGGTCGGGCTGCCGCGCATGCCGAGCTTGTCGAGCTTCTGGGCGGGGCGGAAGCCGCGAAAACCGCGCTCGACGATGAAGGCGGTGATGCCCTTGGGGCCGGCCTCGGCATCGGTCTTGGCATAGACCACCATCGTCTCGGCGTAATGCGCGTTGGTGATCCAGAGCTTCGTGCCGTTGAGGATCCAGCGGTCGCCGCGCTTCTCGGCGCGCAGCTTCATGGAGACGACATCCGATCCCGCGCCGGGTTCGGACATGGCGAGCGCGCCGAGATGCTCGCCGGAGACGAGCTTGGGCAGATAGCGGCGCCGCTGTTCCTCGGTGCCGTTGATGCGGATCTGGTTGACGCAGAGATTGGAATGCGCGCCGTAGGAGAGGCCGACGGAGGCGGAAGCGCGGCTGACCTCCTCCATCGCGACGGTGTGCGCCAGGTAGCCCATGTCGGAGCCGCCATATTCCTCCGGCACGGTGATGCCATGCAGGCCGAGCGCGCCCATCTCCGGCCAGAGATGGCGGGGGAACTCATCGGTGCGGTCGATCTCGGCGGCGAGCGGCGCGATCTTCTCGTCGGCGAAGGCGCGGGTGGTGTCGCGCAGCGCGTCGATCGCGTCGCCGAGCTCGTGGTCGAGCATGGGAAGCTGGTTGGCGGGCATCGCGGCTACTCCTTCGATGCGTAGTGCTTGCGCAGTACGCCCCGCATGATCTTGCCGGTTGCGGTCTGCGGCAAGGCTTCGGTGAATTCCACCTGGCGCGGGTAGAGATGCGCGGCAAGGCGGGTGCGGACGAAATCCTGGATGTCGCGCACGAGCGCGTCATCGGGCGCGACGCCGGGCTTCGGCACGATGACCGCCGTGACGCGCTCCGTGCGCAGCGGATCGGGCAGGCCGATCACCGCAACGGCCTGCACGGCGGGGTGGGAGAGAAGGAAATCCTCCACCTCGCCGGGGCCGATGCGGTAGCCGGCGGAAGTGATCACGTCGTCGTCGCGGCCGAGGAAGGTGAGGTAGCCGTCCTCGTCCGCGATGCCGCGGTCGCCGGTGATCAGCCAGTCGCCGCGAAGCTTTTGGCGCGTGGCGTCCGGGCGATTCCAGTAGCCGAGGAACATCACGGGGTCCGGCGCGCGGATGGCGATGGCGCCCTCGGTGCCGGGCGGCACTTCGTGACCGTCATCGTCGAGGATCGCGACATCGTGGCCGGGCACGGGGCGGCCCATGCTGCCGGGCTTGACCGGGAACAGGCCGGCGCAGTTGGAGACGACCAGGTTGCACTCCGTCTGGCCGTAGAACTCGTTGATGGTCAGGCCGAAGGTCTCGCGGCCCCATGCGAGCATTTCCGCGCCCAGCGTCTCCCCGCCGGAACCGATGCTGCGCAGGCGATGGCCGAAGCGGGCGGGATCGGGCACGGCGCGCATCATCTTGAGCGCGGTCGGCGGCAGGAAGGCATTGCGCACGCCCTGCCGCGCCATCAACGCGAAGGCGTGCTCGGGATCGAATTTCGGCATGCGGTGCGCGAGCACGGGCACGCCATGGAACAGGCTCGGCAGCAGCACGTCGAGCAGGCCGCCGATCCAGGCCCAGTCCGCCGGCGTCCAGAACAGGTCGCCTTGCTGCGGGAAGCGTTCCTGCGGCAGTTCGACGCCGGGCAAATGACCGCGCAGCACGCGATGGCCGTGCAGCGCACCCTTCGGACTGCCGGTGGTGCCGGAGGTGTAGATGATCAGCGCGGGATCGTCCGGGCCTGTCGCGGCGCGGGCATGCCTGTCCTTCGCGCGCGCCATCTGCGCGGCAAGGTCATTGGAGAGGACGCAGCGAAGTGCGGGCAGGCGGTCCCGGATCGGCGCGATCTTGGCGAGGCCGGCCTCGTCCGTGATCAGCGCGGCGGCGCCGCAATCGGCAAGCCGGTATTCCAGCGCATCGGCGCCGAACAGCAGGAAGAGCGGCACCGCGATCGCGCCCATCCGATAGGCGGCGAGATGCGCGACGGCGGCTTCCGGGCATTGCGGCAGCAGCACGCCGATGCGGTCGCCGCGCGCGATGCCCCGGGCTTCGAGGAGATTCGCGAGGCGGCAGGCGCGGCGGTGCAGCTCGTCGAAGGTGATTCGTTCCACCGCGCCGGAATCGTGCAGATGGATCAGCGCAATGCGGCCGGAGCCGACCCAGCGGTCACAGGCTTCCTCGGCGATGTTGCAGGCGGCAGGGATGCGCCAGCGGAAGTTTTCGCGCAGTTCGGCGTAGGTCGCGGCGGGCGGCAGGAGTGCGGTCATGCGCGTTGCGTGGAAGGCTGCGCGGCCCCCACCCCGGCCCTCCCCCGCATGCGGGGGAGGGAGATCGTGCGCAGCATCACCCCGCCCTCGTATCCTCGATCACCTTGCCGTCGTTCGGCAGCGCGCCGGGTTCCTCCAGCCGCACCTCGCCGCGCAGGCGCGTGATGCCCTGCAGAGACTTCGCGAGGCTCTCGACCAGCGCGGCGTCGCGCACCGGCGTCTCGACACGCAGCACCATGGTGTCCTTGCCCTGCGCGCTGCCGACGACGAGCCGCGCGCGGCCAAGACCCGGATGAGCGCGCATCACCTCCGCCACCTGCTCCGGGCGCACGAACAGGCCGCGCACCTTCGTCGCCTGGTCGGCGCGGCCCATCCAGCCCCTGATGCGCATGTTGGTGCGGCCGCAGGGCGACGCGCCCGGCAGGATCGCGGAGAGGTCGCCGGTGGCGAAGCGGATCAGCGGGTCGGGGCTGTCGAGCAGCGTCACCAGCACCTCCCCCACCTCCCCGTCCGGCACGGGATCGCCGGTGCCAGGGCGGACGATCTCCACCACGACGCCCTCGTCCACGATCAGCCCTTCGCGGGCCTCGGACTCAAAGGCGATGAGGCCGAGATCGGCGGTGCCATAGCTCTGCAGCACCGTCAGCCCGCGATTTGTGTAGAAGCTGCGCAGCGCGGGCAGATAGGCGCCGCCGGTCACGTGACCGAGGTGGATGGACGACAGGTCGAGGCCGAGCGCATCACCCGCTTCCAGGATCGCCTTCAGGTAGTCCGGCGTGCCGGCATAGCAAACGGGACGGAGATGCGCCGCGGCACGCGCCTGCGCTTCCGTGTTGCCCGGCCCGGCGGGAAACACCGGGCAGCCGAGCGCGCGCGCGCCGAGATCCAGCATGAAGCCGGCCGGCGTGAAGTGATAGGCGAAGCAATTGTGCAGCAGCATGCCGCGGCGAAGACCGGTGGCGTGCAACGCGCGGGCGAAGCGCCAGGGATCGGTGCCCTCCGGCTGCGCCTCATGGATCGGGCCGGGCGAGGAGAAGACGCGCGCGAGATCGCGCAGCGGCGTGACGTTGAAGCCGCCGAGCGGCGGTGCTTCCGCCTGCAGTCGGATGAGTTCCGCCTTGCGCGTGACCGGCAGATGCGACAGCACCTCCAGGTCCACCACGCCCGCCGCATCCACATCGTGCAGCAGGTCGTGATACGCGGCCGAGCGCTGCGCGCGGACGATCGCATGCGGCAACGCCACCGTCAGCGCGGCCGCGCGGGCCGAGGCGCTGCGCGTCTCCAGCCCGTCGTAGTGGTCTGTTCGTGCCGGCCGATTTACGGCGCCGGCCTTCGGCCCCTGCCGATCGGACGGCATCATAGCCAGCGCTTCCGCCGCTTGTAGGATTTCAGGTTGCGGAAGGATTTGCGGTCCGCGCCATGGCCGCCGAGGTAGAATTCCTTCACGTCCTCGTTGTTCGCCAGCGCCTCCGCCGTGCCGTCCAGCACGACCTTGCCCTGCTCCATCACATAGCCGTAGCTGGCGACCGAAAGCGCCATGCGGGCATTCTGCTCGACCAGCAGGATGGTGATGCCGAGCTCCTCGTTCAGGCGCCGGATGATGCCGAAGACCTCCTTCACCAGCAGCGGCGAGAGGCCCATCGAAGGCTCGTCCATCAGGATCAGCTTCGGCCGTGCCATCAGCGCGCGGCCGATCGCGAGCATCTGCTGCTCGCCGCCGGAGAGATAGCCGGCGAGCCCCGTGCGTTCCTTCAGGCGCGGGAAGTAGGAATAGACCATCTCGATGTCGCGCTTCACCTCGCCGTCGCTGCGCGTGAAGGCGCCGAGGCGCAGATTCTCGAGCGCCGTCATGTCGGCGACGATGCGGCGGCCCTCCATCACCTGGAAGATGCCCTTGCGCACGATCTGGTGCGCCTCGACGCCGTTGATGCGCTCGCCCGCGAAGCGGATGTCGCCGCGCGTGACCTCGCCTTCCTCCGATCTCAACAACCCCGAGATCGCCTTCAGCGTGGTGGACTTGCCCGCGCCGTTGGCGCCGAGCAGCGCCACGATCCTGCCCTTCGGCACCGCGAGGGAAAGCCCGCGCAGCACCAGGATCACGTCGCTGTAGACGACCTCGATGTTGTTGACCTCCAGCAATGGCCGCTCCGCGGCGGGCAACAGCGGCGGCTCCCCCGCGCCGGGGAGAGCCTTGCTGTCGAGGGTCGCGGCCTCGCTCACCAGCCGAGCCAGTCGGCGCGGCGATCGAGGGTGATCGTCGTCACCGGCTCAAGCCGCATCGTGCCGGCCTGCATCAGCTCCGCCACCGTCCCCTGCGAGGTGTCGCCGGTGACGCGCGCGCGATACAGCCCGACGCGCAGCGTGCCGCGATGGTCGGTGGGCGTGAAGGTGGAGGGCACGCAGATGCCGTCGAAGCCCTGCGGCACCCAGTCCCTGCGCGCATAGAAACCGTCGCGGATGCGCTCGCCGGTGACCTGGCCGCCATTCGCGGCCGCCGTATCCATCGCCTCCACCATCAGCATCGCGGCGCAGACGCCGGCCAGGTAGTGCACCGGGCGATAGGCGTTGCCCGCGGTGTCGGAGGTGCGTGAGATCGCCTGCATCGTCCGCATGCCGGGCGCGTCCTGGCCCCAGACGGCGGCGGTGCGCACCGGGAAGACGACGCCGTTCGCCGCCGTGCCGGCCGCCTTCATCGCGTTCTCGTCCATGCCCCAGACATTGCCGAGGAACTGCACCTGCACACCCGCCGTCTGGCAGGCCCGCAGGACGGAGATGTTGGACCCCGCGGTGTTGCCGAGATAGGCGTAGTTGGCGCCCTGCTGGCGCAGCGTCAGGCATTGCGCGGTGTAGTCGCCGGGCGTCAGCGCGAACTGGATCGCCGGCAGCACGTCGAAGCCGAGCTCGCGCGCCAGCGTCTCGCCCGCTTCCTTCGGCGAATTCGGATAGGGATGGTTCGCGCCCATATGGACGTATTTCGGCCGGCCCTGCTGGCCGCGGCTTTCCCAATCCTGCTTGGCCCAGATCAGCATGCCCCGCAGCGCATCGGAATAGGACGGGCCGTAGAAGAAGTTGTAGGGCGTCGCCTCCACGCCGCGCCGGCCGCTCTGCCCGCCGGCATCGGTCAGCGCCGCGGAATAGGAGCCGGAGATGTAGGGGATGCGGTCGCGGGTGACGAAGCGCACCAGCGCCTCGGTGTCCGCCGTGCCCCAGCCCTGGATGGCCACGACATTCTGGCGCGACCAGGCCTGGTACTGGCTGACGGCGCGCGGCGCCTGGTAGCCGTAGTCGAAGCCGAGCACGTTGAGCTGCCTGCCGCCGACGCCGTTGCGCGTGGCGTTCACCCATCGCAGCGCGTCGGTCACGCCCTGCCCATAGGGCACGCCGACATCGCTCGTCGGGCCCGAATTGTCCATCAAGTGCCCGACCGGGATCGGTTGGGCGGCGGCGGAACCTGCGATGGCCAGCACGCCCAGAGCGGCCAGCATCGTCTTGCGGGTGAGCATCTTGCGGTATCCTCCCATTCGTTCAGTGCGAGTACGGGTAGAGTTTCCAGTACGCCTTCACCAGACGCCAGCGATGCGCGAGGCCGTCCGGCTCGAAGATCAGGAAGGCGATGATCGCGGCGCCGATTGCCATCTCCCGCAGATAGGAGATGGAGGCGCCGAGCTTCAGCGCGCGATCTATCGCACCGCCCGAAAGCGCGTCGGCCGCGCTCTGCACCGCTTCCGGCAGCAGCACCATGAAGGCCGCGCCCATCAGGCTTCCCATGATGCTGCCCAGGCCACCGATGATCACCATCCCCAGGAACTGGATCGAGAAGAGGATGTTGAACGCCTCGACGCTGACGAACATCAGGTAGTGGGCGTAGAGCGCGCCGCCGATCCCGGCATAGAGGCTGGCGATGCCGAAGCTGAGCGTGCGGTAGTAGGCGAGGTTGATGCCCATGATCTCGGCCGAGAGGTAGTGGTCGCGCACCGCCACCAGGGCGCGGCCGTCGCGCGTGCGCATCAGGTTCGCCGCAGCCCCGTACATCAGGACGAGGAAGAAGAGAACGACGTAGAGGTAGGTTTCCTCGCGGTCGAAGGCGAAGCCGAACAGGGTCAGCGGCTCCGTGATGCGGCCGGCGACGCCGCCGGTGAACCACTGCGCGCGGGCGAAGAAATCCTCCAGGATGAATTGCGCGGCGAGGGTGGCGATGGCCAGGTAGAGCCCCTTGAGCCGCGCCGCCGGCGCGCCGAAGACAAGCCCCACGACGGCGGTGATGAGCCCGGCGAGCGGGATGCAGGCCCAGACCGGAACGTGGAAGCTCTCGTGCAGCCAGGCGGAGGCGAAGGCGCCGACGCCGAAGAAGGCGGCATGGCCGATGCTGATCTGCCCGGTGAAGCCGACCAGGATGTTGAGGCCGAGCGCCGCGATGCCCAGGATGCCGATGTTGATCATCAGCGAGAGCTCGTAGCGCCCGAAGAACAGCGGCGAGGCGGCGACGAGCGCGATGCCGGCCCACATCGCGATGCGGCTGTTCCGCGTGGGGAAGATGGTGGTGTCGGCGCCGTAGGTGGTGCGGTAGTCGCCGGCCGGCAGCAGGGAGACGCTGGCCATCAGACGCGCTCGATGTTGCGCGTGCCGAACAGGCCGTAGGGCTTGATCAGCAGGATCAGCACCAGCGCGTAGAAGGGCGCGATCTGGAACATGTTGCCCCAGTTCAGCCACTGGCTGTCCAGGTAGTGCGCCCAGTTCTCCAGCAGGCCGATGATCACCCCGCCCAGCACCGCGCCGAGGATCGAATCCAGCCCGCCGAGGATCACCGCCGGAAAGACCTTGATGCCGTAGAAGGACAGCGCGGAGGAGACGCCGTTCACCACGCCGACGACGACGCCGGCGACCGCGGAGACGACCGCCGAGATCGCCCAGGACATGGCGAAGACCTTGGGAACCGAGACGCCGAGCGACTGCGCCACCTGCTGGTCGAAGGCCGTGGCGCGCATCGCCAGCCCGTGCTTCGAACTGGTGAAGAACCAGGCGAAGCCCAGCATGATCAGCAGCGAGATGCCGAGGCTGGCGAGATAGACCGTCTGCACCTCCAGCCCCATCACACTGACGCGTTCCGTCTCAAAGATCGGCGGAAAGGGCTTGGCGAAGACGCCGAAGATCCACTTCATCAGCGCCTGGAAGAAGATGCCGAGGCCGATCGTCGCCATGATCACGCTGATCACCGGCTCCCCGATCAGCGGGCGCAGCACGACCACCTGCAGCACCAGGCCGAAGACGGTCATGAAGGCGAGGGTGAACAGGAAGCCCATCCAGAAAGGCAGCTGCCACTCCGTCAGGAACCACCAGCAGACCCAGGCGCCGACCAGCAGGAACTCGCCCTGCGCGAAGTTCACCACCTGCGACGCCTTGTAGATCAGCACGAAGCTCATCGCGACGACGCCGTAGAGCGCACCGACGATCAGGCCGTTGAGCGTGAGCTGGAACAGCAGCGTGAGATCCATCGCCTTTACTCCGCCGCCATCGCCGGGCGCGCCGCGCCGAGCCGCATCACCGTCAGCGTGGTGCGGATGCGCTGCCTCGTGCCGTCCTGGAAGGCGATGGTGGTGTCCACCGGGATCGCGGGGTCGCCGCGATAGATCGCCTCGATGATGTCGCCGTATTTCTCGGCGATGACGCCACGGCGCACCTTGCGCGTGCGCGTCAGCTCCTCGTCGTCGGCGTCCAGCTCCTTGTAGAGCAGGACGAAGTCCTTCAGCTGCTGCGCGGACGGCAGCGTGGCATTCACCTTCTCCACCTCCGCCCGCAGCAGCTCCAGCACCTGCGGCTTGGCCGAGAGGTCGGAATAGGTGGTGAAGGCGATGCGGCTGCGCTCCGCCCATTTCGACACGATCGGGAAGCGGATGCAGATCATCGCGGCCAGGTGCGGCTTGCCCGCGCCCAGCACCACGGCCTCGGCGACATAGGGCGAGAATTTCAGCTTGTTCTCGATGTATTGCGGGCTGAAGCGGTCGCCGCCGGAGGTCTCGGCGATGTCCTTGATGCGGTCGATCACCACGAGCTGGCCGGACTTCGCGACGTATCCGGCGTCGCCCGTGTGCAGCCAGCCCCCGCGCAGGTCCGGGTTGTCGTTCACGCCGAGATAGCCCGCGAACATGTTGGGGTGGCGCGTCACGATCTCGCCCACGCCATTTGCGTCGGGTTGGTCGATCCGCAACTCGATCGTCTCGTCGAACACCACGCCGACGCTGTCGAAATCCACCTCGCCCGCGCGATGCAGCGTATAGGCGCCGAGCAGCTCGGTCTGGCCGTAGAGCTGGCGCATCGGCACGCCCATCGCCTGGAAGAAGCGGAAGGTGTCCGGCCCGAGCGCCGCCCCGCCTGTCGCCGCCGAAGTGAGGCGGGAGAAGCCGAGCCGATCGCGCAACGCGCGGAACAGCAGCGCATCGGCCGCCGTCGAGCGGCCGCCCTTGTCCACCGCCTCCAGCCCCATCTTCATGCCAAGGTCGAACATGCGCCGCTTGAAGGGCGAGGCGTCCATCACCTTCGCGCGCACCTCCGCGGCCAGCGCCTCCCACACGCGCGGAGCGAAGAGCACGAAGGTCGGGCCGATCTCCCGGAAGTCGGCCATCATCGTCTCGGGCTCCTCGACGAAGTTGACCTTCATGCGCGAGATCAGGCCCCAGCCGAGGACATAGATCTGCTCCATGATCCAGGGCAGCGGCAGGACGGAGACGTACTCGTCCTGCGGGCCCTTCGGATCGGCCTTCAGATACGACCGGCAATGGCGGATCAGCGCGCCGCCGGTCAGCATGGCGAGCTTCGGCCGCGCCGTGGTGCCGGATGTGGTGCAGAGGATGGCGATGTCCTCGCCCCGCGTCGCCGCGACCATCTCCTCGTAGAGGCGCGGCTGCTCCAGCCCCAGCTCGAGGCCGGACTTGATCAGCGTCTCCAGCGGCAGAAGTCGCGGGTCGTCGTATTTCCGCATCCCGCGGGGGTCGGCATAGACGATGTGCTCCAGCGTCTTCACGCGGTCGCTGACGTTCAGCAGCTTGTCCACCTGCTCCTCGTCCTCGGCGAAGACCAGGCGGGCGCCGGCGAATTCCAGGAGATAGGCCACCTCGTCGTCCAGCGCGTCGCGATAGATGCCGAGGGAGCGGGCGCGCACGGCATGGGCGGCGATCTCGCCCATCACCCATTCGGGCCGATTGTCGCCGATCAGCCCGACGACGTCGCCCTCCCCCACGCCGAGACGCCGCAGGCCGAGCGCGATGGCGCGCGTGCGTTCCTGGTGGTCGGCCCAGGTGACGCTGCGCCAGATGCCGAACTGCTTCTCCCGCAGCGCCACCTCGCTGCCGTGCTGCGCCGCATTGTGGGCCAGCAGCTTCGGCAGGGTATCCAGCGCATCTTCGCGCATGCGATTCAAACCTCCGGTGCTCGCGGCGTGCCGCCGCTGCGCCCTGCGGTCATCGCATGCGGGGTCAAACCACCTCCTCCGCCGGCTGCGTTACCTCGTCCGCCTCGCCGAGATAGGCGCGCTTCACATGCGGGTCCGCCAGAACCTCCTCCGGCTGCCCCTCCGCGATCCTGCGCCCGAAATCGAGCACCATGACACGATGAGAAATGTCCATCACCACGCCCATGTCGTGCTCGATCATCAGCACGGTCATGCCCCATTCCTCGTTGAGGTCCACGATGAAGCGGGCCATGTCCTCCTTCTCCTCGAGGTTCATGCCCGCCATCGGCTCGTCCAGCAGGATCAGCCGCGGGCGCACGGCGACGGCGCGCGCCAGCTCCACGCGCTTGCGCAGGCCATAGGGCAGCGTGCCGGCCGGCGCCTTGCGCACATGCTGGATCTCCAGGAAGTCGATGATCTCCTCGACCTCGCGGCGATGCTCCAGCTCCTCCTTCTGCGCGCCGCCGAACCAGTACAGCATGCCGCGCAACAGGCCGGTCTTCAGCAGGTGGTGGCGGCCGACCATGATGTTGTCGAGCACGCTCATGTGGCCGAACAGCGCCAGGTTCTGGAAGGTGCGGCCGATGCCGAGCCCCGCGCGCCGGTTCGGGCCGAGCCGCGTGATGTCCTGCCCTTCGAACAGCACGCGCCCCTCGGTCGGCCGGTAGCGGCCGGAGACGCAGTTGACCATGGAGGTCTTGCCCGCACCGTTCGGCCCGATGATCGAAAAGATCTCGCCGCGCCGGACGGTGAAGGAGACGTCGGTCAGCGCCCGCACGCCGCCGAAGCGCAGGCTGACATGCTCGGCTGCGAGGATCGGCGCCTCTTCCGCCACGCGGACATGCTCCCCGTCGTTACGTTATGGTCTTGGGCGCAAGTCTAGCGGTGGCGGCGCGCGGGCCGCAACGGGGCTTCAGCCGCCGCGCAGCCGGATCGCGAGCGGCGGGTCGTCGGTGGCGAAGACGTCCACGCCGAGATCGAGCGTGCGGCGGATCGAGGCTTCGTGATTGGCACCCCAGGTGCCGACGCCGAAGCCCGCGCCGCGCAGACGGCCAATGAGCTCGGCATCCAGCACCCCGGTGGTCATGCCGATCTCGGCGAAGCCATGGCGACGGGCGACCGCGATGATCCCCTCCAGGCCGATATCCATCAGCGTCGGGATCTCGACGAGCCAGGCGACGCCCGCGAGGCCGCCGGCGGCCTGCGCCTCCGCCATGGTGTCGGCGTTGAAGCCGATGATCCAGCTGCGCCGGCGCTGGCCGGCGGCGTCCAGTGCGGCGAGGGTGCGCGCGACGATGCCCGGATAGGGCCGGCGCGCGGCATCGGACTTGATCTCGATACGCGGCGCCACCGGCGTCGGCGCCAGGATGGCCAGATACTCCGCCAGGCTCGGCGGCGGCTCCCCGCCGGTGCCGCGCACACGCACCTGCCGCAGCTGCGCGGCGCTGCGGATCGCGACCGGGCCGGAGGCATCCGTGGTGCGGTCGAGGGTCGCGTCGTGCATCACCACCACCTCGCCATCGGCGGTCAGGTGGACGTCGCACTCGGCCTGCTCGATCGGCAGGCGCGCGGATTCGCGAAAGGCCGTGGCGCTGTTCTCGGGCCACAGGAACAGGCCGCCACGATGGGCGGCGATCAGCGGGCGGGCGGTCATCTCCGGCATCCTGAACCGGCTCCGCCGGCAAATCCAGAACGCCGCGGCGGTGGAATAGGCGCGGCGCCGGCGCGGCGTATAGTGGCGCCCGGCACCCACGGCGCGGAGACCGCATGACCCTGCATCTGGTGATCCATCGCCCGGCGGCGCCGGGCGGCGCGCCCGGCGCCGCGGACCGCGCCCCCCCGCGCGCCGGGGGGGGGGGGGGGGGGGGCCGCCCCCCCCCGCCCCCGCGGCGCGGGGCGGCGCGCCGGCGACAGCGGAACGCGACGCCCTGCGCGAGGCGGTCTGGGAGGTGGCGGATTCCCACTGGGCGCCGACCGAGGAGGCGCTGCTGGTCTCCTGCGATCTCTCGGCGGCCTATCTTCTCTCGCACTTCAAGGCCGGGCTCGCGCGTCGCGGGCACCCCGATCCCGGCATGCTCCTGGTGGTGCCGATGAACGAGGCGGCGGCCTGGAGCGGGCTGCCGGCCGACGGTGAAGACTGGATGCGCGGCGCCCTCTGAGGCGACGCGGGATTCAGCCGTGCAGGTGGCAGGCGACCCCGCCCTGCCCTTCGCCCGGCGCCGCAGTCCAGCGCGGCAGGGTGCGGCCGCAGACCTCCATCGCCTGCGCGCA
This sequence comes from Falsiroseomonas sp. RANM36, assembly GCF_056682175.1. Taxonomy (NCBI): domain Bacteria; kingdom Pseudomonadati; phylum Pseudomonadota; class Alphaproteobacteria; order Acetobacterales; family Roseomonadaceae; genus Falsiroseomonas; species Falsiroseomonas sp. RANM36. Next base: position 41,246 of record NZ_JBWXTD010000004.1, read on the forward strand.
GCGGGGATGGAACGGGCAGCCCGGCGGCGGGTTCGCGGCCGAGGGGATCTCGCCCACGATGCGGGGCAGCTCGGCCCGGCGCGCCGGATCCGGCACCGGCGAGGCGTCGCGCAGGATGCGGGCATAGGGGTGCATCGGTTCGGCCAGCACGCGCGCGGCCGGGCCCTCCTCGACGATGCGGCCGAGATACATCACCGCGACGCGGTCGCAGAACCAGCGCACCACCGACAGGTCGTGGCTGACGAACATGAAGGCGAGGCCGCGCCGCCGCCGCAACTCCTTCATCAGCAGCAGCACCTGCGCCTGCACCGAGACATCCAGCGCCGAGACGGGCTCATCCGCCACGATCAGCTCGGGTTCCACGGTGAGCGCGCGGGCGATGCCAATGCGCTGGCGCTGGCCGCCGCTGAATTCGTGCGGGAAGCGGTCGAGCGCGGCCGGCGGCAGGCCCACCTCCTCCAGCAGTTCCGCCGCGCGGCGGCGGGCCGCGGCGCCTTCCGCAATGCCATGCACGCGCATCGGCTCGACCAGGGCGGAGCCGATGGACTGCCGCGGATCGAGCGAGGAATAAGGGTCCTGGAAGACGATCTGCATCCGCCGGCGGAAGGATTTCAGCGCCTCGCCCCGCGCGGCCCGGAAATCCTCGCCGCGATAGAGCACGCGGCCGGCATCCGGCTCGATCAGGCGCAGCAGCGCGCGCGCGACGGTGGACTTGCCGCAGCCGGATTCACCGACGAGACCGAAGGCCTCGCCCTCCCCGATGGTGAAGGAGACATCCTCCACGGCGCGCACGGTGACGGTCTTCGGCTTCGGAAAGCCCTTTCGGGTGACGAAGTGCTTGCGCAGGTTCTCGACCTGCAGGACCGGCTCACTCATTGCGCAGCTTCGGATCGGTGGCGTCGCGCAGGCCGTCGCCCACCATGTTGAGGCCGAGCACGAGCAGCAGGATGGCGATGCCGGGGAAGACCGCAAGCCAGGGCGCGTCCAGGATGTTCTCGAAGCCGTCGCGCGTCATGCCGCCCCAGGTCGGCGTCGGCGGCTTCACGCCGAGGCCGATGAAGGAGAGAGAGGCCTCCACCCGCACCGCGGTCGCCAGCCACAGCGTGCCCATCACCATGACCTCGGAGGTGATGTTGGGCAGGATGTGTCGGAAGATGATCCGCGTGTGGCTGTAGCCGAGCGCGCGCCCGGCCTCCACGAAGGCGCGTTCCTTCAACGCGAGGGTGGGCGCGCGGGCGATGCGCGCGAAGGGCGCGATGGCGGTCAGCGCGATGGCCACGATCAGGTTGACCAGGTCCGGGCCGAGCAGGGCGACGACGATCAGGCCGAGGATGAGCGAGGGGAAGGACAGCAGCACGTCCATCACCTGCATCACGAACAGGTCGAAGCGGCCGCCGACATAGCCCGAGATCATGCCGATCGCGCCGCCGATCACCATCGCCGCCAGGATCGCGGAGAGCGAGACGCTGAGCGAGATCTGCGCCCCCCAGAGCAGGCGGGAGAGGATGTCGCGCCCGAACTGGTCGGTGCCGAGCAGGTAGTCGCCGCCCGGCGGCATCAGCCGCTCGATGATGTTCTGCTCGGCCGGGTCGTGCGGCGAGATCCAGGGCGCCAGCACGGCGCCGGCCAGGATCAGCAGGCAGATCAGCGCGCCCAGCATCGTGGTGGGGTTGCTGCGCGCCTTGCCGAGCGCGCGCTTCCAGGCCGAGGGCGGCGGCGGCGCGATCTCGGCGGCGGGGAGGCCGGCTTCGCCGGTCGCGCTCATGCCGCCTGCACCCTGGGATCGAGGACGCCGTAGAGCATGTCCGTCACCGCGTTCACCACGACGATCAGGAAGCAGTAGATCACCATCAGGCCCTGCAGCATCGTGTAGTCGCGCTGGTTCAGCGCGCCGACGATCACCTTGCCGAGGCCCGGCCGGTTGAACACGATCTCGGTCAGCACCGAGTTGCCGAGCAGGATGCCGACATAGAGCCCGACCACGGTGACGATCGGCAGCGAGGCGTTGCGCAGCCCATGCACCCACACCACGCGCCGCCACGGCACGCCCTTGGCGCGCGCGGTGCGGATGTAGTCCTCCGACATCGAGGCGAGCATGGCGCTGCGCGTCACACGCGTGATGTAGGCGGCCATGATCAGGCCGAGCGTGACGGTGGGCAGCACCAGCTTGTGCAGCCGATCCCCCAGGTCGTCCAGGTTCGCCGACCCGATGACCGGGAACAATCGCCAGTGCAGCGAGAACAGCAGCAGCGCGAAGATGCCGCTGACGAAGACCGGGAACGACAGGCCGAGCAGCGACAGGATGCGCGCCGCCACGTCCACCAGCCGGTTGCGGTGCAGCGCCGCCCAGATGCCGAGCGGCACGCCCACCGCCACGCCGAACACCATCGAGGCGAGGGTCAGGTCGATGGTGTGCGGCAGCACCGCCGCGACCTCGTCGATGATCGGCCGGCCGGTGACCATGGAGGTGCCGAAGTCGCCGGTCAGCGCGGCGCCGAGGAAGGAGACGTACTGCTCCCAGAGCGGCCGATCGAGGCCGAGCCGCTCCCTGACCGCCGCCGCCGCTTCCGGCGTGGCCTGGTCACCCAGGATCACCAGCGCCGGATCGCCGGGGACGATGCGGACGATCACGAAGACGAGCGTCAGCACCGCCAGCAGCGTCGGCACGGCGGCCAGCAGCCGCCGTACGAAGAAGAAGATCATCAGTCGTGCATCGGCGCGAAGGCGCCGAT
>NZ_JBWXTD010000004.1:44077-45564 GCF_056682175.1 Falsiroseomonas sp. RANM36
GGCCCCCCGCCCCCTTTGGCCCTCCGGCGCCGGCGCGCGCCTCCGCGCGCTTGGCTCGCCGCACAGGCGGCGGGCCGCATTCGCGGCCTCGGCCCGCGACGCGGGCCGCATGGCGGGCACCATGCGCAACATGCTCAGCGCAGCCGCGTCTGCTCGGTGATCAGCGGGCCGAGCGACATCGAGCCGCGGAGCTCGTAGCCGTAGTCCACGTTGTTGCGCCGGGCGAAGACCAGCAGCGTCTCCAGCAGCGGCACGCCGCAGACATTGTCCGTCAGGATCTTCTGCGCCTCCGCCCAGAGGCGGCGCTGCTCGTTGATGTCCGTGCTGACCCGCGCCGCGTCGATCTGCGCATCGGCCTGGTTGCAGTGCGAGAAGTTCGTCACCGCGGTCGGCGCCTTGACGATGGAGCGGCCGTGGAAGAACTGCGTCAGGTAGATGTCGGCCACGGGGAAGCGCGCCGCGGAGTAGTAGACCAGCGGCGAGAGGTCCTGGCGGATCTGCTGGTGGAAGGTGGCGTGCTCCACCACCTGCAGGTCGAGCGTGATGCCGGCGCGGCGCAGCTGCTGCTGCACCACCTGCATCATGTTGAGCATCTCCGGCAGCTGGGTGTGGATCACCCGCACCGTCAGGCCGTTCGGGTGGCCGGCCTCCGCCAGCAGCTGGCGCGCCCGGTTGACGTCGTGCGGCAGCAGCGGCTGCTGCGCGAAGCCGAGATAGCCGCGCGGCACCACGCTCTGCGCTTCCCGCGTCACGTCCTGGCCGCGGAAGCGGACCAGCTCGGCGCGATTGACGGCATGCGCAAGCGCCTGACGCACGCGGATGTCGTTGAAGGGCGGCGCGACGGTGTTGAGGTGGAGGATCGCAAGCTCGCCCGGCTCGAACACGTCCACCGTGGTGTTGGGCAGCTGCCGCGTACGGTTGATCCAGGTCTGGTCGGCGCGGCCGTAGTTCACGTCGAGCTCGTTGTTCTGGAACGCCAGGTCGCGGGAGGCGTCGGAGGGGATGAAGCGGTAGCTGATCCGCCCGATCTGCGACGCGCCGCGGAAATACTGCGCGTTCGCGGCAAGCTCCGCGCTCTGGTTCGGCGTCACGCGGTCCAGCGCGAAGGGACCTGTGCCGATCGGCGCGCGCACGAAATCCGCGCCGCGCTGCTCGGCCGCGCGGCGGGAGACGATGTAGCCGCCCGAATAGTTGGTGACGATGCCGAGCAGGCTCGGCACGTTCTCCCGCAGGACGATCCGCACCGTGTAGGGGTCCACCGCCTCCACCGTCTCGAAGGCGCGGAAATCGGCGGCGAAGGCGGAGCTGGCGGCGGTGCCGGCCTTGCGGATGCTGAACACCACGTCATCGGCCGTCAGCTCGCCGAAGCCGCCGTGGAACTGCACGCCGCGGCGCAGATGGAAGGTCCAGGTGCGGCCATCCGGGCTGCTTTCCCAACGCTCCGCGAGGTCTGGCTCGATCTCCGCCGGGTCGGTCGAGCCGGGGTT
>NZ_JBWXTD010000004.1:45664-52937 GCF_056682175.1 Falsiroseomonas sp. RANM36
GCGCGCCGAAGCCGCCGTGGAACTGCACGCCGCGGCGCAGATGGAAGGTCCAGGTGCGGCCATCCGGGCTGCTTTCCCAACGCTCCGCGAGGTCTGGCTCGATCTCCGCCGGGTCGATCGAGCCGGGCTTGAAGCGCACCAGGCCGTTGAACATCCAGGCGACGATCACGCGGTCGATGGTGGAGACGGCGAAATGCGGGTCCAGCCGGCCGACATCCTGCGCCGCCATGCCGACGCGGAGCGTCGGGCCGGATTGCGCCTGGGCGGTCGCGGCGCCGGCCACGGCAAGGGCCGTGCCCAGCAGCGCAGCGCGAAGCGTCTTCATCCTCTTGTCTCCCTTCCTCTGTTCTCAGGCTCGCGGAGCCGTCCCGGATGCATCCTGCAACGCGAAACGGCCGATGTCGAAGGCTTCGAGCGGAACGTCGGTGCGGCCGTCCATCACCAGCTCCGACAGCGCCTGCCCGACGCCCGGGGCGAGCTGGAACCCCTCGCCGCAGAAGCCGAAGGCGTGAACCAGCCTGGGCGTCGTCCGCGAGGGGCCAAGCACGGGAAAGCCGTCGGCGAAGGTGCCGTCCGTGCCGCTCCAGCTGCGGATCACCATCGCCCCGGCCAGGCGCGGGATGAGCGCGACCGCGGCCTCCATGCTGCCGAGCGAGGCATCCGCGGAGGGGCGGGTGCGGGTGGCGTCCTGCTCGCCGCTGCCGCGGCCGCCACCGAAGATCACGTTGCCGCGCGCGATCTGGCGCAGATAGAGCCCGCCGCCGACGACGCCGAGGCTGTGCCGCAGGAAATAGGGCAGCGGCGCCGTCACCAGCATGTTCGGATGCAGCGGCGCGATCGGCACGGGCTCGTTGAACGTCGCGGCGAGCGTGCCGCCCCAGTAGCCGGCGCAGTTCAGCAGCCAGGGTGCGGCGAAGGTCGTGCCGGCGGCCTCCACGATGAAATCCGTGCCGTCATGCGCGGCGGCGGTCACGGCGTGGTGCTCGCGGATCTCCGCGCCGGCCTCGCGCGCGGCACGCGCGAGCGCGGGAGAAAGCAGGCGCGGATTGGCGGAGCCGTCCTCCGCGAGCAGGCTGCCGGCGACGACGCCCTCGCCGAAATAGGGATGCTCGTCGCGGATCGCGTTGCGTCCGATCATGCGCGTGACCAGGCCGTATTCCGCCGCGATCCGGTTCCAGCGGACGAGTTCCGCCTCGTCCGCCTCGCTGCGCGCGAGCTTGAGATGGCCGCAGGGATCGAACTCGGCATCGGTGCCGATCAGCTCGGGCAGGCGCGACCAGATCGCGCGCGACTTGACGGCGAGCGGGATGCCGGCCGGATGCCGGCCCTGCTGGCGCACGCCGCCGTAGTTCACGCCGGTCGCCTGGCTGCCGACCAGGCCGCGTTCCAGCACGATCACGCGGACGCCGCGGCGGGCGAGGAACAGCGCCGCGGAACAGCCCGCGCCGCCGCCGCCGACGATCAGCACATCGGCCCGGCGCATCACGCAGCCCCCGGCAGCGGGATGGGTTTCACCGGCGGCGGGCCGCGCAGGCGGCCGACGCGCTCGAGCGACACGCCCAGCGCCTCCGACAGGACTTCCGCCGCGGGCGGGCCGCAGACGCGGCCCTGGCAGCGGCCCATGCCGATCCGGCTGAGCGCCTTGGCGCGGTTCACCTCCGAGCCGCCGTCGCGCGCGGCGCTGCGCAGATCGCCGGCGGTGATCGCCTCGCAGCGGCAGAGCAGCGTGGAATCGTCCATCCGGCGAGCGAGGTTCGCGGGATAGGGAAAGGCGCGCTCCAGCGCGGCGCGGAAGCGCGCCTCGGTGCGCAGGCGGCCGTCGAGATGCGCGCGCAGCGCCAGGTCGGCGGGACGCCCGTGATCCTCGAGCAGCGCGAGTGCTGTGCGTGCGCCGGCGAGTTCCGCGACCTCCGCGCCGCCGATGCCGGCGCCGTCGCCGGCGAGATAGATGCCCGGGACGGGCGTCCGGCCGGCGGCGTCCTTCTCCGGGATCCAGGTGTGGCCGGTGGCATCGAAGCGGAACGGCACGCCGGCCAGATCGGCAAGCTGCGCCTCCGGCTTCAGGCCCCAGCCCATCGCGACGGCGTCGCAGGGCGTGACCTGCTCGCGCCAGCCGGAATCGCGCCAGCGCAGCGCGGTGGCCTTGCCCTCGCCCTCGATGGCGATGGGCGTCGCATCCTCCGCCATCGGCACGCCGCGCAGGCGCAGCGCGGCGGTGTAGCGCAGGCCGCGCAGGAATGTGGGCAGGTTCCACAGCAGGCCGGCCGCCGCCATCGCCTTCGTGGCGAAGGCCGTGGTGTCCAGCACCAGCGCGGGCGGCGCGCCGGCCTTGGCGTATTGCAGCGCGGCCAGCACCAGCAGCGGCCCGGTGCCGACGAAGACCGGCCGCGCGCCGATCGCGACGCCCTGCGCCTTGAGCGCGATCTGCGCGCCGCCGAGCGTCGTCACGCCCGGCAGCGTCCAGCCGGGAATCGGCAGGATGCGGTCCATCGCGCCGGTGCAGAGGATCAGCGCGTCATAGGCCAGCGTCTCGGATCGGCCGCCGGGGCCCTGGATGTCCAGCCGCCGCTCCGGCGCGCGGATGTTCCAGACCAGGGTGTCAGGCCGCCATTCGGCGCGCGGCTTCAGCGATTCCAGCGTGGCGTGCAGCGCGCGGGCTCGCCCGGCATCGGCGCCATAGACCGCGCGATGGCCGCGGCGGAATCCCGGCGGCGGGCGCTGGTAGATGCGCCCCCCGCCATCGGGCGATTCCTCCAGCCACACCGGCGCGAGGCCGGCGCGGACAAGCTGCTCCACCGCCCGCACGCCGGCCGGGCCGGCGCCGACGACCGCGACCCTCATCGCCGCAGCACCCGCATGCCCGCCTCGACCAGGGTGGTGCAGGCGCGCAATGTGCCGCGGCCTTCGACGAAGACCCAGCAATCCTGGCAGGCGCCCATCCAGCAGAAGCCGGCCCGCTCGCCGTCGGCGAACTCGCTGCGGCGCACATGGCCGAGCCCGGCTGCGAGCATCGCGGTCAGCAGCGTGTCGCCCTGCTTCGCGGAGACCGCCTCCTCGTCCACGACGAAGGACAGGGATGGCCTGTCCTGGTCCAGCAGCCGGGCCAGCATCACATCAACGCCTCGAACCGGCAGTTCACGCGCAGCTCGCCGATGGTCGCCGTGTTGGGCAGGCGCAGCACCGTCTCGATCAGCACCGCGATGTCTTCCGCGCGGCTCATCTGCTCGCGCGGCCATTTCGCCTGCGCCGTCATGTCGGTGGCGACGAAGCCGGGGCAGAGCGCGGTGGCGCGGATGCCGTGATCGAAGCCCTGGCGGCGCACCTCCTGCGTCAGCGCCACCAGGGCGAACTTGCTCATCGCATAGCCGGTGTTCTCGTTCGCCACGCGCTTGCCGGAGAGCGAGGCGATGTTGACCACCCTGCCCTCCCCGCCCGCGACCAGATGCGGCCAGGCGGCGCGGATCACGCGCATCGGCCCCTTCACATTGACGCGCCACATCGCGTCATGCGCGCTCTCGTCCGTATCCAGCATGCGCGCCATCGGGTTGATGCCGGCGGCATTGACCACCGCGTCCACCCGGCCGAAGCGCGCGACGGTCGCGGCGACCCACGCCTCCGCGCTGCCTTCCTCCTCCGCCTCGTAGCGATGCGCCAGCATGTCCGGCGCCTCGGGCAATTTGCGGGGATCGCGCAGGCCGGCGCTGACCAGCCAGCCCGAACCGTGCAGGCGGCGCAGCACCTCGCGCCCGATGCCGCGCGCAGCCCCGCTGACCATCGCCACGCGGCCGATCGGATCAAGCATGGGCCAGCACGCCTGTCGCGACATGGCAGCGCGCGGCGTGGCCGGGCGCGACCTCGGCCAGCGTCTGCTCGGCCTCGCAGCCGGCGCGCTTCAGCGGACAGCGCGGCGCGAAGCGGCAGCCCGGCGGCATCGCATCCAGCGGCGGCACGCGGCCGGGGATGGCCGAGAGCGCCTGTTCCGGCACATCGAGGCGGGGGATCGCGGAGAACAGCGCACGGGTATAGGGATGCTGCGGGTTCGCGAAGATCGCGCCGACTGGCCCCTGCTCCACCACCTCGCCCGCATACATCACGGCGACGCGATCCGCGATCTGCGCGACGACGCCCAGGTTGTGAGTGATGAACAGCACCGCCGTGCCGTGCTTCGCGCGCAGATCGGCCAGCAGCCCCAGCACCTGCGCCTGGATGGTGACGTCCAGCGCGGTGGTCGGTTCGTCGGCCAGCAGCACGATCGGGTTGCAGGCCAGCGCGATGGCGATCATCACCCGCTGGCGCATGCCGCCGGAGAACTGGTGCGGATACTCGCCGAGCCGCTGCCGGGCGGAGGGAATCTTCACCTCCTCGAACAGGTCCAGCGCGCGGTCCAGCGCGGCCTTGCGATCCATCCCGCGATGGATGCGCAGCGTCTCCGACACCTGGTCGCCGACCGTCATGACCGGATTGAGGCTGGTCATCGGCTCCTGGAAGATCATCGCCATCCGGTTGCCGCGGATGCGCTCCATCTCCGATTCCGGCAGGCCGGTGAGGTCGCGCTCGTCGAGCACGATGCGCCCGCGCGCGACCCGGCCGTAGGGCGGCTGCACCAGCCCCATGATGGAGAGCGCGGTCACGGACTTGCCGCAGCCGCTCTCGCCCACAAGCGCCAGCGTCTCGTCGCGCATGAGGTCGAGGGAGAGGTCCCGCACCGCCGCGTGCCACCGCCCCTCGATGCGGAATTCGGTGCGCAGCCCGCGGATCGTCAGCGCCGGCGTCATGCGTCGAAGCGCCGCTGGTCGAAGGGCGCGACAGGGAGGTTGGTGCCGCCGCGCGCCATCAGCTCCGCCACCGCGGCGCCGGCGGCGGGGGCAAGCTGGAAGCCGTGGCCGGAATAGCCGAAGGAGTGGAACAGCCCCGGCATGCTGCGGCTTTCGCCGATCACCGGGATCTCGTCCGGCGTGCGCGCCTCCGTGCCCGTCCATGTCCGCATGATGCGCGCGCCCTTCACGCAGGGGAAAAGCTCGGCCGCGATGCGCGCGGCATGAGCCAGGTTGCCGAACAGCACCGTGGAGGTCTCGTGCTCCGGGTCGTTCAGCCCCTGGTGCCCGCCGCCGATCACCACCGTGCCGGCCGCCGTCTGCTTGAAGGACAGCGCGCGGCCGGTCGGGCCGACCGTAGGTATGCAGAAATGCGGCAGGCGCTCCGTCACGATCATCATGCTGGCCTTGACGCCGCAGGGGATCTCCTCGCCGGCCATGCGGGCGATGCGCGTGGCCCAGGCGCCGGCGCAGTTGGCGACGCGCTCGGCCTCATAGGCGCCCTGCTCCGTCATCACCCGCAGCGTGCCGGCGCCGCTGCGCTCGATGGCCGTCACGCCGCTGCCCTCGATGATGGTGGCGCCGGCCTCCTGCGCCGCACGGCGGAAGGCCATGACGGTGCGCATCGGGTCCGCGCTGCCGTCGCCGCGCGCGACGAGCGCACCCACCACATGCGGCGCGATGGCCGGCAGCAGGCGGCGAACCTCCGCCTGGTCCACCACTTCCTCATGCGTCCAGCCGAGCGCGCGCACCTGCGCCGCGCGGGCTTCCAGCTTCCCGAGCTCGGCCGCGCTCTCCGCCACCTTCACCTGGCCGCCAGGCTGGAAGCCGCAATCGTCGCCGACCAGCGCGGCGATGTCCGACCACATCTCCCACGCCACCACGGAGAGCGCGATCTCCCGCAGGTCGCGGCCGAGACGGCGCACGCCGCCGGCATTCACGCCGGAGGAGTGTCGGCCGACATGGCGCCGCTCCAGCACCGTCACCTGCCAGCCGGGCATGCGCGCGAGATGCAGCGCGGTGGAAAGGCCGTGCAGCCCGCCGCCGATGACGACCGCGCGGTTCATTCTGCCAAGGCGGCGAGCTCGCCCAGCGTGAGCGGCTTGGTCGGGAAGCGCGTGCGGAAGGGGTCCACCTGCGCCGGGTCCACGCCGCGCGCGGCGGCGATCACCGCATGCACCGCCGGGCCGCAGACGCGCCCCTGGCACGGCCCCATGCCGGTGCGGGTGAAGGCCTTGGTCTGGTTGGAACCGAGGCAGCCGAGCGTCACCGCTTCCCGCACCTTGCCCGCGGTGACCTCCTCGCAGCGGCAGAGGATCGTCTCGTCGGGGATCGCGGAGGCGGGACGCGGCGGGAAGAGCGCATCCAGGAAGGGCCGCGCCGCAAGCTGACGATTGAGCGCAAGGCGCTCCGTGCCGGCTTCGGCATTGCGCTGGTCGGCGGTCATCCGGCCGAGCGCCCGCGCCGCCTCCAGCGCGGCAAGCCGGCCGGCATGCGCGGAAGCGCGCGCACCGCCGATGCCGCCGCCATCGCCCGCGACCATCACGCCCTCGGCGGTGGTGTTGCCCCACGCGTCCAGGCGCGGCTTCCAGCACGCCTGCACGGCGTCCCAGTCATGCGCGCAGCCCGGAATGGCGCGCGTGACCTGGGTGTTGGGCACCACGCCGTCATGCAGCAGCAGAAGGTCCGCCTCGTGCTCCACGCCATCGACGACGATGCGCGCCAGCCGGCCCTCGCCCTCCGCGCGGATCTCCTCGGCCTGGATCACGCGCACGCCGGCGCGCTTCACGGCCCGCTGCCAGGCGAGGCCCTTCAGCAGGTAGCCCGGCGCCATCAGCGCGCGCGGAAGATGGCGGAGCGCCGCGGGCGGGATGCCGTGCGAGAGATCCACGATGCCGGCAAGCCGGCCGCCCGCCTCGACCGCCTGCTTCGCATAGAGCCAGAGCAGCGGACCCTGCCCGGCGATCCAGACGCGCCCTTCCGGCACCAGGCCGGCGGTCTTGAGCGCGATCTGCGCCGCACCCACCGTCATCACCCCCGGCAGCGTCCAGCCGGGGATCGGCAGCGGCCGCTCCGTGGCGCCGGTGCAGAGCAGGATGCGCCCGGCGACGGCGCGGCGCGCCGCGCCCGCCTCGCTCCAGAACACCTTGCCGCCGGGCTCGACGGCCCAGAGCGTCGCGCCGAAGCGCGCCTGCACGCCGCCGGCACGCAGCGCGGCGGCGAGCTTCGCGCCGTCCTCGTCCTGATCGTCCTTCGCCGCGCGGCGCTCGATGCCGCGCTTGCCTTCACGCGCCTCGATGGCGCGCTTGCCTTCACGCGCCTCGATGGCGCGATGCACCTGGCCGCCCGGCCCGGCATTCTCGTCGAGCAGCAGCACCGACAGGCCGCGGCCGCGGGGCCCCGCCCCCCCCGCCCCCCCCCCCGCCCCCCCCCCCACGCCGACCAGGGCGACCCCCGAG
>NZ_JBWXTD010000004.1:53037-63869 GCF_056682175.1 Falsiroseomonas sp. RANM36
GTTCGCGCCCTTCAGCGCCCCGATCACCGCGTCCGTCACCTGGTCCGTGGTCGCGCGGCCGCCGAGGTCGGGCGTCAGCACCACGCCGCGCGCCGTCACCGCCGCGGCCATGCCCGCCGGTCCGGCGCCGACGATCAGCAGGTCCACCTCGGTGTTCACGCCGCATCCGCCTCCGGCAGGTCGCGCACGCCGTGTTGCGGCGCGGCGCTGAGGCCCGGGCGCACCGGCGTCATGCAGGCCTGCACGTTCTGCTGGCCGTCCACCTCCACCAGGCAGTCGAAGCAGGCGCCCATCAGGCAGAGCGGACCGCGCGCGGCGCCGCTCACCGCCGTCTCGCGGAAGCTCAGCACGCCGGCGGCCAGCAGCGCGGCGGCCAGGCTCTCGCCGCTGCGCGCCGGCAGTTCGCGCCCGTCCCAGGTGATGGCGATGTCGGGCGGATCAGTGCGTCGGAACATGCTGGATCGGCATCCGTGCGAAGCGGTCGGGGTGGAGCTCGGCGGCGAGCTGATGCATGCCGCCGCCCATCACGGCCTCGGCCATCGGGCCGGCGTGGACCGCGGCGAGCGTGACGCCGGAATGGCAGACGGCGACGAAGCAGCCGGGATGCGTCGCGCTCTCGGCATAGGCGGGGAAGCCGTCCGGCGTCATCGGCCGAAGCGCCGCCCAGCTCCGCACCATCCGCGCCGCGGCAAGCGGCGGCAGCACGCGGATCGCGCGCGCGGCCATCTTCGCCAGCGCCGCGGTGGTGGTCGGCGTCTCCAGGATGCCGTCATCCTCGTTCGTCACGCCGATCTGCACCGTGCCGTCGCCGGTCTGGCGGATGGCGCTGGCGGGCTTCGGGAGGATCGGCGCGAGGCGCTCCGTGACCATGTTCTGGCCGCGCACCGGCCGCACCGGCACATCGAGACCGACCATCGCCGCGATGCGCGTGGTGGCGACGCCGGCAGCGACGACGATGCGCCCGGCCATCAGCGCCGCGCCATCCGCGCGCTGGATGCGATAGAGGCCGCCGACGGCATCGATGGCCACCACCGGCGCGCCCGGCAGATGCGCGCCACCGGCCGCGCGCAGCCCGGCATGCAGCCCGCGGAGCAGCGTCAGCGGGTCCACATGGCCGTCAGTCGGGTCGTAGCTGGCGCCCACCACCTCCGGCCCCAGCGGGCAGCCGGGCATCATCTCCAGCAGCTCGCGCCGGTCCACGACGCGAACGGTGCCATGGCCCTGGTTGTGCCGGCGATGCACGAAGTCGCGCCGCTCGGCGAGCTCCGCCTCGCTGAGGCAGAAGGTGAGGCCGCCGACCGGGCGATAGGCGACGTCCCGCCCGGCGAAGCCCGAGACGCGCTCCGCCAAGGCGGGCCAGAGCGCGATGCTGAGGCGCGTCCAGGCGCCATAGGCCGGCATGCCGTCGCCCTTGGACTGGCCCCAGACCAGCCCGAAATTGCCGCGCGCGGCGCGCAGCGCGACGTCGCCCTCGTCCAGCACCACGACGCGCGCACCACGCTCGGCACAGCCATAGCCGATGGCGGTGCCGACCATGCCGCCACCGATCACCGCGACATCGTAGCGTTCCATGGGTTGCGAGCGTGACGTGCCCTGGCTCATCCTGCAAGCCGCAGGAGGGAGGAAACACGATGCGCCGAACGATGACGGCCCTGGCCATGGGTCTGCTGATGGCGGGTGCGACGCAGGCGCAGACGCTGCGCGTCGGCCAGATCGCGCAGGACCTGGGCACCACCGATCCGCACAAGGCGACGGCCACGCAGGACAAGGCGACGGCCTCCTGGGCGTATGACGGGCTGATGCGCTTCCCGCCCGGCAGCGCCGATCCGGCGAGGCTGGAGCCCGACCTGGCGGAATCCTTCCAGCGTTCCGCCGATGGACGGACCTTCACCTTCCGGCTGCGTCAGGGCGTGCGTTTCCACGACGGCAACCCGCTGGAAGGCGAGGACGTCGTCTATTCCCTGCGGCGCTCCGCCGACCGCCAGCGCAGCGCCTTCGCCGGCGACTACCGCGCCGCGACGGCGGTGGACCTGGCGGACCCGATGACGGTCCGCGTGACGCTGAGCGAGCCGGTCGCCGGCGCGCTCGGGCTGTTCGCGAACTACCATGGCGGGCTGATCGTCTCGCGCCGCGCCGATGCCGGCGGGCAGGCGCCCGGCACCGGCCCCTTCCGCCTCGAGCGCGCCGGCGGCGGCGCCGCGCGGATGGTCGCCTTCGACGGGCATTGGCGGGGGCGCCCGGCCATCCGCGCCATCGACATCCGCTTCATCACCTCCGACGCGACGCGCGAGCTCGCCTACAATTCCGGCGAGCTCGACCTGATCATCGGCCGGCGCGAGCAGCGCTGGGTGGAGCGGATGCGGGCGCAGCCGAACACGGTGGTCGAGGTGTTCTCGCCCGGCGAGTTCCGCACCCTGCTGATCAACACGCGGTCCGCGCCGCTCGACGACCTGCGCGTGCGCCGCGCCATCCAGCACGCGGTCGATCCCGGCGCCATCGCGCGCTTCGTCGGGCTCGACGTCGCGACGCCCTGGCCGAGCCCGGTGCCGCCCGGCTATCTCGGCAGCACCGACCAGGTGCCGCGCTTCGCGCCGGACCCGAACCGCGCCCGCGCCCTGCTGGCCGAGGCCGGGCACCCGGAGGGGGTGACGATCAAGGCCGTGGTCTCCTCCAACTCCGCGCAGCTGCCGATCATGGAGGTGATCCAGGCACAGCTCCGCCGCGCCAACATCCGGCTCGAGATGGATGTGGTGGAGCATGCGACCTATCACGCGCGCATCCGCCAGAACCTGTCGCAGATGACCTTCTACGGCGCCGCGCGCTTCCCGGTGGCGGACAGCTACCTGACGCAGATGTACCATGCGCGCAGCGCACCGGGCCAGCCGGCCGCCTCGCTCAACTTCGCCCATTGCGACGTGGCGGATGCCGAGATCGACGCGGCGCGCGCCGAGCCGGACGAGGCGAAGCAGCTCGCGCTCTGGGCGACCGCGCAGCGCAAGATCCTGGAGGCGGGCTGCAGCGTGCCGCTGTTCGACCTGCGCCAGGTCTGGGTGCGGCGCAGCAATCTCGAGCTCGGCTACCGGCTGGAAGGCGCGATGAACCTGGGGCCGCCGATCACCTACGCGACGCGCCTGCAGTAGCCTGCGCTGTCCTGCCGCGCCCGCAACTGTCACGATTGCGCGAGATCCATGCCACGCCGCGCGGCGTGCGCGGAGCGCTGTGCGCATTGGCAGGCAGGCGCGAGGCGCCGCGCCGGCGCGCAACCCGGACAGTACACTTCGCGAACGCGACGAGATTCACGGTTGCGTCGCGCGAAGACCACGCCGTAACGTCGCGCAGCGCGGCGATGCTGCTTCCGCCGCGCCGCGAGCCGAGCTTCCGGCACGTCGCGTGGCAGCAGGAGGGCGTTGCGGGCCGTGTCCATCGCGGGCGCCACCGACAGCCTCGTGCAGCTTCTCAGGACCCGCCTGACGGAAGGCGGCGGACTGGATGGCTACACCGTGCAGGCCATGTCCTCGCGCGATGTGCGCCCGACGCTGCAGAACCGTGTCGGGCTCATGCTCTACCGCGTCGGTCTCGATCAGACGCGGCGGCATGTGGACCTGCCGCGGACGGCGCCGACGGCGCCATCGCGCAGCGCGCTCGGTCTCGAGCTGCACTACCTGCTGATCGTCTGGGGGCTCAACTCGGCCGAAGGCGAGCAGGTGATGCTCGGCCGCTGCATGCAGATCCTGGACCGCTTCGCGGTGATCTCCGGCCCGACGCTCTCCCCCTCCTATGCGTGGGAGCCGGGACTCGCGCTGCAGGTGAGCCCGGAGCCGCTGGAGAACGAGGATTTCCTGCGTCTATGGGACGGGTTCGAGGGACCGCCGCTGCTGTCCATGCCCTATCTGGTGCGCACGGTGCGCCTCGCGCCCGTCGAGCGCGTGGACGCCCCGATGGTCGAGACACGCACACTGATCGGCATACCGGGCGTGCCGCGATGAGCACCGCCCTCGCCTTCGCCGCCGGCTATCGCGTGGATCGCGTCGTCGCGCTCGGGGTCCTGGCGCTGCGGCCGCTGCTGCATGTGGCGATCGGCTGCCCGGCGGCGCCGCCGCCGATCGAGGGGCTTCGCGTCACGGCGGAAGGCGCGGCGGAACGCCCCGGCTGGCATGCCGAGACCGGCCTCTATGGCTTCCTCCGCCTGCCGCCCGGCCTGCGCCGCCTGCTGGTGTCCGATCCGGCCAACCGCTTCCAGCCCGCGCGGTTCGAGGTGGTCGTGCCCGACCGCGCAGCCGTGCGGCGTCGCCTCGAGGCCGGCATCCCGGAGCCGGCGATGTCGCCGCGGCCGCTGCTGCGGGAGGTGCAGTTGCATGCGTCGCCGACGGCGCCGCTTGTCCCCGGCACCACGGCTGCGTGGGGCCAGGTGCGCGATGCGTCGGGCCGACCGGTCGCGCTGGCGCGGCTGATGGTCACCACCTTCGTCGAAGGCGTCGTGCGCCGGCATCTCTCCTGGAGTGCCGCGGATGGCAGCTATGCGCTGCGCCTGCCCGGCGAAAGGCCCGATGTGATCGGCGGCGATCCGCCCTGGCGCGCGACGCGCCAGCTCGTCGTGCATGCGCCGCGCACCGCGCTGGCCGCGGCCCTCGCGCAGGACTTCCTGGGCGCCCTGCCCGCCGAGCGCGATGCGCTCGATCCCGATGCGCCGGGCGCATCCTTCGAGCGCCGGGCCTTCGCGCTGCGCGATGCGCGCGGCGTGCGGCGCACCGGCGCGCCCGGCAACGACCCCACGCTCCCGATCTTCGGCGGTCAGCAGACCCGCTGGGACATCGAACTGGCCTGAGGAGGCACGCGCATGCCCGAATACCTGGCCCCCGGCGTCTATGTGGAGGAAACCTCCTTCCGCGCGAAATCCATCGAGGGGGTCGCGACCTCCACGGCGGGATTCGTGGGGCAGGCGCGGTTCGGGCCGGTCACCGGCGCGCCGCAGCTGGTCACCTCCTTCGAGGAGTTCCAGCGCTATTTCGGCGACAGCCAGGACCTGGTGCTGGCCGAGGGGCTGACGACCAACCACCTCGCCTTCGCGGTGCGGCATTTCTTCGAGAATGGCGGCCGCCGCGTCTATGTGGCGCGCGTGTTCAACCCGCCGGCGGGGGAGACGGCCGATGACGCCCGCGCATCCTCGGCGGCGCTGTCGGTGCTGGGCGCGGACCGCTTCATCCGGGCGCGCTTCCCCGGCCGCGCCGGCAATGTCGTGGTGCGCGCCAGCGGCACGCGCAGCGGCAACCTGCTGACCGGCACGGCACCGAACCGCAGCCTTGCCGGCGTGCGGCCCGGCGACCTTGTCGAGTCCAACAACAGCGCCGCGAAGGATCGCGTGGTGGCGGCAACCGGCGCGCAGGCGCTCGAACCGACCGCGCTCTGGGCGGTCTCGCTCGACGCAACCGGCCGCCCGGTGCTGACCGGCGCGGGCGGCACGCTCGACATCAATGCCGCGGGCCTGGTCAGCGTGCAGAAGGTGACGCTGGCGCTGCTCGTGCAGCCGAATGGCGACGGGTCAACCGGCGATCGGTCGGACAACCATGCGGGACTCTCGCCGCACCAGGACTCCGACGTCTTCATCGGCCGCGTGTTGCGCCACGAGGACCACGATGCGGGGGTCGGCCCGCCGCCCGACCGCACCAACCGCATCTTCTTCGATGCCGGCACGCTCCCGACCACGGCGGCGCAGCGCGCGGAATTCGCGGGGGGCCTGGCGGCGGCGCTGATCGCCGCCTCGCCGATCCAGCTCTCGGGCGGCGTGGACGGCCGGCTGGCGGATTCCGAGATCTTCGTCGGCGAGGGCGCCGGGCACGACGCCACGGGCCTCGTCGCGCTCGAGGAGATCGAGGACATCGCGATCGTCGCCGCGCCCGGCGGCGCCGCGCTCGCCGATACCGAGGCGCAGCTGGTGCGCGGCGCGGTGATCTCGCATTGCGAGCGGATGCGCTACCGCTTCGGCATCGTCGCCGGCCCGTCGGACGCGGATTCGGCCGCGATCCGCGGCGTGCGCGGCCAGCACGACAGCACCTACGCCGCGCTCTACTACCCCTGGCTGGTGGTGCCGCGCCCCTCCGGGCTGACCGGAGAGACGCTGCTGCTGAGCCCCGAAGGGGCGATGGCCGGCATCTATGCCCGCAGCGACATCGAGCGCGGCGTGCACAAGGCGCCGGCGAACGAGGTGGTGCGCGGCATCCTGCGGTTCTCCCGCCCGGTGAACAAGGGCGAGCAGGACGTGCTGAACCCGGAAGGCGTGAACTGCCTGCGCTTCTTCGAAGGGCGCGGCTACCGCGTCTGGGGCGCGCGGACCATGACCAGCGATCCGGAATGGACCTACATCAATGTGCGGCGCCTGTTCATCTTCATGGAGCATTCGATCGACCGCGGCACGCAATGGGCCGTGTTCGAGCCGAACAACGAGACGCTCTGGCTCAAGATCCGACTCACCATCGAGAGCTTCCTCTACGACATCTGGCGCAGCGGCGCGCTGATGGGGACGAAGCCGGAGGAGGCCTACTGGGTGCGCTGCGACCGCTCCACGATGAGCCAGTCGGACCTCGACAACGGCAGGCTGGTCTGCCTGATCGGCGTCGCGCCGACCAAGCCCGCCGAATTCGTCATCTTCCGCATCGGCCAATGGACGGCCGACGCCTCGATCGTCTGACGGGCAGCGGCCCGAAGGCCGCGGGGCCGCGAGGCCCGGCGGCCGGATCGGCCCGCGGCATTGAAACGGGAAAGCACGCATCATGGCTGTGACACGCGACGATCCCTACGGGGCCTTCAACTTCAAGGTCACCATCACGCCCGCCTCGGGCACCGAGATCAAGGCGGGCTTCTCCGACGTGTCGGGGCTCTCGACCGAGATGACCTATGCGGACTACCGCGATGGCACCGATGCCTTCAACCGGCCGCGCAAGGTGGCGCTGATGTACAAGGCCGGCGACGTCACGCTGAAGCGCGGGCTGATCGGGCGGCTCGACCTCTACGAGTGGATCGACCAAGCGCGGCAGGGCAAGCTCGACGCCAAGGCGACGGTTGTGGTGGAGCTGATGAGCGAGGACCGCGCCGCCGTCGTGATGAGCTGGAAGCTCATCAATGCGCGGCCCTCCAAGCTGACCGGGCCGACCCTTGCGGCGAAGGGCGGGACCGACGTGGCGATGGAGGAACTCGCGCTGGTCTGCGAGGACATCAGCATGGAGTGAGGCGGCCATGAGCGCCTCTCTTCGCCGGGCGGACTTCGCCGCCGGCGCGCTGTATCGCCCCGGGCTGCCGCCTGGCGTGTACGAGGCCCGCGCGACCGCTTCCGTGCGCCGGATCGTGCGGCTGGACACCGCCTGCCTGATCGGGCTGGCGGAGCGCGGGCCGCTGAACACGCCGGTGCCGCTCGACAGCTTCGCGGCGTTCACGCGGCTGTTCGGGGGTGCCGTCGCCGGGCTGAACCTGCCACAGGCGGTGCGCGCCTTCTTCGCGGAAGGCGGGCGGCGCTGCATCGCGATCCGCTGCATGGACCACCGCAACGCCCGCACCGCGCGCTTCGTGCTGCCCGGCGTCACCGCGCATGGCACCGCGCCCTCCCGCCGCGCGATCCGCATCGCGGCACGCAATCCCGGCAGCTGGGCCAACCGCATGCTGCTGCGGCTCGCGGCGCGGCGCCGCGCCCTGCCGCTGGTGCGCGACTTCCGCTGGGTGACGCCGTCGGGCGGCGGCGCGCCGGTGTGGCAGCGGCGCTGGCTGGCGCCGGCACATCGCGGGCTGCCCGGCACGACGCTGCGGCTGCCCGGCACGCGGGCCGGCCTGCGCGGCTGGCATGTGGCGCATGTCGCCGCCGTGGAAGCCGCCGGGCGCGGCACGGTGAGCCTGACGCTCTCGCCCGAGCCGCCCGCCGGCTTCCGCCTGGCCGCCAGCGCGACCGGCGCGGAGGAAGTGCTGCTGTCGCTTGCGATCACGCTGGACGGGCAGGTGGTGGAAAGCTGGGAGGAGGCCGGGCTGCACGCCGACCACCCGCGTTACCTGCCGCGCCTGCTGGGTCGCCGCGCGGTCTCCGAGATGCTGATCCCGCCGCCGGTGGACGGCAGCGACCCCGAGACCGAAGCGGGATCGCCGGACCGCATCTGGGGTGGGCCCGAGGATCCGCCGGGGTCGGAATTCCTCCGTCCCTCGGCGCTGCAGCGTGCCTCCTGGCTTTATCCGAGCGACGACCTGCTCGCCGCGCCCGATGGCCTGCTGGTCGCCGGCGCCGACCTGCCGCCGGTGCGCCAGGGCCGCGACGCGGCGCAGACCACGCGGCGCCATGATTTCCTGGAACCCGCGGGCATCACGCCGTCGCACCTCGCCGGCGACGCCGATCATCGCTTCCTGGTCTTCGCCAATCGCCCGGCGGCGCTCGACGCGCTCGGCGAATGGGACAGGGCGCAGCCCTTCTCGCCGGCGGCGCTGATCGTGCTGCCGGACCTGCTGCACCCGGCGCCGGCCGAACCCGCGGCACCCGACCCGGCGCCGGAGGCCGGCGCGCCCTGCTTCGGCGCCTGCATCCCGCCGGCGGCGACGGTGGCGCGCCCGGTGCTGGACTATCGCTGGCTCGGCGAGGATCTCGACGACCTCCGGGACACGCAGGCAGCGGTGGTCTCGGCCTGCGAGGCGCATGGCGCGCGCATCGCGCTGCTCGACCTGCCGCCGCGGCTGACGCCCGGCGAGATCGGCGCCTGGCGGCGCGCCCTGGCATCCGACCGCGCGGCCCTCTACGCGCCCTGGCTGCTGGCGCCGGATGCGGGCGATCCGCGCGCGGCGGCGGTGGTGCTGCCGCCGGCCTGCGTCGCCGCGGGCATCGCCGCGCGCGTCGAGATCGCCGGCCATCCCTGGAGCGCGCCGGCCAACCAGGCGCTGCGCAGCGCCTTTGCGATCGCGGACGATCCCGGCCTGCCCGATGCCGGCTTCCTGCACGAGGAACGGGTGGACGTGATCCGTCCGACCGAGCGCGGGCTGATGTTGCTGGGCAGCCGCACGACATCGCTCGATCGCGACTGGACGCACATCTCCGTCCGCCGCCTGGTGGACTGGCTGAAGCTGCAGATCGCGAAGGACCTGGAATGGGCGCCCTTCGAGCCGAACGACCAGGTGCTCTGGGCCGGGCTGGTGCGCACCGCGACGCAGCGGCTGCGCGCCGTCTTCGACGCCGGTGGGCTGGCGGGGCGCACGGCGCGGGAGGCGTATTTCGCCCGCTGCGACGCGACGACAACGCCGCTCCACGCGCGCGACAGCGGGCAGGTCATCTTGCTCGTTGGCGTGGCGCCGGCTGTGCCGGCGGAGTTCATCGTGTTCCGCCTGGTGCGGGATGGCCTCGGCGTGGCGCTGGAGGCGGAAGGATGAGCGATGCATTCCTGACGCGCTTCAATTTCAGCGTGGAGATCACCGTCTCCGGCTTCGGCGGCGACGAGGGGCTGGCCGATGGCAGCCCGCATGCGGCACGCGGCGCCTTCAGCGAGGTGACGGGGCTGGAGCTCAACATCGAGATGACGCCGTTGCGCGAAGGCGGCTACAACCTCGGCGTGCGGCAATTGCCGGGCAAGGTCAGCTCGCCCGCGCTGGTGCTGAAGCGCGGGGTCACGCTGGACGATGGCTTCTGGGCCTGGATCCGCCGCTGCACCGACGGCACCTTTCCCCTGCCCTATGTCTCCGGCGCCGTCACCGTCTTCGGCCCCGAAGGCCCGCGCGGCGATCCGCAGGCGGTGTGGTCCTTCACGCGCGGGCTGGTGACGAAGGTCAAGTCCGCCGACCTCGCCGCGAAGGGCGCGACCGACGTGGCGATCGAGGAGCTGCACATCGCGCATGAAGGCCTGATGCGGGAGGCCGCGTCATGACCGCGCAGTTCCGCCGCGCCAGCATCGTGCCCTTCGACGATGCCGGCAGGACGCCGCAGGACGACCAGGCGGTGGCGCTGGACTTCAACCCGGCGACGCTGACGCTCAAGACCAGCGCCGGGCAGTCGCGCGACCGGTCGCGGCAGGGGCGGCAGCAGGTGCAGGATGTCGGCGCCTCCTCCGCCACGCTCTCCTTCGAGGCGGTGTTCGACAGCACGCGCCCGCGCGACGGCGAGGATGGCCGCGCGCCGGTGCAGGAAGAAGAGCTGGATGTGCGCCTGCGCACGCGGCCGCTGGCGCTGCTGATCCAGGCGGACGAAAGCCAGCAGGGCGGCGGCGGGAAGAACAAGCAGCCCGCACCGAAGCGCGTGCAGTTCCGCTGGGGCAGCATCGTCTTCAACGGACTGATCACGCAGTACCAGGAAACCTTCGACTACTTCTCTCCGGGCGGCGTGCCGCTGCGCAGCAAGGTGCAGATCACGCTGACCGAGCAGGAGTTCCGCTACGAGATCGACAGCCAGGACCGTGCCCGCGCGCAGGCGGCGGCCGCGCCCTCGCCGGGCAGCATGCGCGACGCGGCGAGTGCGGCGGGGGCGGACAGCCTGTTCGACCTCGGCTCCGGCGGCTTCTCGCTCGGCCTCTCGGCAGGGTTCTCGGCGGGCTTTTCCGCGGGCTTCTCGGCGGAGTTCTCGGCCGGCTTCTCGGCGGGCTTCTCGGCCGACATCTCGCTGGAGGCCGAGCTCGGCCTGTCGCTCGATGTCGGGCTTTCCGCGGGCGCGGGGGTCTCGCTCTCGGCCGATGCGGCGCTGGATCTGTTCGGGTCCCCGGCGCTCGGCACCGGCGGCGCGACGGCGGGCAAGGCGGGCATCGCCGCGGCCGGGCCCCCCGCCCGCCCCGGCGCGGGGGCCGCCCCCGCCGGCGAGGGCGCGCGCCCCCCCCCCCCCCCCCCCCCGC
>NZ_JBWXTD010000004.1:63969-74575 GCF_056682175.1 Falsiroseomonas sp. RANM36
CCCCCGGGCCGGGGCGGGGGCGCCGCGCCGGCCGTCAAGGGCGCGACCCCCGCGCCGCCGAGCCCCTGGGCGCCGGAAGGGCCGCCGCCGGGCAGCCAGGCGGCGGGGCTTGCCGCCATCGTGCTGTCGCAGCGCGCGGCGGGGATCGCGCTGGCCGCGCCGAACACGCCGGATGCGGTGACGGCCCTGGCGCCGCGCGGCTCGCCGCCGCCGGTGCTGCCGCGCGCGCCGACCGGCATCGCGCCGCAGGCGATCCGCAGCGTGCCGCGGGAAGCGGAGACCACCGGCGACCGGCGGCCGCGCTGGGAGGCGCTCGGCACCGCGTCCGCGCGCTTCGTGCCGGCGGCCTTCGCAGCGCGATCCGGATGCGGTTGCGGCGGCGGCTGCGGCTGCGCGCGCTGCGGCGGGGGCTGAGCCATGCCGGTGATCATCGGCCAGGTGGACACCGACATCAGCATGGACCGCGGCGGCGCGTCCGCGGCCGAGGGCGCGCAATCCGCCGAGTCCGGCGGCCAGCCGTTGGAGGTGCAGGTGGAGGAGCTCCGCGCCGCGATCCGCGCGCTCATCGCCGAGGAGCTGGAGCGCGAGCTCCGCCGGAGGCTGCCGCAGCGATGACCGACGGCCCGCCCCTGCTGGTCGGCGCACGGCCGGTCATCTCCATCGACGGGCGGGAGGACAGCGCGCTCATGCGCGACCTGATCCGGCTGGAAACACGCGCGGACAGCAGCGGCGTGGACGAGCTGGAAGCGGTGTTCCTGAATTTCGGCGCGGCCGAGGGCGCCGGCAGCCCGGGCTTCGTCCATTTCGACCGCAGCCGGCTGGATTTCGGTAAGTCCATCGTCGTCGCCTTCGACGTCGGCGGCAGCAGCGAGACGGTGTTCGACGGCACCATCAACGCCATCGGCGCGCTCTACCCCGAGCAGCGCCCGCCCGAGCTGACCATCCTGGCGGAGGACGCGCTGGCGCGGCTGCGCCTGAAGCGCCGCTCGCGCGTGTTCGAGCAGAGCAGCGACGCGGACATGCTGAGCCAGCTGGTGCAGGACGCCGGGCTGCGCGCGGATGTGCAGGCGGAGGGCCCCACCCACACGCAGCGCTGGCAGGTGGGCCAGAGCGAGCTCTTCCTTCTTCGCGAGCGCGCGCGCGCGCTGGATGCGCGCATCACGCTGCGCGACGGCGCGGTGAAGGTCTCGACGCGAAGCGACGGCGCGCGACCGGTGACGCTGACGCGCCTCAACGAGCTGATCCGCTTCGAGCTGAAGGCCGACCTGGCGGAGCAGCGCAGCGCGGTGCGCGTGCATGGCTGGGACGTGGCGGGCAAGCAGGCGATCACGGAGGAAGCCGGCACCGACGCCGCCCGCGCCGCCGCCGAGGGCCAGGGGCGCACCGGCGCGGAGATCGTGCAACAGGCCTGGGGCGAGGCGCCGGAGGACCTGCATCTCGATGCGCCCGCCAGCACCGAGGAGGCGCGGCGGCTGGCCGAGGCGCGCATGCAGCACCGCGCCCGCGGCTTCGTCCGCGGCCGCGGCGTCACGCGCGGCAGCCCGCAGCTGCGCGTCGGCGGCCGGGTCGAGCTGCTGGATCTCGGCGCCTGGTTCTCCGGCGTATGGGAGGTGACCGCGGTGCGCCATTGCTTCGACCAGGCATCGGGCTACCGCACCGAATTCGAAGCGTGCCGCGCCGCGCTGGAGGCTGGCGCATGAGCCCCTTCGACTTCGGCGGCGTCAGCCGCCCCGTCCTCGCCGGCGTCTATCCTGCGCTCGTGCGCGACGTGCAGGATCCGGACAGCCAGGGCCGCGTGAAGGTGGAGCTGCCCTGGCTCGGCGCCGATGCGGCGAATGCGCAGGCCTGGGCAAGGCTGGCGACGATGATGGCCGGCGCCGACCGCGGCACCTGGTTCATCCCGGAGCCGGGCGACGAGGTGCTCGTCGCCTTCCACGGCGGCGATCCGAGCCGGCCCTATGTGATCGGCGCGCTGTGGAACGGCGTGGATGCGCCGCCCGAGACCATGGACGGGCAGAACAACCTGCGCTCCGTCACCTCGCGCTCCGGTCATCGCGTGCTGCTGGACGACACGGCGGGCGCCGAGAAGGTGGAGGTGGAGACGCAGGGCGGCCACAAGCTGACGCTCGACGATGCCGCGGGCGGCACCGTGACCCTCACGCACACCAACGGCGTGACGCTCACGATGGACGCGGCGGGGAATGTCGCCATCACCGCCAACACCCGCGTGACCATCGACGCGCCGGCCCAGCTCTCCGTCAGCGCCGGCATGGTCCAGGTGGATGCGGGCATGAGCCGCTTCTCGGGCGTCGTGCAGTGCGACACGCTGATCACCAACTCGGTGATCAGCGCCAGCTACACGCCGGGCGCCGGGAACGTCTGGTGATGCCGCTCGACCTCGCCCCCCGCGCGCGCAGGCGCCTCCTCGTCCCGGCCGCGAAGCACGCGCCGCGGGAGACGCTGGTGCCCGCCCTGCCCTTCTTCCTGCGCGGGGCGGCGATGCCGGAAGCCGCCGCGCCGCCGCTGCTGAGCTTCGAGGGCACGTCCTTCATCGAGGATTTCCTGGCCGCGGTCGGCGACGCGCAGAAGCTGCCCAGGCTGCTGCCCTGGCGGGACTGGTCGGAACCGCCCTCGGGCGTGCTGGATGCGGCGGGCGCCGCGCTCTACCCGGCCACCCTCGCGCGTGCCGCGCCGCTGGCCATCGAGGATGACGGGCTGCCGGGCGACGGCATCCCCGCGGGCACGCCGCCCTGGCTGCGCAAGCTCTATCTGCCGCTGCACCAGCGCTTCACCTTCGTGGCCTTCGACCTGGTCTG
This sequence comes from Falsiroseomonas sp. RANM36, assembly GCF_056682175.1. Lineage (NCBI taxonomy): Bacteria > Pseudomonadati > Pseudomonadota > Alphaproteobacteria > Acetobacterales > Roseomonadaceae > Falsiroseomonas > Falsiroseomonas sp. RANM36. Next base: position 66,786 of record NZ_JBWXTD010000004.1, read on the forward strand.
CCGCCGCCTCGGCTTCCCGCCGGTGGACCGCGCGCGCATCGTGGCCGCCGGCGCGGTGGTGCGGCGGCTGCGGCCGGACGGCACGCGCGCCCGCTGGGAGGACTGGATCAGCGCCGACGGCAAGCGGGGCGTCTGGACCGAATTGGCGCTGCCGGTCGAGCAGCTCGATCCGCAGGCGCTCGCGCCGGGCGCCTTCGCCGGGCAGGAGGTCGCCTTGCGCGCGCGGCTCGGCCTCGCCGCCGATGCGGCCCTGCCCGCGGCGCTGGACAGCGCGAAGCTCGCCCTGCTGCAGCCCGATGCGGCGGGTGGCGCCGCGGCGCGGCACTGCACGCTGTATGGCTACCTGCCGGTCTTCTCCGCTGCCGAGCAGGCGGCCGATGCCGCGCCCGCCTCCCCGGTCGCGACGGTCGCGGCGCTGCAATCCCGCGCGACGCAGACGATGCAGGACGCCGCCGTGGCGACGCCCGCGCTGGCCGCGACCATCGGCACGGCGCTGCACGACCTGCTGGATGCCGCGCTGCTGCCGACGCAGCCGGGTGCGGCCGAGATCGCCAATGCCTGGACCACGGTGGATGGCTTCATCGGCAGCGCGGCGCGCCCCTTCGCCGATGCCGACGAGTCCGTCGCCTTCACGCTGGACCGCGCCTTCGGCAGCATGCTCGCGGCCGGCTTCGCGGTGCTGGCGCCGGCGACGTCGGATGCGGATGCGCTCGACCCCGACGCGCCGGAAACCGCCGGCATCTGGCTCGGCCGCGCGCGCGACCTGCTGGCGACCTGGGCGGTGCAGCCCGCCAACCGGACAACGCGCTTCGGCTCGACCTGGGGCGGGGAGAACTACGCGGCGAACCGTCCTTCCTGGCGCATCCTGCTGGACCACCGGCTGCGACAGGTGGCGACGGCGCTGCGGCAGGGCACCGCCATTCCGCCCGCGAGGGCCGGCGTGTCGGTCTTCTTCGACACCGCCGATGCCGGCGTGCTCTGGGTCTGCCTCATGCTGCGGCTGCGCGTGCTGCGCATCGCGCTCGCCGCGACGCTGCGCCGGCAGATGTTCGGCGCCGATGCCGAGACGGCATCGCTGATCGCGCTGCAGGGCGGCCTTCCCGCGGGCACGCCCGGCGCGCTGGGCGAGGAGATCGCCGCATCGCTCGGCCTCGAGGCATGGCGCGGCACGGCGGATGCGCCGAGCTGGCCGACGCTCGATCGCGCGACACCGCCCGGCAGCGGCGATCTGCGCGCCTCCGATGCGCATGACGCCGCGCGCCGGCTGGAAGACGCGCTGGTGGAGTTCGAGACCGGCGCGGCGCCGGCCGGCACCGCCTTCGACGAGGAACAGACCGCGCGGCTCGCCACGCGCGCCACGGCAATCGCCGGCCGGATCGGCGCCCTGACCGCCGGCTCCTCCGATGCCGCGATCCTGCGCGCCCAGGGGCTGGAGGTGCTGGAGCAGCCCGCGCGCGGCCTTCTCGGCCTGCCCGGCGCGGCGCCGACATCCTTCGCCGTCGCCTCGCTCGGCATATCGCTGGCCGCGCGCTACGCCGACCAGGCGGTGGCGCTGCGCGTGGCGCGCGACGAGGCGCGGGTGCCGCGCAAGCGCTACGACCATGACAGCCTCTATGCCGTCTGGTGCTGGGCGCGCGTGGCGGGCCGCGACAAATGCGAGACGGAGACGATCGTCTGGACGCTCGGCAGCGAGCCGTTCAGCATCGCGGAGCCCACCGACATCCTCGGCGCACAGCCCGCCACGGTGCAGCTGCCGGACATCCCCAAGCTGATCCGCGACATCCCCCGCATGGCCAAGGCGCGCGCCAAGCCCTTCGCGGCCTTCGCCGCGCCGCCCAACAGCAGCTACATCACCGGCGAGGAGCCGGGCGACACCAAGCGCGCCTGGGGCATCGGCTGGATCTGCAGCTTCGGCATTCCCGTGCTGACGATCTGCGCCTTCATCCTGTTCAGCATCATCTTCTCGATCCTCATCCTGATCCCCGGCTTCTTCTGGATGCTGCTGCTGAAATTCTGCATCCCCGTCCCCGTGCCGAAGAAATCGTCATGAGCGGAACCCAGGCAAAGCCGCTGCGCGGTGTGCGTCTGCCACTCGTCGGCCCCGCCGGCTGGGGCTGGGTGGAGGATCCGGAGGCGGCCGACCAGGCGGTGCGCGCGGTGCTGCTGACCGAGCCCGGCGAGCGCATCGGCCGCCCGCTGTTCGGCGCCGGGCTGCGCCGCTTCCTGTTCCAGCCGAACAGCCTGGAAACCCGCACCCGCATCCGCCTCACGATCGAGGAAGCGATGGCCCGCGACCTGCCCCGTCTCAAGCTCGAAGGCGTCGAGGTCGAGGTCGCGACCGCGCCGCGCGAGCCCGAGCGGCTGGAGATCACGGTGCGCTTCCGCATTCCCGGCAGCGCGGTGCCGCAGGCCGCGAGCGTCGGGCTGACCCTGCAGGGAGGAGGCTGAGCCATGGCGATCCAGCCACCCCGCCTGGACGACCGCTCCTGGCAGGATCTGCGCGACGAGCTGGTCCGGCGCATCCCCGTGCATGCGCCGGAATGGACGGATCACAGTCCCACCGATCCCGGCGTCACGCTGATCGAGCTCTTCGCGTTCCTGGGCGACAACCTGCTCTATCGGCTGAACCGCGCGCCGGAAGCGGCGAAGCTGGCGTTCCTCAAGCTGCTGAACCTGCCGCCGCGGCCTGCCATCCCCGCGCGGGTGCAGCTTCGCCTGGTGCTGCCGAAAGGCGGGATAGACGCCGAGACGCCCGATTTCTCCCCCACCGCGCCGCGGCTGGAATGCGCGGCCGGTCCGGTCTCCTTCGAGGCCGACGAGGAGATCACCGTCCTGCCGCTGGAGGTGGCGGGCTTCGTCAAGGCGCGGCACGACGAGACCGTGCCGGCGGAGGGGACGGAAGCGGTCAGCCAGCTGCTGGAATCGCATCTCGGCACCGCGCCGGGCGCGATCTCGGCCTACCGCACCGTGCCGATGCCGGCGGTGCAGGGCGGCGCCCTGCCGGCGCCGACCAGCAGCGCGGGCACGCTGGACGGGCGCTTGTGGCTGTGCCTGCTGGCGCCGGAGGATGCCCTGTCGGCACTGGCGCCGCGCACGCCGGCGGAAGCCCTGGCGGTGCTGCGCGAACGCATCTCCGGCCGCGTCCTGAACCTCGGCGTGCGCACCGATGACGCGCTCTGCGGCCCGGCCGACGTGCTGCGCTGCCCCGATCCCGGCACCGCCGGCACGCCCTGGCCGGTGCGCGCCGAGATCTCCACCGGCCGCTTCCACGGCGCGTCGAAGCGGGTGGACCGCGCGGCCTTCGAGCGGCTGTCGATCGTGGCGGACGGCACAGAGGGGCTGACCCGCTCCGGCACGCTGCGGCTGCGGCTGCCGGACATGAAGGGCGGCGTGCCGGTGCTCGGCGACTGGACCGAGGACAGCTTCGACCCGCCCGACCCCGATCTGCTGGGCGTCGGGCCGCTGCCGCCGCGGCTCGATGACCCGAAGCAGGCCGCGCGGGTGCTCGGCTGGATCAGCCTGCGCAGGATCGAGGCGGCGCATCCGCCGATCCGGCTGCGCCTGGTGGAAGGCAACGGCGTTGCGGCGACCCAGGCCGTCACCGCGGCGCCCGAGCTGCTCGGCCATGGCACCGGCCGGCCGGCGCAGGTGGTGCGGCTCTCCAAGGCGCCGATGCTGCAGGACAGCGAGCTGGTGCAGGTGCGCGGCACGCTCGGCTGGGAGAAATGGACGCGGGTGGACGACCTGGCGCTCGGCGGGCCCGACGATCCCGTCTATCTGCTCGATCCGGTCGAGGGCACGATCACCTTCGGCGACGGGCTGCATGGTCGCATGCCGCTGCCGGGCGAGGCGATACGCTGCCTCGGCTACCGCGCCGGCGGCGGTGCGCGGGGCAATGTGCCGGCGATGGCGGTCAGCCGGGTGAAGAATGCGCGCGTCGCGTTGCGCTGCGAAAACGCGCTGCCGGCCGAAGGCGGCCAGGACGCCGAGACGATCGCGGAGGCGACCGCGCGCATCCCGCGCACGCTGCGCACCCATGACCGCGCCGTGGCGGCCGAGGATTTCGTCGAGATCGCGCTGGAGACGCCGGGCCGCCAGGTGGGGCGCGCGCATGTGCTGCCGCGCCACAAGCCGCAGCAGCGCGCCGATGGCATCCCGGGCACCGTCACCGTCGTGGTGCTGCCCGCGCATGATCCCGTCACGCCCGACACGCCGACGCCCGACCGCGAGATGCTGCGCCGCGTCTGCGCCCATCTGGAGCCGCGGCGGCTGGTGACGACGGAGCTCTATGTCATCCCGCCCGAATACGTGCCGGTGGATCTCTCCGTCGCGGTGGAGGCCGAGCCCGGCACCGGCGGGGAGACGCTGAAGCGCTGGGTGGAGCTGGCGCTGCGCCAGCATTTCGCGCCGCTGCCGCCCTATGGCCCGGACGGCGCCGGCTGGCCCTTCGGCCGCGCGGTGCGCGACCGCGACGCGGAAGCCGCGGCGCTGCGCGTGCAGGGCGTGCGGCTGGTGAACGAGGTGCTGCTGGAAGGCGAGGCGATCGGCGCCGATGGCGCCGTCACGCCGGTCAGCGGCAGCGTGCCGATGCTCGCCTGGCAGTTGCCGGTGATCCGCAGCGTGCGGGTCGCGATCGGCGAGAAGGCCGAGGCGATCGCGCCCGAGCCGCCGGCGCCGGTGGACGGCATGCCGGTGCCGGTCGAAGTCGAGAAGTGCTGAGCATGCGCCAGCCCGCCATGCTCCACCTGACCGGCCGCCGCATGTGGGAGCGCTGCGACCACAGCGCCACCCGCATCGAGGGCGCGCCGGCACGGGTGACGCTGGCCACGGCGGTCTCGGTCGCGGAGGCACCAGGGCCGGTGAACCTCGCGGCCTGGCGGGCGGCGATGGGCGCGGCCTCGGTGGTGGAGTGCCCGCCGGACCTTTGCGCGGGCAGCGCGGTGCTGCTGGCCGATCCGCGGCGTGGCCTGTTCGTGCTGCGGGACGGGGCGTGGGCGGCATGGGCGGTGCCGCAGGCACGCGCAGCGACGCCCGCGGCGCTGGAGTTCGCGGCGCCCGCGCCGCCGCCGGCCCGCTCCCCGCCGCGCGCGCTGGCGCGCGACCCGCATGGACGCCTGTGGCTGCTCGACGGCGCACCGCCGGCGGTCCGCATGCTCGGCCCGGATTTCCGTCTCTCCGCGCGCCTCCCCCTCCCCGCCGACGCGAACCCCATCGCCATCGGCTGCGCCGCCTGGGGCGTGATCGTCGCGGATGGCGCGGCGCCGCGGCTGTTCCTGCATCCCTGGGGCGGCGCCTGGATCGGGGTGGCGCTGCCGGCCGCGCCACGCGCCATCGCCGCCGATCCGCGCTTCGCCAACGCCGTGGTGGTGCTGGAGGGCCGGCGCGTCGCGCTGCTCGATGGCCCGGCCGCGCCCGTCCTGCACCGCCTTCCCGGCATCGCCAATCCGCTGCATGCGCTGATGACGGCAGCCGACCGCGTGCTGGTCGCCGACGTCGCCGGCGTGCCCGGCGCGCAACTGCCGACGCGCTTCACCGAATACCTGCTGACCGATGCAGGCCCGGAAGCCGAGGGCGGCTTCGCCGTGCGCGGCTTCGACGGGCGCGCCATCTGGATCGGTGCCGATGGCCGCGTCATGGCCTCCACCGCCACCGGCGCCCGCGCGCTCTATGCCCAGGAGCCGCGCTTCGCGACCGATGGCGTGGTGGAGACCTTCGCGCTCGATTCCGGCGTCTTCGCCTGCGTCTGGCATCGCCTGTTCCTCGACGCCTGCGTCCCATCCGGCACGCGGATCCTCGTGGAGGCGCGCACCGCCGACACGCTGCCGCCGCTGGCGCTGCAGCGCGCGCCGCGCCCGCCGGCCGACCGCAGCGCGCCGGTGCCGGAGGATCGCGCCTGGCCGCCGCTCGGCTCGCTGACGGCGGAGGAGCAGGTGGGCTGGTCGCCGGTGGGCATCCTGGACAGCCGCCCCGCCTATGCCGACACGCCGCTGCCGCCCTTCTCCACCGCGATCCCGAGCGAGGACCCGCTGCACGACGCACGCGGCGCCGCCGATCCGCCGCCGGAGGCGATGGTCACGCTGGAGGGCGTGATCAAGGCGCCGCCCGGGCGCTGGCTGTGGCTGCGGCTGCGCCTCTCCGGCACCGAGCGCCGCGCCCCCGCGCTCTTCGCGCTGCGCGCCACCTGTCCGCGGCCGTCGCTGATGGACCTGCTGCCGGCCTATTGGCGCGGCGATCCCGTCTCGGCCGACGCCACCGACCGCTCGCTCGCGCTGTTCGAGGGCTTCGTCACCGAGACCGACGCCCGCGTCACCGCGCTGCGCCACCTGCTCTCCGCCACCACGACGCCGCGCGAGGCGCTGGACTGGCTCGCGAGCTTCCTGGCGCTGGTCTTCGACGCCCGCGTTGATGAGGCGGTGCGGCGCAGCCTGCTGAACGAGGCGATGACGCTCTGGCGCCAGCGCGGCACCATCCCTGGCCTGACGCGGCTGCTCTCCATCCTCGCCCGCGCGCCGGTGCAGATCATCGAGGGCTTCCGGCTGCGCCGCGAGAGCACGGCGGTGCTCGGCACCGCCGATTGGGGCGTGCTCGGTCCCGGCCTGCAGATCGGCGACGACGAGGGGCCGGACAGCCTGCCGGCCGAGCCCTGGGAACAGGCGCTCGCGCTGCGGCACGCCGCGCTGGTTCTGCGCCGCGCCGCGATCCGCGCCGAGGGCGGCAGCCCCTGCCCCGAGGCCGATCCGCCGGACCCGCTCGACCCCGATCCGGTGATCCGCTTCCATCGCCGCTTCGCGCACCGCTTCACCGTGATCATCCCCGCCTGCCGCACGGATGAGCTGGCGGCGGTGCTCGACCTGGCGACGGAAACGCACAAGCCGGCGCACACCGTCCATGATCTCTGCTGGCTCGATGCCGGCTTCCGGCTCGGCGCCGGCAGCCTGGTGGGCATCGCGCGCATCGGCAGCCGCCCGGGCTTCACGCCCGCGATCCTCGCCGCACCGCTCGGCGCCGGCCGCACCCTCGGCCGTGCGGATCGCGACACGCGCTGGCGCCTTGGCGCCACCCCACTGAACCAGCACAGGACGCGATGGCCATGAGCGACACCGCCACGCTGTTCGCACCGCTCGAGGATGCGGACCCCGCGACGCCAGGCGATCCCTTCTCCCGGCTGCGCTACAGCTACGGCCAGTTGCTGGGGGCGGAGGATTTCGCCGCCGAGCAGCGCTACCACCTGCTGCGCGAACGCCTGCTGACGGCGACGCTGCATGGCCACGGCACGGTCTGGGGCCTGCGCCTCTCGGCACGGGAGGATGCGACGAACAACACCGTGCAGCTGGTCTGCGCGCCCGGCCTGGCGGTGGATGCGCTGGGCCGCCTGATCCATGTCGATCAGGAGGTCTGCCTGGACGTGACGGGCCTGGCGCTGGCGCCCTTCTGGTCGGACCTCGCCCCGCCGCCGGCGCCACCCGCCGCGGAGGAACCGGACGCAGGCGGTGGCGCGGACACGACATCGGGCGGAGACACGGCAGCCGGCGCGGACAGCGTCTCCGGCGACGATTCCGTGCCCGGCGGCGATGACGCGGAGACGGAGGCGGAGGATGCGCCCGCCGAGACGCGCGCGCGCCGCGCCTATGTCGTGCTGTCCTACCGCGCCTGCCTGGCCGACGAGATCCCGGCGATCACGCCGCCCTGCTCCGACAGCGGCGAGGCCACGGCCTACGCCCGCGTGCTGGATCGCTGGCGGCTCTGCCTGATGGCGGAGCCGCCGCCCGCTCCGCATCCGCTGGCGCGCG
>NZ_JBWXTD010000004.1:74675-78829 GCF_056682175.1 Falsiroseomonas sp. RANM36
CCGCGGGCGCGGGCCGGGGCGCCCGGCGCGGGCGGCGGCGGGACTCCACCCCCGCCCCCCCCCCCCCGCGGGCGCGCTCCGGGGGGGGCGGCGACGAGGCGCCGCTGCTGCTGGCCACGGTAGACCTGGAGCCGGTCGGCGATCCGGCGGAACGCACGCGCCTCGTCGCCGGGCCGGACAATGCGGTGCGCGCGCTGCTGCCGGATGTGCAGACGCTGGCGGCGATGACCACCGGTCTGCGGCTGCTCGGTCCTGGCGGCGCGCAGCCCTTCCGGCTGGTTTCCGTCGCGGCGCGCAGCGAAGGCGGGCAGGTGGTGCTGGATGCGCGCTTCACCACGCCGCCGGACAGCACCAGCCTCTCCGCCGACGCGATCCGCATCTTCCGGCGCGACGGCACCGGCGCCTGGTTGCCCGCCACCTTCAATGGCTGGGCCGTGCCGTCCGACGGCGAGGGCCTTGCCATGATCACCATCGGCGAGGACTGGACCGAGGCCACGACCTACCAGCTTCTGCTGCGCGGCGCCGGCGCCGCGCCGCTGCTGGACGCGAACGGACAGCCGTTGTCCGGCCTGGATGGCGAGCCGCCGCTGCCCGCGGGCGCGGGGCGCGATGTCAGCCTGGTCCAACGGTTCGAGCCTTGAGAGGGCCGCCGCGATGAGCACCACCATGCAGATCCAGCAGGCGAAGCTGTTCATGGCCTTCGCCAAGAAGGTGCAGAACCCGCAGGCGACGCTCTCCGCCAGCGAGGAAGCGGCGCTCGCCGCCTTCCTGCCGGCGACGGGCGGCGATGGCGGCCTGCCGCAATCGGCGCCAGGCGATGCGCGCGGCCAGAACGCGCTGCTGCGCACCAACTGGTTCAACGGCCGCTTCCTGACCGCGGAGGCGCTGCGGCGGCAGGACGCGTATATGGATGCGCGGGACCGGCTTAATGCGCATGCGCTGATGCCGGGCGTGGCCTATGGCCTCGGCATCGCCGGCACCGGGCTCAACGCCATGCCGGTGGTGGAGGATCGCACGACGCCGCCGACCGCGGGCGGGTTCGGCAAGGCGCAGACGCTGACGCTCTCGCCGGGCCTCGCCTTCGACCATGTCGGGCGTCCCATCCTCGTCTCGCAGCCCTTCGACTTCACCATCGCCGACCTGATCGGCGCGTCGCGCAGCAAGCCGCGCCGCGTCGCGCCGGGCGGCATCGAATTCGCGCCCTGCGTCTGCCTGGTGCCCGACCCGTCGGGCCCCACCGGCGGCACGGCGGCGGTGCGCCCCGGCCCCTATCTGCTGATCATCGAGCCGGGCGAGGTGCCGCAGGGCGAGGCGAAGGTCTATGGCGAGGCCTGCGCCGGTCCCACGCCCGTCACCTGCCAGTCGGAAAGCTGGCGCGGCGCCTTCGGCCTGTCGCTGGTGCGCGTGCCGCTGGAATTGCCGAACGAGGAGGGGCTCGCCTCCTCCTGGGCGCTGCGCGGCACCGCCTCGGCCTGGTGGTTCGACCTGTTCGAGCATTCGCTGCTGAAGCGCTGGGATCCGGCCTTCGCCACCGATGACGGCTTCCGCAAGCCGGCCGGCTCCGCGCGGCACGAGGCTGGCGCAGTCGCGCTGGCGATGGTCTGGCTCGGCACGGATGGCTCGGCGCTGTTCCTCGACCCCTGGATCCCCCGCCGCAGCATCGTCGCGACGCCGGGCGAGGACTGGCACCGCACGCGCTTCGGCGCGCCGCCGCGCGCCGCGGCCTGGGCGCGCATCCACCAGTTCCAGGCGATGCTGGCAGAGAACCTGGCGCGCGAGCCGCTGGTGCAGAACAACGAGATCCGCGCGCTGAACCTGTGGCAGCGCGGCTTCCGCCACATCCCGCCGATCGGCTTCCTGCCGCTCGATCCCGCCGCCATCGGCGCGCGCGGCGACCGCACCGGCTCCACCGGCAACGACGCGCTGGACCGGCTGATCACCGCGGCCGGCGGGCGCATCGCGCTGGTCTCCGGCCTGATCGCCGCGGCGCGGCAGCAGGCCTTCGCCTATTTCCGCGGGACCACGGTGATCCCCTATTGCGTCGTCGCGCTGCATGACGACGACATCCTCGAAGACCTGTCGAACGTCTTCGACAAGGACCCGGTGCGCGTGGCGCGCCGCGCGCCGCGCGAGACGCCGCTGCCGAACCCGGACACGCCCGGCACCAACCGGCCGGTCAACAACTTCCTGGACCGCCTCGGCGATTTCTTCGAGGTCATGGGCCTGGATGAGCTGGTGAACCGCCGCACCGAGATCGTGAAGGTGGTGATCCCGCTGCAGGGGCTGACGCGACCGCATCCGGTGATCGGCGTGGTGCCCGAGGATGCGCAGGCGCAGCTCGCCGCCTGGCTCGGCGGCCAGCCGCCCTCCTGGTTCGCCACGGAATCGCGCCTGACCGATGCCTTCAACATGGCCGGGCTGCAGATACGCATGGCGCTGGAGATGCTGCCGCGCCACTTCGCGGTCTATGTCAAGCAGCGCATGGTGCTGCTGGAGGTGCTGGTCATGGTGATCGAGCTGCTCCAGGCCGTGGTGGTGCTGGCGCGCGACCTGCAACGCGGCGCGCGGCTCGCGCAGGCGCAGAACCAGACGCTGACGACCACGGCCGCCTACCGCACCGCCTATCTCCAGCAGCCGGCCGAGAAGCGCGCGCTGGCCGAGGCGGCGCTGGCCGAGCCGCTGGTGCGCAACGCGATGGTCTCCGCCGCGGCGCTCTCCTCCTCCGACCTGCGCGTGCCCGCGCGCAACGCGGAGTTCGCGCAGGCGGTGGCGACGCAGGAGGCCGCGCTGGCGACCGAGATCGCCGACCCGGCGGAGCGCGAGCGCGTGGCGCTCGACCGCGTCGCCGATGCCTATGCGGCGGAGTATCCGGGCTTCCAGGTGGTGCAGGTGATCTCCGCCGTGCAGCCGCCGGCGGCGGCCAAGGCGACGATCGCCGATCTGCGCTTCCAGGCCGCGCAACTGCCGCTGCGCGACCAGAACGCGACGGTGGCCGAGGCGACGGTCGGCGACCGCGTGCTCGCCGGCGGCGTGCAGACCTTCGACAGGCCGGAAGCGACCGTCGCCTATGGCGCGATGCGCGAAGCGGTGGCGGAGAAGAGCGCGAAGGACTTCGTCGCCGATGCGCCGGAGAACGTCACCGTGAAGGAGGTGCTTGCCAAGCCGCCGCAGGAGGCCGCGCGCCTGCTCGGCGGCGAGGACAGGCTGGAAGCCTTCACGGTGGCCATCGCCAAGGAACGCACCGAAGCGGCGGAGGCCGCCAAGGCCCTCGCCGCCGCCCCGCCGCCGCCGGAGGTGGTGGCCAAGGTCACGGAGGTCGCGGCGCGCGGCGAGGATCCGGTCGCGGCGCTGGAGAAGGCGCGCGACACGGCGACCGATCCTTCGGCGCGCGCCGCGCTGGATGGCGCGGCGAAGATGGTGCGCACGCTCGGCGTGGAGAAGACGCTGGCGCTGACGCGCATCAAGACGGTCTAGGCCGCGCATGGCGGCGCCGGAGGTCGCGATCCGCCGCCTGGCGACGCGCATCCGCGCGCCGGAGCCGGAGGATGCCTTCGCCGCGCGCGGCCTGGTGGACCAGGCGCTGCGCCGCCTCGGGCCCGGCATGGATGCTGCGCTGGAACGCGCGGGGCTGCCGCCGGGCGCCGTGCTGGCGCTGCCGCGGTTGCAGCTGCGCCTGCATCTGCGGGGCGAGGTGAGCGCCACGGAGCTTGGCGATGCCTGGGCGGCGGCGCTCGCGCAGGCGATCCTGGCCGCGCTGCCGGCCGCGCGCGAAGCGGCGCCCGCACCGGATGCCCGGGCGGCAACGGCGGCCGAGGCGCCCGCGCTGTTCCGCGACCTCTGGGCAGCCGAATTCGCCCTGCTGGAGGCGCTGGCCGGCGGTCAGGCGCTGCCCTGGTGGGGCGCCGATCTCCTGGGCACGGCCGCCACCGCGCCGGATGACGTGCTGGCGGACATCCTGGCGCGCTGGATCGCGCGCGACCCGCTCCGTGCAGCGCGGCGCATGGCCGCCCTGCTGGTCGCCGCGCCGGAACTCGCCGCGCGGCTGGAGGCACGACCCGCCCGCCTGCTCGCGCTGCGACTGCTGGAGGCGGTGCGGACCGCGCTGCAGGCCGCCGCCCCCCCGGTCGTGGCCGCGCCCGCCGCCTGGACCCTGG
>NZ_JBWXTD010000004.1:78929-80225 GCF_056682175.1 Falsiroseomonas sp. RANM36
GGGGGGGGGGGGCCCGGCGGGCCGGGCCGCCCCCCCCCCGGGGGGGGCGGCGCCCGCCCCGTGCCCCCGGGCGCCGGGGGGGGCCGAGCCGGCCGAGACCGAGGCCGCCGCGCGCCTGCTCGCGCTGCTGCCTGCCGCCCTGCGCGCGGCGCTGGCGGCGATGCCCCCGGCGCCGCGCGCGCCCTGGCTCGCCGCCGCCCTGCTCGTGCATGCCCCGGCGCAGGCGGTGCGCCTGCCGGCGCTGCTGCATGCGGCGGCGGCCGAGGCCGTCCCGCTGCCGGAGATGGCCGGCAGCGCCGGTGCCGGCGCGCAGCCGGCGCCATCCGCATCGCCCGCCGAGGCGGAACAGACCGAGACGACCGAGATCTGGTGCGGCGGGCTGCTCCTGCTGATCCGCCCCCTCGCCTGGCTTCGCCCGGCCTGGCTGGCCCTGGGCGAGGGCCTGCCGGAGCGCCTGCTCGCGCTCGGCCTGGTCGCGCTGCAACGGCTTGCCGCGCCGCTGCCGCCCGCCGCGCGCCGCGCCGCGCTGGAACGCGACCGCCCGCTGCTCGCCCTGTTCGCCGGCGCCGCGCCGCCCGAGGGGCCACTCGACGAAGCCGCCCTGCCGCTTGCCCTTGCCGCGGAAGCCGAGGATGCGCTGGCCGCGCTGCTGGCGGCCGCGCCGGCGGATGTGGCGCATGCCCCGGCCGCCCTGCGCCGCGCCTATGGCCGGAATCCCTTCGCCGCCGACGCCACGACCGACGCGCTCTGCCGCCTGCTGCTGCGCCCCGGGCGGCTGCTGCAGGAGGAGGCGGGGGCGACGCTGATCTGGCCGCTCGATGCGGCCGACATCGCGTTGCGCCGCGCCGGCTGGGACATCGATCCCGGCTGGGTGCCCTGGCTCGGCCGGCGCATCGGCTTCCGCTACGGCGCGTCATGAGCCGCCCGGCCCGGCCCGATCCGGCCGCCCTGCTGCTGGCGATCGCCGCCGGCCGCCTGGCGCTGCATCTGCCCGAGGCGGGGCTCCAGGCCCTGGTTGCGCCGCTCGATCCCGCGCCCTCGCTGCCGGATGCGCTGGCGCTGGGGGAGGAGGCGATGATGGCGGCGCGGGCCGCCTCGCAGGCGCCCTTCGCCCGGCGCGCGCGCGCCGCGCGGCTCTCCGCCTTCGATCTCGACCTGCGCGGCCTCGCGGTGCGGCCGGCGCTGGACGACGGCGCGGCGGAGGCGGTGGAAGCGCTGGCGCGCGGCGCGCGGCGCCGCGCCGCCCGCCCCCCCCGGCGCCAGCAGCAGCCCGCCCGGCGGGGGGAGGCGGCCCCG
>NZ_JBWXTD010000004.1:80325-83026 GCF_056682175.1 Falsiroseomonas sp. RANM36
GGCGGGGGGCGGGCGCGGCGCCGCCGCGGGGGCGCGGCGCCGCGGGTCGGCTGGGACCGGCTGGTGGTGGACCCGGTGACGCAGGCGCGGCTGGAGGAGGTGGTGCGCCGCACCCGCCACCGCGCCATCGTGCGCGAGCAATGGGGCATGGATGCCGGCGGCAGCGCGCTGGTCGCGCTGCTCACCGGCGATCCCGGCACCGGCAAGACGCTGGCGGCGGAAGCCGTGGCGCTGCGGCTCGGCCTGCCGCTGCTGGCCGCCGATCTCTCGCGCGTCGTGTCCAAATACATCGGCGAGACCGAGAAGAACCTCGCCGAGCTCTTCGCCGCGGCGGAGGGCTTCGCCGCGGTGCTGTTCTTCGACGAGGCCGATGCGCTGTTCGGCAAGCGCACCGCGGTGCAGGACGCGCATGACCGCTACGCCAACATCGAGGTGAACTACCTGCTGCAGCGGCTGGAGCGCTTCGACGGCGTCGCCCTGCTCGCCACCAACCTGGCCGAGGGCATGGACGAGGCCTTCCTGCGCCGCTTCGACCTGACCGTGCCCTTCCGCCGGCCGAACCCGGCGCAGCGCCTGGCGCTGTGGCGCGCGCATCTGCCGGCCGCGCTGCTGGCGCCGGGGCTCGACCTCGCCGCGCTGGCCAATGCCTGCGACGTCACGGGCGGGGAGATCCGCAACGCTGCGCTGACCGCCGCCTATGCCGCGGCGGAGGCGGGCGAGCCGATCGGGCCGCGGCTGCTGCAGGCCGCGCTGGTACAGGAATTCGCCAAGGCCGGACGCCCCGTGCCGCATGGGATCGCGCCATGAGGCGCACGGCCGCGCCCCCTGTCCCCGTGCTGCGCCATGGCGGGCGCGAGCGTGCCGCGGACCGCGCGGCGGAGCGCGGGCCCGAGCCCGGCGCCAAGGCCGCGCGCGGCGCCGCGCCGGCGGCGCTCGGCCTCGGCGAGGGCACGCGGCTGCCGGCGCGCGACCGGCGCTATTTCGAGCAGCGCCTCGGCGCCGACCTGGCCGGCGTGCGTCTGCACCGCGAGCGCGGCGCGGCGGCGCGGCTCGGCGCGCGGGCCTTCGCCGCGGGGCGCGACATCGGCTTCGCGCCCGGCGAATGGCAGCCGGGCAGCGCGGAGACGCGCCGCCTGCTCGGCCATGAGCTCGCGCATGTGCTGCAGCAGGGCGCGCATGGCCCGGCCGTGCAGCTCGAGGAGGAGAAGAAGCCGGAGGAGGCCGCCGACGCGCTCGAGACCGGCGTGAAGGTGGCGAAGGACGCCGCCAAGGACGACCCCCGCATCAAGACGGAATTGCTGGAGCCCGCCAAGCGGTTCGGCCTGCGGCAATGGGACCGGCTGGGCACCGGCGAGAAGGCCGGCGTGATCGGGTTCGGTGCTGCGACCTACGGCCTCGGCCTCGGCGCGGGCCTGGCCGATCCCGAAGGGCGCAAGCTGCTCTCCGACGTCAACCTGATCGCGCCGATCGGCCTGATCCCCTACGCCACGCTGACCGATTTCCGCTACGTGCTGCCGGAAAGCGAGAACGGGCCGACGCTGCTCAAGGCCTCCTTCTCCGGCGACGACCTGCTCGGCCTCGCGCATGAGAAGGTCTCCTGGTTCCCGCAGATGACGCTCTCGCTGGACTTCACCTGGTCGCTGGATGCGGCGGGCAATGTCCGGCTGGCCTCCGGGCTGGCCAATTGGGGTGTCGTGCCGGGTGTGAACCTGCAGGCGGGTGCCGGCGTGGATCTCGGCTGGAAGCCGCTGCCGACCGGCGTCGGACCCGACCCCTTCGGCGGCGGCCCGCCCGACGGCGCGCCGACGACGCTGCCGGGGGTCGGCGCCTTCGTCACGGTGGATCTGCTGACGGCGCCGATCCTGCCCGCGCCGATCCGGCGCGCGCTCGGCGCGCAGCCGGAGAGCAGGTGATGCCAAAGCCGCAAGACGAACGACCTGCGGCCGGCGCAAGCCGGCCGAGGCCGCGAATACGGCCCGCGGCCAATGCCGCGAAGCCAAGCCGCGAGGCGGCGCCGGCGACTGAGGGGCGAAGGTGAAGCCTTCGCCGACCCGGCATGATCAGCCGAAGGCCAGCGCGGGCAGCCAGGTGGCGATGCCGGGGAACAGGCAGAGCAGCACCACGCCGGCCAGCAGCGCGCACCAGTAGGGCAGCGCGGCGCGGGCCGCCGCGGCCAGCGTCACCTCGCCGCCGGTGATGCCGACCAGGACGAAGAGGTTCATCCCGACCGGCGGCGTCAGCATGCCGATCTCGATCATCAGCGTGACGACCACGCCGAGCCACACCGCGTCGAAGCCGACGCCCGTCATCAGCGGGAAGACCAACGGCAGGGTCATGATCATCATGGACAGGCCGTCGAAGAAGCAGCCCAGCACCAGGTAGATCGCCACCACCACCAGCAGCAGCACCCATTTCGACAGCCCCCATTCGCCGATCGCGGCCAGCATCTGCTGCGGCAGGCCCAGCATGCTGATCGCCTGCGCCAGCACGAGCGCGCCGATGAACACCATGGCGATGATGGCGAAGATCCGCGCCGTGCCGATCAGCGCCTCGCCCAGCCTGCGGATCGTGAGATCGCCGATGGTGAAGCCGAGGATCACCGCCGCGGCGACGCCCCCGCCCCCCCCCGCCGTCGGCGGCGCCCGCCCCGGGCACCCGCGGGCCCCGCCCCCGCCCCGACCCCGCCCCCCCCGCCGCCCCC
>NZ_JBWXTD010000004.1:83126-96797 GCF_056682175.1 Falsiroseomonas sp. RANM36
GTTGCACTACCAGGACGTTGGGGGAGGTGAACATCAGCCCCAGCGTGTCGATGTCCCGGCGCCGACGCCCGCCGCCGCGGGCGGCGCCGCGAGCCCGGCGAACAGGCTGCCCAGCACCGCGACGATCAGCAGCACCAGCGGCAGCACCGCCGGCAGGCCGCGGAGCGCCGCGCGCAGCGCGACCGACTTCTCCTCGGGCGCGATGGCCGGGTTGCGCCACGCCATCCAGAGGATGATCGCCATGAACAGCCCGGCCATCATCAGCCCGGGCAGCACGCCGGCGAGGAACAGCCGGCCGATCGAGGTGTCGGTCAGCGCGCCGTAGATCAGCAGCGAGAGGGAGGGCGGGATCAGCAGGCCGAGCGTGCCGCCGCCCGCCAGCGTGCCGACCACCGCGGCAGGCTGGTAGCCCCGGCCCTTCAGCTCGGGATAGGCGACCGAGCCCACCGCCGCCGCCACCGACATGGAGGAGCCGGAGACCGCGCCGAACACCGTGCAGACGGCGATGTTGGTGTGCAGCAGCCCCCCCGGCAGCCGCGCGAAGAAGGGCGCCAGCCCGCGATAGACGCCGCGCGCCAGGCCGGACGCGACCAGCACCTCGCCCAGCAGGATGAAGAGCGGCACGGCGGTGAGCGTGAACTCGTTGAGCACGTTCCACACCGTCTGCACGCCGAGCCGCGTGGCGCCGCCGACCGCGAAATGCAGCAGGATGAAGCCCGTGAGCCCGAGCGCGGCGCCGAGCACCGCGCCCGAAAGCACCGTGGCGCCCAGCAGGCCGAAGATCGCGATGCCGTTCACAGCGGCTGCGGCCCGTCCTCTGGCGGCGGGCGCAGCGCGGCCCAGGCGGCGATGAAGCCGGTGATGGCGAGGCAGGCCGGCATCAGCAGCGTCCAGGGCGCGAGCGGCAGCCGCGCCTGCTCGCTGCTGAGGCCGAGGCGCAGCGTGAACTCGGCGATGCCCCAGGCCTCCCAGGCGAAGATCGCGCAGAACGCCACCATGATGAGTTGGCCGACCACCCACAGGATCCGCCGCGGCAGCGGCGCCAGGCGTTCCGCCAGCAGCGTCACGCGGATGTTCGCGTTGCCCGCCATGGCGAAGGGCAAGGCGAGGAATGCCATCGCGGAGAGCAGCAGACCCGACAGTTCCTCGGTGAAGCGGAAGGGCGCGGCGAGGGCGTAGCGCATCACCACCGCCGCCAGCACCAGGCCGAGGATGCCCGCGCAGGCAGCGGCGGAGAGCGCCAGCAGCCCGCGCGAGAACAGCAGGATCGCCCGGTCGGCGGCCCTCACCGCGTCGTCAGCGCCCGTTCGATCCGCGCCTTCCAGGCCGGGCCCTGCCCGCCGGCCTCGCGCATCAGGGTCTCCCAGGTGGCGATGGCGGCGGTGCGCAGCGCCATCTGGTCGGCTTCGGAGAAGATGCCGTAGAAGGTGACGCCCTGGCCGCGCAGCCGCTCCCGCGCCGCCTCGTCGTCGGCGGCGTCCTGCGCGAAGCGGGCGCTGCGGGTCTCCAACGCGCCGACCGCATCCGTCAGCACCTGCCGGTTCTCCGCCGACAGCGCGCGCCAGCGCGCCTGGTTCGCCATGATCGCATAGGGGGTGGGCGGGAAGGCGAAGCCGGTGGAGACGGCGTGCTTCGCCACCTCCTGCAGGCTGATCGTGTGGACGATGCGCGGCGGATAGAGCGCGCAATCCACCACGCCGGTCTGCATCGCGGTGTAGAGTTCCTGCTGCGGCACGATCTGCGCGGCGACGCCGAGCGCGCGGAAGGTCTCCACCTGCTCGCGCGAGCCGACGCGCAGCTTCACCCGGCGCAGCTCGTCCAGGTTGCGCACCGGGCTGCGGCAGAAGATGGAGGCGTCGAGCAGGCCGAGCTGCATGAAGCCCACCGTCTCGATGTTCCAGCGGCGCAGGCCTTCGGTCAGGCTCTCGCGCAGTGCCGGCATCACGCGGTTGAGTTCGTCGGCGTTGCGGATCAGGCCGAAGACGAGGATGGAGGACATCGCCGCGTCGTCGCGGCCGAGGAAGGGCGACCAGATGAAGCCCATCTCCGGCGTGCCGGTCTGCATGTAGCGCAGCGCATCGGCGTCGCGCAGGTTCATCGCGTTGCCTTCGAAGACGTTCAGCACCATCCGCCCGTTGCTGCGGGCGCGCACGTCGGCGGCGAGATCGCGCACATGCTGGCTCTCCACGCGGGTCGGCGCATAGCTGTTGTGGAAGCGCCACTCGGTCGTCTGCGCCGCGGCGGTGCCGAGGCCGATCAGGGTTGCCGCAAGGGCGGCCAGGATGCCACGCCGCATGTCTTGTCTCCCGGGGTTCGTGCGTGGCGGGATCATGCTGCGCCCGGCCGGCGTTGACAACGCGCGCCCGGCCGCCTGCCATGCCGCCATGCCAGGACATGTGGACCGCGCCCTCGCCGCGCGGCTGATCGAGGCCGCCGGGTTCGACGCGCTGCTGGTCGCGGCACCCGAGACCTTCCGCTGGGCCACCGGCGCCGAGCCCGGCGTGGCGATGGGCTGGCGGCGCCTCGGCCCGGCGATGGCGGTGATCCCGGCCGATCCCGCGCGGCCGGTGGGCGCCGTGGTGACCGACCTCTTCGCCGCGGGCGCCGCGGCGGCGGGATGCGACCCGCTGCGCGTCCACGCCATCTGGCCGGAGGCGATCTCGGTGCGCCGGCTGCTGCCCTCCGACGCCGATGCGGCCGCGCTGATCGCCGCCGCCACCGCGGACCGCCCGCCCGGCTTCGCGCGCCCCGGCACCTTCGACCGCGGCGCCGCGCTCGGCCTGCTGCGGCACCTGCTTGCCGAGATGGGGCTTGCCGGGGCGCGCATCGGCGCGGAGCTCTCGGCCGTGCCGGCCGCCGACCATCCCGCCCTGCTCGATGCGGCGGCGCCGGCCGTGGTCGGCGACGCGACGGCGCTGGTGGACCGGCTGCGCGCCCGGAAGTCAGCGGCCGAGATCGCCCTGCTGCGCGAGGCCGGCGCGATCACCGAAGCGGTGCTCGCCGCCTTCGTCCCGCTGATCCGCGCCGGGGCGACCCGCGCGGAGATGGGCCGCGCCTTCCTCGAGCTGGTGCAGGCGGAGGCCGCCCGCCGCGGCACCAGGGCGAGCGTCACCGCCTGGGAATATGTCGGCTTCGGCGCCGCGCCCTGGTCGAGCCCCGGCGGGCTGGCGCGCGGCGACGTGGTGAAGGTGGATGTCGGCGCGGTGGTCGGCGGCTACACGGCGGATCTCGCGCGCAGCTACACGCTCGGCCCCGCGCCGGCACATGCGCGGCAGGTGTACGCCGCGCTGCGCGCCGCCTTCGAGGCCGGGCGCCCGCTGTTCCGCCCCGGCGCCGCGCTGCGCGACATCCACGCCGCCTGCCTGCGCGCGGTGCATGAGGCAGGCTTCCCGTCCTATGCGCGCGGCCATTTCGGCCACGGCCTCGGCGCCTCGATCTGGTCCGAGGAATGGCCCTACACCGCGGCCGACGCCGATGCGGTGCTGGAGCCCGGCATGGTCATGGCCTTCGAGGCGCCGTGGTACATAGACGGCATCGGCGGCTTCATCCTGGAGGACATGCTGCTGATCACCGCCGAGGGCGCCGAGACGCTCGCCGGCGGCGGCCTGCCGCGCGAGATGCTGGAGCTCTGAGCGATGCACGCCTTCACCTATACCGGACTGCCCGCGCGCGTGGTGTTCGGGCGCGGCACGCTGGCGAAGCTGCCGGAGGAGCTCGACCGGCTCGGCCTCGGGCGCGTGCTGGTGCTGGCGACGCCGCAGCAGGAGGAAGCCGCGCAGGCGCTGGCCGGGACGCTCGGCGGGCGCGCTGCCGGCGTCTTCGCCGAAGCCGCGATGCACACGCCGGTGGAGGTGACGGAGCGCGCGATGGAATGCGTCCGCGCACTCCGCGCGGACGGCACCGTGGCGGTCGGCGGCGGCTCCACGATCGGGCTCGGCAAGGCGATCGCGCTGCGCGCCGGCCTGCCGCAGGTCGCGGTGCCGACCACCTACGCCGGCAGCGAGATGACCACCATCCTCGGCGAGACCACGGGCGGGGAGAAGCGCACGCAGCGCACGCCCAAGGTGCTGCCGGCGGTGGTGATCTACGACGTGGACCTGACGCTGAGCCTGCCGCCCGCGCTTTCGGCCACCTCCGGCCTCAATGCGATCGCCCACGCCGTGGAGGCGCTCTATGCGCCGGACGGCAACCCGGTGGTCTCCCTGATGGCGGAGGAGGCGATCGGCGCGCTGGCGCGCGGCCTGCCGCGGGTGGTGACCTCGCCGGCCGATGCCGAGGCCCGGTCCGACGCGCTCTACGGCGCCTGGCTCTGCGGCGCGGCGCTCGGCGCGGTCGCGATGGGGCTGCACCACAAGCTCTGCCACGTCCTCGGCGGCAGCTTCGGCCTGCCGCATGCCGAGACGCATGCGATCGTGCTGCCGCACGCCACGGCGTACAACACGGCCGGCGCGCCACAGGCGATGGCGCGGGTCGCGCGCGCGCTCGGCACGGCGGATGCCGCCGGCGGCCTGCACGACCTGGCGAGGCGGATCGACGCGCCGCTCGCGCTGCGCGCGCTCGGGCTCAAGGAAGGCGACCTCGACCGCGCGGCGGAGATCGCGGCGCGCGATTCCTACCCCAACCCGGTGCCGATCGAGCGCGGCGCGATCCGGCGGCTGCTCGGGAATGCGTGGGCGGGGGCGGCGCCCGGCTAGTCCTCGAAGATCGCAACGGCCCGGCAGAAGCCGGCCGAGGCCGCCTTGATCTTGAAGGGGAAGCAGGCGACCTGGAAGCCGGTGGACGGCAGCTCCTCGAGATTCGCGAGCTTCTCGATGTGGCAATAGGCGCGCACCATGCCGGCGCGATGCCCTTCCCAGATCAGGGAGGCGTCGCCCGTCTCGGCATAGCGCCGCGCGGTGTGCAGGAAGGGCGCGTCCCAGGACCAGGCATCGGTGCCGCACACCTTCACGCCGCGCTCGGTCAGATAGAGCGTCGCCTCGCGCCCCATGCCGCAGCCGCGCGCGAGATAATCCGGCCGGCCGTACCGCGTGCCGGCGGCGGTGTTCACCAGCACGATGTCGAAGGGCTGCAGGGTCACGCCGATGCGCGCGAGCTCGGCCTCGACCTCCGCCGCGGTCACCACATGGCCGTCCTCCATCGCGCGGAAATCGAGCTTCACGCCGCGGCCGAGGCACCATTCCAGCGGCACCTCGTCGATCGTCCAGGCGCGCTTGCCGCCATCCATCGTGGAGTGGAAATGATACGGCGCATCCAGATGCGTGCCGGTATGGGTGGTGAGGTTCAGCCGCTCGATCGCCCAGCCCTCGCCGCCCGGCAGGTCCTCGACCGTGAGGCCGGGGAAGAAGCGCGCCACCTCCGGCGCGCTCTGCCGGTGATCGATATAGGTGATCTCCGGCGTGTGGCCCGGCGGGTCGGAGGCGATGCCCGCCTGCAGCGCCACCGAGAGATCGACGATCCGGCGCGGCATGGTCAGCCGCGCAGCCGGATGGTCCAGGCGCGCAGCGCGGCGAGCTGCTGCGCGATCAGGCCGCGGGCCGTCTCGTCGGTCAGCCGGCCTTGCGCATCGAACTTGCCCGCCGCCTGCGCTATCAGGATCTCCGGCTTGTTCAGCAGCTGCGCGTTGAGGCTGGCGAGCACCTTGCGCAGCTCGTACTGCGAGCGCGCGGTGCCATAGGCGCCGGTCGCCGCGCCCATGATCGCGACCGGCTTGCCGTCGAAAGGCTGGTCCGGCACGCGGGAGGCCCAGTCGATCGCGTTCTTCAGCACGCCGCTGATCGAGAAGTTGTATTCCGGGCTCGCGATCAGCAGCGCGTCGGCCTGCTTGATGAGCCCGCGGAAGGCCGCGACATGCGGCGGGTAGCCCGCGGTGCGGATGTCGTCGTCATAGGGCGGGATCTCGCGCAGGCCGTCATAGATCGCGATCTCCATCCCCTCCGGCGCCAGCTCCACCGCGGCACGCAGCGCCGCGCTGTTGAAGGACGACCGGCGCAGGCTGCCGGAGATGCCGAGTACCTTCACCACGCTCATCGCACTCTCCCTCGTCAGGCCGGCCAGGCCAGCGTTGCGCCGCCGAGCCAGCCGGCGCCGGCGCGATACAGCGCCTCGACGCGCTCGCCCTTCAGCCCCGGCATGTCGCGCTTCACCTCGTAGCCGATCCCGGTCTGGAGATAGGCGAGGTGGCGATAGCCTTCGGGGAAGCGCGCCAGCAGATCCTTGTCGAGCTCGAGGCGCGCGGCGGGGTCCACCGGATCCATCCGGTCCTTCTCGTAGATCGGCTGGCGCATCACGATGCCCCAGCGGCCCGCCCGTTCCTCGACGAAATCGTAGAAGCGGCCGGTGCAGACCACGTCCACCAGCACGCCATGCACCTCCGCGCGCTGGCTGATCGTCATCTTGGTCTGCGCGATCGCGCGCGTGCCCGCGACGTCCACCGACACGCCGCCGAGGAAATGCAGGATCGAGACGCCCTTCGCCCAGCCGGCCTGGCTCGCCTTGATGAACTCGGAAGCCGGCGCCTGGCACCAGGTGGCCATCATGAAGCCGTCCTCGTGCCAGCAGCCGCGGAAGCGCTCCCAGTCGCCGGCGTCGCGCCAGATCGCCCAGTTCTGCACCAGCTCCGCCACGCGCTGGCGCTGGATCATGTCGGCATCTGGCGTCATGCGGCGTCTCCCGGTCTGCGCGGCGGCGTAGAGCGCGGACCGTGCAGGGTCAAGCGAGCCCGGCTTGCCGCGCCGCATGCCCTCGTGCCAAGTGACGGCAGGGAGGAACGATCGCATGACATCCGATTTCGCGCCGCGCCGTCGCCATCTGCTCGGCGCCGCTCTCGTCGCGGCGGCCGGCCCCGCTGCGGCGCAGACCGCCGCGCGGGCCTGGCCCGACCGCCCGATCCGCTTCCTGCAGGGCTTCGGCGCCGGCGGGGCGACCGACATCATCGCAAGGCTGATCGCCCCGCCCATGGCCGCCGAATTCGGCCAGCCGATGGTGGTGGAGAACCGCCCGGGCGCCGGCGGCACGCTGGCCGCCGAGGCGCTGGCCCGCGCCCCGAAGGACGGCCACACGCTGATGCTGATCAACAACGGCTTCGCGGTTTCCGCCGCGCTGTACCGCCGCCTGCCCTACGATCCGATGGCGGATGTGGACCCGATCTCGCTGGTCTGCTCGGTGGGGCTGGTGTGGCTGGCCGGGCCCGCGGGCGCGCCTGGCGCGATCGCCGATTTCGCCGACCTGGTCCGGCGCGCGCAGGCCGAGCCCGAGAAGCTCAACGTCGCGACGGTCGGCGTCGGCAGCACGCAGCATCTGGTGGCGGAAGCGACGCAGGCCGCGGCGAACTTCAAGCTGACCCATGTGCCCTATCGCGGCACGCCGGCGGCGCTGGTCGGGTTGCGCAACGCCGAGGTGCAGGCGGTGGTGGAGCCCATCTCCTCGGTGATCGGCCAGATCCGCGATGGCGGCGCGCGGGCGCTGGCGGTGACGTCGCGCGAGCGCTCCGCGCTGCTGCCGGATGTGCCGACGGTGGGCGAGCTGCTGCGCCAGCCGGATTTCGACATCCAGACCTGGTACGCTGTCGCCGGTCCCTCCGGCCTGCCGGCGGCGGTCATCGCGCGCATCGACGAGGTGACGCGCAAGGCCACCACCAACCCGGAGGTGCGCGAGAAGCTGCTGGCGCTCGGCCTGACGCCGCGCTCGCTGGCCGCACCCGCGGCGGTGAAGGCGATGGTCCATTCCGACATCGCCCGCTGGTCCGCCATGGTCGAGCGCGCCAATATCGAGCGGCAGTAGCCGCTTTGGGCTCCGGCGGGGCGGGCGGCGCCCCGCTACAGCTCCGGCGTCCGTTTGTGCCAGTCCGTCGCCTGCTGATACGCATGCGCCGCGCGCAGCACGGTGGCGTCGGCGAAGGGCGCGCCCGCGATCTGCATGCCCGTCGGCATCCCGCCTTCGCCGAACCCGGTGCCGAAGGCGACGGAAGGGCCTCCGGTCAGGTTGAAGGGCGCCGCGAAGGAGCCGAGTTCCAGCACGCCCCAGCGCGAGACGGCATCGATCTGCGGCGCCTCGCCAGGCTGCGCGAGGGTGACGAGCACGTCGTGCCGCGCGAAGGCGCGCGCCATCTCCTCCGCCAGGGCGCGGCGCCGGCGCTGCGCGTTCAGATAGTGCTCGCTGCCGATCAGCGCGCCGAGCAGCACGCGCTCGCGGAAGATGCCGCCATAATCGGCGAAGCGCTGGCGCAGCCAGGCGCCGTGGACGGCATGCGCCTCGGCCAGCATGATGGTCGCCGCGGCCGCGTGCCACTCGGCGAGCGGCGACAGCGTGACGTCGGAGACGGTCGCGCCGAGCCCGCGGAACACATCGAGCGCCGCCTCCAGATTGACCAGCGCCGCCGGCGTGCCGCGATTGTCGCTCTCGTGGAAATGCCGGATGACGCCGATGCGCAGCCCCCGTACGCCCTCGCCGAGTTGCGCCACGATCCCCTTCGCCTCGCGCCCGGCGGAAGCCGGGTCGTCCGGGTCGGGGCCGGCCATCGCCTCCAGCAGCAGGGCGCAATCCTCCGCGCTGCGCGCCATCGGGCCGACATGGTCGAGCGACTGCGCCAGGGGAAAGACGCCGCTGCGCCCCACCAGGCCGTAGCTCGGCTTGAGGCCGGTGGTGCCGCAGAGCACGGAGGGCGAGCGGATCGAGCCGAGCGTGTCGGAGCCGGTGGCGCCCAGCACCATCCCGGCGGCGAGCGCCGCGCCCGAGCCGCTGCTCGACCCGCCGGTGAAGCGCGCCGTGTCCCAGGGGTTGCGCGCCGGCGGCGTCGGCAGGTCGAAGGACGGGCCGCCGAGCGCGAATTCATGCGTGGTCAGCTTGCCGAGCAGCACGGTGCCCGCATCGGCCAGGCGCTTCGCCGCATGCGCGTCGCGCCGCGGCACATGCCCGGCGCGGATGCGCGAGCAGCAGGTCGTTTCGATGCCCGCGGTGTCCACGATGTCCTTGTGGGCGAAGGGGATGCCGTCGAGCGGGCCGCGCGCCGCGCCGCGCATCAGGCGCTGCTCGGCGGCGCGGGCGTCGTCCATCGCGCGCGCCTCGGTGACGGCGACGAAGGCGTGCAGCCTGCGATCCAGCCGCGCGATGCGATCGAGGCAGGCGCGCGCCAATTCGACCGGCGAGAGCGTCCGCGCGCGGAAGGCCGCCGCCGCCTCGGCGATGCTGGCCGGGATCACCGCGCGGCGTCCGGGCGGAAGGTGGTGGCCGGCTCCTGCTCGGGCTGCGGGGGCGCGATGCGGGCGAGCATCGCGACGAGCAGAGGGTGGCCGCGCGCCACATCGGCGAGGATCGGCGGCGGCAGCGCGTAGCCCGCCGCGCGCAGCGCCGCCGCAACCGCCGCGTCCTTGCCGGTGTCGTCCATCGCCCGCCCCATGGGTGCCGTCGAACCCAGCCTAGAGCAGCGCCCGTTCGCGTGGAACCGCTGCGCGGTTCCGTCGAACGGGCATAAGCTGCTCTAGAATCATGTTTACTGGATCACGCATGCGCGCCAGACAATGGCGCCACCCTTGGCCGCGTCGTCGCCCGGCGGCAAAAGACGCGCCGAAGGGAAGGATCGAAGCGATGCGCGCAGCCTGGTACGAGCGGAACGGACCGGCGCGGGAGGTGCTGGTGGTGGGCGAGATGCCGACCCCCACCCCCGGCCCGGGCGAGGTGCTCGTCCGCCTCGCCACCTCGGGCGTCAATCCCTCCGACTGGAAAACCCGCGCCGGCAGCCGGCCGATGGCCGGGCCGCGCGTCATCCCGCACAGCGACGGCGCCGGGACCGTCGCGGCGGTGGGCGCGGGCGTGGATGCGGCGCGCATCGGCGAGCGGGTCTGGATCTGGAACGGCCAGTGGAAGCGCGCCTTCGGCACCGCCGCCGAATACATCGCCCTGACCGCCGCGCAGGCCGTGCGCCTGCCGGACGGCACGAGCTTCGAGGCCGGCGCCTGCCTCGGCATCCCCGCCCTGACCGCCTGGCGCGCGGTGCAGACCGATGGCGGCGTCGCCGGCCAGAGCGTGCTGGTCGCGGGCGGCGCCGGCGCGGTCGGGCACTACGCCATCCAGATGGCGAAGCTTCTGGGCGCCACGCAGCTCATCGCCACCGTCAGCTCGGACGCGAAGGCGGCCCTGGCGCGCCAGGCCGGCGCCGACCTGGTGGTGAATTACCGCACGGAGGACGTGGCCGCCCGCGTCGCGGAGGCCACGGGCGGGCGCGGCGTGGACCGGGTGGTGGAGGTGGACCTCGCGGCCAATGCCGCACTGCTGCAGCAGGTGGTGGCGCGCGACGGCTTCTGCGTCTGCTACGGCTCGGGGAAGGCCGAGATGTCGCTGCCCTTCGGGCCGATGATCCTCTCGGGCGCCGCGATCCGCTTCTTCATCGTCTATGAACTGTCGGCCGAAGCGCGCGCGCAGGGGTTGGCGCAGCTCGGGCGCTGGCTGGAGGAGGGGCGCCTGCAGCATGCGGTGGGCACGGTGCTGCCGCTGGAGCGCATCGCCGAGGCGCATGAGCTGCTGGGGCGCGGCGAGGCCACCGGCAATGTCGTGCTGCGTTGCTGAGCGGCTTGCGCCGGTTCGCGGGGGCAGAGCGCCCGTCCCGCCTGGCGTCGCCGGCAGCGGCGCGGCGCGGCGCTGTGCACTGCCGGGCGACATGCGCCAAAAACCCGACAATATGCCTTAAGCGCAACCCCTGGCCGAGCATGTCTCGCGTTTAGATACAAATTTGCACGCAATAGTTGACGCATCACCCACTGATTCGTCATAAGGATAAGTCTACCTTGATCGGCGTACGCGGGCGGCCAGAATACGACCGGCGCACCCATGCGTTTGCCGTGGCGTCGACGGCTGGAGGCGCGGATGCGAGTTGGCTATGGCAGGAGCCCGGATCCCATGGCGGCCGTCAGGCAGGCCGTGGCGGCGCTCGGCAGCGCCGCGGACAGCCCGCGGCTGCTCATGGCCTTCTCCGGCGGCAAGCTCGACCCCTTCGCGGTGCGTGCGGCGCTGGCCGAGGTGCTCGGCCCGGTTCCCGTCGTCGGCGGCTCCGCGGCCGGCGCCATCTCGCGCAGCGGCTACGGCTACAGCGGCTTCGAGCTCGGGCTGGTCGCCTTCGACGACCCGGCCACCGCGCCGCAGTTCCTGGTCAGCCGCGGCCTCGAGGTGGATGAGCGCAAGGCCGGGGCGGATATCGGCGCGCAGGTGCGCAGCGTGGTGCGGCAGGACCAGGTGGTGCTGCTGCTGTTCGACAGCGTCGCCAGCACGCAGCCGCCGAAGCTGCACTACGCCAGCTCCATCGTCGCGGGCTTCAACGAGGCCGTCGGGAACGCCCCGGTGAACCTGCTCGGCGGCGGCCTGCTCACCGACATGAACATGTCGGGTGCCTGGGTGTTCGACGGCGAGGGCGTCAGCAAGCACGCCACCGTCGCCCTGGTCTTCCCGCCCGAGGTGTCGGCCGAGACGGTGATCCTGCATGGCTGCCGGCCGGTCAGCGCCTTCATGGAGATCACCCGCATAGACGGCGCCACCGTCTACGAGCTGGACGGCGAGCCGGCGCTGAAGGTGATCGAGCGCATGCTGGGCCTGCCGATCGGCAGCGGCCGCGGGCAGGAGCTGTCGCTCGTGGCGACGCTCGGCCAGAAACAGGGCGACCCCTACGCGCCCTATGACGAGAAATCCTACGTCAACCGGCTGATCCTCAGCGCCGACGCGGCCAAGGGCTCGATCACCCTGTTCGAGCCGGACTTCGAGGAAGGCGCGCTCGTGCAGATCATGAGCCGCGACAACGGCCTGATGCTGGATTCCGTCCGGCGCGGCGTCGAGGCCATGAACCGCACCGTGAGCAGCGGCGACAACCTGCTCGGCCTCTACATCGACTGCGCCGGACGGGCGAGCGCGCGCAGCGGCTCCTCGATCGAGGAGGCGGAGCTGGTGGTGCGCGGCCTCGACGCCGAAGTGCCGCTGCTCGGCTTCTATTCCGGCGTGGAGGTCGCGCCCTTCGACGGGGAGCACAGCCGCCCGCTCGACTGGACCGGCGTGCTCACCGTGCTGCGGAGACGCCGGTGACGGAACTCCGCGCCCTCGACATCGCGAAGCTCGAACGCGAGCTGGCGTACTACCGGCGCGAGTGCAACGACCTGGGCGCGCGCCTGCTGCGCCTGCAGGAGGAACAGAGCCAGGCCTTCCGCGAATCCCGGCGCAGCCGCACCGTCGCCAAGCTGATCCGCGAGGCGCACCGCCTCTCCGACCTCTGC
The DNA here is from genome assembly GCF_056682175.1 of Falsiroseomonas sp. RANM36. Classification (NCBI taxonomy): domain Bacteria; kingdom Pseudomonadati; phylum Pseudomonadota; class Alphaproteobacteria; order Acetobacterales; family Roseomonadaceae; genus Falsiroseomonas; species Falsiroseomonas sp. RANM36. The sequence goes on from NZ_JBWXTD010000004.1 coordinate 95,375, forward strand.
GCGACACCGGAGGAGCTCGGCGGCTCGATGCTCGAGGTGATCGTCGAGAACACGCTCTGCGACCGCGCCGCCTTCGTCCGGCGCGAGCCCTCCCCCACCGCGCCGGACCTGTTCCGCGTCACGCATGCGATCGGCTTCGGCTCCGACGCCCCGGCGGAATTCGCCAATGTGCCGGCCGCGCCGCCCTTCTTCCTGACCACGGCGCGCAGCGTGATCGAATCCCCCGCCTACGAGCTCACCGGCATCCTGCGGATGCCCTATGTGCTCTGGGCGTATGACCGCGCCTCCGGCCATGCGCTGATCCTCGGCAACCATTCGGAAGCCAATGTCAGCCGCCCCTTCGAGACCGGCGACCAGGAGCTCGTGGAGGGCGCGCTGTCGGTCTATATCGACGTGCTGGCGCGCAAGCAGGCGGAGATCGAGCTGCGCATCGCGAAGGCCACGGCGGAGGAAGCCAGCGCGCTGCGCGCCCGCTTCATCGCCACCCTCAGCCACGAGCTGCGCACGCCGCTGAACGCCATCATCGGCTTCTCGGACATGATGCTGCCGGGCTCGACCTATCGCCTGACGGAGCACCAGCAGTCCGAATACGCGCAGCAGATCAACGAATCCGGCCGGCTGCTGCTGGAGCTGATCAACGACATCCTCGACTATTCCAGCATCGCCAAGGTGGCGCCGCAGCTCAGCCTGGTGTGGTGCCGCGCGGAGACGCTGCTCGGCGCCTCGGTCCGCGAGCTCGCGGCGCTGGCCATCCAGAACGACGTGCGGCTGGAAGTGAAGCGCACCGAGCCGGGGCTCGAGATCAAGGTGGACCAGCTGCGCTTCCGCCAGGTGCTGAACAACCTCGTCAGCAACGCGGTGAAGTTCACCGGCGCGGGCGGCAGCGTCATCGTCTCGGCGCGCCAGCGCCCCGACGGCACGGCGGAGCTGCAGGTGCGCGACACCGGCGTCGGCATGCGCGCGGAGGACATCCCGCGCGCCCTCGAGCCCTTCCAGCAGATCGACGGCGGGCATGCGCGCAGCTTCCCCGGCACCGGGCTTGGCCTGCCGATCGCCAAGGGCCTGGTCGAGGCGCATGGCGGCACGTTGCGCATCGTCAGCGCGCCGGGCGAAGGGACATCGGTCACGATCCTGCTGCCCGAGAGCGTGGTTCGCATGGCCGATCCGCCGCCGGCGGGCGAGCAGGGCTGAATCGCGCGCAACGGACTCGCTTGACGCCACTGCGCTCAAGCAACGAATCCATCAGGACTACACGAGGAGAACAAGTGCCGGCCAGTGGCCGGGGGCGGGCTTCACGCGGCGCATTCCGCCAGCGTGACCCGAAGATGTCGCCGACCCGGGCAGGACGTTCCCGGGCCGGCGAGCGACCCCCGCGGGGGAAGGCGCGGGCCCGCTCCGGGCAGGCGGGGGGGCAGCCCCCCGC
>NZ_JBWXTD010000004.1:96807-111766 GCF_056682175.1 Falsiroseomonas sp. RANM36
GCGCCCCGCCTCCTCCCCCCCTCCCCGGGGCGCCGGTCGCCGCCGGGGCCCGCGACCCGCGCTGGAGAAGGCGCGGGCCCGATCCGGACAGTCTGTGCGTCAGCCCTCCTGGAGGCGGTGGCCGAAGACGAGGGAAGCGGCCTCATGCGTCGCCGGCTCCCGCCCGATCGTCGCGGGGGCGGTGGCGGCCAGGCTTGCCAGGCTGCGATCCACGGCGCGCATCAGGCCCCAGGCCTCGAAATAGCCGGTCGGGAAGCCGGGCGAGCCGTTGTCGAGGTCCTGCTGGCGCGCATGGATGTAGGTGGTCCAGCGCTTGGTCGCGGGACGGCGGTGATGGAAGTCGTGGCAGGGCGCGTCGCCGACCAGCACGAACAGGCGCACGAAGAGCTGCACGGTCAGCATGTTGGCCCACCAGCCGGCCCAGGCCATCGCGCCGGAGAGGCTGTTGGCCTTCTCGAGCGGCGGCTGCGCGCCCGGGAAGACGCCGCAGGTCGCGTGGCAGACGAATTCCTTGTCGCGCGCCGCGATCAGCTCGGCCTCGGGGAAGCTGTGCTCGACCAGGATCCGGAAGATCGTCGCGATCTGCAGCAGCACGGTGACGGGCAGCACCCAGGCGAGGAGGAACAGCCAGAAGGTCCCGGTCGCGACGGTGGCGACGATGGCAGCGGTCCAGGCGACGCGGCCGACCCAGTCATGCGCGGCATCGCCGGTGAAGAGGCTCGCCTGGATGCGGCGCGAGAGGAACTTCCAGTGGAACACCGGCGAGACGCAGGCGACGATCACCCGGCGCCACAGTTCGCGCTTGGAGAGGCCCGCCTCCAGGCCCAGCAGGCCGAGCACGAAGTCGGCGAACTCATCCTCCTCCGTCAGCAGCTTCTTCGCGCTGTGATGGATCATGTGCTCGCGCTGGTAGTCCTCGAAGCGCTTGAACAGCAGCAGGGCGGAAATGAGCCTGCCCGCGCGCCGGTTGCCTTCGCGCGTGGCGAAGACCGTGCCGTGCGAGCAATGATGGAAGATCACAACCTGGAATAGGCCGAGGCCGCAGCTCGTCGCGGTGAGCCCGACGGGCACCAGCAGCCAGAGCGCGAGTGCGGGCTCGCTCATGAGGAAGGGCAGCACCGTCAGGGCACAACCGCCGAGGATCCATGCCAGGGCGCCGAAGACGAAGGAGATCGCACTGCGCGAGGGGGCTTCCTCGCCGGGCGCGGGCTTCGCGGTCAACCATGTGAGGAAGGGCTGCAGATATGTCGGCAAGCGTACAGCCATGGCCTCGCGCGGGCTCGGAAGCTCGCGCGACAGGGGGAGATCGGCCTCGAGCGCCGCTTCCCTCTGGCTGGGCAGAACAAGCATAGGGGTTCTCCTGTCCGGAACAGTGATCGTTCGTCCTGATGCGCAACTGATCGCGCGAGAGTGTATTGACACACCTTTCGATTGATCTGGAGAGGAAAGTCGCTACCAACCCGACTTGACATCAAGCAGACCGAAGCGCGGTGGCCGTCGCGACACGGAACCCGCGTGTCAGGCCCGTCAATCCGCGTGACATGTGCCGAACTGGCGGCTTTCTGCCCTCCAGACAGTCTACAATGTCATGCAAGGTGCGGCCGTAGCCACGTCCGCATGACTGCCGAGAGCCACCTAAGCGGCAAGCAGGCCTCGCGTCAGCAGGCGCCGTGGCACTTCGTCAGGAAGTCTCATCTTCCGCAAAGCGTTCCTCGTTTTGAACAAGGTCCGGCGCATCACCGGAGCGCCCACAACTGCAGAACACCGCGATCAGAGACCAACAACTTACGCGCGCATATCCCCACGCGGCAGCACGCCTTCCCTCCTGCCCGGATTCGCGACCCTCGCGCGCGACGGCCGGCAAGCCCGCCGTGGCGCTTTCCGGCGGCCGCGATGCTGGCGATCCGCGTCTCCGGCGGGTCCGCCACGACGGGGGGATGCCTCGCCGTCGGGAGGTCGCTCGTCGTGCGCGCCCGGTCCGCGTCGCGCTTCGCCGGCGTGCCGACGCTGCCGCTTGTGCTCGGCGTGCCGCTCGGCTTCATGGTGCGGAGCGACCACCGGCGCGGCCGACCGATCCCGGGCGGCGACCAGGCGGTGTTCCTGCAGGATAGGGTCGCGCTCATCCTGCCGAGCCTGGCCGCGGCGCTGGCGGCCTGGTCCCTGTGGCGAGAATTCGGAAGGACGACATGATGGCAAAGGCGGTGGCCGAAGGGCCGACGGTCGCGGAGCGGCTGGCGGAGGCGGCGCTGGCCGCGCGGCCCGATGCGGCGGTGCGCGAGACCTGCGAGCGGCTGCTGATGGACATCATCGGCCTCTGCGTCGCCGCGCGCGGCACGGACTACGTGGCCGCCACGCTCGGCGCGGCCGAGGGCGAAGGCGCCTGCACCGCCTTCGGGCATGCGGGCGGCTACGGCTCCACCGATGCGGCGATCGTCAACGGCACCGCCTCCCACGGCGAGGACTATGACGACACCTTCGAAGGCGGGCCGATCCATTCGGGCGTGGTGATCGTGCCGGCGGTGCTCGCCGCCGCCGAACGCTTCGGCCTCTCGGGCGCCGACGTGCTGCGCGGCCTGGCGGTGGGCGCGGAGGCGGCGTGCCGGCTCTCCACCGTGGTGCCGAAGGCGGTGCACAAGTCGGGCTTCCATCCCACCTGCGTCTTCGGCGCGCCGGCCGCGGCGCTGGCCGTCGCGGTCGCGATGAGGCTGACGCCGCGACAGGTGGTGGACGCCATCGGGATCTCGGGTTCGATGGCATCGGGCATCATCGAGTACCTGACCGACGGCGCCTGGACCAAGCGGCTGCATCCGGGCTGGGCGGCGCAGGCCGGGCTGCGGGCCGCGCTGCTGGCGAAGGGCGGCTTCTTCGGCCCGCGCACCGTCTTCGAAGGGCCGCACGGCCTCTTCAACGGCTTCACCCACACCACCGATTGCGACTGGGGCCGGCTGCTGGACGGCTTCGGCCACGACTGGGTCGCCTCCACCATCGCCTTCAAGCCCTGGGCCAACGGCACCATGGTGCAGCCCTTCGTGGATTGCGCGGTGAAGCTGCGGGCGCGCGGCCTGAAGGCCGAGGACATCGCCGCGATCACCTGCGAGACCGCCGAGGGCATCCTGCACCGGCTGTGGGAGCCGCTGGCCTCCAAGCAGGCGCCGCCGAATGCCTATGCGGCCAAGTTCAGCACCCCCTATGGCATCGCGGCCGGGCTGATCCTGGGCGGCGCGGGGCTCGAAGCCTTCACGGAGGAGATGGTGATGCGCCCCGACCTGCGCGCCCTCTGCGCCAAGGTCAGCTATGTCGTGGACCCGCAGAACCCCTATCCGCGCGCCTATACCGGCCATGTCCGCGCCACGCTCCGCGACGGCACCGTGGTGGAGGAACGGCAGGCCAATCTCCGCGGCGGCGCCGCCGACCCGCTCTCCCGCGCGGAGATCGAGGCGAAGGCGCGCGACAATTGCCGCCATGGCGGGTGGGATGCGGCGCGGGCCGAGGCGGTGATCGCCTTCGGCGCCCGCGCCTTCGACCTGCCGATGCTGGATCTGCGGCCCTTCAGGGGCTGAACGGGGGCGGGCGCCGTTCATGCCTCGGCAGGATCTGCGCCCTTTCCACCACTGGTTGCTGGATCGTTAACGCGGGCCTGCCGCATCCTGCGGCATGCGCCCGATCGGTCCAGGCCTGCGCGACCCACGCCCCCGCTTAACGCGGCATTCAGACCTGCGGCCCATCATACTGCGCATGATCAGCATGAACTCCCTTGCCGCCTTCACGGCCGAGGTCTCGCGCTTCCAGGGCCCGGCCCAGGCCCGTGCGGCGACCGCCGCCAGCCCTGTCGCCGGCGCCCCGGCCGCGTCCGAGTCGCCGCGGCGCCTCGATGCGCTGCCGCCGCCGCCGGCCACGCCCCTGCCCCGCGGATCGCTGCTCGACGTGAAGGTCTGACCGGCCGCGCGCGACGGCGCGCCGCATGCCTTGCCGGCGCGACGCCGGCACCCCAAGCTTCGCGCATGTCCTCCGCCAGCAACTTCGTCCGCCGGATCCCGGAAGGGGAAGACCGCGAGCGGCTGACCTGCCCCGATTGCGGCTTCATCGCCTACGAGAACCCGAAGATCGTCACCGGCTCCGTGGTGGTGCATGAGGGGCGGGTCCTGCTCTGCCGCCGCGCCATCGAGCCGCGCCGCGGCTTCTGGACCATCCCGGCCGGCTACATGGAGATGGGCGAGACGGTCGAGGAAGCCGCCCGACGCGAAGCGCGGGAGGAAGCCTGCGCCGAGATCGCCATCGAGGGCATGCTCGCCCTCTACTCCATCGCGCGCATCGGCCAGGTGCAGGTGCTCTTCCGTGCCCGGCTCGCCACGCCGGGCTTCGCGGCCGGCCCGGAAAGCCTGGAGGTGCGGCTGTTCGACTGGGACGGGATCCCGTGGGACGATCTGGCCTTCCCCTCGGTGCACTGGGTGCTGCGGGCCTGGCGGGAGGTCGGCGATGGCCCGCTCGGCGCCCCGCGCGCCAACCCGCCCGAGGATCCGCGCGGCGTGCATCGGCTTGGCCACGCCGGATGACGCTGCGGCCCGCCCTGTCGCTGCTGCTCGCGGTCCTGGCGACGGCGGCCTGCACGCCGGCACCGCCTCCGGCCGAGCTTGCCGCGGCCAGCCCGGCCGCGCTGCCGGCCACGGCGGCACTGCCGCTCAGCGTCGGGCAGCCGATCAGTCTGGGCGCGGGCGGCGCCGCCGCGGCGGCAGAGCCCGCCCCCGTGCCGAACCGGGAGATCGAGGCGCCGCCGGAGCGCAACAGCGATCCCCTTGCCCCGCGCATCGAGCCGATGGTGCTGCGCCAGGACCGCCCGCAAGGGATGACCTTCGGCCGCGAGCATATCCGCGAAACCGCCCCGGACCGGTCGCTCGAAACCCTGGTGCCCGGGATGCGCCTGCCCTTCGACGACGTCGTGCCGGGCGCGCGGGTGAGAATTCCCTTCGAGTAGCCACGCCGCCGGCCGGCGGGGTCAGCCTCGCGCCGCCTGCGCCCGCCCCGCTGCCCACACCGCGTCCGGCGCCCGCCAGATCGCGCCGTCGCGCAGCATGGCGGCCAGGCCTTCGGCCATCGCCTCGAAGATCGCCCGGCCCTTCTCCGGCGTCGCCGCGCGGGGATCGCCGCGCACGCCCGTCACCGGAGCGCGCTCGGCGAAGGACCAGAAGCGCGTCGCGGCCGCGTCCCCCGCCGCGAAGCCGCCCGGCGAGACGCTGTGCGCCAGCTGGTCGGCGCGCACCTGCGCCGGGTCGAGATGCAGCCAGAGGCTCGTCTCGCCCTCGCAGGCGTGCTGGATGCCGGATTGCGTCGTCAGCGCCGCCGAGACCGCCTGCGGCGCCAGCTTGGTGATGGTGGTGGTGACCACCGGGATGCCGAATTCATGCGCGAGTTCCCGCGCGCTGACCGCCAGGGGCTCGATGTTGCCGCCGTGGCTGTTGAGCAGGAACAGCCGCCGGAACCCGTCGGCCATGATGGAGCGCGTCACGCAGCGCAGCACCGCGGCGAAGGTCGCGTAGTCCAGGCTGACGGTGCCCCCGAAGGGGAAATGGTGCTCCGAGAGGCCCATCCACATCGGCGGCAGCACGACCGCGGGCAGTTCGTCGGCCAGCTCCGCGCCGCGGATCGCGACCGCATGGCCGATGAAGCTGTCGGTCCAGACCGGCAGATGCGGCCCATGCTGCTCCAGGCTGGCGACCGGCAGCACCACGACCGCATCGCGCGCGGCCAGCGCGCGGAGTTCGGGCGCCGTCAGGCGTTCCCATCGGACCTCGGCCATGCGTCGTCTCCTTCGTCGGGCCGCCAGGATGCGCCGGCGGGCGCGGCGCGCAAGACAGCGCGTTTCCGGCACGACACAAACGAAGCGGCACTGCAATGCAGTCCCGCCGGGCAGCCGCTACGCTCGTTGCATGATCCTGCAAGCCATCCTGTTCGGCATGAGCTGGCTGACGCTCGGCGTCATCCTGTTCTTCTTCCTCTGGGGCCTGTCGGACGGCACGGTCTCCGCCGGCAACATCCTGCTCTGGGCGGCCCTCATCGCGGTGCCCTCCGCGATCCTCTGGGCCGCCACGACGTTGCGGGCGAAGGGGCGGCGCGGCGCCGCCATGGCGCTGGCCGGCGTGCTGGCCGTGCCGGCGCTGCTGGCCGGCATCGTGATCCTCGTCTTCATCATCGCCCCGCCGCGGTGGCACTGATGCGACCGGTCTGGGCCTGGCGGCTGATGATGCTGGTGGCGATCCCCTCGCTCGCGCTCTTCGCGATCTCGGTCGCCTCGCAGCTGCCCTACGTGCTTGCCGATCCCACCCACAAGGACCGCGAGGGCGTGCTGCTCTGGGCCGCGGTGGTCGTGGCGGCCGCGCTCAGCCTGGTCGCCAGCCTGCTCTTCCGCCTGCGCGGACGCATGACGCCGGCGATCCTGCTGGTGGCGGTGGTGGCGCTGCCCGCGCTCGCGCTGATCGGCTTCTTCCTGCTGATCGTCGGGATGTTCATCCTGAAGGGGAACTGAGGGCGCTCAGTCGAGCCCCACCAGGCCGCGGGCGAAGTCGCGCGCGGTGAAGGGACGCAAATCGTCGGCCTTCTCGCCGACGCCGACGAAATGCACCGGCAGGCCGAATTCCTGCGCCAGCGCCACGACGACGCCGCCCTTGGCGCTGCCGTCGAGCTTCGTCACGGCGAGGCCATCCACCTCCACCATCTCCCGGAAGACCTTCACCTGGCTCAGCGCGTTCTGGCCGGTGGTGGCGTCGAGCGTCAGCAGCACGGAATGCGGCGCGGTCTCGTCCAGGCGGCGGATCACGCGGATGATCTTGCGCAGCTCCTCCATCAGCGCCGACTTGTTGTGCAGCCGGCCGGCGGTGTCGATGAGCAGCACGTCCATGCCCTCGGCCTTCGCGCGCGCCAGCGCGTCATGCGCGAGGCCCGCGGCATCCGCGCCCATCTTCGCCGGCGCCACCACCGGGCATCCCGTCCGCTCGCCCCAGATCTGCAACTGCTCCACGGCGGCGGCCCGGAAGGTGTCGCCGGCGGCGAGCATCACCTGGAGACCCTCGCGCCGATACTGCTGGCCGAGCTTGGCGATGGTGGTGGTCTTGCCGGTGCCGTTGACGCCAACCACCAGCACGACATGCGGCGCGCGCGCCGGCTGGATCTCCAGCGGCTTCGCGACGGGCACCAGGATCTCGGCGATGCTCTCGGCCAGCGCCGCCTTCACCTCCTCGTCGGTGACCTCCTTCCCGAAGCGCGTCCTGCGGAAGCCGTCCACGATGCGCCGCGCGGCCGGCAGGCCGAGATCGGCGGTGATCAGCGTCTCCTCCAGCTCCTCGAGCGCCTCGTCGTCGAGGCGGCGCTTGCGGAAGACGGTGGTGATCGTCTCCGTCAGGCGTGCGGTGGAGCGCGAGAGGCCGGCCTTCAGCCGGGCGAGCCAGCCGCCGCGCTGTTCGGTCTCGGGGCTTGGCGCGGGCGGTGCCTCGGGCGCCGCGGCGGCGGGCAGGTCGCGCGGCAAAGCCTCGGGCGGCCTTGGCGGAGGCGGGGCGGAAGCGGGCGGAGCGGAGGCAGGCAGGGTGGATGGTGGCGGGGCCTGCGGCTCCGGCGCGGCGGCCGGCTCCGGCGGGCCGCCTTCCGGCGCGTCCCGCCCGCGCAGCCGATCCCAGATTCCCTTGAGCGCCATGCGTCAGGCCGCCTTTCCGATCAGGCCGTCATCGTCGGCGGCCAGGATCCGCAGCAGGTGCAGTTCGCCCCGCCGGCCTTCCTGCCCCGCCATGCGGACCGGCGCGAAATGTGTGCTGTGGCCGCGGTCGGGCCCTTCCAGAAGCACCTGCTCCGTCGCACCGATGCGGCTTGCGAAGAAGCTGCGCGCCGCGCGCCGACCGGCCTCCCGCAGCCGGCCCGCGCGCTCGCGTCGCAGGGCGACCGGCAATTGCGGCATCCGTGCCGCGGGCGTGCCGGGGCGTTCGGAATAGGGAAACACGTGCAGGAAGGTGAGGCCGCAGCTCCCGACCATGTCGAGCATGGCGGCGAACTGCGCCTCCGTCTCGGTCGGGAAGCCGGCGATCAGGTCGGCGCCGAAGACGATGTCCGGCCTGAGCCGCCGCGCGCGGTCGCACAGCGCCTGCGCGTCGGCGCGCAGATGGCGGCGCTTCATGCGCTTGAGGATCAGGTCGTCGCCATGCTGCAGCGAGAGATGCAGATGCGGCATCAGCCGCGGCTCCTCCGCGATCAGGCGCCAGAGCTCGTCATCCATCCCGGCCGGATCGAGCGAGGAGAGGCGCAGGCGTTGCAGCTCCGGCACCAGCGCCAGCAGCCGCCGCAGCATCTGGCCGAGCGTGGGCGCGCCAGGCAGATCGGGGCCGTAGCTCGTGATGTCCACGCCGGTCAGCACCACCTCGGCATGGCCGCGCGCCACCAGCGCGCGCACCTGTTCGACGATGGCGCCCATCGGGACGCTGCGCGACGGGCCTCGGCCAAAGGGGATCACGCAGAAGGTGCAGCGATGGTCGCAGCCCTGCTGCACCTGCACGAGAGCGCGGGCGCGGCCGGCGAGATCGGTCACCGGTTCCGCCGCCGCCCCGGTTTGCGCCCCGGTCGCCGCGCGGGTCGCCACGCCGGGCTCCGCCGCCGGCCCGTCGGGCGCGGCCCAGCTCGCCGGGTTCAGCTTGTCGGCATTGCCGAGCACCCGCGCGACGCCGGGCAAGGCGGCCCACCCGGCGGGCGCGATCTGCGCGGCACAGCCTGTCACGATGATGCGCCGCCCGGGATGCGCGCGCGCCGCACGGCGGATCGCCTGGCGCGCCTGTCGCTCGGCCTCGGCGGTGACGGCGCAGGTGTTGACGATGATCGCATCCCCCTGCCCGGCCTTCGCCGCGAGGTCGCGCATCGCCTCCGACTCGAAGGCGTTGAGCCGGCAACCGAAGGTCAGGACCTCAGGCCGCATGGCGCGCCAGATCGAGCATCCCGGTGAAGGCGGTGGCCACCGGGCCGGTCATCAGCACATGCCCGTCCTCCCGCCATTCCATCTCGAGCGGCCCGCCGGGCAAATGCACCGTCGCGCGCCGGCCGGTCAGTCCGCGCCGCGCCGCGTTGACGATGGCGGCGCAGGCGCCGGAGCCGCAGGCGAGCGTCATCCCCGCGCCGCGTTCCCACATCGCCAGCCGGATGCGGTCGGGCGACAGCACCTGCGCGAAGCCGATATTCGCCCGCGCCGGAAACAGCGGATGGCGTTCGAGTTGCGGGCCGATCTCCGCCACCGGAATGGCGTCGAGGTCCTGCACGAAGAAGGTCGCGTGCGGATTGCCCATGGAGCAGGCGGCGGGGTCGGCGACCGGGCCGAGGGCGAGCGGCAGGTGCAGCGTGTCCATCTCGCGCGCCAGCGGCACCTCCTGCCAGCCGAGCCGCGCCGGGCCCATGTCGGCGCGCCAGAGATCCTGGCCGCCTTTGGCAGGCAGTCGCTCGACCGGCAGGTCGCCGGCGATGGTGCGCACCACCACGCGGTCCTTCCCGGCCTCCTCCGCGACCAGCGAGGCGATGCAGCGCGTGGCATTGCCGCAGGCGCCGGCCTCCGACCCGTCGGGGTTGAGGATGCGCATGAAGACGTCCGCGCCGGGGGGCGGCGGCTCCATCACGATGAGCTGGTCGAAGCCGACGCCCCGGTGGCGGTCGCCGATGGCACGCGCCGCCTCGGCCGTGACCGGCAGCGGGCGGGCGCGCGCATCCAGCACGACGAAATCGTTGCCGAGGCCATGCATCTTGCGGAAGGGAACCATGGTGGACGGGGATATAGGCGGCGCGCGCCCCGGCCGGAACCCGCCGCCCCGGCGGGCCACCGTCACGCCCCTCTCATGCGGCCGTCACGCGCCTGTCGCCAGCCGCGCCTAGCCTCCCGCACCGTCAAGGAGGTTGACGCATGGCAATCCGACGTCGGGCGCTCATGGCCGCCCCGCTGGCCCTCCCCGCCCTGCTGCCGCGCGTGGCCGGCGCCCAGGCGGACAGCCGCCCGGTGCTGCGCATCGCCGTGCAGGCCCTGCCGCCCACGCTCGAGCCGCTGGAGGCAATCTCCAATGTCGGCCTGCGGATCACCTACAACGTCTTCGATACGCTGTGGCGCCGCGACTTCGCCCGCGAGGCGCGCGAGGGCGGCCAGCACCTGACCCCCTTCGTCGCGACCTCGCTGACCCGGCGCGACCCGCTCACCTGGGTGGCGGAGCTGCGCACCGATATCCGCCTGCAGGACGGCACGCTGCTGACCAGCGCCGACGTGCTCTCCACCTTCTCCGCCGAGCGGATGTGGGGCGAGCGCACCCAGACCTTCGAGGGCCGGGTCAATTTCGGCCATCTCGCCGGGGTGGAGGCCGAGGGGCCGCACCGCGTGGCGTTCCGCACCAGGTCTCCCGACCCGGTGATGCCGCAGCGCCTCGCCGCCTATGGCGGCTGGATCCATTCCGCGGCCTTCTACGATGCCCAGGGCCTGGAGGGCATGCGTCGCGCCCCGGTCGGCAGCGGTCCCTATCGCGTCGCCGGCTTCCAGCGCGACCAGCGCGTGGTGCTCGAAGCGCATGACGCCTACTGGGGTGGCCGTCCGCCGGTGCGCCAGATCGTCTTCACCGCGGTGCCGGAGGCGTCCTCCCGCCTCGCCGGGCTGCATGCCGGCGACTACGACCTCGTCACCAACCTGCTGCCGGAACAGGCGCAGGGCCTGGCGCGCGACGCGCGTGTGGAAGGCGTGGAGGTGCCGCTCGATTTCGCGCACATCCTCTACTACGACACGCGCCGCGGCCCGCTGCGCGATGCGCGGGTGCGCCAGGGCCTGAACCACGCGGTGGACTACGACACGCTCGGCCGCAGCCTCTGGGGCGAGGGCTACCGGCGCATGGCGGCGCTGCAGATCCCATCCTTCGGCGATCTCTACGACGCCGACCGCAAGGGCTTCACCTACGATCCGGACCGCGCAAGGCGCCTGCTGCGCGAAGGCGGCTATGGCGGGGAGGAGCTGATCATCCGCATCGCGCCGAACTACTACCTGCAGATGCTGCAGGCGGTGCAGGTGATCCAGGAGATGTGGCGCGCCGTCGGCGTCAACACCAGGCTCGAGACGCGCGAGAACCTGGCTTCCGTCACCCAGCCCGGCGCCGATATCCGGCCGACCTCCATCGCCTTCCGCTTCCCCGATCCGCTCGGCGGCGGGCTCGCCGTGCATCTTTCGAAGGAATACTCGCTGCAGCGGAGCGGCTTCTGGCAGCCCGCGCGCTACAATGCGATCGTGGACGCGCTGCGCCTCGCCACCGCGCCGGAGGATCGCAGGCGACTGTGGCTGGCGCTGCTCGACGAATACGAGGCCGAGGCGCCCGCGCTGATCCTCTATCCGGTGCGCGAATACATCGGGAAGCGGCGCGACCTGCGCTGGTCGCATCCCCCGCTCTACTACATGGATTTCCGCGCCACGAACCTGGCCTTCGGCTGAGGAGCAGACCCGTGTCGAAGATCGTCTTCCTGTCCGACCTGCATCTCTCCCACACGCACGGCTTCTTCTGGGACAACTTCCGGCGCGCACGCGACGCCACGAATGCGTCGGAAGCCGATGTGGTGATCGTCACCGGCGACCTCTGCATAAACGGCCCCGACAGCGACGCGGAGATGCAGTTCGCAGCCCAGGCGCTGGAGGGCCTGGAAGCGCGTGTCTTCGCCCTGCCCGGCAACCACGATGTCGGTGACGAGCCGCCCGGCCAGGACCCGGCGCAGATCGTGGACGAGGCGCGCCTGGCCCGCTGGGACGCGGCCTTCGCCACGGACCGCTTCGCGATCGAGGCCGGCGCCTGGCGCCTGATCGGCGTCAACGCGCAGCTCTTCGGCTCCGGCCTGCCGCGCGAGGCGGAGCAGGACGCCTGGCTGGATGAGGAGCTCGCCGGCGCGCGCGGCCGCCCGGTCGCGCTCGTGCTGCACAAGCCGCTCTTCGTCGAGCATGCGGCGGAGGACGCGCCGACCGTCTCCTCGCTGAACCGCGCGCCGCGCGCGGCGCGGCTGGCGAAGCTGGAGGCGGCCGGGGTGCGCATGGTCATCAGCGGCCACCTGCATGCCAGCCGCGACCGGGTGGTGGACGGCATCCGCCATCTCTGGCTGCCGGCCTGCGCCTTCCTCGGCGCCGGGTCGCATGGCGGCACGCCGGCAGTGGGTGCGGTCAGCGTGGATTTCGCGGCGGCGGAGGCGGTCGTGGCGCCGCTGCCCGGGCTGGAGCTGACGCCCTTCGTGCTGGCCGAGATCAAGCAGCATGGTCGCTGGGCGTTCCTGCGCGACATGCCGCCCTGCCCGCCCGACATGGCCAGCGCGGCGGAGTAGGGTTTGCGGCGATCCGGGTTTCGGGGAGCAGGACCAGCCCTGCGCCACGAGCAGCGCAAAAGGAAAATCTTTCTTCATTCTGCCCTCTTGCGGCCGCCCGGAAGACGATTTTTCTAACGGCTCGTTTCCTCAGCGAGGCCGGTCATGTCCGCCATCCATGTGCTCCATGAGAACGACGCCTGGGTCGTGCCGCTGCGTGCCGCCTTCGCGGCGCAGGGCGCGCGGCATGAGGAGTGGTTCCTCGACACCGGCCTGCTCGACCTCACGCAGCCGCCGCCGGAGGGCGTGTTCTACAACCGCATGAGCGCGAGCTCCCACACGCGCGACCACACCTACGCGCCCGAATACGCCGGCGCCGTGATCGAATGGCTCGAGCGGCACGGCCGCGCCGTGGTGAACGGGCGCCGCGCGCTGCAGCTCGAACTCTCCAAGGTCGCGCAGTACCAGGCGCTGGCGGCGCATGGCATCCCGACGCCCGAGACCATCGCCGTCATCGGCGCGCAGCACATCCCGGAAGCGGCGCAAAAGCTCGGATACCCGCTGATCCTGAAGCACAACCGCGCCGGCAAGGGCCTCGGCGTGCGGCTGGTGCGCAGCGCGGAGGGGCTGCGCCAGGCGCTGGACCTGCTCGCCGCCGATGCCGACCCGCATGCGCATCCGCGCGACGGCATCTGGCTGGTGCAGCGCTACATCGAGGCGCCGGAGCCCTGCATCACGCGGGCAGAGTTCATCGGCGGCAGGTTCCTCTACGCCGTGCGCGTGGACACCTCGGAGGGTTTCGAGCTCTGCCCCGCCGATGCCTGCCAGGCCGGCGAGGGCGAGGTCTGCCCCGCCGTGGCCGCGGGCGAGAAATTCCGCATCCTGGATGGCTTCGCCCATCTGCTGATCCACCGGATGGAGGCCTTCCTGGTGGCGAACGGGATCGGCGTCGGCGCGATCGAGTTCATCACCGACCGCCAGGGGCGGACCTTCGCCTACGACGTGAACACCAACACGAACTACAACGCCGAGGCCGAGCGCCGCGCGGGACGCGAGGGCGCGCGCACCGGCATGGGGGCGGTCGCCGCGCATCTGGTCGCGCTCGCGGCGCGCGAGGTCCAGGCCGCCGCCTGAGTCGGCCCGATGAGCGGAGGGGCTTCAGACCCGGAGGTCTGAATCGGTCCGCCCGACATGCCAAACGGCCGTAACGGGACCTTTACCGCACCCGTGGCAGACGCCGCATCGTCTGACACAGGGACTTCTGCATGAGGTCTTTGCTTCCCGGGGTACTGGCGGGCCTCCGCCCGCGCCTCGCGCTGCTTGCCATCCTGCCTGCCATCGCGGGCGTGCTGCTGGTCGCCTTCGCGAGCAGCAGCGCGCTGCACGACCTCCGCACCGAGCGGACCAACGGCATGGCACGGTTCAGCCTGGAACGCGCCGAGCGGGCGGTCGCGGAACGGATCGCCGGGCTGCACGCCCTTGCGATCGGCGCGGCGCAGCGACCGGACATCGGCGCGGCCCTCGCCGCCGGCGACCGGGCGGCGCTCCGCGCGCAGGCGGTCGCGCTGTTCGAGGCGCTGCGCGGCGCCGATGCGACCCTCAACGTGCTCGAGGTGACGGATGCCGGCGGGCGCGTCGCGATGCGGGGCCACGATCCCGCCGTCTTCGGCGACGACAAGTCGGCCGCGCCGGATGTCGCGCGCGCCCTTCGCGGCGAGGCCGCGCTCGGCGTCGCCTTCTCCACCACCAGCCGCCGCTTCGCCTTCGCCGCCGTGCTGCCGATCCGGCAGGACGGGCGCGTGATCGGGACGCTGCGGATCGGCAGCCGGCTCGATGCCGGGACCGCGCGTGAACTGTCAGCGATGACCGGCACGCATGTGCTGCTGTTCGACCGGAACGGCCTGATCGCCTCCAGCCTCGAGGGCGT
Organism: Falsiroseomonas sp. RANM36; assembly: GCF_056682175.1. NCBI lineage: Bacteria > Pseudomonadati > Pseudomonadota > Alphaproteobacteria > Acetobacterales > Roseomonadaceae > Falsiroseomonas > Falsiroseomonas sp. RANM36. Next base: position 111,053 of record NZ_JBWXTD010000004.1, read on the forward strand.
CTCGGCCGCGGCACTGCCGGCAGGCCTTGCCGAGGCGCGCGCGCCGGTCGGGTTCGCGCTGGTGCCGGGGATGCCCGTGCTGGCGCTGGCGCACCCGCTGCGCGATGCGGCCGGCGCGGCCATCGGCGCGATCGCCGTCGCCTACGACATGACGCCCTGGATGGCGACGGAGCGGCAGAAGCTGCTCATGGTCGGCGGCATTGCCCTGCTGATCCTGGTCGCGGCCATCGCCGCGGGCCTGCTTGCCGCGCGGAACATCGCGCGCCCGCTGGCACGCCTCGGCGAGACAATGGCGGCGATCGCCGGCGGCCGGCTCGACACGCCGATCCAAGGCCGCGACCGGCGCGACGAGATCGGCGCGATGGCCCGCGCGCTCGAGGTCTTCCGTGATGCGACCGCGGCGCGCGCGAATCTGGAGGCCGAGGCGGCCGAAAGCCGCGCCGAGCAGGAACGCCGCGCCAGGGCGATCGACGGCTATACCCAGGAATTCGGCGCGGCGCTCAGCGGCGTGATGCGCAGCCTGGGCGGCGCGGCGGACAACATGGCGCGCTGCGCCACCGGCATGGCGGCGAGCGCGACCCAGACCGAGGCGCGCGCCGTCGAGACCGCGGAGAGCGCAGAGGCCTCGGTGGGCGATCTCGGCTCGGTGGCGGCCGCCCCCCAGCCGCAGACCCCCCGCCGGGGGCGGGTAGCGCCCCACGGCCGCCCCCCCCC
>NZ_JBWXTD010000004.1:111866-112791 GCF_056682175.1 Falsiroseomonas sp. RANM36
ATCGGCGATGTCGCGCGGCTGATCGGCGACATCGCCGGCCAGACCAACCTGCTGGCGCTGAACGCGACCATCGAGGCCGCCCGCGCGGGCGAGGCCGGGAAGGGCTTCGCCGTCGTCGCCGGGGAGGTGAAGGCGCTGGCCGCGCAGACCGCCAAGGCGACCGAGGAGATCGCCACGCAGATCCAGGCGATCCGCGGCGTCACCGAGGAAGCGGTCGCCGTGGTGCGCGACATGGCCGGCCAGGTGCAGGACATGGGCGAGACCTCCGCGGCCATCGCCGCCGCGGTCGAGCAGCAGGGCGCCGCCACGCGGGAGATCGCGGCCAATGTCACGCGCGTGCTGGACAGCTCCCGCCGCGCCGTGACCGCGATGGGCGAGGCGCGGCGCGCCGCCGGCGCGGCGCGGGCGGTCAGCCGCGACGTGGAGGCCGGCGCGCGGGATGTCGGCGACGAATGCGGCACGCTGCAGCGGGAGGTGGACCAGTTCCTCGCCTCGCTGCGCAGCGCGCGCGGCGACCGGCGCGTCTATGACCGCGTCGCCGGCGATGGCCGCCTGGTGGAGATCACCGGCAAGGGCGGCCTCGCGCTGCGCGGGCGGCTGCGCGACATGTCCCGCGGCGGCATCGCGGTCGAGGCGGATGGCGCGCCGCCAGCCGGTCTCGCGCCCGGGCGGGAGCTGCGGATCTCCCTGCCCGGCGCCGGCGAGATGAGCGTGCGCGTCTCGCGCGTCGATTGGCCGACGCTCGCGCTCGTCCTGCCGCTCGACGACGAGACGGGGGCGCGGCTGGATGCGGTGATCGCTTCCCTGCTCCGCCGGCCGGCCGCGTGAGGGCGCGGCGGGGCCGCCGCGCGGGGCAGCCCCCCCGGGGGGGCACGGGCGCCCCCGGCAACACCCCCCCCCCCCCCCCCCCCCCCCCGCGCCGCGC
>NZ_JBWXTD010000004.1:112891-119116 GCF_056682175.1 Falsiroseomonas sp. RANM36
GGCCGGGGGGGGGCCGCGCGCGCGGGCGCCGCCAGCGCGGCGAGCCCGCCCGCCAGCAGCAGGCGGCGCTTCACGGCGCGGGACGGGCGGCAGCCGGCGTGGCGCCGCCCGGCAGGCCGGCGGCCGGCGCTCCGCGCGGCGCGGCTGGCACCGCCAGCGGCCGCGTGCCGGAAACGGCGCCGGGGAGCGCCTGGGCGAAGTCGCCGCCGATCCCCTCCCGCCGCGGCTTGAAGAAGATGCCGTGCGGGCTGCGCCCGACCCGGACGGTCTCATAGGCCGGCTGCGCATCCGGCCGTGCGGGATCGAGCACCGCGACCCGGCCCGACCAGCGCAGCGTCATCCACACCCGCCCCTCGGGATCGAAGGTCAGGCAGTCCGGGCCGCCCGGGATGTTCCACACCCGGCGAACCTCCAGCGTCTCCGGGTCCACCTCCGCCAGCCGACTGTCCACGCGGGACGTGGCGAACAGCGCCCGCCCGTCCGGAGAGGGGAAGATGGTGTGCGCACCGCGGCCGAGCGTGAAGGCGGGGCGGACCTCCCGCGTCTCGGGGTCGAGCACGACGAAATTGTCCGCACCCATGATGCCGAGGATCAGCCGGCCGCGATGCCAGATGATGCCGGCGGGATCCTTGCCGACCTCCACCGTCCAGAGCTGGGTGCGGGTCTCGGTGTCGAAGGCGGCGACGGCGCGGTCGCCCTGCAGGGTCACGAAGAAGCGGCGGCTGTCGGGGGTGAAGGCGATGTGGCTCGGCATGTCGCCGGGGCGGAAGCGCTGCAGCAATTCCAGCGTCGCGGCGTCGTAGAGGTCCACCTGGTCGCGGCGCAGGCTGGCGACGGCCAGGAACCGCCCGTCCGGGCTGAACTCAAGGTGGTAGGGGTTGGAGATGCGCACGCGCCGCAGCACCTCGCCGGTGGCCGGGGCGACGAAGAGCAGCTCGTTGCCGCCGGAATCCGCGATCACCAGCTCGCTCCCGTCCGGCGTCAGCACCAGATGGTGCGGCTCGCGCAGCACCGGGATGCGGCGCGTCTCCTGCCGGGTGGCGGCATCGAGCACGCTGACCGAGGCCTCGCCCGAATTCAGCACGTAGAGCAGATCCGCGCGCGCACCGGCCGGGGCCAGCATGACGAGCGCGAGAAGGATGTGGCGCAGGCGCACCGGCATGTCCTCGGGGCGTATCGGGCGGGAGAATCGGCACCCCGCCCCCGATTGTCCAGGGCCGCGGCCGCATCGGAGGCCAAATTCCGCGTCAGCGCGGCCGCACCCTGCCATCGTGGCAGGATGCGGCCGCGCGCGTCACTCGGTCGGTCGGAAGGCCAGGGAGACGCCGTTCATGCAATAGCGTTCCCCGGTCGGCGCCGGCCCGTCCGGGAAGACATGGCCGAGATGCCCGCCGCAGGTCGCGCAATGCACCTCCGTCCGCGTCATGAAGAAGGAGCGGTCGGTGCGGGTCGCGACGGCGCCTTCGATCGGCGCCCAGAAGCTCGGCCAGCCGGTGCCGCTTTCGTATTTCGTGGAGGCCTCGAACAGCGGGGTACCGCAGCCGGCGCAATCGAAGGTGCCGGCCCGCTTCTCCCGGTTCAGCGGGCTGCTGCCGGGGCGCTCCGTGCCGTGCTGGCGGAGCACCCGGAACGCCTCGGGCGAGAGCTCCGCGCGCCATTCCGCCTCGGACTTCTCGACCGGGAATTTTTCGTCGGCTTCCTGGGCCTTGGTGCCGAAAAGACTCATCAGGCGGCTCCCTTCTTCAGGCGGTCGGCGAACATCTTGCGGAATTTCGCGACCTTGGGCGCGACGACCACGCGGCAATAGCCCGCCCAGGGGTTGCGCGCGAAGTAGTCCTGGTGCTCGGCCTCGGCCGGCCAGAAGCGGTCGAGCGGCGCGACCTCGGTCACCGCCTTGGCACCCCAGATGCCGGAGGCGTCGATCTCCGCGATCACCTGCCGCGCCGCGGCCTCCTGCTCCGGCGAATGGGTCAGGATGATGCTGCGGTATTGCGGGCCGATGTCGTTGCCCTGGCGATCCCTGGTGGTCGGGTCGTGCAGGGTGAAGAACATCCGCAGCAGGTCGGCATAGCCGATCTTCGCCGGGTCGAAGTCGATCTGCACGACCTCGGCATGGCCGGTCTTCTTGCCGCAGACCTGCTCATAGGTCGGGTTGTCCACATGCCCGCCGGCATAGCCGCTCTCGGCCCGGCTCACGCCGTCGAGGTGGCGCAGCGCGCCCTCGATGCACCAGAAGCAGCCGCCGCCCAAGGTCGCGGTTTCCGTCGCGGTTTCCGTCGCCATCAGGCGTCCTCCATCTCTCCGTGCGTGAATGTGGGGGCGTTCGCCGCCGTGGTGGAGGGGGTTACGCGCGCCGCGCAGCGGAGGCAGGTTGCGCGCCATGCCGAACCATCCCGATCTCGCCGAGGCGGTCGCCTTCGCCGAGGCCCATGAGAGCCCCTTCCCCCGCGACCTGCGCGCGCATCTGGAGTCCGGGCATTTCGACCCGCCGCCGCACAATGCCGTCATCGGCCCGGTCTTCCCGCGCGGCGCCCCGAACGGCCTGATCGAGCGCCGCGGCGAGCGGCTGGCGAGCTGGGGCGACACGCGGCAGGCCGACATGACCTTCAGCGTGGCGAAATCCTATCTCTCGCTGCTGGCGGGCGTCGCCTGGGCGGACGGGCTGATCACCGACCTCGACGAGCCGGTACGCCAGACGATCCAGGATGGCGGCTTCGAGAGCGACCAGAATGCCGGCATCACCTGGCGCCACCTGCTGACCAACACCTCCGAATGGGAGGGCGAGCTGTTCGGCAAGTCCGACGTGATCGACCGTGGCCGCGACCTGGTGCGGGAGGGGTCGGGGCCGAAGGGGATCGCGCGGCCGCTGCAGCCGCCGGGGACGCATTGGGAATACAACGACGTGCGGGTGAACCGCCTCTCTCTCTGCCTGCTGCGCCTGTTCCGCCGGCCGCTTCCCGAGGTCTTCGCGGAGCGGATCATGGACCCGATCGGCGGCAGCCGGGACTGGGTCTGGTACGCCTATGACAACGCGATCGTGGAGGTGGACGGGATGCGCCTGCCCTCCGTGCCGGGCGGCACGCATTGGGGCGGCGGCATGCGCATCCATGCCGAGGACCAGGCGCTGGTCGGGCGGCTGGTGCTGCAGCGCGGCGCGTGGGGCGGGAAGCAGGTGGTGCCGGCGGAGTGGATCGCCTGGTCGCTCGCGCCCTGCCCGCTCAACCCCTCCTACGGCTTCCTGTGGTGGCTGAACGGCGCGGGGCGCCAGCCGGAGGCACCGCGGGATTCGGTCTTCGCCCAGGGCGCCGGCGGCAACTACACCTGGATCTGGCCGGAGGGCGAGGTCGTCGCCGTGCTGCGCTGGGTGGACCCGAACGCGCTCGGCCGCTTCTGCGGCATGGTGGCGAAGGCGCTCGGCTAGAGCACGTTCCGATCGACTGGAATCAGTCGATCGGAAGGTCGTGCTCTAGGAATGATGATTGTAGAGCAGCTTATGCCCGTTCGGCGGAACCGCGCAGCGGTTCCACTCGAACGGGCGCTGCTCTAGCGCCCTCAGCGCCAATAGCGCGGCAGCAGCCCCGCCTCGCGGGCCTGGCGTGCGAGATCCTCGCGGAAATCCGGGTGGGCGAGGCCGATGATCGCCTGCGCGCGCTCGGCGACCGAGCGGCCCTTGAGGTTCGCGATGCCGTATTCGGTGACCACGTACATCATGTCCGACCGCGGCGTGGTCACCACGTTGCCGGGCGTGAGGTTCAGCGCGATGCGGCTCTTGCGCACGCCCTTCCGCTCATAGGTGGAGGCGAGGCAGATGAAGCTCTTGCCGCCCTCCGACGCATAGGCGCCGCGCACGAACTGCGCCTGGCCGCCGGTGCCGCTGATGTGGCGATGGCCGTCGCTCTCGGACGCCGCCTGGCCCTGCAGGTCGATCTGCGTGGTGTTGTTGATCGCCACCGCCCGCCTGTTGCGCGCGATCACGAAGGGATCGTTGGTGAAATCCACCGCGTGGCAGAGGAAATCGGGGTTGTCGCGCACCGTCTCGTACAGCATGCGCGTGCCGAGGGCGAAGGTGTAGGTGATCAGCCCCGGATCCACCGCCTTCTTCGACCCGTCCACGCGGCCGGCGCGATAGAGCTCCACCAGGCCGTCGTTCAGCATCTCCGTGTGGATGCCGAAGCTGCGTACGCCGCCTTCCAGCAGCAGCGCGCAGACCGCGTTGGGCATGCCGCCGATGCCCACCTGCAGGCAGGCATCCTCCTCGATCTCCTCGGCGATCAGCCGCGCCACGGCGCGGTCCACATCGGTCGGCTGCGCATTGGGCAGTTCCGGCGTTGTGCCGCCGTCGCCCTCGATCACGTAGTCCACCTCGCTCGCGGGGATGCGGTTGTCGGTGCCGCGCGCCGGCGGGACCTGCGAGGACACCTCGATGATCACGGTCGTCGCCCGCTCGATCACCGCGCGGTGCCAGAGGCTGTTGGGGCCGAGGTTGAAGCAGCCATCCTCGTCGGGCGGCGCGGCCTTCAGCACGGCGACGTCCACGCGGTCGATGTTGCGGCGGTAGTAGTGCGGGATCTCGCCGAGATGGACCGGGATGTAGTGGCAGATTCCGGCATCGTGCTTCTTCCGGTCATAGCCGGAGAAGTGCCAGTTGAAGCAGCGGAACACCTCGCCGTCCGGGTCGGCCTCCAGCACCGCGCGCGGCCTGAGGCTGAGGCAGTTGCGCAGCCAGATGTCGGAAAGCTCGTCCTTGCGCGCGGCGAGCGCCCGGTCGAAGGCGTCCGGCTGCGTGAAGGACGCGCCGTAATCCACCCAGTCGCCCGGCTTGACCAGCGCGGCCGCCTGTTCCGCGGTGATGTGGCGCGGCCCGCCGCCCGTTCTCCCTGCCATGGACCCCCTCCGTGCCTCCGCGCCCGCGGCGCCGGCCTTGTTGGCGCAACAGGTACTCCTTCGCACCGGTAGGCGCCAGACGCCGCCCCCCTTCCCCGCCCGCGCCGCGGCATGCCACATCGCGCCGCACGAGAGAGGAACCGCCAGACCATGCGCTTCATCGTCCTGCCCGGCGACGGGATCGGGCCCGAGATCACCGACGCCACCCTCGCCGTGCTGCGCGCCGCAGATGCCCGCTTCGGCCTCGGTGTCACCTTCGAGACGCATGCGATCGGGCTCGCGACGCTGAAGACCCGCGGCACCACCCTGCCGCCGGAGGTGATGGAGGCGTCGAAGGCGAGCGACGGCGTGATCCTCGGCCCGATCTCCCACCTGCACTATCCCTCGCGCGAGCAGGGCGGGATCAATGTCTCGGCGGCGTTCCGCGTCGGGCTCGACCTGTTTGCCAATGTGCGCCCCGCGCGCACCCGCCCCGGCCTCGGCCGCGGCCATGCGCCGCTCGACCTGGTGATCATGCGCGAGGCGACCGAGGGCTTCTATCCGGACCGCAACATGCATGCCGGCCGCGGCGAGTTCATGCCCACACCCGATGTCGCCATGTCCATGCGCAAGATCACCGCGCATGCCTCGACGCGCATCGCCCGCGAATCCTTCCTGCTGGCACGGCGGCGGCGGGGGAAGGTGACGGCGGTGCACAAGGCCAATACCTTCATCCTGACCGACGGCCTGTTCCTGCGCTGCGTGCGGGAGGTGGCGAAGGACTTCCCCGACGTCGCGCTGGACGAGGTGATCGTGGATGCCTGCGCCGCGCTGCTGGTGCGCGACCCGCAGCGCTTCGACGTGCTCTGCGCCACGAACTTCCACGCCGACATCCTATCCGACCTGGCCTCGGAGTTGTCGGGCGGGCTCGGCCTGGCGGGCAGCACCAACCAGAACGACCTGCTCTGCTGCGCCCAGGCGCAGCATGGCAGCGCGCCAGACATCGCCGGACAGGACAAGGCCAACCCGACCTCGCTGATCCTCTCGGCGGCGATGCTGCTGGACTGGCATGCGGAGAAGCGCGGGAACGCGGCGGCCGGGGCGGCCTCGGCGGCGATCAACGCGGCGGTGGACGCGGCGCTTGCCGACCCGGCGACCCGCACGCCCGACCTCGGCGGCAAGCTCGGGACGCGGGCCTTCGCCGCGCGCGTTGCGGGACTGCTCGGCGGCTGAACGGCCGCAATCGCTGGACGCGGGGCGGCGCGCGCTCTATCGAGAAGCGGGGAGCCGACCAGCGGCCGCCGCCGGCGGGGGTTGAAGGGGGCGACCCCAGGCCAAAGGGGGCGGAATGGGGGGGCTCAG
>NZ_JBWXTD010000004.1:119216-120469 GCF_056682175.1 Falsiroseomonas sp. RANM36
GGGGGGGGGCGGCGGGGGGGGCGTCCGCCCGCTATGTCGTGCGCGGGGGGGGGGCGCGCCCTCTCTCCCGCGGGGGCCCCCCCCCCGGGGCCCGCCTCCGGCGGTGTTTACAGGGGACAAGCCATGCCCAATGGCGTCGAAGTCGTGGAACTCGCGCGCGTCTGGCGCGGACCGGTCGTGGAAAGCGTCCATCACGGCGTCGTCGTGGTGGCCGATACCGGCGGCACGCTGCGCCATGCCTGGGGCAGCGCCGGCTGGGTGAACACGCCGCGCTCCGCGCTGAAGCCGTTCCAGGCCATCGCCCTGGTGGAATCCGGCGCCGCCGACGCGCTCGGCCTCACCGACGAGCACATCGCGCTGGCCTGCGCCTCCCATCATGGGCAGCCCTTCCAGGTGGCGCTGCTGGGCGACTGGCTCGGCCGCCTCGGCCTGACGGAGGACGCACTGATCTGCGGCCCGGCCGTGCCGCGCGGCGCGGAGGACATCGCCGCCGCCTACGCGCATGGCGGTCCCCGGCGCGTCTTCAACAACTGCTCGGGCAAGCATTGCGGCTTCCTGAGCATGGCGAAGCACATGGGCGGCGGGATGGACTACGCGAACCCCGACCATCCGGCCCAGAAGCTCTATCGCGACGTGCTGTCCGAGTTCACCGGGCTCGATGCCGATGCGCTGCCCCATGGCGGCGATGGCTGCGGCCTGCCCGCGATCGGCGTCCCGATGGCCGCGATGGCCCGTGCCGCGGCCCGCTTCGGCGTCGGCCAGGCGGTGTCGGAGCGGCGGGGGGGGGGGGGGGGGCGCGGGGGGCGCGGCGGCGGTCGGCAAAGGGGCCGATGCGGCAGCGGGTGCCGGCGCAGCGCCCGTCGGGACGGGCGCCGGGGCCTTGGCGACGAAGCGGGCCGCCACGAAGCCCGCAAGGCCCGCGGTGACCACCACGACGATGAGGAGCGCACGCCCGCTGGCCGTCATCGCGTCGCGCCTGGGCCCCCCCGACCGTGCCGAACCGGCTCGGCAGTCAAGTCAAACATGTGTTAGCGTATCAGGAAAGCGAAGACCCCGCAGCAGGTCCCGGCGAATACCGCGCCGAGGACGGCACCGATCCGCCCGCCCAGCCGCGCGCCCAGCGGAATGCCGAGCGCGGCGGTGCAGAGCGGCGCCGCGGCGACCGCCCAGTCGGCCGGGGCGCCCCCCCCGCGCCCCCGCCGCCCGGCGGGGCGGGCCGCTAGGGGCCCTCCGCGGCGCGGGATTCGCCCGGG
>NZ_JBWXTD010000004.1:120569-129696 GCF_056682175.1 Falsiroseomonas sp. RANM36
GGCGCGGGCCGCGCGGGCCCGGGCCGCGCCCGGCTGGGGGGGGGGCGCGGGGGGGGGGGCGGGGGGGCGCGCCGCGGCGCGCCGGGTGGCGAACGCCATGCTGGCCCACCCCGACCATCTCGCCTTCAAGGATTCCCCCACGGCGCGGATGATCCGCTACGCCGACGGCAATGTGCTGCTGAAGGGCGGTGCGGAAGGCTACCTGATGGCCTGCGTGCGCGACCGCGGCCTCGGCATCGCGATCAAGGTGGCCGATGGCGATGCCAGCGGCCGGGCGAAGATGGGCGTGCTGGCCCGCATCCTCGGCCGCATCCATGCGCTGCCGACCGAGGAGGCCGAGCTGCTGATCGCCGCGGTGGAGCCCGCGCTGACCGACAGCAATGGCCGCGAGACCGGCCGGGTCGAGATCGTTGTGCAGCGCCCGCAGCCGACGAAGCCGACCAAGGCGAGCCTCGGCTTCTGGATGTCGGAAGTTCCGGGCGCCGGCGTGCTGGAACTCTTCGAGGATCGCCGCTGATCCTGCCGCCGGCGGCGGCGCTGGCATGTCAGGCGGGCCGATCCAGACCTCCGGGCCTGGCGGCCCTCCGGTCATCGGGCCGCGTCAGCCCATCGCGGTGAGCGCCCGCCCGCCGGCGAGACGCAGGATCTTCGTCGGACGCTCCACCCCGATCAGCCGGTGGACGATTAGGATCACCGTGCGTCCGGCCGTCGCCTGGTCCAGCGTCTCCAGGAAGGCGCGCTCGGTGTCGGGATCGAGCCCGGCCGCCGGCTCGTCCAGGATCAGCACCGGGGCCTCGGACAGCAGCGCGCGCGCCAGCGCCAGCCGTCGCGCCTGACCGCCGGAGAAGCGAGCCCCGGCCTCCCCGCAGCGGGTCTCCAGGCCGTCCGGCAGGCTGCGCACCACCTCGCCGATCCCGGCCGCATCCAGGGCGCGCCACATCTCCGCCGGCGCCGCCTCCGGCCGCGCCAGGCGAAGGTTGGCGGCGATCGAATCGTCGAACAGCCGCGCATCCTGGGTCAGGCAGACGATCCGGCTGCGCAGCTGCGCCCCGGTCAGGCGCGCGATGTCCACGCCGTCCAGCAGGATGCGGCCGATGCGCGGCGCGGCGAATTTCAGCAGCAGCGCCGCCAGCGTGGACTTGCCCGCGCCCGATGGGCCGAGCAGGGCCAGCCGCGCGCCTTCCGGCACCTCCAGCTCCAGCCCGTCGAACACCGGCGGGCGGTCGGTGCTCCAGGTGAAGTGGACGTTCTCGATGCGGATGGCGTGACCGGCGGGCAGTTCGGCGGGTTGCGCCGGCTCGGCCACCGGCGGGGTGGCGTCGGCAGCCTCGAACAGGCGGCGGCCGCTGGCCGCGGCTGCGGCGAGCGCGGCGCCGGCACGCGGCATGAGGCCGAGCGCCTCGGCGGCCGCGATGGCCAGGAACAGGCCGAGCACCGCGGCGGCGACGCCCTCGTTCCCGCTGACGAGGCCATAGGCCAGCGCGCCCAGCATCGCCGCCTGCGTCAGCACCGTGCCGGCCGCGCCGCCCCAGGCGCCGCGGCGGGCCAGCAGGCGCTGCGCGGCGGAAAGCCGCGCGCCTTCCTCGGCGACGCGGGCGGCGGCCACCGGCTCGGCGCCGGCGGCCAGCGTGTCCTCGATGCCGGTGAGCGGGTCCACCACGGCGGCCCGCAGGCTGCCCTGGGCCGCGGCCACGCGCTGCCCGGCCTCGGCCGCGCCCGGCGCCAGCATCGGCGGCAGCAGCAGGGCCAGCGCCAGCGGCGCGGCGACCAGCAGGGCAAGCTCCGGCGCGACCACGCCGAGCAGCAGGAAGATCGCCAGCACCACCACCGCGGCGGCCACCGCCGGCACGATGGCGCCAAGATAGAGCCGGTCCAGCGCGTCGATGTCGGACACCAGCCGCCCGAGCAGGTCGCCGGCCCGCCGGAAGCCGAGCCCGGCCGGCAGCCGCTCCGCCAGGCGTCGGAAGAACCAGACCCTTGTGTCGGCCAGCGCGCGGAAGGCCGCGGCGTGGCTCACCAGCCGGTCGAGGTAGCGCAGCAGCGGCCGCATCAGGGCGATCGGCCAGATCCAGGCCAGGGCGGCGGCGGCGCCGGCGAAGATCGCCGCACCCGTCACGGCATGCGCGATGCCGCGCCCGGCCACCGCCAGCAGCGCCACGCCGACCAGCGCGGCCAGGCCGGCGACGGCGAGGCCGGCGACCAGCCATCCCGCACGGCTGCGCCACAGGCCGAGGACGCGGATCAGGTCGGCGGTCATTCGCCCGCCATCCGCGCCGCGCCGGCGCGGCCCTGCTCGATCTCCAGCACGCGGCCCAGCATGCGCTGCGCGGCGCGCGAATGGGTGGCGACGATGGCGGTGCGGCCGGAACACAGGCGGCGCAGGCTTTCCAGCACCTCGCCCTCCGTGCCGGGGTCGAGATGCGCGGTCGGCTCGTCCAGCAGCACCAGCGGGGCGTCGCGCAGGAAGGCGCGGGCGACCGCCACCCGCTGCGCCTGGCCGCCCGACAGGCCGAAGCCGCCCTCCCCCACCAGCGTGTCCAGGCCCTCCGACAGGCCGCGGGCGAAGGCCATCACCCTGGCGGCCTCGGCGGCGGCCTCCACCTCCGCATCGGTCGCCTCCGGCCGGGCCAGGCGGATGTTCTCGCGCAGCGTGCCGCGGAAGAGATGCGCGCGCTGCCCGACATAGGCCGAGAGGCGGCGCAGTTCCGGCGGGCGGAGCGCGGTCGCGTCCTGGCCGTTCAGCGCGATACGGCCGGAATCCGGCTTTCGGAAGCCCATCAGCAGCCGCAGCACCGAGGATTTTCCCGCCCCCGATGCGCCGGAGAGCACCAGCGTCTCGCCGGGCATCACGCGGAACGAAAGCCCGTCCAGCGCCGGGGGCCGGGCCGGGTCGTAGGTGAGGCGCACATCCTGGAAGGTCACGACCAGCTTGCGCGGCATCTCCTCCAGGATCAGGCCCGGCGGCCCCGCCGGGACCAGCAGCGGCGCGAGCTCCGCCGCCGCGCCGCGCGCCGCCCGCTTCTCGTGATAGGCCATCGAGAAGCTGCGCAACGGGGCGAAGAAGGCGGGCACCAGCAGCAGGCAGAAGATGCCCGCGACCGGGTCGGGATGGCCGGCGCCGAGCTGCGCCGCATGCCGGATCGCGAGCATCGCGATGGCGCCCGCGGCCAGCAGCTCCATCGCGCCCGAGGAGAGGAACGCGACGCGCAGCACCTTCATGGTGCGCGCCCGGAGCTCGGCCGCCGCCTGCCCCAGCGCCTCGGCCTCGGCCTCCTGCCGGCGGAACAGCACCAGCGTCGGCAGGCCGCGCATCCGGTCGAGGAAGCGGCCGGAAAGCCGGCCCAGCGCCTCGAACTGGCGGCGGCTGGCCTGGGCGGCGCCGATGCCGGTCACCGCCATGATCACCGGCACGAGAAGGCCCGCCACCAGCAGGATCAGCCCGCTCGGCGGATCGGCGAGCAGCGCGGCCGCGATCACCAGCGCCGGCCCTGCCACGGCCAGCACCGCGGAGGGCAGCCAGCGCGTCAGATAGCCCTCCAGCGCCTCGATCCGGTCCACCACCAGCGCGGCGCGCTCGCCGACCGGGCGCGGATCGGCCGGGCCGTCCTCCAGCAGGCGGGCGAAGGCGGTGCGGCGGAGCCGGGCCTTCGCGGCTTCCCCGGCAGCGACGAGGGTGCGTTCCTGCGCCATGCCGAGCCCGGCCGAGAGCGCCGCCAGCACGGCGGCCAGGCCAAGCTCCGCCCAGCCGGCATTACCGAAGCCGAGCAGCGCGCCCACCAGCATGGCGAACAGCAGCGCCTGCGCGATGCCGGCAGCCACCTGCGCCACGCCGAGCGCGACGGGCAACGCCAGGCGCGCACGCGCCTGCCGCGCCTCCCGGCGGAGAAGGTCCTCCGCGGCGCGATCCGCCTCGTTAACCGCTCGTGACATGGCCCGAAGGACCATAGGGCACTCGCACGGCCCGGTCATCCCGTTCCGTCAGGCTTGCGTGACAGCGATGGCCGGCCCTTGGGCCCGCCCTTGCCGCGGCGGGCGGCAGGCGCAAGCTGTGGGGTGGACGAGCCGAGGACCCGCGATGCTGCCGACCCATGGACGCTACGACTACGCCGCCTGGCGGGGCCGGACGCCCTATGCCTGGCCGAACGGGGCGAAGCTCGCGGTCTATCTCGGCGTGAACCTCGAGCATTTCGCCTTCGGCGAGGGCTTGGGCGCGGAACTCGCGCCCGGCGGGCCGCAGCCGGACGTGCTGAACTTCGCGTGGCGCGACTACGGCAACCGGGTCGGCGCCTGGCGGCTGCTCGACCTGCTGGACGAGCTCTCCCTGCCGGCGACGGTGCTGCTCAACAGCGCGATGTACGGCTACGCGCCGGATCTGGTGGCGGCACATCGCGCGCGCGGCGACGAGATGGCGGGCCATGGACGCACCAATTCCGAACGCCAGTCGGTCCTGGACGAGGCGGCGGAGCGCGCGCTGATCGCGGAGGCGACCGCGGCGATCACGCTGCATGAGGGCCGCGCGCCGCGCGGCTGGCTCTCCCCCTGGATCGCGGAGAGCCGCGCGACGCCCGACCTGCTGGCCGAGGCCGGCTACGCCTACACGATGAACTGGTGCGCCGACGACGCGCCGGTCTGGATGCGCACCCGCGGCGGGCCGCTGCTGGCCGTGCCCTATCCGCAGGAGGTCAACGACATCCCCGCGATCGTCGCGCGCCGCGAATCGGCCGAGGCCTTCGGGCGGATGATCCTCGACGACTTCGAGGAAAGGCTGCGCCAGGTGCAGCAGGACGGGCTGCCGCAGGTGATGGGCATCGCGCTGCATCCCTACATCGTCGGCCAGCCGCATCGGCTGCGCGTGCTGCGCCGCGCGCTCGGCGCCATCGCGCGGGAGCGCGGGCGCATCTGGATCACCAAGGCGGGCGCGGTGTTGGACCATGTCGCGGCGCTGCCGGCCGGCGTGGTGCCGGGCTGCCCGCGCGCGGCCGGGACGGAGCGCGCGGCATGAGGCGGCTGCTGCTCCTCGCGCTGCTCGCGCTCGGTGCCTGCGCGACGACGCCGGCCCGGCCGCCGGTCCAGACCGTCGCCACCGTGGACCTGCAGCGCTACGCGGGCACCTGGTACGAGATCGCGCGCTTCCCCAACAGCTTCCAGGACGGTCGCGGCCGGCGCTGCATCGGCACCACCGCGACCTATGCGCTGCGCCCGGACGGTCAGGTGGCGGTGACCAATCGCTGCCTCGATGCCGCCGCCGGCGAGCGGGAGGTCACGGCGGAGGGCAGCGCCTATGCGGTGGAGGGCGGCGACAACGCGAAGCTGCGCGTCACCTTCTTCTGGCCCTTCTACGGCGACTACTGGGTGATCGGGCTCGATCCCGGCTATCGCTGGGCGGTGGTCGGCGCGCCGGGGCGCGACTATCTTTGGATCCTGTCGCGCCAGCCGGAGATGACGGCGGGCGATTATGCGGAGGCCGTGGGCATCGCCGCCGCGCAAGGCTTCGACATCTCGCGGCTGCAACCCACGCCGCAGCCGCGGCGCTAGGAACCGCAGATGACCTGGTCCATCCCGCTCGGGCGCGTCTTCGGCACGGAGATCCGCCTGCACCTGACCTTCCTGCTGCTGCTCGCCTGGATCGGCTTCACCGCGGCGGCGCAGGGTGGCTGGCCTGCCGCGGTCGAGGGCGTGGTCTTCATCTGCCTGATCTTCGCCTGCGTCCTGCTGCACGAATTCGGCCACAGCCTGGCCGCGCGACGCTACGGCATCGCCACGCCCGACATCACGCTGCTGCCGATCGGCGGCGTCGCGCGGCTGGAACGCATCCCCGAGAAGCCCTCGGAGGAGCTGGTCGTGGCGCTGGCGGGGCCGGCGGTGAATGTGGTGATCGCGGCGCTGCTGTTCGTCCTGCTCGGCGGCCTGCCGCCGATGGAGGCGGCAGCCGGCCTGCAGGAGCCGGGCCACGGCATGCTGGCGCGGCTGTTCTGGGTGAATGTGGTGCTGGCCGGCTTCAACCTGCTGATCCCGGCCTTCCCGATGGATGGCGGGCGCGTGTTGCGCGCGCTGCTCAGCACGGTCATGGACCGGCGGCGGGCGACCGACATCGCCGCCACCATCGGCCAGGTGCTGGCCTTCCTTTTCGGCTTCCTCGGCCTGGTGAACGGGGCGCCGCTGCTGGTCTTCGTGGCACTCTTCGTCTGGCTCGGTGCGGCGGCGGAGAGCCATGCGGTGCGGATGCGCGAACTCTCGCGCGGGATGGTCGCGGCGGATGCGATGATGACGCGGTTCGAGACGCTGCCGGTGACGGCGCGGCTCGATGACGCGGTGGAGCTGCTGCTGCGCGGCGCGCAGACCGACTTTCCCGTGGTGGATGGCGGCGGAAAGCTGCGCGGCGTGCTGACGCGTTCCGACCTCATCATGGCGCTGAAGCAGGCGGGGCCCGAGGCCGCGGTGCTGGATGCGATGCAGCGCGAGGTGCCGACCGTGCCGCAGCGGATGAAGCTGGAGGAGGCGTTGACCCGGATGCAGCAGGCGGCGGGACCGGTCGGCGTGGTCGATTCCGCCGGGCGGCTCGTGGGCCTGCTGACGAACGAGAATCTCGGCGAGATGCTGATGGTGCAGTCGGCGCGCGGCGGCGCTCCGCCCGCCGGAAATCCCTGGACCCAGCCCCGCTGACCCTCAGGCCGCCTCCGCCGCGGGATCGCCCGGCGCGGTCTCGCGGCCCGAGCCGGTGAGGGCGACGATCCGCCGCCCGAGATTGTCGCTGCGGCAGACGATGGCGCCCTGCGCCTCAAGCCAGTCCAGCAGGCGCCGCGCGCGGCCGGCGGAGCGGCTGCCATAGGCGCGGGCGATCGCGCCATCCGAGGGGCAGGCCTCGCCGGCGAGGGCGGCGCGGGCGAGCAGCAGATAGACCCCCTGCGTGTCCTCCGGCAGGCCAGCGGCCTGCTCCGCCACGGCGGGCCAGTCGGCATCGTCCATCGCCGCCTCGGCGACGCCGGCGCGCGCCAGGGCGAGCAGGCGGCGGAAGGCCGGCAGGTCCGGCGCGGCGCCGAGCCGCGCGATACGGCAGCGCACCAGGAAATCCTGGTAGAGGATGGCGGGCTGGCGATAGGCGGCCTCCGGCTCGGCCAGCACGGCGCGCAGCACCTCCGAGAGCTTCTGTTGGCGCGCGGCCGCCTCTGCCTCCGACAGCGACGGCTCGGCGCGGTCGTGCACCGGGGCGGGGCGCGCGGCGGCGAGCTGGGCGGCGATGTCGGGCGGCGGCGCGGCCGGGCGGCGCGGCGGCGGCGCGGCGCGCGGCTCCGGGGCGGCGGCCTTCAGGATCATCTCCCGCGCCGCCTCCGAGGCTTCCTGCGGCGGCGGCACGAGCTTGGGCCCCTGGCCGCGCGAGGCGGTCTCGACATCTCCGATGCGGACCGGCAGCGGGCGGCGGGCGATGGCGGGGCCGAGTGCCACGAAATGCCCGCGCGCCAGGTCGCGGAACATCTCGGCCTGGCGCCGCTCCATCCCGAGCAGGTCGGCGGCGCGGGCCATGTCGATGTCGAGGAAGGTGCGGCCCATCAGGAAGTTCGACGCCTCGGCCGCGACGTTCTTGGCCAGCTTCGCCAGGCGCTGCGTGGCGACGACGCCGGCCAGGCCCCGCTTGCGGCCGCGGCACATCAGGTCGGTCATGGCGGCGAGCGCGGTGCGGCGCGCCTCGTCCGAGACCTCGCCGCCCATGGCCGGCGCGAAGAGCTGCGCCTCGTCCACCACGACCAGCATGGGCGACCAGATGTCGCGCTCCACGGTGAAGAGCCCGTCGAGGAAGGCGGCGGCGTGGCGCAGCTGCTGGTCCTGCTCCAGGTTCTCGAGGTTCAGCACGACGGAGACGCGGTGGCGCCGCACGCCGTCGGCGGCGCGCTTGAGCCCGGCGAGGCCCGATTCGGCGGCGTCGATCACCAGGTGGCCGAAGCGGTCGCCCAGGGTGACGAAATCGCCCTCGGGGTCGATCACCGCCTGCTGCACCCAGGGGGCGGATTGCTCCAGCAGCCGGCGCAGAAGGTGCGACTTGCCCGAGCCGGAATTGCCCTGGACCAGAAGGCGCGTGGCGAGCAGTTCCTCGAGGTCGAGCGTCGCCGGCGCGCCGGCATTGGTCGTCCCGATCTCGATCCGGACCGTCATCACCCCTCCATCCTGCCCGCCCCAGGTAGCGGGGGCGGGCGGAGGGGGAAAGTCTCAGCCGAGTTCGAAGGTCGTGATGCCGAAAAGACGGTCCATGGCGACCGGTGGCGCGGCGCCGGTGTACATCCGCGCCGTCTCGAAGACCGGCTTCAGCCCGAGTCGCGTGGCCAGCGCCACCGCGGCGGCGTGCGGCTCCGGCACGTCCCAGAAGATCTCGCCCGGGTCGACGCGTTCCAGCAGGGCGGCGAGCAGCGCCTCTGCCGCCGCCGCGTCGGGCGCGACCAGCGGCCCGATCTTGTGGCCGCTGCGGCAGGGGCGGATCACGCCGAAGCCGGCGGCGACGCCATCCCGCAGCAGGGCGAGCGCGACATGGCCCGGCGCACCGAGCCAGGCACGCAGGAACTCCGGCCGCTCCGCCGGGAAGACCTGGCGGTCCAGCGCTTCGATCGCCGCGAAGGGCAGCGAGACCGCCGGCACGACATGGGCGCCCGGCGCGGGCAGTACCGGCGCCGCACCACCGAAGCGGATGTTGTTCCAGGCCAGCACGAAGCCCGATTTCCGGTAGTTCGGCTGCTGCGCGACGACGCCGTCGAGCCCGATCAGACGGCCGGAAAGCCGCTGCATGGCGGCGCGCCAGATGGCGATGCCATGCCCCTGCCCCCGCGCTTCCGGCCGCGCGATGTAGAAGCCGATGAAGCCGAAATCCGGGTCGTAGCGCGTCGCGGAGATCACCGAGACCAGCGCATCGCCGGCGAAGGCGCCGAGGAACAGCCCGGGGTCCTGCGCCAGGAAGCAGTCGAGATCCACCAAGCCCGGATTCCAGCCCTCGGCCGCAGCCCAGTCCACGGCCTGCTCCGCCTCGGCGGGGGTGAGGGTTCGGATCGTGTCCATGGCGCTCCCGCTATGGCGCAGAGGGTCAGGCGGCCGGCGCCGCCGGCCGCGGCCGCCCCAGGGGCCCCCCGGCACGGGCGCCGCCGGG
>NZ_JBWXTD010000004.1:129796-131993 GCF_056682175.1 Falsiroseomonas sp. RANM36
GCCGGCCCGCCCGCCGCCCCCCCCCCCCCCCCCCCCCCCCCCCCCCCCCCCCCCCCCCCCCCCCCCCCCCCCCGGGGCCCCCCGGCCGCCCCGCGGCAAGTGCCGCGCACTTGTCAAACTAGTGCATCACGTCCCCGCCATTGGGGGAGAGCGTCGCGCCGACGAAGAAGTCGCCGCCGGGGGAGCTCGCCAGCAGCAGCGCGGCGGCGGCGATCTCCTCGGGCTGGCCGACGCGGCCGATCGGCAGCGCGGCGCCGGTCTGCGCCGCCCATTCGGGGCCGAGCTGCGCGGTGAGGTCGGTCTCGACCGGGCCGGGTGCCACGGCATTCACCAGGATGCCCTTCGGCGCGCCCTCCCGCGCGAGGGCGCGGGTCATGCCGACCAGCGCGGCCTTGGCCATGCAATAGGGCACGATGTTGGGCGCGCCCTTGAAGGCGAGCTGCGAGGCGGTGGTGATGATCCGCCCCCTGCCCCGCGCGACCATGCCCGGCCAGACGGCCTGCGCGGCGAAGAAGCTGGCGCGCACATGCACCGCCATCACGCGGTCGAATGTTTCCTCCGTGATCGTCTCGAAGGGGCCGCGCAGGTTCAGGCCGGCGTTGTTCACCAGGATATCGCAGGGGCCGAGCGTGGCCTCGGCACCCGCGATGAAGGCGCGCAGCGCGGGCAGCTCCGCGACGTCCACATCGGCATGGAAACAGCGGCGGCCCAGGGCCTCGACCTTGGCCGCGACCTCCGCGGCGCCCTCCGCGTCGTGCAGGTGGCAGAAGGCGATGTCGGCGCCTTCCCCGGCATAGAGCAGCGCGATGGCGCGGCCGATGCCGCGGCTGCCGCCGGTGATGATCGCGACTTTTCCGGTTAGCTGTCCCGTCACGCCATGAGCCTCCGCATCGCCGCGCCGAAAGCGTCGCGGATCGCCATCGCGTTCACGTGACGCCCCGCCTCCACCACCGGCTTCCCGCCGCACACCACTGTCCGCACCGGATTGCCCTGGCCGCTGAACACCCAGGCATCCAGCAGCGCGTCGCCCTCGCGCCCGAGCAGCAGCGGGTGGGTGTCGTCCAGTTCCACGAGATCGGCACGCATCTCCGGGGCGATGGCGCCGATGGCGCGGCCCGAGACCTGCGCGCCGCCAGCCAGCGCCGCATCCAGCAGCGTGCGGCCGGGATGCGGGTTCTCGTCGCCCGTGGCGACGGCGCGCGCATGGTCGCGCAGGCGCTGCGTTGTCTCGAGCTGGCGCAGCTCGAAGGCCGGAGCGGTGCCGACATGGCTGTCGGTGCCGATCCCGAAGCGACCGCCGGCGGCGAGAAACTCCGGCAGGCGAAACATGCCGTCGCCGAGCGAGGCTTCGGTGGTGGGGCAGAGCCCGGCGACGGCGCCGGAGCGCGCGAGGCCCGTCACCTCGGAATCATCCAGATGCGTCGCGTGGATCAGGCACCAGCGCGCGTCCACGGGCATGTTGTCCAGCAGCCAGCGGACGGGCCGCGCGCCGGTGACGGCGAGGGATTCCTCCACCTCCTTCGGCTGCTCGGCGGCATGGATGTGGATGGGGCCGGCGTCGCCGGCCAGCGTGCGCAGCATCTCCGGCGTGACGGCGCGGAGCGAATGCGGCGCGAGGCCGACCGCGCATTGCGGATCGCCGGCGCAGGCGGCACGCGACGCCTCCACGATGCGGAGGAAGCGGTCGAGGTCGTTCAGGAAGCGTCGCTGCCCCTCATGCGGCGGCTTTCCGAAGATGCCGCCATGCCGGTAGAGCGAGGGCAGCATGGTGATGCCGATGCCCGCCTGCCGCGCGGCGGCGAAATGCCGCTTTGCCATTTCGGCGACGTCGGCATAGGGCGCGCCGTCCGGCTGATGGTGCAGGTAGTGGAACTCGGCGACGCTGCAGAAGCCGTGTTCCAGCAGTTCCACATAGAGTTGCGCCGCGACGGCCTCCGCATCCTCGGGCGAGAAGCGGCCGACGAAGCGGTACATCGTCTCCCGCCAGGTCCAGAAACTGTCCTGCCCGGCCGGGCTGCGACGCTCCGCCCCGCCGGCCATGGCGCGCTGGAAGGCGTGGGAATGCAGGTTCGGCACGCCGGGGATCACATGGCCGGAGAGGCGGCGCGCCGCGCCCGGCGCGGCCCCCCGCGGGGCCGCGGCGCGGGCGCCCCCCTAGTCCACCCCCAACACCCCCACCCACCCCCCCCCCCGCGCC
>NZ_JBWXTD010000004.1:132093-140286 GCF_056682175.1 Falsiroseomonas sp. RANM36
GGGGGGGTGGGGGGGTGTTCTGGGGGGGGGGCCGGGGGGGTCCCCCCGGGGGGGGGGGGGGGGGGGGCGGGGCGGGGCGCGGCCCCCGGCGTGACGGCGGCGATGGCGCCCGCTTCGTCCACCTCGATCAGCACGTCCGACGCCCAGCCCTGCGGCAGCAGGGCCCGTGCGGCGAAGAAGGCCGCCATGAAACTCTCCCAGGTTCCCATGCACTCCTCGCGCATCGGCGCGCGGCGTGCAACATGCGCGGCTGACACCCCGAGGCGACAGGCGCATGAGCATGGACCCGACCACCGGCCGGAACTGGACCCCACGCACCCTGGCCGCGCAGGCGATGGGCAAGGTGGACGAGGCGACGCGCGCCGTGGTGCCGCCGATCCACGTGACCACCACCTTCGTCCGCGACCCGGACAACCAGTACCGCAGCGGCAACATCTATGGCCGCGCCGACAACGAGACAGTGCGCGAGGCCGAGGCGGTGATCGCCATGCTGGAGGCCGCGCCGGCCGCGATGCTGCTCGGCTCCGGCATGTCCGCGGCGACCGCCGTGTTCCTCGCGCTGGCGCCGGGCGACCATGTGGTGGCGCCGAACGTCATGTACTGGGCGCTGCGGAACTGGCTGCTGACCGACGGCACGCGCTGGGGCCTGCGGGTGACGCTGGTGGACATGACGGACCTGGATGCGCTGCGCGCCGCGGTCCGGCCGGGCGAGACGAAGCTGGTCTGGGCGGAGACGCCGGCCAACCCGCTCTGGTCCATCACCGACATCGCCGGCGCCGCCCGGATCGCGCATGAGGCCGGCGCGCTGCTGGCGGTGGATTCCACCTGCGCGACGCCGCTGCTGACGCGGCCCATCGAGCACGGCGCCGACATCGTGATGCATGCGGCGACCAAGTATCTCAACGGCCACTCGGACGTGGTGGCCGGGGCGCTGGCCACGGCGCGCAAGGACGAGATGTGGGACCGCATCCGGCGGAACCGCGCCATGCTCGGCCAGATCCTCGGGCCGCTGGAAGCTTTCCTGTTGCTGCGCGGCATGCGGACCCTGCCGCTGCGCGTGCCCGCCGCCTGCGCCTCGGCGATGGAACTGGCGAAGCGCTTCGCGGCGCATCCCGCCGTGGCCGAGGTGCTCTATCCCGGCCTGCCAGACCATCCCGGCCACGCCATCGCGAAGCGCCAGATGCAGGGCGGCTTCGGCGGCATGCTCAGCATCCGCGTCCGCGGCGGCGCGCCGCACGCCATCGGCACCGCGGCGCGGGTGGAGCTGTGGAAGCGCGCGACGTCGCTCGGCGGGGTGGAAAGCCTGGTCGAGCATCGCGCCTCCATCGAGGGCGCCGGCTCCCCCTGCCCCGACGACCTGCTGCGCCTGTCCACCGGCATCGAGGATCCGGCGGACCTCTTCGCCGACCTCGACCGCGCGCTGCGCGCGGCGAATGCGTGACGGCGGCCCGAGACACGCTGTAGCCTGCGCCGCATGACCGACGCCCATCACGCCCTTGGCCGCTTCCGCAACGCCCCCGCCATCCGCGCCCCCCGCGGCCTTGAGCTCTCCTGCCGCCAATGGACCACCGAGGCGGCGATGCGGATGCTGATGAACAACCTCGACGACGAGGTCGCCGAGAAGCCGGGCGAACTGGTGGTCTATGGCGGAATCGGCCGCGCCGCGCGCGACTGGCAGAGCTACGAGACCATCCTGTCGGTGCTGAAGCGACTGGACGAGGAGCACACGCTGCTGGTGCAGTCCGGCAAGCCCGTCGGCGTCTTCCGGACGCATGCCGATGCACCGCGGGTGCTGATCGCCAACTCCAACCTGGTGCCGCGCTGGGCGACCTGGGAGCATTTCTCCGAGCTCGATCGCAAGGGGCTGATGATGTACGGCCAGATGACGGCCGGCTCCTGGATCTACATCGGCAGCCAGGGGATCGTGCAGGGCACCTACGAGACCTTCGTGGAGGCCGGGCGGCAGCATTTCGGTGGCTCGCTCGCGGGTCGCTGGATCCTGACAGGCGGCCTCGGCGGCATGGGCGGCGCGCAGCCGCTCGCGGGCGTCTTCGCCGGCGCCTGCGTGCTGGCGGTGGAGTGCCAGCCTTCCCGCATCGAGAAGCGGCTGGAGACGAAATATCTCGACCACCGCGCGGACGATCTCGACACCGCGCTGGCGATGATCCGCAAGGCCTGTGCGGAGAAGCGCGCGATCAGCGTCGGCCTGCTCGGCAACGCCGCCGAGATCTTCCCGGAGCTGGTGAAGCGCGGCGTGGTGCCGGACATCGTCACCGACCAGACCAGCGCGCATGATCCGGTCAACGGCTACCTGCCCGCGGGCTGGACGCTCGCCGAATGGGAGACGAAGCGGGAGAGCGATCCCGCCGCCGTCGCCGCCGCCGCGAAGCACAGCATGGTCGCGCATGTGCAGGCGATGCTGGACTTCCAGAAGATGGGCAGCGCCGTGCTCGACTACGGCAACAACATCCGGCAGATGGCGAAGGACGAGGGGCTGCAAAACGCCTTCGACTTCCCGGGCTTCGTGCCGGCCTATATCCGCCCGCTCTTCTGCCGCGGCATCGGGCCCTTCCGCTGGGCCGCGCTGTCAGGCGACCCCGAGGACATCCGCAAGACCGACGACAAGGTGCGGGAGCTGATCCCGGACGACAGGCACCTGCACCAGTGGCTCGACATGGCGCGCGCGCGCATCGCCTTCCAGGGCCTGCCGGCGCGCATCTGCTGGGTGGGGCTCGGGCTGCGCGACAAGCTCGGCCTCGCCTTCAACGAGATGGTGGCGCGCGGCGAGATCGGGCCGATCGTGATCGGGCGCGACCACCTGGATTCCGGCTCCGTCGCGTCGCCGAACCGGGAGACGGAGGCGATGCTGGACGGCTCCGACGCCGTCTCCGACTGGCCGCTGCTGAATGCGCTGCTCAACACCGCGTCCGGCGCGACCTGGGTCTCGCTGCATCACGGCGGCGGCGTGGGGATGGGGTTCAGCCAGCATTCCGGCATGGTGATCGTCTGCGACGGGACGGAAGCGGCGTCGCGGCGGCTGGCGCGCGTGCTGTGGAACGATCCCGCGACGGGCGTGATGCGGCATGCGGATGCGGGCTACGACATCGCGAAGGACTGCGCGCGGCAATACGGCCTCGACCTGCCGATGCTGGGCGCGCGATGATCACACCCGGCGCCGCCACGCTGCCCGATCTCCGCGCCATCATGGAGGGCGGCCAGCTCGCGCTTGACGCATCATGGCGCGGCACCGTGCAGGCCAGCGCGGATGGGCTCGGGCGCAGGCTGGCGACGGGCGTCGCGCTCTATGGCGTCAACACCGGCTTCGGGAAGCTCGCCTCCACCCGCATCCCGCCTGACCGGCTTGCGCATCTGCAGCTCAACCTGCTGCGCAGCCATGCCGCCGGCACCGGCGCCTTCCTGCCGGCACCGGTGGTGCGGCTGATCCTCGCGCTGAAGGCGATGTCCCTGGCGCGCGGCGCCTCCGGCGTGCGGCCGGAGGTGGTGGACGCCCTGCTCGCGCTGCTGGCGAAGGGCGTGCTGCCGGCGATCCCGTCGAAGGGATCGGGCGGCGCCTCCGGCGACCTCGCGCCGCTGGCGCATCTCTCCCTGGTCCTCATCGGCGAAGGCGAGGCCTTCCTTGGCGACCGCGTTGCGGACGGCAGGCAGGCGCTGGCCGCCGCCGGTCTCTCGCCGCTCGCCCTGGCGCCGAAGGAAGGGCTTGCGCTGCTGAACGGCACGCAGGTCAGCACGGCCATCGCGCTCGCGGCTCTCTTCGCGGCGGAGGACCTGCTGAAGACGGCGCTCGTCGCCGGCGCGATGAGCGTGGATGCGGCGCGCGGTTCCGACACGCCCTTCGATCCGCGCATCCACGAATTGCGCGGCCAGCCCGGCCAGATCGCCTGCGCGGCCGCGCTGCGCAGGCTGCTGGCCGGCAGCGCGATCCGCGACAGCCATCGCGAGGACGACCCCCGCGTACAGGACCCCTATTCGTTGCGCTGCCAGCCGCAGGTCGCCGGCGCCTGCCTCGACCTGCTGCGCAACGTCGCCGCGACCCTGCTGCGCGAAGCCAATGCCGTCACCGACAACCCGCTGGTCGTCGGCGATGGCGAGGTGCTGTCGGGCGGGAACTTCCACGCCGAGCCGGTCGCCTTCGCCGCCGACACCATCGCCCTCGCCCTGGCCGAACTCGGCGCGATCAGCGAGCGGCGGCTCGCGCTGCTGACCGATCCCGCGCTGAATTCCGGGCTGCCGGCCTTCCTCGTCGCGGATTCCGGCGTGAATTCCGGCTTCATGATCGCGCAGGTCACGGCCGCCGCGCTGGTGGCGGAGAACCGCGCGCTGGCGGCGCCGCGCAGCGTGGACAGCCTGCCGACCAGTGCGAACCAGGAGGACCATGTCAGCATGGCCACCGGCGCCGCGCTGCGCCTGATGACGATGGCGGAGAATCTTTCGGTCATCCTCGGCATCGAGCTGCTGGCCGCGGCGCAGGGCGTGGACTTCCATCGCCCCTTGCGCAGCTCGCCGCCGCTTCAGGAGGCGCATGCCGCGCTGCGCGCCGTCGCGGCGCGCTGGGACGAGGACCGCACCATGGCGCCCGACATCGAGGCGGCGAAGCGCCTGGTGGAGCAGGGCCGCTTCGCGAAGCTGGTGACGCTGGCATGAGCGATTTCGACCGCGTCTGGCTGGACGCGCATCTGTGCACGATGCGGGGCGAGGGCCTCGGCGTGATCGAGGATGGCGCAATCGCGGCAAAGGATGGCCGCATCGCCTGGGTCGGAAGGCGCGCCGAGCTGCCGGGCGGCGCCGCCGAGACCACGCGCTGCGACGGCGCCTGGATCCTGCCGGGGCTGGTGGATTGCCACACGCATCTCGTCTTCGCCGGCGACCGCGCGCGCGAGTTCGAGATGCGGCTGGACGGCGCGAGCTACGAGCAGATCGCCAAGGCCGGCGGCGGCATCCTCTCCACCGTGCGCGCGACGCGGGAAGCGAGCGAGGATGCGCTGGTCGCCGCCGCCCTGCCCCGGCTGGACGCGCTGCTGGCCGAAGGCGTCACCACCATCGAGGTGAAGTCGGGCTACGGCCTGGACGCGGAGACGGAAGCGCGGATGCTGCGCGCGGCGCGGCGGATCGGCGCGGCGCGCGATGTCTCGCTCGTCACCGCCTGCCTCGCCGCGCATGCCATCCCGCCGGAATATGCCGGCCGCCGCGCGGAGTACGCGCGCCATGTCGCGGACACCATCATTCCCGCCATCGCGGCGGAGGGGCTCGCCGATGCGGTGGACGCCTTCACCGACAGCGCGATCGGCTTCACGCCAGAGGAGACCGCCTGGGTCTTCGACGCCGCGAAGCGCGCCGGCCTGCCCGTGAAGCTGCATGCCGACCAGTTGCGCGACGACCAGGGCGCGGCGCTGGCGGCGCGCTACGGCGCGCTCTCGGCCGACCACATCGAATACGCCAGCGCGGACGGCATCGCGGCGATGACGAAGGCCGGCACGGTCGGCGTGCTGCTGCCCGGCGCCTACTACTTCATCCGGGAGACGCATCTCCCCGACATCGCCGCGATGCGCGCGGCCGGGCTGCGCATCGCGCTGGCGACGGACCTCAACCCCGGCTCCTCGCCCGCGCTCTCGCTGCTGCTGATGCTCAACCTGGGCTGCACACTGTTCCGCCTGACGGTCGCGGAGGCGCTGCGCGGCGTCACGGTGAACGCCGCGGCGGCGCTCGGCCTGACCGATCGCGGCACGCTGGCGCCGGGGCAACGCTGCGACCTGGCGCTCTACGGCATCTCCCGCCCCGCGGAGCTCTGCTACTGGATCGGCCGGAACCCCTGCCTGAGACGGGTGGTCGCCGGCGCATGAGCCTGACGGTTGCGAAGATGCAGGCGCTCGTGCGCGCGGGCGTGCCGCTCGCCGGTGCCTGGGGCGTGGAGGTTCTCGGCTTCGCCGATGGCGAGGCGACGCTGCGCCTGCCGCATCGCGAGGACCTGCTGCGCCCGGGCGGCACCGTCTCAGGCCCCGCGTTGATGGGGCTTGCGGATGTGGCGATGTGGGTGGCGCTGCTCTCGCTGACCGGCGGGAAGGACGAGAGCCTGACCTCGACCCTCTCGATCACCTTCCTCCGCCCGCCGGCGCCGCGCGCCGTGATCGCGGAGGCGCGGGTGATCCGCAAGGGCCGCACCCTGTCCTATGGCGAGGTGATGCTGCGCTCGGAGGGCGAGGGCGCGCCCTGCGCCCATGTGACGACGAGCTGGGCCGCCGCGCGCCGCGGCTGAACGCGAGGGGTCAGCTCGCGGCGATCGCGGCCGCGCGCCGCGCGCCGGCCAGCCGCGCCAGCGCCGCCTCCGCCTCCTCGGCGGCCTGCTCCAGGGCGGGGTCGCCGAAATAACCGCCGCTGCGCAGCTGGCGCAGCGCCGCATCCGTCCGGCCCTCCAGGAGCGTCTCATGAGCCGCCCAGATCCGGCCGGCGAGCGGGCCGCGCTCGGCGGCGCCATCCTTGGCGAATTGCAGCCCGGCATCGGAACCGCGGCTCCAGCGATGCACCGCGGGGATGCTGATGCCGCCCTCCAGCCGGATCACCACGCGCTCCGGCACGGCGACGGGCGAGGGCATCTGCACGCGCACGCCGTCCTCGGAGCTGTCCAGGATGAAGCAGTCGTAAAGCGAGGCGCCGCAGGCGAGTTGCGCCCGCTTCAGGACGCTGCTGCGCTTTTGGCGGCGCCGCTCGAGGCCGAGGCTGGTTTGCGACATTCCAGGCGATCCGGGGATCGGTGACATAACCGTAGATTGCCGCAGATATCATTACAATGCAAGCTGATCTTGCGCTTAATGCGACAAATCGCGGGAAACGCGGCAGACGAATCGTGAGCTTGCGAGGCGTCGCAAACATCGCCATGTCAATACATAACCAAATCAAGGAGGACGGCGATGCGTGCCCGCGATCTGATGACCCGCGACCCGGTCACCCTGCCGCCGGACACGCCGCTGTCCCTGGTCGCGCGCATCCTGGCCGAGCGCGGCATATCCGGCGCGCCGGTGGTGGATGCCGAAGGCCGGTTGCTCGGCATGGTCACCGAGAGCGACCTGATCCGGCGCCTGGCGGCGCCGGAGGATCCGCCGCGCGGCTGGCTCGCCGCCTTCTTCACGCCGGCCGCCCGGCAGGCCGCGCAGTATTCCCGCACCCATGGCAGGACGGCGCGCGACGTGATGACCACCGCGCTGGTCACGGCCGAGGAGGATACGCCGATCGCAGTGATCGCCCACGCCATCGAGGAGCGTGGCATCCGGCGCGTGCCGGTGCTGCGGGAGGGCAGGCTGGTCGGCATCGTCGCCCGGGCCGACCTGATCCGTGCCCTGATGGCACCGGCAGGCAGCCTGGCCGAGGATGCGCCGGATGAGCGCATCCGCCGGGAGGTGGCCGAGGCGATGCGTCGCCAGCCCTGGGTGGACGCCTTCTTCATCTTTCCCGAGGTGCAGGACGGGGTGGTCTCCTTCCACGGCTATTGCCGGAACGAGGAAGTGAAGCGGGCGCTGCGGGTCCTGGCGCGGTCGGTGCCCGGGGTGAAGGGCGTGGCGATGATGGTGGAGGAACGGGCAGCGCCGGAAGCCGGATCCTGAGCCTGCGGATTGTCTACACAACCAAAAATTGTATCGTTTGCAGCGCGCGAAACGACCGAGGTTTGTCAACCCCTTACAGAGCTGCCCGGCGCCGCGCGCCTCCATCCGGCCTACGAAATGCAGCAATGGCGGGCGTTTGGCCGGGCCAGGTGCGAAATTGTGAAATTGACGACTCGAAGGTGGATACAATCAGCGATTGGGCTTGAACCGCGACTCGGCCTGTAGGATTGTGTGGATAAGGGGGGCAACCCGCGGTTCGGCCGTCT
This sequence comes from Falsiroseomonas sp. RANM36, assembly GCF_056682175.1. Classification (NCBI taxonomy): domain Bacteria; kingdom Pseudomonadati; phylum Pseudomonadota; class Alphaproteobacteria; order Acetobacterales; family Roseomonadaceae; genus Falsiroseomonas; species Falsiroseomonas sp. RANM36. The sequence continues at coordinate 139,973 of NZ_JBWXTD010000004.1, forward strand.
GATCGGCCGCCCGGCACAACCCTGGGCAGCAGACCGCCGCGCGGCGGGAGTGGGGGCGACATGGACGGATGCCTACCTGGCACGCGCCTGATCGGGCGCCTGGCCGAGCAGCAGGCCGATCTGGACCGCATGATCGCCGCCGAGCAATCCCGGCCTGCTCCCGACGAAATGCTGGTCCGCCGCCTGATGCGCGAACGCATGCTGGCGCGCGACCGGCTCGCGGCGCTGACCGGCGCCGCGGCGCCCCCCCGGGCGCCGCCGGGCGGCGGGGGCCAGGGGTGCGCGCCGGGCCCGGCCGGGCCCCGGGGGCCGCC
>NZ_JBWXTD010000004.1:140296-147508 GCF_056682175.1 Falsiroseomonas sp. RANM36
GCCCCCCGCCCCCGCGCCCGCGCGGCCGCGCGCGCGCGCCGCGCCGCGCCCCCCCCCCCCCCCCCCCCCCCACGCCCGCCTGGGCGCGGCCGGGCGTCGGCGCCAAGTGATCAGCGCGGCGCCTGCCGGCGCCCGGTGAACAGCACGGCCACCAGCATCCCGCCCACGGCCAGCACCACGCCGGCCAGCTTCGCCGCCCCGAGCGGCTCCTGCAGCACGAGCACCGACAGGATCACCGCCATCACCGGCACCAGCGCGGTGAGGCAGGCGGTGCGCGTCGCGCCCAGCAACTCCCCGGCCCGCGCATAGAGCGTCGTCGCCAGCGCCGAGGCGATCAGGCCCTGCGCGACCATCTGCATCAGCGCCATCTCCAGCGGCAGGTGCGGCACCGCGCCGCCGCCGAGCGCCAGCCAGGGCGGCAGCAGGATCAGCGCCGAGAGCCCGCACAGCGCGGCATTCCCTGCCAGTGCCGGCACCTGCCAGCGCCGCAGCAGCAGGGTGAAGGCCGCCCAGACGGTGCCGGCCGCGACCAGGATCAGGTCGCCCCGCCATGCGCCGGGATGCGCGCCGGCCACGCCGTCGAAGCCGATCAGCAGCACGCCTGCGGCCAGCACGGCGATCGCCAGCATCCGCCCGCGCGTCGGCCATTCGCGCAGCAGCGGGATGCCGAGGACCGCCCCCATCACCGCCGCGGTGATGGGGGCGATGGTCCCGCCATGGCTGGCCGGCGCATGCACCAGGCCCCAGCCGAACAGCAGCGCATTGCCCGCCCCGCCCGTCGCCGCCAGCGCCAGCAGCCGCGGCAGCCCGATCCGGGCCAACCCGTGCCGGGCGCGCCAGGCGAAGGGCGCCAGCACCAGGCCGGCCGCGACGTAGCGCAGCGTCGCGAGGTCGAGCGGCGAATAGCCGGCCAGCGTGCCGCTGCGCATGACAACGGCCTGCGCGCCCCAGGCGAAGGCCGCCGCCAGGCCGAAGCCCAGGCCGATCAGGGTGCTTCGCGAGGGTATCACGCCGCCGGGTGTAGCCGCGCCGCGCCGCGGCGCGAACCGCTCAGGCGGCGAGGATCTCGTTCACGCCGTCGCCGAAGCGGTCGAAGCCGACCCCGTAGCAATGCACGGAGATGGCCGTGCCGCAGCCGAGATTGGCGAGGCGGTGGATCAGGCGCGGATCGGCCGGACCATGATTGGTCGCGCCCGGCGCCAGGAGCTTCGTCGCGGTGGGCACCGGCGGCTCGCCGGGGCTGTAGTAGCTTTCGGTCAGCACGCCGCGGTGGACGCCGAAGGCGCACCAGGTGCGATGCGCATGCACCGGCGACATCTGGCCCGGCCGCCACACCAGCGCGACCACCGCGTAGCCGCCCTCCTGGTCGCTGTGGAGCAGGTGGCGGACATACCGGTCGGGGCAGCAGGGGCAGTCGCGGCCGTCGAGCAGGTCCGGCCGGGTGACGAAGGTGCCGATGGCCTTGGCCACGGCCCGGTCCCTGCCGCCGACAGGTCGCCGTGCGGCCAGCGCGATCTCGGCCAGCATCGTCTCGAGCGCGGTGCGCGGGCGGATATAGGTCATCGCAACGAAGCCATCCCTCTCAGGCGTCAGGATGCCGAAAACTCTTGTTCCGATCAATGAAAAAAGGGGAGCGATTGCTCTCATCTTGGCGAAACGGGGGTGAATAATCCCTGAACGCGGGATGGCGGGGAAAGCTGACGTCTGCCAGGCCAGGCTGGACCCGCGAGGCAGGCTTCGGCAGGCTGCGCGGGCATCTGGGAGGAAGTCCGCCATGCGCCGCCGCAGCCTGCTCGCCGCCATCGCCCTCACGCCGCTGGCGCGACCGGCCTTCGCCCAGGCCTGGCCGGCGCGGCCGCTGACCATCGTCGTCCCCTTCCCGCCCGGCGGCACGGCCGACCTGCTCGGCCGCCTCGCCGCGCGCGAGATCGAGCAGCGGATCGGCCAGTCCGTGGTGGTGGAGAATCGCGCCGGCGCCGGCGGATCGGTCGGCTCGCTCGCCGTCGCGCGCGGGGCGCCGGACGGCTACACGCTGATCCTGTCGAACATTGCGAGCCAGGCGATCGGCCCGGCGGTGAACCCGAACATCACCTATGACAGCGTGAAGGATTTCCGGCATGTCGCGCTGATCGCGGCGGTGCCGAGCGCCATCGCGGTCTCCGCCGCCGGTCCGTTCAATACCCTGCAGGACTTGCTGGCGCGGGCGAAGGCGCAGCCGGGCTCTGTGCGCTTCGGCTCCACCGGCGTCGGCACCTCCTCCCATGTGAAGCTCGAGCTGCTGAAGCGCGCGGCGGGGGTGGACATCACCCATGTGCCCTATCGCGGCAGCGCCCCGGCGGTGACCGACGTCATCGCGGGCAATGTCGAGGGGCTGATCGCGGCGGTGCCCGACATCGGCAACAACGACCGGCTTCGCCTGCTGGCGGTCACCACGGCCGAACGCGCCACGCGCTGGCCGCAGGTGCCGAGCGTGGCGGAGCTCGGCTTCCCGACGCTGGTGGCCTCCAACTGGTTCGGCCTCTCGGGGCGGGGGCGCGGGGGGGGGGGGGGCGGGGGCCGGCGGGGGGCGGCCCGCCGGGGGGCCCCGGGGGGGGGGCGCCGGGGGGCCGGGGGGCCGGCGGGGGGAGGCCGCGGCGAAGGTGAACGCCGCGCTGGTCGAGGGGCTGAACACCCCGGCGACGGTCGAGCGTCTGGCCACCCTCGGCGCCGCGCCGAACCGCATGTCGCCCGCCGACTACGCGGCGATGGTGGCGAGCGAGGTGCCGCGCTGGGCCGACGTGGTCCGCAGCGCCAACATCCAGGCGCAATGAGCGACGAGACCGCGGCGGAGCTGGAGGCGCGGCTCGCTGCCGTCCGCGCCAAGCGCGGCTACCTGTTGCCGCATCACGGGCTGATGGCGCTGGCCTTCCCGAAGCTGCTGGAGGGCTACGACGCGGCCTATACGGCGCTTGCGCTGGACGACCGCGTGCTCTCGCATCACGACCGCGAATTCGTCTGGCTCGCGGTGCTCTCCGCGACGGATGAGCGCGTCGCGACGCATCACATCCGGAAATTCCGCGACGCGGGCGGGACGGATGCGGGGATCGGCGCGGCCTTCGCAGCGGCGGCGCTGGCGATCGGCGCCGAGGCCTTCGACTTCGCCGCGCGCGACTGGGCGCGGCAGCTTTCGCCCTTCGATCCGCGCGCGGCGTATCTGGACGCTTTGCGCCGCGTCGCGCCCAAGGCGCCGATGCGGCTGGTGCACCTGGCCGGCCTTGCGGTGCAGGTCTGCCGGGCACGCTGGCGGCCCTTCGGCTGGCACCTCGAAGCCGCCTATGCCGACGCCGTGCCGGAGGAGGAGATCGCGGAGGCGATCAGCCTGGCGATGTTCCCGGGCTCGGTGCCCTACTTCGTGGAGGCCTGCGCCGAATGGCGGCGGCTGATCCAGGAGGGGCGGCTGCCGGCCAGCCCACGCTTCCAGGCCTGGGCGCGGATGACCGGCCAGGGCGGGCATGACGAGGCGGTCCAGCGCTGAACCGGGCCTCTTGCCCGGACGCGGGACCCGCGGCCATGCTGCGCCGCAAGCCGGCACCCGCGGCGACCTGTTAGGGAGGAAGACCGACATGACCATGCGCCTCACGCGCCGCGCGACGCTGCTCGCCGCCGCGGCCGCCCCGCTCGCGATCCCGCAGCGCGTGCGCGCCCAGCAGCAGTACAAGTCCGAGTACAAGCTGTCGGTGGTCGGCAACCGGCCGATCCCGCTCTCCGAAGGCGCCTTCCAGTGGGCCGACATGGTCACCCAGCGCAGCGGCGGGAAGATCAATGTGAAGGTCTATCCCGGCAGCCAGCTCGTCGGCGGCGACCAGACGCGCGAGCTGGTCGCGATGCGCCAGGGCGTGATCGACTTCGCGGTGTTCTCCACCATCAACATCTCGCCGCAGATCCGCGAGATGAACCTGTTCTCCCTGCCCTGGCTGCTGAACGACCATCGCGGCTTCGACGCCATCATCAACGGCCCGATCGGGGAGGAGCTGTTCGCCACCGTGGCGCGGCGCGACGTGGTGCCGGTGGCCTGGGGCGAGAACGGCTTCCGCGAGATCTCCAACTCCCGCCGGCCGATCCGCACGCCGGAGGACATGCGCGGCCTGAAGATCCGCTTCGCCGCCGGCGCCATCTTCAGCGAGATCTTCACGGCCATGGGCGCCAACCCGGTGCAGATGTCCTTCGCGGACCTGCAGCCGGCGCTCTCCACCGGCGCGGTGGACGGGCAGGAGAACCCGATCAACCTCTTCCTCGCCTTCCGCATGGACACGCTGGCGCAGAAGCAGCTGACGATCTGGAACTACGTGGCCGATGCCGGACTGTTCGTGGTGGCGAAGCAGGTGATGGACGGCTTCTCCCCGGCCGATCGCGCGCTGATCATGGATTGCGCGAAGGATGCGGCGAAGGCGCAGATCGCGGCGAGCCGCAAGGGCATCGGCATCGACGGCGACCGTTCCTCGATCGAGGAGATGGTCCGGCGCGGCGTCACCGTCACCACGCTCGACAACGAGCAGAAGGCGGCCTTCGGGCGCGTGACGCGGCCGGTCTACGACAAGTGGGCGCAGACCGTCGGCGCCGACCTGGTCCGCCGCGCCGAGGCCGCGGTGCGCGGCGCGCGCGCCTGACCCTTTCCTGACGCGGGCGGCGTCGCGCCGCCCGCCCCTTCCGGGACGTCCACCATGCCGGAGCATGCCGATCTCCAGGCCCCGGGCCTCAAGCTCGGGGAAGCGCCGCCGCGCATTCCCGTGACGATCGAGGGGGCGATCGGCGCGCTGATCATGGGCGTGCTCGCACTGATCACCTTCGGCAACGTGCTGGTGCGCTACTTCACCAGCGTCTCCTTCGCCTTCACCGAGGAATACTCGGTGGCGCTGATGGTGGTGATGACCTTCGTCGGCGCCGCCGCGGCCTTCGGCGCGGACCGGCACATCCGCATGACCTTCTTCACCGAGCGCCTGGCGCCGCGCAACGCCAGGCGCGTGGAGATCCTCGTGCTGCTCACCTGCCTGTTCGTGTTCGGCGCGGTGGCCTGGCTTGGCGCCTGGTACACCTGGGACGAGTACCGCTTCGAGGTGCTGACGCCCGGCCTCGGCGTGCCCTCCTGGCACTACACGGTCTGGATGCCGGTGCTCTCCGTCGTGATCTGCCTGCGCATCCTCGGGCGAATGTGGCGCGTGGCGCGGGTGGGCCTGTAGCGCGATGGCCCTCGAAGGCTCGCTGATCCTTCTCGGCGTCTTCTTCGTCCTGCTGTTCCTGGGCGTGCCGGTGGGCGTCTCGCTCGGCGTCGCCGGCTTCCTGGTGATCGCCATCGAGGGGCTCGGCGTGATGGCGCTGCCGACCAACATCTGGACCGGCATCGCCAAGTATCCGCTGCTGGCGCTGCCGATGTTCGTGCTGGCGGGGTTGGTGTTCGAGCGCGCGGGCGTCGCGATGCGGCTGGTGAACTTCGCCGCCGCGCTGGTCGGGCGGCGCACCGGGGCGCTCGCGATCGTGGCCGTGCTGGTCTGCATGGTGCTGGGCGGCATCAGCGGATCGGGGGCTGCGGATGCCGCGGCGGTCGCGGCGGTGATGCTGCCGGCGATGCTGCGCCAGGGCTACCCGCGCCCCTATGCCGCGAGCCTGATCGCGGCGGCGGGCTCGACCGCCGTGCTGATCCCGCCCTCCATCCCCTTCATCGTCTATGCCGTGCTGGTGCCGGGCGTCTCGGTGCCGGCGCTGTTCGTGGGCGGGCTGATCCCCGGCGTGCTCGCCGGGCTCGCGCTGCTGATCCCGGCGGTGCTGCTCGCGCGCATCCACGGCTTCGGCCTGCCCGATTTCAGCGACGACCGGCCGCCGCTCTGGCAGAGCTTCAAGGAGGCGGTCTGGGGCCTGCTGGCGCCGGTGGTGATCCTGGGCGGATTGCGCTCCGGCGCCTTCACGCCGACCGAGGCGGCGGTGGTCGCGGTGTTCTACGGCCTGTTCGTCGGCGTCTTCGTCTATCGCGTGCTGACGCCGCGCGACGTCTATGCCGTGCTGCGCGACGGCGCGGAGATCAGCGCCGTCGTGCTGATCATCGTGGCGCTGGCCAGCATCTTCGCCCATGCCGGCGCGACGGTCGGCGCCTTCGACGCGCTGGCGCGCTTCCTGGTGGGCTTGACCGGGAACGAGGTGCTGATGCTGCTGATGATCACGCTGCTGGTGCTGGTGGCCGGCATGCTGATCGACGCGATCTCGATCTTCCTGGTGTTCCTGCCGGTGCTGCTGCCGATCGCGCGCCAGTTCGGCTGGGACCTGACCTGGTTCGGCATCGTGCTGACGATGAACGTGGCGATCGGCGCCTTCACCCCGCCCATGGCGGTGAACCTGATGGTGACCTGCAAGGTCGCGGGCTGCTCCATCGAGTCCACCGTGCCCTGGGTGGTGTGGTTCGTGCTCGCGATGCTGACGGCGTTGCTACTCGTGACCTTCGTGCCGGAACTGGCGCTGTTCCTGCCGCGGCTTCTGGGCGACCTGTAGCGCCGGACCCGACGCCCGAGAGACCGCTGCCGACACGGCGTTCATCCCGAGGGCGCAGGCCAGAGGCCCGCGCTCGCTCTTCGCATGACGCATCCGCCCGGGCCGCATGCGGCCGTGGGCCCCCCCCCCCCGCGGGCGGGGGGCCCCCCCGGGGCGGCCCGGGGCGGCGGCTTCGCGCATCGCGCCGGGGATGCGGGTGCTGGATGCCGGCTGCGGCACCGGCGGCTTCGCGGCGGCGATCCCCGCGGCGCGGCATGTCGGGCTCGATCCCTTCTTCGCCGGCGCGGCGCCGGCGGGCCGCGACATCCGCGCCGAGACCGTCGCGGAACACGCCGCGACGCATGCGGGCGCCTATGACGCCGGCGTCGCCTTCCAGGTGATGGAGCATCTGCCCGATCCGCTCGGCTTCGCGCGCGACCTGGCGCGCTGCGTCCGGCCGGGCGGGCTGGTGATGCTCGGCGTGCCGCTCTGGCCCTCCAGCACCACCGCGATCCCGAACTTCGCGCTGAACGCGCCGCCGCATCATTGCAGCCTGTGGTCGTCGCGCGCGCTGCATGCCCTCGCCGAGGCGGCGGGCCTCGATCAGGCGGAGATCATCGAGTTGCCGCCCGGCGGCGCCCCCGCGCGGGTGGCCCGGGGGGCGCCGCGGGGGGCGGCGCCCGCGGCGGCGGCCGGGGTGCGGGCGGCGGGGGGCGG
>NZ_JBWXTD010000004.1:147608-151648 GCF_056682175.1 Falsiroseomonas sp. RANM36
CGGGCGGGGTCTGGGGGCATTGGGAAGGCGGGGGGGGGGGGGGGGGGGGGGGGCGGGCGTGGGTGTGGGGGGGGGCGGGGGGGGGGGGGGTGGCGCGGGGCGCGCCGCGGGCCGCGCCGGCGCCGGGCGGGAATCCATGGAACCGGGGCTGATCTGGATCCTGGTCGGCCTCGCGCTGCTCGGCGCGGAACTGCTGCTGCCGGGGGTCTATCTGCTGTGGACGGGGATCGCGGCGATCGGCACCGGGCTCGCGCTGCTGACCGTCGCCCCCGGCTTCGCCGGGGCGGTGGCGCTGTTCCTGGCACTGCTTGCCGCGGGCATCGGCATCTCCCTGAAGGTGCGGCCGCGCGGCGGCCCTTCGCACCGGGTGAACGCGCCCGAAGCCGGGCTGGCGGGCCGCCATGCCGTGGTGGTTGCGGCAGAAGGGGGCGGGCTGCGCGTGCGGCTCGGCGACAGCGACTGGCCGGCGCGGCTGCCGCGCGGCGTGACGATGCCGGAGCCCGGCAGCGTCGTGCGGGTGGAGGCGGTGGACGGCACCCTGCTGGTGGTCCGGCCCGAGGCGCCGCCGCCGGCTTGATGCGCGGGCGCAAGCCGGCCTAGCCTCTCCGCCAAGCGCGCCGGGCGCAACCGGCGGCGCAATGGAGGAGAGCTGTCATGTCCGCCCGCCTGACCCGCCGCACCCTGTTCGCCGCCTCGAGCGGTCTGCTGGCGATGCCCGCCCTGGCGCAGGGCCGCTTCCCGAACCGCCCGATCCAGATGGTCGTGCCCTGGGGCGCCGGCGGCGGCACCGACGCGACGGCGCGCATCGTCGCCACCCTGCTCGAGAAGGATCTGGGCCAGCCGGTGAACGTGGTGAACCGCACCGGCGGCTCCGGCGTGGTCGGCCACAGCGCGATCGCGACGGCCGCACCCGACGGCTACACGATCGGGATGATCACGGTCGAGATCACGATGATGCACTGGCAGGGGCTGACCCAGCTCAACCCCGAAAGCTACACGCCGCTGGCGCTGATGAACGAGGATCCGCCCGGCGTGCAGGTGGGTTCCAACTCGCCCTTCGCGGACATCAAGGCGCTGGCGGATGCCATCAAGTCCCGCCCCGCCGGCACCTTCAAGGCCTCCGGCACCGGCCAGGGCGGCATCTGGCATCTGGCGCTGGTGGGCTGGCTGCAGGCGATGGGCCTCAAGGGCGACCATGTCCGCTGGGTGCCGTCCAACGGCGCGGCGCCGGCGATGCAGGAACTCGCGGCCGGCGGCGTGGACATCGTCACCTGCTCGGTGCCGGAGGCGCGCGCGATGATCGATGCGGGCCGCGCCAAGGCCCTGGCGATCATGGCGCCGCAGCGCAACCCGCAATTCGCCAATGTGCCGACGCTGAACGAGACGCTCGGCATCAACTACTCGGTCGGCGCCTGGCGCGGCATCGCGGGTCCGAAGGGCCTGCCGGATTCCGTCACCTCCGTGCTCGTGCCGGCGATCAAGCGCGCCTACGACAACCCTGAGTTCAAGCAGTTCATGTCGCAGCGCGGCTTCGGCACGGTCTATGCCGATCCGGCCGGCTTCGCGCAGTTCATGGCCGCGGGCGACCGGGCGATGGGCGAGGCGATGCGCGGCGCGGGGCTCGCGCGCGGCTGATCGCCGCGGTCCGATCGGCACGCGCCTGAGGCCGGAGCCGTGAATCGGACCGCCCGCAGGGAAGGAGCGCGCCGGGCGTGCGATTGAACGATTCGCTGCTCGGCGTGCTGCTGCTGGGCTTCGCGGGGTGGGTGTGGTGGCTCACCAGCTTCTTCCCCGCCTTTCCGGGCCAGGACTATGGGCCGAACCTGTTCCCCCGCATCCTGGCCGCCGGCATCGGCCTGTGCAGCGCGCTGCTGGTGCTGCGCGGCCTGCGCGTGCGCCAGCCGCTGCTGACCTTCGAAGGCTGGACGCGCGAGCCGGCGCGCGTGATCTCCTTCCTGCTGATGCCGCTGGCGGTGGTGTTCTACATCCTGGCCGCCGATGCGCTCGGCTTCATCCCGACCGCCTTCCTGATCCTGATGGCGCTGTTCCTGTGGTTCCGCACCCGCCTGGTGGTGGCGCTGCCGGTCGCCGCCGCGGTGACGCTGGTGGTGCACTGGTTCTTCGCCGGGATGATGCGCGTGCCGCTGCCGCGCGGGCTGATGGACCCCTTCCTGTGAGGGCCGCGCCGTGGACGCGATAGTGCAGGCCTTCGGGCTGGTCTTCGACCCCTTCGTGCTGCTCGTCATCCTCGTCGCGGCGATGTTCGGCATGTTCGTCGGCGCGATGCCGGGTCTGACGGCGACCATGGCGACCGCGCTGCTGGTGCCGGTGACCTTCTTCATGGACCCGGTGCCGGCGCTCGGCGCGATCGTCGCGGCGACCGCGATGGCGATCTTCGCCGGCGACATCCCGGCGGCGATGTTGCGCATGCCCGGCACGCCGGCCAGCGCCGCCTATGCCGACGAGGCCTATGCGATGACGCGCAACGGCCAGCTCAACCTGTGCATGGGCGTGAACCTCGTCTTCTCGGCGGCCGGCGGCCTGATCGGCGTGGCGGTGCTGATCGTCGCCGCGCCGGCCCTGGCCGAAGTCGCGATCAACTTCTCCTCCTTCGAGTATTTCTGGCTCGCCTGCCTCGGCCTGACCTGCGCGGTGTTCCTGACCAACGCCGATGCGGTGAAGGGCTTTCTTTCGCTGTTCCTCGGGCTGCTGCTGGCCACCGTGGGCATCGATCCCTCGGCCGGCTTCCCGCGCTTCACCTTCAACGAGGTGGAGCTGATGCAGGGCGTCAGCTTCATCCCGACGCTGATCGGCATGTTCGCGGTCAGCGAATTGCTGCGCGGCGCGATCTCGGCGCGCGATGTCGGCCATGCGGTGGTGGATCAGGTCGGCAACATCTTCCGCGGGCTCGGGGCGGTGTTCCGGCGCTACTGGGGCAACTTCCTGACCGGCAGCGCGATCGGCACGGTGATCGGGGCGCTGCCCGGCGCCGGCGCGGACATCGCCGCCTGGATCTCCTACGCCGTGTCGAAGCGCTTCTCCCGCGAGCCGGAGAAGTTCGGCACCGGCCATGTGGAGGGCATCGTCTCCGCGACCTCGGCGAACAACTCCGCGGTCGGCAGCGCCTGGATCCCGGCGCTCGTCTTCGGCATCCCGGGCGATTCCATCACCGCGATCGTGGTGGGCGTGCTCTACATGAAGGGCATGAACCCGGGCCCGACCGTGTTCAACGAGAACCCGCAATTCATCTACGCGGTGTTCCTGATCTTCGTCCTGGCCAACCTGATCATGCTTCCGCTCGGCTGGGCGGCGATCAAGAGCGCGCGGCAGGTGCTGCGCACGCCGCGCAACGTGCTGCTGCCGGTGATCCTGCTGTTCTGCGTGGTCGGCAGCTTCGCCATCACCAACAGCCTCTACGGCGTGGTGCTGATGCTCGCGATGGGCCTGGTCGGCTGGTTCCTCGAATCGCACGGCATCCCGGTGGCGCCGCTGATCCTCGGCCTCGTGCTCGGCGAGATGCTGGAACAGACCTTCGTGCAATCCATGATCAAGGCGGACGGCCACTACCTGGACTTCTTCGCCCGCCCGATCGCGGGCACGCTCGGCGTCGCGACGCTGCTGGTCTGGGGCATCATGCTCGGCCGGGGGCTGCTGCGCGCCGCCCGGCGCTGACCTTGGCGGCAAGCATCCGCGCGGCGCGGCCTGCGGACGCGCCGAGCATCGCCGCGCTCTACGCGGCCGCCTTCCCGCAGGAGGATCTGCGGCCGCTGGTGGCGGAGCTTGCGGCGCTCGGGGTGCTCTCCCTCGTCGCGCTGCATGACGGCGAGATTGCCGGGCATGTTGCCTTCACGGAGTGCGGCCTCACCCCGGCCGGACCGCGCGTGGCGCTGCTCGGCCCGCTGGCCGTCGCCCCTGGCCTGCGGCGGCGCGGGATCGGCCGGGCGCTGGTCGGCGAGGGCTTGGCGCGGCTGCGCCCGGACGGCGTCGGCCATGTGCTGGTGCTGGGGAGCCCGGCCTATTACGCGCGCATCGGGGTGCGC
>NZ_JBWXTD010000004.1:151748-152888 GCF_056682175.1 Falsiroseomonas sp. RANM36
GCGGGGGGGGCGCCTGCCCGGGGGGGGGCGCGCCCTGGGGGCGGCCGGGGGGGCGGGCGGCGCGGCGCCGAGACCGGGGATCGGCGGTGCGCCGTGGCGGACGGCGAGCAGCGCCTCGGCGGCGCGGAGGATGGGCTCGGACATGCGGCGTTCCCGTCGGATCGGTGCCGCCAGCGTCCTGCGCCGCCGGCCGCCTGTCCAGCCCGCCGGCCGGCCGCGTGCTACGCGATGAGGCCGGTGACATCCGGCGCGACGTCGCGCCGCCCCGGGCGCCGACCTCCACCAGATGCGCCCCCCCGCCGCCCGCGGGGGGGGGGGACGCTCCTCGTCCCGCCTCCCTGGCGGCAAGCGGCGCTCTGGGGCGCCTGAACGCCCGGGCTCAGTCCACCTTGGCGCCGCTGATGCGCACCGCCTCGCCCCATTTCTCCGCCTCGCTGCGCAGGAAGGTGGCGAACTGCTCCGGCCCCATGCCGACCGCGATGCTGCCATCCGCCGTGGTGCGCGCACGGAAGGCGGGATCGGCCAACGCGGCCTGGACCGCGGCATTGATGCGCGTGACGGCCTCCTGCGGCATGCCGGCGATGCCCATGATCGCGAACCAGGAGACCAGCTCGAAGCCCGGCAGCGTCTCGCTGATGGTCGGCACGTCGGGCAGGGCGGGATTGCGCTGGGCGGAGGTGACGCCGAGGCCGCGCAGCCGCCCGGTGCGGATCAGCTCGGTCACCGTGGCCAGCGTCGGGAAGCCGAACAGCACCGTGCCCGACAGCACGTTGTTGACGATCTCCGGCGCGCCGCGGAACGGCACATGCGTCGCCTGCACCTGCGCGGCCGACTTGAACAGCTCGGTCGCCAGATGCGCGCCGGAGCCGTTGCCGCCGCTGGCATAGGGCTGACCGGGATTGGCCTTCAGATCGGCGATCAGCGCCGCGGTGGTCGCCGGGCCGCGCGGCAACACCACCAGGCAGTGCGGCATGGCGAAGGCCACCGTGATCGGCACGAAGTCGCGGAAGGTGTCGTAGCCGAGCCGGCGGCTGGTCAGCGCCTGGTTGGTCAGCAGCGCATTGGTGCCGAGCAGGATGGTGTAGCCGTCCGGCGCGGGGGGGGGGGGGGGGGGGGGGGGGGGGGAGGGGAGAGGCGGGC
>NZ_JBWXTD010000004.1:152988-160375 GCF_056682175.1 Falsiroseomonas sp. RANM36
GCGGGGCGGGGGGGCCGCGCGGGGGGGGGGGGGGGGGGGGGTTTTGGCGCCGCGGCGCCCCCCCCCCCCCCCGCCGCGGTTCTCGATCACCACCGACTGGCCGATCTCGGCCCCGATCCGCTCGGCGAGGTTGCGGGCGATCACGTCGGGGGCCGAGCCCGGGATGTAGGGCACCACCAGCCGCACAGGCCGGGCCGGCCACGCGCCCTGCGCCCGCACCGAAGGCGCCGCCAGCGCCCCGGCCCCGATGATCAGCATGTCGCGACGACGCATGTCCGTCCTCCCCCCTTGTTGCTCTGGCGCAAGCCTATCGGCGCCTTGCCCCTGGCGGCAAGCGGGAGCCTCCCGTAGCGTCGGGCGCATGACGCCGATCCGCTCCGCCGACGAGCTCCATCCCGGCCAGACCTTCGACCTCGGCGGCTTCGTGCTGCCGCGCGAGGAGGTGATCGAATTCGCCCGTCGCTTCGACCCGCAGCCCTTCCACCTGGACGAGGCGGCGGCGCGGGATTCCCTGTTCGGCCGGCTGGTGGCGAGTGGGGTGCACACCTTCGCCGCCAGCGTCGGGCACCTGCTGCGCAGCGGCGTCATCTCCGGGATCAACGAGGGAGCCGGCGGGGCGGAGGTGAAGTGGACGGCCGCGCTCGAGCCCGACACGCCGGTGACCATGCGCGTGGTGGTGGTGGAGGTGCGGCCGATGCGCAGCAAGCCGCACCTGGCGGTGGTGAAGCTGCGCTACCTGGTGGCGAAGGAGAGCGACGGCACGCTGGTGCTGGAGGTGATCGCGCCGCACTTCATGCGGCGCTGAGCGGCCATGCCGGCCGACCCGCATCTCGCGGACATGATGCGCCGTGCGCTGGCGCGGCGGCGTGGGCTGGTCGAGAAGCGGATGTTCGGCGGCATCTGCTGGATGCTGAACGGCAACATGCTCTGCGGCATCGCCAAGGACAGCTTCATGTTCCGAGTGGGGCGGGAACTGGAGGCGGAGGCGCTTACGCGGCCGGGCGCACGCATCATGGACTTCACCGGCAAGCCGATGCGCGGCTTCGTGCTGGTGAACCCGGACGCGGCGGAGGATGCGGGGCTGGAGGCGTGGATCGCGCTCGCCGCCCGTTATGTGGCGGCGCTGCCGCCGAAGGCACCGAAGGCGCTGGCGGCGCGGAAGAAGGGCTGAACGGCCCGGCTATCGCAAGGCTGGTGCGGCCCCCACCCCGGCCCTCCCCCGCAGCGCGGGGGAGGGAGAGGCGAGGCGCGTGAAGAAAAGCGTCAGGCGCTCTTCTTCATGATCTCGTCCGCGACGTTGCGCGGCACGGGATCGTAGTGGTGGAACTGCATCGAGAAGCTCGCGCGGCCCTTGGTCATGCCGCGCAGGTTCGAGATGTAGCCGAACATCTCCTTCAGCGGCACATGGGCGCGCACGATCACGCTGGTGCCGGCCATGTCCTGGCTCTGGATCACGCCGCGGCGGCGGTTCAGGTCGCCCACCACGTCGCCGACATGGTCGGAGGGCGTCGTCACCTCAACATCCATGATCGGCTCCAGGATCACCGGACCGGCCTTCTTCATGCCCTCGCGGAAGCAGGCCTTGGCGGCGATCTCGAAGGCCAGCGCGCTGGAGTCGACGTCGTGGTACTTGCCGTCCACCAGGCGGTACTTGAAGTCCACCGTCGGGAAGCCCGAGAGCACGCCGGTGTCGGCCTGCACCTTGATGCCCTTCTCGACCGCCGGGATGTATTCCTTCGGCACGGCGCCGCCGACCACCCCGTTCTCGAAGACGATGCCCTGGTTCCGCTCCAGCGGCTCGAACTCGATCTTCACCTCGGCGTACTGGCCCGAGCCGCCCGACTGCTTCTTGTGGGTATAGGTCTCGGTGTGCGGCTTGGTGATCGTCTCGCGGTAGGCGACCTGCGGCGCGCCGATATTGGCGTCCACGCCGTATTCGCGCTTCAGGCGGTCGATGATGATCTCGAGATGCAGCTCGCCCATGCCGGAGAGGATGGTCTGGCCGCTCTCCTGGTCGGTGCGCAGGCGCAGCGAGGGGTCCTCGCCGGCGAGCTTCTGCAGGCCGAGGGTCATCTTCTCGACGCCTTCCTTGGTCTTCGGCTCGACCGAGATGTCGATGACCGGCACCGGGAAGGCCATGCGCTCCAGCACCACCGGGTCCTCGGCGGAGGCGAGCGTGTCGCCCGTGCCGGTGTCCTTCAGGCCGACGAAGGCCGCGATGTCGCCGGCGAAGACCTCCTTGATCTCCTCGCGCTTGTCGGCGTGCATCTGGAACATGCGGCCGACGCGCTCCTTCCCCTCCTTGGTCGTGTTCAGCACCGTGTCGCCGGAGCGCAGCACGCCGCGGTACACGCGCACGAAGGTCAGGTTGCCGTATTTATCATTGATGATCTTGAAGGCCAGGCCGGCGAAGGGCGCGTTCTCGTCAGCCGGGATCACGCGGCGCTCCGCGGTCTCGTCCTGGCCCTCTTCCGGGGCGACCTTGATGCCCTCGATGTCCACCGGGCTCGGCAGGTAGTCGAGCACGGCGTCGAGCAGCGGCTGCACGCCCTTGTTCTTGAAGGCGGTGCCGCAGAGCACGGGGCGGAATTCGCCGGTGATCGTGCCCTTCTTGATGCAGCGCTTCAGCGTCTCGATAGAGACGTCGCCCTTGTCGAAATACTCTTCCATCGCGGCCTCATCCACGCCGACGACGGTGTCGAGCAGCTTCTGGCGGTACTCGGCGGCCTTGTCCTTCAGGTCGTCGGGGATCGGCGCGTCTTCGTACTGCGCCCCGAGCTCGTCGCCCTTCCAGACGATCGCCTTCATCTCGACCAGGTCCACCACGCCCTTGAAGGTGTCCTCGATGCCGATCGGCAGCTGCAGCGCAACCCAGTTGATGCCGAGCTTCTCGGTCAGCGTCGCGGCGGCGCGGTAGAAGTCGGCGCCGGTGCGGTCGAGCTTGTTGATGAAGATGATGCGCGGGACGTTGTAGCGGTCCGCGAGACGCCAGTTGGTCTCGGACTGCGGCTGCACGCCGGCCACGCCCTCGATGATGAAGACGGCGCCATCCAGCACGCGTAGCGAGCGGTTCACCTCGATGTTGAAGTCGATGTGGCCGGGCGTGTCGATGATGTTGATCCGGTGGTCCTTCCACACGGCGGTCACGGCGGCCGAGGTGATGGTGATCCCCCGCTCGCGCTCCTGCTCCATGTAGTCGGTCGTGGTGTTGCCGTCGTGCACCTCACCGATCTTGTGGGACTTGCCGGTGTAATAGAGGATGCGCTCGGTCGTGGTGGTCTTGCCGGCGTCGATATGCGCCGTGATGCCGATGTTGCGGATCTTCTCGAGCGGGGTGCGCGCCACGACGGGCCTCCATGGACGAAAGCGGACGTCCCCAGGGGCCTTTCCGCCCCAGGTGCCCGCCCGATAGTGCCGAATCAGCTATGTGCGGCGCGGAGATGCCCTCTCCGGCCCGGTTTTGCAAGCGCGTATCCGCCGAAGCCGCACGGTGCGGCCGCATGGCCACACTGTCGCCGGCGCGGGGCACGGCGCCCGCGTCACCCTTCGTTACGGCGCCCGCGCCGGCTCCTGCGCGACCGGCGGCGCCGTCGTGCTAGGCTGGAGGGGTGAGCATCCGCAGTCATATCGCCGCGATCCGCTTCGGGCTGGGCCTGCGCCTCGGCGAGTCGCCGCCCGAAACGCCGGAGGCCTGGTTGGCGGAGCAGGTGCGCGCCCCCGGCGCAGCGCCGCCCGGCCTGACGGCTTCCGAGGCCATCATCGCCCAGCTGTCGCACCTGGTCCTCCGCGACGAGGCCGCCGGCATCGCCCAGAGCCGCGCGCCGCAGTACCGCGCAGCGCTGGAGGGGCATGGCGTCGTCCTGCCGGACAGCACCCCCCTTCCCGGCTTGATCCGGCGCGAGACCGCCGCCTGGGCCGCGTGGCGGCTGGCCTCGCCGCAGCCCTTCCGGGACCGGCTGGTGGATTTCTGGGCCAACCACTTCACCACGGCTCGCCGCGGCGGTGCGATGGCGATCCTTCCGGCGGCGCTGGAGCACGATGCGATCCGCCCACATGTCACCGGCCGCTTCGCCGACATGCTGGTGGCGGTGACGCGCCACCCGGCGATGCTGATCTACCTGAACAACAACCTCTCCGTCGGGCCGAACAGCCGCGTCGCCCGTGGCGGCCGCTTCGGGCTGAACGAGAACCTGGCGCGGGAGGTGCTGGAGCTGCACACCCTCTCCCCAGCCGGCGGCTACACCCAGGGGGATGTGCAGGAACTGGCGAAGATCCTGACCGGCTGGCGGGTGGCGACCGACCGGCCGCCCTTCGACTTCCAGTGGCAGCCCGCCGCGCATGAGCCCGGTCCGAAATACCTGATGGGCCGCCGCTTCGAGGAAGGCGCCGAGAGCCAGGAGGCGGCGCTGCGCTTCCTCGCCGCGCAGCCCGCTACCTGGCGCTTCCTGGCCGCGAAGCTGGCGCGGCATTTCGTTGCGGATTCGCCGCCGCCCGAGGCGGTGCGCGCGCTGGAGACGGTGCTGCGGGAGACGGATGGCGACCTGGGCGCGGTGGCGCTGGCGCTCATCGCGCTGCCGCAGGCCTGGGACCCGCCGCTGGCGAAGTTCCGCGCACCGCAGGATTTCGTGCTGGCCGCCGGCCGGGCCCTCGGCGTGACGGAGCAGCGGGCCGAGCTGGTGCTGAACGGGCTGATCGGCATCAACCAGCCGCTCTGGATGGCGCCGCAACCGAATGGCTGGCCCGACATCGCCGAAGCCTGGGCGACGCCGGAGGCGGTGATGCGCCGGGTGGACTGGGCCTACACCCTCGCCGGCCGCGCCGGCGTCACCGATCTGCCGGGCGTCGTCGCCGCGGCACTCGGCCCCCTGGCGCGCGCCGAGACGGTCGGGGCGATGCGCGGCGCGGGGTCGGTCCGCGATGCCGCGACGCTGCTGATCGGCAGCCCGGAGTTCATGCACCGATGAGCCACGCCTCCTTCTCGCTCGGCCGGCGGAGCCTGCTGCTCGGCCTCGGCACGGCGCTGGTGCTGGGCCGCACGCGTGCCGCCTTCGCCCAGCTTCCGGGCGAGCGGCGCTTCGTGGTGATCCTGCAGCGCGGCGCGATGGACGGGCTCTACGCCGTGCAGCCCTATGCCGATCCCGGCCTGCGGGAGATCCGCGCGCCGCTGGCGCTGCCCGAGCCCGGGCAGGAGGGCGGGCTGCTCGACCTCGGCGGCCGCTTCGGCCTGCACCCGGACTTCGCCAACCTGCACGCGATGTACGCGGCGGACGAGGCGCTGCTGCTGCACGCCATCGCCGGCCCCTATCGCAGCCGCTCGCATTTCGATGCGCAGGACATGCTGGAGAGCGGCGCCGAGCAGCGGCTGTCGAGCGGCTGGCTGAACCGCGCCCTCTCCGCCCTGCCCAACCCGGCGGAGGCCCGCGCCGGGCTTGCGGTGGGCACCAGCGTGCCGCTGCTGATGCGCGGGCCGACGCCGGTCGGCGCCTGGTTCCCTGCGGGGGTGGAGCACCCCTCCCCCGACCTCTACGCCCGGCTTGCCGCGCTGCATGCCGCGGATGCGCAGCTCGGCCCGGTCTTCGCGGAAGGGCTTCGGGCCCGCGGCTTCGCGGCCAGCGCGCTCGGCGAGCCGAGCCGCGATCGCGGCCGTGCGCAATTCCCCCGCCTGGCGGCGGCCGCGGGCCAGCTTCTGGCCGAGCCGAACGGCCCGCGCGTGGCGGTGCTGGAGCTCGGCGGCTGGGACACGCATGTGAACCAGGCGAACAACATCCTCGGCCCGCTGCGCGCCCTCGATGCGGGGCTCGGGGAGCTGAAGGCCGCGCTCGGCGCGCACTGGGGGCGGACCGCGGTGCTGGTGGTGACCGAGTTCGGCCGCACGGCGCGGTCCAACGGCAATGCCGGCACCGACCACGGCACCGCCGGCGTGGCGCTGCTGGCGGGCGGGGCGGTGCGCGGCGGGCGCGTAGTGGCGGACTGGCCCGGCCTCGCGCCGGATACGCTGCTCGAGAATCGCGACCTGCAGCCCACCGCCGACCTCCGGGCGGTCGCGAAGGCGCTGCTGGCCGGCCATCTCGGCCTGCCGCGCGCGGCCGTCGCACAGGCCTTCCCGGGCAGCGACGCGGTCGCGCCGATGGGCGGGCTGCTGCGCGGCTGAGCGGCGCCCTACCGCCCCACCGCCACGGCGAGCCACCCGATCGCCAGCACCAGCGCGATCGAGGGCAGCAGCAACCGCCAGAGCTGCGCCGGCCGCGTGCCGTCGGCCAGCAGGCCGCAGATCATCGCGGTGACCGCGAAGGACATGCCGGCGCCGGCGGAGCCCGCGAAATTGTGCAGGGCGGGTGCCAGAAGCTCCGGCAGGCCCGCCGCCCGCCCCAGCGCCGCCTGCACCGCCATCAGCGCCGCGCTGGAGCCGACATTGCTGCCCGTCACCATGCCGGACGCCAGGCCGAGCACCGGCACGGCATAGGGCGCGAGCGGCCCGAGTGCCGCGGCCAGCGCCTCGGCCAGCGATCCCGCCACGCCCGAACCCGCCAGCCAGCGCGCCAGGATCACATAGAGCAGCATCGCCAGCGCCGGGCGCCGCGCCCGCAGCAGCGCGCCCCTGGCGCGCGCCACGCCGTCCGGCAGCCGCAGCAGCAGCGCGGCCGACACCAGCCAGAGGATCACCGCCACATGCGTCAGCGGCACGCCCGGCAGGTCGCCGAAGGGCGTCCAGGCGGGCGCGCCCGCCCAGCCGCGCGCCGCGAGCAGCGCCACGGTCAGCCCGGCATAGGGCGCCAGCGTCCGCATCGCGGCGTGCCACCCTGCCCTGCCCCGCGGCGGATCGAGGCGCCAGAGCAGCAGCAGAAGCGGCAGCCCGGTGGCGACGATCCCCGCGGCCTCGAAGGGGAACAGCGCGTGGCAGAGCAGCAGCAGCGCCGCGACCGCGCAGAGGATGAGCATCTGCGCCAGCCGCTCGGCCGGCGGCACGGCAATGCCCGCCGCGGCGCAGAGCCGCCACAGCACGGGTCCGAGCAGCGGATACCAGACGGCGTTCGGCCAGGCGGTCGCGAAGGCCACCGCCTGCGCCGGCAGTCCGACCAGCGCCGCGCCGAGCGCCGTGCCGGGGCCGAGCCCGCCCCAGGGCACCAGGCTCAGCGAGAGCAGCGCCATCGCGCCCGCCGGCGCGCCGCGAAGCCCCATCCCCCGAAGCGCCGCCAGCGCGAAGACCGCGCCGACCGCGAAGCCGGTCACGCTCTCCAGGAAGGCGCCGGCCAGCAGCGTGGCGACCAGGATGCGCCGCGGCGTGGCCAGGGCCGCGGCGCCGTCGGCCGGGCCCCGCGGCCCCCCCCCGGGGGACCGCCGCCCCCCGGCCCCGCCGCCGCTCCGCGTCCACGCCCGGGCGGGGCGC
>NZ_JBWXTD010000004.1:160475-162089 GCF_056682175.1 Falsiroseomonas sp. RANM36
GGCCCCGCCGGGCGCGGGCCCGCTGGGGGGCCCCCGGGCGGCCCGGGGGGGGGCCCGGGCCGGGGGCGCCGTCGGCCGGGCCGCGCTGCACCGCCGCGTGGAACAGCAGCCCGCCGGCCACGACGCCGATCGGCTTCATCGCCAGGAAGGCGCCGCGCAGCGTCTCCTCCGCGAGGAAACCGGCGGGCGCGGCGCCGTCCGGCAATGTCAGCCGCACCGCCGGCAGGGCGGCCAGGCGCGCGGCGAGCACCGCCGGCACCGGCCCGGCCCGGCCGGAGACGAGCAGGGCCACCAGCAGCAGCAGCGGCAAGGCCTGCAGCGCGACGATCATCGCGCGATCCTTGCCCGAAGCGCGCAGCGGGGCGAGGCTCTCCGGCGATGGACGCGCCGACGCTCTACGCCGCCTACGGCAGCAACCTCGACCATGCGCGGATGCGCCACGCGTCGCGCTGCCCCGGCGCGGAGCCGCTCGGCGCCGCGCTGCTGCCGGGATGGCGGCTTGTGGTGAACCGCTACGCCTCGATCCTGCGGGACGAGGCGGCCTTCGTGCCGCTCGGCCTCTGGCGCGTCACGCCGCGGCATCTGCGCGCGCTGGATGTCGCGGAGGGGACGGCGCTCGGCATCTACCGGCGCATCCGCATCCGCCTGCCGGAAGCGATCGGCGGCGCTACGGAGGCCTGGACCTATGTGGAGCAGGTCCATCGCCCCGGCCCGCCGGCGGATTGGTATGTCGCGCATCTCCGCCAGGGCTATCGCGACTTCGGGCTGGAGTCGTCGGCGCTGGACTCCGCGCTGTCGTCGCCCGCCCTGCGCTGAGGCGGGCCGATGACCGGAGGGGCTTCAGCCCCCGAGGTCTGAATCGGCCCGCTTCGCTGATATGCCGGGATGGCCGGCGCCGCGCCCCGCGGCGCGCCGGCGGCCGGCGCGCCGCTCGCCTGGCAGGCGCAGGACCTGAACCCGGCCGGCGCGGTCGGCGACGCATCCGCCGCCACCGCCGCGCAGGGCGAGGAGATCCTGGACTACGCGGCGGAGAAGATGGCCGCGCTGTGGTCCGAAGTGGCGGCCTTCGACGTGGAGGCCTGGCTGGCGAACGAGCCCGATCCGGATGCATGACATCGCCGGCCTCGCCGCGGACCTCGCCGGCATGGAGCTGGCGACGGACCGCGCGCTGCTGCGGCAGAAGAGCCGCGACTTCTACTGGTACAGCCCGATCCTGAAGCGCCAGCTCGACGGCAAGGCCGCCGAGCTGATCGCGCGCCCGCGGGACGAGGCGGAGGTGCTGCGCGTGCTCGCCGCCTGCCAGGCGCGGCGCATCCCGGTGACCGTGCGCGGCGGCGGCACGGGCAATTACGGGCAATGCGTGCCGCTCGAAGGCGGCGTGCTGCTCGACATGACCGCGATGGCGGCGCCGGTCGGGATCGTGGACGGCGTGGTGGAGGTCGAGGCCGGGGCGAAGATGATCGACCTCGACCTCTGGTGCCGGGAACGCGGCTGGGAGCTGAAGCTCTGGCCCTCCACCAAGCGCACGGCGACGATCGGCGGCTTCGTGCGCCGCCGCCGCCCCCCGGGGGGGGGGGCGCGCCCCCCCCCCCGGCCCCGCCGCCGGCCGTGGAG
>NZ_JBWXTD010000004.1:162189-171274 GCF_056682175.1 Falsiroseomonas sp. RANM36
GCTCCCCGCCGGGGGCGGGTTTTTGCGGGGCGGGCCGGGGGCCGCCACCGGGGGCCCCGCCTTGCGCCGGGCGACCTTCGCCTCCCGCCGCGTGATGTAGAGCGCGCTGCCGACGATCAGCGCCGCGCCGAGGCCGAGCCAGGCGTCCGGCAGTTCGTTGAACAGCAGCACGCCGAAGGCCGCGGCGAAGACCAGGCGCACATAGCCGATCGGCGCGACGACGCTGGCATCGGCCAGGCGCAGCGCGTTGATCCAGAGGACCATCGCGAAGGGCCCGCATGTGCCGGTGAGGATCAGCAGGCCGAAATCGCGCCAGCCCGGCCAGGCGAGGCCGGGCCAGGCGACCGGCAGCGTCATCAGCGTGGTGACCAGCCCGATGTAGAACATGATGGTGATGGTGCGCTCGCTGCGCGCCAGCATCTTGGTCGTCAGCACGATGCCCGCCCCGAGGAAGGCGGAGCCGATCGCCGCCGCCACCGGCCAGCCGACCTCGACCGCGCCCGGGCGGACGATCGCCAGCACGCCGGCGAAGCCCACCAGCGTCGCGGTCCAGCGCCGCCAGCGCACCGTCTCGCCCAGCACCGGCCCTGCCAGCGCGGTGACGAACAGGACGGAGGTGAAGGACAGCACCGTCGCGGTCGCCAGCGGCAGCATCGAGAAGGAGAGGAAATACATGTACCACGAGATGCCGGAGAGCCCGCCGCGCAGCAGGTTCAGCTTCAGCTGGCCGGTCCGCGCCACGCCCCAGGGATCGCGCAGGAAGGCGGGCATCGCCCAGGCAAGCTGCCCGACGGCGCGGGCCAGCACGATGGTGGCCAGCGGCGCCTCCGTGATCGCCTTCGCGACCACGGTCTCGAGATTGAAGAAGAAGGCGGAGGCGACGGCGAGCAGCGCCGCCTTCGTCATCGGCGTCATCGCCGCCGCGCCTCCACCACGGTGACCAGCAGCGCACCGGCGAGGATGGCCGCCATGCCGAGCCAGGACCAGCCATCCGGCGCCTCGCCCCAGGCCAGCCAGCCGGCCAGCGCCAGCAGCGGCAGGCGCAGATATTGCAGCGGCGCGATGGCGGAGGCCTCGCCATGACGCAGCGCCTCCGTGGTCAGCCAGATCAAGGAGGGCGTGACGAGCGCGATGGTTGCCAGCACCACGGCGTCCACCAGCCCGATCGGCGTCCAGGCGAGGAAGGCGACCGGCAGCGCGCCGAGGAAGGTGGTGAGCCCGACCCAGGCCATGATCGTCGCCGTGCCGTCCGTCAGCGTCAGGCTGCGCGAGGTCAGCGTGATGCCGCACCAGGCGATTGCGCTGGCGATGGCGACGGCGGCGCCGAGCGGATCCGCGCCCCCGCCCGGCCGCAGCATCACGAGGATGCCGGCGAAGCCGATCACCGCCGCTGCCCAGCGCCAGCCGCCCACACGCTCGCCCAGCATCGGGCCCGCGAGCAGCGCGGTGATCATCACCGCGGTGAAGCTCAGTGCCGTGGCCGTCGCCAGGTCGAGCATCGTCAGGGAGAGATAGTAGAGGCCCCAGCAGGTCAGCGAGGAGGCGCCGCGCGCCAGGTGCATGGGCAGGCGTTGCGTCCGGAAGACGCGCGGCCCCATCGCCATCACGATGGGCGCCACCCAGACGAGCTGCCCCGCGGTGCGCGCGGCGAGCTGCAGGCCCACCGGCACGCCGCGCGCGGTCAGCCAGCGCAGCACCAGCGCCTCCAGCGCGAAGATGGCTGCCGCCACGGCCATAAGCACCGCGCCGCGCAGATTGTCCGACAGCCTCATCTGGGGCTTGGCGCCCACATTGACCTTCCGCCCATCCCGGCTAGCGTTGTCGCATCTGACGGGCCGCGACCGGCCGGCACAAGCGCGGCCGGCGCATGCGCGGGTTGCGCGGGCAAGGCGGGCGGAGGATCGGCGCATGGCGAAGGACGTGGAGAAGGCGCATGCGCGGCATGCCGTGGACCACGGG
Source organism: Falsiroseomonas sp. RANM36 (assembly GCF_056682175.1). Taxonomy (NCBI): domain Bacteria; kingdom Pseudomonadati; phylum Pseudomonadota; class Alphaproteobacteria; order Acetobacterales; family Roseomonadaceae; genus Falsiroseomonas; species Falsiroseomonas sp. RANM36. The sequence goes on from NZ_JBWXTD010000004.1 coordinate 164,149, forward strand.
CCGATCCTGGTCTGGGGCGCCGGCGCGATCGGCGGCACGGTCGGCGCGCATCTCGTCCGTGCCCGGCACGCCGTGGTCTTCGTGGATATTGCCGAGGATCACGTCGCCGCCATCCGAGACCCGGCGCGGGGGTTGGCCATCGAGGGACCGGTCGCCGCCTTCGGCGTGACGGCGCCGGCCTTCACGCCGGCGACCGTGCAGGGCGTGTTCCGCCGCGTCTTCCTCTGCGTGAAGACGCATGACACGGAAGCCGCCTGCCGCCAGCTGCTGCCGCACCTCGCGCCCGACGGCTATGTCCTGTCGTTGCAGAACGGCTTGTGCGAGCGCGTGATCGCCGAGGTCTGCGGCGCCGAGCGGACGATGGGCGCCTTCGTCAATTTCGGTGCCGACTGGCTCGGCCCCGGGCGCATCCTCTATGGCAACCGCGGCGCGGTGGTGGTTGGCGAACTGGACGGCGCGCGGACGCCGCGCGTGGAGGCGCTGCACGCGCTTCTCGCAGAAACCTTCGAGCCGGATGCGGTGCTGACGGACAACATCTGGGGCTATCTCTGGGGCAAGCTGGCCTATTCGTCGCTGCTCTACATGCAGGGCCTGGCCGAGAAGGGCATTGCCGACACGCTGGCGCGGCCCGAATTGCTGCCGCTGATCCGCGCGCTGTGCGGCGAGGTGATGGCGGTGGCGCGGGCCGAGGGCGTGCGCCCGCTCGGCTTCAACGGCTTCGACCCGGCGGCCTTCATGCCCGGCGCCACGGAAGACGCCGCGCGCCGATCCGTCGCGGCGCTGGAGGCGTTCAACCGGCCCAACGCCAAGACGCATTCCGGCATCTGGCGCGACCTGTGGGTGCGGCATCGCGCGACGCCCGCCGATGCGCAGATCGGCGCGGCGATCCCGATCGGCAGGACGCATGGGCTCGCCTGCCCGACGCTCGAAAGGCTGATCGCGATGATCAAGCAATGCGAGCGCAGCGAGCGGCCGATGTCCGACGCAAATCTCACGGAACTGGCAAGGGATCTTCCATGAACATCCGCTTCGACGGCGTGACGGTCGCCGTCACCGGCGCCGGCCACGGCTTCGGCCGCGCCATCGCGCAGAGCTTCGACCGCCTCGGCGCGTGCGTCTTCGCCTGCGATCTCTCGGAGGCCGAGCTGGCCGAGACGAAGCAGGGCACCGGCATCGCCACCGCCGCCTTCGACCTGACCGCCAAGGGCGCCGCGGCGGGTTGGATCAAATCCATCGAGGACGCGACCGGCGGCCCCGTCGGCGTGCTGGTCTGCAATGCCGGCGGCGTGCGCGGCCAGGCGATGCGCCCGGTCGAGGAGGTGCCGGAGGAGGACTGGCACGCGATCTTCGACATCAACACCCATGCCGCCTTCAACCTGGCGCGCGCGGTGGTGCCGGGCATGAAGAAGGCCGGCGGCGGGCGCATCGTGACGATCAGCTCCGGCGCTGGGCTGAAGCCGAGCAAGACCGGCATCCAGGCCTATTGCGCCGCGAAGCACGCGCTGGTCGGGCTGACGCGCCAGCTTTCGCGCGAGCTCGGGCCGTTCAACATCACGGTGAACAGCGTCGCGCCGGGCTTCGTGCTGTCCAACCCGTCCACCATCGTGCAGTTCGAGGGCTATGGCGAGGCCGGCAAGAAGGCGCTGGTGGAGGGCATCGCGCTGCGCCGCCTGGGCACACCGCAGGACATCGCGAACGGCGTGCTGTTCCTGGCGAGCGAGCAGGCGAACTGGATCAGCGGCCAGGTGCTGTCGGTGGATGGCGGCTAGCGCCGCGCGGTGAGCGCGCCGCCGCCATTGCCGTGGGCGCTTGTCGCGGCGTCGGCGCTCACCTTCTTCGCGCTGTCCTCGAGCGGCAGCAGCCGCGCGCCCTTCCTTCTGGAGATGTCGCAGGACCTGGCGGTGAGCCTGTCGCTCACCGCCAACATCATGGCGCTGAACGCGATCTCCTGGGGCGTCGCGTCGCTGGTCGCGGGCGCCTGGTCGGACCGCGTCGGGCGGCGGCCCTTTTTGATCGGCGGGCCGGTCGCGCTGGCCATCTGCATGGTTGCGACCGCGCTGGCCGAGAGTTTCTGGGCCGTCGCCTTCTGGGCGACCGCGGCCGGCGCCGCGGCGGGCTGCATCTCGCCGACCGTCGTCTCCGAGGTGTCGTCGCGCGTCGCGGACCGGCAGCGCGGGCGGGCGCTGGGCTGGACGCTCTCCGGGCAGTCCATGGCGCTGCTGCTCGGCGTGCCGGGGGCGGCCTGGATCGGTGCTTCCATCGGCTGGCGCGGCGTCAGCGTCTGCGTCGGCGCGATGGCGATGCTCGCGGCACTCGGCATGCTGCTGACGACGCGCCGGCCCGTCGCGCAGCGTGGCGGCGGCACGCGGCGGCGCACCGACTACCGCGCCGCGATGACGCCGCGCGTGCTGCGCCTGCTGACCATGGGCGTGGCGGAGCGCAGCTGCTACGCGCTCGCCGTCACCTTCTTCCCGACCTTCCTGCAGACGGCCTATGGCCTCTCGCTTGCGGGCCTGGCGCTGCCGCTCGCGATCTTCGCGCTGGGCAACATCCTCGGCACGCTGCTCGGCGGGCAATTGGCCGACCGGCTGCCGAACCGGATGCTGACCTTCGCCGGCGCGATGGCCTGCTGCGGCCTCGTCGCGTTGCCGCTGTTCCTCTGGCAGGGCGGCATGGTCGCGACGGCGGCGCTCGGCTTCGCCTTCATCATGGCGGCCTCGGTCTCCCGACCCTGCCTGATGGCGGCGCTGAGCAACGTGCCGGACGAGGTGCGCGGCACGGTGCTGGGGCTGAACGTGACCTCCGCCTCGATCGGCTGGCTGGCCGCGGCGGCGGTGGGCGGGCTGGTGATCGCGGCCTTCGGCTTCGCGGGCTTCGCGCCGATGGCGGCGGGGCTGGCGCTGCTCGGCACCGTGCTGGCGCTGGGCGGGCGGAAGCAGCCCTAGCGGCCGAGCAGAAGGTTCGGCAGGAAGGTGGCGAGCGGCGGGAACAGCGTGGTCGCCAGCAGGACCGCGATCAAGGGCAGCAGCCACGGCACGATCGCGCGCGACATCGCGGCGAAGCTGATGCCCGCGATCTTGGAGGTGATGAACAGCACCACGCCGACCGGCGGCGTCACCGTGCCGATCATCAGGTTCAGCACGAAGACCAGGCCGAAATGCACCGGGTCTATCCCGAACTGCGCGGCCGCGGGCGTCAGGATCGGGATCAGGATCAGCATGGCGGCCAGCGCCTCCATGAAGCAGCCGACGACGAGCAGCCCGACATTGACCGCCAGCAGGAAGACCAGCGGGTTGCCCACCAGGTCCACGATCATCGGGCCGAAGGTCTGCGGGATGCGCGAGATCGAGAGGCACCAGCCGAGCGCCGCCGCCGTCATCACCAGCGCCAGCACCACGCCGGTGGTGTTCACCGTCTGCACGATCAGCTCCGGCAGGTCGCGCAGGCGGAAGTCGCGATAGACGAAGACGCCGAGCACCAGCGCATAGGTCGCTGCCACGGCCGCGGCCTCGGTCGGCGTGAAGATGCCGCCGATCATGCCGCCGAACAGGATCACCGGCGTCATCAGCGCCCAATGCGCCCGGGCGTAGGCCGCCCAGAGCTCCCGCAGGCCGGGGAAGCGGGAACGTTCCAGGCCGCGTCGGCGCGCCACCACCGTCACCATCGCCATCAGGCTGCCCGCCATCAGCAGCCCCGGGATCACGCCTGCCAGGAACAGCCCGCCGATCGAGACATCGGCCGAGACGCCATAGATCACCATCGGCAGGGAGGGCGGGATGATCGGGCCGATGGTGGCACTTGCCGCCGTGATGGCGGCCGCCGTCTCCGCGTCGTAGCCCTCGTCCTTCATCGCCTTGATCTCGAGCGTGCCGACGCCGCCCGCATCGGCCACCGCCGAGCCCGACATGCCCGCGAAGATCACGCTGGCGAGGATGTTGGCGTGGCAGAGGCCGCCGCGCAGCCAGCCCACGCAGACCCGCGCGAAGCCGAAGATGCGGTCCGTCACGCCCGCCGCATTCATGATGTTGCCCATCAGGATGAACAGCGGCGCAGCCAGCAGCGGGAAGGAATTGGCCGCCTGCCCGATCTTCTGCGGCACGATCGCGGGATTGATCCCGGCGAGGAAGACGAAGGCGAAGCAGGCCAGCCCCATCGTGGCGTAGAGCGGCACGCCGGCCAGCATCGCCAGCAGCCAGCCCGCCAGCACCCAGGCCATCGTCTCCGTCATCGCGGCGCGCCCCGGACCGCCTCGGCCAGCTCGAGCAGCGCCTGCCCCGCGAGCAGCGCCGCGGCGAAGGGCACCGGCACGTAGAGCAAGCCTGCCGGCAACGGCAGGCTGACCCATTCCACGTCCCAGTTGCGCTCGATGAGCGGGTATCCCCACCACAGCAGCGCCAGCGAAAAGGCCAGCACCAGCAGCTGGATCAGCGCCTCCGCTACGCGCCGTGCGCCGCCCGGCAGCAGATCCACGAAGGCGCCGATGCGGATGTGCTCGCGCCCGCGCGCGCCGATCATCCAGCCGGCGAAACCGGTCCAGACAAGGAGATACTGCGCCGCCTCGTCCGACCAGCTCACCGGATCGCCGAGCTGGCGGGAGACGACCCCCGTCATCACCGCCAGCAGCAGCGAAACCAGCAGCAGCACCGCGACGACGCGCAGCGCGCCGTCGAGCCAGCCGGCGAGGCGCGTCACGCGGCTCTACAGGGCCTTGAGCGCATCGAAGGCACCGCGACCCCAGCGGCTTTCGAACTGGGCGGGGACCTTGGCCAGCACCGGCGCGCTCCAGGCGGCGATGTCCACCTCGGTCACCGTCATGCCGGCGGCGCGCAGCTCCGCCACTGCGCGCGCCTCCTGGCCCAGCAGTTCCTGGTCCTGCCAGGCGGCGGCGCCGGCGAAGGCGGCCTGCATGGCCTCCCGGTCCGCCGCGCGCAGCCCGCGCCAGAAGGCCTCGTTCACGATGATGATGCGCGGCGTGATGATGTGCTCGGTCAGCACCAGGAATTTCTGGACCTCGAACAGCTTGGCGGACTGGATCGTCGGCAGCGGGTTCTCCTGCCCGTCCACCGCGCCCTGGCTGAGCGCCAGGTAGAGCTCGGGGAAAGCGATCGGCGTGGCGCGCGCGCCCCAGGCCTCGGCCATGGCACGGAACACGTCCACCGGCGGCACGCGCAGCCGGAAGCCCTGCATGTCGGCAGGGCTGCGCACCGGGCGGCTGCCGGAGGTGAGGTGGCGCTTGCCGTAGTAGGTGACGTTCAGCATGCGCATGCCGCGCCGCTGCACCAGCTCGTCGTTCATGCGCGCGAAGACCGGCGTGGCGGAGACCTTGGCCAGATGCGCCGCGTCGCGCCAGAGATAGGGCGCCTCGATCAGCGTCAGCGCCGGGAGAAAGGCGCCGAGCGCGCCCGCGCCATCGGTGGTGAACTGCAGCGCGCCGGCCGAGACCGCCTCCATCATGTCGCGCCCGCTGCCGAGCTGGCCGCCCGGGAAGGCCTGCACCTGGATGCGGCCGGCGGTCTTCTCGCGCAACTCGGCGGCGATGCGCTCGATCATCAGCACCTGCGGGTGGGTGGCGGGCAGCAGGTCCCCCCAGCGCACCACGGTGGCCTGGGCGCGCAGCGTGGCGGGTGCGGCGAGCACCCCCAGCGCGGCGCCGGCGAATATCGCGCGACGGCGGATCGTCATGGTCCTGGCCCTTCCCTTCCCTCGGCGGGGCGTGTCCGGGCCGCCCCTGACGTCATCGCACTCCCGGAACGGGGGCGGCGTCAACGGCCAAGCGTGGCCAGCAATCCCGCCAGCAAACGCGCGCGCGGCACCAGGCTTCCCACGGTGATGTGCTCGTCGAGCGTATGCGCGCCCGTCCCGCCCACGCCGAGACCGTCCAGCGTCGGGATGCCCATCGCGCCGGTGAAGTTGCCGTCCGAGCCGCCGCCGCTGCTCTGGTGGTTGATGTCGAAGCCGATCGCCTGCGCCAGGCCGCGCGCATGGGCGTAGAGCGCCATCACGCCGGCATCGGGCTCCCACACCGGGCGCGTGACGCCGCGCCTGACCTCCAGCACGACGTCGGGCGTCGAGGATTTCAGCGCCAGCATGCGCTCCACGCCGGCGTCGAGATCGGCCTGGCGCTTCGCCATGCTCAGCACCTCCAGGTCGCAATGCGTGGCGACGCAGTTCACCCACTGCCCGCCGCGGATCACGCCGGCGGAGAAGGTGCAGTCCTCCGTCGTCATCGCCTCGATCGCCAGCACCTGGCGGCACATCTCGCGGATCGCGCTGCGCCCTTCCGAGAGCGTCGAGCCGGCATGGCTCGGGCGGCCAGTGGTGCGCAGGGTGAAGCGCGCGATGGCGTAGCGGCCGCTCACCACGCCGCCATCGGGCCGCGCCGGCTCCGGCACCAGCACGTAGCGCGCACGCGCGGCCTCCGCCTCGATCAGGTCGCGGGTGGAGGGGCTGCCCACCTCCTCGTCCGAGGTCAGCAGGAAGGTCACGGGCAGCGGCGTCGCCATGCCGGCCTGGCCGAGCCGGCGCATCGCCTCCACCGCCAGATAGGTGCCGCCCTTCATGTCGAAGATGCCGGGCCCGCGCACCGTGCCGCCGTCGCGCCGCCAGGGCAGCTTCTGCAGCGTGCCGACGGGATGGACGGTATCCAGATGCGCCAGCACCAGGATGCCCGGCGCCGCCTCGCTCGCCGCATGCGGGAAGCGCGCGCGCACGCAGTCACCGAAGCCCATGCGGCCGGCGATCCGCTCCACCCGCGCGCCGAGCAGCGCCAACTCCCGCCCCGCCAGGCCCATCATGCGGTTCACCGCGCCGGCGTCGAAGGTGGGGGACTCGCATTCCACCCAGGGGCGCAGGCCGGCGAGGATCGCCTCGGCGTCGAAGGGCAGGTCGAGGGCGGGGTGGCGGGCCATGGCGGCGTCCATCGGGCGATCTCCGGCAGCGTCGCGCCAGCCTGCGGGCGCGGCGGGGGGGCGGCCAGGCCCGGCCGCCCCCCCCCCCGGGGGCCCCCCCCCCCCCCCCACGCCCCCGCGCCGCCGGCGCGGGCTCTCGAGCGCGAGGTCGTGGTCATAGACCGGCGCCTCGTGCCGGCGCACCTGGTCCAGCAGGCCGAACAGCCGGTTGTCCTGCG
>NZ_JBWXTD010000004.1:171374-174156 GCF_056682175.1 Falsiroseomonas sp. RANM36
GGGCGGCGCGGGCCGCCCCCGGCGCGGGCGGGGGGCCGGGGCCGGGGGGGCGGCCGCGCCCCGGCCGGCCCCGCGGAGGCGCCGCTGCCCCGGCTCGGCGCCGTGCTGCGGCAGGCGGCGAGCCGGCTCGACACCGGGCGGGGGCTGGTGCTGCTCCGCGGCCTGAACATCGACCGGCTGGGCGAGGACGAGGCGGCGGCGGAGGCGCTGCTGCTGGTGCTCGGCGCCTATCTCGGCCGCACCCTGCCGCAGGGGCCGGAGGGCGAGGCGGTGCAGCGGCTGGACAGTCCCGCGACCGGCGCGGCGCGCTGGCGCTTCCATGCGGACGGCGCCGACATCGTGGCGCTGCTCACCTTGCGCCAGCCGCCCGAGGTGGACCCCGTGATGCTGGTCTCGGCGGCGGCGGTGCACAACGAGATGCTGAAGCGCAACCGCGCGGCGCTGGAACTGCTCTACGGGCCGATGCCGCACCTGCTGCAGGCGCCGGCGACCACGCCGGCGGTGGTGGAGCTGCCGGTCTTCAGCACCGCCTCCGGCGCCTTCGTCGGGCGCTATGCGCGCGACGCGATCGAGGCGGCGCAGCGCCTGCCCGAGACGCCGCGCCTCACCGCCGCCCAGGTGGAGGCGCTGGACGCGCTGGATGCCATCTGCGCCGAGCCCGGCCTCGCGCTCAGGATGGAGGTGCGGCCCGGCGACGTGCTGCTGTTCAACCCCCTGCTGGTCTGGAAGCGCCGGGCCGAGGCGGTGGAGGGCGACGGCGGGGCGGTGCGCCAGGCGCTGCGGCTGCTGCTGCTCACGCCGAGCTCGCGCGCCCTGCCGCATGGCCTTGCGGCGGTGGGCCAGGGCCCGGCGCCGGCCGGCGGCAACGGGATGGTGGGCGGATAGGCCGCGACGGCATCCGTTGCACCGCCTGCAAGGGCGGGGGAGAGTGGCGCGATGCGCGTCCTGGTCGCCAATGCGAACACCACCGAGGCCATCACCGAGGCCTGCGTCGCCGCCGCCCGCCGGGCCGCGGCGCCGGGCACCGAGATCCTCGGCGCGACCCCGTCCTTCGGCCCGCGCGTGATCTCGACCCGCGCCGAGAACGCCATCGCCGGGCATGCGTTGCTGTCGCTGTTGGCGGAGCATGCGGGCAGGGTGGATGCGGTGGTGCTGGCGGTGAGCCACGATACCGCGCTGGAAGCGGCGCGGCAGATGATGCCCTGCCCGGTGGTCGGCATGACCGAGGCCGCCTGCCTCGCGGCCTGCCTGGTCGGCGGGAAATTCGCGGTGCTGACGCTCGGCACGGCCGTCGCGCCGTATGAGGAACTGGTGGCGCGCCACGGCCTCGCCGCGCGATGCTCCGCGGTGGCGGCGATCCGCGCCACCGCGCAGGAGGCGATCCGCGATCCCGGGGCCGCCCAGGCCATGCTGCTGGAGGCGATCGCCGACCTCTCCCAGCGGGCCGATGCGGTGGTGCTGGCCGGCGCGGCGCTGGCCGGAATGGACCGCGTGCTGCAGCCGCGCGCGGCGGTGCCCCTGCTGGACGGCATCGCGTGCGGCGTGAAGCTCGCGGAGATGTTGGTGGCGCTCGGCCTGCCGAAGCCGGCGTCAGGCGGCTATGCGGCGCCGGTGGGGCGCGAGGCGGTCGGGCTCTCGCCTGCCCTGGCGGCGTTGCTGGCGGGCGGCTGAGGACGGGAACGGGAGGCGCGGACCATGCGCATGGACGGCGGGCGCGAAAGCCGGAACGTGGAGGATCGCCGCGGCCGGGGCTTCGGCGGCGGCGGACGAGGCCGTGGCGGCCTGATGGTGGGCGGCGGGCTCGGCACCGTGGTGCTGATCGTGCTGGCGCTGCTGTTCGGCGTCGATCCCGGCATGATCACGTCGGGCGGCGCCCCCGTGGCGCCTGCGCCGAGCGCGGTGGAACGCCGCGCCCCGTCCGCCGACGATGCGGCCAGCCGGTTTGCCCGCCAGGTCCTCGCGGAGACCGAGGATGTGTGGAACCCGATCTTCCAGAGCCTCGGCCGGCGCTACCAGGAACCGGTGCTGGTGCTCTACTCCGGCGCGGTGCAGAGCGCCTGTGGCGTCGCCCAGGCGCAGGTCGGGCCGTTCTATTGCCCGGGCGACAGCAAGCTCTACATCGACCTCGACTTCATGGCGGACCTGCAGCGCAAGGTCGGCGCCACGGGCGACTTCGCCGCCGCCTACATCATCGCCCATGAGGTCGGTCACCACGTGCAGAACCAGCTCGGCGTGCTGCCGCGCGTGGAGGCGCTGAAGCGCCAGGCCAGCCAGGGGGAGTCCAATTCGCTGCAGGTGCGGGTGGAACTGCAGGCCGATTGCCTGGCCGGCCTCTGGGCGCGGCGCGCGCATGAGGCGCGGCAGATCCTGGAGCGCGGCGACATCGAGGAAGGGCTGAACGCCGCCGCCGCGGTGGGCGACGACCGGCTGCAGCGCCAGGCGCGCGGCTATGTGGTGCCCGAGAGCTTCACCCATGGCAGCTCCGCCCAGCGCGCGCGCTGGTTCCGCGCGGGGCTGGAGAGCGGAAGGCTGGAGGCCTGCGACACCTTCGCCCCCGAGCGGCCTTAGGGCGTGCAGCGGCCACTCCTGCCGGAGCCGAGCAGCGCCGCAGCCTTCTTCGCCGCCTATGACGGCTTCGGCGAGCGCCGTGCCGGAAGCGTGGGCGATGCCGCTTCCGCCGCCTGGCTGCGCGACCTGGCAGCGCAGGGCGGCGCCCCCCCCCGCCGCGCGCCCGGGGGGGGGCCCCGCCGGCGGCCCCCCGCGGCCCGGGGGGCGGCGCGCG
>NZ_JBWXTD010000004.1:174256-191612 GCF_056682175.1 Falsiroseomonas sp. RANM36
GCCCGCGGGGCCGTAGGGGGGGGCGAGCCCGCCCCCGCGGCGGGGCGCGGCCCCGGGCCCGGGCGGGGGGCCGCCGCCGCGCGGCTCGACCCGGTCGGCTTCCCGCGCTTCGTCCCCGGCGCGTCCTGGCTCGAGGCCGGCGGCATGCGGGTGGAAGGGCTGCCGCTGTTCGATGGCGACACGACCGGCGCCGAGGGCGTGACGGGCGCGCTCGGGCCGCTCGGCTCCGCCGCGCCGATCGGCGTCGTCGAGATGCTGCCGCGCGCGGCGAGCCTCCCGGGCAATCCCTTCGCGCTGGCACGCCGCGACAGCCGCCATGCGGGCATCGTGGTGGCGCTGCGCACCAGGCCGGACAGCCTGGCGCCGCTCAACGTGCATGACATCGCGACCCCCTTCGGCCCGCCGGTGCTGCAGGTGGCGGGGCGGGAGGCCGCGCATCTGCTTGCCCTGGCCGCGCAGGGCGCATCGGCGCGGCTGGTCGTGCAGGGCACGCGCGATGCGGGGGCCAGCGCGAATGTCCGTGCCGATCTGCCCGGCGCCGCGCCGCCGCTGCTGCTGCTGACGCCGCGCACCTCCTGGTGGACCAGCACCGCCGAGCGGGCCGGCGGAATCCTGGCCTGGCTGGAGGCACTGCGCGCGCTGGCCGCCGCGCCGCGCCGCCACGGCGTCGTCGCGCTGGCCACCTGCGGGCACGAGATCGGGCATGTCGGCGCACACCATGCCTTCGGGGCCGAGCCGGAACTGGCCTCGCGGAGCGCACTGGTGATCCATCTCGGCGCCAATCTCGGCTGCGCGGACGCGCCGCAGCTCACCGTGCGCAGCAACCTGCCGGGCCTCGCGGAGCGGATGGCCGAGGCGCTGGTCGCGGCCGGCCATCCGCGCGCGCCGCTGGAGGTGGTGACGGGCGGCAAGGCGAATGGCGAGGCGCATGAGATCGAGAGCCGCGGTGGCCGGTACCTCTCGCTGATCGGCGACAATCCCTGGTTCCACGCGCCGGAGGATCGCTGGCCGATGAGCATCGACCTGCCGCGCGCCGAGGCGATCGCGCGCGCCGTCGCCACGGTCGCCCTGCGGGCGGCTGCCGGCGAGGCTGCCTAGCCGCGTCGTCCCGCCCGTTGGATTGCGGCGATGCAAGACACCGGAAAGTTACCGGACGGGTGAAGCCGCGATAGCCTCGCCGCCTGCACGCGCGACCAGGACCGGTCCGCCCGAGGGAGAGTGACCGCCGTATGGACGCCGTGATCGGCCAGTTGCCGCAATTCCTGGAGATTCTCTGGCTCAACATCATCCTGTCGGGCGACAACGCGGTGGTCATCGGGCTCGCCGCAGCCGGCCTGCCACAGCATCTGCGCGCCCGCGCGGTGCTGTTCGGCATCGTCGCCGCGGCGGTGCTGCGCATCATCTTCTCGGTCTTCGCGACCTTCCTGCTGAGCCTGTGGTGGGTGGACATCGTCGGCGGGCTGGCGCTGCTCTACATCGCCTGGGGCTTCTGGAAGGAGCTTCGGCACTCCGGCGACGACGAGGCGGGCGAGCATGGCGGCGGCGAGAAGACGCTGATGGCGGCGCTGTGGCAGATCATCATCGCCGACGTCTCGATGAGCCTCGACAACGTGCTCGCCGTGGCCGCGGTGGCACGGAACAACCTGCCGATGCTGGTGATCGGCCTACTGGTCTCGATCGTGCTGATGGGCCTGCTGGGCGGCGCGCTGGCGCGGCTGCTCGACCGCTACAAGTTCATCGCCTACATCGGCCTCGCGCTGATCGCGTGGATCGGCGTGGAGCTTCTGTGGGAAGGCCTGGCGGCGGCGAACACGGCGCTCGAGCTCGGCCTGCCACTGCCGCAGCACGGCGCGGCGCACTGAGCGTCGCCGGCGCCGCGGCCATTGGCGCGCGGCGCTGGGGCACTATGATCGGCCCCCCATGGGCGCGGGGCGACGGCGCGTGATGGTCGAAGCGGGCAGCGGGATCGGCGTGACGCCGAAGGACGCGGGATGGCGGTGACGGCGCTCGCTCCGGCGCGGCCGCGCGCCGCGCCCGCCCTCTGCGGGCCGGAGGCGCTGCGGCACCTGCGCCGCGACCCGGTCCTGAAGACGGTGATCCGGCGGATCGGCCCCTGCACGCTGCGCCCGGTGCGGCGCGAGCCCTATGAGGCGCTGGTCCGCGCCATCGCGCATCAACAGGTCCATGGCCGGGCAGCGGAGGCGATCCTCGGCCGCTTCGTCGCGCTATACCCGGGGCACGACTTCCCGCCCGCGCCGCTGGTGCTGGACACGCCCGTGGAGTCGCTCCGCGGCTGCGGGCTTTCGGGCAGCAAGGTCGCGGCGATCCGCGACATCGCGGAGAAGGCGGTGGGCGGGCTGGTGCCGACGCGCCGGGTCGCCGCGCGCATCGCGGACGAGGCGCTGATCGAACGGCTCTGCGCGATCCGCGGCGTCGGCCGCTGGACGGTGGAGATGCTGCTGATCTTCACCCTCGGCCGGCGCGACGTGCTGCCGGTGGACGATTTCGGCGTGCGCGAGGGGTTTCGGGTCGCGACCGGCGCGGCGGCGCAGCTCAAGCCGAAGGAACTCGCCGCGGCCGGCGAGGCCTGGGCGCCCTTCCGCTCCATCGCCGCCTGGTATCTGTGGCGCGCGGCGGATGCGGCGAAGGCCAGCGCCTACAAGCCGCAATAGGCGATGACGCCGACGCTGCATCCGCGGCTGCTCAACGGCCGCGGCGGCGATCCGGCGGTGTTCGTCGAGGCGATGCACGCTTCGGGCGCGGTGCTGTTCGATTGCGGCGACCTCTCGGCACTGTCGAACGGGCATCTTCTGCGCGTGCAGCTGCTCTGCGTCAGCCATGCGCATATGGACCACTGGGCGGATTTCGACCGGCTGCTGCGGCCGCTGATCGGGCGCGAGGCGTTTCTGCGCATCGTCGGCCCGCCGGGCTTCGCCGCGCATCTGCATCACCGCCTGGCGAGCTATGTCTGGAACCTGGTGGACCGCATCGCCGCGCCGCTGGCATTCGAAGTGACGGAGGTGACGGCCGCGCCGCCCTTCCCAGCCGCGCGGCTCCGCCTGCAGTCGGGCTTCGCGCGGGAGGAGATGCCGCCCGTGCTGCCGGAGGCCGACGGCACGCTGCTGCGGATGGGACCGATCGGGCTGCGTGCCGCGGTGCTGGATCACGGCACGCCCTCCATCGGCTATGCGCTGACCGAGGAGACGCATCTGAATGTCTGGCGCACGCGCCTGGCCGAGCGCGGCTTGCCGACGGGGAAGTGGCTCGCCGCGCTGAAGCAGGCGATCGTCGAAGGACAGGCGGATGACGCGGTGATCGCGACGCCGGCCGGCGTGCAGCCGCTCGGCGCGTTGCGCGACCTGGTGGTGGCGACGCCGGGACAGCGCGTCGCCTACCTCACGGATTTCGCCGACACGCCGGCGAACCGCGCGGCGGCGGTGGCGCTCGCGCAAGGGGCCGACACGCTGTTCATCGAGGCGCCGTTCCTGGCGGGCGACGCGGCGATCGCGGCGGACCGGCGGCACCTGACGACGCGTGCCGCCGGCGAGATCGCGCGTGCAGCCGGGGTTCGGCGGCTGGAGCCGATGCACCTGTCGCCGCGCTACACCGGGCGCGAAGCCGAATGGCTGGCGGAAGTGGAGACGGCGTTCGGCGCCGCGCTCAGCCCATAGGCGGCCGCGGCTGCAGGCGCGCGATCAGCGCGGGAATGTTCTCGCGGAACGGGAAGAAGCCCTTCGTCGCCAGCGGCCAGCAGGCCTCGTCCCAGTCGCGCCGCAGGCGCAGCAGCGTCACGCCGAGACCGTCCAGCGCCGTCGCCGTCCAGCCGACCGGCGCCCAGGGCGTGACGACGGGAAGCCCGTGGCCGCGCGCCCAGGCGGCGACATCGGCGGGATGCAGCATGACGGCGGGGGCGCCGAAATGCCGCGATGCGCGGTCCAGCCCGTCGCGCAGCGCCGCGCGCGCGTAGTCCGCGACCAGCGGCGCGCAGCCGCGCGCGGATCGCGCCTCCGGCACGGCGATGCCGGCGATGGCGGCGACCGGCGCGCCGGCGCGCAGCAGGCTTTCGGGATGCAGGTCGTCCTCGTGCAGCAGCAGCGCGAAGGGACCGGCGGGCAGCGCATCGGCGCGCGGCAGGGCGCGCGGCGCGGGCGGCGGCGGTGCGGCAAGCGGCAGCGGGTTCTCGTTCAGCAGGCCGACCGGATCGAAGCGGCCGAGCGTGTGCTTTCGGATGTTCTCGGCGCGCGCCACATAATGCTTGCCGCGGGTCTGCATCCCCGCGACCCAGCGCCAGGACAACGTGTTGGACGCCGCGTCGCCATCCAGCAGGTGGCGCAGGAAGAAGTCGGCGCCGAGCGTCCAGGGCAGCTCAAGCGTGAAGATCCAGATGCTGGCGAACCACATGCGCGCGTGGTTGTGCAGCCAGCCGCTCTCGCGCAGCTCCTCCGCCCAGGCATCGAATCCGGCGATGCCGGTGCCGCCAGCCTCGGCGCGCTCAAGCGCGTCGCGCAGCGCGGGACTGCGCGTTGCCGCCTCCTGATCCCGCGCAAGGTCGCGGCGATACGCGTCCCAGAGGCCCGGGCGGAGCTCGAGAAAACCCTTCCAGTAGCTGCGCCAGAAGACCTCCTGCACGAACTTCTCGGCCGCCTCGGCGCCATGCTCCGCCAGCGCGGCGCCGACCAGCTCGGCCTCCGTCACCAGCCGGTGCCGCACCGCGGGCGACAGGCGCGAGACGTCGCGGTGCGCGCCGGGGCCGGGATCCGTGTTGCGCCCGGCGGCGTAGGTATGCCCCATGCGCGGGCCGAAGGCGGCGAGCCGGGCCAGCGCGCCGGCCCGGTCGGCCGGGAATGTCTCGGTCGTCATCGCGGCGGCAGATCGGCCTTTCGCGACAAGACGCAAGACCTGCCTGGGATCGTCACGCGCGCACATCCTATCATCGCATCCATGACCGATTCCGAGATCGACGGCACCATCGCCTTCCTGGCGCTGGTGGAGCGGCTGAAGGACACGCTGCGCAACAGCCGGACCAGCACCGGCCGCACCGAGAGCACCGCCGAGCACACCTGGCGCGTAGCCCTGATGGCGATGCTGCTCGCGCCCTCGCTCGGCGTGGATGCCGGCAGGCTGGTGAAGGTCGTGCTGGTGCACGACCTCGCGGAGGCCTTCACCGGCGACATCCCCGCCCCCGCGCCGCGCCAGCCCGGCGTGAAGGAGGCGCGGGAGCGGGAGGCGCTGGCGACGCTCACCATGACCCTGCCCTCGGCGCAGCGGGCCGAGATCCTGGCGCTGTGGGAGGAGTATGAAAGCGGCAGCACGCCGGAAGGGCGGCTGGCGAAAGGCCTCGACAAGCTCGAGACCATCCTGCAGCACGCGCAGGGCGTGAACCCACCCGATTTCGACCTGGGATTCAACCTCGGCTACGGCCGCAAGGACACCGCGGCGCATCCGCTGCTCGCCGCCTTCCGCGCGCGGCGGGATTCCGCGACGCGCGCGCGGCTGGGCGAGGAGGACTCCCCTATGCTTCCAGGAACGCCGCCACCTCGGTGAGAAAGTCCTGCGGGTTCTCGGCGTGCAGCCAGTGGCCGGCCTTGATGCTGGCGAAGCGCGCCGCCGGGAACAGCGCACGGAATTTCTGTTCGCTTTCCGGGCGGATGTAGTCGGAGGCAGCGCCCGCCAGGACGAGCACGGTGCCTTCGTAGCGCCCGGGCAGGTCAGGCCAGCCGCCGATCACCGGCAACTGCGCGGCGATGACATCCAGCGCGACGCGCCAGCGCGGCGGGTCCTCGACGAACAGGAGATTCTGCAGCAGGAAGCCGCGCAGCGCCGGGTTCGGCACGGCCTGCACCAGCGCCGCATCGGCCTCGCGCCGCGTCAGGCCGGGGCGCAGCGGGATCGCGCGCATCGCCGCGACATATTGCGTGAAGAGGGGCGTCGGGTAGGTGACCGGCGCGATGTCGGCCACCACCAGCCGCGTCACGCCCGCGCCCTGCGCCAGCGCCAGCCCCATCGCGACCTTGCCGCCCATCGAATGCCCGATCACCGCGCAGGGCCAGGCGCCGGCATCGCGCAGCGTCTCCGCCACATCCTCCGCCATCTCCGGATAGGACATGGTCGGCGCATGCGGCGAGGCGCCGTGGTTGCGCAGGTCGAGCGCCAGCACGCGATGGCCGCGGGCGGCGAGCGCCTTCTGGATCGCGCCGAAATTCTGCCCCGCGCCCAGCAGCCCGTGCAGGAAGGCGACCGGCGCGCCCTGCCCCGCTTCCGTCAGCGCCAGCTTCATGACCCCTCCCTCATCCGCGCGCCGCGATCAGCACGCTGACCACCACCAGCACGCCGCCGAGGATGACGTCCCAGCCGATCGGCTCGCCGAGCCAGAGCGCCGAGACCAGCACGCCGAAGGCCGGGATCAGCAGGAACCAGACGGAGGCGACGGCGCCCGGCAGCCGCCGGCTGGCCTCGATGACGCAGAAGGTGCCGAGCGGGGCGGCGAAGAGGCCGATGAACAGCATATGCGTCCAGGCGCCCCGGCCGATGCCGCCATCCGGCTCCAGCAGCAGCGCCAGCGGCGCAAGCACCAGCGTGCCGAGGGCGAAGCACCAGGGCAGCAGTTCGATGATCGGCGTGCGCGGCGGCCAGCGGCGCGTGGCGATGATGGCGACGACCCAGGCGAGGCTCGCCGTCACCAGCATCAGGTGGCCGAGCAGCACCTGCGTGTCGCGCCAGTCCACCGCCCAGGGGCCGATCAGCACCGCCGCGCCCGCCAGGCTGATGCCGGCCGCGAGCCAGCGCGCCGGGGAGACGCGCTCGCCCAGCAGCAGCACCGAGAGCGGGATGAGCCAATAGGCGACGACGTTGGACAGCACGGCGGTGCGCCCCGCCGGCACCAGCGCCACGGCCAGATGCGTCAGCACGAAGAAGAGCCCGAGCTGGAAGATGCCGAGGCCGAGCACCGCGCGCATGTCCTCGCGCCGCGGCAGGCGCAGCCGCCCGAGCACCGCCAGCAGCAGGAAGGCGACGAGCGCGGCGAGCCCCGCGCGGCTGGTGCCGAACCACAGCGGCGTCGCATCCGCCAGCGCCGCCTTCGTCACCGGCCAGGCGCCGCCGAACAGCAGGATGGCGACCAGCAGAAGCCGGATCGCCGGCCCCATCGGCGCCTGAGGAGGCTGGCGCGATGCCTCGCTCACATCAGCCGGCCAGGGCGGCGAGCGCGGCGCGCAGCGCGATCGCCTCGTCCGCATGGCCGGCGGCACGCGGTGCGAGATCGGCCTCGGTCACCATCGCACCTGCCGCCACGTCGCGCGCGAGCGCGACGCCATGCGCGAGCCCGATCGGCACCGCCCCCATCGCGCGCGACCGCAAGGCGGGGATGCACTTGCCCCAAATCGTCGCGCCGCCCTCGCCATCCAGCACCTCGCCGGCGCGCAGCGGCCGCTTGGCGACGGCGACGCAGTCCGCGGTCCAGCTGGTAGAGCACCCCGTCGGCTCGCGGCGCAGCGCGGCGGAGGCGACGGAGACGCCGAGCTCGAGGCCGATGAAGTGATAGGGCCGCCACAGCGCCGCGTAGCGGCCGGAGGAATCCGTCGCGACGCCGTACTCGGAAAAACAGCGGCGCGCGTACTCCGTCTCGCCCTCGAACACGACATAGACGCCCCAGCGGAGGTTGTCCGGGATCTCGGCGCCGTCGCGCGTCAGCGACGACACGACCTCCACCATGCCCTTGCGCGGCAGCACGCCGCCCTCGTTGTGCGGGCGCAGCAGGTTCGGCAGTTGCGCCGTGCCGCAGGGCGGGAAGAGCAGCCCGTCCTCGGGCGGCGCCAGCGCGCAGGCATTGGCGATCGCCGCCATCTCGATGCCGGACTTCGTGCCGTCCAGGAAAGAGTTGAACATGCGCGGGTTCATCCCCCCCGCGCGCGCCTGCTCCGCCGTCAGCCCGTAGAAGTCCCATACGGTCTCCGGCGTGGAGGCGTGGTAGCGCGGCAGGTACTTCGTGCCCTTACCCGCGGCGACCACGGAGAAGCCGGCGGCGCGGATCGTGTCCACCATCTCCGCGACCAGCGCGGGCTGGTCGCCATAGGCCATGGAGTAGACCACGCCGGCCGCCTCCGCCTCCCGCGCCAGCACGGGGCCGGCGAGGACATCGGCCTCCACATTAACCATCACCACATGCTTGCCGTGGCGGATCGCGTGGCGGGCATGGCGCAGGCCGGCGGCGGGATCGCCGGTGGCCTCGACCACGACCTCCACCTGCGGATCGGCGATCAGCGCGAGCGCGTCCTCGGTGATGCACGTCTCGGCTACGCGCGACGATTCCCAGCCGATGCGCGCCAGCGCCTCCCGCGCGCGCGGCGGCGAGAGGTCGGCGATGCCATGAATCACCATGCCCGGCGTCCGCGGCGCCTGGTGCAGATACATCGAGCCGAACTTGCCGGCGCCGATCACGGCCACGCGGATCGGCTGGCCTTCGGCTTCGCGCTTGAGCAGCAGGCGATGGAGGTTCACGGCATTCCGCTCGTCAGGGCTGGTGCCAGCGGCGCGGGCCATGGCCGGGCAGGCCCAGACCCGATCCGGGGCGGCGCAGCAGCATCAGCGCCCCGGCCATCACCACCAGCACGGCGACGCCCTGGGTGAGGCCGCGGGCGCCGCGCGCGCCGATGCGCGCGGCCAGGATCAGCATCGCCAGCCCCGCCAGCAGCACCGCGAGGCCGAGCATGGCTCATCCCACCGTCAGCATGATCTTGCCGATATGCGCACTGCTCTCCATCAGCCGGTGCGCCTCGGCGGCCTCGGCCAGCGTGAAGGTGCGGAAGATGCGCGGGGCGCATTGGCCGGCTTCCAGCAGCGGCCAGACCTTGGCTTCCAGCGCGGCGGCGATCGCGGCCTTCTCCTTCGTCGTCCGCGGCCGCATCGTGCTGCCGGTGACGGTCAGGCGCTTCACCATGATCGGGCGCAGGTCCACGCTCTCCACCACATGCCCGTCGAGGAAGGCGATCATCACCAGCCTGCCGTCGAGCTTCAGGCAGCGGATGTTACGGGCGAAATAGGGCGCGCCGACCATGTCGAGCACGACGTCGACGCCCTTGCCGCCGGTCGCCTGCTTCACCGCCTCCACGAAGTCCTGGCGGCGGTAGTTGACGCCGGCATCGGCGCCGAGCTCCCGGCACGCCGCCACCTTGTCGTCGCTGCCCGCGGTCGCGATCACCGTCGCACCGAAGGCCTTGGCAAGCTGGATCGCCGTGACGCCGATGCCGGAGGTGCCGCCATGGATCAGCACGCTCTCGCCCGCTGCGAGGCGGCCATGGCCGAACAGGTTCGCGTACACGGTGAAATAGGTCTCGGGCAGCGCCGCGGCCTGGATCGCGTCGTAGCCCTTGGGCCAGGGCAGCGCCTGCGTCTCCGGCGCGGTGCAGTATTCGGCATAGGCGCCGCCATTGGTCAGCGCGGTGACGCGATCGCCCGGCTTCCAGCGCCGCACCGCCGCACCGACCGCCACCACCTCGCCGGCGCATTCCAGGCCGATCACCGGGCTCGCGCCGGGCGGCGGCGGGTAGCTGCCGCTGCGCTGCGCCACGTCGGGCCGGTTCACGCCGATCGCCATGCAGCGGATCAGCACCTCGTCGGCGCCCGGCACCGGAACCGGCCCGCGCGCCGGCACCAGCACCTCCGGCCCGCCGCCGGCGCCATGGCCGATCAGCGTCATTTCCTCAGGAACCGCAACCATGCCGTGCACCCTCTCCTGCAGGCGGAGGGACCACGCCGATGCCGGCGCGGTCAAGACGCCGCCGAGGCTTGCGCGCCGCGTCCGGCCGATGTGAGGTAGCGCGCGATGGGTTGAGGAGACGGCGCGGCATGCGCGAGCGCGTCCGGGAGCAGGGGCGCCGTGCTCGGTTCGGCCGCAGGGGATTGGCCTTCGCCGCCGCGGCAACGCTGCCCTGCCTGGCGCGCCCCGCGATCGCCCAGCAGCCCGCCGCACAGGCCTCCGAGCTTCGCCTCGGCGCGCTGTTCCCGCTCTCCGGCCCGCTCGCGCTGCTGGGGGACGAGAGCTTCCGGGGTGTCGAACTCGCGGTGGAGGAACGCAACGCGTCCGGCGG
This sequence comes from Falsiroseomonas sp. RANM36, assembly GCF_056682175.1. Classification (NCBI taxonomy): domain Bacteria; kingdom Pseudomonadati; phylum Pseudomonadota; class Alphaproteobacteria; order Acetobacterales; family Roseomonadaceae; genus Falsiroseomonas; species Falsiroseomonas sp. RANM36. The sequence goes on from NZ_JBWXTD010000004.1 coordinate 184,342, forward strand.
GGTGCTCGGACGGCCGCTGCGGCTGGTGCGCGCCGATGCGCCGGACGAGGCGGCCTCGGCGGCGGAGGCCCGGCGGCTGACAACGGGCGCCGACCGGGTGGCGGCCATCTTCGGCAGCTTCTCGGCCTCCATCGCGCTTCCCGCCTCCCAGATCGCGGAGGCCGCGGGGATCCCCTGGTTCGAGCTCGGCGCGATCAGCGATGCGGTGGTCGAGCGCGGGTTCCGCTCGGTCTTCCGGGCCTCCCCGGGCGCCATGGACTTCGCCGCGACGGCGATCGAGGGCGTGTTCGAGGTGCTGGCGCCGGCCGCGGGCCTCGCGCCCGCCGCCCTGCGGCTGGCGATCGCGCATGAGGACGCGCCGGGCGGGCAATCCGTCGCCGCGGCGCAGGAGGCGCTGGCGCGCATCCGCGGGCTCACGCTGGTGGAGCGGGCGACCTACGCGCCGCGCGCGGCGGACCTCAACGCGCTGGTGCAGCGCCTGCGGGGGCAGGAAGCCGATGTCGTGCTGCATACCGGCGCGCCGGGCGACGAGCTGCTGCTGTTCCGGGCACTGCGCGATGCGGGCTGGCGGCCGCGCATGGTGATCGGCACGGCCGGCGGCTACGGCCTGGCGGAGACCGCGCGCAGCGTGGGCGATTCCCTGCTCGGCGCGATGAGCGCGGACTGGACGCCCTTCGCGGTGAACGAACGCTTCGCGCCCGGCGCGCGCGCCTTCGCCGAGACCTATCTGCGGCGCTACGGCGCCGAGCCGCGCTCCGGCCACAGCCTGGCCTGCTTCGTCGGCGCGCGCCTGTTCCTCGATGCGCTGCAGCGCGCGGGCGGGACGGAGCGAGACCGGGTGCGGGCCGGGGTGCAGGCGCTCGACATCGCGGAGGGCACGACCGCGACCGGCTGGGGCGCGCGCTTCGACGAGCGCGGGCAGAACCTGCGGGCCAAGCCGGTCCTCTGCCAATGGCAGGCGCGGCCGCAGGCGATGGTGCAGGTGGCGATCGGACCGGGACCGGCCGCGATCGCGCCCGTGGTCCCGCGGCTCGGCGGTTAGGGCGGGGAGGCGCGGCGCGGCCGTGCCCCCCCCCCAGGCCAGCTCAGTTCGCGCGGATGCCGGCGGCGCGGACCACGGGCTCGAGCGTGTCCATCTCGCTCTTCAGATAGGCGGCGGCGTCGGCCGGGCTGCCATTGCCCACCACCTGCATCGCCAGGCCCTTCAGGCGCTCCTGCACGTTCGGCAACTGCACCGCGGCGTTCACCGCCCGGTTGATCGCTTGCACCACCGGCTGCGGCGTGCCGGACCGCACCAGCACCATGTGCCAAGTATAGGCCTCGTAGCCGGCGACGCCCTGCTCGATGAAGGTCGGGATCTCCGGCGCCAGCGCGGAGCGCTCCTTCGTGCTGATCGCCAGCGCGCGCAACTCGCCCGAGCGCGCATAGGGCAGCGCGGAGGCGGCGATGTCGAAGATCATCGGGATGCGGCCGGCCAGGATCTCCGGGATCGCGGCGGAGGAGCCGCGGAACGGGATGTGGTTCACCTTCAGCCCGCCGGCCTTGTGCAGGAACAGCTCGGTCGCGAGATGCACCGCGCCGCCATTGCCCGAGGAGGCGTAGTCGTATTTCCCCGGGTTGTCGCGCAGCAGCTTGATGAAGTCCTGCAGGTTCTGCGCCGGGAAGTCCTTGTTCACCAGCAGGATCACCGGCACCTGGCCGACCAGCGTGACCGGCGTGAAATCGGCGACGGGGTCGAAGGGCAGGCGCGCGAACATCGGGCGCAGCACGGCATGCGCGACGGTCGTGTAGAGCATCATCGAGCCGTCCTGCGGGCCCTTGGAGACCATGTCGGTCCCGATCACCACGCCGGAGCCGGTGCGGTTCTCCACCACGATGCGCTGCGGCAGCGCCTTCGACATCTCCTCGGCGATCATCCGCGCGGGCACGTCGGTGGGGCCGCCGGCGGCGAAGGGAACCACCATGCGCACGGGCTGGCTCGGCCACGCGCCCTGGGCGGCGGCGCTGCGCAGGCCGAGCGCGGGAACGGCCAGCGCACCGGTGCCGAGCGCGAGCGCACGGCGGCGGGTCAGGAACAGATCGGTCATTGACGTGTGGCTCCCTGATCCGGCCCTGCGGGCCGGTTGCTGCGATGGCCGCACCGATGGGCAAGCCGCGGCAGGCTGTCAACCGGCGGCGGCATCGCTGCCCAAAAGCTGTGCATAGGTGTCCGGGTCGGTCGCGCCCTCGGTGCCGAAGAGCAGCACGCGGCTGGCGCCATCAAGTCCGAGCATGGCGCGCGACAAGGGATCGCGCGCGGCAAGCAGCAGCGCCGCGAGCCCGGCCACCGCGCTCTCCCCCGCCACCAGCTTCGGCCGGCGGCGCGCGAGCAGGCGCATGCAATCCACCGCACTCTCATCGGGCACCGCCATGAAGGCGAAGGCGCCGCGCTCCAGCTCCTGCCAGGCGAGCAGGCTGGGCTCGCCGCAGGCGAGGCCGGCCATCAGCGTGTCGAGCTCGCCCTCGACGCTGATGGGCTCGCCGGCCTCGGCGGAGGCGAGCAGGCAGGCGGCCTTCTCCGGCTCCACCGCCACGACCTTCACCGCGCCGCCATAGCGCGCGCGCATCTGCACGGAGACCGCCGCAGCGACGCCGCCGACGCCGCCGGGCACGAAGGCATGGGTGGGCGGCGCATCGAGCTGGTCGGCCGCCTCGTCGGCCATCAGCCGGTAGCCCTGCATCACGTCGCGCGGCACTTCCGTATAGCCGGGCCAGGAGGTGTCGGAGACGACGAACCAGGCCTCGCGCTCGGCCTCATGCGCGCAGGCGCGCACCGCGTGGTCGTAATTGCCCGGCGCCACGCGGATCTCGGCGCCGTATCGGGCGATCGCGTCGCGGCGTCCCTGGCTGACGCCCTCATGGACGAAGATCACGCAGCGGCAGCCGAAGCGCTGCGCGCCCCAGGCGACGGACCGGCCATGGTTGCCGTCGGTCGCGCAGGTGACGGTGATGGCCTGCGCGGCCTCCCGGTGGGCGCCCTGCTCCAGCTCGGTGGTCGTCGCATTGTTCGCGACCCCGCGGCGCGCGAGCTCGGCGATCAGCAGGCGCGCGACGGCATAGGCGCCGCCGAGCGCCTTGAAGGAGCCGAGACCGAAGCGCCCGCCCTCGTCCTTGTAGTGGACGGCGGCGACGCGCGCGGCCTTCGCGACATCGTCCAGCGGCACCAGGGGCGTGGGAGCGTAGCCGGGCCAGGATTCGATCTCCGCGCGGGCACGGCGGAAATGGCCGTCCGGCAGCACGACCACGCCGGGCGTGCCGTGGCGGCGGTTGAGGATCAGGCGATAGGGGCGGTCGGGGATCATGGCGCGGAGAGTGGCGCGGCGGCACCGGCCGGGGCAAGGCGGGGCCGCAGGGGCGGAACGAAGCGGCCCTACCCCTCGGCCGCGCCTTCCGCCAGCAGCGCCTCGCGCAGCTCGGCCCAGATCGGCACCTTCTCGCCGGTGTCCTGACGGGTGATGACGCAGACGGCGCGCGCGGTGCAGCAGGCCTCGCCATCCTTCAACAGCGCGTATTCATGGACGAAGGAGGTGCGGCGGAAGCCGCCGACGCGGCAGGCCAGCATGACCTCGTCGTTGAAGCCGACGGCGCGCAGGTAGCGCGCCTCGATCTGCGCCACGACGGGGCCGGCGAATTCAGGCGAGACCGGGCGCCCGCTCAGCGCCTGCCAGTGGTCCACGCGCAGATCCTCGAACAGCGTCAGGTATGCGGCGTGGTTCACATGGCCATACAGGTCGCACTCCGCCCAGCGGATGCGGTGCGGGCGCAGGATCGCCCAGGGGGCGTGGGACTGCGGGTCGCTCATGCGGCGGGCTCCTCCGGCACCGGGCGCGGGCGGCGGTCTTCGCCGATCGCCACGAAGGTGAAGACGCCTTCCGTCACGCGCTCGCTCTCGGTCGCCGCGAGCGGGCGTCGCCAGGCCTCGACATGGACGCGGATGGAGCTTCGCCCGACCGCGGCGACCTCGGCATAGAGGCTCACCTCGTCGCCGACGAAGACCGGGCGGTGGAACACCATCGCATCCACCGCGACCGTTGCGACACGGCCCCGCGCGCGGCGGATCGCGGCGTTGCCGCCGGCGAGGTCCATCAGCCCGAGCAGCCAGCCGCCGAAGATGTCGCCCGAGGGGTTGGCGTCCGCCGGCATGGCGATGGTGCGCAGCAGCGGCGCGACCTCGGGCGGCGCCGCGCCCTCCGCACCCCGCCCCGGCACCGCTCAGATCCCCGCGCTGTCGAGCCGCAGGATGGCGCGTGCCAGCGCCTGCGCGCGCGGCACCAGGCTGTCGAGCTCGAGATATTCCTCCGGGCTGTGCGCCTTGCCGCCGACCGGGCCGACGGCGCAGAGCGTCGGCGCGCCCATCGCCGCGGTGAAGCCGGAATCGGCGCAGCCGCCGGAGAAGTTCGCCCGGGCCTCGAAGCCGCTCTCGGCCGCAGCCGCATGATAGAGCTGGTAGACCCGCTTCGAGGCCGCGTCCTGCGTCAGCGGCAGGAACTCACCGCGGATGGTCAGCGTCGCGCGCGTGCCCGGCACATGGGCGCGGGCGATGATCGCCTCGATCTTCGCCATCACCTCGTCGCGGTCGGCGGGCTCGACATAGCGCAGGTCGATCTGGCCCTGCGCCCAGGGGGCGACGGTGTTCACGCTCTGCCCGCCCTGCACCAGCCCGACATTCAGCGTGATGCCGCGCGCGAGGTCGGTGAGCGCATGGATCGCGGTGATCTTCGCGGCAAGCTCGCCGATGGCGCTGATGCCCTGCTCGAAATTGCCGCCGGAATGCGCCGCCTTGCCCTCGATGTCGAAGATCATGAAGACGCCGCCCTTGCGGCCGGTGACCACGCCCCGGTCCGGGCGGCCAGGCTCGGAATTGAACACCACGCGCGCAGCGCGGGCCTCGGCCTCGATCACCGGGCGGCCTTCGGGGGAGCCGATCTCCTCGTCGCCGGTGAAGAGGCCGACCAGCGGCCCGGGCGCGCCGCCGAATTTCCGGAAGGCCGCGAGGACGAACATGTTCATCACCAGCCCGGCCTTCATGTCCGCCACGCCGGGGCCATAGGCGCGGTCGCCCTCGATCGTGAAGGGGCGGCGCTGCGGCTCGCCCTTCGGGAAGACGGTGTCGCGATGGCCCATCAGCAGGATGTTTTCCCGGGCGTTGCCGCGACCGGCGCCACCTCCGGCCTCCACCACCGCGCGGAGGCAGTCGCCGTAGCGCGATTGCGGGATCGTCCGCACCGGGATGCCGTGCGCTGCCATGAAGCGGGCGACCTGCGCGCCGACGGCGTCCACGCCGGCCTTGTCGTAGCTGCCGCCGTCGGTGTCCACCATCTCGCGCAGCGTCTCGATCATCGCGTCTTTCTGCCTGGCCAGCCAGGCAAGGATCTCGGTCTCGTTGGTGCTCATGCGCGTCCCTTTCTCAGGGAGCAGGCTGCCACCGGCGCGCGGGTGCGAAAAGGCCATCGCGCTTGACACAGGGCGCAACGAAGGCTCGGCTTGCCAACGATCCGGCCCTGGAGGCGTGCGATGCGTCTCGTCGTCCTGCTGTCCCTGATGCTGCTTGGCGGCTGCGTGACGCCGCCGAACCTGGTCCCCCTGCCGCCGGACGAGGCACAGCGCCTGCGTGATGGCGCCGCGCAGCCCGGCGCCGTGCTGATGCTGCTGCCGGCTGGCTACCCGGCGCCGGGCCTGCCGCTGGTCGGCGAGGTTCCGATCCTGCTGGATGATCGTCCCTTGGCGCCGCTCGCGGCACAGGATGCGCTGGTGATCCCGCCGGCCGCGGCGCCCTTCCGCCTTTCGGCCGGCGCCGGCAGCCGCCGGGCGGAGGTCACCGTGCAGCCCGGCCGTCCTGCCTATCTCGCGGTGGAGCCGCTGCCGCCGACGCGGCTGGAAGGCCCGGTCGGCGCGCTGCTCACCCCGCTTGACGAGGGCACGGCACGCGGCCTGCTCATGGGGCGGACCATCGTTCGCGCAGCGGCCGAGCCCCCGCTGTTCGTCACCGCCACCCCCGGCCGGGAGGCGGCGCGCCGCCTCAAGGAAGATGTCGGGCGCGGGCTTGCCCGGCAGCCCGAGCCGCGCCGATTCCACACCATCCACGCGCAGCGCCACCAGGCGGTCGAGATCGGCCGCGGCGAGCACCGCGGCGCAGTTGCGGCTGGCCGAGACCACCGCCACCGGCAGGCCCGCGCGCTGCAGCGCATGCAGCAGCGCGGCCGCGCCGGGAGCGGGCTCGACGCCCTGGCTGCGCAGCAGATCCTGGAAGATCGCCTGCTTGCGCGCGACGAGCGCCGCGACCGTCATCGCCGCCGGCGCGTCGCCGGGCGCGCCGTCGGGCAGCGTGATGCCGCGCGCCGCGAGGACGGCGCGCACCCCGTCCTCCCGCCGGCGGCCATCCACCAGGGCGCGATATTCCGCCTCCGCGTCGAAGGGGCGGAAGGGCGGGCCGCCTTCCTGCGCCAGCCGCCGCAGCAGCGGATCGAACAGCGCCTTCCAGGCGGCCGCGTGCAGCCGCGCAGTGTCGGTCAGCACGCCGTCGAGGTCCATCAACACGGCATCCAGCCTTCGGCGCGACAGCACGAGCATGCGACGGCACTCCCCCCCAGCGGCGCGCGGCGCCGGGCCTCCCCGTTCCGCGCCGGATCTCTCGAAGGCCGTGTGCGCCGCATGGTTGACCATCAGGCGCCGCGCAGCGGAGCCGGCGGATCGCGCCGCTGCGATGATCTGGCTCAAGGACGGCGCCGGAGCGGCGCGGCATGATGCGCGCCCATCGCCGCAGAAGAACAGAAGGCAGTTGGGAGAAGAAGATGCCGGACAGCACCATCGCCTGGTTCGAGACGCTGGGCATCGGCGACGTCCCGCGCGTGGGCGGCAAGAACGCCTCCCTCGGCGAGATGACGCGCACGCTGGCGGCGGAAGGCGTGAGCGTGCCGGACGGCTTCGCCACCACCGCGGACGCCTATCGCGCGTATGTCGCCGCCAACGGCATCGAGCCGAAGCTGCGCGAACGTGTCGCGGCGCTGGAGGCCGGAAGGGCGACGCTGCAGGAAACCGGCGAGGCGATCCGCCGCCTGTTCCTCGCCGGGCGCTTCCCCGATGCCCAGGCGGAGGCGATCCGCGCCGCCTATCGTGAACTGGCGCGCCGCCGCGGCGGCGGGGAGGCGCCCGCCGTCGCCGGGCGCCGCCGCGCCCCCCCCCCCGGCCGGCCCCCGGCGGGCAGCGCCCGCCCGCCCGCGGCAGTCCGGAGA
>NZ_JBWXTD010000004.1:191712-226259 GCF_056682175.1 Falsiroseomonas sp. RANM36
GGCATCTCGAACCAGCGCGCCAGGATGCGCGGCGAGGCCAGCGGGGTCGCCAGCGAGACGCCGACGCTCCCCCCCCCCCCCCCCCAGCGCGGCCCCCCCCCCCCCCCCCCCCCCCGCGACGCGCGCCGCCAACATCCGAAGCGTGTCGGGGGTGCCGCGCTTGACCCCTTTGCGTCCAAGGGCGAATCAGCAACCTCGTTTTCGGAGGGTGCGGCATGCGCATCGGGATCGCCGGCATCGCCGGACGCATGGGACGCCTGCTGGCGGAGGAAGTGACGGCGGCGGGCGCGACGCTTGCGGGCGGTACGGTTCGCCCCGGTTCGTCCAAGGCGCCGCCGGCCGGCGCCGCGCTGCTGCCGGATGCCGCGGCGTTGTTCGCTGCCGCCGACATCGTGATCGACTTCACCCATGCGGAGGAAGCCGTGCCGCATGCCACGCGCGCCGCCGCGGCGGGCAAGGGCTTCGTGCTCGGCTCCTCCGGCCTCAACGCCGCGCAGGAGCGCGCGGTGGCCGAGGCCGCGCAGCGCGTGCCGATCGTCTATGCCGCGAATTTCTCGCCCGGCGTGAATCTTGTGCTGGCGCTGGCCGAGCGCATGGCCGCCGCCCTGCCCGCCGCGCAATACGACGCCGAGATCGTCGAGATGCATCACCGCCAGAAGGTGGACGCGCCCTCCGGCACCGCCATCGCCATGGGCCGTGCCGTGGCCAGCGGCCGCGGCACGACGCTGGAGGCGGCCGGCAAGGAAAGCGGGCGCGACGGTCACACCGGCCCGCGCGCCACCGGCGCGATCGGCTTCGCCGCGCTGCGCGGCGGCCAGGTGGTGGGCGAGCACACGCTGCTTTTCGCGGGCGCGACGGAGCACATCGCGCTGACCCATCGCAGCTTCGACCGCCGCGCCTATGCCACCGGCGCGGTGCGCGCGGCGCTGTGGCTGCAGGGCAGGCCGCCTGGACTCTATGGCATGCGGGACGTGCTTGGCCTCGGCTGAGATGACGCTCCCGACGATCTACGCCTCCGACACGCTGCGGGTGCTGGCGAATGTCGCCGATCCCGGGCGCCTCGACGCCGAGGGCTATGAACTCGTCACCTTCGAGCCGCTGTGGCGCAACCGGCAGAACCGGCCCTTCGGGGATCGCTTCGCGGCGAAATACCGCCTGAACGCCCTGCACATCGTGCCGGTGGACAACAGCTGGTACCAGTATCCGGACATGGAGGACTGCCTCGCCGCGGTGGCACGCCTCACCGGGCCGAATGTCGCGGCGATGGGCGCCAGCATGGGCGCCTATGGCGCGGTGACGCTGTCCGACCGGTTCGGTGCCAGGCGCAGCATCGCCTTCGCGCCGCAGTTCAGCATCCGTCGCGACCTCGTTCCCTTCGAGACCCGCTGGGCGCCGGAGGCGGCACGCATCGCCTTTCGCGCCTGGGACGGCCGGGTGGCCCGCGGCTGCCGGCACTACATCGTTTACGAGCCCGGCACGCGGGATGCCGAGCATGCGCGGCTGATCATGGCGCAGGGCGCCGATGTCGTACCGGTGGAGGTGCCGGCCGGCGGGCACACCGTCTCCCGCGTGCTGGTGGAAGCGGGCGCGCTCTCGCGCATCGTGCTGCGGGTGGTGGCCGGCACGCCGACGGCCGAGGACCTGCTGGGCGAGATCGCGCCCAGGCTGGAACGCAGCCCGGAATGGCACATGAACCGCGCCGCGGCCGGCCCGCCGGAGGAGCGGGAGGCGCATCTGCGGGCCGGGCTGGCGATCAACCGCAAGCATCTCTGGCTGAACTACGCGCTCGGCGCCTTCCTGGCGGCGGAGCGCCGCTACGCGGAAGCGCTGCCGCACCTGGCCTTCGTCGCCATCCGCCGGCCGGCGATCCCGAAGGTCGCGCGGCTCTACCTCGCGGTCTGCGCGAAGACCGGCACCGCGCCGCATCCCAGCGTTTCTGCGGCGACGGGCTCGGGCGCCCCGGCGCCGTCTGCTTGACGGCCCCAGGCCCCGTCTCTAGACCCGCCGAAGCCCGAAACAACCGATCGAGACGGAGCGCTGATGCCCGAGGATGCCACGCCTCGCCCGGCCCGCGTGGCCGAGGCGCCCGACCCGGAAAAGACGGCCATGGCCGAGGCGATCTTCCAGCATCTCTTCGGCGGCTTCGGCGATGCCTGCGACATCCGCAAGATGGCGCGGCTGGTCTCGGGCTATGAAAGCGCCCGCTACTACACGGAGCACATGGACGGCGCGACGCTGCTGAACAACACGCGCCAGTTCTACAAGTGGTCGCTGCAGCAGCGGCGCATCCGCGGCCTGGCGCTGGAATTCGGCGTCGCCTCAGGCCGGACCCTCACCACCATCGCCCAGGCCAGCCCGGACCAGACCGTCTACGGCTTCGACAGCTTCAAGGGCCTGCCGGAAGCCTGGAAGTTCGGTCGCGGCGAAGGCGCCTTCGCGCGCAGCGCCCCGCCGCCCGTGCCGGCGAATGCCGAGCTCGTCATCGGCTGGTTCAGCGAGACCCTGCCCGGCTTCGTCGCCGAGCACCGCGAGCCGGTCTCCTACCTGCATGTGGATTGCGACCTCTATTCCTCCACGATGGACATCCTGCGCCATCTCGGGCCGCATATCGCGCCAGGGACGATCGTCGCCTTCAACGAGTATTTCAACTATCCCGGCTGGCGGAACCACGAGCACAAGGCGTGGCTCGAATGGGTGCGCGCCGCCGGCGCCACCTATCGCTACATCGGCTGCCAGGCGCAGCACCAGCAGGTGGCGGTGGTGGTCGAATCCAACCCGACCTTCGCCTTCGCCGACAAGCTGCAGCCCTACGCGCCGGGCTGAACGCCACCGCGGCGGGCGTCGCCCGGCCGCCTTGACCCTGCCTCACTCCGCTGCGATACGCCCCCGTCCCGGATCCGCCGGGTCTTCCGCGGCCGGGGTCTGCCGGCCTTTCCACGCGACAAGAGGCCGAACCAAGCCATGCGCGATACCGGCGAGTATCTGTTCACCTCGGAGAGCGTCTCCGAGGGCCACCCGGACAAGGTGGCCGACCGCATCTCCGACACCGTCCTCGACGCCTTCCTCACCGCCGACCCCTATTCGCGCGTGGCCTGCGAGACGCTGGTGACCACCAACCGCGTGGTCCTCGCCGGCGAGGTGCGCGGCCCGGGCAGCGTCACCGCCGACCTGCTGCAGCACCTGGCGCGCATGGCGATCCATGACATCGGCTACGAGCAGGAAGGCTTCCACTGGCAGAACGCCAGCGTCGAGTGCCACCTGCATGCGCAGTCCGCGCATATCGCGCAGGGCGTGGACGCCGCCGGCAACAAGGACGAGGGCGCCGGCGACCAGGGCATCATGTTCGGCTATGCCTGCCGCGAGACGCCGGACCTGATGCCGGCGCCGCTCTACTACGCCCACACCATCCTGCGCCGCATCAGCGAGCTGCGCCGCAACAACGACAAGATGGTCCAGGGCCTGCTGCCCGACGCGAAGAGCCAGGTCACGCTGCGCTACGTGGACGGCAAGCCGGTCGGCGCCACCTCCGTCGTCGTCTCCACCCAGCATGTCGAGGGGCTGGAGCAGGCCGAGATCAAGCGCATGCTCTGGCCGCTGGTGGAAAGCACGCTGCCCAAGGGCTGGATGTGCCCCGCCGACGAGTTCTACGTGAACCCCACGGGCAAGTTCGTGATCGGCGGCCCGGACGGCGATTGCGGCCTGACCGGGCGCAAGATCATCGTGGACACCTATGGCGGCGCGGCCCCGCATGGCGGCGGCGCGTTCAGCGGCAAGGACCCGACGAAGGTGGACCGCTCCGCCGCCTATGCCGCGCGCTACGTGGCGAAGAACGTCGTCGCCGCGGGGCTGGCGGACAAGTGCACCATCCAGGTCAGCTACGCGATCGGCGTCTCCAAGCCGCTCTCGGTCTATTTCGACCTGCACGGCACCGGCAAGGACGTGGACGAGGCGAAGCTGGCCAAGGTGATCGACGGCCTGGTGAACCTCTCGCCCCGCGGCATCCGCGAGCACCTGCACCTGAACCGCCCGATCTACGTGCCGACCAGCGCCTACGGCCATTTCGGCCGCACGCCGGACGCCGAGAAGGGCACCTTCACCTGGGAGAAGACCGACCTGGTGGACGAGCTCCGGCGCGCCTTCGGGCGTTGAAGAACCCTCCCTCCCCCGCATTGCGGGGGAGGGAGCACGGGCGTCAGCCGACGACGATGTTGAATTGCCGCGCCACGGCGGTCCATTGCGTGATCTCCTGGCGCATCAGCGCCACGAAATCCGGGCCCGCCGGATAGGCCGGGCTGCGCGGCAGCGTCTGCAGGTCGGTCAGCCGCGCCATGATGTCCGGGCGCGCGATGATCGTCGTCATCAGCGCCGTCAGCCGCTCCGCGATCGGCGCCGGCAGGTTCTTCGGCGCCGACAGGCCGAGCCACTGCGCCGAGGTCAGGTTCGGGAAGCCGAGCTCGGCGAAGGTCGGCACGTTCGGGAAGGCCGGCAGGCGCTGCGGCGTGGAGACGGCGAGCGCACGCAGCGAGCCGTCCTGCATCTGGCGCACATTGGTGGTGATCGGGTCGATCATCGACTCGATGTTGTTCGCCAGCAGGTCCTGCATCGCCGGCGCGCTGCCGGCATAGGGCACGTGGTCGAGGTTGGACGCGCGCGCCTCGGTGGAGAGCAGCGCGCCGAGCAGATGCGGCGCCGAGCCGATGCCGGAGGAGCCGTAGCGCACCGGCCGCGTCTTCGCCGCCTCGACATACTGGCCGAGCGTCTGGAAGGGCGAGTTGCCGCGCACCAGGATGACGTTCGGCGCCTCCACCAGATGCACCATGTGGGTGAAGTCGGTGATCGGGTCGAAGGGCAGCGTCGGGCGCGTCGCGGTGGCGAAGACATGCACCGAGGCATGGCTCATCAGCAGGGTGGTCCCGTCCGGCGCCGCCTTGGCGGCGATGTCGGTGCCGATCACCCCGCCGGCGCCGGCGCGGTTCTCCACCACCACGCTGACGCCGAGCGCCTGCGCCATGTGCGGCGCGATCAGCCGCGAGACGGTGTCCACCAGCCCGCCAGGCGGGAACTGGGCGATCAGCCGGATGGTGCGGCTGGGCCAGGCGGCCTGGGCATGGGCCAGCGACGGCGCGGCGAGGGCGCCGGCGGCGAGGCCGAAGAGGTGGCGGCGATTCAGCATGGGTGCACTCCCGAAGGTCATGCGGACCCTGCGCTGCACATTTCCCGGGCATGACAATCGGGTCACGGGCAGGCCGAAGGCCGCAACCGCCGTGTGAGCAAACCCCGTGCCGCGTCAGCCGGAGGGGCTGCGCGCCGACCGCACCTCCGCCACCGCGGCGCCGAGCGAACGGTTCAGGCTCTCGATCCGGGTGACCAGGTCCAGCCAATCCTGGATGCGCAGCAGTTCCTCGGGCGAGAACAGCAGCGGCAACAGCCCGGCCGCGCGGACGAGGCCGAGCAGCAGCGCGTCGCGCGGCTCGGGGATCTCCTCGGCCAGCAGCAGGCGACGCAGCCTCGCGCGGGCATGCTCGGCCGCCTCGCGGCCCGCGGCCTTGGGATAGCGCCGGTCGGGGAAGACCCAGAGGACCCGCCCTTCCTGCCGCCGCAGCACGCCGGCCTCGACGAGCCGGGCGAGCAGCGCCTCCCGCGCGTCCGCGGCGCCGCGCGCCAGCAGGATCAAGGCGCCGCGCGCATCGCCGGGCGCCCCCGGCATGTCGAGCTCGGCCAGCACGCGATCCGCCACCGGGTCCCAGGTGGGCGTGTTGTCCGCCACCCAGATCCGGTCGCGGTCGGTGTCCACGCGCCCGGCCAGCGCAAGGTCCATCAGCAGCGCGCCGGCCAGCGCGAGGTCGGGCGCCATGCCGCTGCGCCCGACCGGCCGGCCGGTGTCGTCGTCCAGCGAGAGCAGGACGATCTCCTCGGCGAGGGAGGGCGCGCCGCGCATCGCCGCCCTACTGCGCGAGCGCCGCGGACCAGGGCGACATCGCGTCGCTGACGCCGGTGCGCAGCCCGTCCGGCCCGATGGCGATCAGGTTCGGGCAGGCATAGTTCACCGGCAGCACCGCATGCTCGACCGCGCCGACCGGTCCGGCCGCGCCGGAGAGCGCGGCGAGCGTCCCGGCGGGCAGGCGCGGATCGGCGGTGACGCCCTCCGGCCCCGAGACGTCGATGCGCGGCTGATGCGCCGCCGCCTCCGGGTCCATGCCGAAGCCCGCGACGAAGGACAGCATCTGGAAGACCGCGGCCAGGATGCGCCGCCCGCCGGACGCGCCGAGCGCGATCGCCGGCCGCCCCTCGGCATCGGTGGCGATCACCGGCGACATGTTCGTCAGCGGCCGCTTGCCCGGCGCCATGGAATTCGGCGTGCCGGGACGCGGGTCGAACCACATCACGCCGTTGTTCATCAGCACGCCCGAGCGCGGCAGCACCACGCGGCTGCCCATGGAGGAGAGCAGCGTGGTGGTCATGGAGACCATCATCCCGTCCGCATCGCAGACGGTCAGATGCGTGGTGCAGCTGTCCGCCCCCTTGGGCTCGGCATCGCCGAGGCCGGCGAGGCGCTCGGCATAGGCGGCCTGCATGGCGCGCGCGAAGGCCAGGTGCCAGGCGGCCGAGGGCGCGGCGCCGGACCAGTCGGCCTCCTCCATCAGCGCCATCACGCGGCGGAAGGTCGGCGCCGCCGTCAGGCCGTTGGAGAGATGCAGCGTGCGGCCGCGCCAGGGCACCGAGACGGCCGGCAGGAAGCGGGCGCGGCAGCCGGCGAGGTCCTGGGCGGCGAGCAGCGCGCCGGCCTCCCGGCAATCGGCCAGGATCGCCTGCGCGACCTCGCCTTCGTAGAAGTCGCGGAAGCCGCCGCGGGCGAGTTGCTCCAGCGTGTCGGCCAGGGCGCCGAGGCGGAAGAAGCCGGGCGCACCCTGGTAGGGCGGCACGGGCGGCAGGCCGTTCGGCAGGTAGATGCGCGCCGACTCCGGGTAGAGCCGCAGCACCGCCGCCGCGTTGGCGACCTTGAGCGTCGTGAACCAGTCCTGCGCCAGCCCGCGCCGCGCCAGCGCGATGGCCGGCGCCAGCACATCCGCCGCCGGCAGGCGGCCATGCCGCGCATGCAGCGCCGCATAGCCGGCCACCGCCGAGGGAATGACGAAGGACAGCGGGCCGTGGATGTTGCGGTCGCCTTCGACCTCGGGCCAGGTGAACAGGTCGGCCTTCACGCGCCCGGTGAGCGGGAAGGTGGCGGGATCGAGCCCGGACGGCGCGACGGGACCGAAATCGAGCGTCTCCGCCGGCTGGCCCGGCGCAGCAAGCTGCGCGAAGCCGATACCGCCGAGCCCGGAGTTCCAGGGCTCCATCGCCGCCAGGGCGAAGGCCGTGGCGACCGCGGCATCCGCCGCGTTGCCGCCGGCCTCGAGCACGGCGATGCCGGCGAGCGCGGCGTCGCGCGACTGGCTGACCACCATGCCGGCGCGGCCACGCGCGGCCGGCTTCGCGACCGTCCAGTGCTGGGTGACGTGGGGGGGCGGATCGTAGCGGAGCGGCATGCAGGCTTCCCTTTCGGCGTGCGAGGATCGGTCCCGCCCGGCCGCCCGGCAAGCCGCCCGGGCCGGGCTCAGCGCCGCTGGCGCCGCCTTGCCTCGATCGCGGCCTCGAAATCGAAGGATTCGTGCCAGGCGATATGGCCCTCGAGGGCGGAGACCGCCCCCGGGGCGTCACCGGCCGACAGGCGGTCGAGCATGCTGTGATGCTCCGTGATGATCATGCGGGACTCGCGCACCCCCTGCCCGAGACCCCAGACCACGCAGAGCTGCCGCGCCAGCCCGAGCCAGAGCGCATGCAGCGCGGCATTGCCCGAAAGGCGGCAGAGCTCGCCATGGAAGGCGACATCGGCGGCAACCACGGCAGCCGGATCGGCCACCGCCAGGGCCCGCTCATGCATCTCCGCCGCGCGGCGGGCGCCGAGCAGGCCGGTCTCGCCGAGGCCCGCGGCCACGATCTCGCGCAGCGCCAGCGACTCGAGCGCGACGCGCACGCGGGAGAGTTCCGCGACGCCGCGGCTGGTGACCTGCATCAGGCGCATCCCCTTGTAGGGGGTGCTGACCACGATGCCCTGGCTTTCCAGCAGGCGCAGCGCCTCCCGCACCGGCACGCGGCTGATGCCGAGGTCGCGCGCGATCTCGGCCTCCACCAGGCGATCGCCGGGCAGGAAGGCGCCGCGCGCCGCGGCGGCGACCACGGCTTCGGCGGCCTGTTCGACCATGGTGCGCGGCTGCACCGGGGCCATGCGACGGAACGATCCGTCATCGGCCGGCAGCGCGTGGCGCGCGGTGAGGGTCAGGGGGCTCACGATCGCGGGGCTTCCCGATAATGTGATTAGTCTACTTTCTATCTCTCCGTTCATAAAGTCCAGCCAGTCGATGCGGCCGGTTGATGCTTGGCCTGCTGGCACCGGCCAGCCACTGCCGTTGCGTCGTCTTCGAGAAATGCTCGCAAAGGTTGCGGCAACCTGACATTCCCGACAGGGCAGGCGCGCCGGGCCGTTTGTCCGCCCGGCCCCCTTGCCTCGGCCGGCGAATGCCCGCAAACCGCCGCCGCCCCGCCGACGCCGCTTTCCTGGCCGGCGGGCTGCGACGGAGTGCAAGAGACGTGTCAGGAACGGTCCGTATCGGCGGCCTTGGCGTGGCGGTCGCGCTGCGCGACTTCATCGACAACGAGGCGCTGCCCGGCACGGGCGTGGAACCGGGGCGCTTCTGGAGCTCGTTCGAAGCCATCCTGCGCGACTGGGCTCCACGCAATGCCGAGCTTCTCGCCAAGCGGGACGCCCTGCAGGCGAAGATCGATGCCTGGCACCGCGCCAACCCCGCGCGCCCGGTGGACCTCGGCGCCTACAAGGCGTTCCTGGGCGGGATCGGCTACCTGCAGCCCGAGCCCGGCGATTTCAGCATCGGCACCACCGACGTTGACCCCGAGATCGCGCAGCTTGCCGGGCCGCAGCTGGTGGTGCCCGTCTCCAACGCGCGCTACGCGCTGAACGCCGCCAATGCGCGCTGGGGCAGCCTGTACGACGCGCTCTATGGCACCGATGCGATCCCGGACGACGACGGCGCGCCGCGAGGCAAGGGCTACAACCCCGTGCGCGGCGCCAAGGTGATCGCCTTCGCGCGCCGGCTGCTGGATCGCGCCGCGCCACTGGCCGGCGGCGTCTCGCATGCGGAGACGGCCGGCTACGCCATCGAGGGCGGGGCGCTGACCGCGACGCTGAAGGATGGCCGCAAGGTCGGCCTCGCGCGGCCTGGACAATGCGTCGGCTATCAGGGCGACGCCTGGGCGCCGACCGCTATCCTGCTGGTGAACCACGGGCTGCATCTGGAGATCCGCGTGGATCGCACCAGCCCGATCGGCAGGGACGACCCGGCCGGGATCTCGGATGTCGTGCTGGAATCGGCGCTGACCACGATCCAGGATTGCGAGGATTCCGTCGCCGCGGTGGACGCCGCCGACAAGATCGCGGTCTATCGCAACTGGCTCGGCCTGATGAAGGGCGACCTGACCGCGGACTTCGAGAAGGGGGGGAAGACCCTCACGCGCCGCCTCAACCCCGACCGCAGCTACAGGACGCCGGGCGGCGGCGCCGTGACGGTTCCGGGCCGGTCGGTCATGCTGGTGCGCAATGTCGGCCACCACATGATGACCGATGCCGTCACGCTCGATGGTGCGAAGGGACCCGAACCGACGCCGGAGACCGTTCTGGACGCAATGGCGACCGTCGTCATCGCGCTGCACGACATCCGCGGCAAGCGCCTGAACTCCCGCGCCGGCAGCGTCTACATCGTGAAGCCCAAGATGCACGGGCCTGAGGAGGTGGCGGCCGCCGACGCGCTCTTCGCGCGGGTGGAGGATGCGCTCGGCCTCAAGCGCGCCACGCTCAAGATGGGCATCATGGACGAGGAGCGGCGCACCACGGTGAACCTCAAGGCCTGCATCAAGGCCGCGAAGGACCGCGTGGTGTTCATCAACACCGGCTTCCTCGACCGCACCGGCGACGAGATCCACACCGCCATGGAAGCCGGCGCGATGGTGCGCAAGAACGACATGAAGGGCCTGCCCTGGATCAAGGCCTATGAGGACTGGAACGTGGATGTCGGGCTCGCCTGCGGCCTGCGCGGCCGCGCGCAGATCGGCAAGGGCATGTGGGCGATGCCCGACATGATGGCGGCGATGCTGGAGCAGAAGGTCGCCCATCCGAAGGCCGGCGCGAGCACCGCCTGGGTCCCCTCCCCCACCGCCGCCACGCTGCATGCGCTGCACTACCACGAGGTGGACGTCGCCGCCCGCCAGGCGGAGATCGCCGCCGGCGGACGCCGCGCGAAGCTCGACGACATCCTCACCATCCCGCTGGCCAGGGACACCAACTGGGCGCCGGCGGATGTGCAGGCCGAGCTCGACAACAACGCGCAGGGCATCCTGGGCTATGTGGTGCGCTGGGTGGACCAGGGCGTGGGCTGCTCCAAGGTGCCGGACATCAACGATGTCGGCCTCATGGAGGATCGCGCGACGCTGCGCATCAGCAGCCAGCACATCGCCAACTGGCTGCGCCACGGCATCGTCACGCGCGAGCAGGTGATGGCGACGATGAAGCGCATGGCCGCCGTGGTGGACCGGCAGAATGCCGGCGACCCGGCCTATCGCCCGATGGCGCCGGGCTTCGACGGCGTTGCCTTCAGGGCCGCCTGCGACCTGGTGTTCGAGGGCACCGCGCAACCGAACGGCTACACCGAGTTCGTGCTGACCCGTCGCCGGCGCGAGGCCAAGGCCGCCTGACGCTGCGTGCCGCCGCCTTGCGGCGCCGCGCTCACAGAAGGTCGAGATCGCCGGGCGCGAGCCAGTCCCCCGGAGATCCGACCTACGCTTCGCTGACCTTCGCGATGTAGCGCGCGGCCGACGCGGCGACGACCTGCTTGCCATTCGTGTCGATCTGCCCGCGCCCCGAGAAGGAGCCATAGACCGCGTCATACGCGAAGGGCTCCAGGATCGCCGCCATGCGCCGCACCGTGCCGGCCGAAAGCGGGATCAGGTTCGGGTAGGACCACATGAAGCTGACATGGCGGCTCGGCACCACCTGGAGGATGTCGCCTGACAGCAGCACGCCGCGCCCGCCGTCCCAATCCGCCCAGTGCAGGACGGTGCCGCCCGCGAAGTGGCCGCCGAGGCGGATCAGGGTCAGGCCGGGTGCCAGTTCCTTCGTGTCGCCGTCCCAGAAATGCACGGCGGGATCGGGCCGCATCACCCAGTCGCGGTCTGCCGCGTGAAGGTGGATCGGCACGCCGCCGAGCGCGCGGCTCCATTCCACCATCGAGGTATAGTAGTGCGGGTGGGAGATCGCGATCGCCGCGACGCCGCCGAACGCCTTCAGGATGTCGATCGTGGCGTCGTCCACCAGGGCCAGGCATTCCCACAGCACGTTGCCCGCCGGCGTCTGGGCGAGGAGGGCGCGCTGCTTGATCCCGAAGCCGGGCGTCGTCTCGATCGTCATGATGCCCGGGGCGAGGCGGCGGAACATGTTGCTGTGGCTGCCGCGCAGCCGCTCCAGCGTCGTCCAGGCCTGGCCGGAGGCGGGGACGTATTGCCGCTCGTCCTCGCAGACCGGGCAGGAGGCGGGCGGAGCGTCCGATGGCGTGAACTGCGCGCCGCAGGTGACGCAGAGGAAGGCGGGCATGGCGTGATGCTCCGGATGCAACGACCCGCAGGGTAGCGGCGCTGCGACAAAGAAAAAAATACATACTCGGCGGAATAGAATAATCTGCCGTTATGAAACTGGAAGCCCGCCTGCGCGCCTTCGCCGCCTTCGCCCGACAGCGCTCCTTCTCCGGCGCGGCGGCGGAGCTGCGCATCAGCCAGCCCGCCGTGTCGAAGCACGTCGCCGATCTCGAGGCGGCGCTCGGCCTGGTGCTGGTGGACCGCGCGCGCCGGGACGGCGCGTTGACCCAGGCCGGCGAGTTCGTCGCGAACTACGTGCTGCGCGCCGAGGCGCTGCTGGCGCAGGCCGGGCTCGGCATCGCGCAGTTCCGCCAGGATGGGCCGGGGCCCGTCGCGCTGGTCGCGTCCTCCGTCACCGGCACCTACGTTCTGCCGGGGCTGCTCGCGGAGTTCCAGCACGCGCATCCCGCGATCGCCGTCTCGCTCCAGCTCGGCACGGCCGCCCAGGCGGTGGATCTGCTGCGCTCGCACCGCGCCGAACTCGGCTTCGTGGCCGGCGCCGCGGGCGCGCCGGAAATCGAGGCGGAGCCGCTGCTGGAATACGAGGTCGTCATCGTCGGCGCGCCGCCGCTGCTGCCGCGGCGCGCGACGCGCAAGGCCATCGAACGCCGCACCTGGATCTCGCGGGAGGCGGGCTCGGCGACGCGGCTTTCCGCCGATGCGGCGCTCGCGCAGCTCGGCATCGTGCCGCGCCGGGCGCTCGAGATGCCGTCGAACGAGGCGATCGTGCATGCCGCGCTGAAGGGCTACGGCATCGCTGCGATCGCGCACCATGTGGTGGCGGATGCGCTGAAGGCCGGAACGCTCGCCGTGATCGCGCTGCCGGGCTGGAACGTCACGAACCGCCTTTCGGTGCTGCGCGTGCGTGACGCGAGGCTGACGCCTTCGGCAGAGCGGCTGCTGGCCTTCGTGCGCCGCCGGCTGGCCGAGATGGCATCGTCGCGCGAGACAAGGTGATGGCTACAATGACGCGCATGGCCGTCCCGGTGGACCGACAGGATGCCGGCGATCCGCTCTGGATGCCGATGGCGCCGGGCTTCGACGGCGTCACGTCCAAGGCCGCCTGAGCCTCAGCCCGCCGCCGGACCGCGCCAGGTCAGGGCGAGCAGCGTGACGTCGTCGGCCTGCCCCGCCGCACCGCCGAAGCGCAGGACCTCCTCCGCGACGTGGCGCACCAGCGCCTCCGGCGCGCCGCCCGGCGGCGCCGCGGCGGCGGCGAGCAGGCGGTCATTGCCGAAGGCCTCCCCCGCCGGGTCCATCGCCTCGGTCACGCCATCGGAGTAGAGCAGCAGCGTCGCGCCCGGCTCGAGCAGAATGCGTCCCTCCGCGGCGCGGGCGCCCTCCACCATGCCGAGCGCCGGCGCCGGCCGCAGCGGCTGCAACGACGCGGCGCCGTCCGTGCTGCGCAGCAGCGGCGGGCAATGGCCAAAGTTGAAACACGCCAAGGCCCCGCTTCGCAGGTCGAGCACGCCGACGAAGAGCGTCACGAACATGGCGGCGTCGTTCCCGGCGGCGAGTGCCTCGTTCAGCTCCGCCAGCGTCTCGCACAGCGGCCGGCGCCCCGCCGCGGCGCCGCGCAGCAGGGCGAGGGTGCGCACCATCACCAGCGCGGCCGCGACCCCCTTGCCGGAGACGTCGCCGATGGCGACCAGCAGGTGGTCGGGATCGAGAAGGAAGGCGTCGTAGAGGTCGCCGCCGACCTCGGTCGCGGGCTCGATGAAGGCGGCGACCGCGAAGCGGTCCTCGGCGGGGAACCACGGGCTGGCCCGCCGCAGCATCCCCATCTGGATCTCGCGGGCGAAGGTGAGCTCGCGCGCCAGGGCCTCGTGCCGCAGCCGCTCATGCAGGGCCGCCGCCGCCGCCGCGCTGTTGCTGCGCAGGATGCGGCTCAGTGCGCGCATCACGGTCCGCGTCGCCCCCGGCGCATCGGCGATCTCCGCCCAGAAGACCGGCCCGGGCACCGTCAGCAGCCGGCTCGGCGCCGCCGCGATCACGAAGGCGGAGGCAGGCTGGCCGTCGATCACCGAGACCTCGCCGAACATGCTGCCGGGGGCGAGTTCGACGGGGCGGGACGTCTCGACCAGGTCGAGATGCACGTGCAGCCTGCCGGAGAGCAGGAAATGCAGCGCGTCGTTGCTGTCGCCGCGGCGCAGGATGACCTCGCCGGCGGAGACCTCGGCCAGGCGGGCCTGCGCCAGGACGCGTCCCAGCAGCGGCGCCGGCAACTCGCCGAGCAGGGTCAGCCCCGCGCACTCCGCCGCGGCCAGCCGCCCGGCGGCCGGCTCGGTCCTTTGCTCCATGGGTGCAGCATGGGTGGAGGGGGGCACGGTGTCGAGCGCCCGGCTGACAGGGGCCTCGCGGGCGGATAGGTAGGGCCTTGCCCGCCGCCGGCCCGATCCCGCGCGCGGCGGAAAGGGGGGCGGGTTGGACGCCGGTATCCTGGCCGAGTTGCAGCGGCGCTATGCGGAGCCGCACCGCGCCTTCCATCGCTGGCCGCGCGTGGCGGAGCTCCTGGCCGAGGCCGAGGACGTGGCGGCGGCGATCGCCGACCGCAGCGCCTTCATCCTGGCCGTGCTGTTCCACAAGGCGGTGTTCGACCGGCGGGAGGCCGACAGCGCCCGGCGCAGCGTGGCGCTGATGCGCGAGATGGCGGGCGGAAGCGCGCCCGACTGGACGCTGGCGCGGGCGGAGCGGCTGATCCTCGCGCTCGATGCGCAGAAGATCCCGGCGACGAAGGATGTCTCGCTGCGCGGCGACGCGGCGCTGCTGCTCGACATGGACAACATGGTGCTGGGCGCGCCGGCCGCGGCGTTCGACGCCTATGAGGCGGGCTACCGCGAGGAATTCGCGCATCTGCGCGAGGACAACTACCGGCTCGGCCGCGTGGCGGCGCTGCAGATGCTGCTGTGGCGGGAGCGGATCTTCATCACCGACCGCTACTACCTGCCCTTCGAGAAGCGCGCGCGGCGCAACGTGGAGCGGCTGCTGACGAAGCTGGAGGGGCGATAGGGCGGCGCCGCTTGTGGCGACCGGGCTCTACAGGAACCGCGCGCGGATATCCACGCTGCTCTCGCGGCCGAGCTTGTCGAAATGCTCGGCGAGCCATTTCGCCGCCGCGTCGCGCCCATAGCCCTTGAGCGTCTGCAGGAAGCTCCACTCGCCGTTCAGCTTGGTCGAGAGCTTGAACTCGCGCATGCGCTCCTCGTCCTCGATCACGTGCAGGAACAGGCGGCGGTAGCGGGGCTGCTCCAGCCTTCCGGCATCCAGCAGCCGCTGCACGAAGTCGATCGCGCGCATCTCCGCCATCAGCGAGGCGTTGAAGCTGATCTCGTTCAGCCGGTTGTTGATGTCGGTCGGATGCGTCGGCAATTCGTCGCGCACGGTGGGATTGAGCTGCACCAGCACCAGGTCCGGCGCGCCGCCTTGCTCATAGAGCGGCCAGAGCGCCGGGTTGCCGAGATAGCCGCCATCCCAGTAGGGCTCGCCGTCGATCTCCACCGCCTTGAAGAATTGCGGCAGGCAGGCGGAGGCCATGATGACGTCCACCGTCACCTCCTCCCGCGTGAAGACGCGCGGCTTGCCGGTGCGCACGCTGGTGGCGGAGATGAAGAGCTTCGGCCCCTTCCCCGTCCGCAGCACTTCCGGGTCCACCGCCTGCTCCAGCACCGGCCGCAGCGGGTTCCAGTCATAGGGCGTGGGATTGATCTGGTAGGGCGAGAGCACGCGGGTCAGCGTCTCGAAGGTCTGGTAGGCGAAGGACCAGGTCAGGTCATGCCCCCAGATCGCCTTCTCGAGCGGCGTGTTCTGCAGCGGCGAGACGGCCATGCGCGACGCGGCATCGTGCCAGAGGCGGTCGAGCGCGGCGCGCGCACCCTCCCGCCCGCCCTCGCAGAGGCCCTGGACGAAGACGGCGGCATTCACCGCGCCGGCGGAGGTGCCGGAGACCGCGTCGAATTCCAGCCGGTCATCCTCCAGCAGCCGCTCCAGCACGCCCCAGGTGAAGGCGCCATGCGTGCCGCCGCCCTGCAGCGCGAGGTTGAGCCGCTTGAGGGTTGGCGGCTTCGCCACGGCGGGACGGGAGAGCGGTGCGCCGCCGGCGCGCGTGTCGGCGGCTTCGCGCAGGAATTCGTCCTCGATCAAGCGCAAGCCTCCGCCAGGCCTGCGAAGCAGGCCCGCGCGGCGACTAACCGGCGAGCCGGGAGCAACATGTCTGAGGCGCGCAAGCCACGCGGCCGGAGGCCGCGCCCGGCGATTGAGGGCGAAAGAATCACTGCGCGATCCAGCCGCCATCCACGGACAGCGCCGTGCCGTTGATGGAGCCGCTGTTCGGCCCGGCGAGATAGGCGGCGGCCTCGGCGATCTCCTCGACCTCCACCCACTTCTTCGTGGGCTGGCGTTCCAGCAGGTAGTCGGTCAGCGCGGCCTGCTCGCTGACGCCGTGCTTCTCGGCCAGCGGCTTCACCTGCGCCTCGGCCAGCGGGGTGCGGACGAAGCCGGGGCAGATCGCGTTGCAAGTGACGCCGGTGCGCGCGACCTCCAGCGCGACCGACTTGGTCAGGCCCATCACGCCGTGCTTGGCGGCGACATAGGCGGTCTTGAACGGGCTCGCGACCAGGCCGTGCGCCGAGGAGACGTTGATGATGCGCCCCCAGCCCTTCGCCTTCATCGCCGGCAGCGCCGCCTTGATGGCGTGGAAGTTGGAAACCAGGTTGATCGCGATCACCCGCTCCCACTGCTCGTCCGGGAAGTCCTCGACCGGCGAGACATGCTGGATGCCGGCATTGTTCACGAGGATGTCGCAGGCGCCGAGCGTCGCCACGCAGGAGGCGATCATCGCGCGGATCTCGGCCGGCTTCGACATGTCGGCGGGCGAGTAGGGCGCCTGCTCCATGCCCATCGCGGCGCCGAGCTCGGCCCGGACCCGGGCGATCTCCTCGGGCTTGCCGAAGCCGTTGAGCATCACCTTGGCGCCGTCCGCGGCATAGCGGCGGGCGATGGCGAGCCCGATGCCGGAGGTGGATCCGGTGATGACGGCGATGTGCCCGTCCAGCGGCCTGGCCATGTGCGAGCCTTCCTCGTGTGAATTCTTCTTCCGCGCTGCAGCAAACGCGCCAGTGCCGGAGGGTTGCTCAGGGCAGGCGCCAGAGCAAGCCGACCAGACGTTTCGAGAAGGTTGAAAGAAATTTGGGCGCGTAGAAGTCGCCCGCGGCCCGCTTCGCCGCCTCGGCCAGCGTCGGATAGGGCAGCACCAGGCCGGCGAGCGCGGAAAGCGGCAGCTTCCGGCCGATCATCAGGCCGAACATCCCGGCCATCTCCCCCGCATGCGGCCCGAGCACGCCGGCGCCGAGAAGACGGCCCCCGGGCGTGACCACCAGCTTCACCAGCCCGTCCTCGATCCCCTCGGCCACGGCGCGGTCGGTCTCGGGCAGCGGGAAGCGGTAGGGCAGCGCCTCCAGGCCGGCTTCCAGCGCCTCGGCCTCGGTCATGCCGACCTGGGCGAGCTCGGGGTCGGTGTAGGTCACCCGCGGCAGGGCGGCGTAGTCCACTTTCGCCGGCAGGCGGAACAGCATGCGCCGCGCCAGGATGCCCGCGTGCTGGGAGGCCACATGGGTGAAGGCGCGCGGGCCGATGCCGGCCGGGTCGGCAATGTCCCCCACCGCCCAGACCCGGCGGTTGGAGACCGAGCGCAGCCCGGCATCGGTGGCGATGCCGCGCGGCGTCGCGGTGACGTTGCCGGCCGGAAGGTCGAGGCCCGCGAGCCGCGGCGCGCGCCCGACGGCCAGCAGCAGGTGGCTGGCGGCGATGCGCGTGCCATCCGCCAGCACCGCGGCCAGGCCGGACCGCTCGGGCTCCACCCGGGCGAGCTTCGCCCCCTCCAGCAGGGTCACGCCCTCCCGCGCCAGCACGCGGCGCAAGCCCTCGGCCAGCTCGGGGTCGTCGCGGCCGGCGATCCGGCCCGCCTCGACCACGGTGACGCGGCAGCCGAGCCGGGCATGCGCCTGGGCCATCTCCAGCCCGATCGGGCCGCCGCCGAGGATCAGCAGGTGGTCCGGCTTCTCCTCCAGGTCGAAGATCGTCTCGTTGGTCAGCCAGGGCACCGGGCCGAGGCCCGGGATGTCCGGCACCACCGCGCTCGACCCGGCGGCGATGACGCAGCGGCGGAAGGTGATCCGCCGCCCGCCGGCCTCGACCTCGTCCGGCGCGGTGAAATGGGCGGAGGCGCGGATCACCTCCACGCCCATCCCGCGGAAGCGGGCTTCCGAGTCGGTCGGCGCGATCCGGGCGATGGCGCCGCGGACATGGGCGCGGACACCGGCCCAGTCGATCTCCGGCGCGCCGACGCGCACCCCGAAGCGGCCGGCATGGCGGACGGCGGCGGCGGCATGGGCGGCGGCGAGCAGCGCCTTGGAGGGCACGCAGCCCCAGTTCAGGCAGTCCCCGCCCATCTCGGCGCGCTCGACCAGCGCCACCCGCAGCCCGAAAGCGGCCGAAAGCGCCGCGGTCGAGAGGCCGGCGGCGCCGGCGCCGATCACCACCAGGTCGAAATCGGGCATGCTGCTGTCCTCGCGGCTGGCAGGCTTAGACCAGCTGGTGCGCCCGGCCCAGGCCGACGCCGCCCGACGAGGTCGGTTGACGGGGGGCGGCCGCGCTCCCTATACGTCCGGGCCTTCGCCGGGGCATGCGCGGGGTCACCCCGTGCCTGCCGCCGGCGGATCCGTTTGCAGGAAGATCAGCCGGGTTGCCGGCCGCCCTGGCCCAGGCCGCTTTGGCCCCGGTCTGGCGGCTTCGCCCGGACCCGCGGGAGTCGTGTCGTGAAGCGTACCTACCAGCCTTCGAAGCTCGTCCGGAAGCGCCGGCATGGCTTCCGCACCCGCAGCGAGACGGTGGGCGGCCGCAAGGTGCTGGCCAATCGTCGCGCCAAGGGGCGCAAGCGTCTCTCCGCCTGACCGGCCGGGTGCGGGGCGTGCCATGCCGGCGCGACCGCCGCGCCTGAAGCAGCGTCGCGAGTTCCGCCGGGTGGCCGAGAAGGGTCAGCGGGCGGCGCGGCCGGGGCTCGTGCTGCAGGCGCTCCCGGTGCCCGGGCAGGTGCTCCGGGTGGGCTTCACCACGACGAAGAAGATCGGCAACGCCGTGCAGCGCAACCGTGCGCGGCGGCGGCTGCGCGAGGCCGCGCGGCTGCTGCTCGGCGATGGCCGGTCCGAGGGGTTCGACCTGGTGCTGATCGGCCGCGACGCCACCGCCACGCGGGATTTCAACGCGCTGCTCGGCGACCTGCGTGGCGCCCTGCGCCAGGCGGGCGTCGCGACCGCGCCTGCGGGCCGCGTGCCATGAGCCCGCAGCAGCACCTCCTGCGCGGGGCGATCCGCACCTACCAGCTCACCCTGCGGCCGATCATCGGCTGCAACTGCCGCTTCTATCCGCATTGCAGCGAATACGGGCTGGAGGCGGTGGCGACGCATGGCGCGCTCAAGGGCGCATGGCTCGCCGGCCGGCGCATCCTGCGCTGCAACCCGTGGCATCCGGGCGGCTACGACCCGGTTCCGATCCCGTCTCCCGCCGGCCGGTTGGCCGGACCCTCCACCGGCCTGCCAGCCGGGACGAAAGGTTCTCCCCTTCCGTGATGGACCAGAAGCGCCTTTTCGCCGCGATCGCCATCTCGATCGCCATCCTTCTGCTGTTCGACCTCTGGAACCGTCCCGCGCGGGAAGCCGAGCAGGCGCGGCTCGAGCAGCAGCGGACCGCGCAGCAGGCGAGCCAGCCGGCGCCGGCCGCGACCGCCCCCGTGCCCGCGGCGCCCGGCGCGGCGCCCGCCGCCAGCGCGGAGCCGGCCACCGCCACCGCCGCCGTCACGCAGGGACGCGCGCCCGAACAGCGCGTGACGCTCGAGAATGCGGCACGGATGCGCGGCACCGTGAACCTGCGCGGCGCGCGCTTCGACGACCTGGTGCTGAAGGGCTACCACGAGACCGTGGACCGGACCTCGCCGCTGGTGCGGCTGCTGGCGCCGCGCGGCGACGCGCATCCCTATTTCTCGCAATGGGGCTGGACCGCGGCGGATGGCCGCACTGCGGTGCCGGACCAGGAGACGGACTGGCGCGTGGAGGGCGGGACGCTGGCCCCCGGCAACCCGATCACGCTGCGCTGGGACAACGACACCGGCCAGGAATTCCGCATCCGTCTCGAGGTGGACGAGGACTACATGGTCACTGCCACCCAGTCGGTGGTGAACCGTGGCGCCGAGGCGGTGCAGCTCTTGCCCTGGACGCGCGTGCGGCGGGAGCGCACGCCGCAGACCGCCGGCTTCTTCATCCTGCATGAGGGCTTCACCGGCGTGCTGGACGGCGTCCTGCACGAATGGACCTACAAGGACGCGCGCGAGGAGGCGCAGCGCCGCAACGGCGCCGCCTTCGAGCAGGAGAGCACCGGCGGCTGGGCCGGCTTCTCGGACAAATACTGGCTGACGGCGCTGACGCCGGCCGACCAGTCCACTCGCATCCGCACCGCCTATCGGCATGTGTCGGAACTCGGGCAGGACCGCTGGCAGGTGGACATGGCCCCGCCGGCCGCGCTGACCGTCGCGGCCGGCGCGGAGGCGAGCTTCGCCACCCGGCTCTTTGCCGGCGCGAAGGAGGTCAACCTCCTCGACGCCTATGAGCAGCGCTACGGGATCGTCGATTTCTGGAAGGCGATCGATTTCGGCTGGTTCTGGTTCCTGACCAAGCCGTTCTTCCACGTCCTGCACTTCCTGGGCGTGCTGTTCGGCAATTTCGGCGTGGCCATCCTGGCCTTCACCTTCTGCCTCAAGCTGCTGTTCTTCCCGCTGCAGAACAAGGCCTACAAGTCCATGGCGCGGATGAAGGTGCTCGCGCCGAAGATGACCGAGATCCGCGAGCGGTACAAGGACGACCCGGCCAAGGCGCAGGCCGAGATGATGGCGCTCTACCGGTCGGAGAAGGTGAACCCGGCCTCCGGCTGCCTGCCGATCCTGATCCAGATCCCGGTGTTCTTCTCGCTCTACAAGGTGCTGTTCGTCACCATCGAGATGCGGCACGCGCCCTTCTTCGGCTGGATCCGCGACCTGTCGGCGCCCGACCCGACGAACCTGTTCAACCTGTTCGGCCTGCTGCCCTTCGACCCGATGCAATGGTCGGCGCTGTTCCACATGCCTGTCTGGGCGATCCTGATGGGCATCACGATGTTCCTGCAGTTCAAGCTGAACCCGACGCCACCCGACCCCATCCAGGCCAAGATCTTCGCCTGGATGCCGCTGATCTTCACCTTCATGCTGGCCAGCTTCCCGGCGGGCCTGGTGATCTACTGGACGTGGAACAACCTGCTTTCCATCGCCCAGCAATGGTACATCCTGCGGCTCGACCAGCAGCGCCAGGTCAAGGCGGGGACGGCCATCCCGCCGCCGCCGAAGCCGGCGAAGGCGAAGAAGTGAGAACCATGCGTGCGGATCGTGTCCGATCCGCCCTCAATCGCCGGCGCGCGCCTCGGCCCGCTGGGCGGGCCGCAGGTCCCGCTCAGTGGGATCTGGCATGACCGCGGGCGGGCTTCTCGAAGCCCGGGACGACGCGGAGCGCGAGGCGCTGATCGAGGCCGGGCGGAAACTCTTCGCCCGGCCTTGCCGCTTCTTCTACGCCGCGCAGAGCATCGACCAGCTTCCGCCCGCCACCGACGTCCCGGAAGTGGCGCTGTGCGGGCGCTCCAACGTGGGCAAGTCGTCGCTGATGAACGCGCTGACCGGCCAGAAGGCGCTGGCGCGTGTCAGCCACACGCCCGGCCGCACGCGCCAGCTCAACTTCTTCGACCTGGCCGAGGGCGCGCTCACCCTGGTGGACATGCCGGGCTACGGCTATGCGCAGGCGTCGAAGGCGGTCAAGGCGGACTGGCAGGGGCTGATGTTCGACTTCCTGCGCGGCCGCCCTTCCCTTCGCCGTGTGCTGCTGCTGATGGACTGCCGGGTGGAGACGAAGCCCGCCGACCGCGCCGCGATGCAGCTGCTGGGGGAGGCGGCGGTCGCCTACCAGTTCGTGCTGACCAAGGCGGATTCGGTGAAGCCGGCGCAGCGCGCCAGGCGCATCGAGGAGGTGCAGGCGCTGGCCCGCAAGCAGACCGCCGCGCATCCGCTGGTGCTGGTCACCAGCAGCGAGACCGGCGAGGGCATCCCCGAGCTGCGCGCCGAGATCGCCGCGCTGGCGGCCGGATAGCGCGATGGCGAAGCGCGCCGGCCGCATCCGCGTGGGCATCGCCGGCTGGGTCTTCCCGCCCTGGCGCGGCAGCTTCTACCCGAAGGGCCTGAAGCAGAAGGACGAGCTCGGCTTCGCCGCCCGCGCCTTCACGACGCTGGAGGTCAACGGCACCTTCTATTCCATGCAACGGCCGGAGACCTTCGCGGCCTGGGACGCGGAGACGCCCCAAGACTTCGTCTTCACGCTGAAGGGCCCGCGCTACATCACGCACATGAAGCGGCTGAAGGAATGCGGTCCGGCGCTGGCGAATTTCCTGGCCAGCGGCGTGTTGCGCCTCGGGCCGAAGCTGGGGCCGATCCTCTGGCAGCTGCCGCCCAACATGGCGTTCGAGGCGGAGCGGCTGGAGGCATTCCTGGCGCTGCTGCCGCATGACCGCGCGGCAGCGGCGAAGCTGGCGGCGCAACATGAGCCGCGGATGCAGGGGCGCGCCTGGCTCGATCCGGGCGCCAAGGAGGGGCCGGTGCGCCATGCGCTGGAAGCCCGCCACGAAAGCTTCACGGATCCCGCCTGCGTCGCGCTCTGCCGCAGGCATGGCGTGGCGCTGGCGATCACCGACGGCATCCCGGACTGGCCGCAGTTCCGGGAGCTGACGGCCGATTTCGCCTATCTGCGCCTGCACCTCTCGGACACGCAGGAAGCGGGCTACGACGCGGCCGCCATCGCGGCCTGGGCGAGGCAGGCGCAGGGCTGGGCCAAGGCCGGGAAGGACGTGTTCGTCCTGTTCGATGCGGCGGGGGACGAGACGGTGAAGATCCACACGCCCGCCAATGCGGCGGCGATGCTGAAGGCGCTGGGCGAGGGATAGGGCCGGCGCTCCCTTGACCCCCGGGCCACTGCCTCCTATCCGCGCGGCGATCCAGGGGACGCCCACGACATGACCGACGACGCGCTCGACCAGATGGCGATCCTCGCCGGCGCGCTGCCCTTCCTCAAGCGCTACGACGACCAGATCGTCGTGGTGAAATACGGCGGCCACGCCATGGGCGAGGAGGAGACGGCGCTGCGCTTCGGCCGCGACATCGCGCTGCTGGAGCAGGTGGGCGTGAACCCGGTGGTCGTGCATGGCGGCGGGCCGCAGATCAACGCCATGCTCAAGCGGCTCAACGTGAAGTCCACCTTCGTGCAGGGGCTTCGCGTGACGGACGCCGAGATGCTGGACGTGGTCGAGATGGTTCTCGCCGGTCCGGTCAACAAGCAGGTGGCCGAGGCGATCACGCGGGCGGGCGCGATGGCCGTCGGCATCTCCGGCAAGGATGGCGGGCTGATCCGCGCGCGCAAGCTGATGCGGACGGTGCGCGACCCCGGCAGCAACATCGAGCAGGTGCTCGACCTCGGCTTCGTCGGCGAGCCGGAGGAGGTGAACCCGCGCGTGCTGGAGTTGCTGATCGGCGCGGACATCGTGCCGGTGGTCTCGCCGGTGGGCGTCGGCGCGGACGGGCAAACCTACAACATCAACGCCGACACGGTCGCGGGCGCCATCGCCGGGAAGCTGCGCGCGGAACGCCTCCTGATGCTGACCGATGTGCGCGGCGTGCTGGACCGCGAGGGCAAGCTGATCGCCGAGATGACCGTGGCGGAAGTGCGGCAGGGCATCGCGGATGGCTGGATCTCGGGGGGCATGATCCCGAAGGTCGAGACCTGCATCTATGCCGTGGAGCGCGGCGTGAAGGGCGCGGTGATCCTGGACGGGCGCGTGCCGCATGCGGTGCTGCTGGAGCTGTTCACCGATGGCGGGGCGGGGACGCTGATCAAGCCCTAGCCGCTTCGTCCCGGCGCAGCATCACCAGCCGCGCCGGGCGACCCGGGGCGATCGCCACGATCGCGTTCTGCCGGAAGCGGCGCGCCAGCCGCGCGCTGCGGCGCGGATCGCCGGCGACCAGCACGTGCCGCTCCCACCAGCTGCCGGCGCGGCCGATCCCCTCGGCCAGCACCCTGCCCCGTGCGGCCTGGCGCAGGCGCGCCAGCATGCGGTCGTTCCAGCCTTGCGGCATCCTGCGGCTGAACGGGTTCCAGGCGGTGACGAAGGCCGCGGCGCGCGCGCCCTTCCGCCGCAGCAGCGCATCCATCGCCCGGCTGCGCGCGCCGATGCGCATGACGATGCCGCCCGCCTCGTAGTCGCTGCGCAGATAGGCCGCGCGCATCAGTCCAGCGCGAGAAGCTGGCCCTTGAGATAGGCGCTCTCGGGCAGCGCGGGATGCACGGGATGGTCCGGCCCGGCGCCGACGCTGGCCAGGATGCGGGCGCGGCGATGCGCGCGATGCACGCCCCAGGCCACCGCCTCCGCGAAGTCGGCGGGGCCGACATGGTGGCTGCAGGAGGCGATGAAGAGGATGCCGCCGGGCGCGGTGACCGTCGCGGCAAGACGCGCCAGCTTGGCGTAGCCGCGCAGCGCGGCCGGGATGTCCTTGCGCGTCTTGGCGAAGGCGGGTGGGTCGGCGACGACCACCTCGAAGCGGCGGCCGCTGGCCGCCATGCGCTCCAGATGCTCAAGCGCCTCGGCCTTCAAGGGCGTGACGCGGTCGGCGAAGCCGGCGCGGGCGGCGGCCTGCATCGCCAGGTCCAGCGCATGCTCGCTGCGGTCGAGCAGCGTGACGTCCTTCGCGCCGGCCTGCGCGGCGGCCAGCCCGAAGCCGCCGAGATGGCAGAAGGCGTCCAGCACCGTGCAGCCCTTGGCCAGCCGCGCCACCATCAGCCGGTTGGGGCGCTGGTCGAAGAACCAGCCGGTCTTCTGGCCGCCGAGCAGGTCCACGGGAAAGGCAAGGCCCGCTTCCTCGACGGTCGTGGTGCCGTCCGCGCCGTGCAGCAGCGCGACGTCTTCCTCCAGCCCCTCCAGCTTGCGCACGCCGGAATCGTTGCGGGCCACGACGACGCGCGGATCGAGCAGGTCGCGCAACGCAGCAAGAATGTCGGGCAGCGCGCGGTCCATGCCCGCGGTGTTGGCCTGCACCGCCAGCGCGTCGCCGTAGCGGTCCACCACCAGGCCGGGCAGGCCGTCCGCCTCGGCATGGACGAGGCGGTAGAAGGGCGCGTCGAACAGGCGCTGGCGCAGCGCCAGGCAGGCGGCGAGCTTCGCGCGGAACCAGCCGGCATCGCAGGGCGCGGCCGGGTCAGCGTCGAGGAAGCGCGCCGCGATCAGGCTGTGCGGGTTGAAGTGCCAGGCGCCGTGCTTCACGCCGTCATCGCCTTCCAGGCGCACGACGGTGCCGGGCGGGATCTCGCGCAGGCCGGCGCGCGCAGAAATCTCGTTCGAGAAGGCCCAGGGATGGCCCGCCTTCACGCGGCGGTCGGCGCCGGGGTTGAGGCGCAGCAGCGGTCTGTCCATGCGCCGGGTTATGCGGCGATCACCCGCGTATGGCCAGCACCACGCCGGAGATGGTGAGCGACAGCGCGATCAGCTCCCGCGCGCCCAGCGGCTCGCCCAGGAAGACCGCCGCGGTCGCGACGCCGACCACCGGCGTCAGCAGCGTCCCCGCCGCGGCGGCGGAAGCCGGCAGGCGCTTGAGCGCGGCGAACCAGGCGAGGTAGCAGAGGCCGAGCGGACCGATGCCGCCATAGAGCAGCAGCAGCCAGGACCGGGCGGAGAGATCCGCGAAGGCGACCTGCTCGAACAGCACCGCGCAGACCAGCAGCGGCGCGCAGCCGATGCCGGTCTGCCAGGCCACCTGCGTCGCGGGCGGCAGCGCCACGGGCCAGCGCTTGGTGATGACGGTGCCGAGCGAGAACAGCACCGCGGCGGACAGCGCGAAGCCCGCGCCCGGCAGTCTTTGCAGCCCCGCCTCGATGCCGTTGCCGAGCACCAGCACGGCAAGCCCGGTGAACCCGATCGCCAGAGCCACCATGCGGCGTGCGGTGATCGCCTCGCCCAGCACCAGCCAGGCGAAGATCGAGGCCCAGACCGGCATGGTATAGCAGACGATCGTCGCCTCGCCGGCCGCGAGCCAGAGCAGCGAGAACGTCGCCAGCCCCATCCAGGCGGTGACGTTGAGCAGCGAGGCGAGGATCAGGCGGGGGATGAGCGCGCGCGGGACGGCCAGCGATTCGCCGCGCCACACCGCGATCAAGGCGAGCAGCGCGACACCGGCCACCGCGGTGATGGCGCGGATGGAGAAGGGCGGCACCTCCGCCAGCAGCAGCTTCATCGCCGGCCAGTTCACGCCCCAGCCGATGACGGTGGTGAGAAGCAGGAGCAGGCCGGTGGTGTCGGGGGATTGCCTGCGCTCAGGTCGCATCAACGCCTCGCCCCCCTCACCCAACCCTCTCCCCCCTGAGGGGGGAGAGGGCAAAGATGGTCGAAAGGCGGCGCATCAATCCGCGAAATCAGGTTCTTCCTTCGCCAGGATGCGCTTCACGCTTTCCAGGTGCAGGCGCGCGCTCTCGCGGTCGCCTTCGCGCATCTGGGCATAGGTCTTGGCCGCCATCGCCGCCGGAACCGGCTTCAGCGTGCGCCCCGTGGAGAGCGCGAGCCGCTGCGCTTCCGCGGCGCGCTCCAGGTAATACAAATCGTCCCAGGCCTCGGCGGCGTTCGGGCCGACCACCATCACGCCGTGGTTCTTCATGAAGACGATGTCGGCATCGCCGATGCTGGCCGCGATGCGGTCGCCTTCCTGCGTGTCCAGCGCGAGGCCGTTGTAGTCCTCGTCCACCACCGTGCGGCCGTAGAATTTCAGCGCGCTCTGCCCGGCCCAGAGCAGCGGCGGGCCTTCCAGCATGGCAAGGCTGGTCGCGTTCGGCATGTGGGTGTGGAAGCAGGCCTTCGCGCGCGGCACGTTCCTGTGGACGCGGGCGTGGATGAAGAAGGCGGTGGCCTCCGGCACGCCCTCCCCGGCGATCACATTGCCGTCGAAGTCGCAGACCAGCAGGCGGGAGGCCGTGACCTCGGCGAAGGCCCAGCCATAGGGGTTGACCAGGAACAGGTCGTCGCGGCCGGGCACGACGAGGGAGAAGTGGTTGCAGATGCCCTCATGCAGCCCGAGACGGGCAGCCATGCGGAAGCAGGCGGCGAGGTCGATCCGGGCCTGCCGCACGGCTTCCGCATCCAGCTCGGAATTGCGAAGCAGGGCGGGGGCGGCGGGGGCGCCGAGGGCGTGGGCCATGGTGGTGTTCTCCTCGCCCCGATGAATCGCAGGCCGGCGCGGCGCCGGCAAGGAGTGTTGCCACCGTGTCGGACGCGATCAGCGCCTTTCCCGTCCCCGACCTCGCCACGCTGCCGGAGGACATCCGCGACCGCATCGCGGCGGTGCAGCAAAAGTCGGGCTTCGTGCCGAACATCTTCCTCGCGCTGGCCTGGCGGCCCGAGGAGTTCCGCGCCTTCATGGCCTACCACGACGCGCTGATGAACAAGCGCGGGGGCCTGACGCCGGCGGAGCGGGAGATGATCGTCGTCGCCGTCTCCATCGCCAACCAGTGCCAGTATTGCGTGGTGGCGCATGGCGCGATCCTGCGCGTGCGCGCGAAGGACCCGGCGATCAGCGAGCTGGTGGCGGCGAACTGGCGCAAGGCGCGGCTGTCGGCGCGGCAGCGCGCGATGCTGGATTATGCGACGAAGGTGGCGGCGACGTCGCACCTGGTGGGCGATGCGGACCGGCAGGCGGTGCTGGCGGCCGGGCTCACGCAGGACGAGCTGTGGGACATCGGCGCCATCGCCGCCTTCTTCTCCATGTCCAACCGGCTTGCCAACGCGATGGACCTGCAGCCAAACCCGGACTTCCAGCAGATCGGACGGGGCTGAACGGCATGAGCGGCACCAACCAGCGCATCGACGGCAAGCGGCTGTGGGACAGCCTGATGGCGATGGCCGAGATCGGCGCGACGCCGAAGGGCGGCGTGAAGCGGCTGACGCTGACGGAGGTGGACAAGGCGGGCCGCGAGCGCTTTTCCGCGTGGTGCGAGGCGCTGGGCCTGACGGTGCGCGTGGACGCCATCGGCAACATGTTCGCGCGCCGCGAGGGGCGCGATCCGAACCGTCCGCCCGTGCTGTTCGGTTCGCACCTGGACAGCCAGCCCTCGGGCGGAAAATTCGACGGCGCGCTCGGCGTGATCGCGGGTCTCGAGGTGATGCGCACGCTGGCCGACCTCAACATCACGACCGAGGCGCCGCTCGAACTGGTGAACTGGACCGACGAGGAAGGCAGCCGCTTCGGCCATTCGCTGATGGGCAGCGGCGCCTGGGCGGGCGTCTATCCCCTGCCCAAGGTCTACGCGCTGCAGGACGTGGACGGCGTGACGGTGGAACAGGCGCTGACCGCCATCGGCTGCAAGGGCCCGCACAAGGCCGAGCCCTTCCCCGCCGACGCCTATTTCGAGCTGCATATCGAGCAGGGCCCGATCCTGGAGAAGGAAGGCAAGACCATCGGCGTGGTCACCGGCGCGCAGGCGCAGGTGTGGTGGGATGCGCGCATCACCGGCCAGGACAGCCATGCCGGCACGACGCCGCCCTATGCGCGCAAGGATGCGCTGGTCGCGGCGGCGAAGGTGATCGAGCTGGTGGACCGGCGGATGCGCGAGCGCGGCGAGGACGGGCGCGGCACGGTGGGCTTTCTCAAGGTCCTGCCGAACAGCCGCAACGTGGTGCCGGGCGAGGTGCTGTTCAGCGTGGAGTTCCGCCACCCCGACACCGCGCAGATCGAGCACCTGGCCGCGAGCTTCCCGCCCGAGGCGATGGCACTGGTGCAGGCCACGGGCTGCCGGCTGGAACTGACGGAGCTGTTCCGCTTCCCCGCGCAGCCCTTCGATGCGGCGTGCGTGGCGCTGGTGCAGCAGGCGGCGGACCGGCTCGGCCTGCCCTCCCGCCGCATCATCTCCGGCGCCGGGCATGACGCGGTCTATGTCGCCCGGAAGGTGCCGACCGCGATGATCTTCACCCCCTGCAAGGACGGCCTCAGCCACAACGAGGCCGAGAGCATCCTGCCGGAGGAAGCCGAGGCCGGCTGCCAGGTGCTGTTCGAAGCGGTGGTGGCGCGGGCGAACCGGGCGGCGTGAGCCGCCCGCCGCTCAGTGCCCGAACAGGCTCGCCACCAGATAGGCGACGATCGCGGCCGTGCCGCCGATGGCCAGCGTCTGCAGCGCGCCGCGCAGCGGCGGCAGGCCGGTGGCGCGCGCCTTGAGCCAGCCGAAGCCCAGCAGCGCCGCCCCGGTGAGCAGGGAGGAGACGACCAGCGCCGGGCGCGTGCTGCTGAAGATCATGTAGGGCGCGAGCGGGATCAGGCCGCCGACCACATAGGCGCCGCCGATGGTCGCGGCCGACTTCGCGGCGCGGTTCGGGTCGGGCTCGGTGAGCTCCAGCTCGAATCGCATCATGAAGTCCACCCACTTCTTGCGATCCGAGGCGATCGCCTCCACCGCCTGGCGCAGCACCTCGCCCCGCACGCCGTAGCGATGCAGGATGGCCGCGACCTCCCACTTCTCGCGGTCGGGGTAGATCCGGCTTTCCTCTTCCTCCCGCCGGCGCTCCGCGGCGTAGTGCTCGGCATCGGTGCGGGCGGCGAGATAGCCGCCGAGGCCCATCGCGACGCAGCCGGCGGCGATCTCCGCCAGGCCCGCGGTGACGATCAGCGGATTGGCCGCGACCGCGCCGGAAAGCGCCGCAGCCAGCGCGAAGGGCACGGTCAGGCCGTCGGCGGTGCCGATGACCAGATCGCGCACCGTCGCGTTCTGGGTGAAGTGCTTTTCCTCATGCGGCGGGCCGGGCGGCATCGGCGGCAGGCCGTCGCGCGTCGCCTCCGGGATCGGTACGTCGTGCATGGCGCGAAGAGTAGCGGCCGCGCCGCCGGCGCGCCACCGCACTTCCCGTGACACGGCCTGAAATGGCAGGCTTCGCCGCATCCTCATCGGGGTGGAAACGCAGATGCGAAGCATTCTCGCCGCTGTTGCCGCGGCATCCCTCCTGGCCGGCGCCGCCGTCGCCCAACCGGCCGCGCAGCCGCTGCAGATCCGCGAGATCGGCAGCCTGCATGTCGGCGGGCGCATCGCCGAGATCAGCGGCCTGCCGGAGCAGGAGATCGTCTTCTCGCCCGGCGCGCCGCCGCTGCGCATCAACCCGAACGGCCAGTTCCAGGTGGAGCAGATGTATGCGCAATACGTGCGGCTCGAATCGCCGCGCGCGCGCTGGCCGTTGATCCTGGCGCATGGCGGCGGCCTCACCGGCGTCACCTACGAGACGACGCCGGATGGCCGGCCGGGCTGGCAGATGTTCTTCCTGCGCGCCGGGCACGACGTGTTCGTCACCGATGCGGTGGAGCGCGGGCGGTCGGGCTGGGCGCGCTTCCCGCAGGTCTTCGCCGGCGAGCCGGTGTTCCGCACCATGGGCGAGGGCTGGGGGCTGTTCCGCATCGGCCCCGCGGATGGCTGGAACCTCGATCCGGCACAGCGCCGCGCCTATCCGGAAAGCCGCTTCCCCGCGGCGGCCTGGAACCAGTTCATGATGCAGTCCGTGCCGCGATGGGTGACGACGGACCGGCAGATCCAGGCCGCCTATGACGCGCTGGTGCAGCGCATCTGCCCCTGCGTGATGCTGGTGCACAGCCAGGGCGGCAATTTCGGCTTCCGCGCCGCGCTGAACGCGCCGGACAGGATCAAGGCGGTGATCGCGGTCGAGCCTTCCGGCGCGCCGCCGGCCGAGCAGAGCGCGGCAGCGCTGCGCGACATCCCGCATCTGGTGGTCTGGGGCGACTACATCGGCGACCTGCCCTTCTGGCAGCGCATCCGCGCCAATATCGAGCGCTGGCAGGGCCAGATCCGGGAGGCCGGCGGCGTGGCGGACACGCTGGACATGGCGGCCGAGGGCGTGCGCGGCAACAGCCACATGATCATGATGGACGACAACAGCGATGACGTCGCCGGCCGGATCCAGGCCTGGATGGAGCGCCGCGGCCTGATGCGCTGAGGGCTCTGGCGAACGGTGGGGCACCCCCCCCGGGGGCGGACCGATCCGCCCTCCGGCGGGTTGTCCGGGGGGCGGGGCGCCTCTATAGCGGCCGCGCCGAGAGGATCGCCCATTGGCCACCACGGAACCCGACACCAAGCCGCGGGCGGAACCCACCGCGGCCCAGGCGCAGCAGGCCGCCCTTCTCGCCCGCCCGGCCACCGAGGCGCGGCGCATGGCCGATGCCATCCGGGCGCTGGCCATCGACGCGGTGGAACAGGCCAAGTCCGGCCATCCCGGCATGCCCATGGGCATGGCCGACGCCGCCACCGTCCTGTTCACGCGCTTCCTGAAATACGACGCCGCCGATCCCCGCTGGCCCGACCGCGACCGCTTCGTGCTGAGCGCCGGGCACGGCTCCATGCTGCTCTACGCCCTGCTGCACCTGACCGGGCAGGCCGGCATGGGGATCGAGGAGCTCCGCAATTTCCGCCAGCTGCACTCCCCGGCGGCAGGCCACCCGGAATTCGGCGAGCATCCGGGGATCGAGACCACCACCGGCCCGCTCGGCCAGGGCATCGCCACCGCCGTCGGCATGGCGCTGGCCGAAAGGCTGCTGGCGGCCCGCTTCGGCAAGTCGCTGGTGGACCACCGCACCTGGGTGATCGCCTCCGACGGCGACCTGCAGGAGGGGATCAGCCACGAGGCCGCCTCGCTCGCCGGCCATCTGCGGCTGGAACGGCTCTGCGTGCTGTGGGACGACAATGCCATCTCGATCGACGGCGACACGGCGCTGTCCTTCACCGACGACACGCTGAAGCGCTTCCAGGCCTATGGCTGGGCGACGCGCCGCGTGGACGGGCATGACCATGAGCAGGTGGCCGCCGCGCTCTCCTGGGCGATGCGCAACCGCAAGCCCACGATCATCGCCTGCAAGACGATCATCGGCTTCGGCTCGCCGGCGAAGGCGGGCACGGCAGCGAGCCACGGCTCCCCGCTCGGCGCGGCGGAGGCCGCGGCGGCGAAATCCGCCCTCGGCTGGAACCACCCGCCCTTCGAGGTGCCGGAGGGGCTGAAATCCCGCTGGGAGGAGGCGGGACGCCGCGGCGCGGGTACGCGACGCTCCTGGCTCAAGCGCCTGGCGCGCCACCCGCAGCGCGAGGAGTTCGACCGCGCGATCGCCGGGCGGCTGCCGGAAGGCTGGCAGGAGAAGCTGGCGGAGCTGCGTGCCGCCCAGGCCGCCGAGAAGCCGAAGCTCGCCACCCGCGTGGCCAGCCAGAAGGCGCTGGAGGCGCTGGTGCCGGCGGTGGCGGAGATGGTGGGCGGCTCGGCCGACCTCACCGGCTCGAACAACACCAATGTGAAGGGCGTGCCGGCGATCGGCCCCGG
Organism: Falsiroseomonas sp. RANM36; assembly: GCF_056682175.1. NCBI lineage: Bacteria > Pseudomonadati > Pseudomonadota > Alphaproteobacteria > Acetobacterales > Roseomonadaceae > Falsiroseomonas > Falsiroseomonas sp. RANM36. The sequence goes on from NZ_JBWXTD010000004.1 coordinate 223,960, forward strand.
CAACTATGCCGGGCGCTACATCCATTATGGCGTGCGCGAGCACGGCATGGCGGCCGCCATGAACGGCATGGCGCTGCATGGCGGCATCATCCCCTATTCCGGCACCTTCCTGGTCTTCGCGGACTACATGCGCCCGGCGATCCGCCTGGCGGCGCTGATGCGCCAGCGGGTGATCCATGTGCTGACGCATGACAGCATCGGGCTGGGCGAGGACGGGCCGACGCACCAGCCGGTGGAGACGCTGGCCTCGCTGCGGGCGATCCCCAACCTGTTCGTGTTCCGCCCCGCCGATGCGCTGGAGACGGCCGAGTGCTGGGAGCTGGCCGTGAAGCGCGCGGACGGGCCGAGCGTGCTGGCCCTCTCCCGCCAGAACCTGCCGGCGCTGCGCTTCGAGGCGGGCGAGAACCGCGCGGCGCGCGGCGGCTATGTGCTGGCCGAGGCTTCGGGCCCGCGCCGCGCGACGATCATCGCAACCGGATCGGAGGTGCATCTGGCGGTCGCCGCGCGCGAGGCGCTGGAGGCGGAGGGCGTCCCGACCGCGGTCGTCTCGCTGCCCTGCTGGGAACTCTTCGCGCTGCAGGACGAAGGATACCGTGCGGAGGTGCTGGGCAGCGCGTTGCGCGTCGGCATCGAGGCGGCGATCCGGATGGGCTGGGAGCGGTGGCTCGGCCAGGACGGGGTGTTCATCGGCATGCACGGGTTCGGCGCGAGCGCGCCAGCCGAGGCCCTGTTCCGCCATTTCGGCATCACCACCGAAGCGCTCGTCGCCACCGTGAAGAAGCGGTTGGCGTGACGAGGCGGTTGGTCTGGATTTCCCGGGGAAGGAACTGAAGACAATGGCCGTGAAAGTTGCGATCAACGGGTTCGGGCGCATCGGTCGCCTGGTTCTGCGCGCGATGATCGAGAGCGGGCGCGACGACGTGGAATGCGTCGCGATCAACGACCTCGGCAGCCCGGAGGCGAACGCGCACCTGTTCAAATACGACAGCGTGCATGGCCGCTTCGCCGGCGAGGTGAAGGTGGTGGACGGCGCGCTGCACATCACCAAGGGCGGCCGCAGCTGGGGCCCGATCAGGGTCAGCGCGCAGCGCGATCCGTCGCAGGTGCCCTTCCAGGGCGTGGACGTGGCGCTGGAATGCACCGGCATCTTCACCTCCAAGGCGAAGGCCCAGCCGCTGATGGCGGCCGGCGCGCGCAAGGTGCTGATCTCGGCGCCGGCGGACGAGGTGGACGCGACCATCGTCTATGGCGTGAACCACAAGGTGCTGACGAAGGAGATGACCGTCGTCTCCAACGCCTCCTGCACCACCAACTGCCTGGCGCCGATGGTGCATGTGCTGCACGGCAAGTGGGGCGTGCTGCGCGGCTACATGGTGACCATCCACGCCTATACCGGCGACCAGAACACGGTGGACACGCTGCACAAGGATCTGCGGCGCGCCCGCGCCGCTGCGGTCAGCATGATCCCGACCTCGACGGGTGCCGCGAAGGCGGTCGGCCTGGTGCTGCCGGAGCTGAAGGGCAAGCTGGACGGCACCGCGATCCGCGTGCCGACGCCGAATGTCTCGCTGGTCTCGCTCGACGTGAACCTCGCGGCCGACGGCGTCACGAAGGACGACGTGAACGCCGCGATGAAGGCGGCTTCCGAGGGCGAGCTGAAGGGCATCCTCGGCTACGAGACCGAGCAGCTCGTTTCGGTGGACTTCAACACCAACCCGATGAGCTGCACCTTCGACGCGACCCAGACCCAGAGCCTGGACGGCGGCAAGCTGATCCGCGTGATGGGCTGGTACGACAACGAGTGGGGCTTCAGCAACCGGATGTCGGATACAGCCGCCCTGTTCGGGCGGCTGTAACCGACGTCTTTCTTGCCCTCAGACGCCGGGCGCGCGCTCCGCGCGCTTGGCTTCGCGCCACGCACTGGCGCCCTGACTGAGAGGTAGGTCTGGGCGCGGGCCGCTGTCGCGGCCTCGTCCGCCTCCGGCGGGCGGATTGGAACCGCGATCTCAGAACAGGTCGAGCTTCGAACGCGAGGCCTGGAAGCCGTGGCCGGCGGCGTTGGTGCAGCGCAGGCCGGCTTCCTCCGACTCGCAGGTGATCCCGGGCATGATCCAGCGCGCGCCGTAGCCGAGCACGAAGGCCTCGTCGTCGCGCACCATCACACCGCTGCAGGGCAGCATCGTGCGGCCTTCCGGCCGCAGCGCCAGGCGGCCCTCCCAGGGCGGGCTGCCACCGGCGGCCTCGGCGGGCGTGAGGTAGTTGCGATCCAGCCCGTCGCAGCGCCGCGTCTCCAGCCGGAA
>NZ_JBWXTD010000004.1:226359-228951 GCF_056682175.1 Falsiroseomonas sp. RANM36
CCCCGACGGCGGGGGCGCCCCCCCCCAACCCCCCGCGGCCGGCCTGCTTGGTGCGCCCTCCGGCCCCCCGCGCCAGGCGGCCGTCCCAGGGCGGGCTGCAACCGGCGGCCTCGGCGGGCGTCTGGTAGTTGCGATCCAGCACGTCGCAGCGCAGCGTCTCCTGCCGGAAGCGGCATTGCACATTCCCGGAAGGGGTCTGGAAGGACGGCGGGGGTGGTTGGAAGGCCGGCTGGGCCGATGCTACCACCGGCCCCAGCAATATGGCCGCAAGAGCCCCGATGGCCGCGGTCGCGTTCATTCCATCCCCCGTCAGGACATCAGCCATGCCGTTCCGCACCCTCGACGACCTCGACGCCTCGGGCAAGCGCGTGCTGCTGCGCGCCGACCTGAACGTGCCGGTGCGCGACGGCAGGATCGCCGACCGCACCCGGATCGAGCGCCTGGCGCCGACCATCCGGGAACTGGCCGAGAAGGGCGCGCGGGTGATCCTGTGCAGCCATTTCGACCGCCCCAAGGGCAAGCGCGTGCCCGAGATGTCGCTGCAGCCGATGGTGGAGGCGCTGTCGGCCACGCTCAACCGACCCGTGGCCTGGGCCGATGACTGTGTCGGCCCGGCGGCCGAGGCGGCGGCCGCGACGCTGCAGGATGGCGAGATCCTGCTGCTGGAGAACACCCGCTACCATGCCGGCGAGGAGAAGAACGATCCCGCCCTGGCGCAAGGCCTGGCGAAGCTTGCCGACATCTATGTGAACGACGCCTTCTCCGCCGCCCACCGCGCGCATGCCAGCACCGAAGGCGTCGCCCACCTGCTGCCCGCCTATGCGGGCCGGCTGATGGAGGCCGAGCTCAAGGCGCTGGACGCGGCGCTCGGCCGGCCATCGCGCCCGGTCGTGGCGATCGTCGGCGGCGCCAAGGTGTCCACCAAGCTCGACCTGCTCGGCAACCTCTCGGGGAAGGTCGAGGTGCTGGTCATCGGTGGCGCCATGGCCAACACCTTCCTCGCCGCGCAGGGGCACGACATGCGCAAGTCCCTGCAGGAAGCGGAGATGCACGAGACGGCGCGCCGGATCATGGCGGATGCGGCGGCGAAGGGGTGCGAGATCCTGCTGCCCCGGGACCTGGTGGTGGCGAGCGAGTTCGCGCCGAACGTCACGACCCGCACGGTCGCGGTGGACCGCGTGCCGGAGGGGATGATGGCGCTCGATGTCGGCCACGAGACGGTGGACGCGATCGAGGCGGCGCTGCGCAAGGCCTCCACCCTGGTCTGGAACGGCCCGCTCGGCGCCTTCGAGACGCCGCCCTTCGACGAGGCGACCATGGCGGTCGCGCAGAGCGTCGCCTCGCTGACCGCCTCGGCGGGGCTGAAATCCATCGCCGGGGGCGGCGACACCGTCTCCGCGCTGCGCCATGCCGGCGTGCTGGAGCGGATGACCTATGTCTCGACCGCCGGCGGTGCCTTCCTGGAATGGCTGGAAGGCAAGACGCTGCCGGGCGTGGCGGCGCTGGAGGCGGCGTAGCCGCCTCCGCCCGTGCGGCGCGTCAGTGCCGCACGAAGGACATCACGATCTCGAAGGCGATCATCACCACGATCGCCGCCTCAAGGATCTCCGCCCGCGCGCCGGCGGCATCGCCGTGAAGCGCGGTGTAGGTCTCGCGGATCGTGGCCAGCTTGCGGTTCACCGCGGCGCCGACCGCGGGCACGCGGAACAGCTCCATCGCCGCGGCGTAGACGCGGGCGAGGTGGACGTCCTCGGTCACCTGCAGCGCGTTGTCCACGCGCTCTGCCAGCTCCGTCACCTCCGCCACCAGCGAGTGCAGCTGGCGCGCCAGCCGGCCATAGCGGCGCGAGGCGAGCAGGTTGGCGCCGCGCCGCGTCGCGTCCACCGTCCGGCGCATCCGCGGCAGTTCCTCGTCCAGCATCTCGTCGTAGCTGCGCATCTCGAGGAGCTGGGCATTCGCCATCTCCAGCACCTCCGCGACGTCGGTGTCGCCCCGCGGCTCCAGGATGAAGGCGCGGTCCCAGGTCAGCGCGGCGAGGTCGTCCGGGTAATAGGAGAAGACGTGGCGCAGCAGCTCCCGCCGCGCGCCGTCGGAGAGCGGGCGTTCCTCGCCCGACAGCAGCGGCACCAGGTCCACGGTTCGCTGCAACGCCTCGGCGTCGAGCGGCGGATCGAGCGCCTCGACGCTGGCGATCAGGTAGTCCTCCTCGGCGACGGCGCCCGCGCGCGGGCGGTCGAGGGCCTCCGCGATCGGGCCGCGCAGGCGCGCGAGCAGCCCGGTCCAGATCCCGGCCGGGGCGGCGGGGCCGATCGCATGGTCCGTGCCGTTCACCAGCCGCACGAAGGCGTCCCAGTCCAGGTCGCGCACCGGCAGGCGCAGCGCCAGCGCGGCGATGCCGAAATCATAGAGCCGCACCGACGCCGCGGCGGAGAGCGGCTGCCCGCCGACCTCCAGTTCCACCGCGCCCAGGTCCAGCGCCAGCGGCGGCACGCCGAAGGACATCGCCTTGGGCGGCGTCCCGGAAAGCCGGCTGCGGGCCGCGGGGGGGGGGGGGGGACGGGGGGGCGGGGGGGGGGGCCGCGAGGCCCGCGC
>NZ_JBWXTD010000004.1:228961-230712 GCF_056682175.1 Falsiroseomonas sp. RANM36
CGCCGGGGCGGCCCCCCGACGCTCCGGGGGGGGGGGGGGGCGCGGGCCGGGGGGGGGGGGGGGGGGGCGCCGGGGGCCCGCTTCGCCCAGAGCGTCTCGGCCCGCTGGAGGTCCACGCTGTGGGCCAGATCGAACAGCCTGAGCGCCACCACCTGCCCCGCCAGCACCCGAACCCCGTCCATGCGCCCGCGCCTTCCCGATCGTTACGGGCGGGAGGATAGCCCGGCCCGGCGGCGGGCGAGCAGGCCCATCGCCAGCGGCAGGCCGGCGAGCACAGTCATGAGACCGAGCCACTGCACGGGCTCGGGCCATTCGCCGGCCACCGGGATGCCGGCCAGCACCGCAAGCGCCGGCACCATGGCCGGGAACATCGCGGCGCGGGCGGGGCCGAGCAGCGCCACCGCCCGGCCGAAGGCGAAGACGGCCAGCAGGCCGGACAGCGCACCCTGCACCAGGGCCTGCGTCGCGATCACCCGCCAGCCCTGCGCGGCCAGCGCCGGCGCGTCGCCCAGGGCGAGCCAGACCGGGATGATGGCCGCCCCGCCCAGCGCCGCCACCGCCACGGTCGCGCGCCAGGCATCCACCCGCCAGGCGCGGCAGGCGATGGTGAACAGCGCCCAGAGCAGCCCGGCCGCGGCGAAGAGCAGGTCGCCCTTCCAGGCGCCGGCACTGCCCATCCCCGCGCCCGAGACCAGCGCAAGCCCGGCGATGACGACCCCAACGCCGAGCCAGCGACGCGCGGGGATGGTCTCGCGCAGCAGCAGCACGGCGAGCGCCATGGTCGCGATGGTCACCACGGCCGGCTGCACCACGGCGCCATGCGCGAGCGGCGCGAAGCGGTAGCCCCAGGTCGCCAGCAGGATGAAGGCCGGGCCGGCCAGCAGCGCCAGCACCGCGCCGCGTCGCCAGCCGATGCCGCCGAGGTCGAGCAGCCCGAGCCGCGGCAGCACCGGCAGCACCAGGAGCGCCGCGGTGCCGTAGCGCAGCAGCGCGAAGTCGAGCGGCGCGATCCCGCCCACCACGCCGGCGCGGGCGAAGGCGAGGTAGCCGCCCCAGATGAGCGCGGCGCAGAAGCCCCAGCCGAGGCCGGCGAGCAGCGGCATGGCGGCGGCGCCGCCGGCGAGACGCATGGCGATCACCGTCATCGCACGCCCTCCGGCGCGGCATCGAGGGCGGCGATCGCTTCCTCCGGCGCGGTGCGGCGACGGTAGTCGGCCTCGGCGCGGGCGAAGAGGATGCGGCGGTCGGGGCCGACGACGAAGGTGGCGGGCATCGGCAGGCGCCAGCCGGCGGGGCCGTTCACCAGCTCCAGGTCGTGGCCGAAGCGGCGATAGAGCGCGACCAGCGGCTCCGGCAGGGCGAAGCTGACGCCGAAGGCGCGCCCGGCGGCATCCTCGCTGTCGGACAGCACCGGGAAGGCCAGCGCGTTGCGCTCGGCGGTGGACAGCGAGCCGTCCGGCCCCTGCGGGCTGATCGCCACCAGCGTCGTGCCGCGGGCGGCGAGGTCGGGCAGGCGCTTCTGCCAGGCGCGCAGCGTCAGGTTGCAATAGGGGCACCAGCCGCCGCGGTAGAACACGATCACCGCCGGGGCGAGGTCGCGCAGCGCGCGCGGCGTGCCGGTGGCGTCCGGCAGCACGAGGTCCGGCAGCGCCGCGCCGGCGGCGAGGATGCGCCGCTCGGCGCCGCCGGCGCGCAGATCCTCGATCTGCGCGGCGATGAGCGCCTGCGCCTCGGCGGGGGCCTTCCGCGCC
>NZ_JBWXTD010000004.1:230812-241974 GCF_056682175.1 Falsiroseomonas sp. RANM36
GCCCCTGCGCCCCGCTTTCGGCGCGGAAGGCGTCGAGCTCGGCCTGCAGGCCGCCCATCGCCGCGTCCATCACGCGGCCGCCTTCTGCCGGCGGGACGGCGCGACCCAGGCGGTCTTCGCCATGAAGCCATCCAGCGGCGTGCCGGTCAGGTGGTTGGCGTAGTTGCTGATGGTCTTGGCGGCGACGGCGACCAGCACTTCCAGCGCCTGGCGGCTGGTGTAGCCGGCATCCAGGAAGTCCTGCAGCACGCGGGGCGGGACGCGGCCGCGCAGATTGACCAGCGCGGCAGTGTAGGCGCGCAGCGCCTCGAGCTTCGGATCGGCGAGGCGACCGCCCTCGCGCAGCGCCTCGATCGTCGCGGCGTCGAGCCCGGCGCCCTGCGCCAGCACGGAATGGCCGGAGACGCAGTATTCGCACTCATGGATCGCGCTGACGGTCAGGTAGGCGACCTGCTGCTCGGCGGGGCTGAAGCTGGTCTTGCCGAAGGCGTCGAAGAGGTGGCCATAGGCCTCCAGCGTCACCGGCGCCTCGGCCAGCTTGGCGTGCAGGTTGGGCACGAAGCCCCAACCGGACTTGGCGCCGGCCAGGATGGGGCGCGCCGCCTCGGGCGCGGTCTCGGGGTTGTGGGTGGGGAAGTCTGTCATCGGTCTGCTCCTCGGTCGCGGCGTGGCGCCGTGGGGAGGTTTTGCCGCGCGGCGCCGGCGGGCGGATCGCGCAACGACCGGCTTGGCCCCATCCGCTTTCCGGATAGCCTGGGCGGGTGGCAGGATCGGCGGATGGACCTGCTGCTGCATTTCCGCACCTTCGTCCGCGTCGCCGAGCTCGGCGGCTTCTCGGCCGCGGCGCGGGCGCTGAACGCCTCGCAGCCCGCCGTCTCCCGGCAGGTGGCGGATCTGGAGGCGCGGCTGGGGGCGCGGCTGCTGCACCGCTCCTCCTCCGGCGTGTCGCTGACGGAGGACGGCGCGGCCTTCCTCGACCAGGCGCGCGCAGCGCTGGACGCGGCGGAGGCGGCGCTCGGCACGCTTGGCGCGCAGCGCGGCGAGGTGACCGGCCGGGTCCGGCTGGGCGCGGGCGTCGCCTTCGGGCGGCTGCATGTGGTGCCGCGGCTGCCGGGGCTCCTCGCGCGGCATCCCGGCCTGTCGGTGGAGCTGCGGCTGGCCGATGGCGCAGCGGACCTGGTGGAGGAAGGGCTGGATGCGACGATCCGCATCGGCGCGCTGACCGATCCCGGCATCGTCGCGCGACGCATCGGCATGACGCGCCGCGCGGTGGTGGCGACGCCCGACTACCTCGCGCGCGCCGGCACGCCCGAGCGGCCGGAGGACCTGGCGCGGCACGAATGCCTGCTCTTCACCGGGCTGGCCACCGGCGAGGCCTGGCCCTTCGAAGGCGCGGAGGGCCGCGTGCTGGTGCCGGTGCAGGGCCGCTTCCGCGCCAACTCCAGCGAGGCGGTGCGCGCCGCGCTGCTGGCCGGCATGGGGCTGTATCTGGCGCCCGTCTGGCTCTTCGCGGAGGAGCTGCGCGACGGGCGCGTGGTGCCGGTGCTGCCGGACTGGACGCCGAGCCTGCTGCCGATCCAGGCGGTGTTCCCCACGCGCCGCCAGGTGCCGCCGCGCGTACGCGCGGTGGTGGAGCATCTGGCCGCCGAGTTCCGGCTGGACCCAGTGCTCAGCGACCACGCGGGCGTGTAGCTACAGCGGCGGCGCGACGTCCCCGCCGATCAGGCCCGGCACCAGCGGCGCCACGACGCCGCGCCAGAGCGGCGCCTCCACCAGCCAGGAGAAGGCCCAGGGCAGCGCGACCGCGAAGAGCAGCGCCAGCGGCAGCGCGCGCGTTGCGCTCATGCGGTGCACGCCGAGCCAGAAGGCGAGCAGGAAGGCCGCCATCGCCAGCACGAAGCCGAGCCAGAAGGCGAGCGCCAGCGCCGCGACGAGCAGCGCCGCGAGCTTCAGCAGCGCCGCCGCATCCGGCACGGCGACCCGGCGCAAGCCGCCCAGTGTGGTGACGAGCACGAAGAGTTGCAGCACGACCGCGAGCGCCAGCACGCCCGTCGCGACCGGCCCGCCGCGCCAGCCGCTCGCCAGCGTTTGCCAGAGCAGCGCGGCGAGGCCGGCGAGCAGCAGCGCGGCGAAGATGGCGGCGCCGGTGGAGAAGGCCGCTTCCTCCGTCGCATCGCGCTTCGCGCGCAGCACCTTCGCGCCGCAGAACAGCGCGGCGACCAGCGTCGCGCCCGCCAGGACGGCCGCCACGGGAGAGCCGACCAGCACGGAATAATCGCCGAGCGAGCTTTGCAGCGCGGTGTAGAAGTTGCGCTCGATCACGTCGCCCAGCACGAAGCCGATCACGACGCCGATCACCGAATAGCCGTAGAGCCGGAACAGCGCGCCGAGCACGCCGATGGCGGCGAGCGCCGCGAGGTCCACGGCGTTGCCGCGCACCGTGAAGGCGGACATCAGGGACGCGACCAGCACCACCGGCGCCAGGATGCCCATGTCGAAGCCCGGCAGCCGCGCAAGCCAGGGGCTCGCCAGCGCCGTGCCGATGGAGGCGATGAAGTTGGAGAAGAGCAGGCCGAAGACCAGCGCCCAGGCCAGCGCGCCATGCTGCGACAGGAAGGCGGGGCCGGGCTCGAGCCCATGGATCTGCCAGGCGGCCAGCACCAGCGCCATCTCGGCATTGCCGGGGATGCCGAAGAGCAGCGTCGGGAACAGCGCGCCGCCCTCCTTGGAATTGGTCGCGGCCTCGGTGGCGACCAGCGCGTCCTCGGCGCCCTTGCCGATCTTCTCGCTGTCCTTCGTGGTGGCGACGGCGAGGTTGTAGGAGAGGAACTGCGCGACGGTGCCGCCCACGCCCGGCAGCGCGCCCACCGCGGTGCCTAGCGCGGAGGAGCGCAGGAAGATCCCCTTGTGCCGGAAGGGCGCGCGCCAGCCATCCAGCGCCTGCTGCTTCCAGTCGTCGCCGACCGGCGGCGCGGCGCGCGTGACCTGCCCCGCCTCCCGCCCGCGCGCCCAGACGCCGGCCACCTGCAGCAGGCATTCGGAGACGACGAGGAAGCCGATGACGACGACGACGATCTCGATGCCGTCCAGCAGATAGGTGCTGTCGAAGGTGAAGCGCGGCACGGGCAGGCGCGGGCCACCCATGCCGACGATGGCGAGCACGACGCCGACGGCGATGGCGACCAGCCCCTTGGCGGGCGAGCCGCTGACCGCCAGCACCATCGTGACCAGCCCGAACACCGCGACCCAGAAGGTCTCGGCCGGGCCGAAGGCGATCAGGAAGGGCAGGAAGACCGGCACCAGCGCCAGCAGCACCACCACGCCGAACACCGCGCCGAGCCAGCTTGCCGCGGCCGAGAGGTTCAGCGCGAAGACCGCCCTGCCCTGCCGCGTCAGCGGATAGCCTTCCAGCATCGTCGCGGCGTTCTGCGCGGTGCCGGGGATGTTGAGCACGATGGCGGTGACCGCGCCGCCATTGCCGGCCGCGCCGATGATGCCCGCGAAGAAATACATCGCCTGCACCGGCGTCCACCAGTAGGTCAGCGGCAGGAACACGGACATGGCCGTGACCGATTGCAGCCCCGGCAGGATGCCGAAGCCGTAGCCGACCAGGGTGCCGAAGGCCATGAACAGCAGCGCGTCGAGCGTCGTTGCCTGCGCGAAGCCTTCGGCCAGCGCCGCGGCGAGCCCTTCCACGCCGGCTCAGCCCGCGCCGCGGTCGAGCAGCATGCCGTGGCCGCGCGGGATGCCGGCGAGGCCGAGCGCGCGGAAGGCGGCGAGGAAGTCGGCATGGTTCTGCGCCACGACCGGCTTCCTCAGCCGCGCCTCCAGCGGCAGCACCACCTCCACCGCGGGCAACTGGCCGGAGGGGATCCACACCGCGTCGAAGTCGGGCTCCTCCGCCGCGGCGGCGAGCGCGGCGCGGAACAGCGCTTCGGGCGCCACGTCCTGCAGGAAGTCGAAGGAGGCGGGGACGGAGACGAGGCGGGAGAAGGCGTAGCCCTCCGCCTCCACGAAGGTGCGAAGCTGGCCGTTCAGCACCTCGTGGAAGGGCGTGACGGCCAGGATGCGCTGAGCGCCGAGCAGCGCGAAGGCATCCAGCGCGGCGCGGATCGTGGTAGTGCAGGGAATGCCGCCGGTCGCTTCCGCGAGTTCCGCCAGCAGCACGCGATCATACCCGGGCCCCTGCGCCACCACGATCGGCGAAGCGACATGCAGCAGGAAATCGACCTTGCGGGCGGCGAGGTAGCGCGCGGCGTCCTTCACCTGCGCCAGCGCCTGGCCGTATTGGTTCGCCGCCCAGCCGCCCATCCCGCAGGTGACGCCGCAGAGCATCGCGCCCTCGGGCGCGATGCGCTGGAAGTCGAGCGGGATGCGCTCCAGCACCGTCGGGCTGATCACGCCGATGCGCGCGCGCCAGCCCGGCAGCAGCAGGGTGGGTGCGGCCATCAGAAGGCGCCGCGCAGCGTCGTCGCATTCTCCTGCAGAAGCTGCTGTGCGCGGCCGAGCGAGCCCGGATAGTCGGCCGAGAACACCCAGTTCCGCTCCAGCCGGGACTGGGTGACGAAGGCGTCCCATTCGGGCTGCTTCACCACGTTGTTCAGCGCCGCGATCAGCCGGTCGCGGATCGCCGCGGGCAGTTCGGGCGGGGCGGCGACGCCGCGGATCACCGTGACATCGGCGAGGTTCGCCAGGTTGATGTCCTTCAGCGCCGGCACCTCCGGCAGGCGGGGATCGCGCTCGGCGTCCCAGGACAGGATCGGCTGCACCGCGCCCGCCGTGATGTGCTGCGCCCAGAGCGAGGGGCCGAGCGAGGCGAGGTCCACATCGCCGCGCACGGCGGCAAGAACCAGCTCCGGCGGCCCCTGCACGGAGACGAAGGCGACCGGGAAGCCGAAGGCGCGGCCGAGCAGCGCGCATTGCATCGCGCCGGTCGAGATGCCGCCGAAGGTGCCGCAGCGCACCGGCTGGCGCGTGCCGCGCAGCTGCTCGAGGCTCTGCACGCGCCCGCGCGCCGAGGCGACCATGGTCTGGGTGCCGGCCGACCAGTGGCCGAGCCAGGTCAGGCGCAGCACGTCGAAGGGCTGGGGCTGCACCAGGGCGAGGCCGATCTGCGCCACCGGATCGCCGGCGCCGAGCGTGTGGCCATCGGGGGCGGCGCGGTAGATGCGGTTGTAGCCGGTGGCGCCGGGCACGTTCTGCACGGCGACCGGCACGCCGAGATCGCGCGAGAGCAGCGGCGCGGCGGCGCGCATGTTGCGGTCGGCGAGCGAGCCGGCGGTGAAGGGCACCACGATCTCGATCGGGCGCGTGGGCTGCCAGCCCTGGGCCGCGGCGGTGCCGCCGATCAGGCCGAGGATCGCGCAGAGGGCGCCGAGGCGTCGAAGCATGTCCGTCTCCCGTTCTGGTTCCGCAGGGCGCCAGCATCGGCCGCGCCCTCCGCTCCTGTCCAGGCCCGGGCCGCGGATCGTCGCGCCGTTCAGGAAATCTTTGCGGTTCGCGCGCGACCATGCGTGCCGTGAGAGCGGGAGTCCGTCACATGCCGTTTCGCGCGCAGGAAGATCGCGGGGCTGGGTCCGGGGCGCGCCGGCGCTGGGCGACGCACGGGGCCGCACTGCTGGCCGCGTGCTGGCTTGCGTTCGGCGCCGGCGGCGCGAAGGCCGAGCGTCCGATCGAGATCGAGGTGGTCGGCGGCCTCGCCAGCGTCGTGCAGTACACGCGCTACGAGGAACCGTTCTGGACCAGGCGCGTGCCGGAAATCACCGGCGGGCGGCTGCGCGCCGATATCGCGCCCTTCGACCGGCGCGGCATCCGCGGGCAGGAGATGCTGCCGCTGATGCGCCTCGGCGTCGTGCCCTTCGGCAGCGTGCTGCTCGGGCTCGCGGCCGCGGAGGAGCCGGAGCTCAACGCGATGGACCTGCCGGTGGCGAGCCCGGACATCGCCACCTTGCGCGCCACCGTGGCGCGCTGGCGCCCGCATCTGGAGGAGCTGCTGCGGGAGCGCTACAGCGTGGAGCTGCTCGGCGTCTATACCTATCCGGCGCAGGTGGTGTGGTGCCGCGAGGCCTTCTCCGGCCTGACGGACCTTGCCGCGCGCCGGGTGCGCACCTCCTCGGTCGGGCAGTCCGAGCTGGTCACCGCGCTCGGCGGCACGCCTGTGGTGATCCCCTTCGCGGAGGCCGTCTCCGCGGTGCGCAGCGGCGTCGTGGATTGCGCCATCACCGGCACGCTGTCAGGCAACGCCATCGGCCTGCACGAGGTCGCGACGCATGTCTCCCGCCAGGCGATCAGCTGGGGCCTGTCGGTGTTCGGCGCCAACATCGATGCCTGGGAGGCGCTGCCCGAGAGCGTGCGGACGCCGCTGCGCGACGGCCTGGCGGTGCTCGAGCGGGAGATCTGGACCGCCGCCGGCGAGGAGACCGAAGACGGGCTTGCCTGCAACGCCGGGCTTGCCTCCTGCCGCCAGGGGCGGCCCGGACGGATGGTCGTGGTCGAGCCGAGCCCGGCCGACGAGGCGCTGCGGCGCGACCTGCTGGCGCGTACCGTCGTGCCCGCCTGGATCCGGCGCTGCGGCGCGGCCTGCGCCGAGGCGTGGGGCCGGATCGGCTCTCCCGCCCCCGGCGTCGCGGCGGCCCGGAGCGAGTAGCGAGCGAGTAGCGCGCGCGATGTCGTCCCGACGCCTGCGCGTTGGGCTCCGCCTGTCCGTCGCGCTGCTGCTGGTCGCGATGGCGGCCGGTGCGGCGCTGCTGATCGAGCGCATGCGCGGCGCGGCGATCGCGGCTGCCACCGACGGGCTCGAACAGGCGGCACGGGCGGCCGAGGCCGCGGTGAACCGCCATATCCTGCAGGTGGACAGCACCCTGGCCGGGCTGCCGGCGCTGCTGCGCACGGCCGCCGCCGGCCGCCCGCTGGAAGCGGCGGTGGCGAATGCGGTGCTGCGCGACCTGAACGTGCAGAACCTGGTGTTCCGCGACGTGCTGCTGGTGAAGCCGGGCGGCGAGGTCTTCGCCGCCTCCCTGTCCTCCACCCGCCAGGCCGGCCTGCCGCTGGAGGCGCACCTGCTGGAGGCGGCGCCGGTCGCCGGCACGCTGTCCGTCGTCGGACCCGTCCGCAACCCGCAGACCTCCGAGTGGTCGCTGTTCTTCACGCGCCCGCTGCGGCTGCCGGGCCATGGGCGGATGGTGGCGGCGGTCGAGGTGCCGGCGCAACTCATCACCGGGCTGCTGGCGCCGATGGGCGACGCGGCGAAGGTGCGCATCCTGCTGGAACGCGCCGATGGCAGCCTGCTGGCCAGCGTGCCGCATGACGAGATGGGGGTGGGCCGCGTCTCGCCGCGTCCGCAAGGCTTCCGCGCCGACGGCGTCGCCTTCGAGGCGACCGGGGCGGCGGGCGCGGAGACCACCATCGAGGTGGTGCGCAGCGCGCTCTACCGCGGCATCCAGCTGCGGGTGACGCGCACGCTCGGCGACATCCTGGCGGATTGGCAGCGCGACCGGAGCTGGCTGGCGATCGTGCTGGCGGTCGCGGCGGGGCTGGTGATCTGCCTGGCGATGGCGATGGACATCGCGCTGCGCCAGCGCGAACGCATGGAGGCCGAGCGCGCCAGCGCCCGCGCGGTGCTGGAGAACGCGATCGAGGCGATGCCGGACGGCTTCGTCATGTGGGATGCGGAAGACCGGCTGGTCACCTGCAACAGCCGCTTCCGCGAGCTCTACGCCGCCAGCGCCGAGTTCCTCACCGCGGGCACGCCCTTCGTCGAGGTGCTGCGCGGCGGCGCGCTGCGCGGCCAGTATCCGCAATGCGGGCCGGATGTGGACGCCTTCGTGCGCGAGCTGATGGCGTGGCGCAAGGCGGATTCGCCCGCGCTGGAGCGGCTGCTGCCGGATGGCCGCTGGCTGCTGGTGTCGGAGCGTCCCACGCCGGATGGCGGGCATGTCGGCATCCGCACCGACATCACCCCGATCAAGCGCGCCATGGCCGACCTCGCCGCCGCGACGGCGCGTGCCGAGGAGGCCTCGGCCGAGGCGCAGGTCCAGGGCGCGCGCTTCCACGCCGCGCTCGACAACATGTCGCAGGGGCTCTGCATGGTCGGCCCGGATGCGCGCGTGATCGTCTGCAACCGGCGCTTCGCCGAGATGTTCGGCCTCGCGCCGGAGGCCACGGCGCCCGGCACGCGCCACGACGAGCTGTTCGCGCACATGCGCGCGCGGGCCAGCCGGCGCGCGCGCCTGGTGCGCACCATCCACGAGCGCCAGCGCCTGCTCGCCATGGCCGGCGAGGCCGGGGATTTCCTGGTGGAGGATCCCGACAGGGCGATCGCCGTGGCGCATCGGCCCATGGCCGGCGGCGGCTGGGTCGCCACCTACGAGGACGCGACCGAGCGCACCCATGCCGAGGCGCAGGTGCGCTTCCTGGCGCATCACGATTCCCTCACGCATCTGCCGAACCGCGTGCTGTTCCGCGACCGCCTGAAGCAGGCGATCCGGGAGACGACGGACGGGACGGCCGAGCAGGGCGAGTCCGTGGCGCTGCTCTGCCTCGACCTCGACCGCTTCAAGCAGGTGAACGACACGCTCGGTCATCCGGCGGGCGACGAGCTGCTGGTCTCCGCCGCGCAACGCCTTCGCGGCTGCGTGCGGCAGAGCGACCTGGTCGCGCGGCTCGGCGGCGACGAATTCGCCATCCTGCACCGCTCGTCGCGCCTGCCGGAGAGCGCCGAGGCGCTGGCGCGGCGCATCATCGACACGCTCGCCGCCCCCTACGACATCGCCGGCAGCCGCGCGGCCGTCGGCGTCAGCATCGGCATCGCCACGGCCGATGCGGAGGGCGGGGCGGATGCCGACGCGCTGATGAAGAACGCCGACGTCGCGCTCTATCGCGCCAAGGCCCGAGGGCGCGGGACCTTCTGCCGCTACGACCAGGCCATGGGATCGGCCGCGCTCCGCCGGCTCGGCCTGGAGGCGGAGCTGCGCGAGGCGCTGGCCCGCGAGCAGATCAGGCTCGTCTACCAGCCGGTGCAGGATCTCGCGGCCGGCCGCGTCGCGGGCTTCGAGGCGCTGGTGCGCTGGTCGCATCCCGGCCTCGGCCAGGTGTCGCCGGCGGAGTTCATCCCGCTCGCCGAGGAGACCGGGCTGATCCTGCCGCTCGGCGAGCTGATCCTGCGCAATGCCTGCGCGGCGGCGGCGGGCTGGCCGGACGCGACGCGTCTGGCGGTGAACCTCTCCCCCGTGCAGCTGCGCAGCGCCGGGCTGGCCGGGCTCGTGGCCGATGCGCTGCGGGAGGCCGGACTGGCCGCGAACCGGCTCGAGCTCGAGATAACGGAGACGGCGCTGCTGCAGGAATCGGAGGAGGCGCTGGCCGTGCTGCGGGAACTTCAGGCGATGGGCGTCTCCATCGCGCTGGACGATTTCGGCACCGGCTTCTCCTCGCTCCGGCACCTGACCAGCCTGCCGGTGGACCGCATCAAGATCGACCGATCCTTCGTCTCCGAGATGGGCAGCCGCGCCGATTGCCGCGCCGTGGTGAGTTCCGTCGCGAGCCTCGCGCGGCAGCTCGGCCTGGCGACCACCGCCGAGGGCGTCGAGACCGCGGAGCAGCTCCGCCTCGTCCAGGCCGCGGGCTGCACAGAGGCGCAGGGCTACTTCATCAGCAAGCCACTGGCGGTGGGCGACGCCAAGGCGCTGCTGCGGCAAGAGCGCTCGACGCGCGCCGACGCGGCCTGAGGCGCCGCCCGCGGCGGCTACGGCCGCGTGCAAACCTCTTCCGCCACTTCGACACATGGTTGAGTATGCCAGCCGGACACGAACCGGGAGGCGCGCTTGCCGCATTTCTGCGTCATTGCCCATGACAGGCCGGAGCCCGGCGGCGCGGCGCGCCGACAGGCATCGCGCCGGCAGCATTTCGACCGGATGAAGCCCTTCGTGGAGAGCGGCGCCGTGCTTCTTGCCGGCAGCATGCTGGCGGAGGACGGCAGCATGGCGACCTCCGTCCTTGTCGTGGACTTCGCGGATCGCGCCGCCCTCGATGCCTGGCTGGCCGAGGAGCCCTATGTCCGCAACCAGGTCTGGGGCCGGATCGAGATCAAGCCGATGTTCGTGGCGGTGGACGGCAGGGGCATCACGCCGGCCTGGCTCGACCTGATGCAGCGCGTGCCACCCGGCTGAGCGGCGCGGCCGGGACCCCGCCGGCCGCGCCGTGCCGCGCAATTCCCTTGCGATGCGGCGCATGCAAGCCGATCGTTAATGGACGCCGTGCAAGGCTGTTGCCCGGTCGCGGCCGCACCTTGGATCGTGCCGGCGCCGTGGCGGGCGACAAGGAGCAAGCGGAGATGGCGGAACACTGCTGGAAATGCGCCACGCCGATCGCGTGGAACGCGGGCATCGGCGCCTTCTGCCCGAACCCCGCCTGCGACGTGCTGGACGCGCTGGAGAGCGGTGGCGCCTTCGAGGTCCGCTTCCTCCTGGACCCCGTCGCGAGCCCGGTCGCGCGGGCCGAGCCCGCGACCGACCCCTCGGTGCCGCGCCGGGAACTGGCGCCGCAGGGCTGACGCCGGCGGGGGCCGCCCCGCCTGGCCGCCTCAGGCAGCGGCCCTGGCCAGCGCCTCGCCGGTCAGGCGGTAATAGACCCGGCTGAGCAGCGCCGCGCCGCTGACGTCGTACATGCTGCGGGCCGGCGCATTGGCGGCATCGGCTGTCCAGTCGAGGGCCGAGAAGCCCTCCGCGACGGTCAGCCGCGCCGCCCCGCGCCGCCGCGCGCGGGCGACGCCGCGGCGGCGCACGGCAGCCGCCACGTAGAGATCCCGGACATAGAGCGAGCGGGTCAGCCGCGCGGCCGGAAAGGTCACGTTGAGGACGATGGAGCCGCAGACGCGTCCGGGATGGTCCACGGCGACCAGGGTACGCGGCGCGAAGCTTTCGGGGGGCGGCGCGGGGCGGCACGCAAGCACCGCCGCGCGCTCGGCTTCCGAATCGGTCACGGGATCGCCGTAGTGACGCTGCATCTCGGCCAGCAGCACCGCCAGGGCGGGAACATCCTGAACGGCCGGCCGCCGGATTTCCAGGACGGGTCGCGATGCCAGGTCAGGCGGGCGCGGCGCCCCCCGGGCCCCCCGGGGGCCGGCCCCCCCCCCCCCCACCCCCCCCCAACCCCCCCCCCCCCCCGCC
>NZ_JBWXTD010000004.1:241984-263151 GCF_056682175.1 Falsiroseomonas sp. RANM36
GGGGGGGGGCGGGTGTGCCGGGGGGGGGCGCGATCCCCGGGCCGCGGGGCGGGGCGCGCCGGGATCACCGGATGGACAGGCCGACCCGTCCAACTCGCCACCCATGCCGACGCCCTCGCGCTCCACGCGAGAAACTTATAGGGTCTGTAACCTTTGCGACAAGACTTGCCCTGGCAGTCGCGTCGAATTTGCACTGCACGGGGCCTTCCGGAGACGGGTTGCCAGGGTGTCTCCCGGGATGCGACGGCCCGCAGGAAGGCGCGCGGAAGGTGGCGGGACAGGTGCCTGCGCGGCGCCCGGCAGTGCGCGGCCGGTCGTCGGAATTGCACAACGCCTCCGGCTGGTGCATGTGCGACCAGGGGGACCGGGACGGAAGATCGGGTGCTGAAGGGCCACATCGACGCACTGACCACCGCGGACTTCGTCGAAGGGTGGGCCGCCGACGACGAGCGCCCCGCGCTGCGCATCGAGATCATCGCCTCCGAGGAGGGGAAGGTCGCGGAAGGCCGGGCGCATCTGTTCCGCGCCGATCTCGCGGAGGCCAGGCTCGGCCTCGGCTGGTGCGCGTTCCGCCTGCGGGTGCAGCCCTACGCCAATGCGCTGCGGCGGCAGAAGCTCGCCCTGCGCGAGGCGGAAACCGGCACGGTGCTGCACGAGATCGAGAACTGCACGCTGCGCGACGACCTCGATCTGCCGTGCAACACGGTCGAATCCGCGATCGCGAGCGATCCCACCGTCATCACCTCGCTGGCGCAGCTGCGCGGCTGCCAGGCGCTGCTGGCGAATTTCGTGACGCGGCGCGGCGTCGGCGAGTTCGTGCGCGCCGCCTATGTCTATGTGCTCGGTCGTCCGGTGGATCCGACGGCGCTGGCCTCCTATGGGCGGATGCTGCGCACCGGGGCCATCACGCCCTTCGGCCTGCTCTCGGTGCTGGCCGACAGCGACGAGTTCCGCGCGCGCCCGCGCCAGCTCGCCTCGCCCAACGCCACCGGCTTCGTCTTCCGGGTCTGAGGCGATGTTCGAAGGCGGCGTCGCGATCTCCCTCCCCGGCCGGCATGCGGCGGGCCTGCAGGTGTCCGGCTCGGTCTTCGGGCCGGAGGAGCTGAGCGGCGCGGTCCTGCCGCCCGAGCTCCGCCTGGCGGCGGACCTGGTGGTCGAGGCGGCGCGGATGCGGGGGCTGCCGGTGCGCTTCGTCGCCCGCCCCGAGGTCTTCACCCATGGCGTGCTGGCCGAGAAGCTGGCCGCGCGACTGGAAGGCGCGAGCGATCACGTCGCGCTGTGCGACGGCACGGCCTTCCGCCCGCTGCCCGGCCTGCGCAACCACCTGTTCTTCTACCGTCGCGGCGCGCCGGATGCGTGGCAGCAGATGCGCCGGCTGGTCGAGGTGGCGCCGGAGCTGTTCTGCGGCATCGCCTCGCAGGTGAACGGCACGCTCGCCTTCCGCATGGGTGGCGTCTGGCACCGCCCGCCCGCGACCTTGCTGGCCTTCGAGGAGACGCCGCGGATCACCCCGGCCGCCCTGCTGCCGGTGTTCTGCCACCCGGGCGACCCGGAGGGCAGCGCCGCGGCCGCCGTCAGCGAGGAGGCCGCGGAGGATGCGCCGCCGCTGCCGCCGGGACCGCTGCGCTATGTGCCGCTGACCGAGGCGATGCTCGCCGATGCCGCCTTTGCCCGCCTGCTGGCCGAGCGGCTGCTGGGCGCGATGCTGCGGGACGAGGCGCCGCTCGTGCTGCAATTGCCGCTGCTGTCCGATGGCAGCGGCGACATCGCGGAGCAGATCGCCGCGGTGGTGCGCGCGTTCGGCCGCACCGGCGTGACCTTCCCGCGCCACGCAGGCGCTTCGGCGCGCTGGGCGACGGCGCCGGTGGAGCGCGAACTGCTGCATGGCGCGAGCGTCCTGGCGCATCCGGGCCTCGATTTCTGGCGGCTGGGACGCGACCTCTGGCACGCCGCCGGCGAGATCGAGACGGTGCAGGACGGACCGGCCGGCGCCGCCTTCGTGCGCCTGTTCGGCGACTGGCTCGGCGGGGAGCGGCCGCTGCGGCTGCTGCATTCGCGCCGCGCCCGTGACCATGTGACGGTGGGCAGCGTGCTGTGACCGGTGCCGCGAAACCCCCGCTGACGCTCGACATCGCGCCGCTGCTGGAAGACCAGTGGACGGGCATCCCGGTGTTCACCCGCCGTCTCGTGCAGGCGCTGGAGCGCAGCGGGGAGGTGGACCTCTCCTTCGCCGTGCGGCTGACGCGGATACCCGCGCCGCGGCTGTGGGACACGGTCCGCGCCGGCTTCGGGACCTTCCTCCGCACCGATTTCGAGCATGGCCTGATCGAGGGTCTGGGGCGGATCGATCCCGCGATCCCCCTGCTCTATCCCTCGGTGAAGTCGGCCTGCGGCATCTGCCGCACCGAGGCCAGCGTGATCCACGATGTCAGCACGCTGGTGATGCCGGAGACCCATGCGGAAGCGAATGTGCGCTTCCACCTCGATCCGCTGCGCGAGCAGCTGGTCACCGACGATGTGGTGTTCTGCGCCTCCGAGGCGACGCGGGCGGCGCTGGTGGCGGCCTTTCCCTCCTGCGCGGCGAAGGCGCGGGTGCTCTACCAGTACGCCGACTGGCCCGAGGAATTCGCCCTCGACGACCGCAACCTGCCGCGCGTGGCGCTCGGGCGCTATGCCGCGGTGATCGGCACGATCGAGCCGCGCAAGAATCTCGGCCTGCTGCTGCGGGCGCTGTCGCATCCGGCGGTGCGCGACAGCGACCTGCGCTTCGTGGTCATCGGCAAGAAGGGCTGGAACCTGGATGCGGCGCTGGCCGGGCTCGATCCGGCGCAGCACAAGCGCATCCTGTTCACCGATTTCGTCTCCGAGTTCGCCAAGTACCGGCTGCTGCGCGCGGCGGAATTCCTGGTGTTCCCCTCGATCTACGAGGGCTTCGGGATTCCGGCGCTGGAGGCGATGCATCTCGGCAAGCCGGTCCTCGCCGCCTTCACCTCGAGCTTCCCCGAGGTGATCGGCGATGCCGGCGTCTATTTCGACCCGCTGTCGGTGGACGAGTTCGCCGCCGCCTACCAGGAGATCTCGAACCCGGCACGGCTCGCGGAACTCGCACCGAAAGCCGTGGAGCAGGCGCAGCAGTTCAACTGGCAGCGCATGGCCGCACCCGTGCTGGAGTGGCTCAAGGGCCGCTGACGCGGAGCGCTATTCGGCGGCCCGCGGCAGGCCCGCAGGCGCCGGCGCGTGGCTCTTCGGCCTGGCCTTCAGCCGCAGCTCGCGCAGATCCGCCTGGTTCCGCGCCTCGTTGCGCAGCAGCGCGTCCCTGCCCCAGCGATATTGCGGCGGGCAGGCGACGTCGCGCACGCCGTACTGCGCCGCGGCCTGCATGGCGAAGAAGGGGTTCGTCAAATGCGGGCGCGCCAGCGCGACGAGGTCGGCACGACCGGCGCCGAGGATGGTGTTCGCCTGGTCGGCGGTGGTGATGCTGCCGACGCACATGGTGGCGATGCCGGCCTCGTTGCGGATCATGTCGGACCAGGGCACCTGGAACATCCGGCCATAGACCGGCTCCGCGTCATGCACCGTCTGGCCGGTGGAGACGTCGATCAGGTCGGCGCCGGCGGCGGCGAAGGCGCGCGCGATCGCCAGGCAATCCTCGTCCGAGAGGCCGCCCTCCTTCCAGTCGGTGGCCGAGATGCGGACCGACATGGGCCGCTCCGCCGGCCAGGCCGCCCGGATGGCGGCGAAGACCTCCAGCGGGAAGCGCAGCCGGTTCGCGACAACGCCGCCGTAATCGTCGGTGCGGATGTTGGTCAGCGGCGAGAGGAAGGACGCCAGCAGGTAGCCGTGCGCGCAGTGCAGCTCCAGCATGTCGAAGCCGGCGGCGATGGCGCGCCGCGTGGCGGCAACGAAATCGTCGCGCACGGCGTCCATGTCGGCGCGCGTCATCTCGCGCGGCACCTGGCTCTGCGTGTAGTAGGGGATGGGGCTGGCGGAGAGGATCGGCCAGGCGCCGGATTCGAGCGGCTGGTCCATGCCTTCCCACATCAGCTTCGTCGCGCCCTTGCGCCCGGCATGGCCGAGCTGCAGGCAGATCCTCGCCGCGCTGTGTCGGTGCACGAAACCCACGATGCGCGTCCAGGCGGCCTGCTGCGCGTCGTTCCACAGCCCCGTGCAGCCGGGCGTGATGCGCGCCTCGGGCGAAGGGCAGGTCATCTCGGTGAAGACCAGCCCGGCCCCGCCCAGCGCGCGGCTGGCGTAGTGCTGGAAGTGGAAGTCGCCGGGGAGGCCGTCCTCTGCGGAGTACATGTCCATGGGCGAGACGACGACGCGGTTGGCGATCCGCATGTCGCGCAGCGCGAAGGGCTGGAACAGCGGCGGCTTCGCATCGTCGGCCGGAAGGCCCTTGGCGCGCGCTTCCTCGGCGAAGAGCGTCTGCGTCTCCGCCACGAACTCCGGCGCGCGCAGCGCCAGGTTGTCCCAGGTGATGGCCTTGGATCGCGTCATCACGCCGAAGGCGAACTTCGTGGGGTGGAAGTGCCAGAAGCGCTTCACATGCTCGAACCAGACCAGCGAGACATCGGCCGCGTGCTGGATCTTCTCGACCTCCTCCCGCCGCGCGAATTCGAAGCGCGCGAGGCAGGCCGGCACATCGCCGCCGGCCAGGAAGGCCTGGTGCAGCGCGATCGCATCCTCCATCGCCAGCTTGGTGCCCGAGCCGATGGAGAAATGCGCGCTGGCCTTGGCATCGCCGAGCAGGACGATGTTGTCCTTCACCCAGGCGCCGCACTTGATGGCGGGGAAGCGGCGCCAGTTGCTGCGGTTGATCAGCAGGCGATGGCCTTGCAGGTCATCGGCGAAGACGTCTTCGAGGTAGCGCGCGCTCTCCTCCTCGTTCATGTGCTCGAGGCCGGCGCGGGCGAAGGTCTCGGGGTCGGTCTCCAGCACCCAGGTGCTGGCGCCGGCCTCGTACTGGTAGCAATGGGCGATGAAGATGCCTTCGGGCCGTTCGCGGAAGAAGAAGGTGAAGGCATCGAAGGGGCGCGTGCTGCCCATCCAGGCGAAGCGGTTGGGGCGGAGATCGACTTCCGGCCTGAAGTGGTCGCGCCAGCGTTCGCGGATCGGGGAATTGATGCCGTCGGCCGCGACGATCAGGTCGGCGTCGGGAAAATCCTCTGGCGTCGCCTCGCGGCGGAACGCCATCTCGACGCCGAGGGCACGGGCACGCTCCTGCAGCAGCAGCAGGAGGGTGCGGCGGGAACAGCCGCAGAAGCCGTTGCCGCCGATGCGGTGCACCGCACCCTTCGCGTGGATCTCGATGTCGTCCCAATAGGCGAAGCTCTCGGTGATGGCGCGGTAGGATGGCTCATCGGCGGCCCGAAAAAAGTCGAGCGTGGCGTCGCTGAAGACCACGCCGAAGCCGAAGGTGTCGTCAGGGCGGTTGCGCTCCACCACCGTGATGCGCGCGGCGGGGAAGTCGCGCTTCATCAGGATCGCGAAGTAGAGCCCGGCGGGCCCGCCGCCGATCACCGCGATGCGCATGGCACACTCCTCCTCCGGTCCGAGATACTTTAAGCTTCAAGGATCGTCGCGTCCACCGGATTCCGCGCTTGCGGCGCAACGCCAGGATGTTTTAGGCTTCAAACATCGGAGGGTGGATGCAGGCAGGCACGCTCAGCGGGCTGGAGGCGCTGGTGACCGGCGGCGGCAGCGGGATCGGGGCGGCCTGCGCGGCCGCGCTGACCGCCGCCGGCGCCCGCGTCACCGTCATGGGCCGGCGGGAGGCGCCGCTGCGCGCCGTGGTGGAACGCGGCCATGCCGCGGCCGCGCTGCCGGGCGACGTCACCGCGCCCCCTGCCCTGCCCGGCTTCGCGCTGCTGGTGAACGCGGCGGGCGCGGCGGAGAGCGCGCCCTTCCTGAAATCCGACGATGCGCTGTTCGACCGCATGTGGCGCGTCAACGTGATGGGTGCCGTCGCGATGACGCGCGCGGTCCTGCCCGCGATGATCGGTGCCGGCTTTGGCCGCGTGGTCCACATCGCCTCCACCGCCGCCCTGAAGGGCTACCCCTATGTCAGCGCCTATGTCGCGGCGAAGCATGCGCTGCTCGGCCTGACCCGCGCCCTGGCGCAGGAGGTCGCGACGAAGGGCGTGACGGTCAACGCGGTCTGCCCGGGCTTCACCGAGACCGACATCGTGGCCCGATCCGTCGCGCACATCGTCGCCACCACCGGCCGCGCCGAGGCCGAGGCGCGGGCCGAGCTCGCGAAGCACAACCCGCAGCGCCGCCTGGTGCAGCCGGCAGAGGTGGCGCAGGCGGTGCTGATGCTCTGCGCGCCCGCCGCCTCCGCCATCAACGGCCAGGCCGTCGCGGTGGACGGGGGCGAGACATGAGCCAGCCGGACGACGCCCTGCCGATCGCCGTGGACGCCGAGACGGCGCTGGCCCACGCCCCGCCCGGCCACAAGGACGAGCTTCGGCTATGGCTGCGGCTGCTGACCTGCACGACGCTGATCGAGGGCGAGATCCGCACCCGGCTCAGGCGCGACTTCGACACCACGCTGCCCCGCTTCGACCTGATGGCCGCGCTGGAGCGCGCGCCGGGCGGGCTGACGCTTGGCGAGGTCTCGCGCCGGATGATGGTGAGCAACGGCAATGTCACCGGCCTCGCCACGCGGCTGGAGGCGGAGGGCCTGGTGGAGCGGCGCGCGCATCCCGGCGACCGTCGCGCGCAGATGCTGCGCCTGACGCCGAAGGGACGCCGCGACTTCGCCCGCCAGTCGGCGGCGCATGAAGGCTGGATCGCCGAGATGCTGGACGGCCTCGACGCGGCGGAGCGCACGTCCCTGTTCCGCCTGCTCGGCAGGACCAAGGCCTCGGTCCGCGCCGCGCTCTCGCCGGAGGAAGCATGATCACCGCCATCGCCGGCCCGCTGGCCGGGTACCGCGCGCAGCACCTGAAGCTCGAGATCGGCGGAGCCGTCGCGACGCTCACGCTGGACCGGCCGGAGCGGAAGAACCCGCTCACCTTCGAGAGCTACAGCGAGATGGCGGCGATCCTGCGCGCCGCGGCGCATGACGACGCCGTGCGCGCGATCGTGGTGACCGGATCGGGCGGCAATTTCTGCTCGGGCGGCGATGTCCACGAGATCATCGGGCCGCTGCTGGAACGCGACACCAGGGGCCTGATGCGGTTCACCGCGATGACCGGCGAGCTGGTGAAGGCGATGCGCGCCTGCCCGCAGCCGATCGTCGCGGCGGTGGATGGCGTCGCCGCCGGCGCCGGCGCGATCATCGCCATGGCCTCCGACCTCCGGCTCGGCACCGCGCGCAGCAAGGTGGCCTTCCTGTTCAACCGGGTGGGCCTCGCCGGCTGCGACATGGGCGCCTGCGCCATCCTGCCGCGCATCATCGGCCAGGGGCGCGCGAGCGAATTGCTGTATCGCGGCCGCTCGCTCGGCGGCGAGGAGGGGCTCGCCTGGGGGTTCTTCAACAGCCTGCATGCGCCGGACGAATTGCAGGGCGCGGCGGCGGCGCTGGCGCGGGAGATCGCGGAGGGCCCCTCCTTCGGCCATGCGATGACCAAGCGCATGCTGCAGATGGAATGGGCGATGTCGGTGGAGCAGGCGATCGAGGCCGAGGCCGTCGCGCAGGCGCTTTGCATGACCACCAATGATTTCCGCCGCGCCTACGAGGCCTTCGTCGCGAAGCAGCGTCCGGTGTTCCGGGGGGATTGATGCCCGACGCATCCTTCCTCGACTGGCCGTTCTTCGAACCGCGCCACAAGGGATGGGCGGCGGAGGTGGAGGCGTGGGCGGCGGCGCATGCCGAGCAGCTTTCCACCGAGCACGACGCCGACGGCAGCACCATCGCGCTGGTCCGCGCGATGGGCGAGGCCGGGCTGCTGCGCATGCCCTGCCCGGCGGATGGCAGGCTCGATGTGCGCAGCCTGTGCCTGGCGCGCGACATCCTGGCGCGCCATGCGGGGCTGGCGGACTTCGCCTTCGCGATGCAGGGGCTCGGCACCGGGCCGGTGACGCTGTTCGGCACGGAGGCCCAGCGCGACCGGGTGCTGCCGGGCGCGCGCGCGGGCACGGCGCTGGCCGCCTTCGCGCTGAGCGAGCCGGAAGCGGGCAGCGATGTGGCGGCGCTGGCGACGGTGGCGGAGCGCGACGGCAATGCGCATTACCGGATCTCGGGCCAAAAAACCTGGATCAGCAATGGCGGCATCGCCGCGACCTATGTCGTCTTCGCCCGCACGGGCGAGGCGCCGGGCGCCAGGGGCCTG
Source organism: Falsiroseomonas sp. RANM36 (assembly GCF_056682175.1). Taxonomy (NCBI): domain Bacteria; kingdom Pseudomonadati; phylum Pseudomonadota; class Alphaproteobacteria; order Acetobacterales; family Roseomonadaceae; genus Falsiroseomonas; species Falsiroseomonas sp. RANM36. The sequence goes on from NZ_JBWXTD010000004.1 coordinate 250,264, forward strand.
TCCGCCTTCCTCGTGCCGGCCGACACGCCGGGCCTGCGCATCGAATCCCGCATCGAGGTCACCGCCCCGCATCCGCTGGCGACGCTATCCTTCGAGGCCATGCGCATCCCGGCCGAGGCGATGATCGGCCGGCCCGGGGAGGGTTTCCGGGTCGCGATGGGGACGCTCGACGTGTTCCGCGCGACGGTCGGCGCGGCGGCGCTCGGCTTCGCGCGCCGCGCGCTGGACCTCACGGTCGAACGCGCGACAGGGAGAAGGCTGTTCGGCGCGGCTCTGTTCGACCAGCAGATGTCGCAGGCCGCGATCGCCGACAGCGCGACGGAGGTCGAGGCCTCCGCCCTGCTGGTCTATCGCGCCGCCTGGCTCAAGGATGCGGGCACGCCGCGCATCACGCGCGAGGCCTCGATGGCCAAGCTGCATGCGACCGAGACCGCCCAGCGCGCCGCCGATCGCTGCGTGCAGATCCATGGCGGGCTTGGCGTGACGAAGGGCCACAAGGCCGAGGAACTCTACCGCGAGGTCCGGGCGCTGCGCGTCTATGAGGGCGCGTCCGAGATCCAGCGCGTGGTGATCGCCCGCGCCGAACGCGACCGGCGCGGATCATGACGGAGGCGGGGATGGACGGCACGACCGCTGACCTGGCACCCAGCGCGCATCTGGACAGCTTCGCGCGCGACAACCTGCCGCCGCGCGCGCAATGGCCCGCCTTCCTGCTGGACCGGCCGGAATACCGCTATCCCGCGCGGCTGAACTGCGCGGCGGAGCTGCTGGACCGCAACCTCGCGCGTGGCCGCGGCGAGCATCCGGCGATCGTCACGCCCGCCGAGACGCTGACCTACCGCCAGCTCGCCGCGCGGGTGAACCGCATCGCCAACGTGCTGACGACGCGGCTCGGCTTCGTGCCGGGCAACCGCGTGCTGCTGCGCAGCGCCAACAATGCCTGGATGGCGGCCGCCTATTTCGCCGTGCTGAAGGCGGGCGGCGTGGTGGTCGCGACCATGCCGCTGCTGCGCGCGAAGGAACTCGGCCAGATGCTGCGCAAGGCGCGCATCAGCCACGCGCTCTGCGACGCCCGCCTGGTGGAGGAACTGCGCAAGGCGGATGCGCCCGACCTGAAGCACCTGGTCACCTGGGGCGATGGCGGGCTGGAGGCGATGTGCGATGCCGCCCCGGCCGAGTTCACCGCCTGCGACACCGCCGCCGACGATGTCTGCCTGTTCGGCTTCACCTCCGGCTCCACCGGCGAGCCGAAGGCGACGATGCATTTCCACCGCGACATGCTGGCGATCTGCGACGGCTACGCGGCGCAGGTGCTGCGGCCGGGGCCGAACGACATCTTCATCGGCTCGCCGCCGCTCGCCTTCACCTTCGGCCTGGGCGGGCTGGTGCTGTTCCCCTTCCGCGTGGGGGCGACGTCCGTGCTGCTCGAGAAGGCGCCGCCCGAGGATCTGCCGGCGCAGATCGCGCGCCACCGGGCGACGGTCTGCTTCACCGCGCCGACCGCCTACCGGATCATGGCGGGGCTTGCCGCGCAGCACGACCTCTCCACCCTGCGCAAATGCGTCTCGGCCGGGGAGGCGCTGCCGAAGCCGGTCTTCGACGCCTGGCAGCAGGCGACGGGGCTCACGCTGATGGACGGCATCGGCGCCACCGAGATGCTGCACATCTTCATCGCCGCGCGGGAGGAGGAGATCCGCCCCGGCGCCACGGGCGTCCCGGTGCCCGGCTATCGCGCCCGCGTGGTGGACGAGCGCGGCGCCGAGGTGCCGCGCGGCACGCCGGGCAGGCTCGCCGTGCAGGGGCCGACGGGCTGCCGCTACCTCGCCGATCCGCGCCAGGCCAGCTACGTCCAGGATGGCTGGAACATCACCGGCGACACCTACGTCCAGGACGAGGACGGCTATTTCTGGTACCAGGCGCGCAACGACGACATGATCGTCTCGGCCGGCTACAACATCGCGGGGCCGGAGGTCGAGGCGGCGCTGCTGACCCACCCGGCGGTGAAGGAATGCGGCGTGGTCGGCGCGCCCGACGCAGAACGCGGCATGGTGGTGCGGGCCTATGTCGTGCCGCATCCGGGCCACAAGGCAGGGCCGGAGCTCGCCAAGGCGCTGCAGGATCACGTCAAGCGCGAGATCGCGCCCTTCAAGTATCCGCGCAGCGTCGTCTTCGTGGAGACGCTGCCGCGCACCGAGACGGGCAAGCTGCAGCGCTTCGCGCTGCGCGACCGCGCCAGGCAGGAACCGACCGCATGACGCTCACAGCCCTGCAACCGCCTGGCTGGCCGGCGCCGCGCGGCTACTCCAACGGCATGATGGGACGCGGCCGCATCGTGCTGGTGGGCGGCCAGATCGGCTGGGATGCGGAGGGGCGATTCCCGCCCGGCCTGGTTGCCCAGGTGCGCCAGGCGCTGCGGAACATCCTGGCCGTGCTGCAGGAAGCCGGCGGCGGGCCGGAGCACATCGCCCGCCTCACCTGGTATGTCACCGACATGGCCGAATACCGGGCCAGCCTGAAGGATCTCGGCCCGGTCTATCGCGAGGTGATGGGCCGGCACTTCCCGGCCATGGCGCTGGTGCAGGTCGTCGCCCTGGTCGAGCCCGAGGCGCGGGTCGAGATCGAGGCGACCGCGATCCTGCCCGATCAGCCGCCGGGCTGATCCGCCGGCTCGGCGGGCGGAAGATCGTCGGCAGCGTCACCCGCGCCCGCGCGCCAGCCATGGCGCTCCTCCCGCATGCGCTTCGCCAGCAGGGCGGCGCCGACCAGCCCCGCCCCCGCGGTCGCGGTCAGCGCGATCGCCCCAGCCGCCGCCAGGCCCGCGGCGATCGCGACGGGGGCGGCCATCATCCGTCCGGCGCAGCGCATCAGCAGCATCGCAGTCTCCCTATCTTCCGTCCGATGTGGGGCCTTGCGGCGCCGCGGCAAGCAGCGGCCGCTCCGCGGCGCAGGAGCAGACCAGGCTGCCATCGGCCAGCAGGTTGGGCAGGGTCGGCTCCCCGCAATGCGGACATTCGACGGCTTCCCGCATGGGAGTGCTTCGGATGATCACGCCGCAGGCCTAGCGGGCCGGTCCGGGGCCCGCAAGCCGCGGTCTTGCGGGGGCGGGAGGGGGTTGGCATGTTCCGCCACCCGCGCAGGGCAGCGGCGCCCGTCGGCGCCGGACGGAAGGCAAGCAGGTCCCGAATTGGGACCCCAGAGGATCGGCATGGCCAAGATCAAGGTGAAGACACCCGTCGTCGAGATGGACGGGGACGAGATGACCCGCATCATCTGGGGGTTCATCAAGGAGAAGCTGATCCTTCCCTATCTCGACATCGACCTGAAATACTACGACCTCGGCGTCGAGTATCGCGACCAGACGGACGACCAGGTGACCGTGGACGCGGCGAACGCCACCAAGAAATACGGCGTCGGCGTGAAGTGCGCGACCATCACGCCCGACGAGGCGCGGGTGAAGGAGTTCAACCTCAAGAAGATGTGGCGGAGCCCGAACGGCACGATCCGCAACATCCTGGACGGCACGATCTTCCGCGAGCCGATCATCATCCAGAACGTGCCGCGCCTGGTGCCGCACTGGTCGAAGCCGATCGTGGTGGGCCGCCATGCCTATGGCGACATCTACCGCGCGGTGGAGATGAAGGTGCCGGGCGCGGGCAAGGTCGCGATGACCTACACGCCGGAAGGGGGCCAGCCGCAGGAGATCGGCGAGTTCGTCTTCAAGGGCGGCGGCGTCGCCATGATGATGCACAACCTGAACAGCTCGATCGAAGGCTTCGCGCGCGCGTCCTTCAACTACGGCCTGCAGCGCAACTACTCGGTCTATTTCAGCCACAAGAACACGATCCTCAAGGCCTATGACGGCAACTTCAAGGACATCTTCCGCGGCATCTACGACGCCGAGTTCAAGGCGGAGTACGAGAAGCGCGGCCTGACCTATGAGGATCGCCTGATCGACGACATGGTCGCTTCCGCCCTCAAATGGGAAGGCGGCTACATCTGGGCCTGCAAGAACTACGACGGCGACGTGGAATCGGACATCGTCGCGCAGGGCTTCGGCAGCCTCGGCCTGATGACCTCGGTGCTGCTCTCGCCGGACGGGCAGACGGTGGAGAGCGAGGCCGCGCACGGCACGGTGACGCGCCACTATCGCGAGCACCAGAAGGGCCGCGAGACCAGCACCAACCCGATCGCCTCGATCTTCGCCTGGACTCGGGGCCTCGCCTATCGCGGCAAGTTCGACAACACGCCGGATGTCGTGGACTTCGCCAATGCGCTCGAGCAGGTGTGCATCGAGACCGTCGAGGCCGGGCACATGACGAAGGACCTGGCGATCCTGATCTCGAAGGACCAGCCCTGGCTGAATACCCAGGCGTTCCTGAACAAGCTGGACGAGAACCTGAAGAAGAAGATGGGCATGGCCTGACCGGCCGGTCCACGCCAAGGATGCGGCCGCCGCGGCATGCCCGCGGCGGCCGTTCGCGCGTACCGGGCAAGGGCACGCCGCCGAACGCCCGATTTCTGGGCGGGAATTGCTCGCTCTTGCCCCTCATTTAAGCAACAGCGGCGCGCCACGTGGAATCTGCGCGGATTGGGCGCTGGCGCATCGGCATCGCGCTGCTAGCCTTCCGAGGCTCGGGCGAGCCGGAAAGACGGGCCTGAGCCGACATCGCCGTGACCTCGCCGGACCGCCGCGCGCGCGCCCGGCGCGTGACGGAGGCCCAAGCCGATGCCGCCGCAAGCCGCCTGCGCCCGATACGTCGCCCGCACGGCCCTGCCCTTCCCCCTGCCCTGCCTGCCCCTGTGAAGGAGGTGACGATGCTTCGCCTGTCCCGCCGCCATGCGCTGCTGCTCGGCGCCGCCGCCGCGGCGCCCATGGCCCGCCCCGCGCTCGCCCAGCGGCGCCCGATCCGCTTCATGCTGGACTGGACGCCGCTGGCGCATCATGCAGCCTGGTTCCTGGCGGTGGACCGCGGCTATTTCGCGCGCGCAGGCCTGCAGGTGGAGATCCAGCGCGGCTACGGCTCGGGCGACGTGGTGACCAAGATCGCCGCCGGCGCGGCCGATTTCGGCTTCGGCGACCCCGGCGCCATCGTGAAGCACAATGCGGACAATCCGGGGCGCGCGGTGCTGAACGTCTACCAGTATTTCGACCGTACCCTCGCCGCCGTGGTGACGCTCGCCGGACGCGGCATCGAGACACCGGCCGACCTCAAGGGCAAGAAGCTCGCCGCACCCGCCGGCGATGCCGGCCGCACGCTGTTCCCGGCCTTCGCCCGCGCCAACGGGCTGTCGCCGAACGACGTCACCTGGATCACGGTCGCGCCCCCGATCCGCGAGCCGATGCTCTACCGCGGCGAGGCCGATGCGATCACCGCCTTCATCTCCAGCGCCTATTTCGTGCTGCAGGCGCTGGGTGCGAAGGCCGACGACATCAAGATGTTCCGCTACAACGACCACGGCGTGGACATCTACGGCAACGGCCTGCTCACCACGGCCGAATATGCGCAGCGCGATCCCGGCCTGGTGCGGGCCTTCGTCGCCGCGACCATCCAGGGGCTGAAGGACTCCCTCGCCGACCCCGTCGCCGCGGTCGCCGCGATCCGCGCGCGCGAGCCGCTGACCGACCAGGCGCTGGAGAATGCCCGCTTCGCCTTCACCATGCGCGACGTGGTGCTGACGCCGGCGGTCGCCGCGCAAGGCACCGGCTATGTGGACCCGGCCCGCGCCCGGGCGATGGTGACGACGGTGGCGGAGGCCTTCGGCGTCGCAAGCCCGCCCGCCTACGAGAGCTTCATGCGCACGGATTTCCTGCCGCCGCAGGCCGACCGCATACTGCCCGCGCTGCGGAGCTGAGGCCGGATCCTCGCGATGGACGCGCTGCCCGCCGCCCGGCTCGCCCCGCTGCCTGATGCGGCAGCGCGCCTGGCGGCGCTCGAGCGGCGCGCGCACTGGGAACTCGAGACGCTGCGCTACCCGGCGCGGCCCTGGGTGCGGCCGTTGCCGCGCGCGGAAGGGCCCGTGCATGACGTGGCGATCATCGGCGCCGGCCAGCACGGCATCGCCACGGCCTTCGCGCTGCGCCTGGCCGCGGTGCAGGACGTGGTGGTGCTGGATGCCGCGCCGGCCGGCGCGCAGGGCATCTGGCGCCGCTTCGCCCGCATGCCGACGCTGCGCACCCCGAAGCATGTGACGGGGCCCGAGCTCGGCTTCCCGTCCCTCTCGGTGCGCGCCTGGTTCGAGGCGCGCCATGGCGAGCCGGCCTGGGCCGCGCTCGGCAAGATCGGCCGCGAGGACTGGCACGACTACCTGCTGTGGCTGGCCGCCACGCTGGGGCAGGAGATACGGCATGGCTGGCGCGTGACGCGCATCGCGCCGCTCGATCCGCAGGTGCTGGCGCTGGACGCCGAGGATGCCGAAGGCCGGCAGCGCCGCCTGCTGGCGCGCCAGGTCGTGGCCGCCACCGGGATGGACGGCAACGGCGCCTGGGCGGTGCCGGAGACGGTGGCGGGCAACCTGCCGCGGGAGCGCTACGCGCACACGGCGGAGGCGATCGACTTCGCGGCCCTGGCCGGACGGCGCGTGGTGGTGATCGGCGCCGGCGCCTCGGCCTTCGACAATGCCGCGACGGCGCTGGAACATGGTGCGGCGCAAGTGGATCTGCTGGCGCGGCGGGCCGACATGCCGCGCGTCAATCCGAACCGCTGGATCGAATTCGCCGGCTTCCTCCAGCACTATGCCGACCTGCCGGACGCGCTGAAGTGGCGCTACATGCGCAGCCTCTTCGCGCTGAGCCAGCCGCCGCCGCAGGAAAGCTGGGATCGCTGCGCCGCGCATCGCAATTTCCGCGTCACGCTCGGCGCGCCGCTCGCGGCCGTGGCGATGGACGGCGCGGAGATCCGGCTGGAGACGCCGCGCGGCATCGTGCGCGCCGATTTCCTGATCCTCGGCACCGGCCTCGCGGTGGACCTCGCGCGGCGCGCGGAGCTGGCGACGCTCGCGCCGCATGCGGCGCTGTGGCGCGACCGCTTCGCCCCGCCGCCGGGAGAGGAGCATGCGACGCTCGGCGGCTTCCCCTATCTCACGCCCGACCTCGCCTTCACGCCGCGCGATGCGGCCGGCGCCTGGATCGGGCGGGTGCGCAGCGTCTCCTTCGGCTCGCTGCCGAGCTCCGTCTCCTCGGCCGGCATCTCCATGCTGCGGCCGACCGTGGAGCGCATCGCGCGCGGCATCGTGCGCGACCTCTTCCTCGAACAGGCGGAGGGCGACCACGCCCGGCTGCTCGCCTATGACGAGCGGGAGCTTGTCTCGATGCGCCTCGCCGCGGAAAGCTGAGGGACCATGATCAAGAACGCCGAGGCCCATCTGCGGAGCCTGCGCGACGGCCGCGCCGTGTTCATCGACGGGCGGCAATGCCGGGATGTCACGACCGACCCCGCCTTCGCCGGCGCCGTCGCCTCCGCCGCCGGGCTCTACGAATACCAGTCGGCGAACCCCGACGAGATGACCTTCGAAAGCCCGACCGCGCCGGGAAGGCGCGTGGGCCTGGCGTGGATGATGCCGCGCAACCATGCGGAGCTGGTGCTGCGGCGGCGCGCGATGGAACGCTGGGCGGAGCTGTCCTGCGGCATGATGGGCCGCACGCCCGACCATGTCGCCTCCACCTTCGTCGGCTTCATGGCCGGTCTTCCGGTGTGGCGCGACTACGACAAGAAGCGCGCCGCGGCGCTGGAGGACTATTTCCGGCACATCCGCGACAACGATCACTGGGTCGCCTATGTCATCATCAACCCGCAGGCCGACAAGTCGAAGCAGGCGAAGGACCAGCCCGGCGGCGACCTTGTGGCGCGCGTGGTGGACGAGGATCAGCGCGGCATCACCATCCGCGGCGCCAAGATGCTGGCGACCGCGGGCGTGATGGCGAACGAGATCATGATCAGCGGCATCGTCGCACTGCAGCCGGGCGACGAGCCCTATGCCTTCACCGCCGTCACGCCGATCGCGACGAAGGGCCTGAAGATGCACTCCCGCCGCAGCTACGAGGCGGCTTCGGGCAACGGCTTCGACTATCCCCTCGCCGCCCGCTTCGACGAGAACGACGCGGTGGTGTTCTTCGACGACGTGAAGATCCCGTGGGAGCGCGTCTTCGTCCATCGCGACCTGCGGATGATGCAGGCGCAATGGCACGAGACGCGGGCACATGTGATGCAGAACTACCAGTGCATCGTCCGCCTGGCGGTGAAGCTGCGGTTCCTGCTCGGCCTGGCGCACAAGGTGGCCGAGACGAACGGCATCCTGAACTTCCCGCAGACGCGCGAGACGCTCGGCCTGCTCGCCGCCAAGGCCAGCACGATCGAGGCGCTGGTCACGGCGATGGAAGCCGGCGGCGAAGATTTTTGCGGCACCTTCGTGCCCGACCGGCGCCTGCTGGTGGCCGCGCAGACGGTCGCGCAGACAACCTATCCCGAATTCATCGAGGCGATCCGGCTGCTCTCGGGCGGCGGGCTCATCATGGTGCCCTCCTCGGCCGCCGACTTCGACGGTGGCGAGATCGAGACGCTGATCAACGCCGCCCAGCGCTCGCCCGCGACGGATTCCCTCGGCCGCGTGAAGCTGATGAAGCTTGCCTGGGACGCGATCGGCAGCGAGTTCGGCTCGCGGCACCTGCAATACGAGATGTTCTATTCCGGCCCGCAATTCGCGATCCGCGGCAACGCCTATCGCTTCCACGACTGGTCCGCGCCGCGCGGCATGGTGGAGCGCTTCATGGCCAGCTACGGCCTGCCGGGCGCCGCGAAGCGGGCGGCGGCGGAATGACGCAGGAGGCGATCCGCGCAAGCGCCTTCGTCGCGCATGGCGCGGTCACGCTGCAGGGCGCGCCGGAAGGGAGCCTGGCCGGCCTGACCTTCGCGGCGAAGGACCTGTTCGATGTCGCCGGCACGAAGAGCGGCTGGGGCAACCCCGACCGGCTGGCGGAAGCGCCGGTCTCGCTCAGCACCGCCAGCGCCCTGCTGCCGCCTCTGGCCGCCGGCGCGACGCTGATCGGCAAGACCCATACGGACGAGCTCGCCAGCGGCATGTTCGGCGAGAACCCGCATTACGGCCCGCCGATCAATCCGCGCGCACCGGACCGCGTGCCGGGCGGGTCTTCCTCCGGCTCGGCCTCGGCCGTCGCGGCCGGGCTCTGCGACTTCGCCTTCGGCACGGACACCGGCGGCAGCGTGCGGGTGCCGGCAAGCTTCTGCGGGCTGTTCGGCATCCGCACCACGCACGGCCGCGTCTCCACCGCCGGGCTGATGCCGATGGCGCCGAGCTTCGACACGGTGGGCTGGTTCGCGCGCGACGCGGCGCTGCTCCGCCGCGTCGGCGCGCTGTATTTCGGCGGTGCGCGGAATTCTGCGCGGCTGCTGCTGGCGGAGGATGCGCTCGGCCTCTGCACCGAGGATGTCGGCGCGGCGCTGCGGGGCGCTGCGGCGCGGCTGGACGCCGTCACCGCCGTCACGCTCTACGCCGAGGGCATCCCGCATTGGCTCGACACCTTCCGCCCGCTCCAGCTCGGCGAGCTCTGGGCGACGCATGGAAGCTGGGCGAGCATGCCGGGCCGTCGCCTCTCGCCGCTGGTCGGCGAACGCATCGTCGAGATCGCCGCGAAGGTCCCCGCCGAGGCGATCGCCAAGGCCTGGATCGCGCGGGAGGCGCTGGCCGCGCGGCTGCAGGACATGCTCGGCGACGACGGCCTTCTGGTGATCCCGACCGCCCATGACCTGCCGCCGAAGGTCGGCGCCCCGGTCGCCGCGCAGATCGCGTTCCGCGACCGCACGCTGGCGCTGACCTGCGTCGCGAGCCTCTGCCGCCTGCCGCAGGTCAACCTGCCGGCTGGCACGCTGCACGGCGTCCCGATCGGGCTGTCGCTGATCGGCCCGCGCGACGGCGATGCGATGCTGCTCGCCGCGGCCGAGGCGCTGGCGCCGGCGCTGGCATGATCCTGCCGCGCGACTTCGTCGGCTATGCCGGCCGGCCGCCCGACGTCACCTGGCCGAATGGCGGGCGCCTCGCGCTGGTGCTGGTGCTGAACATCGAGGAGGGCGCGGAACCCTCCATCCCCGATGGCGACCCGGCGACCGAGCTCGCGCTGACCGACGGCATCCCGGGCGAGGTCCCGCCTGGCACGCGCGACCTGCTGGCGGAGAGCCTGTTCGAATACGGCGCGCGCGCCGGCGTCTGGCGCATCTGGCGGGAGGCCGAGGCGCGCGGCCTGGCGCTGACGCTGTCCTGCTGCGGCCGCGCGCTGGAACGCAACCCGCCGCTGGCCGCCGCGATCCGCGCCGCCGATCGGCACGAGGTGCAGGCGCATGGCAATGGCTTCCGGCGGCACTGGACGCTGACAGAAGCCGAGCAGGAGGCGGAGATCGCGAAGGCCGTCGCCTCCCTCGAAGCGACGACCGGTCGCCGTCCCCTGGGCTGGCAGAGCCGTTACAGCCCGACCGCCGCGACCCGGGAAATCCTGCAGCGCCACGGCTTCCTCTACGACGCCGACTTCTACGCCGAGGACCTCCCCTGCTGGACGAGCGTGGCGGGCGCGCCGCATCTGATGATGCCGCACAGCTTCGTGCTCAACGACAACCGGCTGGCCACCGCGAAGCTGCCGACCGCAGACGACTTCCTGGCCCAGCTCGTCGCCGCCTTCCGCGTGCTGCGCACCGAGGCGCGGACGCAGCCGCGCATGATGGTGGTCAGCCTGCATGCCCGGATCACCGGCCAGCCGGCGCGCTTCGACGCGCTGCGCCGCTTCCTCGATCGCCTCGCGACGGCGCCGGAGGTCTGGCAGGCCACGCGGCTCGACGCCGCGCGCCACTGGATGGAACAGGTGCCGCCGCCATGACCCTTCGCCTCACCATCGGCGCGTCCGACTGCGACCGCCTGCGGGCCCTGGCCGAGGGCCAGGTCCCGATCGCGGGGGTGGAGGCCGACGTCACCGTCATGCCGCTGCAGCCGCTGTTCAACCTCCAGATGACGACGCATCGCTTCGACTGCACGGAGTTCCCCATCGCGACGTGGCTGCGGCACTTCGACAATCCGCGGCAGGACTATGTCGGCATCCCCGTCTTCCCCTCGCGCCATTTCCGCTTCTCCTGCGTCTATGTGAACAGGGCGAAGGGCCTGACGAAGCCAGCGGAGCTGGCGGGGAAGCGCGTCGGCACCATGGTCTGGGACATGGCCGCCGCCGTCTGGCTGCGCGGCATCTTCGCCGAGTTCCACGGCCTGCCGGCGGAGGCGCCGATCTATGTCACGGCCGGCGCGGAAGCGCCGCGCGCCGGCGACGACCATCCGCAATACTACCCGCCCGGCGTGCGCGTGGAGCATGTGACGGACCGGTCGCTGTCGCAGATGCTGGCGGATGGCGAGATCGACGCGCTCTACACCGCGCGCGCCCCCTCGACCTATTTCTCCGCGCCCGACAAGGTCGGCCGCCTCTTCGCCGATCCGATGGCCGCCGAACTCGACTATTTCCGCGCCACCGGCATCTATCCGCCGATGCACCTGATCGCGGTGAAGACCGCGCTGGTGAACGAGAATCCTTGGCTGCCGCGCGCGCTGTTCGACGCCTTCGCCGAAAGCCAGCGCCTGTCCCGGCTGCGCCTGCATGACAGCGCCACGCTGGCCTTCGGCCTGCCCTTCCTGGCACAGCATCTGGAAGAGACCGAGCGCCTGCTCGGGCCGGATTTCTGGTCCGTCGGCTTCGCGAAGAACCGGGACATGTTCGCCACCCTGATCCGCTACATGCGCGCGGAAGGCCTGCTGCGCCGCCACCTGGCGCCGGAGGATCTCTTCCCCGCCTCGCTCCTGGAGACCTGAGCATGGTCACCACCGACGATCGCGACCGCCGGCTGGTCGAATCCGCCGCGAAGTACAGGCCGCCCTTCACGCTGGATCCGACGCTGGCGCTGTACTGCCCGCAGGACAATGTGGACTCGCTGCGGCACCCGTCCATCCGGGCCTGGTTCGACTTCATCCTGAAGGACTACGCGCCGTCGCTTCCCGCCGGGCGGCGCGTGCTGCTGCTGCTGCCCTGCACGGCGACCAAGCCCTACATCCTCTCGACCGAACACCGGCGCATCAACGCCGCGCTGCTCGCCGCCGGCTTCGCGCCGACCGCGCCGGCCGATCCGCTGCTGCTGCCGCTGCGCGAGGCGGGGGAGCCCGAGGCGCTGTTCAGCCTCGCGCCCCTGGTCCATGCCTCCGGCACGGTCGTGCATCGCGCGGTGATCTCGGAACCGCTGGGCCTGGTGCCCTATGAGCACATGCTGGCCTATCCCGGCGGCGTATCGCCCGCCGTGCAATACGACGATCCGGGCCTGTTCGAGGAGCGCGGCAACGCCGTCTCGCCCTGGCGGGCGGACCACAGCGCCACGCGCGTCTCGGCCACCCGGTGGAAATGGGGGCCGAGCGAGAAGCGCGCCTATGTCGTCATGCACAACGCGATGGCGGAGACGGTGGCGAAGGCGCTCGCGCGGTTCGGCCATCTCTATGCGCAGCGCGTGTCCTGGGTCGCGCCGGGGCTGACGCACCGCTCCTTCGTCATCGCGAAGGAGGAACGCGCGGCGCACGGCATCGCCGCGACGAAGCAGGCCGGCGGGGAGAGGCTGACGCTCACCGGCGCCAACGACCTGCTGGCGCCCGGCCTTCGCATCACCGCGCTGCCGACCCGCCCGCAATGCGCCGCGGCGCTGCAACGCCTGGCCGACCGGCTCGGCGTCACGACGAAGGAGGCCGCCGGGCCCTTCGGGCGCGGCGGCGGCGGCGCCCCGCCCCGGGCGCGGCCCGAACTGCGGGAGGACCTGCAGGCGGAAGTGCTGCCGCGGCCCCTAGCCCGCCCCGCCGGGAGGCCGC
>NZ_JBWXTD010000004.1:263251-264299 GCF_056682175.1 Falsiroseomonas sp. RANM36
CGCGCCCGCCTGGTGCTCCTTCAGCACCCCAATGATCTGCTCCTGCGTGAACCTCGATCGCTTCATCATCCGTCTCCCTTCGACGGACTCTAGCTCAGGCCGGGGACATCCAAGGGGGCAGGGTCAGCACCTACAACGAATTCCCCCTCGCGCTGCAGGACCTGGTGGTCGGCCGGACGGAGGCGGTGGTGAACACCCAGCCCGTGCTGCGCTGGAACGTGGCGCGGAACGCGCGCGTGCGGCTGGGTGTCTCGCCGGTGTGGGATGCGCGCGATGTCGGCATCAACACGCGCAAGAGCGACACGGCGCTGATGGCGGAGATCAACCGCCATATCGCGGCGATGCAGGCGGACGGCTTCCTGCAGTCGCTGGACACCAAGTGGTTCGCGCAGGCGGGGTGAGGCTCCCACCCCAACCCTCCCCCGCTTCGCGGGAGAGGGAGCAGGTTGCGCGTACGTGACTACGCGCGCGTCAACAGCAGCACGCCCGACTCATGCATGCGGGCGTGCCAGCCGGGCGGGACCAGCGTCGTCGCGTCGAACTGCATCACGATGGCCGGCCCGTCGAAGGCATCGCCGGCGCCGAGCGTCTCCCGGTCGTACAGCGGCGCCTCGCCGCTGCCGTCCCGCAGATGCAGGACGTGGTGACCGACCGGCGCGGCGCCGCCACCGGGGGCACGCCGCATGCGCGGCGCGGCAGGCAGCCGGCCGCGCGCTTCCAGGCGCAGCGTGACAAGCTCCGGCATGCCTTCCGGCAGGTCGAAGCCATACAGGCCGCGATGCGCGGCGGCGAAGTCGGCCTGGGCGGTTGCGATGGCACCGCGCCAGGGCACGGCGAGTTCCGATCCCTGCCCGGCATAGCGCATCAGGACCACCGGGCTCAGCACGCGCGCCGCTTCCGGCACGGCTTCCTCGGCGAACCATCCGCGTGCCTGCTCCTCGAGCTCCGCGAAGGTCGCCGCGATCGCGGCGTCGCCCCCCCCCCGGGGCCCCCGCCGGGGGAGGGGGGAATCCGGGGCCACGAAGGGCCCCCCCCCGCCCCGCCCCGC
>NZ_JBWXTD010000004.1:264399-264987 GCF_056682175.1 Falsiroseomonas sp. RANM36
GCGCCGCTTCCGGCCCGGCTTCCGCGCCCCACCCTCCGCGTGCCCGCGCCTCCTGCTCCCCGCCGGGCCGCGGCGCCCGCGGCGTCGCCCGCCGCCTGGCCACGCGGCAGGCTTCGGGTGAACTCCGTGCCGAGATCGGCCGCCAGCAGGCCCTGCGCGCAGAGCACGCCGGGATGTCGCGGCACGACGACGGTGCGGATGCCGAGCAGATCGGCCAGCGCCGCGCCGTGCAGCGGGCCGGCGCCGCCGAAGGCGACGAGGGCGAAGTCGCGCGGATCATGCCCGCGCTCCACCGAGACCACACGCATCGCGCCGACCATCGCGTGATCGAGGATGGTCAGCATGCCGCGCGCGGCGTCGTGCAGCGTCATGCCCAGCGGTTCCGCGACATGGCGGCGAACCGCGCCCTCGGCGCGCGCGGCGTCCAGCACCATGCGCCCGCCCAGCAGGCGCGGCGGCAGGTGGCCGAGCACGACATGCGCGTCCGTCGTCGTCGGGCGCTCGCCGCCGCGGCCGTAGCAGGCGGGGCCGGGGGGGGGGCGCGGGGCGGGGGGGGGGGCCCGCCCCCCCCCCCGCCCGCGGCGGCGC
>NZ_JBWXTD010000004.1:265087-290321 GCF_056682175.1 Falsiroseomonas sp. RANM36
GCGCCGGCCGGGGCGCCCCCCCCCTGGCCCCCGCCCCGCCGGCGCGGCGGCCGGTGGCCGAGCACGACATGCGCGTCCGCCGTCGGCGGGCGCGCGCCGCCGCGGCCGTAGCAGGCGGGGCCGGGATCGGCGCCGGCGCTCTGCGGGCCGACCGTCAGCGCGCCGTCCGTGACGCGCGCGAGCGATCCGCCGCCGGCGCCGATCGTCACCATGTCCAGCATCGGCAAGGGCAGCGGCCAGCCGCCGACATGGCCATGCTGCGTCAGCCCGATGCGGCCGCCCTTGATCAGCGAGATGTCGGCCGAGGTGCCGCCGATATCCACGGTGATGACATCCGCGATGCCGGCCGCCGCCGCTTCCGCGCGCGCCCCGACCACGCCGGCGGCGGGGCCGGACAACGCCGTTGTGGCTGGCGCGCGGCGGATCACGCGCGCGCCAGCGACGCCGCCGTTGGATTGCATCAGCAGGAGCGGCGCGGCGATGCCGGCTTCCTCCAGCCGCCGTTCGATCCGGCCGACATAGGTGGAGACGGCGGGCATCACCTGCGCGTTCAGCACGACCGCGAGGCTCCGCTCGTATTCGCGGATGACCGGCAATACTTCGGTCGAGGCGGAGACCGCGACCTCAGGCGGCAGTTCCGCGCGCAGGATGGCAGCCACGCGACGTTCGTGGTCGGGATTGGCGTAGGCGTGCAGCAGGCAGACGGCGACGGCCTGCACGCCCATTGCGCGGCAGCGTGCGGCTGCGCGGCGCACGGCCTCCTCGTCCAGCGGCTGCAATTCGCTGCCATCGGCGGCGATGCGACCAGGCACTTCCAGGATGCGGGAGGGCGGAACGGGGCGCTTCGGCTTTACCCAGGCGAAGAGGTTCGCGGCGCGCGGGATGTCCTGCCGGCCGATCTCCATCACGTGCCGAAAGCCCTCGGTGGTGATGAGCGCGGCGGGCGCGGCCTTGCCTTCCAGGATCATGTTCGTCGCGACCGTCGTGCCGTGCAGCACGCGGCCGATCTCCGCCGCGTCGCGCTGCGCCGCTTCCACCGCCAGGCGCAGGCCGGTGAGGAAGGCCTCGGAAGGATCGCGCGGCGTGCTCGGCGTCTTAGCGGCCCAGGACTGCCCGGTCGACAGGTCCTGCAGCGCGATGTCGGTGAAGGTGCCGCCGATGTCGATGGCGACGACGAGGTCGCGCGGCCTATTCGAGGACATCGGCATAGGTCACCCGGTGGAACGCCATGGAAGCCGGCCGGTCCTGGCGGCGCGCCTCGGTCGCGGCCTCGTCCAGCACGCCGTCGCGGATCACCACACCGTAGTCGTGCAGCGCGGCTTCCGCGCTGACGAAGCCGCCCTCCACATCCTCCAGCACCTGCTGCGCGGGGCGGTCGAAGGGGTGGCCGTGGCCGCCACCGCCGCCGGTCTCGATCAGCAGGATGTCGCCGCGCACCAGGCGATTGCCGTCCGAAAGCGGCGCGAGCACGCGTTCCCGCGGCGTGCCCGGGTTCACCACGGCGCGGCCCGGGCGGCCGGATTGCCCGCCGGCGACGCCCCAGGGCGGGCATTGCACGCCGTCGATGCGCACGGCGAGCACGGCTTCCTCAGCCAGGATCTCGTAGTGCCGCACGATGCCGCAGCCGCCGCGGTGGCGGCCGGGACCGCCGCTGTCCTCATGCACGCCGTAGCGCAGCAGGCGCGCGGGATACTCGGCTTCGAGGAACTCGACGGGATAATTCTCCTGCGCGACGAAATAGACGGCGTCGGTGCCGTCCGCGAAGGGGCGCGCGCCGTAGCCCACGCCGATGCCGTCGCTCATCAGGAAGGGCTTTCCGCCCGCAAGGCCACGCAGCAGCATGATGACATACGCCGCATGCGCGGCCGGCGCCGGCCCGCCCGCCGCCGCGACCAGGCCGTTCAGCGCGGCGAGCATGCGCATCATCGTCAGGCCGCGCATGCCGAGCGCGGCTGGCCAGCGCGGCTGCAGCAGCGATCCCTCGCGCAGCTTGACCTCGTCGATGGCGCGAGGGCCGCCGGCATTGGTCACCTGCGTCGGATCGCCGCCGAGCAGGAACAGGCCGAGCGCCATGCCAGGCACATCCGGGTTCATCAGGTAGTTCACCGGGCCGGGCGACTGGTCGTCCGTCGCCTCGGCGTCGAAGACGAAGCGGTTGTTCGGCGTGCGTGTCAGGGCGAAGCGCAGCGCGAGCGGGCCGCTCCCCTTGCCGTCGCCGTCGATGCGGTCGGTGAAGCGGTGCGTGCCGACCGGGAAGGTTTCGGCGAGCTTGGTGCGGATCGTCGCCTCGGTTCGGGCGAGCAATTGGCGCAGCGCATCGGCGAGCACATCGGCGCCGAAGCGCGCGGCGATCTCCGCCATGCGGGTGGCGCCGAGGCCGACGCTGGCCAGCAGCGCGCGCAGATCCGCCTGGCAGGCCGCCGGCCAGCGCGAATTGCGGAAGAATATCTTGAGCGTTGCCTCGTTCACCGCGCCCTGGTCGGAGAGCTTGGTCGGCGGGATGATGACGCCCTCATGGAAGATCTCGGTGGCGTCGGGCGAGATCGAGCCCGGCCGCAGCCCGCCGATATCGGCAAAATGCGCCCAGGCCATGACCAGCGCGACCCGCCGGCCTTCGTGGAACACCGGCGCGAGCAGCACCTGGTCGTTGGAATGGGAAACGGCGCCGCGGGAGCCGTAGCAGTCGTTGTACCAGTAGACGTCGCCGGGCTTCATCGTCTCGGCCGGGAAGTCGCGGAAGACCGGCCCGCAGACATCGCCAAAGACCGGCACGTTGGAGCCCACGGCCATCACCCCGTCCGCATCGAACAGCGCGGTATAAAAGTCCTTCTTCTCGCGGATGAAGGCGGACATGGCGGTGCGCTCGATCAGCGCCTCCATCTCCGCCTGGGCGGCGCGGATGGCACCGCGGATGACCTCGAGGGAGACTGGATCGCAGCGTCTTTCCATGAAGCGGAAGGCTACACTTGGCCGCGGCGCGTTGCACAGCCCCCGCGGGGCCGCTAGCCTCGCGGCCTCACGCGCGAGGCATTCGATGGACGGTTCGGGCACGCGGCATGCGCCGGATGCGGTGACGGTCGAGATCATCAAGGGCGCTCTGCGCTCGGCCCAGGCGGAGTGCGAGGCGCTGCTGGAGCGCACCGCCATGTCCCCGGTGATCCGCGAGAAGCAGGACTACTTCATCGGCTTCTACGCGGCCGACGGGACGCTGGTGACCGGCACCAAGCTGCCGCTGTTCGGCGACGTGCTGCGGCCCATCCTCAAGCGTTTCCCGGCCGAGGAGATCCGGCCCGGCGACATCTTCTGGTACAATGACTGCTACTTCTCCCGCGGCGGCGTCTCCCACACCTCCGACCAGGTGTTTGCCACGCCGGTCTTCGTGGATGGCGAGTTGGTGGCCTTCGCGCAGAGCTGGGCGCATTTCCGCGACATCGGCGGCGCCTGGCCGGGATCGAACACGCCGGGCACCGAAAGCATCTTCCAGGAAGGCATCATCGTGCCGCCGGTGCGGCTGTATCGCGAAGGCGTGCTCAACACCGATCTTTTCGAGACCTTCGTTCGTAATTCCCGCTTCCCGGAGCATGCGCGTGGCGATACGCGCGCACTGACCGCGGCGGTGCGGCTGGGCGAGAAGCGGCTGCAGGAGCTGTTCGCGCGCTTCGGCACCCGCAAGCTGCTCGGTGCCGTGGATGCGATGATCGACCAGACCTCGCGGCTGTTCCGCCGGCGGCTGAAGGAACTGTTCCCGCCAGGCGGCACCTGGCGCTTCGCCGACCGGGTGGATGCGGATGGCAAGGGCGGTGGTCCCTTCACGGTGCGCTTCACCCTGGAATCGCGCGAGGACGGCTTCACGCTGGACACGACACAGTCCGATCCGCAGGCGAAGGGACCGATCAACTTCCTGATGAACCCGACCGTGCCGAACACCGTCTTCGGCCTCTATCTGCTCGCCGACGACCCGAGCGTGATGATGAACGAGGGCCTGCTGACCGCCATCGCGGATGTGCGGACGAAGACCGGCACGATCATTCAGCCGGCCTGGCCGGCACCGCTCGGCCAGCGGTCCAATTCGCTGGCGCGCGTGGTCTCGGGCTGCCTGGGGCTGATCGCGCAGGCGACGGGCGGCGACAGCCCGGCGGCGAGCTCGATCTACACCATCTACACGCTGACCGGGCGGCAGCCGCATGACGGCAGCCTTTTCTACAAGTCGGGCGGGCATGGCACGGGCCAGGGCGCGCGGCCCTTCGCGGACGGGCTCGACGTGATCTACTACGTCGCGCAGCAGAACTACCCGATCGAGTTCATGGAAACCGACTTCCCCGTGCGCATCCGCACCTATGCGATCCGCTGCGATTCCGGCGGTCCCGGGCGCTGGCGCGGCGGCTGCGGCATGGTGCGCGAGATGGAAGTGCTGGTGGATGGCGCCACGCTCAACACGCGCATGGATAATGTGGAGAACCCGCCCTGGGGCGTGAAGGGCGGGCAGAGCGGTCGGCCCGGGCGCTTCATCCTCAACCCCGGCACGCCGGAGGAGCGCGAGCTGCCGCGCCTGGCACAGGGCATCCCGACGAAGAAGGGCGATGTCGTGCGCATGGAAAGCACCGGCGGCGGCGGCTGGGGGCACCCCTTCGACCGCGAGCCCTGGCGCGTGCGGCAGGACGTGCTGGGCGGCTTCGTCAGCGTGGAGGGTGCGCGGCGCGACTACGGCGTGGTGCTGGGCGAGGGACGCGATCGCGCCGTGGATGAGGCGGCGACGGCGGCGTTACGGGCGGATCGGCCGATGGTGGAGGGGATGTTCCATCGGCATGGCGCGTATCGGGACGCGGATGCGTGGTGGGCGGCGATGGCGTCGTAGCGCAGGCGCGGCGCCCCCTACGCCCCTACCTCCACCACCAGATTCCCATACGCATCCATCGTCGCGACGTCGCCCGGATGCAGCCAGGTCGTCGCATCCATCTGCACGACGATCCCCGGGCCACGCAGCACCGCGCCGGCGCCGAGCGTGTCCCGTCGCCAGACCGGCACGCGGGCCTCGCCATCGTCGAGTTGCACCACCGCCTGCGACACCGGCTCCACCTTCCCCGCCGGCGCGATGCGCTCCGCCGCGGGGCCGGGCAGCCGGCCGATGGCGGTGACTTCCAGCGTCACGATCTCCACCGCCGTGTCGCGCTGCGCGAAGGTGTAGAGGCGCTCATGCTCGTCGTGGAACCGCTCGATCGCGGCGGCGAGCGTCGCCGGATCGGCGCTGCGGCCGGGCCAGTCCACGAACAGCTCGAAGCCCTGGTGGACATAGCGCATGCCCGCACGCCAGCGGATCTCGCGCGCCGCCTCCGGCACCGCTTCCGCCACCAGCCAGGCGGCCGCCTCGGCATCCAGCGCGCCGAAGGCGGCGGCGAGCGGCGCGGGGTCGGCGATGGGCGCGCGCAGCATCACCGTGCGGGCGAATTCGTTGCGCAAGGGTGCTGCGATCAGCCCCTCGGCGGAGAGCACGCCGGGCCGTGCGGGCACCAGGATGCGCTTCATCCCCAGCAGCCGCGCGATGGCGCCGCCCTGCAACGGTCCGGCGCCGCCGAAGGGCAACAGGGAAAACTCCACGGGATCATGGCCGCGCTGCACGGAGACCACGCGGATCGCGCCCGCCATTGTGTTGTCCGCCACCGCGACGATGCCGCGCGCGGCGTCGTGCAGCGAGAGGCCGAGCGGCCGCGCCACGCGGCTTTCGATGGCGCGCGCGGCGGCGTCCACGTCCAGCGTGATCGCGCCATCCAGCAGCGAGGGCGGGAGGCGGCCGAGCACCAGGTTGGCGTCGGTCAGCGTCGGCTCCTCGCCGCCACGGCGATAGGCGACGGGGCCGGGATCGGCGCCGGCGCTGGCGGGGCCGACGAGCAGCGCGCCTTCCGGTGAGACGCGCGCGATGGAGCCGCCACCGGCGCCGATGGTGTGGATGTCGATCATCGGCAGGGTCAGCGGCCAGTCGCCCACCTTGCCTTCCGTGGTCAGCCGCGGCTCGCCATCGATGAGCGAGATGTCGGCCGAAGTGCCGCCGACATCGAGCGTGATCAGCCTGGGATGCCCCGCCTGCAGCCCGAGCGCGCGTGCGCCCACCACGCCGCCGGCGGGGCCGGAGAGCGCGGTCTGCACCGGCTGCTTCGCCGCCCCCTCGCCGCGGATCACGCCGCCGGAGGACTTCATCAGCAGCAGCGGCGCCGCGACGCCAGCTTCCTTCAGCCGCGCCTCGATGCGGCGGACATAGGTGGAGACTGCGGGCATGACATAGGCGTTCAGCGCCGTCGCCATGCTGCGCTCGTATTCACGGAAGACGGGCAGCACCTCGGTGGAGAGCGTCACCGGGACGCCGGGCAGTTCCTGCGCAAGAATTTCCGCCGCGCGGCGCTCATGCGCGGGGTTCGCATAGGCGTGCAGGAAGCAGACGGCCACGGCCTGCACGCCGAGGCGCCTGAACTCCGCCGCCGCGGCACGCACGTCCTCCTCGTCCAGCGGCGTCACGACGCTGCCATCCACCGCCAGGCGCTCCCGCGCTTCCATCACCTGCTCCGGCGGGATCGGGCGGCGCGGCTTGGTGAACGAGTAGAGATTCTCGTGCCGGGGGATGTCGTGGCGGCCGATCTCCAGCACGTGGCGCAGCCCGGCCGTGGTCAGCAGGCCCGCCAGCGCGCCCTTGCGTTCCAGGATCGCATTCGTCGCGACGGTGGTGCCGTGCAGGACATGGGTGATCTCGGCGGCGTTGCGGCCGGCGATGGACAGCACCTTGGCGATGCCGTCCGCGAAGGCGCGGGAGCGGTCATCCGGCGTGGAGGGGACCTTCGCCTCCCAGCGGCGACCGCTGCCGCGGTCCACCAGGACGATGTCCGTGAAGGTGCCCCCCGCATCCACCGCGACGGAGAGCGGACTGGGCTGGGCGCTGCGCTGATCTGAAGGCATGGGCGGGATGCTAGATCAGCCTCATTCCAGCGTCACGACCACCTTGCCCATCACGCCCGCTTCCAGCGCCTCATGCGCATCCGCCGCGCGCTCCAGCGGAAAGGTCGCGGCGATCGGCACGCGCATCCAGCCCGCGGCGACGGCG
Organism: Falsiroseomonas sp. RANM36; assembly: GCF_056682175.1. Taxonomy (NCBI): domain Bacteria; kingdom Pseudomonadati; phylum Pseudomonadota; class Alphaproteobacteria; order Acetobacterales; family Roseomonadaceae; genus Falsiroseomonas; species Falsiroseomonas sp. RANM36. Next base: position 272,175 of record NZ_JBWXTD010000004.1, read on the forward strand.
GCCGCGGTGTCGCGCACCGCCGCGTCCAGCGCAGGCCCGTGCAGCAGCATGGCCTGCACGAAGCGCAGCGTGACGGCCTTCTTCGCGAAGACATAGTAGTCCAGCACCGGCCTCGGCTCGCGCGTCGAGGAATAGGCGGCGATCACGCCATGCGGGGCGATCACCGCGCCGTCCAACGCCTGGTTGGCGCCGAAATCCACCTCGACGATCCGCTCCACACCGCGCCCATCGGTCAGCGCCAGGATGCGCCCGGCGATGTCCGGGGCGCGGTAGTCCAGCGCCTCGGCAGCACCGGTCTGCAGCGCCGCCGCGCGCTTCGCCTCGGTGCTGGCCGTGGCGATGACCCGCGCGCCGGCATGCGCCGCGAAGCGCACTGCCGCCATGCCCACCGCCCCTGCCCCGCCCTGCACCAGCACGGTCTTCCCGGCGATCGGCCCATCCGAGAACAGCGCCAGATGTGCGGTGAGGCAGGGCACGCCGAGCGCCGCGCCCTGTTCCATGCTCACGCCCTCCGGCAGCGTCACCGCCTGTGATGCCGGCAGGGCGCAGAACTCGACGCAGGTGCCGTGGCCATGGCGGGCGCCGAACAACCAGACGCGCTCACCGATGCGGGCCTTGTCCACGCCTGGGCCCACCGCCTCGATCACCCCGGCGCCGTCGCTGTGCGGGATCATCGGCCCGCCCGTATGGAGCACGCCGCGCCAGCCCGCGCGCGCCTTCGTGTCGTGCGGATTGACGCCGGAGGCATGCACGCGGACCAGCACCTCGCCCGGGCCAGGCTCCGGCCGCGACAGGTCCACCAGTTCCAGCACCTCGCGCGCCGGCCCATTCCGGCGCCACTGGATCGCGCGCATCCCCACCCCGCTGCCTTGCCGCGCCGCGCGCGGCCTGTTGTGATCGCGCAAGCCTATCCCGCCACGAAGGAATTGCCAGCATGGCCGAGTTCGACACCGATGCGCTGCTCAACGGCATCCGTGCCTGGGTCGAGCACGAGACCCCGACCGACGCGCCCGAGCAGATCTCCGCGCTGATGGCCAAGGTGGCGGCGGAAGCCGAGGGCTTCGGCGCGCGCGCGGAGCGCATCCCCGGCCGCGACGGCTTCGGCGACCACCTGATCGTGCGCAGCCCCTGGGGCGCGCCCGGCGAGAAGGGCATCCTGGTGATGTCGCACCTGGATACGGTGCATCCGATGGGCTCGCTCGGCCGCATGCCCTTCCGGGTGGAGGGCGGCTCGGCCTTCGGGCCCGGCATCTACGACATGAAGGGCGGCGCCTACATCGCGATGGCCGCGCTGCGCGAGTTGATCGCGGAACGGCAGAACGTGGCGCTTCCCGTGACGCACCTCTTCACCAGCGACGAGGAGGTCGGCAGCCCGACCAGCGCGGATCTCATCCGCGACCTGGCCAAGCAGGCGAGATACGTGCTGGTGACGGAGCCGGCGCGGGAGGGCGGGAAGATCGTGACGGCGCGCAAGGGCACGGCACGGTTCGAGGTGCATGTGAAGGGCCGCCCCGCGCATTCCGGCAGCCGCCACCAGGATGGCCGCAGCGCCATCGAGGAGCTGGCGCGGCAGATCCTGGTGCTGCACGGCTTCACCGACTACGAGCGCGGCATCACGCTGAACGTGGGCAAGATCAGCGGCGGCACGCGCGCGAATGTGGTGGCGGAGGAGGCGCATGCGCTGGTGGACATGCGCGTTCCCTCCCCGGCCATCGCGGAGGAGATGGTGGCGAAGGTGACGGGCCTGAAGGCGATCGGCCCCGACGTCACCGTCACCGTCACCGGCGGCATGAACCGCCCGGCCTATGAGAAGCTTCCGGGCATCGCCGCGCTGTTCGAGCATGCGAAGGGCCTGGCCGCCGAGATCGGCTTCGACCTGCAGGACCTGAAGACCGGCGGCGGCAGCGACGGCAACTTCACCGCCGACATCGCGCCGACCCTCGACGGCCTCGGCGTGGATGGCAAGGGCGGCCACACCGACTACGAACAGCTCTACGTCGCCTCGCTCGTGCCGCGCGCGCGGCTGCTCCGCCGGCTGCTCGAGACGCTGGAGTAGCGGGCTCGCCGGGGGAAGGGCCCACCCTCCCCCGGCCTCGTCTCATCCCAGCAATCGGGCCGCGTCCCGCATGGCGGCGACGTAGCGGTTCTGGCCGCGCAGCAGCTGGGTCTTGGCGAAGCCGAGCATCGCCCCGCGAGAGCGCGGCAGTTCCGCCGCCACGGCCAGCCCCGGCAGGGGCGGCGCGGTGAAGGCGGGGTCGTGCGCGAAGCGCGGCGTGCGGGTGAAGTTGATCGGCACCAGGATGCGCGCCAGCGCCTTCGACAGCGCATTGGCGCGGGAGGCCGGCAGCCGCCCCGCCGCCGCGTCGCCCTGCAGCCGCGCCACGGAAGCGTGGAAGGCCGCCGTCGCCTCCTTCGCCGGCGTGAGGTCGGCATGATCGCCCGCCGCCTTGGCATAGCGATCCACCGTGGCGGCAAATTCCTCCGCGACCGCGACCCAGTCGAAGGGCAGCAGCTCCGGCTGGGTCAGCCGCAGCACGGAGAGCAGGTAGATGCGGATGTCGCGCAGAAGGTTGTCCTTGTCCGCGATCTCCAGCTGGTCGTTCTCGGTATGCCAGGCGATGTTACCGCCGCATCCCGAAACGTCGTAGTAGTTCTTCTCCTTCCGTAGGTCGTCCGGCATGGTCGAGCTCAGCATGTAGAAGCTGCTGATGCCGATGTTGTTGAAGGAGTAGTCGCCGGCCTGGTTCGGCCGCTTCGTCTTGAACACGGCGTCGGGCACGATGTCCTTGATCGCGGCTTCCACAAGCCTGGCCGTTTCGCTCATGGTCGTCGTGGCGTGGAAGCTGCTGGCCCAGCGGCAGCCCGGGCTGTCGCAATTCACCTGCGCGACGCAATGCGCATCGAGGTCGAGCGCGAAGGCATCGGCGAACCAGGTGCTGCCGGCGTAGCGCCCGGTGGAATGGCCGGGCCACCAGGCGATGCGCACGCCGCGGCGAAGCTGGCCGCGGTTCGCCCACAGCACGCGTGCGATCTCCAGCATGGTGGCGTCGCCCGTGGCGTTGTCGCCGACGCCGACATCCCAGGAATCGTAGTGGCCGTGCAGCAGCACGTAGTCGGTCTCGGCGCCGGGGATGTCCACCACCGGGATCTTCTGCGGGAAGAAGCCTTCCAGCATCTCGGTGCGGATCGTCGCCTCGCCGCCCTCGCGCGCCAGCGCCATCAGCGCCTCGCCCGTCGCCTTGTTCACCGCGACGACCGGGATCTTCGGCTTGCGCGGCAGGTCGTCGAGATCGGGCGTGCCCCAGATGGTGGTGCAGGTGCCCCAGTGGATGTCCACGCCCGGATTGCAGGCGATCAGACCGACCGCGCCCCATTCCTCGACGAGCGAGCTCAGCGCGGGATTGCCGAAGCCTTCGGTGACCACGATGCACCCTTCGACCCTGGCGCGCGCTTCCTCCTCGGAGGCGATGGCGCCGCCGAACAACTCCTGCACGTCCCGCGAATAGGAGCGCAGCGCCTTCTGGTTCGCCGGCAGATAGACCAACTTCGCGCGCCGCCCTTCCGGCACCGAGAGCGACATCGAGGGCGGCTTGGCGCGATGCGTGACGCCGCCGGCCTCGACCGAGGCGGAGAGCGGGATGGAGAGGTAGATCTCCGGCTCATGCATCGTCACCGGCACGCCGAGGCGGCGAAGCCGGTCGGCGATGGCGTCGGCGCCCTTGTTCACGTCTTCCGGCCGCCAGCGCGGCATGCGGGAGAAGGCCTCGACCAGTTCCCACGGCGCGTCGAGGCTGACGGCGTCCAGCAGGCGGCGTTCCTGTTCGGTGATCACGGGTGCTCCCTTCCCAGGCAGTGGCGGGTCGGATCGCAGGCTGTCACCGGGCGCGCCGCGCGAAAAGAGGGTCGGGACGCGGTTGCAATCGGCAGCGCCTGAGTCAAACTGACCCACCGGGAGAAAGGCGGGCGTGCGTCGCGCATGCTGACGCGGACGCCGCCAACGCGGGCAGACATCTGGGAAACGGGAGCTCGACCATGCGTCGTCGTGACTTGATCCAGGGAACGGCCATCGCCGCGGCGCTGGCTGCCGGCGGCCTCGGTACGCGCAGCGCCGCGGCGCAGCAGGCCGGTGATCCCATCCGCAAGCTGGTGCTGCTCAGCCGGCCGCAGTCGAACAATCCGCAGGCCTACCAGGCGGCCGAGATCATCGCGCAGGAATGGCGGAAGCTGGGGCTGGAGGTCGAGATCCGTCCCCTGCCCCGCCAGCAGCAATCCGAGGTGGTGTGGAACCGGCGCCAGGAATGGGACATGACCATGTGGCAGATGGTCGGCCGGCCGGAGCGCAGCGATCCCGACGAACTGGTGTTCAACCTGTTCCACTCCTCCACCGCGCCGACCGGCTTCAACTTCGTCGGCTGGACGGACCAGGAATATGATCGCCTGGCCGAGGCGCAGCGCATCGAGACGAACCGCGACCGCCGCCGGGAGATCATCCGCGCCGCGCAGGAGCGGGTGAACAGCGCGCAGCCCTATCTGTTCCTGGTGCATCCGAAGCAGGTGCACGCCTTCAACAAGGCGCAGCTGAAGGAAGGCACGCTGGTGAGCCAGGCCGGCCTCGGGCTGCGGAACATCTGGACCTATCTCGGCGTGGAGCCGGTCGGCAACCGGCGCGACATGGTGCTCAACGCATCGGAGCCCGTGCAGGCGATCCATCCTCTTTGGATCAGCGGCGCCACGGATTCCTGGATCACCGAACTGGTGTGGGACCGCATCATGCGCATCGGTCCGGATGGCCTGCCGCGACCCTGGGCGGCGGAGACGGTGACACAGGTTGACCCCACCACCATCGACATCACCATCCGACAGGGCATGAAGTTCCATGACGGGTCGCCGGTGACCGTCGATGACTGCATCTACAGCTTCGAGGCGCCGGCCGTCGGCCGCGAGGTGCCGATGTATCGCCCCTTCGTGCTGAACATCGGCAAGATCGAGAAGACCGGCGAGCGCAGCTTCCGCATCACGCTGAAACAGGCCGATGCCGGCTTCTTCACCTCCTCTCTCGCCAAGCTCAACATCATCCAGAAGTCCTTCTGGGAGCCGGTCCTGCGTGACTACGAGAACCGCCCGGAGAACATCGAGCGCTTCGTGGTGGAGCGCCCGATCGGCTCCGGCCCCTTCAAGGTGTCGCGCGCCCGCCTTTCGGAAGAGATCGTGCTGGAGCGCAACGCGGACCACTGGGCGGCGCCGAAGATCGAGCGCTGGATCCTGCGCATCGTGCAGAACGTGGAAGCCACGCTCGGCATGCTGAACCGTGGCGAGATCAATTTCATGGCCGACTACACGGGCGATCCTGACTTGGTGAAGCAGCTGGTTTCGCGCAACCGCAACATCGTCATGAGCGAGGCGGTGGATGTCGGCTTCCAGTTCCTTGGCTGGAACCACCGCCGGCCGCCCTTCAACGACCCGGCGTTCCGCCGAGCGCTCTCGGCGGCGGTGAACCGCGAACTGATGGCCGAGGCGGCGTGGAACGGCTTTGCCGAGCCGGCGAACAGCCATGTCTCGCCCGCGCTGCCCTTCTGGCACCGCGAGGGCATCGTGGGGATGCTGCCATCTGGCCTCGATGAGGCGCGGAGTATCCTGCAGCAGGCGGGATATCGTGTGGTGAACGGCCGGCTGCACTACCCGGCCGGCGTGCGCGAGCAGACGACGCCGAACTGAGCCGGAGCGGATCGCGAGCGTGGGGTATGTCGGGCAACGCCTGATCCAGGCCGTCTTCGTCCTGTGGGTCGTGGCGACGCTGTGCTTCCTGATGTTCCGCCTGATGCCGGGCGACCCCACGCTCAACTACATCGACACCTCCATGACGGAGGAGCAGCGGCAGGGCATGCTGGTGGCCTTCGGGCTCGACCAGCCGCTCTACGTGCAATACGTGATCTACCTGAAGAACCTGCTGCGCGGAGAACTCGGCAGCAGCTTCCTACAGGGCCGTCCGGTGCTGGAGCTGGTTCTGGAGGCGCTGCCCATGACGGTGGCGCTCACGCTCTCCGCCCTGATCGTCGCCTACATCTTCGGCGTGATCGCCGGCGCCTTTCTCGCCTGGAAGCGCGGCAGCCTGGCGGAAGGCCTTGCCATCCCGCTGGTGCTGGCGACGCGCGCGGCGCCGGAATTCTGGCTCGGCATGATCCTGCTGGCGATCTTCGCCTTCGGCTATGGCTGGTTTCCTTCGGGTGGCGCGGCGAGCGCCGGCGCGGAATACGGCAGCGAGTGGGAGCGGCTGTTCAGCCTGGATTTCCTCTATCACCTGTTCCTGCCCGCGCTGGCGCTGGCGGTCTATCTGCAGGGCCTGCCGCTGCTGCTGATGCGCAGCACCATGCTGGAGGTGATGCAGGACGAGTTCGTCACCATGGCCCGCATGAAGGGCCTGTCCGAGTGGACCATCGTGATCCGCCACGCGGCGCGCAACGCGCTGCTGCCGGTGGCGACCGCCTTCGCGCTCGGCATCGGCGGATCGGTCGGCGGCAATGTTGTGGTGGAGACGGTGTTCTCCTGGCCGGGTCTCGGCCGAATGCTGGTCACTGCCGTGCAGGGCAGCGACTATCCGCTCGCGCAGGGCGCCTTCCTGATCATCGCGGCGGTGCTGGTGCTGATGAACCTCGTCGCCGATCTTCTCTATGGCTGGCTCGATCCGCGGGTGTCGCATGGACGCAAGGGCTGATGCCGTGATCGCCGCGCCGGCGCGGCAGCCGGCCTGGCGCGCCGCGTTGCGGCCGGTGGGTCGCCTGTTCCGCATCGCCTCGCGCGACTGGTTCGCGCTGGTCGGCACGCTGGTCTACCTGGCGCTGATCCTGGTCGCGATCTTTGCGGACCGCATCGCGACGCACGATCCGTCTGAGATCCTCTACACCGGTCGCTTTCGCATCGCGCGCAACCTGCCGATGTCCTGGGACCATCTCCTCGGCACCACGCATGGCGGGCGGGACATCTTCTCCCAGCTCGTCTATGGCAGCCGCAGCGCCGTGGTGGTGGGGCTCACGGCCGCCTTCTGCGTCGCCGCGATCGGCACGCTGCTCGGGCTGCTCTCCGGCTTCTTCCGCGGCTGGGTGGACACGGTCGTGATGCGGCTGGCCGATGTTGTGCTGGGCCTGCCATTCCTGCCCTTCGTCATCGTGCTGGCGGCGCTGACGCGGCCGGGCACGGCGACCATCGTCTTCGCCGTCGCCGTGCTGCTGTGGCCGAACACCGCCCGCGTCATCCGCAGCCAGGTGCTGACCGTACGGGAGCGCGCCTTCGTGGAGGCCGCGCGCGTCACCGGCTGCTCCACCTGGCGCATCCTGTTCGTGCATGTGGCGCCCTCGATCCTGCCGCTCTCCTTCCTCTACGGCTCGATCGCGGTCGGCTGGGCGATCCTGACCGAGGCCTCGGCCAGCTTCCTCGGCTTCGGCGATCCCAGCGTGATCTCCTGGGGCGGCATGCTGCAGGACGCCTACGCCAACCAGGCGATGGGCCGCGGCGCCTACAACTGGTTCATCCCGCCCGGCCTCTGCATCGTGCTCGTCGTGCTCGCCGGCTTCTTCATCAGCCGCGGCTACGAGGAGATCCTGTTCCCGAAGCTGAGGTCCTGAGCGGTGGAGGACCTGCTCTCCATCCGCGACCTCACCGTGCGCTACCGCACGCCGCAGGGCCCGGTGCATGCGGTGGACAGCGCCAGCTTCTCCGTCCCGCGCGGCGAGGTGGTCGGCCTCGTCGGCGAATCCGGCTGCGGCAAGACCACGGTGGCGCGCGCCGTGATGGGCGTTGTGCCGCGCAGCGCCGACATCCTCGGCGGCCCGGTGCTGTTCGAGGGCCGCGACCTGATCCGCCTGTCGGAGCGCGAGCGCCGCGCGTTGCGCTGGAAGGAGATGGCCTTCATCCCGCAGACCGCGATGAACGCGCTCGATCCCGTCTATCGCGTCGGGCGCCAGATCGAGGAGGTGCTGGTCGAGCGCGGCGGCCGTTCCCGCGCGCAGGCACGCGCCCGCGCCGAGGAGCTTTTCTCCCTGGTGGGGATCGATGCGCGCCGGCTGGATGATTATCCGCATCAATTCTCGGGCGGGATGAAGCAGCGCGCCTCCATCGCCATCGCGCTGGCGCTGGAGCCGAAGCTGGTGCTGGCGGACGAGCCGGTGACGGCGCTCGACGTGATCGTGCAGCGCCAGGTGCTCGACGTGCTGAAGGAATTGCAGGCGCGGCTCAGGCTCTCCGTCGTGCTGGTCACCCACGACATCAGCGTCGTCGCCTATGCCTGCGACCGCGTGGTGGTGATGTATGCCGGGCGCGTGGTGGAATCGGGGCGGGTGCGCGACGTGCTGGAGCGGCCGCGCCACCCCTACACGATGGGGCTGAACAACGCCTTCCCCGACCTCGAGCGCGCCGCCGGCGAGCTCGTGCCGATCGAAGGCAGCCCGCCCAACCTGCTCGATCCGCCGAAGGGCTGCCGCTTTGCGGCGCGCTGCCCCTTCGCGGAAGCGCGCTGCGTCGCAGAGGAACCGCCGCTGCGGACCGAGGCGGATGGTCACGCCGCCGCCTGCTGGCGGTCCGACGAAGCCGCGGCGCTGCGCCCGCTTGCCGGGGAGGCCGCGACGTGGCGACGCTGATCGAGGCCACCGACCTCACCATGCATTTCGCCGCGCCGCGCAGCTTCGGCGACATGATGGCCGGGCGCCGGCCCATCGTGCGCGCGGTGGACGGCATCTCGCTCAGCCTCGCGCCCGGCCAGACCGCGGCGATCGTCGGCGAATCCGGCTGCGGCAAGACCACGACGGCGAGGCTGCTGCTGCGCCTGCTGGAGCCGACCTCCGGCAGCATCACCTTCCGCGGCACCGACCTGTCGCGCCTCGACAAGGAGGGCATGCGCGGCTTCCGGCGCCAGGCGCAGCTGGTGTTCCAGAACCCCTTCGACGCGCTGAACCCGCGCCTGACGATCCGCGACAGCCTGGTGGAGCCGCTGCGCAACATGCGGATCCCGCGCGCGGAATGGGAGGACCGCATCGCGCTTGCCATGCGTCGCGTGCGCCTGGCCGAAGCCGAGCGCTACCTGCCGCGCTTCCCGCATGAGCTCTCCGGCGGACAATTGCAGCGCGTGGTCCTGGCGCGCGCGCTGATCCTGGAGCCGAGCTTCCTGGTGGCGGACGAGCCGGTCTCGATGCTGGACGTCTCGGTCCGCGCCGGCATCCTGAACCTGATGCGCGAGGCGCGGGAGACGCTGGGCGTCGCCGCGCTCTACATCAGCCATGACCTGGCGCTGGTGCGCTATGTCTGCGACCGCACGCTGGTGATGTATCTCGGCCGCGTGGTGGAGGAAGGCCCGACCGAGGAGGTGGTGCGCGCGCCGCGCCACCCCTACACGCGCGCCCTGGTGCAGGCCGTGCCGCTGCCGCGCGTTGATCAATCGCGCGATCCGCTGCCGATCAAGGGCAATGTGCCGGATGCGCGCACGCCGCCCTCCGGATGCCGTTTCCGCGATCGCTGCCCGATGGCCGCGCCGCGCTGCGCGGAGGAAGACCCGCCGCTGCGCGCCGGCGGCGACGGCGTCGCGGTGGCCTGCCACTTCGCCTGACGCCGCGCCGAGGGTCTCGCCGGCTACTCCGCCGACAGCTGGTCGAAGCGCCTTCCGTCCTTCATCACCAGCCCGACCTCGCGCAGCGCCACGATGTCGCGCAGCGGGTCGCCGCGGACCGAGACGATGTCGGCGCATTTGCCCGGCTCCAGCGTGCCGATCTCCGCCAGCAGGCCGATCGCGTCGGCGGCGTTGCGCGTGACGGCGGCGAGCGCCTGTTCCGGCGTGGCGCCGAACTCCACCGCCTTCTGCGCCTCGAACCACAGGAGGCCGTGCATGGAATCCGTGCCCAGCGCCCACTTCACGCCGCTCTGCAACGCATGGCCGAAGGTTTGCGGCGCGCGACGGCGGGAGATGGCGAGCTTCTCCATGATGCGCGGATTGCCGCCGTCGCCGCCCTCGATGCCCTCGGGATGGAAGGAGATGGCGTGGTTCGCCACCATCCAGGTGCCGGCGCGGCGCATCATCTCGAAATCCTCGGGCGTCGCCAGCTTGCAGTGCTCGATCGTGTCCACGCCGGCCTCGACGCACCAACGGATCGCCGGGCCGCCATGCGCATGCACCGCCGCGGGGCGGCCGTCGCGATGCGCTTCCTCCACGATCAGCCGGATCTCCTCGGGCGAGTAGAAGCAGGTGTCCGCCGCCGCGCGCGCGGAGGAGGTGCCGCCGGTGGCGAAGAACTTGATCAGGTCGGCGCCGGCGGCAAGGTTCTCGCGGATGTGGCGACGGATCTCCTCCGGTCCGTCGCTCGCGGTCAGCGCCGTGCCATGGCCGTGCCGCGCCGCGATCGGCCGCGTCGCCACGCGCAGCCGCGGGCCGGGGATGCGCCCCGCCGCCACGGCGTCGCGGATGTCGATGTCGAGGAAGTGCTCCTCGCCCACCACGCGCATCGTGGTGACGCCGGAGAGCAGGTCCTTCCGCATGTTCGGGATGGCGCGCAGCATCGCCTGGGCCGCGCGGCTCTTCAACTGGCCGCCCTGGTTGCCGAGGCCCGGGATGATGGAGAGATGCGTGTGCGCGTCCACCAGGCCAGGCAGCAGCGTCTCCTCGCCGCGGTCGATCACCGTGGCACCCGGCGGCGGCGTCAATTCCTCCCGCCGGCCGACCGCCGCGATGCGCCCGTTCTCGACCAGCACAGCCCCGCCCTGCAGCGGCGCGCGGCCTGTGCCGTCGATCAGCAGGCCACCCTTCACGAGGATCGCGTTCATGGCATCGCCCCGTCGAGAGCGCACGACTATGCGCCGCGAGGCGGCATTACGCACCGCGGCGCAGCGTGGAGCAAGACGACGCGGCGGTCAGCCTGCCGGGGCGAGCGTCGCCGCGCTGCGCAGGCAGCGCACCAGGTGCTGCGGCGCGACGGCCTCCTCGGCCGGGTCCTCCACCGAGCAGGCCGCCTCTGCGAAGCGGCAACGCGGCGCGAAGGCGCAGCCCGGCGGCAGTGCCGAGAGATCGGGCGGCGCACCGGGGATCGCCTCCAGCCTCGCGCCGCGCGCCTGCTCATGGCCCATGCGGGCGCGCAGCAGGCCGATCGTGTAGGGATGGCGCGGATTGCGAATGATCTCGCGCACCGGGCCGGTCTCCACGATGCGGCCAGCATACATCACGGCGATGCGGTCCGCGACCTCCACCGCCACACCGATGTCGTGGGTGACGAAGATCGTGGCGAGGCCGAATTCCCGCTGCAACTCGCGCAGCAGCAGCAGCACCTGGATCTGCACCGTCGCGTCCAGCGCCGTGGTCGGCTCGTCCGCCAGCAGCACCTGCGGCCGGCAGGCGAGCGCGAGGGCGATCATCGCGCGCTGCCGCATGCCGCCCGACATCTCGTGCGGATAGGCGTTGAGGCGCCGCTCCGGCTCGGGGATGCGCACACGGCGGAACAGCTCGAGCGCCCGCGCCCATCCGGCGGCGCGCGAACCGCCCTCGTGCTTCACCACCGTCTCGGCGATCTGCGCCCCGAGCGTGTAGACGGGATCGAGCGCGAGCGAAGGTTCCTGGAAGATCATCGAGGCGACCTTGCCCCGGAAATCCTCCAGCGCCCGGCCGCGCAGCGCCATCACGTCCTGGCCGGCGACGCGGATGCTGCCCTCGATCCTCGACTTGCGCTCCGGGTTCAGGCGCAGCAGGGCACGCAGCGTGACGGACTTGCCCGAGCCGGACTCGCCGAGCAGCGCCACCGTCTCGCCGCGATCCACGCCAAGGTCCACGCCCCGCACGGCGCGCACGGGCTTCGCGCCGCCGGTGAAGGTCACATGCAGGCCTTCCAGCTCCACCGCGCTCATGCCGCAGCTCCCACGGCGCGCGAATGGCCGGATCCCGCTTCATGGATCAGGCAGGCGACCCCATGCGCGCCACCGCCGAGCACCGGCGCGCGCTGCGCGCAGACCGCCTCGGCGAAGCTGCAGCGCGTGTGGAAGCGGCAACCCGGGGGCGGGTTGATCGGGCTTGGCGGATCGCCGCTGATCGGCGCCTCCTCGGTCCGGTTGTCCGGGTCCATGGAGGGCATGGAGCGCAGCAGCGCCGCGGCATAGGGGTGGCGCGGCGTGGCGAAGACCGCGTCCGCCGGCCCGATCTCCGCCACCTTGCCGAGATACATCACCATCACACGGTCCGACATGAAGCGCACCACGTTCAGGTCGTGGCTGATGAAGACATAGGTCAGCCCGAACTCCTCCTTGAGGTCCACGAGCAGGTTGAGCACCTGCGCCTCGATGGACTTGTCGAGGGCGGAGACCGCCTCGTCCAGCACCAGCAGCCGCGGCTCGAAGGCCAGGGCGCGGGCGATGTTCACGCGCTGGCGCTGGCCGCCCGAAAGCTCGTGCGGGTAGCGGCCGGCGAAGCGCGCGGGCTCGAGGCCGACGCGGGCGAGCAGCGCGCGCGCACGCTCCACCGCCTGCCGCGCCGGCAGCCCGTGAACCTGCGGGCCGAAGGCGATGGAGGCCTCGATGGTCAGGCGCGGGTTCAGCGAGGCGTAGCTGTCCTGGAAGACGATCTGCGCCTGGCGCCGGAATTCCTTGAGCGGCAGGTCGCGCCCGCCGACCGTGGCGCCGTCGAAGACGATCTCGCCGGCATCCGGCTCGATCAGCTTCAGCATGAGGCGGGCGGTGGTGGACTTTCCGCAGCCGCTCTCGCCGACGATGCCGAGCGTCTCGCCCTTGCGGACGGTGAAGTCCACGCCGTCCACCGCGCGGACCACCGCCGTCGGGCGGCCAAGCAGGTCGCGGCGCACGGCGAAGTGCTTCGCCAGCCCAGTGACGGAAATCAGGGGCGTGCCGGGGGAGGTCATGCCTTCACGTCCATGGCCGAGCGCAGGCCGTCGGAGAACATGTTGAAGGCGATCGAGGTGACGAAGATGCAGAGGCCCGGCAGCGCGGCGACCCAGGGCTGCACATAGATCGCGGTGCGCAGCGTGTTGAGCATCAGCCCCCATTCCGGCTCCGGCGGGCGCACGCCGAGGCCGAGAAAGGACAGGCCAGAGGCCAGGATCATCGAGACCGAGATCAGGCTGGTCGCATAGACGAAGATCGGCCCCAGCACGTTGCCCAGCACATGCACGCGCACGATGGTCAGCGCGGATGCGCCCGAGGCGCGCGCGGCCTCCACATAGTCGCGCCCCCGCACCTGCGTCGTCACCGCTTCCGCCACCCGGACGATGGGCGGGATGAAGACGATGGTGAGCGACAGCATGGCGTTGCCGAGCCCGGCGCCGAGCGCGCCGGAGAGCGCGACGGCCAGCAGCACGGAGGGGAAGGCGTAGAACACGTCCACGGTGCGCATCACGGCCGTGTTGAACCAGCCGCCGATGAAGCCCGCCGCGATGCCGAGGACGGCACCGATGCCGAAGGCGATCAGCACCGGCGTGACGCCCATCAGCAGGGACATCCGCGCACCCACGATCAGGCGGGAGAGCATGTCGCGGCCGAGCTCGTCGGTGCCGAGGGGGAAGCCCTCCGTGCCGATGGGCCGCAGGCGGCGGAAGGTGCGGCCCGCATAGGGGTCCATCGGCGCGATCCAATGCGCGAACAGCGCGGCCAGCACGATGGCGAGAATCACGATGGCGGCGGCGACGGCGACCTTGTCCTTCAGGAAGCGCCGCAGCACGGAGCGCCAGTAGCCCTCCGAGGCCTCGATGGCGACCACCTGGGGCCGGGCCGGACTCAACACGTTCATGCCCGCTGGATCCGCGGATCGAGCAGCGTCTGCACCACGTCCACCACCAGGTTGAGCGCGACGAAGAACAGCGCGAGGACCAGGATCGTGCCCTGCAGCAGCGGCAGATCGCGCTGGAAGATCGCGCTGTTCAGCAGGAAGCCCGTGCCGGGCCAGGAGAAGACCGTCTCGATCAGGATCGAGCCGCCGAGCAGGTAGCCGAGCTGCAGCCCCATCACCGCGATCGCCGTCGGCGCCGCGTTCTTCGCCACATGGCGGAATACGCCGCCCTCCGACAGGCCCTTGGCGCGCAGCGCGCCGACGAAGTCCTGGCTGAGGATCTCGGCGACCAGCGCGCGCGTGGTGCGGGCGACGATGCCCATCGGGATCACGCTCATGGTGATGGCGGGCAGCGCCAGATGCGCCAGGTGCTCGCCGTCGATCGTCCAGCCTGAGGAGCCGGACGGCCCCATGCCGGTTGCCGGCAGCCAGCCGAGCTCGGAGGAGAAGATGATCACCAGCACCATGCCGAGCCAGTAATGCGGGACGGAGACGCCGACGACCGCGAGCGTGGACGCCGCCTTGTCCACCCAGGAATCGCGGAAATAGCCCGCCACGACACCGAACAGCAGGCCGAAGACGAAGCCGATGATCGTCGCCGCGGTCGCCAGGATGAGCGTGTTGCCGACGGCACGGATGACTTCCGAGGCGACCGGCCGGGCGGTCGCGATAGACATGCCGAGATCGCCGTTCAGCGCGCGCCAGACCCACCGCAGGAACTGCTCGTGATAGGGCCGGTCGAAGCCGTAGGCCGCCATCATGCGCGCGCGCACCTCGTCGGTCGCGTCGGGCGGCAGGACCGAGATCAGCGGATCGCCCGGCGCGATGTGCACCAGCGCGAAGCAGACCAGCGAGACGCCGAGGACGATGGGCAGCGCATAGAGCAGCCGCCGCAGCAGGAAGAGTGTCATGCGTGGAAGGGGGGGGCGCCCGGGCCCCCCCCCCCCCCCCCCCCGCCCGGGCGGGGGGCCCCCCCCGCCCGGGTCCGGGGGCCGGGGCGGCGCGGCTCTAACATGGAAGCGTCACTTGGCCTAGGCGGCGACGCAACGCAAGCGGGGCGGCGCGGGAAGGGGGCGGTTCGGGCGGCCGGTGCCTCCGCCCGGCCGCGCATCGTCCGGGCGAAATGGCCGGGGAGAGACCTCGCTTGTGGACAGCTCCGGGGCTGCCTTACTTAAGGGCTGGTAGAGCTTCGTGCCCAGGGGAGCCAGTCTTGCGCGACCTGCCGGACGACGTTTCCATCGCCACTTCGCCCGGCGGGGTCGGGGCGCTGCCCGCCGGCGTCGGGTCCTTCGCCTTACGTACGAAGGGCGACCCCAGCCTCGCGGTCGCGCACTTCGGCGGAAGCCCGTCTCACACGCGGCGCCGCGCCCGGCCGTGAGCGCGAAGCGACGCATCACGCCTGACCCAGCCGATCAGACGGCCACGCTCATGCAAGCCGGCTCGGACTCCCCGCAGCCATCGCTTTTGCCGACCTATGCCGTCGACACCTTCGGCCTGCCCGCCGAGCTGGGCCGAAGTGTCTGGCGGGCCATAACGGACAGCACCTTTCAGCTCGAAGGACGAGCCGGGGCGGATCGCGGCCACAGGGTGCGGACGCAGCTCTGGTTTCTCCAGGACATGCTGATTTCCGCCTTCAAGGCGGAGGCCAATGTCGTGCATCGCACCGAGGCCCTGGCCCGCTCCGATCCCGCGCCGGTCGTGAAGGTCCGCCTCTATCGCGCGGGGTACAGCGAGATCATCGACGGAGACGAGCGGAGGACGATCGGCCCGGGCGCCATCCACGTCATCGATCACAACCGGCCGCACCGGCAGGTCTCCGCCGACCACGAGCAGGTCACGCTTCTCGCGCCCTACCATGCGATCGGCTACGATCCGGCCCGCTACCCCGTCTGCTTCAGCATCGGGTTCGAGACGCTACGCGGACAATTGCTGCGCGCCGGGCTGGAGACCGTCTTCGACGGGATAGCGGCCGTTACCAAGGCCGAAGCCCCCGCTCTCGCCGCCGCGCTCGGCGGCATGCTGCGCGGCACGCTGGCCGGGGGCGCCGAAAGCGACCACGGCGAGACCGCACGCCGCGCCCGCGTCGCCGCCCTCAAGCGGCGCATCGACGACAACCTGGCCGATCCTGCCTTCGACATCGATCGCCTGCTGCGCGACTTCGGTGCGTCCCGCGCGACCGTCTATCGCGACTTCGCCGAGCATGGCGGCTTGCGACACTACGTCTTCGAACGCAGGCTGCACCGCGCCTACCGCCTGCTCGCCGAGGCGCACAGCGCCGAGCGCGGCATCGTGCAAATGGTGGCCTCGCGCTGCGGCTTCGTCTCGCTCAATCATTTCAGCCGCCGCTTCCGCGAGATGCATGGCCAGAGCCCCAGCCAGGTGCTCGGGCAGTGGTGCCCCCCGGCCCAAGGCCCGCCGCGCGGCGAAGTCCCCGCGCACCCCGGCATGCCGCACGAAGCCGACATCGCGGCGCTGCGCTGGGCCTATCTGCGCTTCCGGTGATCCGCAAAGCGCCCGTGCGGACCAGGCCGCACATTCTTGCCCGGTGCCCTCCAGCGTCGTGACAGCAAGGGCCGAACCCCGCGCCAACCGACCGGCCCGTGCGCCCCGCCATTCGGTATGAGACGCGTGGACATGAACTTTTGAGACCCCCGTTCAACGACAGCGTGGCGGCGAGCAGGTAACCTCAACTCTTGCGGACGATGCCAGCTTTGCAAGACGCAATGCTGGGATGGAATTGCCTGGTGCCGGGTTCATGGGAAATCAATAACCCGACCATGTTCCGGGGGGCGAAAGCATGGCTGGCCCTGATCATGAAAGCCGCAGAGGCGGACCGGCCCTGCTTTCCAAGGTCTATCGCTTGGAGCCGGGTGGCGCACATCCCGGATCCGACGGGCTGCTGGCGGCCGTCACCGACTTCCGATTCGTCCCGGGGGGCCGCGGCGGCATGGAGGTCCGGACGCTGCCGCTTGGCGAGGTCACCGTGGCCGTCGTGGAGTCCGCGGGCCATGACATCGTCCTGCACGAGCCCGGGCGGCTGAGTTTCCTGGCCCCGGTCGCCGGCAGCCTGCGGGTCGAGGCGGAACGGACCCTGCTGGCGGCCGGGGCCGGGGGCGGGCTGTTCCTGCGCGAAGGGCGGCGCCGAACCGAAGTCCGCGCGCCCGGCCTTGGGCGGTTCCGCGCCATGGTGGCCCTGTCGCCGGCCCGGCCAGGCGGGCGGCGACGCCCTGCTCCCTTGCCGGGACAGGCGCTGCCGACCCTGGACGAGGCGGCCGCCGGCCGCGCCCTGCACCATTACCTGCTCTATCTGGTGCAGGAAAGCGCGAGGCCGGACAGCCCCTTGCGGCGCGCACCGGCCCTGCAATCCGCCGAGGCACTCATCCTCGACCTCATGGCCGAGCTGGACGGCTTCGACGCCGAGCCGGCTGCGGCGGAAATTGCGCTGGCGGAGGCACGCGTGGCGCAGGCCGAGGCGTTCATGCGCGCCCATGCCGAGGAGGCGCTGACGATCGAGCGGATTGCCGCTGCCGCCGGGGTGGGGCCGCGGGCGCTGCAACTGGCCTTCCGGCGGCTGCGCGGCGCTGCACCGCGCAGCGTGCTGGCCGGCATCCGGCTGGAGCGCGCGCGGGCCAGGCTGGTGGCGCCGGATCCGGCGGCGAGCGTCACCGACATCGCCCTGCTCTGCGGCTTCGCGCATTTCGGCCGCTTCGCCGCCGCCTATCGGGCGCGCTTCGGCGAGAGCCCGTCGGAGACGCTGCGCCGCTCGCGCGCGTGAGCCGCGGGCGGCGGCCACCGGCCGCGAGGCTCTGCCGGCTGGGCGGACCCGGCTGATTCGCATTCCGGACAGAGCGATTCGCAGATCGGCTTTCGCCTTGCGCGGCCGCGTCGGAAGTTCGGGCACGGGCTGACCGGCCCCCGGCGTCCGGCGCTCATCGCGGCGACCGCCGGGTGGTGACCGGGGCGGCTCATGCCCGACCGAAGGAACGCATGATGACGTGGAAATCCGGCGGACACCTCGCGACCAGGCTGGTGGCGGCGGCGGTGCCGGCCCCGTCCTCCTTCGTCGTGTTCGGCAAGGGCCCGCTCGGGCTGGCGGGCGCCCGCCGGCTCCGCCCTGGCGCCGGCTGACCGGCCTTTCGGGCCGGCAGGCGTGACCTCGCCCGTGTGCCGGCCGCTCCAGCCTGCCAACCATCAAGGAGACGAAACCCATGATCACCCTGCGCTTCCTGCCGGCCGTCGCCGTGGCGACGCTCAGCCTCGCGGCCTGCGCGCCCCAGTCGGCACCGCCCGCTGCCTCCGCCCCCCCCCCCCCCCCCGCGGCCAGCGCCCCCGCCGCGGCGCCCCCCCCC
>NZ_JBWXTD010000004.1:290421-301238 GCF_056682175.1 Falsiroseomonas sp. RANM36
TCTGTTTTTGCTGGTGGGGGGGGGGGGCGGGGGGCCGGCCCCGCGGCCCCCCCCCCTGCTCCCCTACTCGATGCGCATCGTCGCGATGTCGATGAACCAGGAGCGCGGCTGCACCACGCCCTTGACCCGTGCGCTCATCGCGCGCGGCCCCACGTCATGCGCGACCCAGAGGAAGGGCGCCTCCTCCACGATGCGGGCATGCAGGCGGGCGAGCGCCGCGTCGCGGCCGGCGGCGTCGAAGGTGGTGCGCGCCACGCGGACCAGCTCGTCGAATTCGGGGTTCACGAAGTGCCCCCAGTTGTTCGAGACCGGCGGCTGCGTCGCCGAGGAGACGAAGCGCACCATGGCGAAGAACGGGTCCATCGTCGCGAAGGTGACGTTGATCGCGTTCGCGCCGCGGGCGTTCGGGTGCCGCGCCCCCTCGCGCCAGTTGGTGAAGACCGCGTTCCACTCGCCGACCTCGAGCTGGACGTCGAAGTAGCATTCGCGCAGCGCCTGCTGCAGGAACTCGTTCATCACCACCGGCTGCATCTGGCCCGAGCCGGAGGCCGAGGTCAGCACCCGCACCTGCAGCGGGCGCTGCGGCGTGTGCCCGGCCTCGCGCATCAGCCGCTGCGCCTCGCGCAGGTCGTAGCGGATGTTGAAGCCGGGGTTGCCCCACCAGGGATGTCCGGGGGGGACCGAGCCGCGCGGGATCTCCATCAGCCCGCCGAGCAGCTGCTTCATCTCCTCGCGGTTGACGCAGAGATTGGCGGCGTGGCGGACGCGGCGATCGAGCCAGGGCGATCCCTCGACGAAGGAGAACTGCCAGGGCCACACATGCGGCTGGGCGTTCTGATACATCACGAAGCCGCGGCGCGTGATCTGCGGCACGGCATCCGGCGCCGGCGCCTCGATCCAGTCAACCTGGTTGCCGAGCAGCGCGGCGGTGCGGGCGTTGGCCTCCGGGATCGGCAGCAGCACCACGCGGTCGATCTGCGGGCGGCGCGCCGGATCCCAGTAGTCGCGGTTCGCCGTCATCTCGAAGCGCTCGCGGGGCACGAACCGGGCGCCGCGGAAGGGCCCGGTGCCGGAGGGGTCGGCCGCGAAGGCCGCCCAGGCCTGCTGGGCGCGCGCGCGCGGATCCGTCACGCTGGCCGGCACCGCGTCGAACTTCGCCTGCCAATGCGCCGGAGACGCCATGAACAGGTTGGTCAGGTTGATCGGCAGGAAGCTGTCGGGCTGGCTGGTCGTCAGCTCAACCGTCATATCGTCGATCGCGCGCGCGCTGCGCAGGTTCGGCATACGGCTGACGGTGACGCCGACCTGGCTCTGGTCGAACTGCGGCGCGTTCTGGTCGAGCACCTTCTGCACGTTCCAGACCACCGCCGCCGCATTGAACGGGCTGCCGTCATGGAAGCGCACACCCGGGCGGAGGCGGAAGACCCACTTGGTGCGGTCGTTCGCATCCACCGCCCATTCCGTGGCGAGGCCCGGAATCACGACCGAAGGCTGGTCGGCCTTCGACAAGTCCCAATGCGTCAGCGCATCGTAGAGCGGGATGCCGGTGAAGCGGTTGCCTTCGAAGCCCTGATCCGGCTGGCCAAGCGTGCGGGGAATGTCCGCCGCCGTCATGCCGATGCGCAGCACGCGCTCCTGCGCCGCCGCGGCGCCGGCGACACCGGCGAGCGCCACGACGCCGAGCAGCAGCGCACGCAGACCCGTTCTTTTCATTCTCGTCTCTCCACTTCCGTTCCAACGCCTTGGGGCGATCGGGGCGGCGCCGGCACAGCAAGCTTCGTGCCGCAGCCATCCGAGCGCCCAGGCGGCTCTCCCAGCGCCGCACCGCCTAACCGATAAGCAACAATTGCACAATGTCTGATCCGAGGCGCCCGGGCGGGCGGAGACGCGCCGCCGCGGCGGCAGGTTCAGGCGGCCCAGCAGGCTGCGCGGTGCGCGCCGGAACGGTCCAGCGCCGGATCGTCGCGAGCGCAGCGTTCCATGCGGATCGGGCAGCGCGGCGCGAAGCGGCACCCGGGCGGGATCTCGGCCGCGTTCGGCACGTCGCCGGCCAGCGGCGCGTCCGGCAGGCCGGCCGGGCGTGGCGGCAGCACCGAGGCGATCAGCGCGCGCGTATAGGGATGCTTCGGCGCGCCGAAGATCGCCTCGACCGGTCCCTCCTCGACGATGCGGCCGAGATACATGACCGCGACGCGGTCGCAGACCTGGCGCACCACCGCGAGGTTGTGGCTGATGAAGAGATAGGTGAGGCCCAGGCTGCCGCGCAGCTCCTGCAGGAAGTCCAGGATCTGCGCCTGCACCGACACGTCCAGCGCGCTGGTCGGCTCGTCCAGCACCAGCAGCTTCGGCGACAGCGCCAGCGCGCGGGCGATGCAGACGCGCTGCTTCTGGCCGCCCGAAAGCTCATGCGGAAAGCGCCAGAGGAAGCTTTCGGGCAGGCCAACCTGCCGCAGCAGGTCGGTCACGCGCGCCTGCGCCGCGGCGCCGCCCGCCAGGCCCTGCACGACCAGTGGCTCGGCCACGGAGGCGAAGACCGTGCGGCGCGGGTTCAGCGCGGAATGCGGATTCTGGAAGATGATCTGCATGTCGCGCCTGAGTGGGCGCAACGCATCCTCGCCGAGCGAGGCGATGTCGCGGCCCTCGAACCGGATGGCGCCGGCGGTGGGCGCGATCAGGCGCAGCACCAGCCGCGCGACGGTGGACTTGCCGCAGCCGGACTCGCCGACCAGCCCGAGCGATTCGCCTGCCCGGAGCGACAGGTCCACGCCATCCACCGCCCGCAGCGAACGGCCGCCCTTCTGCGCGTAGTGCTTCGCGAGGCCGACCACCTCGAGCAGCGCGGCGCTCATGCCGCCGCCTCCTCGGCCCGATGGCACGCGACGCGCCGGCCATCCACCTCGCGCAGGCGCGGCTTCTCCGCCACGCAGCGGGCGACGGCGAGCGGGCAGCGCGGATGGAAGCGGCAGCCCGAGGGCGGATCCAGCAGGTTCGGGATATGGCCGGGGATGGGTCGCGCGCGATCCTGCGGCCTCGCAAGATCCGGCACGGCGGCGAGCAGCCCGCGCGTGTAGGGGTGGCGCGGCGCGGCGAACAGGATCTCCGCCGTTGCATCCTCCACGATGGTGCCGGCGTACATCGCCACCACCCGCCGGCAGAGCGCGCCGATCACGCCGAGATCGTGGCTGATCAGCATCAGCGTCAGCCCGCGCGCGGCGACCAGGTCGGCGATCAGGCGCAGCACCTGCGCCTGGATCGTGACGTCGAGCGCCGTGGTGGGCTCGTCGGCGACCAGCAGGCGCGGCGTCCCGGTCAGCGCCATGGCGATCAGCACGCGCTGGCGCATGCCGCCGGAAAGCTCATGCGGATAGCGGTCGAGCAGCCGCGCGGGATCGGGCAGCCGCACCGCGCCGAGCAGTTCGGCCGCCGCGGCGCGCGCCGTCGCGTGCGGGCGCTTCGGCTTGCCCTCGGCCCGGTCATGGGCGCGGATCACGTCCACCATCTGCGCGCCGATCGAGAAGACCGGGTTCAGATAGGTCATCGGATCCTGGAAGATCATCGCGACGCCGTGCCCGCGCAGCCGCGCAAGCGCACGCTGGTCCATCGCCAGGACATCCTGCCCCGCGAAGCGGATGCCGCCGCCGAGCACGCGGCCCGGCGGCATCTCCACCAGCCGCGCGACGGAGCGCGCCAGCACGGACTTGCCGCAGCCGGTCTCGCCGACGATGCCGACCGTCTCGCCTTCCTCGACGGTCAGGTCGATGCCGTCGAGCACATGCGCACGGCCCTCGAAGCCGTCGAAGGCCAGGTGGTAGCCGCTGATCTCGAGCAGCGCGGGCGGGCGCTCCATCAGCCGCGGTTGCTCTTCGGGTCGAGGATGTCGCGCAGCCCGTCGCCGAACAGGTTGAAGCCCAGCACGGTGAGGTAGATGGCAAAGCCTGGGAACACCGCATACCACCACCAGTTCGGCATGTAGGTGCGCGCGACGGAAATCATCGCGCCCCATTCCGGCGCCGGCGGCTTCGCGCCAAGCCCGATGAAGCCGAGCGACGCCGCCGCCAGGATCGCCAGGCCCATGTCCATGGACGCCTTGACGATGATCGGGGAGGTGCAGTTCGGCAGGATGTGCAGCGCGAGGATCCTGAGGTCGCTCGCGCCCACGGCACGCGCCGCCTCCACGAAGGGCTCGTTGCGCAGCGCCAGCGCCTTCGCCTCAACCAGCCGCACATAGCCCGGCCACCACACGATCAACAGCGCGATGATGCCGTTGAGGATGCCCGGCCCGAGTGCCGCGACGATCGCCAGCGCCAGGACGATGCCCGGCACCGAGAGGAAGACGTCGGTGACCCGCATGATCACCGCGCGCGCCGCACCGCCGAAATAGCCGGCCGCGACGCCGAGCGGCACGCCGATGGCCGTCGCCACCCCGACGATGGTGAGCCCGACCCAGAGCGAGGTGCGGGTCGCCAGCACCACGCGCGAGAACAGGTCGTTCCCCATCTCGTCGGTGCCGAACCAGTGCGCGGCGGACGGGGGCTTGAGCCGGTTCGCGAGGTTCATCGCGCCCTCCGCGTCCAGCGGATAGGGCGCGATCCAGGGGCCGAAGGCCGCGACCAGCAGGAAGCCCGACACGATGGCCAGCCCCACCATGGAGGAAGGGCTGCGGCCGAAGCTCCAGGCGAAGAAGCGCAGCTGCCGCAGCGTTGCGGCGTGGCGCTCGGCGAAGCCGGCGCGCGGCATGGCGAGGCTCATGACACGGCCCTCAGCCGCGGATCGAGCACGCCATAGAGCATGTCCACGATCAGGTTCACGACCATGAAGTTCACGCCGATCAGCAGCGTCACGCCCATCACCGGCTTGAAGTCGCCCGCAATGGCGGAGGAGACGGCATAGAGACCGATGCCGGGCCAGTCGAACACCGTCTCCACCAGGACGGTGGAGCCGAGCATCCAGCCCCATCGCAGGCCGATGATGGCCAGCGTCGGCAGCATCGCATTGCGCAGCGCCAGCACGCAGACGACCCGCAGGCGGGAGATGCCATGCGCGCGCGCGGCGGTGACGTAGTCGGAGGACAGCACCTCGATCATCTCCCCGCGGTTCACCCGCAGGATCGAGGCGAGGCAGGGGAAGGACAGCACCAAGGCGGGCAGCACCGCGTGGCGCAGGGCGTCGGCGAAGGTCTCCCACTGCCCCGCCAGCAGGCTGTCCGCCAGAAGCATGCCGGTGACGAAGGGCGGCGGCGGCGTGGCGATGTCGAGCCGCCCGGAGGTCGGCAGCCATTCCAGCTGCACCGAGAACAGCAGTTGCAGCAGGATGCCGAACCAGAAGGCCGGCAGCGCCACCAGGGAGACGGCGACGAAGCGCGTGGCATGGTCCGGCGCGCGGTTCTTCAGCACGGCCGACATCATGCCGAGCGGCACCCCGACCAGCACGCCGAACGCCATGGAGAGCAGCACGAGTTCCAGCGTGGCCGGGAAGTAGCGGCCGAGATCCTCGGTGACGCTGCGGGTGGTCACGATGGAGCGGCCGAGATCGCCGGTCAGCAGGCCGCCGACATAGCGGACGAACTGCTCGGGCAACGGGCGGTCGAGCCCGTATTCCTTGCGAAGCGTCTCGACCATGTCGCGCGTGGCGTCCGGCCCCGCGGCCAGCGCCGCGGGGTCCGAGGGCGCGACATTCGACACCACGAAGGTGATGAGGACCAGGCCGAACAGCATCAGCCCGGTCAGCATCAGCCGCCGCAGGACGAAGAGCGCCATGTCAGGCCCCGCCGGTCACGGGCCGTGCGGGCTCAGGCGGCATCGACCCACATGGTGTGCAGGTCCACCTCGCCCGTCAGGCGCAGCGGGCAATAGACGAAGCCCTTCACGTAGTCGCGCATCAGCCAGCGCCGGTTGGCGAGCATGCCGAAGATCTCCGGCTGCACCTCGACCACGCGCCGCTGGATGTCGGCATAGAGCGCGGCGCGCTTGGCATCGTCCGTTTCGACGCGCGCGGCGTCCACCCACTGGCTGATCTGCGGATCGGTCAGGTGGTGCATGCCCCAGAAATTCCCCTGCGCGCGGGTGTGATACTTCCCCGCGACCACATCGGGATCGGTGGAGACCGGCGTGACATAGACGCTGACCATGTCCGGCGCCGTCTCCGCGCGGCTGCCGCGGGCGACCATGGTCGGCCAGGGCTGCGCGACGACGTTCACACGGATGTTCAGCGGCTGCAGCGAGTTGAGCAGCGCGAGCCCGATGCGCCGCGGATCCTCGAGCCCCTGCACATGCACGTATTCCAGCTCGAAGCCGCCGTTCGGATGCGCGCTGCGCGCGAGGAAGGCGCGCGCGCGATCGAGGTCCCGCCGGGGCATGCCGGGCACCGCGATGTGGCCGGGGATCGCCTCCGGGAAGGGGCTGTCCATCAGCGTCGCCCCGCCGTTATGGATCTGGATCAGCGCGTCGTAGTCGAAGGCATGGGCGATCGCCTTGCGCACGTTCAGGTCCGCGGTCGGCCCCTTCGTGGTGTTCATCGTGATGGCGAAGGTGGTCATGCCCTTGTGCTCCTCGGGGCGGATGCCCCGCAGGCCCTTCATCGCCTCAAAATCGTCGGCCGGGATCTCGGTGATCATGTCCACCTCGCCGCGCTGCAGCAGCGCACGCCGTGCCGCGGGCTCGCGGACGACACGATAGATCACGCCGGCCGGCCGGTTCGCCTCGCCCTGCGGCCAGCCCTTCCAGTAGTCGCCCACGGCATCGAGATGGATGACCGATTGCGGTTCGAAGCGGCGCAGGCGGAACGGGCCGGAGCCGGCGTCGTTGCGGGTCAGCCAGGCCTCACCGAAGTCGTTGTTGGCGACATTCGCCTGCACCTGTTTCGGGTTCACGATGAACCAGAGCGGGATGTAGGTGAGGAAGCTCGGCATCCGGCGCGTCAGCGTGAAGCGGACGGTGTGCGCATCCACCGCCTCGATCGCGCCCGGGTCCAGCACGTCCTTGAGCATCCAGGCGACGCCCTTGTTCATCCGCAGCCCGCGCTCGAAGGAATAGCGCACGGCCTCCGCGTCCACCGGGTCGCCGTTGTGGAACTTCGCGTTCCGCACCAGGTGGAAGGTCCAGACCGTGCGGTCCGCATTGGCTTCCCACCGCTCCGCCAGCCAGGGCACGATCTGCGGCGGATCGTTCACGTATTTCGCCAGCGCGTCATACAGCGACTGCTGGACCATCCGCGTGGACCAGTCGTAGCGCACATGCGGATCGAGCACCGGCACCGGCTGCCCGCCGGCATAGACCAGGATCTTCCGGTTGCCCTCGCGCTCGAAGCCGCGCGCCGGGCCGCCGAGGGTGAGCGCGCCGGCGGCGCCGAGCCCCGCGGCGATGGCGCCGCGGCGGCCGATGGTGTTTCCCTGCATGATTGCCTCCTCTCCCATGGTCATTCGGCCGCGGCGCGGGCACTGCCCCGCCGGGCTTCGCTCTCCCTCTCGTCGATGGTGCCGTCTTCGCGCAGCACCACGCCGTAGTCACGCATCGCCGCTTCCGGCGTGATGTAGCCATCGGCAAGGTCGGCGGCGATCAGCGCCAGCGGGCGCGCGCGCGGGTCGCCATAGCCGCCGCCGCCGCAGAGCAGCACTTCCGCGACCTCGTCCTTCCGCGTCAGCGTCACCAGCTCGCCCGTGCCGGTGTCCTTGAGAAGAGTGCCGGCGGTGTCCCGCACGCCGCCCCAGGCGAGCCCGCCCGGCGCTCCGCCGAACAGGCCTGGCGTGCGCACCCGCACGCCCTCCGGATACACCGAGGCGAGCGTCGGCAGGTCGTCGTCCTCCAGCTTGCGCACGCGCACCACCTGGCCGAGGCCGCCGCGGTGGCGTCCCGCGCCGCCGCTGTCCGGCACATAGGACTTCTCCACCACCAGCACCGGCACGCGCTGCTCCATCAGTTCGATCGAGGTGTTCGCCGCCGAGGTCGGCCACAGCAGCGCGGACTTGCCGTCGCCCCGCGCCGAGGCGCCCTGGCCGCCGCCCATGAAGAGATGGTCGGAGTAGAGCCGCCGCTTCGCGTCCCAGCCATACATGCTGACCGCGACGGGCAGGCCGGTCACCGCCTGCACCTGGTTCGGCGCGGCTTCGGACAGCGCGCGGAAGATGTTGGGCGCGATGTACCAGCCGGTGCGCGTGCGCAGATAGACCGAGGCCGGCTTGGCGCAGTTCAGCATCGAGCCTTCCGGCGCCTTCACCCGGAACGGCCGGAAGCAGCCGGCATTGCCGCGCACATTCGGCGACAGCATGCATTTCAGCGGATAGGTCGCATGCGCCTCGGTGTAGTTGAGCGTGCAGTTCAGCCCGCCCTGCGGCAGCTGCGCCGGCACGCCCTCGAAGTCGAGCTCGATGCTGTCGCCGGCCACCGTCACCTTCAGCGGATAGGTCAGCTCCGTCCCCATCGGGTTGTTGCTGATGGTGGAGTGGTAGACGCCGTCGGGGATGGCGCGGATGGCATCGCGCATCGCGGCCTCGGCGCGGTTCTGCACCACCGCGGCCAGCGCCTGCAGGTCGTGCATGCCATACTCGTCCATGAAGGCGATCAGCCGCTCGGCGCCCAGCGCATTCGCCGCCATCATCGAATGGATGTCGCCCAGCACCTGCCAGGGGTTGCGCACATTCTCCCCGATCAGCGCGAACAGGTCCTCGTTCGGAACCCCTTCCCGCGCCAGCTTCATCGGCGGGATCTGCAATCCTTCCTCATAGACTTCCCGCGCGCGCAGATGGTCCTTGGTGCCGCCGATGTCGGAGACATGGCCGACGCAGGTCATCAGCGCCACCATCCGCCCGTCCTTGAACACCGGCGTGGCGATGGCGAGGTCGTTCAGATGCCCGGCGCAGAGCCAGGGATCGTTGGTGATCAGCACGTCGCCGGGCTTCAGCGTCTCCGGCGGATGCCGCTGCAGCAGCGCGCGCGCCGCCCGCTGCACGGTCAGGTTGAACACCGGCATGGCGCGCGGGCTGTGCGCCAGCGTCTCGCCGTTGGGGTCGAGCAGTTCGCAGGCGAAGTCCTGCGCCTCGCTGATGATCAGGCTGAAGGCGGTGCGGCAGACGGTCAGCCACATCTCCTCCACCACCGTCACCAGGCGCGACCACATGATCTCCAGCGCGATCGGATCGGCCTCGATGCGCGCCATCGCCTCGGCGAGGTTCATCTCCGGCGTGACGACCGCATCGGGGATCGGGGCCGAGGCGACGGCGATGCGGAGATTGCCGCCCGCATCCACGCCGAGCGCATCGCCCGGCGGCACGATGGTGGTGGCCTCGCGTTCCTCGACGATGGCGGGGCCGGGAATGCGGTCGCCATCGGTCAGCGCGTAGCGGTCCCAGACCCCGGCCTCGTGCCAGGCGCCGTCGAAGAAGACGCGCCGCGTGCCCTTGCGCTTCGGCCGGCCTTCGGCGTCGGCGCCGGCCTGCTGCAGCGCCAGCGTCGGCTCGCGGCCCGCCACGCGGACGCGGAAGGAGATCGCCTCCAGCTTCGCGCCCTGGAACACGGCCGTGTAGCGCGCGGTGTAGACCTTCGCGAAGGCATCGCCGATCGCCTCCAGGCGCGCATCGTCCAGCATCCCGTCCGGCAGCGGCACGGTGATCTCGTGAACCTGCCCGACAAGCCGCATGTCGGCCGAGCGCTCCAGCCGGATCTCCGCCTCCGGCACCCCGGCCTCGGCCAGCAATTGCCGGCCCTCCGCCTCCAGCGCGGCGAGCAGGCCGTTGACGGCGGCCGCGTCGAAGCCCGGCTCCATCAGCACCGGCATCGAGCGTACCTGCTCGAAGGAGAGCGGCGCGACGAGGAAGCCGAGCGCCGAGGCCGCGCCGGAAGCAGGCGGGATGATCACCTCCCGCACGCCGAGCGCGCGCGCGACCATCGCGGCATAGGCCGGCCCCGCGCCGCCGAAGCCCACCATCGCGTAGCGCCGCGGGTCCTTGCCCTTCTCCACCAGGTGCACGCGCGCGGCCGCCGCCATGCTTTCCGTCACGACCTTGGCGATGCCCCAGGCGGTCTCCACCGGGGAAAGGCCGAGCTTCTCACCGAGCGCACCGACCGCGCGTTCCGCCGCCGCCGCATCCAGGCTCATCCGCCCGCCCAGGAAGAAGCCCGGATCGTACCAGCCGAGCGTGAGGTTGGCGTCGGTCACGGTCGCGTCGGTGCCGCCGCGGCCATAGCAGGCGGGCCCGGGATCGGCGCCCGCGGAATGCGGCCCGACGCGCAGCAGCCCGACCTCGTCGATGCGCGCGACGGAGCCGCCGCCGGCGCCGATCTCGATCATGTCGATCACGGGCGCCTTGATCGGCAGGCCGGAGCCCTTCTTGAAGCGGTGGACGCGCCCCGCCTCCATCATCGCCGCGATCTCCGCGCGGCCATCCTCGATCAGGCAGGCCTTGGCGGTGGTGCCGCCCATGTCGAAGGAGATCACGTCGCGATGCCCGGCGCGCGCGCCGAACAGCGCGGTGGCGAGGCCGCCGCCGGCGGGACCGGATTCCAGAAGCCGGATCGGGAAGGCGCGTGCGGCGGCGGGGCTCACCAGGCCGCCCGCCGAATGCATCAGCCGCAGCGCGCCGCGGAAGCCGCGCGCGCGCAGCGCGCGTTCCAGCTTCGTGACATAGCCGTCCATCAGCGGCTGGACATAGGCGTTGGCGCAGGTGGTGACGGTGCGCTGGTACTCCCAGAGTTCCGCCACGACCTCCGACGAGACCGAGACGGCAAGCCCGGGCGCCGCCCGCCCCCCCGCCCCCGCGGCGCCGCGCGGCGGGGGGGGGGTGGGGGGGGGGGGGGGGGGGGAGGTAACGCCCCCCGGCCCCCCCC
>NZ_JBWXTD010000004.1:301338-318489 GCF_056682175.1 Falsiroseomonas sp. RANM36
GGCCCCCCCGGGGCGCGGGCGGCCCCCGGGCCGGGGCGGCGCGGCGCTCGTGGTCGGGATTGGCGTAGCTGTGCAGGAAGCTGATCGCGACCGCCTGCACGCCGTCGGCCGCCAGCCTGCGCGCCGCAGCCTCGACCGCCGCCTCGTCGAGCGGGATGACGACGCGGCCCTCGCGATCCAGCCGCTCCGGCACTTCCAGGCGGTGGCGGCGCGCGACGAGCGGCTCGGGATATTGCAGGAACAGGTCGTAGATGTCGTAGCGCTGCTCGCTGCCCATCTCCAGCAGGTCGCGGAAGCCCTGCGTGGTGATCAGGCCGAGCCTGGCGCCGCGCCGCTCGATGATCGCATTGGTCACCAGCGTGGTGCCGTGCAGGATCTCCGAGACATCGGCCAGCGTGATCCCGGCGGCCGCCGTCACCTCCTCGAGCCCGGCCAGCGCGCCCACCGAGGGGTCGGCCGGCGTGGTGAGGCACTTGTGCAGGCGGATCGAGCCTGCCGCCGCATCCGCCAGGATGAAGTCGGTGAAGGTGCCGCCGATGTCGAAGCCGATCCGCCAGCCTGCGCTCATGCCGATGCGATCCCCAGGGCCATGCCGGCCGCCGCGGGCGGAAGGCTAACGCAGTTTTGCCGAAGTCAGAAAGCCGCGGCCGGGTCGATTGCGATGCCGGGCCGTCTTCCGCATGCTGCAGGAATGGGCAGCGGCACCGCCTTCCTGGGGATCTGGAACGACCTGGCGCATGGGCACGAAGCCGAATACGAGGCCTGGCATACGCGCGAGCATGTGCCGGAACGCGTGGGGGTGCCTGGCTTCCGCAGCGGCCGGCGCTATGTCGCGCCGGACCATCCGACGCACCGGTGGTTCACGCTGTACGAGCTGGCGGGGCTCGATTGCCTCGAGACGCCCGAGTATCGTGACCTCATCGAGAACCCGACCCCGTGGTCGGCAGCCATGCGACAGCATTTTCGCAACTTCCTGCGCGCACCCTGCGCGCCGCTTGGCAGTTGCGGCGAAGGCATCGGCGGCGCCTTGGCCGTGCTCCGCCTGCCCGACGATGGCGCATTGAACGACTTGCCCGCCCTGGCGCGTCAGCCGGGCGTGGTGGCTGCACGTCTCGGCCGCCGCGCCGACGGGCAGGGTGCGATGGCGGCATTTCGCGTGGGCGCGCCGGGCAGCGGCGCACCGGATGACTTCGCCTTCGTCCTGCTGCTGGAAGCGCTGCAGCGCGCCGCGGCGGACCAGGCCTTGGCATGGGCGGCCCGGCGCTTCCTGCGCCAGGACGTCCCGGGGCAGGACGCCGGCGGCGTGTACGAACTCGCCTTCATCTTCCCCGGCAGCGATCCGTCGGAGGCCGTCGCGCATCGGCGCCCGCGCCCCCCGCCGGCCTGACGCCGTCCGTCCGCCGGGAAGGTTCGCGGTGCCGACCGCTTCCAACCCCTTGCGATCCGATCCAGTTGCCGGTTCCGCGCGGCGCAAGCGTGCCAATCCGGCGCGGAGACACCAGGAAGGAGCACGGCTCATGCGCCGAATCACCGCCCTCGAGCCGATCGTCTATCGCCAGGCGGTGCATCACCGCGGTGCCACGCCCACCCTCGCCGGCGTGCCGCGCCGCGCCTTCGACACGCTGCTGGTGCGGGTGGAGGCGGAAGGCGGGCTGGTCGGCTGGGGCGAGTGCTTCGGCCTCTACGACTCCTGGCCGGTGGTGCGCGAGGCGCTGCGGCGCCTGGTCGGGCCCGGTGCGATCGGCCTCGACGCGCTCGATCCCGCCGGCACCGCGGAGGCCATCACCCGCCGCTTCCACGGCCTCGGCGGGTCGGGCCCGTTCCTGCACGCGGTCTCGGGGCTGGAGACGGCGCTGTGGGACATCAAGGGCAAGGCGGCGGGCCTGCCGCTGCATCGCCTGCTGGGCGGCGCGGCCTGCGCGGCGCTGCCCGCCTATGCGAGCCTGCCGCGCTACGGCGCGCCGGACGCCGTGGCGCGCGACACCGAGGAAGCCCTCGCGCGCGGCTTCCGCGCCATCAAGCTGCACGAGATCCGCGTGCCGGAGATCCGCGCCGCCGCCTCCCGCATGGGCGGCGACGGCGCGCTGATGGTGGATGTGAACTGCGCCTGGTCGGCCGAGGGCGCGCGCGCGATCCTGGAGGAGCTGCGCGACATGCCTCTGGCCTGGGTGGAGGAGCCGCTCTTCCCGCCCGACGACTACGCCGCGCTTGCGGCACTGCGCCGGGACAGCGGCCGCGTGATCGCCTGCGGGGAGAACGCGGCGAGCATCCTGGACTTCGACCGCATGGCGCAGGCGGTGGACGTGGTGCAGCCGAGCGTCGCGAAGATCGGCGGCGTCTCGGCGCTGCTGCGCGTGGCGGAGATCGCGCGAGACCACGGCGCGCGCTTCGCGCCGCACTCGCCCTATTTCGGGCCGGCGCTGCTGGCGACGATGCAGGTGCTGGCCGCGCTGTCCCCGACCACGCCGGTCGAGGCCTATTTCTTCGACCTCGATCCCGGCCCGTTCGGGGATGCGGTGGTGCCGCAGGGCGCGGGCTTCGCCCTGCCGCAGGGGCCGGGGCTCGGCTGCGATCCCGATCCGGCCATCCTGGCGCGCTGCGCGGTGGCGTGACGGGGCAGCATCAGCCGAGACGCGTGCGGCGGGCCACGGCGCCCGCCATGCCGGGAAGCCAGCCCACGCCGCGGACCATCAACTGCGGCGCGTGGCGAACCAGGCCCGCCACGACGCCCGCCGCGCGCATCCCGCCGGCGACCGAGGCCGCGAATCCGGCATGGTGGAGCGCCGCGGTCTCGCCACGCCGGCATGCCTCCGCGGCGCGCGCGCCGGAGAGCAGCGCCATCGCGACGCCGTCGCCGCAGAAGGACGGAATGACGGCCGCCTGATCCCCCACGCGGAACGGCCCGGCGCCGCGATGCAGGAAGCCATAGGGCACGCGCGCCACCGCCATCGGCCGCGCCGTCTCGGCCCGCAGGCCGGCCAGCAGCCGCGCCGCCAGCGCCGAGCCGGCGGCGACATGCGCGATCAGCGCCGCGGCCGAGCGCGCAGCCTCCGGCACGCCCGGCGCGCGCGGATCCAGTGCGGCGCAGAGATTGGCGCCGCCGCCAGGGCGCGGCTGCAGCCCGGCATAGCCGCCGGAGCACGCCAGCACCGCCACGGCGTCTGCCGGCACATCGCCCGCCACGATCAGCTTCAGCCCCAGCGCGCCGCCGCTCGCCACGCGCGCCAGTCCGCGCAACTCGTGCTTGCCGGTGGCGAGGATGAGGGTCGGCGCGAAGCGAGTCTCGGAACCCCCGAGACGCAGTTCCCACCCTCCGCCGCAGGGCTGCGCCGCGGTGACGAAGACGCCCCTCTCCACTGTCGCGCCGGCGGCCGCCGCCGCCCGCAGCAGCGCCGCGTCGAGCACCGCGCGCGGCAGGCTCCAGGCGGCGAAGGGCAGGCGCATCTCCGCCTGCGCGCTTCCGGCGCCGAACAGCGCGCGACGCAGCGGCACGGCGCCGAGGCTGGGCAGATCCACGCCCAGGCTGCCCAGCCGGCGCGCCGCATCCTCCGCCAGGAACTCGCCGCAGACCTTCTCGCCGACGACGCCA
Organism: Falsiroseomonas sp. RANM36; assembly: GCF_056682175.1. Classification (NCBI taxonomy): domain Bacteria; kingdom Pseudomonadati; phylum Pseudomonadota; class Alphaproteobacteria; order Acetobacterales; family Roseomonadaceae; genus Falsiroseomonas; species Falsiroseomonas sp. RANM36. The sequence goes on from NZ_JBWXTD010000004.1 coordinate 304,928, forward strand.
TCACGTTCCAGCAGGCGCGGCCGCAGCCCGGCGCGCGCCAGGCCGATCGCGGCCGCCGCACCCGCCGGGCCGCCGCCGACGATCACCGGCCCGCTCATCCGCCCGGGCCCGAGACGGCCCAGCGGAAGGGCGCGACCCAGCGGAGCTCCGCCGGCACGCCGGCCTCCCCCAGCAGGCGCCGCCAGTCGTCGCGCGTGAAGCCGCGCATCACGGAAACCGGACCGTCATGCGTGACCATCGGATGCATCCGCATCAGCCGCGTGCCGGCCCAGACCGCGGCCCAGGGAATGCGGTGCCGGTGCAGGTCCAGGATCAGCCAGCGCCGCGTCGCATGCGCGGGCAGCCAGCGCAGGAACCGCAGCAGCGTCGCATCGTCCAGGTGATGCGCGAAGAGGCTGCATGTGATCAGGTCGAAGCGGCGCTCATCCGGCAGGTCGAAGAGGTCGCAGGTGAGCCAGCTGGCCGGCGTGCCGCGCTCCGCCGCGTGGCGCTCCGCCCAGGGGCTGCGGTCCAGTCCCCAGAGATCGAGCGCGACGCCGCGCCGCTTCGCCCATGCCGCCGCCGCCCGCAGCGCGTCGCCGCCCCCAGCGCCGACATCGAGCAGCGAGAGCGCGGACGCGCCACTCTCGGAGACCGCTTGGTCCAGAAACCGGCGCAGCGGCGCATGCGCGAAGGTGATGCGGTTCAGCGTCTCCAGACCGTCCAGCGCCGCCCGAAAGTCCGCTTCGGACTGGGCGGGATCGTCCATGATCTCATCGGCCAGGATGCGCGGCATGACTCACATCGCGCGGAAGCGCATGGCCTCGGCCGAGAGGCCCGGCCCGAAGGCGAGCGCGCAGCCGCGCTGCCCGGCCTGCGCGCGGCGCATCATCGCCGCCAGCACGAACATCACGGTGGCGGAGGACATGTTGCCGTGGTCGCGCAGCACCGCCCGGCTTTCCGCCAGCGCGCCCTGATGCAGCGCGAGGCCATGCTCCACCGCATCGAGGATGCTGCGCCCGCCCGGATGCACGGCCCAGAGATCCACCTCCGCCGCGGGAAGCCCGTCCAGCATCGCCTTCTCCCAGTCCGGCAGCGCGTGGGCGAGCGTGATCGGCACGAGGCCCGAGAGCGTCATGTCGAAGCCGTCGTCGCCGATCCGCCAGGTGATCATCTCCGCCGCCTCCGGCAGCACCGCGCTGGAGAAACCGTCCATTTGCAGCCCGGAAGGCTCCGCGCTGACGATCGCCGCGGCGCAGCCATCGGCGAAGAGCAGGAAGCACAGAAGCTGCTCCAGCGCGCTGCTGCCCTGCAGATGCAGCGTGCAGAGTTCCAGGCACATCACCAGCACGCGCGCGCCGGGATCGCTGCGCACGATGTGCCAGGCGGTCTTCAGCGCGTTGATCGCCGCCTGGCAGCCCATGAAGCCGACCAGCGTGCGCTCCACCCCGCGCCGCACGCCGTGGCGCTCGACAAGGTGGCGGTCGAGGAAGGGCGCGACGAAGCCGGTGCAGGTCGCCACCACCAGATGCGTGATGCGCGGCGCCTCGGCGGCGAAGCCGAGCCGGGCGAGCGCCGCATCCGCCAGCCCGGGCGCCTCGGCCTCGTAGCGGGCCATGCGGGCGCGGGTGGTCGGGAAGGCGGCGCCGGCGCGGTAGAAGCCGCAGGCGGTGCCGCTGCCCTCGGGCTCCGAGGGCTCCAGCACGGACCAGCGCCGCGCGATCTCCGCCCGCGCATCCATGCGGGCGAAGAGGGCGCGGTCGCGCGCCTGCACCTGCCCGGCGGCGAAGGCGCGGAAGGCGCCATGCACCTCGTGCCGGGGCACGGCGGTGGCGATGCGGTTGAGGAAGACCTCGGCCATGCCTTCATGGTGGGGCTTCGCCAGCCGAAGGGAAGGCCGGGCCGGCGCGGACGTGAAGGGAGTGTCAACCCGCGCGTTCTGCGCTTTGATGACCGCGGAGGTTCCCCATCATGCCCACCCTGCCCCGCCGCGCAGCGCTCGCCCTGCCGCTTGCCGCCGCGCTGCCCCGCCCGTCCGTGGCCCAGGCCTGGCCGACGCGGCCGATCCGCATCGTCGTCGCCTTCGGCACCGGCGGCGGCACCGACATCACCACCCGCGTCCTGGCGCCGCGCCTGTCCGAGATCCTCGGCCAGCCGGTGGTCGTGGAAAACCGTGTCGGCGCCGGCGGGACGGTCGGCGCGGATTATGTCGCCAAGCAGCCGCCGAACGGCGAGACCTTCCTGCTGGCGACCGTGTCCAACATGGCGCTTGCCATCCCGCTCTACGGCAGCCGCCTGCCCTATGATCCGGTGCGCGACTTCGTGGGCGTCGCGCCCACGGTCTTCATCCCGATCGGCATGGCCGCTTCCGGCCGGCTCGGCGTGAACAGCGCGGCCGAGTTCATCGCCCTGCTGCGCGCCAATCCCGGCCGCTTCAGCTATGGCAGCGCGGGCGCGGGCACCTCGGGGCACATCGCCTCCTCCGCCTTCCTCTCGCGCATCGGCGCGACGGCGGAGCACGTCACCTACCGCAATCCGGGCCAGACCTTCCTGGCGCTGCAGCAGGGCGAGATCGCCTTCACCAGCGACATCCCCTCCCTGCTCGCGCCGTTCCATCGCGCGGGCACGGCGCGGCTGATGTTCGTCGCGACCGACGAGCGCAGCCCGGCCGCGCCGGAGGTGCCGACCGCGCGCGAGGTCGGGCTCGGCGACTACAAGGCCTATTCCTGGTACGGCATCTACGCGCCGACCGGCACGCCCACGCCCATCGTGGAGCGCATGGCGGCGGCGATCGAGCAGGCGCTGTCCACGCCCGCCATCACGGAGCGCTTCGACCAGATGGGCACGCCGGCGATGCGCGGCTGGACGCCGCAGCGCTTCGCCGACTTCCTCAAGAGCGAGATCGCCCTGTGGGTGCCGCTTGTGCAGGCGAGCGGCGCGCGCGCGGATTAGCGCCGCATCGGGCCACGGCGTGGTCCTGTCGGATCACGCCGCGGCGCGGGGCCGCCATCGGCTCACGCGTTGCCGTTGAGGTAGTCCATCGCGGCCAGCACGCCGCCGGCCTTGTGCGGCACGCCGGCGGCCTTCAGACCCATCTCCACGCCGCCCAGCGTGCCGACCAGCTGCAGGTCGCCGAAATCGCCGAGATGGCCGATGCGGAAGACCCGGTCGTTCAGCTGCCCGAGGCCGTTGCCGAGGCTCATGTTGAACTTCTCGAGGATGGTGGCGCGCAGCGCATTGGCGCTGTGGCCCTCGGGCAGGCGCACGGCGGTGAGGGCGGAGGAATAGTGCCGCGGCTCGGCGCACTGGATCTCGAAGCCCCAATGGCGCACGGCGCGGCGCGTCGCCTCGGCATGGCGGTCATGGCGGGCGAAGACGTTGTCGAGCCCTTCCTCCAGCAGCATGTCCAGCGCCGTGTCCAGCGCATAGAGCATGTTGGTCGCCGGGGTGTAGGGGAAGTAGCCGGTCGCATTGGCCGCGATCATCGGCTTCCAGTCCCAGAAGGCGCGCGGCAGCCTGGCCGTCTCGCTGGCCTTCAGCGCCTTCTCCGACACCGCGTTGAAGCTGAGGCCCGGCGGCAGCATCAGCCCCTTCTGGCTGCCGGAGACGGTGACATCCACGCCCCATTCGTCGTGCCGGTAATCGATCGAGGCGAGCGAGGAGATGGTGTCCACCAGCAGCAGCGCCGGATGGCCCGCGGCGTCCATCGCCTTTCGAACCTCATCGATGCGGGAAGTCGCACCCGTGCTGGTCTCGTTGTGGACGACGCAGACGGCCTTGATGCTGTGGGTCTTGTCCTCGCGCAGCTTCGCCTCGATCGCCGCCACATCGGCGCCGCGGCGCCAGTCGGTGCGGATGTAGTCGGGAACCAGCTGCAGGCGCGTCGCCATCTCGTGCCAGAGATGCGCGAACCAGCCGGTCTCGCACATCAGCACCCGGTCGCCGGGCGAGAGGGTGTTGACCAGCGCCGCTTCCCACGCCCCGGTGCCGGAGGCCGGATAGATCACCACATGGCCCTGCGTCTTGAAGACCGCCTTGACCTTCTCCAGCACCGCCTTGCCGAGCTTGCCGAAATCGGGGCCGCGATGGTCCATGGTAGGGTTGTCCATCGCCCGCAGCACGCGGTCCGGCACGTTGGTGGGGCCGGGGATCTGCAGGAAGTGGCGGCCGGCGGTGGGCTTGGACTGGAAATAGGCCATGGAACGATCCTCTTGCTGGCGGGTGTCTAGCCTCCGGCAATGCGGTCTGCCAATGAGTAACCCCCGTTGGATTGATGAGCATTATAGATGCGACCTGCGGCCAACCCTTCGCTAATCCGCGGCCCGAAGCGGGGAGAACGGGCATGAACGCCATCGCCGGGCGCGCCAGGATCGGGGACAGCAGGCTGGCCGAACGGCTGCGCCGGGAGACGCAGGGCGAGGTGCTGTTCTCCCCCGGCGATCGCGGCCGCTACGCCACCGACGCCTCGATCTACCAGATGGAGCCGGTCGGCGTGCTGGTGCCGCGCAACGCCGAGGACGTCGTCGCCGCGATGGCGATCTGCCGCGAGGAAGGCATCCCAGTCCTGCCGCGCGGCGGCGGCACCAGCCAATGCGGCCAGACCGTCAATCGCGCGCTGGTGCTGGACTGCACGAAATACCTGCGGAACGTGATCGCCGTGGAGGGCGACACCGCGATCGTGCAGCCCGGCATCACGCTCGGCGCGCTGAACGAGGCGCTGAAGCCGCGCGGCATGTTCTATCCCGTGGATCCCTCCACCTGGATGCGCTGCACCATCGGGGGCATGGCCGCCAACAATTCCTGCGGCTCGAAATCCATCCGCTACGGGTTGATGGCCGACAATGTCCGCGCCATCGACGCCATCCTGGCCGACGGCACGCGGTTCCGCTTCGGCGAACTGCCCGACAATCTCGGCCCCGACGTGCCGCCTTCCGTCGCGGACCTCGTCGCGAAGCTGCGCGCGATCGGCGTGCGGGAGGCGGAGGAGATCGCGGCGAAGTTCCCCGCGCAACTCCGACGCGTCGGCGGCTACAACCTGGATGCGCTGACGCCGGATGCGCGCGCGCACGGGCGCGCCTCGCTGGCACGCCTGCTGGTCGGCAGCGAGGGCACGCTCGCCTTCTCCGCCGCGCTGGATCTCAGGCTGTGGCCGATCAAGCCGCGCAAGGTGCTGGGCATCTGCCAGTTCCCGAGCTTCCGGCGCGCGATGGAGGCGTCGCGGCACCTGGTCACGCTCGACCCGGAAGCGGTCGAGCTGGTGGACCGGACGATGATCGACCTCGGCCGCTCCATCCCGATCTACCGCAGCACCATCGACAGGATCGTGATCGGCGAGCCCGACAGCCTGCTGATCGTGGAATTCCACGGCCACGACGACGCGCCGCTGCTCGCCGCGCTGGACCGGCTGGAGGAGATGATGGGCGACCTCGGCCTGCCCGGCCAGGTCGTGCGCGTGACGGACGCCGGCTTCCAGGCCCAGGTCGCGGAGGTGCGGGAGGCCGGGCTCAACATCATGATGTCCATGAAGGGCGACGGGAAGCCGGTCTCCTTCATCGAGGATTGCGCCGTCGCGCTCGACGACCTGGCCGACTACACGGAACGTCTGAACGAGGTCTTTGCCCGGCACGGCACCGTGGGCACATGGTATGCGCATGCTTCCGTCGGCTGCCTGCACGTTCGTCCTGTCCTGAACATGAAGGATGGGGAAGACGTGACGAAGATGCGCGCGATTGCGGAAGAATGCTTCGCGCTGGTGCGCGAGTACAAGGGCAGCCATTCCGGCGAGCATGGCGACGGCATCGTGCGGTCCGAGTTCCACGAGCCGATGTTCGGCGCCCGCATCGTGCGCGCCTTCGAGGCGGTGAAGGAAAGCTTCGATCCGGCGACGGAGGCGCTGCCGCACGGCCTGCTCAACCCCAACCGCATCGTCCATCCGCCGCGCATGGATGACCGCAGCCTGCTTCGGTACCACGAAGGCTACGCGGCCGATCCCGCGATCACGCCCGCGCTCGACTGGAGCGCGTGGCCCGGTCCGCAGGGCGGCCTGCTCGGCGCGGTCGAGATGTGCAACAACAACGGCACCTGCCGGAAGTTCGATGCCGGCACCATGTGCCCGTCCTACCGCGCGACGCGCGACGAGCAGCATGTCACGCGCGGGCGCGCCAACACGCTGCGCCTTGCGCTGACCGGCCAGATCCCCGGCGGGCTCGCTTCCGACGAGGTGGCGGATGCCCTCTCGCTCTGCGTCGGCTGCAAGGGCTGCAAGCGCGAATGCCCGACCGGCGTGGACATGGCGAAGATGAAGGTGGAGGCGGCGAACGCCCGCAACGCGCTGCGCGGCGTCGCGCTGAAGGACCGCCTGATCGCCTCCATGCCGCGCTGGGCGCCCTTCGCGGCGATGCTGGCGCCCGTCGTCAACTGGCCGGCCATGATCCCCGGCGCGCCACGCCTGCTCGGCTTCGCCGACCGCCCCCTGCCCCGCTTCCGGCACAACCCCTTGCACGACTGGGAATGCCGCGAACCCGATGGCCGCGCGGGCGAGGTCATCCTGCTGCCCGACCTCTTCAACCGCTACTTCGAGCCCGAGAACCTGCGCGCCGCGTTGCGCGTGCTGCGCGCCGCCGGCGCCGATCCCGCCGTGGCGCGCCCGCCGCGCGGCCCGCGGCCGCTCGACGATGGCAGGACCTGGCTGGCCGCCGGCATGGTGGCGGAGGCGCGCGCGGAAGCGCGGCGCACGATCGAGGCGCTGTCGCCCTGGTCGAGCCCCGTTCTCGGCCTCGAACCCTCCTGCCTGATGACGCTGCGCGACGAGTTTCTCGTGCTCGTCCCGGGCGAAGCGGCAGACAGGCTGGCGGCGCGGGCGATGCTGGTCTCCGAGTGGCTGGCAGAAACGAAGGCGCCGCTCCGCCTGAAGCCGATCGCCGGCGAGGCGCATATCCACGGCCATTGCCACCAGAAGGCCTTCGGCGCCTTTCCCGCCGCGGTCGCCACGCTGACGCGCATCCCCGGGCTGAAGGTGACGCCGATCACCTCCTCCTGCTGCGGCATGGCGGGCGCCTTCGGCTATGACGCGAAGAACCTGCCGGTCAGCCGGGCCATGGCCGAGCTCTCGCTGCTGCCGCATCTCCGCAAGGCGGGCGCGGCGGCATTCGTCGTCGCCGACGGCACATCCTGCCGCCACCAGATCGCCGACCTCGCGGGACGCGAGGCGATCCATTCCATCCGCCTGCTGGAGCGCGCCCTGGCATGACCGACGACACCGGACGCCTTCTCGCCTTCTGGTTCGCCGAGGGCCCCGACACCTTCCGCCAGGCATGGTTCGTGAAGGACGACGCCTTCGACGCGAGCATCCGCGACGGCTTCGGGGCGCTGGTCGTGCCGGCGCGCGAGGGCGCCTTCGACGCCTGGAGCGCCACGCCGAGGGGCGCGCTGGCGCTGATGCTGCTGCTCGACCAGTTCCCGCGCAACCTGTTCCGCGGCAGCGCGGAGGCCTTCGCGTCGGACGAGCACGCCCGCGCGGTCGCGCGCCGGGCCGTGCTGCGCGACCGCCTGGACCTGCAACTGACGCCCACCGAGCGGATGTTCCTCTACCTGCCTTTCGAGCATGGCGAGGCGCTGGCGGACCAGGACCTCTCCGTCGCGCTGTTCGAGGGGATGCGCGACGTCGCGGCCATGCGCGCGCCGGGCGGGACGATCGACTATGCCTGGCGGCACCGGGCGGTGATCCGCCGCTTCGGCCGCTTCCCGCACCGCAACGCCGCGCTCGGCCGCGCGAGCACGCCGGCGGAGCAGGCCTGGCTGGATGCAGGCGGCGGCTTCTGAGCCCGCCCGGCCCGGCCGCGGCACCATCCGGTTGACGGCAGCGACGCCGCGCTGCCAGCGTGCGGTGAACGCGCCGAAGCCGCGCGATCGGGAGGAAACGGATGGGCCGCACCGGAATGGGATTCACGCGCCGCGTCGCGCTTCAGGCCGGGGCCGCGCTGGCTGCCGGGGCTGCGCAGGCGCAGGAGTCGTGGCCGACGCGCCCGGTGCGGATCATCGCCCCCTTCGCCCCCGGCGGCGCGCCCGATGTCGCCATCCGCCTGGCCCTGCCGAGGCTGGGCCAGGCCTTCGGCCAGCCCTTCGTGGTGGAGAACCGGCCTGGCGCGAGCGGCGCCGTGGCGGCGGAGGCGGTGGCCCGGGCAGCGCCCGACGGATACACGCTGCTGCTTGCCTCGAACTCCGTGATGGCGATCAACCCCACGCTGTTCGCCGGGCGGCTGCCCTATGATCCGCTGCGCGACTTCCGGGCCGTGGTCCGCGTCGCCCGGCTGCCCTTCTTCCTGTTCGTCCCCGCGGGCAACCCGGCGCTGACCGTCCAGGAGTTCATCGCCGCGGCGCGCGCCGCGCTCGAGCCGCTGACCTATGCGACGAACGGCAACGGCACGGTCGGCCATATCGCCACCGAGCAGTTCCGGCGCGCGGCCGGCCTCGACCTGGTGCATGTGCCCTACCGCGCCTATCCGGCAGCGGTGGGCGACCTGGTCTCGGGCCGCGTGGCGATGACGCTGGCAGATCTGACGGTCTTCGGCGGTCCGCTGCGCGGCGGCCAGTTGCGCGCGCTGGCAGCGATCTCGGCGGAGCGGTCGCGCTTCCTGCCGGATGTGCCCGCGCTGCCCGAGGCCGGGCTGCCGCCGCTGGACGGCAGCGTGTGGTTCGGGCTCTTCGCCCCGGCCGCGGCGCCCGACGCGCCGCTGCGCCGACTCGATGCCGAGATGCGCGCCTGGCTCTCCACGCCCGAGGCGGCCGAGGGTCTCGGCCGGATCAGCCAGGAGCCGGCGCCGCTCGACGCCGCCGCCTTCGCCGACCTGCTCCGCGCGGACACCGCGCGCTATGCCGCGATCATCGCGGAAGCAGGCATCCGTCCCGATTGATGCGGCGGCGGCGCCGCTACCCGGCGGCGCGCACGCTCGATCGGTGCCAGAACACCAGCTTGCGCTCCAGCCACACCACCAGTCCGAAGGTGGCGAGGCCGAGCAGGCTGAGATAGAGGATCAGTGCGAAGACGCGCGCGGTGTCCAGGTTGGTGGATGCCACGCGGATCAGCTCGCCGAAGCCCTTGCCGCCGCCCAGGAACTCGCCGGTGATGACGCCCGCCATCACGCCGACCGAGGCGATCTTCAGGCCGGTGAAGAACTGCGGCAGGCCCATCGGCAGCTTCATCTTCACCAGCGTCTGCCAGCGCGTCGCCCCCATGGTCTTGAAGGCCATGCGCGCATTCTCGTCCGCCGCGTGCAGCCCGGCGGCGGTGCCGACCACGATCGGGAAGGTGGCGATGAAGGTGGCCAGCGCGACCTTGCTCTCGATGCCGAAGCCGAGCCAGGCGATGAAGATCGGCGCGAAGGCGACCTTCGGCATGGTGTCGAGCGCCACGAGATAGGGCATCACCGCGCGCTCGCCGAAGGCCGTCTCGCCCACCAGCACGCCGAGCGTGAAGCCGATCGCGATCGCCAGCGCGAAGGAGATGACCAGCTCCTGCAGCGTGATCACGAGCGAGCCCAGCATGTAGCCCCCGGTGACCAGGTTCTCGCCGACGAAGAGCAGGTGCCGCAGCGTCTCCGCCGGCGTCGGCAGGATGATGGGGGAGACGATGCCGACGGTGGAGACGATGTGCCAGATCGCGATGAAGGCCACCGCCAGCAGCGCCATCGCGACCGAACGCGGGATGCGGTCGAACCAGGAGACCTGCTCGACCCAGACGGTGTCGCCGGGCGCAGGCCCGGCGCGCAGGCTTGCCTCGCTCACAGGAAGGACCCCTTGTCGAGATGGCTGCGGATGCGGTCCACCAGCGCGCCGAAGCGTGGGGTGGTTATCATCTCCAGCGTGCGCGGCCGCGGCAGGTCCACCTCCACCGCCTCCACGAAGCGGCCGGGCCGCGGCGACATCACGTAGACGGTGTCGGAGAGGATCACCGCCTCCGATATGGAGTGGGTCACCAGGAAGGCGGTGGCGTTGCGCGCCATGCAGATGCGCTGCAGCTCCATGTTCATGTAGTCGCGCGTGAGCTCGTCCAGCGCGCTGAAGGGCTCGTCCAGCAGCAGCACCGCCGGCTCGGTGATCAGCATGCGGCAGATCGCCGCGCGCTGGGCCATCCCGCCGGAGAGCTCGCTCGGATAGACGTTCTCGAAGCCCTTGAGGCCGACGAGTTCCAGCAGCGCCCGCGCCTCGCCCTGCTTGGCGCGCGCCGCGGCCTTGCCGTCGCGGATCTCGATGGGCAGCACGACGTTCTCGAGCGCGGTCTTCCACGGGAACAGGGTGGCCTGCTGGAACATCATGCCGATGTCGCGGCGGGGGCCGGTGACCGGGCTGCCCGCCAGCGTCACCCGGCCGGCGGAGGGCGGGACCAGCCCCGCCATGATCTTCAGCAGCGTGGACTTGCCGCAGCCCGACGCGCCGATCACCGAGGAGAAGCTGCCCTCGGTCAGCGTCAGGTCCACGCTGCCGAGCGCCTGGATGTTGCGCCGCGCATAGGTCTTGCTGACCCCGCGCAGCTCATAGACCGGTCGGCCGCGCAGCCCGGACGGGGCGAGGGCCTCTAGGCGTGCGGCCGACATGTCAGGTCCGGTTCCAGGCCTCGACGAAGCGGTTCGTATAGGCCGCCTCCAGGTTCGGCAGCGGCGCCTCCAGCTCCTTGCTGGCCACCAGGCTCTGGTGCCACGCCGCCCAATGCGCCGGGTCCTGCCAGCCCCATCCCTTCGAAGGATCGTGCGGCTTGCCCTTCTCCAGCACCTGGTCGAGCAGCGCATTGGCGAAGTTCCGGTTCTCGATCTCCTGCGGGTTCCCGGCCGCGAGGTGGCGCAGCACCTTGTCCCGGTTGGCCGGGTCGTTGGTGAAGCGCGTGGCGCGCACCAGGGCGCGGCCGAAGCCCTCCACCACCTGCGGGTTCTCGTTGATGAACGGCCCCATCGCAGCGTAGCCGTTGCCGAAGAAGGTCTGGTAGCGCTCCGGCGTGATGTCGCGCACCGGCATGCCGCGGAAGGTGAGGATCGCCGCATCGGCGGTGGAGCCGACATAGGCCTCGATGTCGCCGCGCATGAAGCCGGCCACCGCCGGGCCGCCGTCGCCCACCGGAATGAAACGGTAGTCGCGCGGCTCCTGCATGCCGAGGTCGTTCAGGATGCCGCGCGCGAAGCCGACCTCGGCGCCGTCCGCGGTGCCGACGCCGATCACCTTGCCGCGCAGCTGGTCCGGGCTCTGGTAGCTGGCATTGCGCCGGACCAGGATGCCGAAGGAGCTGCGCGGCAGCGAGTTGTAGAGGAAGACCACGTCCACCCCGCGCGCCCGCGCGCGCAACAGCGGCGCCGGCCCCGGACGGCCGAACTGCGCCTGGCCGGAGGCCAGGGCCTGCAGCACCGGTCCGGAGCCGTTCACCGCCTCCGAGCGCACGGTCAGGCCCTCGGCCTGGAAGTAGCCTTCGCCCATCCCGACGAAGACCGGGTAGGAGTTGATGGCCGAGGGGCTCGGCTGCACGAAGACCACCTGGCGCAGGGCGCGGCCCTGCGCGGCGGCGCCGCGTGCGACAAGCGGCATGGCGAGCAGCCCGAGGGCGCCGCGCCGGGACAGAGTCGTGGCGTTGATGCTCATGGACGACGTTCCTCCACTCTTGGCTTGTTGGGGTTGAGCATAGCGGAGCCGCGAAAGTGGACAACTGGCCATTTTCAGGCGCCGCTTCCCGCCCGCGGCAGCCCGCCAGGCGCCGCTTGACGGCCCGCGGAGGCGGCTCCTAGCCTCGGGCCGCATCGGCGGTGACCGGATGTCGCGGCGGTCATCTTCGGCTGGCCGGGCGGACCGGCAGGCATCACCGCTCAGGCCGATTCCGGGGGAAACGCATGCGCCTCACCTATTTCGATGACTACCGGCTCGGCGTGCTGAAGGGCGACGGCATCGTGGACGTCACGCCGCTGCTGACCGGCCTGCCGCATCGCGACACGCAGGACCTGATGCCGGCGCTGATCGCCGACTTCGCGGCGCATCGCGCCAGGCTCGAGGCGCATGTCGCCGGCGCCGCCGCCAAGCCGCTCGCTTCGGTGCGCCTGCGCGCGCCGCTGCCGCGCGCCCGGCAGATCGACTGCATGGCGGTGAACTACATGGAGGACGGCACGCTGCCCGCGCCGCCGCCGATCAACGCATTCCACAAGTCGCCGAGCGCGGTGATCGGCCAGGGCGACACCATGGTGCTGCCCGACATCCCCGCCCTGGTGTTCGAGGCGGAGGCGGAACTCGCCCTCGTCATCGGCAAGCGCGCCGCGAACGTCAGCGAGGCCGAGGCGATGAGCCACGTCTTCGGCTACATGAACTTCATCGACGGCTCGGCGCGCGGCATGCCGCCGGCCAACAACGTCTTCTTCCAGGCCAAGTCGCGCGACAGCTTCGCGCCGATGGGTCCCTGGATCGTCACGGCCGACGAGGTCGCCGACCCGCAGAACCTCGATGTCCGGCTCACCATCAACGGCGATGTGCGCCAGGCCTTCAACACCAGCGACATGGCGCACAAGATCCCGAAATGCATCGCCTGGCTCAGCAGCATCCACACGCTGGAGCCCGGCGACGTGGTGGCGACCGGCACCAACCATCGCGGCCTCTCCGCGCTGCATGACGGCGACGTGATCGAACTCGCGGTCGGCAACCTCGGCACGCTGCGCGTGCATGTGCGCGACGAGCTGAAGCGCAGCTGGACCCGCGCGACGCGGCACCAGGAAGCCGAGAAGCTGCGCGAGCGCGGCGAGACGCCGCCGCCGACCGGCGTCCTGGCGAAGCAGACGGGCGGGAAATACGCGCCGGCGTAGCGCGCACCCTCACCCGCGGGATTGGCGGGCGGGCCGCGCGCCGGCTCCAGGAGACGTCGGAGGGCGGAACGGGCCGGCCACGGCGACGCAGCGGAGCGTCGCCGCGCTGTTGTGCATCGCGGCGCCGTCATGCTGGATGCGCGGCATGTCCCTGACGCGCCCGGCCGCGCCCCTGCCGTCGCTGCTGCGCGCGATCGGCGCGTTGTCCTGCCTCGGCGCGGCCGCCGCGGCAGCGGAGCCGGTGAGCTTCCAGCCACCGCTCTCGCCGGCCTGCATCTCCTCGCGCTTCGGCGCGCGCACGGACGCCGGGCCGCGCGCCAGCCGCTTCCACCAGGGCATCGACATACCCGCCCCCGCCGGCGCCTGGGTGAGCGCCGCGGCGGCCGGCGAGGTGATCGCCATCCGACGCACCACGCGCGCCGGCGTGGGGCTGGAGGTCGAGTTGCGCCACGCCGACGGGCGCATCACGCGATACGCCCATCTCGGCACGGTGGCGCCGCGGCTGGCCGGCGGCCACCGCCGCGTCGCCGCCGGCGAGCGGATCGGGCGCATCGGCCGCACCGGCATCACCTACGGCACGCATCTTCACCTGGAGTTGCTGGAGAACGGCCAGCATATGGACCCCGCGCCCGCCTTCGGCCTGCTTCCCTGCCCACCGCGATAGAGCAGGTTCCGATCGACCGGGGTCGATATGCTGGCCGTTCTCCAGCAACTCCAGGTGAAGATGCGTGCCGTAGGTGATGCCGGTGCGGCCGATGC
>NZ_JBWXTD010000004.1:318589-324159 GCF_056682175.1 Falsiroseomonas sp. RANM36
GCGCGGGCGCTATCTCCCCGGCGCCCCAGCGCCCCCAGCGCCCGGCGACCACCTGCCGCCCGGCTGGGCGGGGGGGGCGGGCCGCCAGGGGCCCCGCCAGCCCCAGCCCGACCAGCGCGATCATCGCCGAGAAGCCGAAGGTGATGCCGAGCATGTGCGGCATCACCGCGCGGACGCCGCTGCCCGCGGCGCCGGCCGCCACCATGAGCACATTCGGCCCCGGCGTGACCGAGCCGGCGACGGCGAAGCCCAGCAGCGGCAGGAGATCGGCCATACGCCTTTATAGGTCAGTAATGCTGACCTTGCAAGCATTACCCCTTGTGGCGCGTCACCAGCCGGCCCGGTCTTTCGCCTGTTGCGCCACCCTTGTCCCCTTGGCCCGCGCGGAAGGTTGCCACGCCATTCGCCCAGACCTCCTCGATGCCGATCGAAGGGACCTTCGGATTCTCGAAGGTGGCGGCGTCGATCACGGTGGCGGGATCGAACAGCACCAGGTCGGCATAGGCGCCCTCGCGGAGCACGCCGCGATCCACGATGCCATAGGCCTCCGCGCAGCGGCCGGTCATCTTGTGGATCGCGACCTCCATGCTGAACAGGCCGAGGCCGCGGCTGTAATGCCCCAGCACGCGCGGGAAGGTGCCCCAGAGCCGCGGATGCGGATGCGCGTCATGCGGGATGCCGTCGCTGCCGATCATGGACATCGGATGCGCCATGATCCGCTGCACGTCGTCCTCGTCCATCTGGAAACTGATCTGGCCGGCGGGCAGCAGCTGCTCCGCCGCCGCCTTGATGTCGGTGTTCCAGCCGCGGGCGATCTCATGCAGGTAGCGCCCGGCCATCTCGGGATGCGGGACGGACCAGGTGATCATCACCTTCACGTCGTCGCGCAGCCGGTCCGGCATCAGCACGGTGGAGCCGGCGGGATAGGGATAGACGTCGAAGGCCAGCTGCTGCGTGCGCGCATAGGCGTCGAGCAGCGGGAGCGTCTGGATCGAGCGGCCGTAATTCTCCGGCTGCGAGCATTTGTGGTGGCTGATCTGCACCTGCACGCCCGCCCGCTTGCCGATCTCCATCGCCTCCTCGATGGCGGCGAGGATGTGGTTCGCCTCGTCACGCATATGCGTGGAATAGAGGCCGTCGAAGGGCTTCAGCGCCTCCGTGATGGCGACCACCTCGTCTGTCGTCGCATGCATGTTGGGCTTGTAGTAGAGGCCGGTGGAGAAGCCCGAGGCGCCTTCCGCCATGGACTGCTTCACCCGCTGGTGCATGTGGTGGATTTCCTTGTCCGTGGCCGGACGGTAGACGTCACCGTTCATCGCCTCGACGCGCAGCGTCTGGTTGCCCACGAGGGCATAGACGTTGACTTCCGAACCTTTCGCATTGATCTCGTGCGCGTATTCCCCGAAGTCCCCGAAGCGCCACCAGCCGCCCGCGCCCACCAGGTCCAGCGGCGGCGGCGGCTCGGTCTTGAAGCGGGCGGGCGCGAGGGAGACGCCGCAGCAGCCGCAGACCACGGTGGTCACGCCCTGGCTGGTCTTGCAGAGCGTCCCTTCCCCGCCCATCAGCACCGCGCGGTCGTCATGGGTGTGCGCGTCGATGAAGCCCGGCGCGATCGCCTTGCCGGTGGCGATCACCTCCCGGTCCGCGCTGGCGCCGCCGAGATCGCCGACGCCGACGATGCGCTCGCCGCTGACGCCGACATCGCCGACACGGCGCGGCGCGCCGGTGCCGTCGAAGATGGTGGCGTCGCGGATGATCAGGTCGCAGCGCAGGGCCATGGGGCGTTCCGTTCCGTGCAGGCGTCAACTGCGCGGGATCATGGCAAGCGACGGCGCCTTGCGGAAGGGCGTCAGGCGCCGGCCGCGGCTTCGGCCCCGAACTGCGCCGCGTGCAGGCCGCGATAGAGCCCGCCTCGGGCCAGCAGCGTCGCATGGGTCCCCTGCTCCGCGATGCCGCCATCCGCCACCACCACGATCCGGTCGGCGTCGCGGATCGTCGCCAGGCGATGCGCGATCACCAGCGTGGTGCGGCCGCGTGCGAGTTCCGTCAGCGAGGCCTGGATCGCGCGCTCCGTCTCCGTGTCCAGCGCGGAGGTCGCCTCGTCCAGGATCAGGATCGGTGGATTCTTGAGGAAGATGCGCGCGATCGCCAGGCGCTGCTTCTGGCCGCCCGAGAGCTTCACGCCGCGCTCGCCCACCACCGTGTCCAGCCCGTCCGGCAGGTCCGCGATCAGCGCATCGAGCCGGGCGCGGCGCGCGGCGTCGCGGATCTCGGCCTCGGTCGCGCCGAGGCGGCCATAGGCGATGTTCTCGCGCAGCGTGCCGGCAAACAGGAACACGTCCTGCTGCACGATGCCGATCTGGCCGCGCAGGCTCTCCATCGTCATGTCTCGGATGTCGATGCCGTCCACCGTGATGCGCCCGCGATCCGCCTCGTAGAAGCGCGGCAGCAGGGAGCAGAGCGTGGTCTTGCCGGCGCCCGATGGCCCGACCAGCGCCACCGTCTCCCCCGGCGCGATCGCGAGGTCCAGGCTCCGCAGCACCGGGCGGGCGGGATCGTAGCCGAAGGTCACGCCCTCGAACCGCACCGCGCCCTGCAGCGCCGGCGCAGGCCGCGCGCCGGGTCGGTCGGCGATATCGGGCGCGATCGCCAGCAGGTCCAGATAGCGCCGGAAGCCGGCGATGCCCTTCGGATAGGTCTCGATCACCGCGGCGATCTTGTCCATCGGCCGGTAGAACACGCCGACCAGCAGCAGGTAGGCGACGAAATCGCCGACGCTCATGCTGCCGCGCACGATGAAGAGCGAGCCCGCCAGCATCACCACCACCTGCACCAGGCGCAGCCCCAGGTAGTTCAGCGTGATGCCCGTAGCCATCAGCCGGTAGGCGTCGAGCTTGGTGCGGCGATAGCCGTCGTTGTCGGCGGCGAAGAGCCGGCGCTCATGCGCCTCGTTCGCGAAGGCCTTGACCACGCGGATGCCGCCCACGGCTTCCTCGATGCGCGCGTTGAAGGCGCCGACGCGGGCGAATTGCTGCTGCCAGTTGCCGGTCATCCGCCCGCCGTAATGCGCGATGACGAAGGCCGCGGCCGGCACGACCAGCAGCGTGATCAGCGCCAGCTCCACATTCACGTAGAGCATCAGCGCGAAGGCGCCGAGGAAGGTCAGCACCGCGATCAGCAGGTCCTCCGGCCCGTGATGCGCAACCTCCCCGATCTCCTCGAGGTCCTTGGTCAGCCGCCCGACCAGGTGCCCCGTCTTCTGCCCGTCATAGAAGCGGAAGGAGAGCTTCATCAGGTGGTCGAAGGCGCGGCGGCGCAGCTCCGTCTCGATGGCGATGCCGAGCACATGGCCCCAATAGGTCACCACCGCCATCAGCACGCCGTTGAGCACATAAACCGCCAGCAGCGCCGCGATCGCCAGGACGATCAGCGGGATGTCCTGCCCCGGCAGCAACCGGTCCACGAAGGCGCGCACCGCCATCGGGAACAGCAGCTCCAGCAGGCCCGAGGCCGCCGCGCAGCCGAAATCGAGCAGCAGCAGCCGCTTGTGCGGGCGGTAGTAGGACAGGAACTGGCGCAGCATTCCGGGGCAGGTCGGTCATCCGACCCCAGCTGTCAACTCAGGCCCGCGCGGCGGGCCGAACCCCGCCCACCGACACGCCGCGCTCCGCGACGCTCAGTCCGCGCCGTAGAGCGCCCGCGCCTGCGCCTCGCTCACCAGCCCATCCGCCACGTCGCGCGCGACTCTTGCGCGGTCGCGCTGCTTCGGATCGCCCATGCCGCCGCCGCCCGGCAGCTTCAGCAACAGGTGCCGGCCCTTGGGCACGATCTGGAAGCCCTTGGTGCGGATGCGCGTGCCGTCATCGAGGCCCACCCAGCCCGGTGCGCCGTCGCCGCCGCCCTCGCGGCCCTTCGGCGCGTTCGCCACGCGGTCGAAGGTGGCGTTGACGGCGAATTCGGCATCGCCCTTCGCGCCGATCTCCATCACCTTGCCGAAGCCGCCGCGGGTGCGGCCGGCGCCGGCGGAATCCTCGCGAAGCTGGTTCTGCCAGAAGATCACCGGCGCGACATTCTCGGTGGCCTCCACCGGCATGGTGCGCACGCCGGAGGGGAAGGCCGTGCCGTCCAGCCCGTCCTTGGTCGGGCGTGCGCCGGTGCCACCGGAGTTGAAGGTGATGATCTCGAAATCCGGCAGTTCTGCGTTGGCGCCGGAGACCTGCGCGCCGCCACGCAACGGCGGGTTCCACAGCGCCGAGGAGCCTTCCGCATTGACGCGATGCGGCACCGCCTGGTGCAGGCAGCCCATCATCAGGTCGGGCAGCAACTGGCCCACCACATGGCGCACGCTGACCGGATAGGGTCGCGGCGCGTTCAGGATGCAGCCTTCCGGGATCTCCATGCGGAAGGGCGCGAGGGAGGCCCAGTTGTTCGGGATCTCCGGCGCGACGACGCATTTGATGCCGAAGCAGGAATAGGCGCGACAATAGGCGGCGGGCACGTTGATGCCGCGGTTCGACAGGCCGGAGGTGCCGGCATAGTCCACCACGATCTCGTCGGCCTTCACCGTCATCGCGGCCTTCAGCGTCACCGGCGCCTCGTAGCCGTCCGAGCGGATCTCCGCGCGATAGGTGCCGGCGGGGATTTTTGCGATCTCCTCCAGCGTGGCCTTCAGCGATGCGTCGAAGATGTATTCGGCGAGGTCGTCGATGCTCTCCATCGCGAACTCGTCCATCATCTCCACCAGGCGCTTGGCGCCCGCGTCGTTGCAGGCGCAGAGGGAATAGACATCGCCCTCGAGCTCCACCGGCGTGCGACTGCCGGCACGGATGAAGTCGAAAAAAGTCTCGTTCGCCTGGCCGCGGTCGAAGCACTTCACGATGGGGATGTAGAGCCCTTCCTCGAAGACGCTCCGCCCCTCCGGCCCCATGCCGAGCCCGCCGACATCGATGACATGCGCCGTGTTGGCGAAGAGCCCGACGATCGTCCCGTTGCGGAAGGCCGGCGTGACGACCGTCAGGTCATGCAGGTGCCCGGTGCCGAGCCAGGGATCGTTGGTGATGTAGTGATCCCCCGGCCGCATCGTCTCCGCCGGGAATTTCTGGAGGAAGTGGCCGACGCTCTCCATCATGGAGTTGACGTGCCCCGGCGTGCCCGTGACGGCCTGCGCCAGCATGCGACCCTTGAGGTCGAAGATGCCGGCGGAAAGATCGCCCGCTTCCCGCACCGTGGTGCTGAAGGCGGTGCGGATCATGATCTGCGCCTGCTCCTCCACCACCGCGATCAGGCGGTTCCACTGGATCTGGCGCTGGATTTTTTCCAGTGCTGCGTTCGCGGCCATCAGTGGGTCCCCCGCGTCAGTTCCAGATACCCCAACCCATCCATCCGGCAGCGCCAACCCGGCCCGACCAGGGTGGAGGTCTCGTCCTCCGCCACGATGCAGGGGCCGGGAACCTCGGCGCCCGGCGCCATCGCGGAACGGTCATACACCGCCCACTCCGCGACCTCGCCGGTCGCCGTGTCGCGCACCGCCTGCACGCGCACCGACCTCGGGGCCGGCGCGTCATGCGCCG
>NZ_JBWXTD010000004.1:324259-333059 GCF_056682175.1 Falsiroseomonas sp. RANM36
CCCCCGGCCCCCGCGCGGGGGGGGGGGGCGCCCCCCCCCGCCCCCCCCCCGCCCGGGGGGGGGGGGGCGCCCGGGGCGGGCGCGATCGGCCTCACCTCCTCGACCACCGTCGCCACGGTGACCGCGAAGGAAAGAATCTCCACGTCGCTGCCCGGCACCGGGCGGTCGTAGAAGCGCGTGTATTCCACGTCGTAGGCCGCGCGGATCGCCGCGACGTCGTCCTGCGTCAGCTCGCGCGCCGGGATCGCCACCGCGATCTCATGGCCCTGGCCGACATAGCGCATGAAGGCCAGGCGATGCTCGGTGCTCGGCGCGCCGAAGCTGCCCTCGGCCACCACCGCACTCGCCTCCGCCGACATCGAGGCCAGCAGCGCATTCACCGCATCCAGGTCGAAGCTGGCGAAGCGCTGGTAGAGCGACTTCACCACCTCATAGGCCACCGGCGCGCGCAGGAACCCGATGGCCGAGCCTACGCCGGCGCCGGACGGCACCAGCAGCCGCGTCACGCCGATCTTCTCCGCCACGCGATAGCCATGCACGGGACCGCCGCCGCCGAAGGCGATGATCGCGCGGCCCTCATAGCCCTTGCCGGATTCGATGGCGTGGACGCGGGCGGCATTCGCCATGTTCTCGTCCACCATCTCCACGACGCCGAGCGCCGCCATCTCCGGCGAGAGGTTCAGGCGTGCGCCGACCTCCGCGCCCATGGCGTCCTTCGCCGCGCCGGGATGCAGCTTCAGCGCGCCACCCGCGAAGAGGTCCGGCTCGTAGCGGCCGAGCAGCAGGTTGGCGTCCGTCACCGCCGGCTGCTTGCCGCCGCGGCCATAGCAGGCCGGGCCGGGATCGGCGCCGGCGCTCTCCGGCCCGACCTGGATGCGGCCCATGCTGTCGAGATGCGCGATCGAGCCGCCACCGGCGCCGATCTCCACCATCTCGATCACCGGGATTCGCAGCGGCAGGCCGGATCCCTTCTTGAAGCGCCCGACACGTGCCACTTCGAAGCTACGCGCCGCCTGCGGCGCGAACTCGTCCACCAGGCAGACCTTCGCGGTGGTGCCGCCCATGTCGAAGGACAAAACCTTCTGCCAGCCCTTCTGGCGCGCGACATGGGCAGCGAAGATCGCGCCGCCTGCGGGGCCGGATTCCACCAGGCGGATCGGGAAACGTGCGGCGGTTTCCAGCGTGGTGAGGCCGCCGCCCGACAGCATCAGGAACAGCGGGCAGGTCAGCCCCGCCGCGCGAAGCCCGTCCTCAAGCCGGTGCAGGTAGGACGCCATCTTCGGCTGCACATAGGCGTTCGCGACGGTGGTGGAGAAGCGCTCCCACTCCCGCATCTCAGGCGAGACTTCCGACGAAAGCGAGACGGGAAGCTCCGGCCAGACCTGCCGCACGATCGCCGCCGCGCGCCGCTCATGCGCAGGATTGACGAAGCTGTGCAGAAAGCCGATCGCCAGGCTCTCGATGCCTTCGGCGCGCAGGAAGTCGAGCTGCTTGCGCACCGCATCCTCGTCCAGCGCGCGCAGCACATGGCCTTCGTTGTCCAGCCGCTCCGGCACCGTCACGCGCCAGCGTCGCGGCACCAGCGGCTGCGGCAGCTCGATGTTGAGGTCGTACTGGTCGTAGCGGCTCTCATTGCCGAGCGCGAGGACGTCCCGAAAACCCTCGGTGGTCAGCAGCGCGGTCTTCGCGCCCTTGCGCTCGATCACGGCGTTCGTGGCGAGCGTCGTGCCGTGGATCACCACGGAAATGTCCGCCGGCTGCAACCCCGCGCGCCCCAGTACCACGCGCACGCCCTCCAGCACGCCGAGTTCCGGCGCATGCGGCGTGGTGAGCACCTTCGCCGTCCAGCGATCCGTGTCCTCGCCGCTGCCGCGCTCAATGGCGAGGTCGGTGAAGGTGCCGCCGATGTCGACTGCGAGGCGTGCCGTCACTGCGCCGCCTCCGCCGCCCAGCGCGTCACCACGGCGCAAGCCGCCGCAAAGTCGTCCATCCGCATCGCCTCGTTCGGATTGTGGCTGCCGTTCTGGTTGCGCACGAAGATCATCCCGGCCGGGATGCCCGCCTGCACGAAGGCCGCCGCGTCATGGCCGCCGCCGCTCGCCATCACCTTGTGCCGGATGCCCAACTGCTCCGCCGCGCGCTTCAGCCCGGCCTGGATGCCGGCATCCATCGGTGCGGCGCGGCTGCTGGTCTCCTTGCCCAGTTCGAAGCGCACGCCGCGGCGCGCCTCGATCTCCGGCACGATGTCGTAGAGCGTCTCCATCAGCGCATCCACGCTGTGCGGATTCACGCTGCGCACATCCAGCTGGAATTCCGCCTCGCCGGCGATCTTGGTGAAGCCGGCCTCGGCCGTCGTGCCCAGCACGCAGAAGGTGCAGACCAGCACATGGCCCTGCGCCTCCAGCTCCACCCAGCGCTCGTCCACGCGATGCGCAAGCTCCGCCAGCGCGATCGCCGCGTCGCGCCGGTATTTGCGCGGCGTCGCGCCGGAGTGGTTGTATTCGCCGACCACGCGCGCGGCGCGCAGGCGGCGGCTGCCGGGGATGCCGGTGATGATGCCGACGGGAATGCCCTCCACGTCCAGCACCGGCCCCTGCTCGATATGCAGTTCCAGGAAGGCCGCGGTGTCGGCCGCCGAGAAGGTCTTGCCGCCGGCCTCCACGAAGCCGGGATCGAAGCCTTCTTCGCGCATGTGCTCGGCGAGCGTGCGTCCCGAATCCTGGCGCTTCACGGCCAGTTCCTCAGCCTTCAGCAGGCCGAGCGCGCCGCGGCTGCCGGGATAGCTGATGGGGAACCAGCTCCCCGCCTCCTCCGCCCGCACCGCCACCACCGTCACGTCGCGCCCGGGCACGGAGCCCGCACGCTTCATGCCCGCGACTGCCGCCAGCCCCGCCAGCACGCCTGCGGCGCCGTCGTAATTGCCGCCGGACTGCACGGAATCGAGGTGGCTGCCGAGCAGCACGCGCTTCGCCGTGCGGTCGGCGCCCGGCAGCGTCATCAGCAGGTTGCCGACGGGATCGGCGCGCGTCTCCAGCCCCACCGCCTCCGCCGCGGCGCGGACGATGGCGTGCGCCTTGCGCTCGCCCTCGCCATAGGCCGTGCGCGTGATGCCGACGCCGTCATGCGTCGCTTCGCGCAACTCGTCGAACAGGCGTTCGGCCAGCGCGACATCGGCGGTGAGGTTGGGGATCATGGACGGCTCAGAACATGCTGCGGACGCGGCCGCCATCCACGCGGACCATGCTGCCGGTGATGTAGCCGGCCTGCTCGCTGACCAGGAAGGCGCCGGTCGGGCCGAATTCCGCAGGCGTGCCGATGCGCCCCGCGGGGATCTCGTCCGCCATCTTGCCGAGTTCCGCCTCCACCGAACTGCCGGCCTTCGCCGCGCGCGATTCCGCGTTCTGCACGATGCGGTCCGTCATGATGCTGCCGGGCGCGATGATGTTCATCGTCACGCCGTCCTTCGCCACCTCGCCCGAATAGGTCTTCAGCCAGCCCCAGATCGCCGAGCGCAGCGTGTTGGACAGCGCGAGGTTCGGGATCGGGTGCTGCATGCCGGAACTGCCGACCACCAGCACACGGCCCCATTGCCGCTGCCGCATCGCCGGGATCAGCCGGTTGGCGATGCGGATGGGCGATGCGACGATGTGCTCGAACCAGGTGTGCAGCGCGGCGTCCGTGATCTCGGAGGCGATGCAGGGCGGCGGGCCGCCATGGTTCAGCACCAGGATGTCCACGCCGCCGAGCAGGCGCACCGCCTCGTCGGCCAGGTGGTCCATCTGCTCGCCCTTGGCGACATCGGCCACCACGCCATGCGCGGCGGAGGCGCCGGCGGCCTTCAACGCCGCCGCAACCTTGTCGAGCGCGGCCTGGTCGCGACCGCTGACCACCACCGCAGCGCCTTCCGCCGCCAGCGCATCCGCGATCGAGCGCCCGAGGCCCTTGGAAGCCCCCATCACCAGCGCGCGCTTGCCCTTCAGGCCCAGATCCATCACCGAAACTCCCTTGGCGGATTGGGCGCGACCATGTCTCCGGCCGCCCCGGCTGGCAAGGCAGGCGCCCCCTGCTATCCCTGCGCCGCGCCAAGGAGAGTTGGAAGATGCCGAAGCCCGTCCTGCTGCTCACCCGCAAGCTGCCCGAGGCGATCGAGGCGCGCGCCGCGCGCGACTACGCCGCCGCGCTGAACAGCACCGACGACCCCTGGTATCGCGACGGCACCGAGATCGCCCGCCGCGCCGCGGCGATCGGCGCCGAGGGCATCCTCTGCGCCGCCGGCGACCCGATGAACGCCGCGACCATCGCCGCCCTGCCCGACAGCGTGCGGATCATCGCCACCTTCTCGGTCGGCTACGACCATATCGACGTGCCGGCCGCCAAGGCGCGCGGCATCGTCGTGACCAACACGCCGGACGTGCTCTCCTTCGCCACCGCCGAATGCGCCTTCACCCTGATGCTGATGGCCGCCCGCCGCGCCGGCGAAGGCGAGCGCATGGTCCGCGCCGGCCAATGGGAAGGCTGGGCGCCGACCCAGCTGATGGGCGTCACGCTGGAAGGCAAGGCGCTCGGCATCGCCGGCTTCGGGCGCATCGGGCGGGAGCTGGCGGCGATGGCGCGCGGCTTCCGCATGACGATCCACTACCGCGACCTGCGCCGCGCGCCGCCCGAGCTCGAACAGGGCGCGACGTTCCATGACAGTGACGAGACTTTCCTGGCGGCCATCGACGTGCTCTCGATGCACATGCCGGGCGGCGAGGCCACGCGGAAGTGGCTCAACGCCGAGCGCCTGGCGCGCATGAAGCCGGGCAGCCTGGTCATCAACACCGGCCGCGGCGGCTCCGTGGACGACGCGGCCCTGGTGGAGGCGCTGCGGTCCGGCCATATCCGGGCAGCCGGCCTGGATGTATACGATGGCGAGCCGCGCGTCTTCCCGGGCTATCTCGGCCTCGAGAACGTCGCGCTGCTGCCGCATCTGGGCAGCGCAACGATCGAGACGCGGATCGCGATGGGGGAACGCGCCCTGGCGAATCTTGACGCCATGCTGATACACGCAAAAGTAGCAAACGACGCCTTGACGTGAATGCAAATCCTTACACATCATGTCCAACTAAAGATTGACATCGCCTGCCGTTGCTACAATTTTTAGGCGCTACCCCCGCAACGGCGAAAGCGTGTTTCGTATGCAGACGACGATCCCCGGCCGGAATGGTGCGTGACCGCCATGCGCCGGGCGGCTCGCATCACCTTGTTCGTGCAGGATCGGGACGGCAAGCTCGATACCTATCCCGATCTCGAAGTGTTCCACTTGCTCATGCAGCAGATGCCGCTCGTGAACCGCAATCCGGACGGCAGCCGGACCCTGGTGTTCGATTTGGCTGATCCGGCGCGCCTGCTGGGCGCCGCCGCGTCCGAGGACCGGGCCGATGCGGAAAGGCTGCGGGCCAAGATCGCCTCGCTCAGCATGGAGGCGCATGCGCTCGGCCTGCCCCTGACCGCGGCGCTCGCCGATTCCGCCGAGCTCGTGGCCGAGGCCGAGCTTTCCGAGACCGGGCGCCTGCCGCCACGCTCCTGACCGGGCGCGGCCCCCGCATGGCCGCGGCCGCGCCGGCGTTGTAGATACCCTCCATGTCGCTCACCGACGCCGCCGGCCTGCCCCAGCCGGCGCCGCGGCCCCTGGCCGCGCCGCGCCGCCGCGCCACGCCGGCCTGGGCCTGGGCCTCGGTGGCGGTCGCGGCCCTGATCGCGGCGCCGATCCTCGCGCTGCTCGTGACCGCCCTCACCCCGGGCGGCGCCGCCTGGGCGCATCTGCTGCGCACCGAACTGCCGGACCTGCTCGCCAATTCGGTGGCCCTGGCGCTGCTGGTGGGCGCGATGGCGGCCAGCATGGGCGCGGTCAGCGCCTGGCTCGTCGCGGCCTGCGCCTTCCGCGGGCGCGCGGTGCTGGAGGTCGCGCTGCTGCTGCCGCTCGCCATGCCCGCCTATGTCTGCGGCTATGCCTATGTCTGGCTGCTCGACGTGGCCGGGCCGGTGCAGACCGCGCTGCGCGACCTCACCGGGCTGAGCTGGGGCGAATACTGGTTCCCCGAGATCCGCAGCCTTCCCGGCGCCGCGCTCATGCTCGCCGCCGTGCTCTATCCCTATGTGTACCTGCTGTGCCGCGGCGCCTTCCTGACCCAGAGCGTCTGCCTGCTGGAGGCCAGCCGCACCCTGGGTCACGGCCTGCCGCGCACCTTCCTGCATGTCGCCCTCCCCATGGCGCGGCCCGCGCTGGCCGGCGGCGTCGCGCTGGTGCTGATGGAGACGCTGGCGGATTTCGGCACGGTGCAGCATTTCGCGGTGCGCACCTTCACCACCGGCATCTACGATGTCTGGTTCGGCCAGGCGGACCGCCCGGCGGCGGCGCAGCTCGCGGTCTGCCTGATGGGCCTGGTGGCGATCCTGCTGCTGCTTGAGCGCGCCTCGCGCGGCGGGCGGCGCTATCACCCGACCACCACGCGCCACCCGCCGCTGCGCCCGGTGGTGCTGACCGGCTGGAAGCAGGCCGCGGCGATCCTCGCCTGCGGCATGCCGGTGCTGCTCGGTTTCGTCATTCCGGCCGGCACGCTGCTGGCGCTGGCGACGCAGGTCGGCGATCCGCTGGACGCCGGACGGACGGTGCCCTTCGCGCTGAACAGCCTCACCCTGGCGACGATCACCGCCGGGATCGCGGTGGTGCTCGCCGCGCTGCTCGCCTGGGCGCAGCGGCTCTACCCCTCGCCGCTGCGGGCCGCCGCCAACCGCGTCGCGGCGCTGGGCTACGCCATCCCGGGCTCGGTGATCGCGGTCGGCGCGCTGGTGCCCTTCGCGCTGTTCGACAATGCGCTCGACGCCTGGATGCGCGCGACCTTCGGCCTCTCCACCGGGCTGCTGCTGTCCGGCACCATCGTGGCGCTGGTCTTCGCCTATCTGGTGCGCTTCCTCGGCGTCGCGCTGTCCTCGGTGGAGAGCGGCCTGACGCGCATCAGGCCCTCGCTCTTCGCCGCCGCGCGCGTGCTCGGCCGCCGCCCCGGCCAGGCGGTGCGGGAGGTGGAGCTGCCGCTCGCCCGCGGCGCGCTGCTCACCGCCGCGGTGCTGGTCTTCGTGGACACGATGAAGGAGCTGCCCGCGACGCTGATCGTGCGCCCCTTCGACTTCGACACGCTGGCGGTGCGCGTGCACAACCTCGCTTCCGACGAAAGGCTGGCCGAGGCCTCCACCGCCGCGCTGCTGATCGTGCTGGTCGGGCTGCTGCCGGTCGTGGTGCTGGTGCGGGCCATGCGCCGGGACTGACGGCCGGGCTGGACGCCGGCAGCCGGCGCGCCATCTCTGACCGGGCAGGATCACGGGACGGGTCATGACAGCCAGGCGAAGGGCCGCTGCGGCGCTGCTGCTGCTGGCATTGCTGCCGGGATGCGCCGCGCTCTCGCCGCGGCAGACGCCGGTGGAGCAGCGCATCGCCGCCCTGCCGGTCGCGGGCGCGCCGGTGTCCCGCCCGGTGGAGATCCGCTGGAACGACCACATGATCCCGTGGATCACGGCGGAGACGGACGAGGACCTGGCCGTCGCGCTCGGCCTGGTACACGGCCATCTGCGCGGCGCGCAGGTGATGCTGATGCGACTGCTCGCGCAGGGCCGCCTTTCGGAAGTCGCCGGACCGCCGGCGGCGGATGTGGACCACGCGCTGCGCATCCTGGGCTTCGGCCGCGCCGCGCCGCAGATCGTCGCCGCCTGGCCGCCGGAGACGCGGCGCTTCGTGCAGGCCTTCCTGCGTGGCCTGAACCATGCCCTGGCCCACGGCCCGCGCCCGCCGGAAGCCGGCCTGCTCGGCCTGGGGCGGGAGGAGGTGACCGAGGAGGACCTGCTCGCGGTGGGCCGCCTGGCCGGCACCGACATCAACTGGCTCGCCTATCTCTCGCTGCTGCCGCAGCGCGGCCGGCCGGGCTTCGCCGAGCTCTGGGCGCGCACGCGGGAAGCCGGCGGCAATCCGGTCGGCACGCAGCAGGCGGGGCTGCTGCAGACCATCCTGGAGGGAACCTCGCGCAGCGGCAGCAACACCGTCGCCGTCGGCGCGGCGCGCAGCGCAACGGGCGGCGCGCTGATCGCCTCCGACCCGCATCTCGGGCTCAACATGCCCAATCTCTGGCTGGTGGTGGGGATGCGCTCGCCCTCCTTCCAGGCGGTCGGGCTGATGGTGCCGGGGCTGCCGATCCTCGGCGTCGGGCGCAACCCGCATGTCGCCTGGGGCGGCACCAATCTCCGCGCCGCCTCCTCCGACCTGTTCGAGGTGGGCACGCTGCCGCCCGGGGCCTTCCGCACCGAGACCGCGCGCATCCGCCAGCGCCTGTGGTTCACGACGGAGCGCAGCCTCCGCTTCACGCCGCTCGGCCCGGTGATGACGGATGCGGCGCTGCTGCCGGCCAATGGCGCGACGCTCGCGCTGCGCTGGGCCGGGCATGAGCCGACCGACGAGATCACCGCCCTGCTGCGCGCCGCCCGCGCCACCGATGGCGACAGCTTCCACGCGGCCTTCGCCGGCTTCGGCGTCTCGGCGCAGACCATGCTTTGGGCCGACAGCCGGGGCCGGGTCGGCCGCTTCATCGCCGCGACGCTGCCCGACCGCGCCGGCGTTCCGGCGCAGGATTTCGTGCTCGATGCGCGCGATGCCGCCGCCACCGGCGCCTGGGACCGGCTGCGCGATGCGCGCACCCTGCCGGGGGGCGCCGCGGCCCCCCCCGGGGGGGGCGCCCCCGCCCCCCCCCCCCCCCCCCCGGGGGCGGCGGCCGGC
>NZ_JBWXTD010000004.1:333159-350805 GCF_056682175.1 Falsiroseomonas sp. RANM36
CCGCGGCCGGGCCGGCCCGGGGGGGCGGGGGGGGGGGCTCGCCCCGGCCACCCCCGGGCGGGGCGGGGGGGCGGGGCGGGGCGCGCCGCCGCTCGGCTTCTTCTTCTCCGACGACGACCGCGTGCTGCGGCTGGAGCAGCTTCTCGCCGCGACGCCGCGCCACACGCCCGAGAGCATGGCCGCGCTCCAGCGCGACATCCGCTCGCCGCGCGCGGCGCAGCTCTCCGCCGCGCTGAACGCCCGCCTCGCGGCGCTGCCCGGCGGCCATCCCGCACCACGCCTGGCCGGCGCGCTGGAGGGCTGGCAGGGCGACTACGCGGCCGACAGCCGCGCGCCGGTGGCCTTCGAGGCGCTGCTGCGCCATCTCGTTCCCGCACTGGTGCCGGAAAGCCGGCGCGACGCCACGGGCAATCCGCGCGGCGCCGCGACGCAGTGGAACTTTCTCACCGCCTTCCTGCTGCGCGACCTGGATGCGCTCGATCCCGCGCGGCGGGACGCCGTGTTGCGCCAAGCGGCGCTCGCCGCGCAGGCCGATCACGACCGGCTCGGCAGCTGGGGCGAATTGCACCGGCTGCGCGCATCGCATTGGCTGGTGAACCTGCCGGTGCTCGGCCGCTTCTTCGTCTACGACACCTATCCCACCGGCGGCTCGCGCGAGACGCCGATGAAGACCAGCCACGGCCTGATCGGCGACGCGCCGCGGCCAGCCACCTTCGGCTCCATGGCGCGCCATGTCAGCGACATGGCCGATCCCGACGCCAACTGGTTCACGCTCTGGGGCGGGCAGGATGGCTGGATCGGCTCGGCCGCCTTCATGGACCAGGTGCCGCTCTGGCGCGAGGGCCGCAGCATCCGCGTGCCGCTGCGCGCGGAGACCGTCGCGACGGAGTTCCCGCGCGTCACTCGGCTCGCCCCGCGCTGATGCTGGACGGCACGCCGCTGCTGCGCCCCTTCGCCCGCGCGCGGGCCGCGCGGATGCTGGCGCTCGATCCTGCCGCCGCGCAGCAGGCCGTGCTGCTCCGCCTGCTGCGCGCGGCGCGGGAGACGCGCTTCGGCCGCGCGCATGGCTTCGCGGCGATCCGCTCCGTCGCCGACTTCCAGTCCCGCGTGCCGCTCCGCCGCTACGAGAATTTCTGGAAGGATTGGTGGCAGCCGGCCTTCCCCATGCTGCGCGACGTCACCTGGCCGGGGCTCGTTCCCTATCTCGCGCTGTCCTCCGGCACGACCTCCGGCACCACGAAATACGTCCCCGTCACCCGTGCGCAGATGGCGGCGAATCGCGGCGCGGCCTTCGACACGCTCGCCTGGCACCTGCACGCGCATCCCCGCGCGCGCCCCTTCGCGGGCCTCACCTTCCTGCTCGGCGGCTCCACCGCGCTGCAGCAACTGGCACCCGGCGTGCGCGCCGGCGATCTCTCCGGCATCGCCGCGCATGAGGTGCCCTGGCTGCTGCGCGGCCGCGCCTGGCCCCCGGAGAACCTGGCACTCATCCCCGACTGGGACACGAAGCTCGCCGCGCTGGTCGAGCGCGTGCCGCGGGAGGCGGTGCGCGTGCTGACCGGCACGCCCTCCTGGCTGCTGATGCTGCTGCATCGGATGGCACCGGATGGCGCGCCGCCCTTTCCGGATCTCGAGCTGCTGATCCATGGCGGCGTGGCCTGGGCGCCCTATCGCGACCGCATCGCACCCTTCCTGCCGCCGGGCTGCTCCACCCGCGAGGTCTATCCCGCCAGCGAGGGTTTCTGCGCCATCCAGGACCGTGGCGAGGGCGAGGGGATGCGCCTCGTGCTGGATCGCGGCTGCTTCTTCGAGTTCGTGCCGGTCGAGGAACTCGACGCGCCGACGCCCACGCGCCACTGGGCCGCCACGGTCGAGACGGGCGTGGACTATGCCGTGGTCGTCTCCAGCAATGCCGGCCTCTTCGCCTACATCCTCGGCGACGTGGTGCGCTTCCTGGAGCGCGCGCCGCCGCGCCTGCTCGTGACGGGCCGCACCGCCTGGATGCTCTCCACCTTCGGCGAGCATGTGACCGGGGAGGAACTGGCGGCGGCGCTGCAAAAGACCGGCATCGCAATCGGCGAATGGTGTTGCGGCCCGGAATTCGTGGGCGAACTCGGCCGTCACCGCCTGATCCTGGAGACCGAGGCGGCGCTGGACGCCGCCGCGCTGGCGCGGCGCCTGGATGCCGCGCTCGCCGCCGACAACGACGACTACGCCGCGCACCGGAAGGGCGGGCAGATGCTGCCGCCGGCGGTCGACCTGGTGCCGCCAGGCCGCTTCGAGGCCTGGATGCGCGCGCAGGGCAAGCTCGGCGGGCAGCACAAGGTGCCGCGGGTGATCGCCGATCCCGCGCGCTTCGCCGCGGCGGCCTCGGCATTGACCTTGGGCGGCGAGACCGCACCTTCTTCGACGAACTGACCTGAGAGGAGAGACGGATGCTCACGCGACGATCGGCGCTCGGCGCCGGGCTGGCCCTGCTGGGCGCGAACGCCATGCCGGCCCATGCCGGAGCGCCCATGCGCGGTGGCCAGGTGGCGGGCTGGTACCGCTTCCGGCTCGGCGCCTTCGAATGCACGGTGATCTCGGACGGCGCGATCAACCTCGCGCCGCCCCACCCGACCTTCGGCGGCAGTGTCGCGACGGAGGCCGAGGTCACCGCGGCCCTCCGGGCCGCCTTCCTGCCGACCGATCGGCTGCCGACCTTCGTGAACTGCCTGGTCGTCAACACCGGGCGGGAGCTGGTGCTGCTCGATGCCGGCGTCGGTCCCAAGCCGGCCTTCGGCCCGGGCACCGGCCGCCTGCCGCAATCGCTCGCCGCCGCGGGCATCGCGCCCGCGGAGGTGGACGTGGTCGCCTTCACCCATGCGCATGCCGACCACAGCTGGGGCATCGCCGATGCTGCCGGCGCCGATGTCTTCCCCAATGCGCGGTTCCTCATGACCGACGCCGACATCGCGTTCTGGACCGCCGAGGCGAACCTGTCGCTGCCGGAGCCGCTGCGCACCCTGGTCGCGGGCACGCGCGAGGTGGTGCTGCCGCGCCGCGCGCGCTTCGCGACGCTGGCGCCGGCCGGCGAGGTGGTGCCCGGCATCCGCGCCGTGGCGACACATGGCCACACCCTCGGCCATGTCAGCTTCCACGTCGAAAGCGAAGGCCAGCGCCTGCTGGTGATAGGCGATGTCGCCAACCATTCCGTGCTGGCGCTGCAGCGCCCGGACTGGCCCTTCGGCTTCGACGCCGATCCCGCCATGGCGGCCGCCACGCGGCGGCGCGTGCTCGACATGGCCGCAACCGAGCGGCTGCAGGTGCTCGGCTATCACTTCCCCTGGCCCGGCCTCGGCCATGTCGAGGCCCGCGGCCAGGGCTTTTCGTTCGCTCCCTCGCCCTGGAACTGGGGCTGAGGACGGAGCCCGCCTCCGGCTCAGCGCCAGCCGGCGCGCTGCATGATGCGGAGTGCCTCCGGGCTCAGCTCCGCCATGCGGGCGGCGTTCAGCGGATCCTGGCGGAAACTGCCGAGGCTGCGCAGGAAGGCATGCGGCTGCGCATCGGCGACCACCGGGTATTCCATGTTGCCATCCGCGAAGATGGCCTGGGCCGGCGGCGAGGAGAGGTATTCCAGGAAGGCCTGCGCCGCCTCCCTGTTCGGTGCGGTCCGCACCACGCCCGCGCCCGAGATGTTCACATGCGTGCCGCGGTCGCCCTGGTTCGGAAACAGCACCGCCATGCGATCCGCGATGGCCCGGTCCTCGGCGCGCGCCGAGCGGTGCAGCAGGCCGAGATAATAGGTGTTGGAGATGGCAAGCCGCCCCTGCCCGGCTGCGACGGCTCGGATCTGGTCGCTGTCGCCGCCCTGCGGCGGGCGGGAGAGGTTCGCCACGATCCCCCGCGCCCAGGCCTCCGTGGCCTCCGGCCCGTCCGCGGCCAGCATGCTCGCGGTCCAGCCGATCGAGTAGATGTTGGAGGAAGAGCGCGTGGAGACCATGCCGCGGAAATCCGGCTTCGCCAGGTCCTCG
Organism: Falsiroseomonas sp. RANM36; assembly: GCF_056682175.1. Lineage (NCBI taxonomy): Bacteria > Pseudomonadati > Pseudomonadota > Alphaproteobacteria > Acetobacterales > Roseomonadaceae > Falsiroseomonas > Falsiroseomonas sp. RANM36. Next base: position 337,173 of record NZ_JBWXTD010000004.1, read on the forward strand.
TAGCGGGCGAGGCCGGCGGGCAGGCCCTTCGCCTTGTCGTACATCACCACGCGCGCGCGCACGGAAAAGCCGAACCAGGCGCCCTCCGGGTCGCGAAGATGGGCCGGGATGCGCGAATCCAGGGCGGCTGAGCGGATCGGCAGCAGCACCCCGGCATCCTTCGCCCGCGCAAGGCGGCCCGCATCCACCGTGATCAGGACATCGGCCGGGCTGTTCGCGCCTTCGGCACGGATCCGCTCCAGCAGCTGGTCCACATTCGCCTCGATCAGCCGGACGCGCACGCCGGACTGGCGGGTGAAGCCGTCATAGAGCTCGCGGTCGGTGTCGTAGTGACGGGAGGAATAGATCGCGAGCGTGCGGTCCTGCGCGCGGGCGAGCCTGGGCAGGAACAGGCCGGCGCCGGCGGCGCCCAGCAGCGCGCGGCGGCCGAGGGCGGTCCGATGCGAGCCGGTCGGGGCGGTGTTGGTCCGGGTCATGGCGGTCTCCTGAAGGCTGTGCCGGAGACTTATCGCAAATGAGAACCGTTCGCAAGAAGGGCGGGCGCGTTTGTGACGGATTGCGTTGCCCGGCTTCGCTCGGCTAGGCAGAGGAAAGGGAGAAACGCGCACGGTTCCAGACAGGGAAACCGCGATGCGCATGCCTGACCGCCACCCCGCCCAGACCCAGCTTCAGCACATGCTGGCGCAGACCCATGCCCGGCTCCGTCCGGTGCTGGACGGCGCGGTGGCGAACTACATCCCGGCCCTCGCCGCCATGCCGCCCGATCTCTTCGGGCTCGCCGTCGCCACCAACGAGGGCGGGGTCGAGGAGGTCGGCGACACCAGCCATCCCTTCACCATCCAATCGGTCTCGAAGCCCTACAGCTACGCGCTGGCGCTCGACCTGCTGGGGCGGGAAGCGGTGCGCCGCGCGGTCGGCGTGCAGCCGATGGCGGAGGCGTTCAACGCCCTGGTGCTGGACCCGGCGCGCAGCCGGCCCTTCAACCCTATGGTGAATGCCGGCGCGATCGCGGTCGCGGGGCTGCTCGGCGACGCGCTAGGCGCCCAGGCCTTCCCGACCCTGCAGGACCGCCTCTCGCGCGCCGCCGGGCGGCGCCTCGTGCTCGATGAGGCGGTGTATCATTCGGAAGCCGCCACGGGGCACCGGAACCGGGCCCTGTCGCATCTGCTGCACGGCGCGGGCGTGTTCGGCGTGGCGGCGGAGGAGGCGGTGGACATCTATTTCCGCCAATGCGCGCTCTCCGTCACCGCGCGCGACCTGGCGCTGATGGGCGCGACGCTCGCCAATGTCGGCACCAACCCGGTCACCGGGGCCGAGGTGTTCGGGGTGGAGGCGGTGCGGGACACGCTCTCCGTCATGTTCACCTGCGGCCTCTATGACGGCGCCGGCGACTGGGCCTGCCGCGTCGGCGTGCCGGCGAAGAGCGGCGTCGGCGGCGGCCTTGTCGCGGTGGTCAATCGCCAGCTCGGCATCGGCGTGTTCAGCCCGCGGCTCGATCCTGCGGGCAACCCGCTCCGCGGCCTGCTGGCGTGCGAGGCGCTGGCCGAGGAGCTCGGCCTGCACCTGTTCGAGCCGAGCAACCCGGGTTCCACCCTGCTGCGCGCGCTGGCCGGCTGAGCCGCTACCCGAGGCCGCGCAGGAATTTCGCCCGCGCCGTCGCGCCGGCCATCAGGAAGGCGTGGTCGGAGCCCGAGAGGATGAAGCGCGCGCCCAAGCGGATGTATTCGGGCGCGACCGTCTCGTCATAGACGCCGCCCATGCCCATCACCTTGCCATGCTTCGCGCAGGCGGCGGCGACCGTCTCATAGGCCCGGCGCACATCGGGGTGGCCGAACTGGCCAGCGATGCCCATCGTGGCCGTCAGGTCGGAGGTGCCGATCAGCAGCACATCCACCCCCGGCACGGCGGCGATGGCGTCGGCATTCGCGACCGATTCGGGCGTCTCGACCATGCAGACGACCAGGATCTCGGCATTGAGCTCGGCCTGTGCCTTCGCCGGGTCCACCGCGGCCAGCCCATAGGCGAAGGGCGGCCCGCCCCAGCTGCGCATCCCCGTGGGCGGGAAGCGATAGGCCTGCACCACCGCCCGCGCTTCCTCCGGCGTGTCCACATGCGGCACCACCACGCCCATCGCGCCGTTGTCGAGGCAGCGCGTGCCCTCGGACAGCGCATCCTTGCAGACGCGCACGATCGGCGTGACGCCCTGGCTCAGCGCTGCGATGGAGATGCGCGTGGCGTCGTCCACGCTCATCGCGCCGTGTTCCATGTCGATGAACAGCCAGTCGAAGCCGCTGGCCGCCGCGATCATGCCGACCGCGCTGCCGCGCAGGTTGTGCACCCCGAAGCCGAGCGCGAGCCCGCCCTCGGCGAGACGCTTGCGAACCTGGTTCGGGACGATGGGCATGGCGCGCTTCCTCTATGGCGCCGGGAGGGCACCACCGCGAAGCGCGCGGGTCAATGCGCCGGGCGAAGGCGGCGATAGTAGAGGACGGCGCCGCCGACCAGCACCACCAGGCTCAGCCCGACCAGCAGCAGCACGACATTCTCGTCGAGCCAGGCGATCACCGGGATCGCCAGCGCCAGCAGCACGCCGGTGGCGCAGATCGCCGCCGACCAGGCATGCACCCCGGCGACGAAGGTTCCCATCGCCAGCAGGCTGAGCAGCATCAGGCCGACGGCGTTGTCGTTCAGCACGCCGCGGACCTCGGGCGTCAGGACCACGTACATGGCGACAAGGAAGGCCAGCCAGTGCAGCGCCTGCGTCACCACCAGCCGGGTGCGCATCCGGTCGGCGGTGGCGCGGGCCCAGCCATGCCAGAGGCAGGCCGCGAAATAGGCCGGCACGAGGGCGATCCAAACCCAGAACACGCCGCCGCCGGGCTGGTCCGCCGCGGGCCGCGCCAGGCTGGTAAAGGCGATGCCGAGCAGCGCCGCGGCCACCATCGCCAGATGCACCAGCGCGGTGCGTCGCCAGTTGGGCGTGGCCGGCTCGGCCGCTTGTGGCGGCACGGGCGCGGCCGGCCGCTGCGTCTCTGCCACGCCCTCGCTCATGGCCACCTGCCTCCAAAGCCTTGCCCCGGCCCAGCCGAGGGCCGCGCAAGCCTAATGCGCGGCGCCGCGCGACGCCAACCACGCGCCGCCGCGAAACCGACGCTCCGCACAATTTGGTCAGGCACGGCCCTGCGCCTCGGCCGACGACCGTGCTTTGCTGCCGCCGGCCGCGCCCCCGCGCGGCGAGAGGAGGCACACATGGCAGACCTTGTGGTGATCAGTTTCCCGACCGAGAAGCAGGCCGAGGACATGCGCAGCAAGCTCATCGGCCTGCAGCGCGAGTACCTTATCGAGCTCGGCGACGCGGTGGTCGCGGTCAAGCAGCCGAATGGCGAGGTGAAGCTCAACCAGCTCTTCAGCCCGACGCTCGCCGGCGCGGCAGGCGGCACGCTCTGGGGCACGCTGATCGGGCTGATCTTCCTGATGCCGCTCGCCGGCGCCGCGATCGGCGCCGCCTCGGGCGCGCTCAGCGGCAAGCTCACCGATGTCGGCATCAACGACCAGTTCATGAAGGACGTGGCGAAGGAACTGCATGCCGGCAACGCCGCGCTGTTCCTGCTGATCCGCAAGGTCACGGCCGACAAGGTCCTGCCGGCGCTGGAAGGCTCGGGCGGCACGCTGATGCGCAGCTCCTTCGACGAGACGAAGGAGGCGAAGATCCGCGAGGCGCTGGCGGGCGCGCACGCCGCCATCGCGGCAGCCGGCCCGAAACCGGCCTGAATCGCCGTCGCGGGGGGCTAGTCCTCCGCCGCGCCGACGATCATTCGCTCCAGCGTGTCGAGCCGGTCGGCCTCCGCCGCCGGCTTGTCGCGCCGGATGCGGGCGATGCGCGGGAAGCGCAGCGCGACGCCGGATTTGTGGCGGCCGCTGCGCTGCGCCGCGTCGAACTCCACCTCCATCACCAGCGCCTTCTCCACTTCCCGCACGGGACCGAAGCGCTGGGTGGTGTTGTTGCGGATCCAGCGGTCGAGCCAGAGCAGCTCCTGGTCGGTGTAGCCGGAATAGGCCTTGCCGACCGGCACCAGCTCCTCGCCGCCCTGCCCGTCCGGCCGCCACAGGCCGAAGGTGTAGTCCGAGTAGTAGCTGCTGCGCTTGCCGTGACCGCGCTGGGCGTACATCAGCACCGCATCCACGCTGAGCGGCGCGCGCTTCCACTTCCACCACAACCCCTTCACGCGCCCGGCGACATAGGCGCTGTCGGCGCGCTTGATCATCAGCCCCTCGATCGCCGCCTCCCGCGCGCCGGCCCGGATCTTCTCGAGTTGCGGCACGCTGTCGAAGGGCACCATCGCCGAGAGGTCCATGCGCGCCGGGCGCGTACGCGCGAACCAGTCCTCCAGCCGCGCGCGCCGCGCATCGAAGGGCAACGCACGCAGATCCTCATCGCCCTCGAACAGCATGTCGTAGAGCCGCACGGCGACCGGGTGCTGCGCCATCATGCGCGGCGTGACGAGCTTGCGGTTCAGCCGCTGCTGCAGGTCGGAGAAGGGCGCGACCTCTCCGTCGCGCATCACCAGCAGCTCGCCATCCACCACGGCGCGAAAATCCATCGCCTCGACGATCTCGGGGAAGCTGCCCGAGATGTCCTCCGCGCCGCGCGACCAGATGCGCTGGCCTCCCGCGGTCGCCGAGAGCTGCACGCGGATGCCGTCCCATTTCCACTCCGCGCGATGCGTCGCGGGGTCGAGCGTGCCGAGATCCGCTTCCTCCAGCGGATGCGCCAGCATCAGCGGTCGGAACACCGGCGCGTCGCGCGGATCGGGCCGCGGCCCCTGCCCTTCCAGCCAGGCGAAGAGCGGGCGGTAGGGCGGCTCCAGCCCGTGCCAGACCTCCTCGATCGCATCCACTTCCTGCCCCGACCAGTCGGCGAGCGCGGTCTTGGCGAGGCGGGCGGAGACGCCGACGCGAAGCCCGCCGGTGACGAGCTTGATCAGCGCGAAGCGCCCATTGGCGTCGAGCGTGTCGAGCCAGCCCGCGATCATCGCCGGAAGCGCGGCCTTGGGCGTCACCTCCATGCATTCGACCACCTCGGCGAGGCCCGGCGGCGGCGCATTCACGCCCTCCCGCTGCGGCCAGATCAGCGCGACGGTCTCGGCGAAATCGCCGACATAGTCGTGGCTGAGCGCCAGCAGCGTCGGGTCGGTGCGCTCGGCGACCAGCTCGCGCACCAGCGCGGGCTTTGCCGCGCGGAGCGTCAGTTCGCCGGTCAGCGCGGCGAGCCCGATGCCCCGATCCGGGTCGGGTTGCCCCGAAAAATACTGACGCAGCAGGGCGAGCTTGGCGTTGCGGCCCGGCGTGAAGACCAGCCGTTCGAGCAGCGCCGCGAAGGCTGGCAGGCTCATGCGCCGTCCGCCGGGGCAGGCGCGGCCTCGGGCTCCTCGTCCTCCTCGCCGCGTCCGACCAGGTGCAGCGCACGCCCGCGCACGCCGCGCTGCGCCAGCGCATGGCACAGCGCATCCTCCCGCCCATGCGTCACCCAGATCTCGGGCGCCTGCACCTCCTCCGCCGTCTGCAGCAGTTCCGCCCAGTCGGCGTGGTCGGAGACGATGAGCGGCAGTTCCACGCCCTTCGCCTTGGCCCGCTGCCGCACCCGCATCCAGCCGGAGGCGGCGCAGACCACCGGCTCGGCCAGGCGCCGCACCCAGGGTGTCGCCTCGGCGCCCGAAGGCGCCAGCACGATCTCGCCCGCGAGCTGGCCGCCGGCGCCGCGCTTGCGCTCCATCGGCACGGGCCGCAGGTCGCCGAGCGTCACGCCCAGCTCCTCATACAGCGCGCAGAGCGCCATCAGCCCGCCATGCAGCCAGATCGGCCGGTCCCAGCCGGCCTCCCGCAGCAGCCGGATCAGCCGCTGGCACTTGCCGAGCGCATAGACGCCGATCAGATGCGCGCGGTCCGGGAACAGCCGCACGCTCTCCAGCAGCCTTGCGACCTCCTGCTCGGCGGGGGGATGGCGGAACACCGGCAGGGCGAAGGTCGCCTCCGTGACGAAGACGTCGCAGGGCACCGGCTCGAAGGCCGCGCAGCTCGGGTCGCGCCGGCGCTTGTAGTCGCCGGAGACAACGATGCGGCTGCCCTGCCATTCCAGCACCACCTGGGCCGAGCCCAGCACATGCCCGGCCGGCACCAGCCGGATGCCGACGCCGTTGCGCGTGATGCCCTCGCCCGGCGCCAGGGCCTGCTGCACGCGCCCGGCGCGATCGGCGCCCATGCGCGCGCGCATGATCGCCAGCGTCTCCGGCGTGGCCAGAACCGCGCCGTGGTCGGGGCGGGCATGGTCGGAATGGCCGTGCGTGATCACGGCCCGCGGCACGGCCCGCGGCGGGTCCACGAAGAAGTCGCCCGGCTCGCAGTAGAGGCCCTGCGGCGTCACGCGCATCCAGCTGGCGGGGTGGGGGGCTGTCATCTCGGCTCGCCGGGACGATGTGGGGCGCGGGCATGGCGCATCAACCGCGCTCGGCTTCCCGCGGGCCGGCGGCGCTGGTAAGCCGAGCCCGTGATATATCGAGGCGGCATGATCGCGCGGCAGAGGCGGGCTCGCTCCACGCATGACTGACGGAGCTGCCACCGCCCTGCGCGGCCTCCCGGTGGAAGCGGTCGTTCCCGGCCTGCAGCCGGCCGCCCCGAACCTGCCGCGCGGCCCCTTCCCCCTGGTGGATCTGCGCCGCCGCGCGGAGGAGCACCCGCCCTTCTCCGGCGCGGCCGCCTTCGCCGCCGACAGCCGCTTCATGGCGCAGCAATACGCCGCCCCGGTGCCGCTGAAGCCCGACCCCCTGCTGCGCGCCGGCGACGCCACGCTCAATGGCGGCGCCATCTGGGCAGGTGGCGCGCTGGTGCCCGGCTCGGTCCACCACAACCGCTTCGGGACGATGCGCGAAGCGGAACCGCCCTTCGACCTGCTGCGCGCCCGGGGCAAGCTGCCGCGCCTGCCGGGCGCGACCGCCCTGATCCACACCCCCGGCTTCCGCAACTACTTCCACTGGATGACGGAATCCCTGCCGCGGCTGGAGGCGCTGGCGGCCTATCGCCGCCTTGGCCTCGGCCCGCTGGATCGCATTGTCATCGGCCAGCCGGCGCCACAGCCCTTCGTGATGGATTCGATCGCCCGCTTCTTCCCGGACCTCCTGCCCCTGGTGCAGCCCATGGAGAAGCCCCGCTTCGACATGGACCAGGCCCTCTTCTTCCTGGACTGGCGCGGCGTCGGCCAGACCTTCACGCGCATCAAGCCGACCACCGCCGTGTTCCTGGAGCGCATCGCGGCCGAGGTCGCGGCGATGCCGCGCGGGCCCGGGCGCGCCCTGCTGATCTCCCGCCGGGACGTGGACAACCGCTGCCTCGTGAACGAGGACGCGCTGCTGGAGGCCTTCGCGCCGCTCGGCCTGGAAGCCGTGCGCTTCACCGGCATGAAGGTGGAGGAGCAGATGCGCCTGATGGCGGAGGCGCGGCTGGTCGTCGGCGTGCATGGCGCCGGCCTGACCAACGCCATCTTCTGCCGCCCCGGCACGGCCATGCTGGAGATCACCAGCACCCAATATATCCGCCGCTCCCGCAGCTATGCCGACATCGCGATGTTCCGCGACTTCCCCTATGCGATCGCCGTCGTGGACCAGGTGGGCGAGTCCTGGGTGGTGGCGAACAACCGCGGCAACGACCTCGAGATCGCGCCGGACGCGCTGCCCGAATTGCGCCGCCTGGCCGAGACGCTGCTCGACCGCGCGGCGACGGCGGGCTGACCCGCCCTTCCCGGCTGGCGAAAGCGGCGCCATATTCGCCGCCGCATGGGAACATTGCCGGAACCTTTTGCCGGCTGGTTCGCCGGGCGCGGCTGGGCGCCGCGGCCGCACCAGCTTGCGCTGCTCGATGCCGCCCGGCGCGGCGAAAGCGCGCTGCTGATCGCGCCGACCGGCGGCGGCAAGACGCTTGCCGGCTTCCTGCCGAGCCTGGTGGACCTGCACGCCCGGCCCCGACCAGGACTGCACACCCTCTATGTCTCGCCGCTGAAGGCGCTCGCGGTGGACATCGCGCGCAACCTGATGACGCCGGTCGAGCAGATGGGGCTCGGCCTGCGCATCGAGACGCGCACCGGGGACACGCCTGCCAATCGCCGCGCCCGCCAGCGCCAGGACCCGCCGCAGATCCTGCTGACCACGCCGGAATCCCTCGCCCTGCTGCTGACGCTCGAGGATGCGCCGGAGCTCTTCGCCGGCCTCGGCGCCGTGGTGGTGGACGAGATCCATGCGCTGGCGGGGACCAAGCGCGGCGACCAGCTGGCCCTCGGCCTTGCGCGGCTGGCGACGCTGGCGCCGGGCATGCGGCGCGTCGGGCTTTCCGCCACCGTCGCGCATCCCGATCCGCTGCGCGGCTATCTCTCGCCCACCGCGCGCGCGGATGACGTGGCGCTGGTGGTCGGCGCGGGCGGCGCGGAGCCGCAGATCGACCTGCTGCTGCCGGAAGGCCGCCTGCCCTGGGGCGGCGAGATGGGCCTTGCCACCATGCCGGAGGTCTATCGGCGCATCCGCGAGGCCGGCGTCACCATCGTCTTCGTCAACACGCGCGCGCAGGCGGAGCTATGCTTCCAGGCGCTGTGGCGGCTCAACGACGACAACCTGCCGATCGGCCTCCATCATGGCAGCCTGACGGTCGAGCAGCGGCGCAAGGTGGAAGCCGCGATGGCGGCAGGGAAGCTGCGCGCGGTGGTCGCCACCGCCTCGCTCGACCTCGGCATCGACTGGGGCGCGGTGGACCAGGTGGTGCAGGTGGGCGCGCCGAAGGGCGTCGCGCGCCTGCTGCAGCGCATCGGCCGCGCCAACCACCGGATGGACGAGCCCTCCCGCGCCGTGCTCGTCCCCGCCAACCGCTTCGAGGTGGTGGAGTGCATCGCCGCGCGCCAGGCGATCCGCGCGCAGGAGCTGGACGGCGACCCGCCCCGCCCCGGCGGCCTCGACGTCCTCTGCCAGCATATATTGGCCGTTGCCGTGGCGGGGCCGTTCGTCCCCGATGACCTCTTCGCCGAAGTCAGGCGCGCAGCGCCCTATGCGATGCTGACGCGCGAAAACTTCGACGATGCGCTGCGCTTCGTCGAGGATGGCGGCTACGCGCTCCGCAACTACGACCGCTTCCGCCGCCTGTTCCGCGATTCCGAGGGCCGCGTGCATGTCCGCTCCAACGCGGTCGCGCGGCAGCTTCGCATGAACCTCGGCACCATCGTGGACCTGCCCATGCTGAAGGTGCGGCTGCGCGGCGGCGCCGTTCTCGGCGAGGTCGAGGAATGGTTCGTCTCCTCCCTCACGCCCGGCGACGCCTTCATCTTCGCGGGCCAGCTGCTGCGCTTCGAAGGGCTGGACGGGCTCGTCGCGCTCTGCACGCGCGCGAGCGGCGGGGAGCCGCGCGTGCCGGTCTATGGCGGCAGCCGCATGCCGCTTTCCACCTGGCTGGCCGCGCGGGTGCGCAGCATCCTGGCCGATCCGAAGGCGTGGAAGCACCTGCCGCAGCCGGTGCAGGAATGGCTGCGCCTGCAGCGCCACGTCTCGGTGGTACCGCCGAAGGACGGGCTGCTGGTGGAGACCTTCCCCCGCGGCGGCAAGTTTTTTCTTCTCGCCTATGGCTTCGAGGGGAAGCTGGCGCACCAGACGCTGGGGATGCTGGTGACGAAGCGCATGGAGCGGCTGGGCATGGGGCCGCTCGGCTACCTCGCGACCGACTACGTGCTGGCCTGCTGGTCCGCCTTCGAGCCCACCGGCGTCGAGCGCCTCTTCGAGGAGGACCTGCTCGGCGAGGAGCTGGAGGAATGGATGGCCGATTCCTCCATGCTCCGCCGCAGCTTCCGGAACATCGCCATCGTTGCGGGCCTGATCGAGAAGAATCATCCGAACCAGGAAAGATCGCGCCGGCAGATGACGATGTCGGCCGACCTCATCTACGACGTGCTGCGCAAGCACGAGCCGCAGCACATCCTGCTGCGCGCCACCCGCCAGGAAGCCGCGACGGGCCTCACCGACGTCGCGCGCATCGGGCTGGTGCTGGAACGCGCGCGGCGCGGCGGCATCGTGCATCGCGCGCTCGATCGCGTCTCGCCGCTGGCCGTGCCATCGCTGATCGAGAAGGGCCGCGAATGGGTTTCGGGCGGCGCCGAGGATGCGCTGCTCGCCGAGGCCGCGGCGATGGTCGAGGAGGTCACCGGCGGTGCCGAGCTGTTCAGCGAGACGCTGGCCGAGCTCACCGACCACATCCCCGCCCGCGGCGACCGCGACCGTGTCCGCCGCCCGCGCGACCGCGCGCGCGACACGCGCCGCCGACTGCCCTGGAAAGCCCCGAAAGGCCTGGCCACGCCCACCTCATGATCGCAGCCCCGATCCACCTCGCCGGCGAGCGGCTGATGCTCGATCCCGCCGGCCATGTCGCCTGGCCTGCCCAGCAACTTCTGGCGGTGTCCGACCTGCATCTCGAGAAGGGCAGCCATTTCGCCGCGCGCGGCGCGATGCTGCCGCCCTACGACACGAAGGAGACGCTGGAGCGGCTCGGCCTCGCACTGCGGCGCTGGCGGCCGCAGCGGTTGGTCCTGCTCGGCGACAGCTTTCATGACGCGGCGGGCTGCACGCGCCTGTCGCCAGGCGACGCCGCACTGCTGCTGCGCCTGCTGTCGGGGCTCGAGGTGGTCTGGGTGCTGGGCAACCACGATCCGGCTCCGCCGGTCGGGCTGCCGGGCGTCGCGGTGGCGGAATGGCGGCTGGAGCGGCTGGTCTTCCGCCATGTCGCGCAGCCCGGCGCCACCGGGGAGCTTTCCGGCCATTTCCACCCGAAGGCGACGATGCCGACGCGGGCCGGCGGCGTGACGCGCCCCTGTTTCGTCGCGGATGCGAGGCGCCTGCTGCTGCCGGCCTTCGGCGCCTATACCGGCGGGCTCGACATCGCCGATCCGGCGATCGCCCGCCTGTTCCCGCGCGGCGGCCGCGCCTTCCTGCTCGGCAGCGGCCGCCTGTTCAGCTTCCCGACCGGCCCGCTGCGGCATGCGGCAGGCGCGATGGCCTGACGGCGTCGCCGCCACCAGGCCATCCGCGGTGTCCACTTACGGCCAGATGATCTGGCTGATCGGGTAGATCACGCCGTTGCTCGCGCGCACCGGGCTGCCGACGAGCTGGGCCGGCGCGGCCGCCTGCATCCCCGCCGCGCCGAAGGCGCCCAGCTGCGTGCCCGGTGCGGGATTCCGGATCGTGAGGCTGTCGCCCGAGCCGGAGATCTGCAGGTCGCCGCCGTTCAGCGTCTGCACGCGACGGTCGCTGCCGCTCAGCTGCGCCGGGGCGAAGTCGCCGGCGATGACGTGGTTGCGGATCAGGGCCAGGCCGCGCTCGCGCTCGGAATCGTCGCCGGTGTTGCCCGACCCGACCGTGCCGACCAGGTCCTGCAGCAGCCCGGCCGGCGCGCCGAGGAAGGCCTGGTCCACCGGCGCGAAGACCGTCATCGGCGAAGCCTGCTGGAACATGGAGGTGGCGCTCAGCCGCACGATCAGGTCGAGGAACTGCTTGAAGCGGGTGTCGGCGGCGAGCGTGTCGGCGATGGTGCGCGTCGGCTGCGATCCCTGCGCGCGGAGGACCGTGGGGGCGACCAGCGATCCGGCGGCCAGGGAGCCGAGCGTGAGAAACCCACGCCTCTGCATGGAGGTCATGTCGTCATCCTTCCTGTGGCTGGTTGCGGAGGGCGCCTCCGTCGTCGGCACCACCCGAACGCCGACCCAACGCGGCCCCGCCGATTTGGTTCAGCCGTGCCGCGGCCGCTGCCGTTCGGCGCCGGACGCCCTACATGCAGCGCATGACCGCGACCGCCCTTCTCTGGTTCCGCCACGACCTCCGCCTTGCCGACCACGCCGCGCTCACGGCCGCCTGCGCCGGCGGGCAGAGCGTACTGCCGGTCTTCGTGCTGGACGACGAGGCCGCCGGCACGCAGGCCTATGGCGGCGCCACGCGCTGGTGGCTGAAGCACAGCCTGGCGGCGCTCGGCGAAAGCCTCGCAGCCCGCGGCGCGCCGCTGCTGCTGGCCAGGGGCCGCGCCGAGACCATCCTGCCGGCGCTTGCCGCCGGCCTCGGCGCCGGGACGGTGCATGCCGGCCGCGCGGTCGAGCCCTGGGCGCGCGCGCAGTCGCGCCGGGTGCACGAGGCGCTGTGCGATGCCGGCCGCGCGCTGCAGCTGCACACCACCGTCCTGCTGCGCGAGCCGCACGGCTTCGCCTCCGGCAGCGGCAGGCCCTATGCGGTCTACACGCCCTTCGCGAAGGCGATGCTGGCCGCCGGGGGGGCCCGCCCGCCCCCGCCCCCCCCCCCCCCCCCCCCCCCCCCCCCCCCCCCCCCCCCCGCTTCTCCTCGCGCCAGGGAAAGCGCCGCCGCCGCATGATGCACGCACGCTACGCCGCCCAGCAGAACGCCGCCGCGAACCCGCGCGAGATCGAGCTGCGCGCCTTCCGCTACGTGAACGGCCTGCTCGCCGGCGCGACGGATGTTCCCTCGCGCGTCGCGGCGCTGCACAAGGCGCATCGGCTGTGGTCGCTGCTGATCGCGGATCTCGCGCAGCCCGGCAATGCGCTGCCGCCCGATCTGAAGGGCCGGCTCATCTCGCTCGGCCTCTGGGCACAGCGCGAAGTGGATGCGCGCATGAGCGACGAGGCAGGGCTCGATGCGCTGATCGCGCTCCATCGCGACATGATCGCGGGGCTGGAGGCGCAGCAGGCGGCCGCCGCCGCGACACCCCTTCCCTTCGTCGCCGGCGCCGCCTGAGATGCTCGCGGGCATCGGCGGCCTCAACGCGCTGTCGGTGGCGGAGCGCCAGGGTGCGGCGCTGCAGGACCGCTTCGCCGCGCGCCGCGACGTGGCCGCCGACATGGCCCGCTTCCGCGAACGCGCGCCGCAGATCGCCGATGCCGGGGCGCTGCTTAAGGACCGCCGCACCCTCACGGTCGTGCTGGAGGCCTTCCAGCTCGAATCCGAGATCGACAAGCGCGCCATGCTGCGCAAGGTCCTGACCGAGGATCCCGCCGCGGAGGGCAGCCTGGTGAGCCGGCTGACCGATCCGCGCTGGAAGCAACTCGCCCAGGCCTTCGCCGGCCGCACCACCGCGCCGCTGGCCGATGGCGCGCTGGTGGAACGCATCGTCAGCGGCGCACTCACCAATCGCTACGAGAAGGCGATGGGCGACGCCAATCCCGGCCTGCGGGAGGCGCTCTACTTCAAGCGCATGGCCGGCAACGCCTCTACCATTTCCCAGCTCATGGCGGACCGCGCGCTGGCGACGGTCGCGCGCGGCGCGCTCGGCCTGCCGGAGCAGTTCGGCCTGCTGAGCTTCGAGCAGCAGCGCGACCTGCTGACGCGGCGGCTCGACGTCGCGGACCTCAAGGACCCGAAGGCGGTGTCGCGCATGGCGCAGCGCTATGTCGCGCAGCTTTCGACGACGCAGGCGGCCGCGCCGATGGCGAGCCTGCTCGACGGCTCGGGCCGCGCGAACGGCATCGCGACGCTGGCGTTGGGGCTGCGCCGCAGCGTTTGAACGATCAACGGCCGGGCTAACGCGCGCCGGGGAGCGCGGGGGGCGGCCCGGGCGC
>NZ_JBWXTD010000004.1:350905-357669 GCF_056682175.1 Falsiroseomonas sp. RANM36
GGCCTTTGGCGGCCAACCCGCCCTCCGGGCCGGGTTCGCGGCCCGCCGCCCCCCCCGGCGCGCCGCTCCCCGCCCCCGCCGCCATCCCGGGCGCCGAGCCGCCCGCCGGCGGCGAGAGCCTGGACAGCCTCGGCCTCTATCCCGTCCCGGGCGAGCCCGACTGGGCGGCCGGGTTCGACGCCCATTGGCAGCCCGGCGAGGCCGGCGCCCAGGCACGCCTCGCCCGCTTCGCCGCCGGCCCGCTGGCCCGCTACGATTCCGCCCGGAACCTGCCCGGCGTCGAAGGCTCCTCCGGCCTCTCGCCGCATCTGCGCTGGGGCGAGGTTTCGCCGCGACAGGTCTGGCATGCGACGCGCCAGGCGGCGCAGGGCAGCGGGGCGGAAACCTTCCTGAAGGAGATCCTCTGGCGGGAGTTTTCCTACCACCTGCTCTGGCACCGGCCGGAGATGCCCGAGCGCTGCCTCCGGCCGGCGTATGAAAACTTCCCCTGGCAGAAGGATGCGCGGCTGCTGGCGGCCTGGCAGCAGGGCCGCACCGGCTATCCCATCGTGGATGCCGGCATGCGCCAGCTCTGGCGCAGCGGCTGGATGCACAACCGGGTGCGCATGGTCGCCGCCAGCCTGCTGGTGAAGCACCTGCTGCAGCCCTGGCGCGACGGCGCGGCCTGGTTCTGGGACACGCTGCTCGACGCCGACCTCGCCTCCAACAGCGCCTCCTGGCAGTGGGTCGCGGGCTGCGGCACCGACGCTGCGCCCTATTTCCGCGTGTTCAACCCGGTGCTGCAGGGCGAGAAGTTCGACCCCGCCGGCGCCTATGTCCGGCGCTGGGTGCCGGAGCTCGCGAAGCTGCCCGACGCCTTCATCCATCGTCCCTGGGAAGCGCCGCCGGGCGTTCTGGCCGCCGCCGGCATCCGGCTCGGCCGCGACTATCCCCGGCCGATCGTGGACGCGGCCGAGGGGCGGGCGCGGGCGCTGGCGGCGCTCGCGGCCCTGCGCCCGGACAGCGCGGACGCGGCGTGAGCACGCCGCCCGGCCATCTCTGGCGCGGCTTCGCGGGGCTCAGGGTGGTGGCCGACGTGCATGGCGAGGCCGAGGCCTTCCGCGCCGCCATCGCCGGCGCCGAGGCCGAGGACCTGTTCGTCCTGCAGCTCGGCGACCTGACCGACCACGGGCCCGACAGCCCCGGCGTGCTGCGCCAGATGTTCGCGCTGATGGATGCGGGTCGCGGCCTGTTCCTGCTCGGCAACCACGACCACAAGCTGCGCCGCGCGCTGACCGGCGCGCCGGTGCGGGTCCAGGCGGAGGGTCTTGGCCGCACCCTGTCCCAGCTGGGCGCCGCGCCGGATGGGGCGGCGCTGACGGCCCGCGCCATCGTCGAGATCGCCCGCGCCCCGGCCTGGATCCGGGATGGCGGGCGGGTCTTCGTGCATGGCGGCTTCCATCCCGGCATGCTCCACGCCGCCCCGCCGCCCGATGCCGGGGAGGCGCGGCCGGGCGGCCTCGTCACCCGCGCCATCTACGGCCAGGTCACCGGCCGGACACGGCCGGACGGATCGCCGGAGCGGCTGCACGACTGGGTGGACCGGATCCCGCGCGACATGCTGGTGGTCTGCGGGCATGAGCGGCGCTCCACCGATGGCCGCCCCTATGTCACGGAGGGCTTGCTAGGCGGGCGCTGCGTCTTTCTCGACTGCGGCGCCGGCAAGGGCGGGCATCTGGCCTGGATCGACCTGCCGGCCTGGGCCTGACCCGGCGCGGCCGGAAACTGTCACCGGATTGACATGGATCAGCCCGCGCCGCCGTCGCCGGGTGCAGAATGCGGCCGCTGCAACCGCCTGGAGGCCGTCCATGCCAGACGACATCGCCCGCCCGCCGGAACCGGCTGCCAGGCCCGAGAACGCGCCGGAAGCCGCCCGCAGCATCGCTGGCGCCGCCGCGGAGCTGACCCGGCCCCCCCGCGCCGCCGCGCTGCGCCACGATCCCGAGGCCGTGCGGCGCAGCTTCGAGACCGGCGAATACCCCTACGCCACGCGCCTGACCGAGAAGGAATACCTGCAGCGGGTGACGCCCTTGCAGGTGGAACTGCTGAAGGCGCAGGCCTGGGTGAAATCCGCCGGCGAGCGGGTGGTGATCCTGTTCGAGGGGCGCGACGCCGCCGGCAAGGGCGGCACGATCAAGCGCTTCATGGAGCACCTGAACCCGCGCGGCGCGCGCGTGGTGGCGCTCGAGAAGCCCTCCGAGCGCGAGCGCACGCAGTGGTATTTCCAGCGCTATGTGGAGCACCTGCCGGCCGCCGGCGAAATGGTCTTCTTCGACCGCTCCTGGTACAACCGCGCGGGCGTCGAACGCGTGATGGGCTTCTGCTCGCCGGCCGACTACCTCGAATTCATGCGCGAGGCGCCGGAACTGGAACGCATGCTGGTCCGCTCCGGCATCCGCCTGTTCAAGTTCTGGTTCAGCGTGACTCGCGACGAGCAGCATCGCCGCTTCAGCGCGCGCGAGACCGATCCGCTGAAGCAGTGGAAGCTCTCCCCGATCGACAAGGCGAGCCTCGACAAGTGGGACGACTACACCGAGGCGAAGGAGGCGATGTTCTTCTACACCGACACCGCCGACGCGCCCTGGACCATCGTGAAGTCGAACGACAAGCGGCGCGCGCGGCTGGAGGCGATGCGCTTCTTCCTCACCACCCTGCCCTATCCCGGCAAGGACGAAGCGGTGGTGCATGGGCCGGACCCGCTGATCGTCGGCGGCGCGGCGCATGTGATCGGGCGGAGCACGCACATCCTCGGCGCCGCGCTGCATCCCGACCAGCGGCGCGTGCGCGGCTGACAAGCACGCGCCGAGGATCACAGCAGGCGGCGCTGCACTCCCGCCGGCGCCGCGGCCGCCTCCAGCCCGTCCAGGAACGCCCGCGCCTGGTCGCGCATCGCGCGGACCTTGGCGGGATCCATCTTGGCCAGCGTGCGCAGCGGCATCGCCATGCGCGGGTTGTTCCCAAGACGCGCCGCGTGCCGCGCGATGAAATCCCAGTAGAGGAAGTTGAACGGACAGGCGCGCGCGCCGGTCGCCGCCTTCACGTCGAAGGCGCAGCCGCGGCAATGGTCGGACATGCGGTTGAGGTAGGCGCCGGAGGCCGCATAGGGCTTCGACGCCATCACCCCGCCATCGGCATGCAGCGCCATGCCATGCGTGTTGGGCAGTTCCACCCATTCATAGGCGTCGGCATAGACCACCATGTACCACTCGTTTACCGCGGCCGGGTCGAGGCCGGCGAGCAGCGCGAAATTGCCGGTCACCATCAGCCGCTGGATGTGATGCGCATAGGCGAGGTCGCGGGTCTGCCCGATCGCCGCGCGCAGGCAGGCCATCTCCGTCTCGCCCGACCAGTAGAACCAGGGCAGCGGGCGATACGCCTCCAGCGCATTGGTCTCCCGATAGTCCGGCATGCGGAGCCAGTAGATGCCGCGGACATATTCGCGCCAGCCGAGGATCTGCCGCACGAAGCCCTCCACCGCGTTCAGCGGCGCCTGGCCCTGGCGATAAGCCCGCTCCGCCGCCGCGCAGGCATCGCGCGGATCGAGGATGCCGACATTCAGCGCGGCAGCGATCAGCGCGTGGAACAGCGTCGGCTCGCCCTCGGCCATCGCGTCCTGGTAGCTGCCGAAATCCGCCAGCCGGTGCGCGACGAAATCGGCGAGCGCGGCCGCCGCGTCTTCGGCCGTCACCGGCCAGGCGAAGGCGTCGAGCGTGCCGAAATGGTCGGGAAATTCGCGCGCGACCAGCGCCATCACCTCCCGCGTCACCGCATCCGGCGGGAAGCGGCGCGGCTTCGGCGGCACCATCCCCTTCGGCAGCGCGGCACGATTGTCGTGGTCGAAGTTCCACTGCCCGCCCGCGGGCTGGTCCGGCGCCTCCATCAGGATGCCGCTCTCGCGCCGCATCTCGCGGTAGAAGAATTCCATGCGCAGCTGCTTGCGCGCGCCCGCCCAGGCGCGGAAGCGGTCGAGCGTGCAGAGGAAGCGCGTATCCTCCCGGATCTCCACCGGCAGGCCCGTCGCCGCCTCCCAGCCCCGCATGTCCTGCAGCACGCGCCACTCGCCCGGATGGGTGCAGGCGATCCGCGTCGCGCCGTGCCGCCTCGCCGCGCGCGCCACCTCGCCCGCCAGGGTCTGCGTGTTCGCGGCATCGTCGAGCCTGACGTAGTCCACGCGGATGCCGCGCGCGCGCAGCCGCGCCGCGAAGTGCCGCATCGCCGAGAGCACGAGGACAATCTTCTGCTTGTGGTGGCGGACATAGGTGCACTCCGCGCGCACCTCGGCCAGCAGCACGACGTCGTCGGCGCCGATGCCGTCCAGCGCGCTGAGCGTGTCGGAGCACTGGTCGCCAAGGACGACGCGCAGGACCGGCCCGGAAGCCTCCCGCGGCGCGCGGGCGCTACCCCCGCGCATACCGGATCGCGCTGCCATCCTCGCCCGTGGTCTCGAAGCCGACCCAGGTGCCGCGGGCATCGTAGAGGATCACCGCCCCC
This sequence comes from Falsiroseomonas sp. RANM36, assembly GCF_056682175.1. Taxonomy (NCBI): domain Bacteria; kingdom Pseudomonadati; phylum Pseudomonadota; class Alphaproteobacteria; order Acetobacterales; family Roseomonadaceae; genus Falsiroseomonas; species Falsiroseomonas sp. RANM36. The sequence continues at coordinate 355,436 of NZ_JBWXTD010000004.1, forward strand.
TCCCCGCCGACCAGCGTCACCCGCTGCCCACCCGCCTCCGGGCGGCGTTCCAGCCGCGGCTCCACCGGCCGGCCCTCGCGCGGGTCGAACAGCGGCACGCCGGGCGCGAAGCTCGCCGCGCGCCACCAGGTCAGGGGGGCGGCCGCGGCCGGCAACAGGACATTGCCGGCGGTGCCGCGCAGCCGGAGCCCGTCGCCCTCCGCGCGCACCTCGCAGCCGGTCTGCCGGCCGTTCTTCTCGAGCCGGCTGGCCAGGCCGACCAGCCGCTCGCCCTGCCAGGCTTCCTCGGTCTCGTGGCTGTAGCGGAACACCGTGAAGCCCGCGAGCGTGACGGTGATGCGCACTTGGCTGCGGGCGCGCAGCAGGCCACCATCGTCGCGGAAGGTCACGCGATGCGTCCCGACCTCGCGGCCCTCCCGGATCACCTTGAAGGCAAGGTCGCCCGGCGCCGCCACGGCCCGGTCATCCAGCAGCGGCAGCAGCGCAAGCCCGAACAGCGCACGGCGCAGCAGCATGGCCCTATCCCTTCCCCGCGAGCGCCCCGCGCCCGCCATCCACCCCGATCACCTGCCCGGTCATCCAGCCCGCCGCGTCGGAGAGCAGGAAGTCGGCCAGGGACGCGGCATCCTCCGCCTCGCCGAGGCGCTGCAGCGGATGCTGCCTGGCGATGGCCTCCGCCATCTGGGGGCTGCGGGTCAAGGGCTCGGCGAGTTGCGTTTTCGTCAGGCTCGGCGCGACGACGTTCACCCGGACCTGGGGCGCCAGCTCCGCCGCCAGCGACACCGCCAGCCCCTCGACGGCCGCCTTCGCGGCGCCGATCGCGGCATGGTTGGCAAAGCCCCGCCGCGCCGCGACCGAGGAGAACAGCACCACGCTGCCCGCCCCCGCCACCAGGGCCGGCAGCGCCGCCTGCACCGCCAGCGCGGGCGCCAGGGCGTTCAGCCGGAAGGTCTCGGCGAAATCCGCTTCCGTCAGCCGCGCCAGCGGCTTCAGCAGGATCGAGCCGACGCAGAAGGCGAGCCCGGCCAGCGGCGTGCCGGCCGCCGCCACCGCCGCGCGCAGCGCCGCCGGATCGGTCACATCCGCCGCCTGCCAGCCGGCGCCAAGCTCGCCCGCCAGCGCCTGCAGCCTTGCCGCATCCCTTGCCACCAGAAAGGGCGCCGCGCCGCGGGCGCCCAGCCGCCGCGCCAGCGCGCCGCCGATCCCGCCGGTGGCCCCGAACACCAGGATCCGTCCCGTCATCTCAGCCCCATCGTCCCAAGCCGGCGGCAGATGGGGTCGGCCGGGACAACGGAAACCCTGCCGAGGCAGACAGGCGCGCGCGGCCGTGCTTAGGATGCCGGCCCATGCGTCAATTGCTGCTTCTGCGGCACGCCAAGTCCTCCTGGGACGATCCGCGCCTGCCGGACCATGCGCGGCCGATCAATGCGCGCGGCCGCCGCAACGCCGCCGCGATGGCCGAGGCGATGCGCGACCTCGGCCTGGCGCCGGACGTGGTGCTGGTCTCCTCCGCCCGGCGCACCCTGCAGACCTTGGAGGCCATCGGGCCGCTCGACGGCTCGCCGCTGATCGAGCCGATGGACGCGCTCTACCTCGCTCCCTGGCAGGCGCTGCTGGAAACGCTGCGCGGCGTGCGGGAGACCGCGCGCAGCGTGCTGCTGATCGGCCACAATCCCGGGTTGCACGAGCTCGCGATGGCGCTGGTCGGCCCGGCCGGCATGGCCGGCGGCGGTCCGACCGCCGCCCGGCTCGCCCTGTCCTACCCCACGGCGACGCTCACCGAGTTCAGCGTCGCCCTGCCCTGGCGCCTGCTGGAGGCGGGCGGCGGGCGCCTCGTGCGCATGCTCGCCCCTGCCGACCTGCCGAGCGCGGAGGCCGGCGACATGACGGAGACACCGGGCTGAGCGACGCGGCTACCGAGCAGATCCGGCCCGAGGCCGCGCCGCCCGAGGATGCGGTGGCGGCTGCCGGGCTTGTCCTGGAAGGGACCCTCTCTCCCGCGGCGGCCGAAGGGCTGCTGCGCAGCGGACCGCTGGCCGAGCGGCGCGCCGGGCGCAGCCGCGGTCGGGCGGTCGGACTGTCCTGGCTCGACACCCCCGAGGGGGCGCTGGCCGGGGCGGGGCTGGCGCTCGAGCAGGGCCGTCGCGGCCCGCGACGCCTGCTGCGGGTTCTGCCTGCGCCGGGCGACACCTGGCTGCCGGGCACGCCGCCCGCGACCGTTGAAGAGGTCGCGG
>NZ_JBWXTD010000004.1:357679-361226 GCF_056682175.1 Falsiroseomonas sp. RANM36
GGGCGGGTGCTGCCCGCGCGGGGCGCCTCCGGGCGGCCGCGCCCGCCGCCCCGGCCCGGTTTCCGCGGGGGGGGCCCGGCGCCGTGCCGCTCGAGGTCGGCGACGGCGCGATCATGCCGGTTGCCGGTTTCGCAGGCACGCTCGCCCAGGTTGCCCTGCAGGGCGGGGTGGAGGCCACCCTGCTCAAGGGCCGGCTGCGCAGCGTCGCGGAGGAGCGCCCGGCCGCCCGCCTCACCCTGGCAGGCCCGCCCGCGGCGGTGCTGGAAACGATGGCCGCCCTGGCCGAGGCCGTGCCGCTGCTGCCGCCGCGCGCCGCCCTGGCGGAGGAAGGCCGGGCGCTGGCGCGCGGCGAGCCGCTGCGCCCGCGGCGGCTGGGTCCGCCGCTGCTCGATCCCTCGCTGGATGTCGAGGCCGCGCTGTGCCTCGCCCTCGGCCATCTCACCGAAGTGCTGCTGTGGCACGCGCCGGCGGCACGGGCGGGGACGACGCCCGAAGGCGTGCATCAGATGCGCGTCGCCATGCGCCGGCTGCGCTCGCTGCTCCGGGTGTTCCGCCCGGCGTGCGACGGCGCGGCGCTGCGTGGCTTCGACGTTGCCCTGCGGGACATGGCGAAGGTGCTGGGGCCGGCGCGGGACTGGGATGTGTGGCTTGGTGGGCTCGGGGCGGAGCTGGCCGAGGCGCTGCCGGAAGACCCCCGCATCGCCGGCCTGCTCCGCGCCGCTCGGCACAAGCGCGAGGACGCCTATGACGCGCTGCGTCCGGTGGTGGACGGGCCTGAGCTTCGCCGCGTCGCCTGGACCGCGACCGGCCTCGCCATCCTTCGGCCCTGGCGCGACGAGACCCGGGATGCCCAGGCCGAGCGGCGGAGCGAAACGCTGACCGAATTCGGCGCCAGGGTTCTCGACCGCCGGTGGAAGCGCCTCGCCGCGGCGGGCCGGCACATCGCCGAACTGCCGGATGCCGAGTTCCATGCGCTGCGGATCGAAGGCAAGCGCATGCGCTACGCGGCGGAACTCTTCGCCCCGCTCTGGGGACGCAAGCGCGCGCGGCGGTTTCTCGGCCGGCTGGCCGAGGTGCAGGACGCCTTCGGGCTTGCCAATGATGCCGCGGTGGCGCGCGGTCTGATGGCCGATCTGCGGGGCAAGGGTGGTGCCGGCCTCACCTGGGCAAGCGGCGTGGCGGAGGGCTGGGCGCTGGCCCGCGCCCGGCGCGCGCGCGCCCGGGCGACGCAGGCATGGGAGGCGTTGCTCGACCAAGGCGTCTTCTGGAATCAATAACTTCTGGGCGATTCTTTAGTTCGCGTGCCAGTTGAGCAGGGGCTTGCAAGCGCCACCCTCCTCAGGTTAGGCGTAGGCCTTCGCAAGAACCTGCAAGACACTGTGCGCCGTCCTCGTCGAATCTTCCGCCCTGCCGCGTCTCCCCTGCGTTGGCGCACGCCGGCGCTGATCGTGGCTGGCGTCGCGCTGGTTGCGCTGCTGTCCGGCATCGGCGTGCCGCCCGCCCTGATGGGCTCGGCCCCGCGCGAGCAGGATTGGTCGGCACTGGCCGCCGAGGTGCGGGTGGTGGACGGCGACACGCTGCGCCTCGGCGACCGCACGGTGCGCCTGGCCGGCGTCGCGGCGCCGGAGCGGGGGCAGAATTGCGCCGATGCCGCCGGACGCTGGTTCGATTGCGGTGCCGCGGCGGCCGAGGCGCTGTCGCGCCTGGTGAATGGGCGTTCGGTGGTCTGCCTGGTTGCCGGTCGCGACCGCTTCGGGCGCGGGCTCGGCTTGTGCAGTGCCGGCGGGGCGGAGCTCAATGCCGGGCTGGTGACCGCCGGATGGGCCCTGGCGGGCGCGGACGACACCGACCTGCTCGCCAAGGAGGCCGAAGCGCGGCGTGCGGCCCGCGGCCTCTGGGCCGGGGGCTTCGCGCGCCCCGAGGACTGGCGCCAGCGCAACTGAGACGCCGGGCGGCCGCGGGCTGCGCCCGCTCACGCGATCCTGCGACCTTCACCGCATCGGGGCGACGTTGCCAAGGCAGCGGAGCAGCCCCTACATTGCGCCGCACCATAACGGTGCCGCGATCAGCACGTCCCCCCGCGGTCCCGCAAGCCGGTCAGCCGGCCCTTGAGGAAGCAGAGCATGGCAACGACCCCCAACGGCTCCGTCACCTTCACGCTCGACGGCACGAACCGAAGCACCAAGCTGCCGGTGCTGAAGGGGGCGATCGGGCCGGATGTCGTGGACATCCGCAAGCTCTACGCCGACCTCGGCGTCTTCACCTTCGATCCCGGCTATGGCGAGACGGCGAGCTGCGAGAGCCAGATCACCTACATCGACGGCGACGAGGGCGTGCTGCTGTATCGCGGCTACCCGATCGACCAGCTGGCCGAGAATTCCGACTTCATCGAGGTCTGCTACCTGCTGATGAACGGCGACCTGCCGAGCGCGGCGCAGCTCAAGGAATTCCGCAAGGGCGTCACCTACCACACCATGGTGCATGAGCAGATCCGCCGCTTCTACGACGGCTTCCGCCGCGACGCGCATCCGATGGCGATCATGTGCGGCGTGGTCGGTGCCCTGGCGGCGTTCTATCACGACAACATCGACATGAGCGATGCGCGCCAGCGCGAGATCGCGGCCTTCCGCCTGATCGCCAAGGTGCCGACCATCGCGGCGATGGCCTACAAATACAGCCTGGGCCAGCCCTTCGTGTATCCGCGCAACGACCTCGATTACGCGGCGAACTTCCTCTACATGCTCAACGCCGTGCCGGCCGAGCCCTACCAGGTCTCCCCGGTCCTGGCGAAGGCGATGGACCGCATCCTGGTCCTGCATGCCGACCACGAGCAGAACGCCTCCACGTCGACCGTGCGGCTGGCCGGCTCCACCGGCGCCAACCCCTTCGCCTGCATCGCGGCCGGCATCGCGGCGCTCTGGGGCCCCGCCCATGGCGGCGCCAACGAGGCCGTGCTGAAGATGCTCGGCGAGATCGGGCATGTGGACAACATTCCGTCCTTCATCGAGAAGGTGAAGGACAAGAACTCCGGCGTGAAGCTGATGGGCTTCGGCCACCGGGTCTACAAGAACTTCGACCCGCGCGCGAAGATCATGCAGGAGAGCTGCCACGAGGTGCTGAGCGAGCTTGGCATCAAGGACGAGCCGCTGCTGGACCTGGCCGTGGCACTGGAGAAGGTGGCGCTGGAGGACGACTATTTCGTCTCCCGCAAGCTCTATCCGAACGTGGATTTCTACTCGGGCATCATCCTGAAGGCGATGGGCATCCCGACCAGCATGTTCACGGTCATCTTCGCCGTGGCGCGGACGGTCGGCTGGGTCAGCCAATGGAAGGAGATGATCGAGGACCCGACGCAGCGCATCGGCCGTCCGCGGCAGATCTATACCGGCCCGACCCGGCGCGACTACGTGCCGATGACCGCCCGCCGCTGAAGGCACCGCGCCGCCAAGGCGGCGCCGCGCCGTCCCGGCAAGGCCCCGGCCCCCGCCCGAGAAATAGCGGCCCTGAGGCGCGAATGGCAGGGGATTTTTCGGCCCATCCGCCCGGT
>NZ_JBWXTD010000004.1:361326-365315 GCF_056682175.1 Falsiroseomonas sp. RANM36
AGGCCCTGTCCGCCATCGGCGGGCAGGGCCTTTCTGATTCCGCGCCGTCCCGTACGGCCCGGAACGGGCATGATGCTCCCATCGGACCTCAGAAACATCACGCAATTCACTGAATCATAACAAAACAGCAGCGGGGAATCCCATGCAGCGAGTCCGCTCCTGTGGGGTTGGACGAGTCCAAACGACAGCCCCTTTGCGCGCATTACCGGACAGAGAAATCAACCAATACGCGCAAAATCTTAACGGACGCCGCACAAACCCCTTGATGCCAGCCTGAGTCCCTGGTTTTGTTCTACGTATGGTTGATATTCCACGGAGGATCTAAACCGATGCGCGATGCCTTGCTGGTCCACACGTCGCGGCCGCTCGACGAACTCGTCCGGCGCCGGCTGCGGCAATGGCCACAGCGCCCCCCCGGCGCCCCGCGCACCCAGCGCCAGTCCGGCACCTGGCTCCGGGCCCGGCCGGGCGACGCCAACATTCTCGGGCAGCCCTTCCTGAAGCTGCCGGGCAGCAACACCTTCCGGACCATTCCCGACGGGCTCTGGCTGCATTTCAGCCCCGATCCCGCCGACCGCTGGGCCGACATCCTCTGCATCGAGGCCTGCGGCTCGGTGCAGAACCTCCAGGACAAGCGGGCCCGCTTCGCCCCCTCCACCTCCTCGCTGCTGGTGGCCTGCCCTGTCCGCTGGATGCTGGAGCCGGCGGAACCCAACGATCCGACGCCGCGCTGGCACCTGATCCGGCTGCTGCGCGACGAGCCGACCGAGCCGCTGGTCCTCCCCGTGCGCGACATCCGCGTGCTCTACGGGCTCAAGCAGCGCCACTACCAGTCGGTGGCCCGCGGGCAGGTGCCGCAGCCGCACGAGTATTTCTGCCCGATCGAGGCGCTGACCGCGGAACGCGGGCAGGAGGACCCGGCGCTCGCGGCGCTGATCGGCCGGGCCTCCGCCGCCGCCAACTTCATGGTCCCGGCTTGAACGCCGGCGGGGGCGGCGGACCACCGCGGCGCGACGGCGGCGTCGCCGCAACCGGGATTCACCTCCATTTAGGACCGGCGGCGTAACCTCCCGCCCGCGCCGCCGCTCCCGGTCGGCGCCGTGCGACGAGTGCCGCCCGTGCAGCCTGCCCAGATCCCGCATCCTGCGCCGTCCGCCGGTCCCCGTCCGCGGCCAGGGGCGGCGCCCGACCCGCGCTGGCTTGCGGCGCCGCTGCGCATGGCCGTCGCGCGGCATGGCGCGGGCGCCATGCCGGCGCTGCTGCTCGCGACCCTCCTCCTGACGCTGCTGGCGCTGGCGCTGCCGATCGCGCTGCTGCAGGTCTATGACCGGATCCTGCCGCAGGCCGCGACGGGCACCCTCGCCTTCATCGCCCTGGGCGTCGCTGCAGCGATCGCGCTCGAACTCCTGCTCCGCATCACGCGGGCCGAGGTGCTCGGCCGCCTGGCCGCGGTGGCCGAGGCGCGCGCCCCGGCCGCCGCGATGCGGCGCATCGCCGGCACTCCCGCCCCCGCCTTCGAGGCGCATGGCAATGGCTGGTATTCCGAGCGACTGGCGGCGATCGGCACCCTGCGCGAGGCCTGGTCCGGCCCGGCGCTGCAGGCGATCCTCGACCTGCCCTTCGCAGGCCTCTACCTGCTGGCCATCGCGCTGATCGGCGGCCCGCTCGCCGTCGCCCCCGCCAGCCTCTTGCTCTGCGTGCTGCTGCTGGGCTGGGCGGTGGGGCGGCGCGTGCGACGGCGGGCGGAGCGCCTCGCCGCGGCGGAGGAGCGGCGCTTCAACTTCCTGTTCGACGTGCTGCAGGGCCTGCACGCGCTGAAGCTGCTCGGCGCCGAGCCGCTGCTGGAGCGGCGCTACGGCAGGCTGCAGGGCGGCACGGCCGCGCTCCGCCGCAGGCTCACCGGCGCGGTTGCCGCCGCGCAGGAGGGCGGGCTCCTTTTCGCCCATCTCGCCACCGTGGCGACCGCCGCCTGGGGCTGCCTGATGGTGCTGGACGGCGCGCTGACGGTCGGCGGGCTCAGCGCCTGCGTCATGCTGGCCGGTCGCTCCATGCAGCCGCTGCTCGGCGGCATCGCGCTCTGGGTGCGCTGGCAGACACTGGCCGATGCGCGGCGTCGCATGGCGGAGCTCGCTTTGCTCCCGCAGGAAGCCCGCCCGGACCTGCCGCCGCTTCGGGTGCGCCAGGGCGCGATCGCGCTGCGCGGCATCCGCTTCGGCCCGCTGATCGGCGGCGGCCACCTGTTCGAGGATCTCTCGCTCGCGGTCGCGCCGGGCGAGTTCCTCGGCATCACCGGCCCGAATGGCAGCGGCCGCTCCGCCCTGCTGCGGCTGATCGCCGGGGAGGCGCGCCCTGCCGCGGGCGCCGTGCTGGTGGACGGCCGGGACCTCGCGCGCCACGACCATCTGGCCGCGCGGCAGGCCATCGCCCTGGTGCCGCCCGACCCGGCGCTGGTGGCCGGCACGCTGCTCGAGAACCTCACCCTCGGCGAGGCGGCGTTCGAGGAAAGCGCGCTCGCCTTCGCCGCCGCGCTCGGGCTCGATGCCGTCGCGGCCGGGCTGCCCGGCGGCTGGCACACGCCGGTCGGCACCGGCGGCATGCCGCTGCCGCGCGGCGTGATGCAGCGCATCGGCCTGGTCCGTGCCCTGGCGCGCAAGCCGCGCATCCTGCTGCTGGACGACGTCACCTCCCAGCTCGACCCCGAGGGCGATGCGCGTCTCGGCCGCGTGCTCGGCCAGCTTGCGGGCCGCGCGACGATCCTGCTGGTCAGCCATCGCCCCTCCGCGCTGTCGCGCGCGGACCGTGTGCTGCGGCTGGCCGGCGGACAGCTGGAACCCGCGACGTGAACGCCTTCGTCCAGCCCCCGGTCGCCGACCCGCCGGCCGGCATCACCGGCACGCGGCCCGGCCTGCTGCGCGCCGCGCATCCGCCGGGCCTCGCGGAGACGGATCTCTCGCGCTGCCTCGTGGCGCTGCTCGCCGTGCTGCGCTGGGATGGCGGGCCGGACGACGTCCTGGCCGCCCTGCCCCATGCCGAGCCACGCCCGGACCTGACGGACATCCGCAACGCGCTCGGCCGCCTCGGCTTCCCGACGCGGCCGGAGCGGCTGCGCCGCGGCGGGCTCGATCCGCGCCGCCTGCCCGCCCTGCTGCTGCGTCCGGGCGAGCCCGCCTGCGTGCTCTACCGCAACGCCGCCGGCGAGGTGCTGCTGTTCGACGGCGCAACGGGACATGCCGGCGCCTGCGTCGCCCGCCGGCTGTCCGGCACGCTCTACATCCCCTGCGCGCCCGAGCCCGTGCGCGCGCGCGAAAGCTGGACCGGCGCCGTGTTCCGCCGCTTCGCGCCGGCGATGCCGCTGCTGCTCGGCATCTCCGCGCTCGTTGCGCTGCTCGGTCTCGCCGTGCCGGTCTTCACCATGCTGGTCTTCGACCTGGTGGTCACCGGGCGGCAGGCCGACGTGCTGGAGATGCTGGTGGCGGGCGTGCTGCTGGCCGCCCTCGGCGAAGTCGGCTTCCGGGCGCTGCGCCAGCGCGCGCTCGCACGCATCGGCGAGCGGCTGGACCGCCTGGTGCCGGAGGGCGTGTTCGGCCAGCTGATGGCGCTGCCCGCCGCGCTGGTGGAGCGCGCCGGCACCGCGGCGCAGGTCTCGCGCCTGCGCGATTTCGCCGGCATCCGGGAGATGCTGACCGGCGCCTTCGCGCTGGCCGTGCTGGACCTGCCCTTCACGCTGCTGGTGCTGGCGCTGCTGCTGGCGCTCGGCGGCTGGATCGCTGTGGTGCCCGTCGTCTCGGCGCTCGCCTTCGCGCTGCTGTTCGTCGCGACGCGCGGCGCCGCGCAGCGCGCCATCAACGCCGCCGCCCAGGCGGGCCAGGCGCGCGAGGTGCTGGCGATCGAGCTGCTGGAGGGCCATCGCACGCTGCGGCTCGCGGGTGCGATGGAGCGCTGGTCGGACGGCTACGCGGCGGCGGCGGCCGCCGCCCCCCCCGCCGCCC
>NZ_JBWXTD010000004.1:365325-367005 GCF_056682175.1 Falsiroseomonas sp. RANM36
GGGGGGGGGGGGGGGCCCCGGGCGGGGGGGGGGGGGGGGGGGTGTGGGGGGGGGGGGGGGCGGGCTCGGGGGGGGGGGGGGCCGCCGCCTCGCTCGCCTCCGCCCGCGCCGCCGCCGTCACGGCGCGGATCGGCGCGGCGGCGCAGGCGATCGTGGCGCTATCGGGCCTTGCGGCGCTGGTGCTCGGCGTCGGCGCGGTGCTGGCCGGGGCGATGACGGCGGGCGCGCTGATCGCCGGGATGATGCTGATCTGGCGCGTGCTGACGCCGATGCAGGGCGCCTTCCTGATGCTGTCCCGCTGGGAGCAGACCCGCGCCTCCATGCGGCAGGTGGACGGGCTGATGGCGCTGGAGACGGAACGCCCCGCCGCCGCGCGCGGCCTGATGGCGGCGCCAGCGCGCGGCGACGTGGTGTTCCATCGCGTCTCCCTGCGCTACCTCCCGCAGGCCGAGCCGGTGCTGGCCGGCGCCAGCTTCGCGATCCGCCATGGCGAGGTCGTCGCCGTCACTGGCGCGGATGGATCGGGCAAGTCCACGCTGCTGCAGCTGGTTGCCGGGCTCTATCGCCCGCAGGGCGGCGTGGTGCGGGTCGGCGGGCATGACGTGCGCGCCTATGACCCCGCGGTGCTGCGCCGCGCCGTCGCCTATGTGCCGCAGACGCCGCGGCTGCTCTACGGCACCATCGCGCAGAACCTGCGCCTCGCCGCGCCCGACGCGCCGGAGGAGGCGCTGCGCCGCGCCTGCGCGGAGGCGCATGTCCTGGCAGCCGTTGAGGCGCTGCCCGAAGGCTTCGAGACGCGCGTCGGCGACAACGCGACGGGCAGCCTGCCGCGCAGCCTGCTGGTGCGGCTCGGCCTGGCGCGGGCGTTGCTGCGCGACGCGCCGGTGCTGCTGCTGGACGAGCCCGTCGCGGGCCTGGACGAGGCGACCGCCACCGCCTTCGCGGGGGGGGTCGGCACCCGCCGCGGCCGTGCCACCATCCTGATGGCGACGCACCGTCCGAGCCACATGCGCCTGGCCGACCGCGTGCTGCGCATCGCCGATGCAGCGGTGGAGGAGGTGCCGGTGCCTGGCGCCAATCCGCCGGCGGCGCCGCTGCGCCTGCCCGTCTTCAAGCCCGCAGGACCGCAGAGATGAGCCGCATCCTCGCCCTTCCCGAGCCGAGCCGGGTGCCGAGCCCGGATCGCCACATCCTGGCGCTGGAGGAGGTGCGGCTGCGCGGCGCCGAACGCGCCGCCATCCTCGGCGCCGCCGCCATCGTCGCGGGCTTCCTCGGCTGGGCCGCGGTGACGCCGCTGCCCGAGATCGCAGTCGCGCCGGGTCAGGTGGAGACCTCGCTCGCCGCCGCGCCGGTGCAGCACCTGGAGGGCGGCATCGTGCAGGCGGTGCTGGTGCGCGAAGGCGAGACGGTGGCGGAAGGCCAGCCGCTGCTGCGCCTGCACGACGCCGCGCCGCGCGCGGAGCTCGGCCAGATGCAGGTGCGCCTCGCCGCGCTGCGGCTGCAGGCCGAGCGCCTCGCCGCGCTCGCGGCCGGCGGGACGCTGCCGCCCGCGCTGCCGGCGGCCGACGGCACGCTGCTGCGGACGGGACCGATCGGGCTGCGTGCCGCGGTGCTGGATCACGGCACGCCCTCCATCGGCTATGCGCTGACCGAGGAGACGCATCTGAATGTCTGGCGCAC
>NZ_JBWXTD010000004.1:367105-368088 GCF_056682175.1 Falsiroseomonas sp. RANM36
GGGCGGGGGGGCGGCCCCGCCGCCGCGCCGCGCGGGGGGCGGGGCGCGCCACGCTCGCCGAGCAGGTCGCGCAGCGCCGCGGGGAGATCGCGACCCTGACCGCGCAGGCCGCCGCGCTGGAGCGGCAGGTGCTGATGTTCCGCGACGAGCTCGCGACGCGCCAGGCGCTGGCGCGCGACGGGCTGACCACGCGCATCGCGGTGCTGGAAGCGACCCGCCTGCTGCTCGGCGCCGAGGCCGAGCAGGAGCGCGGGACGGGGCAGGCCGCGACGGCGGGGCGCAGCTTGGCCGAGGCCGAGGCGCGGCTGGCGGAGCTCGCCTCCACCGCGCTCGACGAGACGCGCACCGAGGCGGCGCGCATCGCGCAGGAGATCGCCGAGGCCGAAGCCGCGATCTTGCGGCTGGAGGACCGCGCGGAGCGCGTGCTGCTGCGCGCGCCGAGCGCCGGCGTGGTGCGCGGCCTGGCGGTGACGCGTGCGGGCACCGTGCTGGCTCCGGGCGCGTTGGTGGCGGAGATCCTGCCCGCCGATGCCACGCTCCTGGTGGAGGCGCGGATCGGGCCGCGCGACATCGGCTTCGTCGAGATCGGCCAGGACGTGACCGTGAAGGTGCAGGCCTTCGACTTCTCCCGCTTCGGCACCGTGGCCGGCCGCATCGAGCGCATCTCCGCCGGCGCCTTCCTCGACGAGCAGAAGCAACCGCATTGGCGCGCGCGCATCGCGCTCGCGCAGGATCATGTCGGGAAGAACCCGGACCTCGCCCGCCTCGCGCCCGGGATGACCGTCTCGGCCGAGATCACCACAGGCCGCAAGACCGTGCTGCAATACCTGCTGAAGCCGCTCTACGCCGCGACCTCCAGCGCCTTCCGCGAGCGCTGATCGGGCATGGCGACGGATGGGATGAACGAGACGGCGGGCGAGGGCCTGCTGTCGGCGGAGGCGCTGCGCCAGCTCAGGGCCACGGTGCGCAGCCTGCCGAACGCC
>NZ_JBWXTD010000004.1:368188-377265 GCF_056682175.1 Falsiroseomonas sp. RANM36
GCCCCGCCGCCCCGGCGGGGGGGGGTCCGCGCCGCGCCCCGCGCGCCCCCCCCCCGGCGAGGCGGCGCCGCTCGTCCTGCCGATCACGGAGATCGTCACGGAGACCGTCGCGCCGGACCTTGCACCGCCCGCGCCCGAGCCGGATCGCGACGGCGACGCGGAGCCCGCCACGCGCCAGCCGCCGGCGCCGCAGGTGGATGACGGCACGCGGATCGAGGGCGAAGGCGGCGGACGCGAAGACAGCTGGATCACCATCGCGGCGCGCTTCGCCAGCGCCGACGTCGATGGCTCCGAGCGGCTGCTGGACACCGTGCGCATCGAGGGCGTGCCGCAGGGCGCGCTGCTGTCGCTCGGGCGGGAGATCGAGGCGGGCGTGTGGGAAGTCGGCACCGCCGATCTCATGGCCGGTCGCGTCGCGATCCTGCCGCCGGCCGAAAGCGACGCGACGATGCGCCTGACGCTGCGCGTCATGGCCGAGGACCTGGATATCGGCGGGCGCGACCTGCGCGAGCTCACCGCAACGGCCGAGATCCGCGTCGCGGCGGTCGCCGATGCGCCGCTGGCGCGTGCGGGCGACGCGGCGGGCGAGGAGGATCGCGCGATCGCGCTCGACCTCGCCGCGGCGCTGACCGACACCGATGGCTCGGAAACGCTCGCCTTGCTGCTGCTCGGCGTGCCGGAGGGTGCGGTGCTCTCGGCCGGAACGCGCAACGCGGACGGCAGCTGGGGCCTGGATGCGACCGATCTGCCAGGCTTGTCGCTGACGCCGCCGCGCGACTTCTCGGGCGCGATTGCGCTGACCCTGCGTGCCACCAGCACGGAGACGGCGAATGGCGATGCCGCGACGGTGGAACGCGCCTTCGCCGTGCAGGTCGCCGCGGTGGTGGATGGCGGGACGATCGCGGCCGAGGCGGCCGGCCGGGAGGATCAGCCGATCGGCCTGGCCGTGGCCTTCGCGCCGCTGTCGGACCCCTCCGAGCGCTGGGACGACACCGCGCTGATCCGCGGCGTGCCCGTGGGCGCGGCTTTGAGCGCGGGCGAGAATCTCGGCGACGGAACCTGGCGCGTGGATCGCGGGGCGCTGGAAGCGGGACGCATCGCCATCACCCCGCCGCAGGACAGCGATGCGGCCATCGCGCTGACGGTCGAGGCCCGCGTGATGGAAGCCGATGGCACGGCCGCAACGATGACCGCCGCGCTGCGCGTCGCGGTCGAGGCGGTGGCGGATGTACCGTATGTCGCCGCGGCTTCTGCCGTCGGCGCCGAGGACAGCGCCATCGCACTGCATCTCTCGGCCGCGCTCATCGACAGCGACGGGTCCGAGAGCCTCGCGCTGCTGCTGCTCGGCGTGCCGGAGGGCGCCACGCTCTCGGCCGGTGCGCGCAACGCGGATGGCAGCTGGAGCGTGACAGCGGCCGATCTGCCCGGCCTGGCGCTGACGCCGCCGCCGAACTTCTCGGGCGGGATCGCGCTGACGCTGCGCGCCACCAGCACCGAGGCGGCGAATGGCGACCAGGCGATGCGCGAAGCCACCTTCGACGTCACGGCCGCACCGCGCGCCGAAGCGGATGCGACGTTGACCGCCGGCGGCAGCGGGGCCGAGGATTCCTGGATCCCGATCGCCGCGAGCTTCGTCACCGCCGACACCGACGGATCGGAGCGGCTGGCGGAGACGGTGCTGATCGAAGGCGTGCCGGACGGCGCGCTGCTGAACCAGGGATCGCCGCTCCATCCCGGCGTGTGGTCCGTCTCCCAGGCGGCGCTGCTTGCGGGCGAGGTCGCGCTGCGGCCGCCGCCCGATTCCGACGCGACCATCGGTCTGACGATCACCGCGACGCTGCTGGACGACAGCGCGGGCGGGGCGGATATGCGGATGCTGACGGCGCGCGCGGAGATTGCCTTGGCGGCGGTCGCCGATGCACCGCTGGCCTCGGCTGCCGATGCCGCGGGGGAGGAGGACAGGGCGATCGCGCTGTCACTGTCCGCGGGCCTTTCGGACACGGACGGATCGGAAACGCTGAGCCTGCTGCTGCTCGGCGTGCCCGCGGGCGCGACGCTCTCGGCCGGCACGCGCAATGCGGATGGCAGCTGGAGCCTCCAGCGGTCGGACCTCGCCGGGCTCGCGCTGACGCCGCCGCGCGACTTCGCCGGCAGCATCGCGCTGACGCTGCGCGCCACCGGCACAGAATCGGCGAATGGCGATGCCGCGACCGTCGCGCGCGATTTCGTGGTGCAGGTGGCGGCCGTGCTGGACGGCGCGACGCTCGAGGCCACCGCCTCGGGCGCGGAGGACAGCGCCATCCCGATCCGCGCGCGCTTCGGCGCATCGCCCGACGCATCCGAAGGCTGGGACGATACGGCGCTGATCCATGGCGTGCCGGCGAGCGCACGCCTCGGCGCCGGCGAGGATCTCGGGAACGGCACCTGGCGCGTGGACCGCGCGGCGCTGGCGGAAGGGCGCATCGCCATCACCCCGCCCGCCGACAGCGACGCCCCCATCGCACTCACCGTCGAGGCCGTGCTGCGCGACACGGAGGGCAACGGTGCGGCGAGGACAATCACCACTGACGTGACCGTGCAGGTCGCGGCGGTGGCCGATGCGCCCCTGGCAAGCGCCGCCGATGTGGCGGGCGAGGAGGACAGGGCGATCCCGCTCGCGCTGTCGGCCGCGCTTGCGGACACGGACGGATCGGAAGCGCTCACCCTGCTGCTGCTCGGCGTGCCGGAGGGCGCGACGCTCTCGGCCGGCACGCGCAACGCCGACGGCAGCTGGAGCCTCGACGCCGCTTCGCTGGCGACACTGAGCCTGACGCCGCCGCGCGACTTCGCCGGCGCGATCGCGCTGACGCTCCGCGCCACCAGCACCGAGGCGGCGAATGGTGATGCTGCGACCGTGGAGCGCCCCTTCACCATCAACGTCGCGCCGCGCGCCGATGCGGCGGCGGTCAGCGCCGGCGGCGCGGGCAGCGAGGATGGCTGGATCGCGATCCGCGGTACGCTCGCCACCACCGACCGCGACGGCTCCGAAAGCTTCGGGCCCGATCTCACCGTCGCCGGCGTGCCGAGCGGCGCGCGGCTGAGCCATGGCACCGAGACCGCGCCGGGCACCTGGTCCGTGCCCCGCGCCGTCTTCGAGGCGGGCGATCTCGCGATCCTGCCGCCAGCGAATTCCGACGCCGACATCACGCTGCGCATCGGCGTGACGGTGACGGATGGCGCCGACAGCCGCGTGACGGACGCGAATGCCAGCATCGTCGTGCGCGCCGTGGCCGACGCACCGACGGTGCAGGTGGCGGACGCGCAGGGCAACGAGGACACGGCCATCCGGCTTGCCGGCCTCGGCGGCGCGCTGACCGATACGGATGGATCGGAGACGCTTTCGTTCGTCATGACCGGCCTGCCTTCGGGTGCGAGGCTTTCCGCCGGCACAAGGAACGCGGACGGATCCTGGACGCTGACGCCCGCGCAGCTGGCGAGTGTCTCCGTCACGCCGCCGGCCAACTTCTCCGGCAGCATGAATCTCTCCCTCACAGCCGTCGCGACGGAGGCACGGGACGGCGCGCCGACCGCGCGCAGCACCGCCGGCTTCACCGTCTTCGTGGACCCCGTCGCCGATGCCGGACGCATCACCGGCAGCCGTAGTGGCGCCGAAGACAGCTGGATCCAGCTCCGGCCAAGCTACAGCACGCCCGACGCCGACGGTTCCGAAACCTGGTCGGCGACGACGCGCGTGGCCGGCGTGCCCGAGGGCGCGGTGCTGAACCGCGGCACAGATCTTGGCGGCGGCACATGGGAGGTCTCGACCAGCGACCTACGGGCCGGCCTGGTCTCGATCCGCCCGCCGCCAGACAGTGACGCCGACTTCACCGTGACGCTGCGCGCCACGCTGTCGGATGCCGGCAACGGCAAGGTCGCAACGCGCGAGATCGCGGGCAGCTTCGCGGTCACGGTTCGCGCTGTCGCCGACGCGCCGCTTGCCACGGCTGCGGATACCGCCGGGTCCGAGGACACGGCCATCGCGCTCGACCTCTCCGCCGCGCTGGCGGACAAGGACGGGTCGGAATCGCTCGCGCTGCTGATCCTCGGCGTGCCGGAGGGCGCAACGCTCTCGTCCGGCACACGCAACGCCGACGGCAGCTGGAGCGTCACGGCCGCCGATCTCGCCGGGCTTTCGCTAACACCGCCACGCGACTTCTCGGGCAGCATCGCCCTGACGCTGCGCGCGACCGCCACCGAGGCGCGGGACGGCACGAGCGCGACGGTGGAACGCCGGTTCGCGGTGCAGGTGGATGCGGTCGCGGACGCCCCGACGCTGCGCGCCGGCCCGGCGATGGGCGCGGAGGACGGCGCCATCGCGCTGCGCCTCTCCGCCGCCACCACCGACAGCGACGGGTCGGAACGCATCGCCGCCTTCCGCATCCGCGACCTGCCCGATGGCGCGGTGCTGCGCGCCGGCGGCGCGGTGCTGGCGCGCGAGGCCGATGGCAGCGTGCTGGTGGATGCCGGCGCGGCGCCGACGCTGACCGTCACACCGCCCCGGGATTCCGACGCCGACTTCACCCTGCGCATCACCGCCATCGCGCAGGAGCCGAATGGCAGCCGCGCGGAGAGCGCGCCGCGCGACCTGCCGGTGCGGGTGGATGCGGTGGCGGATGCACCGGTCTGGCTGCGCGTCGGCGCCGCGGGGGCGGAGGATGCGCCCATCCCGCTCGAGCTCTCGGCGCGGCTTGCGGATACGGACGGGTCGGAGCGGCTGAGCTACGTGATCTCCGGCGTGCCGGATGGCGCGGTGCTCTCCGCCGGAAGCTGGCGCGGGCCCGGCAGCTGGTCCCTCACGGCGGAGGAAGCGGCAGGGGTCACGCTGACGCCGCCGGCCGATTTCAGCGGCACCATCACACTGACGGCGACGGCGGTCGCGCAGGAGACGCATGGCGGGTCGCAGGCGCTGGCGACCGTCAGCTTCCCGGTGCGCGTCGCATCGGTGATCGACAGCACCGGCTGGTCGGCGACGGCGCGCGGCGCGGAGGATGCGCCGATCGCGCTGAACTTGGCCCCGCCGCTGCGCGACCGGGACGGGTCGGAGCGCATGATCGGCGAGGCGCTGGTGGAGGGCATCCCGACGGGCGCGGTGCTGCGGCTGGCCGATGGCAGCGTGGTGGACACGAGCGTCGGCACGGCGCGGATCGCCGTGGAGCACCTGGCGGGCGTCACGATCACCATGCCGCAGGACAGCGACGTCGCGGCGCGGCTCGCCGTGACGGTGACGGTGGCGGAACCGGACGGCACCAGCGCGGCGCTGCGCGGCGTCGTCACCGTGGACCCGGCCGGCGTGGCGGACATGCCGGCGCTCAAGGTCGGCGGCGTCACCGCGGAGGGACATGGCAGCAGCGATCCAAGGCAAGGCTGGATCGCGCTGCCGGTGGATGCCGCCCTGGCCGACACGGACGGCTCCGAGAGCCTGCATGTCTGGATCCGCGACGTGCCGACCGGCTTCGTGCTCTCCGCGGGCGTGGCGGCGGGCGATGGCGCCTGGCTGCTGCGCGAGGCGGAGTTGCCCGGCCTGCAGTTCCGCCCGCCCGCGGGCTATTCCGGCGACGCCGCATTGCGCGTGCAGGCCGTCGCGGTCGAGCGCGAGGGCGACCGGGCGATGGAGACGGCGAAGCTGGAATTGCGCGTCGCACCGCCCGCCGATGGCGGCGGGGATGGCAAGGGCGACGGCAAGGGCGGCGGCGGCGGCGAGGCTGGTCCGGTCGCGCCGGCGCTTTCGGTCGCGGCGGCGAGCGGCCGAGAGGACGAGAAGCTGCCGCTGCAGGTCAAGCTGAAGGAGGCGGCGGAGGGCACGACGCTCACGGTGCTAGTCACCGGCCTTCCGCCCGGCGCGCGCCTCTCGGCCGGCATCCTCGATCCCGAGCGCGACACCTGGGTGCTGCGGCCGGAGGAGCTGGACGGCCTGCTGGTGATCCCGCCCGCCGACTTCGCGGGCAGCATCGTGCCGCGCGTGACGGCCATCGCGATGGACGGCACCGGCGCAATCGCCAGCACCGTGCAGGACACGAAGCTCGACTTCGAGGCGGTTGCGGATGGCCCCGCCATCTCCGCCGCGCCCCCCGCGGCGGCCGAGGACGCGACCATCCCGCTGAACCTCCGCATCGCGGGCGCCGACGCGGATGGCAGCGAGAGCGTCGTCGCGGTGACGCTCTCGGGCCTCTCGGCCGGCGCCCGCATCGCGCCGGCGCCCGGCATCGCCGACAATGGCGACGGCACCTGGACGGTGGACCCCGCCGCGGTCGGCGCGGTGCGGCTGATCCCGCCGGAGAACGCGCACGGCACCTTTGGCCTGACGGTCACGGCGACGGTGCGCGAGGCCTCCAACGGCGCGACCGCCACGGCCTCACGCGCGGTCGGCGTCACGGTCTCCCCTTCGCCGGACGCGCCAGCCGTGGCCGCGGCCGATGCCGCGGGCACGGAAGACCAGCCGATCGCGCTCGCGCTCTCCGCCGCGCTGCTGGATCGCGACGGGTCGGAGGTGCTTTCCGTGGTGGTGTCCGGCCTGCCGGAGGGCGCGCGGCTCTCGGCCGGCATCAACAACGGCGATGGCAGCTGGACGCTCACGCCCGCGCAGCTTTCCGCGCTCACCGTGACGCCGCCCGCCGACTGGTCCGGCACCATGGACCTCACGCTGCACGGCCATGCGATGGAGCGCAGCACCGGGCAGGTCGCCACCACATCCCTGCCCTTCCGCGTCTTCGTCGCCGGCGCCGCCGACGCGCCGCTGGTGGATGCCGCGAGCACCGCTGCCGGGCGGGAGGACACGGCCATCGCGCTCGACATCGTCGCGCGCCTGACCGACACGGACGGGTCGGAGGCGCTCACGCTCGTCGTCACCGGCGTCCCGGCGGGCGCAAGCTTCTCCGCGGGCCATGCCAATCCGGATGGCAGCTGGACGATCCCGGGCGCGGCGCTGCCGGCGCTGGCCTTCACCCCGCCGCCGAACTTCGCCGGCACCTTGCGGCTCGACTTCGCCGCGACCGCGACGGAGGCCGATGGCGATGCGGCGGCGACGCGCTTCGCGATGACGGTCGCCGTGGACCCGGTGGCCGATGCGCCGCTGATCGCGCTGGCCGGCGTGACGGGCGCGGAGGATAGCGCGATCCCGCTGCCCATCGCGGCGACGCTGGCCGACACCGACGGGTCCGAAAGCCTGGTGCGCTTCGTCGTCGCCGGCGTGCCGGCGGGTGCCGCGCTGTCGGCCGGCACGCGCGGCGCGGATGGCGCCTGGACCCTCACGCCCGCCGAGGCGGCGGGGGCCACGCTGACGCCGCCGCCGCACTTCTCCGGCCGCCTCGACCTCACCGTCACCGCTGTCTCGCGCGAGGCGGCGACCGGGGAGGAGGCGTCGCGCAGCGCACCACTGGGCGTGACCGTGACGACCGTGGCCGATGCGCCGAACCTGGCGCTCACGCCGGCAAGCGGCGCGGAGGACAGCGCCATCGCGCTGCCCATCGCGGCGACGCTGGCCGATGCGGATGGTTCGGAAAGCCTGGTGCGCGTCGTGATCGCCGGCGTGCCGGAGGGGTTCGCGCTCTCGGCCGGTACGCGCGGCGCGGACGGCGCCTGGACGCTGCGGCCGGAGGAGGTCGCAGGCCTGCGGCTGACACCGCCGCGTGACTGGGCGGGCAGCCTGGACCTGACCGTCAGCGCGGTCTCGCGCGAGGCGGAGACCGGCGAGGAAGCCAGCAGCAGCGCCACGCTGCCGGTGACCGTGACGGCCGTGGCCGATGTGCCGCTGCTCGCCGCGGCGGATGCGCTGGGCATCGAGGACAACGCCGTCGCGCTCGATCTCTCGGTGCTGCTGGCCGACACGGACGGATCGGAACGCATCGCCGCCATCGCGCTGGGCGGGCTGCCAGCCGGCTTCGCGCTGTCGGCCGGCACGCGGCAGGGCGACGGCACATGGCGCCTGGCCGAAGCGGAGCTTGCGGGGCTGCGGCTGGTGCCGCCGGCGGACTGGAACGGCACGCTTGCGCTCACGCTCTCCGCCACGACGCAGGATGGCGCATCCACGACGACCGCGACGCGCGGCTTCGTGGTGACCATCGCGGCCGAGAACGACGCGCCCATGCTCACCCTCTCCGCGGCACCGCAGGCGGCCGTGGGGCAGGAACGCGCCGCCTTCCTCGCCGATGCCGCGATCGCGGATGTGGACAGCCCGCGCATGGGCGGCGCGACCATCACGCTCTCCGGCGCCGAAGCGGGGGAGCGGCTGGTCTTCGAGGGCTATGAGGTGCGAGAGCAGGATGGGCGCAGCCTGCTCGGCGACACCGGCATCGAGATCGCCCGCGCGCCCGACGGCACCGTCACCCTCGCCGGCACGGCGGAAGCGGGCCTCTATGAGCGCGTGCTGGAATCGCTCGCCATCGAGAAGTCCGGCGGGCTCGGGGCCGGCACGCGCGGCATCGCCGTGACGCTGCGCGACGCGGACGGTGCCGCCGCGACGACGCAGCATGTGGCGATCGAGGTGCAGCCTTCCTTCATCGCCGGCGGCGCGCCCGATGCGGTGCTGCAGGGCACGGCCGGGCATGACAGCTTCCAGGGCGGAACCGGCAACGAGACCATGCGCGGCGGCGACGGCGCGGACCTGTTCCTCGTCATGGCCGGCGGCGGCAACGACCGCATCGAGGGCGGCACCGGCAGCTGGATCGACACGGTGGAGGTGCGCGGCGCGGGCGCGCCCGGCGAAGGCGGATGGACGCTGGCGCTCGACGCCGATTTCGGCATGACGCAGGGCGAGCGCGCCTTCGACTTCGCGCAGCCCGCCTCCGGCTCCATCCACTTCGCCGACGGCACGCAGGTGGAACTCGCGCAGATCGAGCGCATCACCTGGTAGCGGGCGGTGGATCCTGCATGACCCAGCGCCGGATCTCCGCGCCGTGCTCGTCGAGCGCGGGCGCGGGGCGGCGCACGGCGGAGGGCGTGTCCTTCAGTCGCACCGCGGGCGCGAGGGTGCGCCGGCCGGCCCGGCCCCCCGCGCCCCCCCCCCCGGGCACCCCCCCCGCCCCACGCCCCGGGGGGGGCCC
>NZ_JBWXTD010000004.1:377365-380044 GCF_056682175.1 Falsiroseomonas sp. RANM36
CCACCAGCATCCCAAACATGACCCCCGGCATCACCGAGAGCCAACGTGAACCCCTTCACCAGAGGGGTCCCTTTTGGACGCCGATCACCCCTCTCAGGGGGGCCTTTTTCCACGCCGATTCACACGCCGGCGAGGAGAAGCTGCCGACATCGATCCCTGCGAAGGGATTGGCGCTGCCGGTGAGTTCCGTGAAGGTCGAGGCGATGGGCCGGTTCGCCACGCCGCCGGTGACATCGGTGACCCTGAAGCTCAGGCTGCGGCTGAATGTCGGCGTGTCGCTGAGGTTCTGGTAGGTGACGTGGTCGAGCAGCGCATCCACGTCGCCCGGCGTCGCGTTGGCTTCGAAGGTCACGCGCAGGTTGTTGCCCCGGCCGCCCGCGAAGCTGGCGATCAGGCTGCTGTCGCGTAGGATCGAGCCGGAGCCGTCGCCCAGGTCGTCCACCAGATAGCTCTGGCCGTCGGCCGAGAAGACCGGCACGAAGCTGACGGCATCCTCCGCCAGCAGGCCGGTGACGAGCAGTTCGTGGGGCTTGTCGCCGGCGGTATAGCCGATGTCGGGATCGATCACCCGTGGCTGCGCGTTCACCTCATTTTCGTTGAGTTCCAGCAGGCTGGTCAGGCCGCCAAGTCTCGCCGTCTCCGCCCTGTTCGTGACGGTGATCTTCAGGGGGAGCAGTTCGAAGCCCTGGGTCTGGCTGCCGCTCGCGTCCCTGGTCTCGACGAACAGCTCATAGATGTTGTCGCCATTGGCGTCGCGCGGCGTCTCGAAGTCGGGGGCGGTGCGGAAGCGCAGGAAGCCGACGGCATCCATCTCGAAGCGCGACGCATCCGGCCCGATCAGGCTGCGCGTGCCAGCCTCGCCCGTCTCCGGATCCTTGCCGAAGATGAACCCTCCGACCTCGCGGGAGCCCTCGGGCACGGTGTAGTTTCCGAAGTTCCCTTTCGTCGGCGCAGGAGCCCATGTGACCGACGGACCGTCGTTGTAGGGCGTGACGTTGAGGATGGTGCTGAAGGAGCCCTTGTCGGTCTTCGGATCGTCGATCGATACCGTGAGCGTGTGCTGTGCTGGCGGCGTGTCGCTGGTGCTGGCCAGTTCCAATCCCCTCACCACGCGGGTCACGAAGTCGGCCTTCCCGGACTCGACGACGTCCTGCAGGATGAGGGTGGCGGTCCTGACGCCGCCACTGGCACTCATGACGGCGAGCTTGCCCACGTTGTCGATGAACATCTCGCCGGGCGCGAGGCCGCTGATGGTGATGGTGACATCGACGGTCGAGGTGCCCAACTGGCCGGCGGTCGCCGCGCTGAACTGCGCGCCGCCGTTCAGGTAGGCGCCGTACTGGACCGTGACGCCGGCGAAGGGAAGCAGCCCGCGGGGCTGACCGAAGAGGGTATCGGAGGGAGGGGTCAGAGGATCAACTGGCGCGTTGAGCTTTTCCTCGTCCGTCGTGATCGTGTTCGGGATGCCGGTGATCCGGATGGCCACCATGTGCGGGACTCCTCCCTCGTCAGCGCTTTCTGCGCTCGCAAGTCATGTTCTTGTAACGCCACCTGTTCGGCAATGGCCAAACGATCCGGTTTCGTTTTATCGGATGCCGATCGATGAGGCGATACGGCGGGAGCCGGCCGCCGAACAACTTCCGATTGCGCCAGAAGAGCGCGGTTCGCGCGTGAGGGCCGTACTGCGCGAGGCGCCCGCCTCGCCCCCGCGGATGAGGAACTCTGCGAATGTCCCGTTCTGCCGACCGCGCGTCGTCTCCCGCTTCATCGCCGAGGATCGTGGCCATCCGACCGTCACGTCGCGCGACGGCAGCGTGATCCAGCAGATCGCGCTGGGCAGCGCGGACCGGGCGGAGCCGATTCGCACGGCCAACCTCGACGCGGTCGCGCTCGGCGGTGGCGGCTGCAACATGCTCGGCGAGAACCCGTACGACGATGGCGGCCGGTCGGTCTCTCCGGCGGGCGACATGAACGGTTATGCGCACGACGAGACTCATGCGCCGCTTCTCGGCGGGGAAGACATGCTCGACGAGGCTGGGCACGCGGGCCCTGGTCGCGTTGCCGCGGGCGACGCGGGCGGGCATCGGTCGCCCGCGCGGCTTGGCGCGCTGGAACTCGGGCCGCAGGCCGCGCTGGTCCAGCAACGCTAAGTTGGCCTTGCCGCGGTGGGCGGTGTCGGCCCAGACACCGCTGCCGCCGTCACCAGCCGCAGCGAATCAGCCCTGAACGCCTCCAGTCGCGCGCATACCGCTTAGGTCGAGGACGACGGTTCGGAACGCCGCCGCTGGGGCGGATGCTGCCGGGTTCGAACCGTCTCCGGCCTCGCGATCCCTCCCTGCTGCGCCTTGCCAACGGCGCCGAGGCGACTACACGATCACGAAGTCGGTCGCGGCGAGCGTCGGCTTGTTCGACAGCGTGGCGATGGTGATGGCCGCGCCCGCGCCGGTGCCGTCGGCATCCCATTGCAGCGCGCCGGTCGCCTTGGTGTAGATGAACTGCGCCCCGCCGCCCGCCGCTGCGTTCTGCGACAGCGTCACCACCGCGAGCCCGCCGAAGCCGCCCGCCAGGAAGGCCAGCTTGTCCTCCGCCGCGCGGAAATCCACCAGCGTGTCGCCGCCCTCCGCCGGCGACAGCCACAGGAAGTGGTCGGCGCCGCCGCTGCCCGCCAGCGTGTCCGCG
>NZ_JBWXTD010000004.1:380144-402365 GCF_056682175.1 Falsiroseomonas sp. RANM36
TTGGCCAGCGTGATCTGGTACTTGATCGACCGCGCCTGCTTCTCGGCGATCTCGGCCGCGATGAAATCGCCGATGACCCTCTGCGGCTCGTGCTGGCGCTTCACCGCCGCGCCGACGATCTGGTCGAACGCCGCCTTCATTCCATACAGTTTCAACTCGCCCATCGTGGCGAGGATCTCGGATCGCTCCATCACGCGCTGCTCCTCAGGCTGTCATAGCGGGCGCAATCGGCGACAGGCTCGTGCCGCAGCCGCAGCGCCTCCGGCGTCAGGATCGTCGCCACCGGCGGCGGTTCGCGCTGACGCGCCAGGATGTTCAGCACCACGTCCGCCGAGTGCACGCCCTCGCGCAGCGCCTCCGCGCAGGCCGCCTCCACCGCCGGCAGGCCATCGCTCAGCACCGCGGTGAGGATGTCCACCATCTGCCGGTCGCCATCGCCCGCGCCGGCCAGCTTGCGCCGCACCCGCTCCAACGCACCGGGCAGCAGCCAGTCCTTGAACGGCGCGCCATTGCGCCAGGCGCCGGGCTTGCGCGCCAGCACCGGCACGTAATGCCAGGGATCGAACACCGTATGGCCGCGGCCGAACACACGACGGTGCTCGCCGACCACGCGCCCGTCCTGGCGCAGTTCGATCCGCTCGGCATAGGCGCGCACCTCGACCGGACGCCCGACCGCGCTCGCCGACACCGAGTATTTGTTGCCATCGAACCGCACCAGGCAGGTCTTCGACACAGCCGCCGGCACCGCATGGAAACCATCGAACGGGCTCCGGTATTCCACCAGGCTCGGGCGCTCCGCCTCGAACACCTCCCACACCGTCCGGTCGCGCAACTCGGGATGCGGGTGCGCCCGCGCATAGGCGACACAGCGGTCGAGCAGCAGCGCGTTCAGCTCCTCGAAATTCGCCACCCGCAGCCGCGGCGAAAAGAACCTCTCGCGCACCACGCCCACCTGGTTCTCGACCTGGCCTTTCTCCCAGCCGGACGAGGGCGTGCACGCCACGGGATCCACCAGGTAGTGGCTGCACATCTGCAGGAAACGCCGGTTGTAGGTTCGATCCCGCCCGACCAGGATCGCCTCGACCGCGGTTTTCATATTGTCGTAGATCCCGCGCGTGCAGGCCCCGCGAAAGAACGCAAACGCCCGGTCGTGCGCGTCGAACACCATCTCCTGGCTCTCGCGCGGATAGGCCCGCACAAACATCATCCGGCTGTGGCACAGGCGGACATGCGCGACCTTCACCACCATCGCCGCACCCGCCATCACCACCATCTCGTGGCTCCAGTCGAACTGGTACGCCTCACCCGGCGCAAAGCTCAGCGGCACGTAGGCCGCCGCCGACACCGCCGCCCGCGCGCGCTGCCAGCCGCGCGCATAGCGCCGCACCGCGTCGTAGCCGCCGCCATAGCCAAGGCCGCGCAATTCCTCGAACACGCGCATCAGCGTCAGCCGCTCGCGGCTCGCCCGACCCGTATTCTCCGTCAGCAGACGGTCCAGCTCGCCGCGCCACGCGCCAAGCTTGGGCTGCGGTTGCTCGCCGCGCTCGTAGCGGAACTCCGTGGCACCCGAGCGCAGGACCTTCCGCACCACCTTCCGTGACACGCCAAGCCGGCGGCAGATCGCCTTGATCGGCAGCCCCTCGATCTCATGCAGCCGACGGATCTTCCCGATCGTCTCCACCACCAGCATCCCAAACATGACCCCCGGCATCACCGAGAGCCAACGTGAACCCCTTCACCAGAGGGGTCCCTTTTGGACGCCGATCACCCCTCTCAGGGGGGCCTTTTTCCACGCCGATTCACAGTCCAAGTCGCCAGGTTCGGAGAAATTGGGGCCGAAGAGAGGGACCTCACCGCCTTTTCCCGGGTGCGCATCCACCAACCTGTCCCCGAGAACCCCGCGGAACCGGCCGTTCCCGGCGGGCCTACCCCGGGGAGAGACAGGTAGCGAAGTGCGGAAGTGGCGTCCCATAGGGGATTCGAACCCCTGTTGCCGCCGTGAGAGGGCGGTGTCCTAGGCCTCTAGACGAATGGGACCCAAGGCCGGCACGGCAAACATCGCCGCGAGGCGCGCTATCTAGCCTCGACCCGCCCCGCGATCAAGCCGCCCCGCATGCGCGGCGCGCGCACGATCCCTGCGGCCCTCGCGGCAGGCGTCGGAGCAATAGCGCACCATGTCCCAGTCGCGCGCCCATTTCCGGCGCCACGCGAAGGGGCGACCGCAGGCCGCACAGGTCTTCTCCGGCAGATGCGCCTTCCGATGCCCACCGCCACCCGCCATCACGGGGCGCCCCTCATTCCGCCGCGCGCAACTCGCCCAGCACGCGCCCGCGCTGCGGGTCCACCAACAGAACGCGTTCCCCGTCCGGCCGCGAGACCAGCACGGCGACACGCCCGTCCGCCCCGGCGATGGACAGGATCCGCGTCCCCGGCGGCTGGCCGAGATGGCGCAGGCCGATCATCGCCGCCGCCTCTCCCGCATTCAGGCGCTGGACGACGATCACCACCAGGGCCACGGTGCCGACCACGATCAGCACCCCCATCACACCGACAAGCCACTTGAGCGCCGCCACGCCACCCCCTGCCCTGCAACCGACCGACGACCTCCGCGAGGCCGTCGCGCCGCCCGAGGCTGCCGGCACCCGCGCCGACCGCTTCCTCGCCACCGCTCTAGAGGGCCTGTCCCGCTCCCGGGTCAAGGCGCTGATCGACGCCGGCCAGGCGACGCGCGACGGCGCGGTGCTCACCGACCCGGCCGAGCCGGTTCGCGCCGGGGCGAGCTACGCCCTGCGGGTCCCCCCCGCCACCCCCGCCACGCCGCAACCGCAGGCGATCCCGCTGGCCATCCTGTTCGAGGATCCGCACCTGATCGTGCTGGACAAGCCCGCGGGCCTCGTCGTCCATCCGGCCCCGGGCAACCAGGACGGGACGCTGGTCAATGCCGTGCTGGCCCATGCCGCGGAGGACCTGACCGGCATCGGCGGCGAGGCGCGTCCCGGCATCGTGCACCGGCTCGACAAGGACACCTCGGGCGTCATGGTGGTCGCGAAGACCGAGCGGGCGCATGCCGCCCTTTCCGCCGCCTTCGCCAGCCGCGACCTCGACCGGGAATACCTTGCCCTGGCCTGGGGCCTGCCGGCCGCCGCTGCGGGCGAGGTCGAGGCGGCGATCGGGCGGCACGCCACGGACCGCAAGCGCATGGCGGTGGTCGGGCCGCAGGGCGCGCGCGCGGGCAAGCCGGCGCTCACCCGCTGGCGGCTGGAACGCGGCTTCGGCAGCGCCGCCTGCCTCCTGCG
Organism: Falsiroseomonas sp. RANM36; assembly: GCF_056682175.1. Classification (NCBI taxonomy): domain Bacteria; kingdom Pseudomonadati; phylum Pseudomonadota; class Alphaproteobacteria; order Acetobacterales; family Roseomonadaceae; genus Falsiroseomonas; species Falsiroseomonas sp. RANM36. The sequence continues at coordinate 383,441 of NZ_JBWXTD010000004.1, forward strand.
CTGCCGCCTGGCGACCGGCCGGACGCACCAGATCCGGGTGCACCTGGCGCATATCGGCCATCCGATCGTGGGCGACCCGGTCTATCTCCGGCGCGTCCCGGCCGCCGCACGGCAGTTGGCGGAGCCGGTGCGCGACGCCCTGCTCGCCTTCCCGCGCCAGGCGCTGCACGCGGAAACGCTGGGATTCCGCCACCCGGTGACAGGCGAGGCCCTTTCCTTCCGGGCGCCCTTGCCACCGGACATGACGGCGCTTCTCGCCATGTTGGACAAGCCTGTGTCGAAAGGTTACAAGGCGTAAACCTACCTTGCTGGTCGGTTTTTCTGGACCTCAGTTCTCCGAATCCGCTATAAGCACGGCGTCGATGAACGCCGGGTGCCGCTTGCACCTGTCGGACCGAGGGCCGGGATGGCCCCGCCGACAACAGGGCCCCGAACATCCTCGCTTCGTCGTGACCGGAGCGCGGATGGCACGGGAGGGCCCGGCGGACGTTGACGATCCACGCAGGCCGCAACCCGGCATGCCGCTGCGGACCCCGCCGTCACGGGGGGTGCCGGACGGCAAGGAGGCAGACCCCTTTATGGCTTCCAGCATGAGCATCCCGATGGCCCCGGAGGGCAACCTCGCCCGGTACCTTCAGGAGATCCGCAAGTTCCCGATGCTGACCGCCGAGGAGGAATACCAGCTCTCGAAGCGGTGGAAGGACCAGGGCGACGAGCAGGCCGCCCACAAGCTGGTCACGTCGCATCTGCGCCTCGTGGCGAAGATCGCGATGGGCTACCGCGGCTATGGCCTTCCCGTCGGCGAGCTGATCTCCGAAGGCAATGTCGGCATGATGCAGGCCGTCAAGCGCTTCGATCCCGACCGTGGCTTCCGCCTGGCGACCTATGCCATGTGGTGGATCCGCGCCGCCATTCAGGAATACATCCTGCACAGCTGGTCGCTCGTGAAGATGGGCACGACCGCCGCGCAGAAGAAGCTGTTCTTCAACCTGCGCCGGCTGAAGGGCCAGATGAGCGCGCTGGAGGAAGGCGACCTCAAGCCCGAGCAGGTCGAGAAGATCGCCAAGGCCCTGCAGGTGCCTGAGCAGGACGTGATCAGCATGAACCGGCGCCTCGCGTCGCCGGACAACAGCCTGAACGCCCCCGTCCGCGCCGACAGCGAGGGCGAGTGGCAGGACTGGCTGGTGGATGACAGCGAGAGCCAGGAGACTGAACTGGCGGAGCGGCAGGACATGTCCAACCGCCGCCAGCTTCTCGGCGAGGCACTGAAGACGCTGAACGACCGGGAGCGCCACATCCTGATCGAGCGGCGCCTGAAGGACGAGCCGACGACGCTCGAGGAACTCTCGCAGCAGTACAACATCAGCCGCGAGCGCGTCCGCCAGATCGAGGTGCGCGCCTTCGAGAAGCTGCAGAAGAGCATGAAGAGCCAGATCGTCGAGCGTAGGCTCGGCGTCGGCTGAGGAGAAGCCAGCCCTCCCCCGCCGCGGGGGGGGGCGACCGGAGCCGCCCGGCTCCGAGACCATTCATCTGGCCAATGACGCTCCCCCGGTGCCATTCATTGGCGACTTTATCCGGGCGCTGCCATGTTTCGCCAAGCAGCACGGAGCATCCGCCATGTCCGCCACCCTCGAAGCCACGTCGCCGAAGCCCGCCGCCATTGCCGGCATCCGCATCGGCCATGTCCACCTGAAGGTCGCCGAGCTCGAGCGTGCGCTCGGCTTCTGGCGCGACCTGATCGGGCTGGAGGTGCAGCAGCGCATGGGCGCGCAGGCCGTGTTCCTCTCGGCCGATGGCTACCACCACCACATCGCGCTCAACACCTGGGAAAGCGCGGGCGGCTCGCCGCCGCCGATGGGCAGCACCGGACTCTATCACGTCGCCCTGCTCTACCCGGATCGCCCTGCCCTGGCGCAGGCGCTGAAGCGCCTGGTCGAAGCCGGCTATCCGCTGGAAGGCGCTTCCGACCACGGCGTGTCCGAGGCGCTTTATCTGCGCGACCCCGACGGCAACGGCGTGGAGCTCTATCGCGACCGCGACCGCGCGGAGTGGCCGCGCGATGCGGCGGGCAACCTCGCCATGGTCACCCGCCGGCTCGACCTGCGGGCCCTCCTGGCCGAGGCCGCGTAGCGCGTCGCGCCCGGCGCCCGCTCAGCGCGTGCCGGGCCGCTTCTCCCAGCCGTGCCGGGCCAGGATGTCGTGGCTGGCCGCCAGGTCGCCATCGGGGTCGGTGGCGGGCTGGCAGGCATCGGTGATGATCTCCAGCACCGTCAGCCCGCCATAGCCGATCTCCTTCAGCGCCGCGGCGGCGGGCCCGGGCTGGACCATGCCGGTGCCGAGGCGGTCATGCTTGAACACCTCGTAGCCGCTGTCGCTGATGTGCACGTTCTTCACGCGCGCGCCCAGCATGCGGATCGCCGCGGCGGGATCCTCCTTGATGTAGGCGCTGTTGCAGACATCGAAATTGATCCCGACCGAGGGATCGATGTCGCTGGCGACGTCGAGCATGTCCTTCGCGGTGGGCAGGAAGGTGAAGGGCACGTTCTCCAGGATGATCTCCGTGCGGCTGCCCTTCGCATGCGCGACCAGTTCCTTCATGCCCTGCACGAACCACTCCCGCATCCAGGGCACGGGCGGGTTGATCAGCGAGTTCACCGGCCCGGGGATCGCGCAGACGAAGGGGCAGTTCAGGTAGTCGGCGAGGTCGATCGCCTCCTTGTAGCGGTCGAGCGTGTAACGCCGCATGATCGGGCAGGTGCTGTTCGGGTTGTTGTCGAGCAGCGGGTAGCAGAAGCTGGTGATGCGATGGCCGTTGCCTTCGAGCCAGGCCTTGAGCTCCGCCTTCTCCGCCGGCGACATCGCGGAGGGCCAGAGATGCGGCGGGAAGATCATCAGCTCGAAGTTCTTGTAGCCCTGCGACGCCAGGTGCTTCAGCGCACCCAGGCCGGAATGCGAATAGAGGAAGGGGAAGGTCGAGGCGGCGACGCGCAGATCGGACATGACGGATCCCTCCGATGGGTCAGAGCGTGGCTTCGAGACGCGTGTTGACGATCAGTTCGGCGACATGCGCCTGGTCGGGCAGGCGGAGCAGAAGGCAGACGATCTCCGCGATGGTCTCGGGCTTCATCCGGCCGGCGGCGGGCGTCGCGCCCGGCAAGCCTGCGATGAGCTCGGTGTCGATCGCGCCGGGGCAGAGCGCGGTGGCGCGCACGCCATCGGCATGGCCCGCGAAGCGCGCGGCGTGCGTCAGCGCCATGAGCGCGTGCTTGGTCATCGCATAGCCCAGCGGCGCCGAGGGATCGCGGATGCGCTTGCCGTCGGTGGAAGCGACATTCACCAGCCGCCCATGGCCCGCGGCGCGCAGATGCGGCATCGCGGCGCGGATCGCGCGCAGCGGCCCCTTCACGTTGACGGCCCACATCTCGTCCAGCGCCGCCTCGTCGCCCTCCTCCAGCGTGAAGCGCTTGAGGATGCCGGCATTGTTGACCAGCGCATCGAGCCTGCCATGCGCCGCGACGGCCTCCGCGATCCAGCCCGCGGCGCTGTCGGGCTGCGTCGCGTCGTAGCGGTGCCAAGTCACGCGCGCGCAGCCGTCAAGCGCGATGTTCCGCATGGGATCGCGCACGCCGCAGGCCAGCGCGAAACCCTCCGCATGCAGCCGCCGCGCGATCGCGGCGCCGAGGCCGCGCCCCGCGCCGGAGATCGCGACGACACGGCCGGCGGCGGGCAGCATCGCCTCCATCAGAACAGGCCCTGGTAGACGCCGCCATCGTTGACGATGTTCTGGGCCGTCATGAAGCCCGCCTGTGCGCTGCACAGATAGGCGACGAGGTCGCCGCATTCGGACGGGTCGGCGAAGCGCCCGGCCGGGCAGGTCTTCAGCCGGTCCTGCACGATCGCCTCATAGGTCGTGTTGCCGCGCTTCGCATGGCCATGCAGGTTCACGCGCAGCGCCTCGGTGTCGAACAGGCCGGGGCAGACGCTGTTGACCGTGACGTTGTGCGGGATGAGTTCGCGCGCCATCGAAGCGATCGCCGCCGAGAGACCCGCGCGCGCGGAGTGGCTGTGCGCGAAGCCGACCTGCGGGAACTTGATGAACGACACGCTGATGTTGACGATCCGCCCGAATCTCCGGTCGCACATGCCGGGCGCGGTGCGACGGATCAACTCGACCGCCGTGTAGAAATGCTCGTTCCACCACTTCGTCCACTCGGCGCGGTCCCATGTCCGGAAATCGCCGGGAACCTGGCGCGTGCCGGGGCTGGTGACGAGGATGTCGGGGTTGGGGCACGCAGCGAGCAGCGCGTCGTGCCCGGCATCGCTGTTCACGTCGCCCGCGACCGTCGTGACGCGCACGCCATGCGCCCGCCGGATCGCCTCGGCCGCCTCCGCGAGCGGTCCCGGCGTGCGCGCCATGATGGTCAGGTCGCAGCCCTCGCGCGCCAGGCTCTCGGCGCAGGCGCGGCCGAGGCCTTGGGAGGCGGCGCAGACGATGGCATGGCGGCCGCGGATTCCGAGGTCCATCTCAGCCGATCCCGAGATCCGCGAGCCCGCGCTTGAGCCCTTCCAGGGGCTCGCCCTTCAGCGGCTGCAAGGGCGGCCGCGGCACGCCGCCGCCGGGAAAGCCGAGATGATCCATCGCCGCCTTGGTCGCCGGATAGAGCGTGCGGCCGCCGGTGACGAAGAGGTCCGTCAGCCTGCGGCTGGTCGCTTGCAGCCGTTCGGCCTCCGCCTGCCGTGCCGGGTCGCGCGCGGCGTACCAGAGCTCCGTCGTGCCGCGCCAGACATTCGGGAAGCAGTCCACCGTGCCGTCCGCGCCCGCATGGATCGCCGGCACGCCGAACACGGATGACGGCCCGCAGAAGACACGCAGCGAATCCTTCACCGCCAGCAGCGTCGCATAAAAGTTGTTCCAGTCGCCGCTGCTCTCCTTGATCGCGACCACCTTGTCGAGCGTGGCGAGCCGCACGGCCAGCGAGGGCGAGATCGCGTTCACCGCATTGCCCGGGATGTTGTAGGCGACGATCGGCAGTGGCGAGCCGGCCGAGACGGCGGCGAAATGCCAGAAGATCTCCTCGTCGGTCAGCTTCACGAAATAAGGCGGCAGGACGAGGATGCCGTCGGCGCCGGCCGCCTTCGCCGCATGGGCCAAAGCGATGGTGTCGTCCGCGCCGACGCAGCCCGTGCCGACGATCACCGTGCCGCGGCCCTTCCCCGCCGCCACGGCGTCTCGGTACAGCGCCTTGCGTTCCTCCATCGCGAGCGACCAGAACTCGCCGGTGCAGCCGCAAGCGACGATCCCGGTCGCGCCCTCGTCCAGCAGCCGCCCGATGTTGGCGCGAAAGCCGGCGGAATCGACGCGCCCCTGCGCGTCGAAGGGCGTCGTCACCGCGGGCATCGGGCCCGACCAGTCCACGCTGTTGCGGTCCATTCCAGTCCTCCTAGGCCGCAAGGGCCTGCGGCGCGGTGCAGACGGCGTCGAGCCGCAGCCCCGACGCCGCGTCGAACACATGCAGCCGCGCGGCGCGCACGCCCCAGCGCAGCGTCTCGCCGGCTGCCAGCGGCAGCGCGGCATCGGCGCGGATCGTCAGCACGTCGCCGCCGGCGATGTCGAGCTGGGCGATCTGCTCATGGCCATGCGGTTCCACCAGGCGGATGCGGGCTTCGAAGGGCCCCTCCCCCACCACGATGTCCTCGGGCCGCAGGCCCAGCACCAGCTCCGGCGCCGCTGCACTCGACAGCCCGACGCGGATCGCGGGATGCACGAAGCCGCCATCCTCGGCGCGGCCGCGCAGCAGGTTCATCGTCGGCGCGCCGATGAAGCCGGCGACAAAGAGGTTGGCCGGCCGGTTGTAGACCTCGCCCGGCGTGCCGACCTGCTGCAGCACGCCCTCATGCATGACCGCGATGCGGTCCGACATGGTCATCGCCTCGAGCTGGTCGTGGGTGACATAGACGAAGGTGCGGCCGACACGCTGGTGCAGCTCGATCAGCTCCGCGCGCATATGGGCGCGCAGCTTCGCATCCAGGTTTGACAGCGGTTCGTCCAGCAGGAAGACGCGGGGGTCGCGCACCAGCGCGCGGCCGAGCGCCACGCGCTGCTGCTGTCCGCCGGAAAGCTGGCGCGGCTTGCGCGGCAGAAGCTCCGCCAGGTGCAGCGATTCCGCGGCGCGCTTCACGCGCTCCTCGCGCTCCGCCCTCGGCACGCCGCGCTTCTTCAGGGGATAGGCGATGTTCTCCGCCACCGTCATGTGCGGATAGAGCGCGTAGGACTGGAACACCATCGCGACATCGCGCGCGCCCGGCGCCACCTCGTTCACCACGCGCCCGCCGATCGAGATCGTGCCCGAGGTCGGGAATTCGAGGCCGGCCAGCATGCGCAGCGAGGTCGTCTTGCCGCAGCCGGAAGGGCCGAGCAGGCTCAGGAATTCGCCGCCGCGGATCAGCAGGTCGAACTCGCGCACCACCAGGTTGGTGCCGAAGACCTTGCGCACCTTCTCGAACCGGACCTCGCCCTCGGCCCGGCGGGCGTCGCTGGCGCTCATCCCTTCACCCCGCCGGCGCCGAAGCCCCGCGTGAGGAATTTCTGCAGGAAGGCGAAGATGATGATCAAGGGGATGCTCATCATGACGGAGGCCGCCATCAGCAGCGACCATTCGATGTTGAAGGCGCTGATCAGCATGTTCATCACGCCGGTCGTCAAGGGCCGCGCCTCGTCCGTGTTCACCAGCACGAGCGCGTAGAGATACTCGTTCCAGGACAGGATGAAGGTGAACAGCGACGTGCTGATGATGCCCGGCAGCGCCTGCGGCAGGATCACGTCGGAGAAGGCGCCCATGCGCGTCGCACCGTCCACAAGCGCGGCGTTCTCCAGGTCGTCCGGGATGCCCTGCATGAAGCTCCGCAGCAGCCACAACGCATAGGGCAGCGCGAAGGTGGTGTAGGCGATGACGAGGCTCAGCAACGAATTCGCCACCCCGATCCAGACCATCATGAGATAGAGCGGCAGGATCAGGACGACGGAGGGGAGCAGGTAGGTGAACAGCACAAGCTGCGCCAGCCTCTCCCGTCCGCGATAGCGGAAGCGCACCAGGCTGTGCGCGCCGAGCGTCGCCACCGCCACGACAAGCACCGTCGTCGCCGTGGAGAGCAGCAGCGAATTGCGCATGTAGAGCAGGAACGGCGTGTCCCACAGCAGCCGCGCGTAATGCTCGAAGGTGACCTGCTCCGGCCAGAAGGTGGGCGGGATTCGGAACAGCTCGAACTGCGGCTTGACCGAGGTGATCACCATCCAGATGAGCGGGAAGGCGGTGACGAGCACGATGGTCCAGGCGAAGAGGTTGAAGGCGACACGGCCGAGCACGCGCTTCATCGCGGCTCCTCCCCCCGCGCGCGCAGTACACGGAAGTAGACCAGCATGAAGACCAGCATCACCAGCATCATCGCCACCGCGACGGCGGAGGCGCGGCCCATCTCGTTCAGGCCGAAGGCCTCCTTGTAGACCATCAGCGGCAGGGTCTGCGTGCCGATGATCGGGCCGCCACCGGTCAGCAGGTAGATCAGGTCGAATTCCTTGAAGTCCCAGATCGCGCGCAGCAGCACCACCACCACCAGCACGTCCCTCAGCTGCGGCAGCGTGACGTCCGTGAAGCGGCCCCAGGCGCCGGCGCCGTCGATCGTCGCGGCCTCGTAGAGCGTCTCGGGGATCGTCTGCAGCCGCGCGAGCACCGCGATGACAACGAACGGAAAGTACTTCCACGCCCCCACCAGCACCACGCTGACCATCGCGTTCGGCATCGCGCCGAGCCAGTCGAGCGGCATGTCGAGGATGCCGGCCCACATCATCGTGTGGTTCAGGATGCCGTAGAGGTCGTTGAACAGCCACCGCCAGACCAGCACGGCGACGACGGTGGAGACGAAATAGGGAAACAGGATCAGGCTTCGCGCCAGGCTGCGGAACACCATCGCCTGGTTCAGCATCAGCGCCGCCGCGATGCCGAGCACCACCTGCAGCGTCAATGTCAGCACCGTCCAGATCAGGTTGTTCAGCAGCGACCGCCAGAATTCCGGCGAGTTCGCCAATTCCGCATAGTTGCGGAAGCCCACGAAGCTGCCGGAGAGCGTCGGCGTGAAGATCGAGAACAGGCTGAGATAGATCGCCGAAACCAGCGGATAGACGATGACGGCGCAGAAGATCAGCACCGTGGGCGCGATCAGCAGCATGCCCAGCAACGCATAGCCGCGATCGAGCGGATTCACCGCGGCGCGGTCCGCCGCGGTGACGCCCGACACGGCCATGGCTTCACGAGCGGCGGATGCGCCGCGCTGCGCCATCCTGCCGCTCCGCCCGGATCAGGAAGGACGCATCAGCTGCTCGAGCCGCTGCGCGGTGACCGAGACCACCTGCGCCATCGGCTCGTTGTTGATGACGTAGCGCTGCACCGCTTCCGACAGCGCATGGCTGGCGATGATGGCGCCGGCCCGGGTGTTCGGACGATGCCGCGGGCTCTCCCAGCCCAGGTTGTGGCCGGCCGCCGCGCTTTCCGCCATCAGGTCCACCAGCGGACGGTACTTGTTGATGATCGGGTTGTCCTGGTACTGCGGCATCGCCGAGATCGTCTTCAGCACGGGCAGCACATGGCCAGGCGCCGCATGCAGCTGCCGGATGTAGCCCTCCGGCTGGAACAGATGCGCGGCGAAGCGCTTGGCCAGCTCCATGTTCGGCGCGACCTTCGGGATCATCACCGAGGGGAAGTCGTTGAACGTCCAGTGCGGCACGCTCTCGCTGATCGTCGGATAGCGGTGGCAGGAGATCTGGTCGGCGATGCGCGGGTTCTGCGCCGTCACATTGGCCAGGACGCGCCCGGTATAGATGCCCGTCGCCGTCGCGCCGGAGACGAAGGCGGTCAGGCTCTCGCCCCAGGAATAGCCGGTCGCGCCCGGCGGGCAGAGCTCGCGCATGGACTTGTAGAATTCGAGCGCGTTGCGGAAGGCGTCGCTGTCCACCGCCACCTGCAGGTCCGGCGTGAAGATCTGGCCGCCCGCGCCATGCACGAAGCAGATGAAGATCAGGCTCGTCATGGAGTTGCGACCATAGGGCAGCGGCGCGCCGAACACGCCGCGTCCCTGCATTCGCCGGCAGGCGTCGCGCAGCTGATCCCAGGTGCGCGGTGGGGCGGAGATGCCGGCCGCCTGCATCAGGTCGGCGCGCAGCCACATCATGTTGGCCGCCGAGTTTCCGATGCCGGTGCCGGCATACTGGCCGGGCGTGATCTCGTAGATGCGGTTGGCGCCGTCATAGTAGTTCTGCGGGCCCACCGCCTGGATCACGTCGTTCATCGGCTCCAGCAGGCCGTTTTGCCAGTAGGTCGCCAGCGCGAAGGACGGCAGGTGCGTGACCACGCTCGGCACCTGCTGGGAGGCGAAGGCGGCGGCCATCTGCGCCGGATAGCCCTCGTCGCTCGTCGCCTCGAACACCACGCGGACATTCGGGTTCGCCTGCTCGAAGGCGCGGATCTGGAAGTTGTAGGCTTCGCGCTGCGCCGGCGCGGTCTGCGGCGACCACCAGCGGATGGTCGTCTGCGCCTGGGCGCGGGCGAGCATCGGCGCCCCGAGCCCCAGCGCCGCCGTGCCGCCCAGCAGCGTGCGACGGCCGAGCACCGTCATGTTGCGATCGGACATGCCTTCTCTCCCGTGCCGGTCCAGGTTGGCGGACCGTGTTGCCTTGCGAACGCGATTTCGCAGAGTGAACAGGATCGCCGCATGCGCGGCAAGAGGTCGGTTCGCAAATCAGGCGACTGTCTCCCCCTCTTGTTCGCAGCGCGAACAGGGCACAGGATCGCCCGAAGACACGGGACATGGCCGACGATGGAGCACGACAAGGCGCCCCGGCGCGAAGAGGAGGACGCCGCTTCCCTCCTGGTCGAGGAGATGGAGGCCGAGCTGCGCCCCGGCGCCGACCGCGAACTGGTCCATTCCGTGCTGCGCCTGTTCGAGGTGCTGAAGGCCTTCCGCCGCGAGCGGCCGCGCATGACGCTCAGCGAGGTGGCGGAATATGCCGGCCTCACCCGCGCCAGCGCGCGCCGCTTCCTGCTCACGCTGGTCCATGCCGGCTACGCGGAGACCGACGGCAAGCGCTTCGCGCTCACGCCGCGTCTGCTCGAACTTGGCCATGCGGTGATGGCCGGATCCTCGGTGTGGGACGTGGCGCGCCCGGTGCTGGAGGCGCTGTCGGAAAAACTCGGCGAATCCTGCTACGGCGCCGTGCTGGACGGCGCGGACGTGCTCTACGTGCTGCACATCCCGAGCGCGCGGCACCTGATCAACGTGGATCTCCGCGTCGGCAGCCGCACGCCGGCCTATTGCACCTCGGTCGGCCGCGTCCTGCTCGCCGGGCTGACACCCGCCGCGGCGGAGCGCGTGCTCACGGCCGGCAAGCCCGAGGCCCGCACGCCGAAGACCGTCACCGCGAAGGGCAGGCTGCTGGATGCGGTGGACCAGGCGCGACGCCAGGGCTGGTCCATCGTGGACGAGGAGCTGGAGTTGGGCCTGCGCTCCATCTCCGTGCCGCTGCGCGGGCGCGGCGGCGTGACGGTGGGCGCGATCAATGTCTGCGGCCCGACATCGCGCGTCTCGCTCGAGGAGCTGCGCACGCGCTTCCTGGGCGAACTGCTGGAGGCCGCGTCGCGCATCCAGGCGGCGATCGAGTAGGTCACGCCGCGCGGAAGCGCGCCGGCGTGAAGGAGGCGATGTCGAAGCCGCCGTCGCGCCCGCGCAGCGCCGCCGCGGCCAGCCGCCCGACCAGCGGCCCGAGCGTGTAGCCGGCATCGCCCGGCACCGCGAGGAACAGTCCCGCCAGCCCCGGCGCCTCGCCGAGGATGCATTGCCCGTCGCAGGTGGTGTTCACGCCGGCCCAGGTCCTGATCAGGCGCAGCCGCGCGAGCCGCGGCACGATATGGCTGGCGAGGCGCAGATTGCCGATCAGGCTCGATGCCTCGACCGTCGGATGCTGCTCCGGTCCCGCAAGCCGCGCCGGCCAGCCGCCGCCGATCACGCATTGGCCGGCGGCGAGCTGCTTCAGCGTGATCATCCGCTCCGCATGCTGCACCAGGTGGCCGATCAGCGGCGCCGTCGCCTCCGTCACGTTCATGTGCAGCGGTTCCGCCCCCGCCGGCACATCCAGCCCGCGCGGCGCAAGCAGCGCGCCGGTGCCGGCGCCGGCCGCGATCATCACCCGCCCGGCGCGCAGCATGCCGCCGGCATGGTGCAGCAGCCAGGCGGCGCCGTCGCGCTCGATCCGCGTCACGCACGATTCCGGCAGCAGCACGCCGCCGGCGGCGAGCAGCGCGCGACGCACCGCCTGGTTCGCCAGCAGCGGGTTGAGCTTGCCTTCCTCGGCGCAGAATTCCGCGCCGATCACCGCCTCGCCCAGATAGGGCGCGATGCGTGCGAGTTCCGCACGGCCCAGCATCGCTACCGTCAGGCCGAGCCGCTTCTCGCGCTCGCATTTGCGGGCGAGGAATTCGTACGATTCCGGCGTCTCCGCCACCATCAGCCCGCCGCTCGCCTTCAGCTCGAAGTCGGCGCCGAGCTCGGCCTCCAGCTCCGCCCAACGTTGCGCCGCAGCGACGTACAGCGGCAGGGACCGCTCCAGCCCCGGCACCTGCTCGGGATACATGCGGATGAAGCGGCTCTGCATCTGCACATGCAGGCTGCCGGCGTTCGCGACCGTGCCCGCGTGGCGCGCGCCATCGTCCAGCACCGCCACCGCGACGCCGTCGCGCGCCAGTTCCAGCGCGGCGCAGAGCCCGACGATACCGGCGCCGATGACCGCGACCTCGGCCTCGCGCGGCATCATCGCGACGGTTCGCCCAGCGCGACGATGTCGGCAATGGCGATCGGCTTCACCGGTGCGCGCGGCGCGAAGAGCGCCCGATCGTCCAGCGGGCGATCCTGCGTGGCGTGCAGATGCTCGGCCAGCAGCGGCGCGCAGTAGCGCCCCTGGCAGCGCCCCATGCCGCAGCGCGTGCGCCGCTTGAGCTCGCCGAGCGAGGGGGCCCCATCGGCCAGCGCGGCGTCGATCTCGCCCTTGGTTACTTCCTCGCAGCGGCAGACGACGGTCCCGGCATCGGCCAGTGCCAGCCCTGCGCGCGGCGCCGCGAACAGCCGCCACAACGCGGATTGGAAGCGGCGATGCCTGCCGAGGCGCCGACGCGCGGCGTCGCTTTCGGCCTTCATCTCCGCGGGCACCGTGCGGCCGAGGAACCCGGCCGCCGCAATGGCGGCAATCGCCCCCCCCCCCCGCGCGGGGGGCGCGCCGCCCAGGCCGGCGCAGTCACCGACCGCATGGAGGCCAGGCACCGTCGTCATCATCGTCGCATCGCGGCGCGGCACGAACTGGTGGCGCTCCGGATCGAAGACGCATTCGGCGCCGAGCGCGCGCAGCGTCTCCTGGTTCGGCAGGAAGCCGTAGCCGAGCAGAACGGCATCCGTCTCATGCACGCTCTCGCCCCGCGCGCCGCGCAGCGTGACGCGCAGCGCCCCATCCGGGGCGGGCGCGATGTGCGTCAGCACGGTGCCATACAGCAGCGGGATGCGGCGCCGCGCCAGCACCGCGAGATAGCGCGCCCCCTTCGCGGCCAGCGCCGGATCGGCGGCGGCCATCGCCATTGCATCCTTGAGGCGCGTTGCGGCATTCGGCGCCGCCTCGGCAACAGCGACCAGCGCCGCGCCGGCTTCCGCCAGCTCGCAGGCCACCTGCATGTTCAGCGGCCCATTGCCCGCCACCAGCACGCGCGCGCCGGGCAGCACGCGATGACTGCGCCACAGCGTCTGCGCCGCGCCGGTCGTCATCACGCCGGGCAGCGTCCAGCCGGGCACGACATGTGGCCGCTCATAGGCACCGGCGGCGACGATCACGGCGCGCGGCGCGAGCAGGCGCGTCCGCGTCCCGTCGAACACTGCGATCCGGTCGAGCTCGAAGGCGCCCCACAGCTCGGCGCCGCGCAGGATGCGCGCGCCCGAGGCCTCTGCCGTGGCCGCCAGCGCCGCGCCTTCCGCCTGTTGCGCGTCAAGCATCCGGGTATCCAGGCCCGGCGCGGGCTGCTTGTAGTATTGGCCGCCGAGCGCGGCGCGCTCTTCCACAACCAGCACATCCAGCCCGCAGCGTCTTGCAGCGATGGCGGCGGAAAGGCCGCCCGGGCCGCCGCCGAGGATGAGCAGGTCCACAACCTCCGGCGTTGGTGACGGGCCGTCATCGGGGATCGGCACGGGTTCGGCCGGCAGGCGCGCGGCACCCGGAAAGGCCTGGTGGCGCACCACCATGCCGGGCGCAGCCTTCGCCATGCAGGCGCGGGTATTCGGCGTGCCGTCCAGTTCCACCAGGCAGTCCTGGCAGACGCCCATGCCGCAGAACTGGCCGCGCCCTTCCCCATCCATGCCGCGCCGCGTCGCGCGCAGTTCCCGGATGCCGGACGCCGTGAGCGCGGCCGCCACGCTCTGGCCGGCGCGGAACGGTACCTCGCGCGCGACGCCTTGCGCGTCCTGCCAGGTCAGGCGCAGCTCAGGCGGCATGGGTGAGCGCGTGCCGGGCGACATCGCAATGGGTCGCGAACCAGACGCGGCCCTTCGCCGCCGCGTGACGGATGATCTCGTCCAGGATCCAGATGCGGCTGCGATAGCCGATGACGAAGGGATGCATCACCAGCTGGAAGACGCTGCCCTCCTCCCACGCCGCGTCGAATTCGCGGAGGAAGATGCGCAGCACGTCCTCCGGCGTGGCGTAGGGGCGCGTGGCCGGGTTGCGGTTGAACAGGAAATACACCGCGTCGTCGCGCAGCCATTCGACCGGGATCTCGACCACGCCGGTGGGCGCGCCATCCAGCAGCAGTTCGTAGGGCTCCTCATCCGCCATCAGGCTGCTGTCGTAGAGCAGGCCGAGCTCCTTCACGAGCGCGACGGTGTTGGGGCTGGTGTCCCATTGCGCCGCGCGGTGCCCGACCGGAACACGCCCCGACAGTTTTGCCAGCGTGTCGCGCGCGCGCAGCATCAGATCGCGCTCGGCAGTGGCGTCCAACAGCGAGGTGTTCTCGTGGATCCAGCCATGGATGCCGATCTCATGGCCCGCCGTGGCGATGCGCCGCGCCTCGCCGGGCTCGATCAGGGCGGCGACCGCTGGGCAGAAGAAGGTCGCGGGCACGCCGTGCCTCTCCAGCAGCGCCAGGATGCGCGGCACGCCGACGCGGCGGCCGAACTCGCCCCAGGCGAGGCGCCCGATCGCCTCGCCGCCCGCACCCATCTCGAAGGTCTCGTGGTCGCAGTCGAAGGAGAGCGCGACGGCGCAGCGCGCGCCGCCGGGCCAGGATGGCGGGCGCAGCCGCCGCCCCGCGCGCACGCGCGAAACGAGGCTGCGCCAGCGTTCCTCGGGCCACTCCCAGGGCCTGGGGTGGCTCACTCCGCCGCCTGCTGCGCCGCGCCGCCGCGATGCTTGCGCAGATAGGCCCGCCAGGTGGTCGCCCAGCGCGCGGGATCCTCGCAGCCCTCGCCCTGCACCTTGGCGATGGCGGCGTTGTGCGGTGCGGACTTCACCAGATCCGGGTTGGCATAGGCCTCCTCGCACACCTTCCGAACCACGGCGATCCAGGTGTCGATGTCCTCCTTCGACCACAGCTCGCCGGCTTCCGGCGTGAAGGGTTCCGGGAACAGCCAGGGCTCATGCGCAAGCCAGGGCGCGTCCACGCCGAAATCGGTCATGCGATTCGCGACCTCGCCGACGCCGATCCCCGTCTCCTCCTTCAGCGTGCCGAGGGAGTAGCGCGTCATCTCCATGCGCGGGCCGCCGATGCCGGGGTGCGACTTCGACACGCCGCGGATCGCGAGCAGGCCCTTCTCCATGTAGTTGTTCGCGAGGACGGAGATGTCGGAGGCCTCGTTGATGCCCTCCGCACCCATCCCGCGCGCCCAGGCATAGGCGCGCATGACGATGTGCAGGTTGCCCATGAACTCGCGCACCTTGCCGACGCTGTTCTGCGGCACATCCAGCGTGAAGCCCGAGGCGGTCTTCTGCACCATCGGCTTCGGCAGGAAGCGCGCAAGCTCCTCGGTGCAGCCATAGGCGCCGGTCGCGGGACCGCCGCCGCCCTTCGGGCCGCCGAAGGTCTTGTGCAGCATGAACATGCAGGCGTCGAAGCCCAGGTCGCGCGCGCGGATCTTGCCCATCACGCCGTTGAAGTTGGCGTGGTCGTAGAAGGCCAGCGCGCCCGCTTCCTTCACCAGCCGCACCCATTCCTTCATGTGCGGGTTGTAGATGCCCATGTCGTCGGGGTTGTTGATCATGAGCGCCGCGGTGCGCGGACCGATCGCGGCCTTGAGCGCCTCGACGGAGGGATATCCGCCTTCTTCCAGCGGCAGCGTGATCACCTTGAACCCGCCCGCCGCGGCGGTGGCCGGGTTGCAGGGATGCGCCTGGATCGAGGTGACGATCTCGTCGCGCACGCCGAGCTGCCCCGTCGCCTCCAGCCAGCCGCGCGTGACGCAGACATGGGTGTAGGCCGCATCGGCGCCGCCCGCCGCCTGGAAGGTGAAGCGGTCCATGCCCGACAGCGCCTTCAGGATCTGCTCGAAGTTCCAGACGATCTCGAGCAGCCCCTGCAGCGTGGACGGATCCTGCAGCGGATGCATCTCCGCAATCTGCGGGCGCAGCCCAAGCGCCTCGCTGACGCGCGGGTTGTACTTCATGGTGCAGGTGCCGAAGAGGCTGATGCCGACCATGCCCAGCACCTGCTGCGACAGGCGCACAAAGTGCCGAAGCGTGTCGTGCTCGGTCATCTCCGGCAGCACAGGCGCCGATTTGCGGCGCATCGCCGGCGGCAGCCGGGCCGCGGCGGGGCCGACGGCCGCGGCGCTGTCGGGCGCGGCGAAGGTGATGCCCCGCCGGCCCGGCGCACCGAGTTCCATCACCACCGGCTCGTTCCAGCGCGCCTGGTGGTATTCGCGGGGCGTCACGTCGCTCATGCCACGATCTCCTTCAGCGCGCCGGCAAGCCGGGCGATGTCCTCCGCGGTGTGCACTTCCGTCACGGCATAGAGGGCGCTCTGGCCGAGCGCCGGGAAATCTGCCGACAGGTCACGCCCGCCGAATACTCCCTTCATCCGCAGCGCGTCGTTCACCTGGGCGACGGTCTTCCCAGCGCCGTCGAAGTTCACGACGAACTCCTTGAAGAAGCCGCAGGGGAAGCCGATGCGCAGTCCCTTGATTCCCGCCAGCGTCTTCGCCGCGTGGTGGCTGCGCTGAAGGATCACCTCGCCAATCTCGCAAAAACCCTGCGGGCCGAGCAGCGCCATGTAGGCGGCGCAGCCGATGGTGGTCAGATAGACCGAGTTGCCGGTCCAGTCCTTGCCTTCCTCGCGCATGCCATAGCTGGACTGATGCGCCAGACTCAGCGCGAAGCCGTGCTCGCCGGGCTTCTCCGTCGGCGCGATGGAGATGTTGAGCGTCGGGTATTCGCGCGCATAGCGTTCCTCGTCGCGCGACGCGATGAAGCCGCCGGCGCCGCCGCCCGCCATCATATGCGCGCCGAGCGTCTGGATCGTGCCCACCACGATGTCCGCACCGTATTCGCCGGGCGGCGCCAGGACGCCGAGCGAGATCGGGTCCACGCCGACGATGAACTCGGCGCCTTTCGCGCGCGCCAGCTTGCCGATCTCCGCGCCGCGCGCCTCGATCACGCCGAAGCTGCCGGGGTTCTCGATATAGACTGCGGCAGTCTTCTCGCTGAGCTTCGCCTTCAGGTCATCGAGGTCGAGAAAGCCGCTGGCCTTCTCCCACGCCACCGGCACCACCGCGATGTGCCCGTGGCTGCCCTCCGGCTCGCAATACTGCCGCAGCACATCCAGGCGCTCCGGGTCCATGCCAGCCGGCACCAGCACCTCGCGCCGTCCGTTCAGGCGCGACGCCATGCGCACCGCGTTGCCGATGGCGCAGCCCCAGGAATAGACGGGCAGGCCGACGAACTCCATGCCGACCAGCTCGCCCAGCATCGAGCAGAACTCGAACCAGGCCTGGTTGCGGCCATGGTCGGACATCGGCGTGCCCCAGACGCTGGTGAGGAATTCCGTGCGCCCCACCACCTCGTCCACGATCGCCGGCACATGGTGCTGCCAGATGCCGGAGCCGAGGAAGGAGAGGTTCTGCTCGCAGTCGGCATTCTTCTGCAGCAGCCCGAGCATGTGCCGCTTCAGCGCGACCTCGCTGGCGAGCGCCGGCGGCAGGTCGAGCTTGCCGCGGAAGCGATGCTCCGCAGGGATTTGCGCAAAGAGCGATTCGATGTCCGGCGCGCCGATGGCGCGCAGCATCGCTGCCTTCGCCTCCGGCGTCGCATTCGCCATCCAGGGATGTCCCATACGCCTCTCCCGTTCGCTGTTCAGTTCGGCGCCGCGACGCGCATGACCATGCGCTGCCCCGGCGCGGTGTGCACCTGCATGTAGCCCGCCAGCATCGCGTCCACCGCGGCATCGCCGGTGTCCACATGCAGCACCGGCGGATCAAGCGCAGCGAGCTTGTTCTGGCCGGCCATCACGGTGATCCCGTCGCGCCCCCCGCGGCGGATCACCTCCGCGCTGATCTGCTGGTTGCCTCGGCCGAACAGGAAGCCCTGCCCGCCCGTGGCGCCGGCGACGATGCCCGCGGGCGTCGCGCCGAGCAGGCGCAGCAGCTGCGCCTCCGTCACATCCGTCGCGATCAGCCGGCCGCCCAGCGCCACATCCACGCCGAGCAGCGTACCCTCCCCGCCCAGCGCGCGCTTCACGCGCCGCAGCGTCGTCCCGCAGCCCAGAATCATCAGACGGTCTTCGGGCCATTCGCGGGCGATGCGCCGCGCCAGCGCCTCCAGCGCCGCCTCGTCATCGGCCCGCGCGCCGGCCTTGCAGGCCTGCAGGAAGCCGCGCTCATGCGGTACGCGCGCGAGGCCGAAGAGCCGCGCGGCGACGCGGCCTTCGCGCAGAGCCGCCTCGTCGAGGTCCATCACTTCGGCTTCGCGCAGCCGCACCGAAGGCGCGCCGTCCAGGAAGCGTGCGGCCAGGCGACCCGCGGCGCGCGGCGAAGTGCCGAAGACGGCGGAATGCATCTTCACCCCGGTCGGCACGCCGAGCAGCGGCAGCGCCATGCCCACGGCGCCCGCCACGTCGCGCGCGGTGCCGTCGCCACCCGCGAACAGGATCAGGTCCACGCCTTCCGCGCGCAGCCTCTCGGCGGCCGCCCTCGTGTCGGCGCCGCTCCCGGTGGGCGGCGGCAGGTCGCGCAGGATTCGTCCTTTCAGACCCGCTTCGGCCAGCGCCGCCTCGCCCATCTCGCCGGGCGGCGCGACCAGTTCCGGCGCGCTTGCCTCCTCGGCCATCGCACGCAATGCAAGTGCGCAGCGCGCACCGGCCTGCGGCACCGCGCCGAGCTCGCGCGCACGACGCTGGATATCGGCGCCGTCGGTGCCCTTCCGCCCGCCGCGCCCGCCCATGCCCGCGATGGGGTTCACGATGATGCCGACCCGCCGCCGCACCGCTTGCCGACCGCCCTCTCCCGACTTTGTGCGCAGGCCGAACGCCTGACCGCGTTGCGCGCATCTTAGGCCAGCGCCGGGGCGAGGCAACCGGCAACTACCGGGGTGCGTCCGCCGCCTGCGCGATGTCACGAAGCGCCACCGGCCGGGCCGGCGCACGCGGGGCGAGGAACAGATCCTCGGACGGCGCGACGCCCTGCGCCTCGGCCACCGCCGCGGCCAGCAGCGGCCCGCAGTAGCGCCCCTGGCAGCGCCCCATGCCGCAGCGCGTCGCGCGCTTCGCCGCGCCGGGATCGGGCGCGGGGGCGGGCGCCGCCGCCCGCGCCCCCCGCCGCCCGCCCCCGCCGCGGCCCGCCCGCCGCACGGGCGGCGGCGGCG
>NZ_JBWXTD010000004.1:402465-403123 GCF_056682175.1 Falsiroseomonas sp. RANM36
GCCGGGAAGCCCGGCCCCGCCCCCGGGGCCCCGCCGGGCAGGGGGGCGCCGCCCGGGCGCGCCAGCGGGGCGGCGGGGGCGACCATCGTCGCCCATTGCCGCAGCGACCGTGCGGGCGCCGAGGCCGCGCTCGCGGGCGTGCCGCCCGCGCGCCGGCACATCCTCATGGCCGACCAGTCCGATCCGCGCGCGATGGACGCGCTGTGGCGGGAGGCGCTGGCGATCGCGCCGCGCATCGACGTGGTGGTGCTCACCGCCGCGGTCTTCCTCAACACCGGCGGCTTCGAGGACGGCCTCGACGACTGGGAGACCGCCTGGGAGACGCAGTGGCGCGTGAACGTCGCCGCGCCGACGCGGCGGATGAAGCATGCCGTCAACCATTTCGTCGCGGCGGGCGGCGGCGTGCGGGTCACCATGTCGTCCTGGACGGCGCAGCGCGGCGCGGGCAGCCCCAAGACCGTCGCCTATGCCGCGAGCAAGGCCGCGGTCCGCGCCGCGGCCCAGACCGTCGCGCGGCACTACGCGAAGGCCGGCGTGCTGTCCTACATCGTCGCGCCCGGCGTGGTGCGCACGCAGATGAGCGTGGACGCGGGGCGCCGGGGCGGCGGGGGGGGGCGGGGGGGGGGCGGGGGCGCCCCGGGGGGGGGGGGGGCGGCGC
>NZ_JBWXTD010000004.1:403223-407843 GCF_056682175.1 Falsiroseomonas sp. RANM36
GGTGAGGGTGACCCCCGGCACCAGCGTGTTCTTCCGCGCTTGGCCTAAATTGCCGGCGCGGTTGGCCCGCCCGCGCGCGCGGGCGAACTTGATGTAGTCGGTGCGCAGCACCTCCAGCATCTCGGCGCGCACCAGGCGCATGATCAGCGTCATCTGGAACAGGCCGAGCGTGATCGAGGGCAGGATGAGCGCCTTCAGGCCGGAGGCCGTGAGGAAGCCCGTGCTCCACCAGCCGAGCTGGACCGTGTCGCCGCGGCCGAAGCTCGGCAGCCAGCCGAGCCAGACGGAGAAGGTGAGGATCAGCAGGATGCCGATCAGGAAGGTCGGCAGCGACACGCCGATCAGGCTGAAGGTCAGGAAGAAGCGGCTGAGCCAGGAATTGCGGTAGAGGCCGGTGTAGATGCCCATCGGCACGCCGACCAGCAGCGCCAGCGCCGCCGCGGTCAGGGCAAGCTCCAGCGTGGCCGGCGCGCGTTCGGCGATCAGCTCGATCACCGGGCGCGACAGCCGGTAGGACAGGCCGAACTCGCCCTGCAAGGCGTTCAGCAGGAAGGCGCCGAACTGCACGAAGAAGGGCTGGTCGAGCCCGAGGTCGCGGATCAGCGCGTCGCGCTGCGCCTGGGTGTAGTCCTGGCCCAGCATGATCGCCACCGGGTCGCCGACATAGGCGAACATCGCGAAGGAGATCAGCGCCACCGCGAGCATGACGGGCAGGGCCTGCAGCACGCGGGAGATGATGAAGGCGGGCATCGGGGTTCCATCCGCGCCGGCAGCCAGGGTTGTCGTGGCGGCTGGCTGCCGGCGCGGTCAAGGGTGTCTCAGTTCACGACCATCCAGCGGAAATAGGGCTGGTTGTTCGCCGCGTGCGGGATGGTGATGTTGCTCCGCATCGCCCAGGGGATCATCTGGTGGTGCAGCGGGATGTGCGGCACGTCCTCGCGGTAGATCCGCAGCGCCTCGCGGATGGCTTCCATCCGCTGCTCGCCGGACTGCGTCTTCATCCGCGTCACCAGCTCGTCCATGCGCGGGTTGGAGTAGCGGCCGTAGTTCCAGATGCCGTCGCCCTGCTCGCCGTTGCGCGTGGCCAGCAGCGACTGGAAGGAATAGAGCGCATCGAGCGTCGGCACGCCCCAGCCCAGCAGATAGATGGACGTATCCTCCCGCTGGATCTGCGGGAAGAAGGTGGCGAGCGGCTGCGCCTTCACGCTGGTCCGCACGCCGACGCGCGACCACATCGCAGCGATCGCCTGGCAGATCTGCTCGTCGTTGATGTAGCGGTTGTTCGGGCAGTCGAGCGTCACGCCGAAGCCGTTCGGGTAGCCCGCCTCGGCCAGCAGCGCGCGGGCCCGCGCCGGGTCGTAGGCCAGGCGCACATCCTCGCCCTCGGTGTAGCCGTTGACCTGCGGCGGGAAGAAGGTGCCGGTGACAATGCTCTGCCCGCGCATCGTGGTGCGGTGGATCGCCTGGATGTCGATCGCGTGATAGAGCGCCTGGCGCACCCGCAGGTCCTTGAAGGGATTTCGGTCGCGCACGTCGCTGTAGAGCAGCTGGTCGCGGTGCACGTCCATCGCGATGAAGATGGTCCGCACTTCCGGCCCCTCCAGCACGCGGATGCTGCCCGCGCTGCGCAGCCGGTTCAGGTCCTGCAGCGGCGGGTCGAGCACGAAGTCGATCTCGCCCGAGAGCAGCGCCGCGATGCGCGTCGCATCGGAGCCGATCGGGCGGTAGATGATCTCCGTCACGTTGCCGGGCGTCTGGTTGGGCTCGTTCCAGCCGAACCAGGCGTCGTTGCGGCGCAGCACGGTGCGCACATCGGGCTCGCGCGAGACCAGGCGGAACGCGCCGGTGCCGTTGGTGGCGCGGACCGTGTGCATCTCCTCGCGCTGGCGGGTGTTCTGCGGGCGGGTGGCGTTGTGCCGCTCCGACCAGGACTTCGACATCATGTAGAGCGAGGCGAACTTGTTCGGCAGGATCGGGTCCGGCCGCTTGGTGATCACGTCCACCGTGAAGTCGTCCACCTTCACCGCCCGGTCCACGGAATCGACGAAGATCCCGTAGTTGGAGGTCGGCTGCAGCGCGCGGGTGATGGAGAACACCACGTCGTCGGCCGTGAAGTCCTCGCCCTCGTGGAACTTGACGCCCTGGCGCAGCACGAAGCGCCAGCGGTTGGGCTCCACCTGCGTCCAGGAGAGCGCAAGCCCCGGGCGCAGCGTCAGGTCGGCGTTGCGGTGGATCAGCGGATCGTAGATCTGCTGCAGCACCATGGTCACGGTGCCGAGATTCTGGCTGTGCGGGTCCATGGTGTTCGGATCGCCCGAGGCCGACCACCGCACCGTCCGCGCATCGGCGGCCCCGATGCCCAGGGCCAGCAGGGCGGCCGCGGCCGCCAATCCCAATCGTCGCATCCCGTCGGATCTCCCCCGGTCGCCGCGCGGGTCGTCGCGCCCGCATCCGACCGAAGCGGGGTCCATATCCCGCCCCGACCCGGCCGAAAAGACCGGACTCAGCCCGTTCCGGCCGGCGGGGGCGGCCCGCCTGCCCAATCCCTGATCAGCGAGTATCCGACCGCGAGCAGGACAGGTCCCAGGAACAGGCCGAGGAAGCCGAAGGCCAGCACGCCCCCGATGGCGCCGAGCAGGGTCAGCAGTAAGGGCAGGTCGGCGCCGCGGCTGATCAGCCAGGGGCGGATCACGTTGTCCACCGAGGAGATGCCGGCCGCCCCGTAGATCGCCATGAACAGGCCCCAGCCCCAGTCCCCCTGCACGAACAGCCAGATCGTCGCCGGCACCCAGACCAGCGGCGCGCCGACCGGCAGGATCGAGATCACCCCCGCCACCACGCCGAGCAGCACCGGCTGCGGCACCCCCGCGATCCAGAGCCCGAAGGTGGTCATCGCCCCCTGCACCACCGCCGTGCCGAGCAGCCCATAGACGACGCCCCGCGTCACGTTGCCGGTCAGGTCCACGAGGTGCCGCGCCCGCGGCCCGGCGAGCTTTTCCATCAGCCGTTCGGAATGCAGCGCGATGGCCGGCCCGTCGCGATAGAAGAAGAAGGCCAGGAAGATGGCCAGCAGGAGCTCCGCGATGCCCGACAGCACCACGAGCAGCACCGACAGCGCGCTCTGCGCCAGGGTGCCGGCATAGGGCCGCAGCGCGGCGAACAGGCCGGACAGCGTGGCATCCAGCCCGGCGCCCCAGTCGGCGAGCCAGGGACCGATGAAGGGGATGTCGCCCAGGATGCGCACCGCATTCGGCAGTCCGTCGGTGAGCAGCGTCACCAGGCCGGCGCGCAGCGCCTCCACATCCTCGCGGCTGGTGGGCGCGGCGAAGGCGATCGGCAGGCCGATCAGCAGGAACTCGGCCAGCACCATCAGCAGCGCCGCCCAGCCGGGCGAGAGCCTCAGCCGGTCCCGCAGCAGCGAGAAGGCGGGCCAGGTGGTGAAGGCCAGGATCGCCGCCCAGAGCAGGGCGGAGAGGAAGGGGCGCAGAACCAGGAAGCAGCCGATGCCGAGCACCAGCACCGCCAGGAGCCCGATGACCTGGGCGGGTCGGATCTGGTCTTGCTGCATGCGCGAAGGGCCCTCGTACCGAGATGGCTTACCCGAAGCCGGGCGGCCACGCACCCGCCCGTCTTGCCTCGCCTCGCAGCGCGGGGCATGACCGCCGCCACCAGGAGAGGACCGCCAGGATGCCGCGCTTCGCCGCCAACCTGTCCATGATGTTTTCGGAGCTGCCCTTCCTCGACCGCTTCGACGCGGCGGCGAAGGCCGGGTTCAAGGCCGTCGAGTTCCTCTTCCCCTACGACTTCCCGGCCGCCGAGGTCGCGTCCCGCCTCAAGGCCGCGGGCCTCCAGCAGGTGCTGTTCAACGCGCCGCCGGGCGACTGGGCCGCCGGAGAGCGCGGCCAGGCGGCGCTGCCCGGCCGGCAGGCCGAGTTCCGCGAAGGCTTCCGCAAGGCGCTGGACTACGCCGCCGCCCTCTCCTGCCCGCGCATCCATGTGATGTCCGGCCTGAAGCCGGCCGGCGTGCCGCACGACACCATGACCGCGGTGCTGGCCGAGAACCTCGCCTGGGCCGCCGAGCAGGCGGTGCCCGCCGGCGTGAAATGCGTGATCGAGCCGATCAACCACCGGGACATCCCCGGCTTCTTCCTCAACACCACCGACCAGGCCGCGGCGATCATCAACGCGATCGGGCCCGAGAAGGTGGGCATGCAGTTCGACCTGTATCACTGCCAGATCACCGAGGGCGACCTGGTCAAGCGGGTGGAGAAGCACCTGGCGCTGATCGCCCACATGCAGGTGGCCGACAATCCCGGCCGCAACGAGCCCGGCACCGGCGAGGTGAACTGGCCCTTCGTGTTCAGGCGGATCGACGAGCTCGGCTTCCGAGGCTGGATCGGCTGCGAATACAAGCCGGCCGGCGAGACGGTCGCCGGGCTCGGGTGGTTCAACCCCTACCGGGGTTGAACCCTTTAGCGCGCCGCCGCGTCGCGGCGTCGCCCTCAAGCGCCGGCGGCGGCATCCGCCGCTTCGTGCCGCAAGGCACGCCCCTAGCGTAAGGCTCGCCGCATTGGCGGCGGGGGGGCGGGGCCGGCCGGGCATGTCCATGGGCCACGGCGC
>NZ_JBWXTD010000004.1:407943-411684 GCF_056682175.1 Falsiroseomonas sp. RANM36
CCCCCCGCGGCCCGCGCCGCGGCCCAGACCGCCGCGCGGCACTACGCGACGGCCGGCGTGCTGCCCTACATCGCCGCGCCCGGCGTGGTGCGCACGCAGATGCGCGTGGACGCCGCCGCCGGGGCCGGCGGCGAGGCGCAGGTGACGGCCGGGCTCGCCATGGGCGAGTGGGTGCCGCCGGAGGAACTGGGGGAGCTCGTCGCCTTCCTCGCCACGGGCCGCGTCCGGCACCTGACCGGCGCGACCATCGACGTGAACGGCGCGTCCTACCTGCGCTGAGCCGCGCCGCCCGCCGGCGTCTTCAGCCCCGCGACATCGCGGCGGGCTCGAGCTGCGGCCCGCCATCCCGGCCGTCCTCCACCGCGTGGCAGGCCACCTGCGACTGCTCGGTGCCGCGCGCCGTCCGCAGCTCCGGCCGTTCCGACCGGCAGCGGTCATCGGCCAGCGGGCAGCGCGGATGGAACGGGCAGCCGGAGGGCGGGCTGATCGGGCTCGGCACCTCGCCGCCGACCGGGATGCGCTGCCGCCCGGTCATCTCCAGGTCCGGGATCGCCTCCATCAGCGCGCGCGTGTAGGGGTGGCGCGGCGTGGTGAAGAGCGTCTCGGCGGGCGCGTTCTCCACCAGGCGGCCGAGATACATCACGCCGACGCGGTCGCTCACCTGCCGCACCACGGCCAGGTTGTGGCTGATGAAGAGGTAGGTGAGGCCGAGCTCCCGCTGCAAATCCTTCATCAGGTTCAGGATCTGCGCCTGAACGGAGACGTCGAGCGCGCTGGTCGGCTCGTCGCAGACCAGGAATTCCGGGTTGGAGGACAGCGCGCGCGCGATCGAGATGCGCTGGCGCTGGCCGCCGGAGAACTCGTGCGGGTATTTCTGGCCGTCGAGCGGCGAGAGCCCGACCTGCGTCAGCAACTCGCCGACGCGCGCCTCGATCTGGCCGCGATCGGACAGCAGCCCGAAGGCGCGGATGGGTTCGGAGATGATGTCCCGCACGCGCCAGCGCGGATTGAGCGAAGCGTAGGGATCCTGGAAGATCATCTGCATCCGGCGCCGCTGCATGGCGTCGGAGCGTGCCTGCGCGAGGTCCTGCCCGTCGAAGATCACCTCGCCGCGCGTCGGGCCATAGAGGCCGACGACCAGACGCGCGACGGTGGACTTGCCGCAGCCGGACTCGCCGACCAGCGAGAGCGTCTTGCCCTTCGGGATGGAGAAGGAGACGCCATCCACGGCACGCAGCATCCGCTTGCCCTCGCCGGCCAGCATGCGCTGGATCAGCGGGCGGGACACGTCGAAGAAGCGCGCGAGGTCGCGTGTCTCCAGCATCGCGGGTGCGGTCATGGCGTCAGGCATTCGCACTGTCCCGCAGCACCTGCTGCTCGCTGTCCGCGTCGTAGAGCCAGCAGGCCGCCCGCGTCTCGCCGGCCGGCATCAGCTCGGGCCGCTGCTCGCGGCAGCGCGCGAAGACCTGCGGGCAGCGCGGGTTGTAGGCGCAGCCGCGCGGGATGGCGGACAGCCGCGGCATCGCGCCCTCGATCTGCTGCATCCGGTCCAGCCGGTGGCTGATCGGCGGGATCGAGCCCATCAGGCCGATCGTGTAGGGGTGCGAGGGGTGCTTCACCACCTGGCGCACCGCGCCGATCTCGGCGATGCGGCCGGCATACATCACGGCGACGCGGTCGGCCGTCTCGGCGATCACGCCCATGTCGTGGGTGACGAGCATCATGGAGGTGCCCTTCTCCCGCGCCAGCGTCTTGAGCAGCGCGATCACCTGCGCCTGGATCGAGACGTCGAGCGCGGTGGTCGGCTCGTCGGCCACGATCAGCTTCGGCTCGGCGCAGAGCGCGAGCGCGATGACGACACGTTGCCGCATCCCGCCCGAGAATTCGTGCGGGTAGCTGTCGATGCGCTGCGCGGCGGCGGGGATGCCGACCAGCTCCAGCCATTCGATCGCCTTCCTGCGCGCCTCGCCCGGCCCAATCGGCAGGTGCGTGGTCATCGTCTCCACCAGCTGCCGCCCCACCGTGTAGAGCGGGTTCAGCGTGGTCAGCGGGTCCTGGAAGATCGCGCCGATCTCCCGCCCGCGGACGGTGCGCATCTCCTTGTAGGGCAGGTTGTCGATGCGCCGGCCCGCCAGCAGGATCTGCCCGCCGGCGATGCGCCCGGGCGGCTCCAGCAGGCCGATGATGGCGGCGCCGGTCATGGACTTGCCGGCGCCCGACTCGCCCACCACGCCCAGCACCTCGCCGGGCTGGATGTCGAAGGAGACGTCGTCGAGGGCGACGAGCGTGCCGCGCCGCGTCGGGAACTCGACGCGGAGGTTGCGGACCTCGAGGAGCGGTTGCGTGTTGGACATGGTCACCGCAGCTTCGGGTTCAGCGCGTCGCGCAGCCAGTCGCCGAGCAGGTTCACGCTCAGCACCAGCACGATCAGCGCCACGCCGGGGAAGATCGTGATCCACCACTCGCCGGAGAACAGGAAGTCGTTGCCGATCCTGATCAGCGTCCCGAGCGAGGGCTGGGTGGGGGGGACCCCGACGCCGAGGAAGGACAGCGTCGCCTCCGCCAGGATCGCGAAGCCGAGCTGCAGCGTCGCGATCACCAGCACCGGGCCGAGCACATTGGGCAGCACATGCGTCACCATGATCCGCCCGCGGCCGAGCCCGATCACGCGCGCGGCCTGCACGTATTCCTTGTTGCGCTCCACCATCGTGCTGCCGCGGACGGTGCGCGCGAAAGACGGCCAGTTGGAGAAGCCGATGGCGAAGATCACGACATAGAGCGCGATCTGGTCGTGCACGTCGCGCGGCAGCACCGCCCGCACCACGCCGTCGATCAGCAGCGCGATCAGGATGGTGGGGAAGGTCAGCTTGATGTCGGCGATGCGCATCAGCAGCGCGTCCACCGTGCCGCCCAGGTAGCCCGCCGCCAGGCCGGCGGAGACGCCGAGCAGCACCGACATCACCACCGCGCAGAAGCCCACCAGCAGCGACACCCGCGCGCCGTACATGATGGCCGAGAGCACGTCGCGCCCCTGGTCGTCGGTGCCGAGCAGATAGGTCGGGTCGCCTTCCGCCTCCCAGGCGGGCGGCTTGAAGGCGTCCAGCAGTTGCAGGCTGGCCAGGTCGAAGGGGTTGTGCGGCGCGATCCAGGGCGCGAGCACCGCGCCGCCGATGCAGATCGCCGCGACGATCGCGGAGATCACCGTGATCGGGTTGCGGGTGAAGCTCCACCACAGGTCGGAATCGAAGAAGCGCCCGATGGGGTTCGTGGCCGCGCTCATCTCAGTGGCCCCCCTTCGCCCCGCCGACCCGCAGCCGGGGGTCCACGGCGAAATACAGCAGGTCCACGATCAGGTTGATGGTCACGAACAGCGCCGCGATCAGGATCAGGTAGGCCGCCATCACCGGGATGTCCGCGGCGCCCACGCTCTGGATGAACAGCAGCCCCATGCCCGGCCACTGGAACACCGTCTCCGTCACGATCGCGAAGGCGATGATGGCGCCGAGCTGCAGGCCGGTGATGGTGATCACCGGCACCAGCGTGTTCTTCAGCGCATGGCCGAAATTGACGGCGCGGTTGGTCAGCCCGCGCGCGCGGGCGGACGTGATGTAGTCGGTGCGCCGCCCCGCCAGCCTCTCGGCGCGCCCCAGGCGCCGAAGCAGGAATGGCACAGCGCCGCCGCCATGGGGGTGATGCCGCAGGCCCGGATCAGCGCGGCCGCGAGCCGCGTCATGTCGGCCC
>NZ_JBWXTD010000004.1:411784-419297 GCF_056682175.1 Falsiroseomonas sp. RANM36
GCCCGGGCGTTCTGCTTGCGTGGGCGCCGGGGGCCGGGGGCGCGCCCCGCGCCCCCCCCGCCCCGCTGGCGCGGGCCGCCGCCGGGCTATGGCTATTACGCGCCGCCGCCGCGCGTCTACTACCCGCCGCCGCAGGTCTATTATCCGCCGCCGCGCTACTATTATCCGCCGCCTCCGCCGCCGCCGGGCATCGGGCTGTATTTCCGGTTCTGACCGGTCGGGGCTGCGCCGGCGCCGCGACGCTGCCAGGATCGGCCCATGTGCACCGTGATCCTGCTGCGCCGGCCGGGCCATGCTTGGCCATTGATCCTGGCGGCGAATCGCGACGAGCGGCTCGACCGCGCATGGGACCCGCCTGCCGCGTACTGGCCGGGGCATCCGGGCCTGGTCGGGGGGCGGGACCGCATGGGCGGCGGCACCTGGATGGCGGCGCGCGGCGGCATCGTCGCGGCGGTGCTGAACAGGCCGGGCAGCCTCGGCCCCGAGCCGGGCAAGCGATCACGCGGGGAATTGCCGCTGCTGGCGCTGTCGGAACCCTCGGCCGCGGCGGCGGCGGCGGCGATCGCCACGCTGGATGCCGGCGCGTGGCGGCCCTTCAACCTGGTGATCGCCGATGCGCGGGAGGCCTTCTTCCTGCGCGGCCTTGGACATGGCGTGCCGGAGGCGACGGCGCTCGACGCGGGGATCAGCATGGTCACCGCGCATGAGCCCAACGACCTCGCCAGCCCGCGAATCGCCCGCCACCTGCCCCGGTTCCGCACGGCACCGGCGCCCGACCCCGCAGCGGGCGACTGGGCGGCGTGGGAGGCCTTGCTCGCGGATGACGGATTTGGCGACGAAGGCCTCGGCGGCGCGTTGAACGTGCCGCCGGTGGCGGGCTTCGGCACGGTCTGCAGCAGCCTGCTGAGCCTCGATGCGCGAGGCCGGCTGGACTGGCGTTTCAGCGCCGGTCGTCCCGCGCCTGGCGGCTTCGCCGCGCTGCGCTTGGAGAACCGAGCCTGATGCCCGCACCACGTCGCTTCCTGCTCGCCGCGATGTGCCTCGCGCCCTGGCCGGCACTCGCGCAGCCGGATGGGCGCGGGCAGGGTCAGGGTCGCGGCCAGGGCGGCCAAGGCAAGCACCAGGGCCAGGGCCAGCGCAGCGGGCCGCCGTCCGGACGGGGTGACCAGGGCAATGGCGGGGGCGGCCGGGGCGGATCGCCTGGCCGCGGCGGGCCGCCAGCGAGCCTCGGCGCGGGCGAACGGGACACCATCCGGCTCTGGTTGGGGGGAAATCCTGGCTTCGCCGCGCAGCCTTTGCCGCCCGGCATGCGCAACCGGCTGGCCCAGGGCAAGCCGCTGCCCCCCGGTCTGGCCAAGCGCGCCGTGCCGCCCGATCTGCTCCGGCTTCTGCCGGTACGGCCGGGCTACGAGTATGCGCTGGTCGGCACCTCGCTGGTGCTGATCGCCGTGGCGACGGGCGTGGTGGCGAGCATCCTGGCGGACGCGTTCTGAAACCGCGCGAGCGACGGGCGCATGGCCCCCGCCCGCGCCCGGCGTGGCGGCTTGGTGCGGGGCCTGCTATATCCCGTTCGGTTTCCCCGGGGCGCGCCCCCCGCGGCCTCGCGCGCCCGCCCGGACGCTTCCGGGGCCCGGCTGCGCGGCAGAGACAGGAGTTCCCCCACCCATGGCGCGCCGCCGGCAGGTCTACGAGGGCAAGGCGAAGATCCTCTTCGAGGGTCCGGAGCCCGGCACCCTCGTGCAGTATTTCAAGGACGACGCCACCGCCTTCAACGCCCAGAAGAAGGGCACCATCACGGGCAAGGGCGTGCTGAACAACCGCATCAGCGAATACCTGATGACCCGGCTCAACGAGATCGGCGTGCCCAACCACTTCATCCGCCGCCTCAACATGCGCGAGCAGCTGATCCGCGAGGTCGAGATCATTCCGCTTGAGGTCGTCGTCCGCAACGTCGCCGCCGGGAGCCTCTCCACCCGGCTCGGCATCCAGGAAGGCACGCGGCTGCCTCGCTCGATCATCGAGTTCTACTACAAGAACGACCAGCTCGGCGATCCGATGGTGAGCGAGGAGCACATCACCTGCTTCGGCTGGGCGTCCACGCAGGACATCGACGACATCGTCGCGCTGACGCTGCGCGTGAACGACTTCCTCTCGGGCCTTTTCCTCGGCGTCGGCATCACGCTGGTGGACTTCAAGCTGGAATTCGGCCGGCTGTGGGAGAACGAGGACATGCGCATCGTCCTCGCCGACGAGATCAGCCCGGACAATTGCCGCCTGTGGGACGCCAAGACGGGCGAGAAGATGGACAAGGACCGCTTCCGCCGCGATCTCGGCAAGGTCGAGGAAGGCTACCAGGAAGTGGCGCGCCGCCTCGGCATCCTGCCGGAAGCCGGCGTGCGGGACATGAAGGGGCCGGAGACAGTCCAGTGACATCCGGTCGTCCCAGGGGCGCAAGGCCGGCGCAGCGAGCGAAGCGAGGGAGCACCGGAGACGTGAATCGGATGTCCCCACGATGAAAGCCAGGGTTTACGTCATGCCGAAGGCAGGCGTGCTCGATCCTCAGGGCAAGGCGATCGGCCATGCGCTGGAGGGCCTGGGGTTCGCGGGCATTGGCGAAGTGCGCGCGGGCAAGGTGATCGAGCTCGAGCTTGCCGAGACCGACGCGGCGAAAGCCAAGGCGGCGGCCGAGGAGATGGCGCGGCGCCTGCTGGCGAACACCGTGATCGAAAGCTTCCGGGTCGAGGTCCTCTGACCCGCGATGGTCAAGGCCTCCGTCCTCATCGTCCTGGTGCTGACCGTGCTCATCGCCTGGGGCCTGCGCTGGCGTGAGCAGCGCATGCCCCAGGTGGCGGCGCAGCAGCGGCGGCTCGGCCTGATCGGGCGCGGCAAGAAGGGGCTGGACCGCTGGGTGACGGCGGCGGCGCTCGCCGTGGTGGCGACGCTCGTGGTGCTCGGCGGGCTGCACTGGCTGCGGGTGTGGATGGAGTAGCGTCATGAAGGCCGTCGTGGTCGTCTTCCCCGGCACGAACCGCGAGCGCGACATGGCGATCGCGCTGGAGCGTGCGACGGGGCGCAAGCCCGTGATGCTGTTCCATCGCGAGACGGCGCTGCCGCAGGGCACCGACCTGGTCGTGCTGCCGGGCGGGTTCTCGTACGGCGATTATCTGCGATGTGGCGCGATGGCCGCGCAGTCGCCCATCATGCGCGAGGTCGCGGGCTTCGCGGCCAAGGGCGGGCATGTGCTCGGCGTCTGCAACGGCTTCCAGATCCTGTGCGAGGCCGGGCTTCTGCCGGGCGCGCTGCTGCGCAACGCGACGCTGCGGTTCCTGTCCATGGACTGCCACATGCGCGTCGAGCGCGCCGGCACGCCCTTCACCGCGCATTGGCGCCATGGGGCGGTGTTCCGCGCGCCGATGGCGCATGGCGATGGCAATTTCTTCTGTGACGACGCGACGCATGCGCGGCTCGTGGCCGAGAACCTGGTCGCCTTCCGCTATTGCACGCCGGAAGGCGCGGTGACGGCGGCGGCCAACCGCAACGGCGCGCGCGACAACATCGCCGGCATCCTCTCGCCCAATCTCCGCGTCTGCGGCCTGATGCCGCATCCGGAGGACCTGGTGGACCCGCTGATGGGCGGCACGGACGGGCTGCCGATGTTCACGAGCATCGTGGAGAGCGTGGCGGCGTGACGACCCCGACTTCCCTCGACCCTGTCCGCGCCCGGAAACTCTCGGCCGAGTTCGGCCTGAAGGCCGACGAATACGACCGCGTGCTGACGATCCTCGGCCGCACGCCCTCGCTGACCGAACTCGGCATCTTCAGCGTGATGTGGTCGGAGCATTGCTCCTACAAATCGTCACGCGTCTGGCTGCGGACCCTGCCCACCAAGGCGCCCTGGGTGATCCACGGGCCGGGCGAGAATGCGGGCGTGATCGCGATCGGCGACGGGCTCGCCGCCATCTTCAAGATGGAGAGCCATAACCACCCATCCTTCATCGAGCCCTACCAGGGCGCGGCGACGGGCGTCGGCGGCATCCTGCGCGATGTCTTCACGATGGGCGCGCGGCCGATCGCCAACCTCAACGCGCTGCGCTTCGGATCGCCCGACGCGCCGCGGATGAAGCGCATCGTCGACGGCGTGGTGCGCGGCATCGGCGGCTACGGCAATTGCGTCGGCGTGCCGACCGTGGGGGGCGAGGTGAACTTCCACCCCGCCTACAACGGCAACCCGCTGGTCAACGCCATGACCGTCGGCATCGCCCCCGCCGACCGTATTTTTCTTTCGGCTGCCGCGGGCATCGGGAATCCGGTGGTCTATGTGGGATCCAAGACGGGGCGCGACGGCATCCACGGCGCCACCATGGCCAGCACCGAATTCTCCGCCGACACGGAAGAAAAACGCCCGACCGTGCAGATCGGCGATCCCTTCGTCGAGAAGCTGCTGATCGAGGCCTGCCTGGAGCTGATGGCCACCGACATGATCGTCGCCATCCAGGACATGGGCGCGGCGGGGCTGACCAGTTCCTCCGTCGAGATGGCCGGCAAGGGCGGCGTGGGCATCGAACTGGTGCTGGACAGCGTGCCCCAGCGCGAGACCGGCATGACCGCCTATGAGATGATGCTGTCGGAATCCCAGGAGCGGATGCTGATGATCCTCAAGCCCGGCCGCGAGGCCGAGGCCGAGGCCATTTTTCGGAAGTGGGAGCTGGACTTCGCCGTCATCGGCCATCTGACGGATACGGGCCGCATCGTCATCAGGCACAAGGGCGTGGTGGAGGCCGATATCCCGCTCGCGCCGCTGGAATCGGAAGCGCCGCTCTATCGGCGGCCGACGGCGGAAACGCCGAAGCGCCCGGTGCTGGACGCGGCGGGCATCGCCGACCCGGTGGGCGTCGTGCCCGCGCTGGAGAAGCTGGTCGGCAGCCTCGACCTCTGCTCGCGCCGCTGGATCTGGGACCAGTACGACAGCACCGTGGGCGGCCAGACCGTGCAGCGTCCCGGCGGCGCTGATGCGGCGGTGGTAAAGCTGGAGGGCCTGAAGCGCGGCCTGGCGATGACCACCGATTGCACCCCGCGCTACTGCCTGGCCGACCCGGAAGAGGGCGGCAAGCAGGCCGTGGCCGAGGCCTGGCGCAACCTGACGGCGGTTGGCGCGACGCCGCTCGCGATCACCGACAACATGAATTTCGGCAATCCCGAGAAGCCCGAGATCATGGGCCAGTTCGCCGCCGCCGTGCGCGGCATGGCCGCCGCCTGCACCGCGCTCGATTTCCCGGTCGTGAGCGGCAATGTCTCGCTCTACAACGAGACGAACGGCGCCGCGATCCTCCCCACGCCGGCCATCGGCGGCGTCGGCGTGCTGGAAGATGCGGCGCAGGCCGTCGGCCTGGCGCTGCGGCCCGGCCTCGACCTGGTGCTGATCGGCGAGACGAAGGGGTGGCTTGGCCAGTCGCTCTGGCTGCGGGAGATCGCCGGGCGGGAGGCGGGCGCGCCGCCGCCGGTGGACCTCGCCGCCGAGCGCCGCAATGGCGACTTCGTCCGCCAGCAGATCCTGGCCGGCGCCGTCGCGGCCTGCCATGACGTGGCCGATGGCGGGCTGCTGGTCGCGGTGGCGGAGATGGCGATGGCAGCCGGCATCGGCGCCGTGCTGGAGGCCCCGTCCGGCCTGCCGGCCCATGCCTTCTGGTTCGGCGAGGACCAGGGCCGCTACGTGCTGGGGGCGGCGGATGCGGCGCCGCTGCTGGCCGCGGCGGCGGCGGCGGGCGTGCCGGCGGCGCGGATCGGGCGCAGCGGCGGCGGGGACTTGGTTCCGGCGCCCGGCTCCTCCATATCGGTGGCGACCTTGCGGGCCGTCCATGAATCGACGCTGCCCGCCCTGATGGAGGCTGTTGGCTGATGGCGATGAACGCCGCCGAGATCGAGGCGCTGATCAAGTCGGCCCTGCCCGATGCGCAGGTCACGATCGAGGATCTCGCCGGCGACGGCGACCACTATGCGGCGAAGGTGGTGTCCTCGGCCTTCAAGGGCATCTCGCGCGTGAAGCAGCACCAGATCGTCTATGCGGCGCTGCAGGGCCGCATGGGGGGGCAGTTGCACGCCCTCGCCCTGCAGACCTCGGCACCGGATTGACCCGAATCGTAAAGGATACCGACAGGATGAGCGACCCCGTCCACAACCGCATCCAGACGGAGATCACCGAGAACCCGGTGGTGCTCTACATGAAGGGCACGCCGGTGTTCCCGCAATGCGGGTTCAGCGCCCGCGTCGTGCAGATCCTTTCCCATGTCGGCGTGCCCTTCAAGGGCGTGAACGTGCTGGAGGACATGGAGCTGCGCGAGGGCATCAAGAGCTTCACCAACTGGCCGACGATCCCCCAGCTCTACGTGAAGGGCGAGTTCGTCGGCGGCTGCGACATCGTCATGGAGATGTTCCAGTCGGGCGAACTGCAGAGCCTGATGGAGGAGAAGGGCGTGGCGGCCAAGACGGCCTGATTTTCGGCCGCCGGGGGCCGGAACGGACTCTCGCGCCCATTGTGCTTCGTGGAGGCGCCGCCCGGCTTGCCGGGACGGCGCCTTTTTCGTGCCGGGGCCTGACCGCGCGCGGCGCCGAAGCAGGCCCGGCGGCACGCCCGGACCCGCGCCAAGCTTTCCTTGCATTTTCTGACGTGTGTGGGGCTGCGTAGATTTCTCTATTCCGGCTCTGACAACGTGATGTCAGCAACTTTTACGGTGTTCTGTAGGGCCGCTTTACAACTGTTGCGCATCCTGGACCCGCGCCGGCGATGACAGCGTTAACAATCAATGATTTACGCATTTGGCATGCTCATTGCTTGTTATGCAGCGAAGCCGCTCAACCTATGCGGGCAGGCTGTGGCAAGCGAAGGAGCGCCAAGGTGCAGCTACGATCCTGGTTCACGTCCCTGGTTGCGGGCCTCGGCCTGCTGCTGACCGTCTCGGCCGCGCAGGCCGCTCCTCTCCCGGTGGGCGGCGGATGGCAGTACGATCAGATCTCGTCGTCGAATGTCGCGAGCGACAACTCGCCCTGGACCTTCACACTCACCGGCCCCGGCGTCTTCTCCGTGGTCGATGCCTTCATCGCGGGCGACGTCTATGACGTCTATTCGACGTCTGGGCTCGAGGCGACGACCGCCTTCGCGCTGCTGCCCACAGCCTGGACTCCCGGCGCCGACCCGGCGGACTTCGCGTGGGTGAATGCCAGCTATGCGCGGACCCAGATCACGCTGGGCGCAGGCACGTACAGCTACGACATCTTCGCCAACCAGCTGCCGGGCGGTGTGCCGGCGGGCTTCTACGTCCGCGCCGACCTGCTGCGGGACGTGCCGGTGCCCGAGCCGGCGACGCTGGCGCTGTTCGGCCTCGGCCTGCTCGGCCTGGCCGGGGGGCGCCGCCCCCCCCCGCCGCCCCCCCCCCCGCCCCCCACGACCGGCTTGCCGCGCGCTGGTCCGGCCATCCGCGTCTGTCGCTCGGCTTCGGGCCGGCCGGGCCGCAATGGG
>NZ_JBWXTD010000004.1:419397-434188 GCF_056682175.1 Falsiroseomonas sp. RANM36
CCCCCGGCCCCGGACCGCGCCGGGGGGCCCGCACGGGGGGGGGGGGCGCCTGTCGGCGCCGCCCTTTTCGCGTACGGGCCGCGTCGCGCAACGCTTGCAACACGGCGCGCAACGCAGCGACATACCCGCCGCGTCTGCCCATGCGATCCTTCACGCGACAACGAGGACCGCATGACCAGCACAGCAGACCGTCGCCCGATCGCGGCGCGAGACCTTGGCATCACCCAGCGCATCGCCGCTTGGCTGGTAGCGCGCGGCGCTTCGGCGGACGGGATATCTCTGGCAGGCATGGCGGCCGGCATCGGCGCGGGGCTCTGCCTCGCCGGCACGGCGTGGTGGCCGGAGGCGGCGCGGCCGCTCTGGCTGGCGGGCGCGCTCCTGATCCAGCTGCGCCTCGCCGCCAACCTGCTGGACGGGATGGTGGCGATCGGCCGAGGCATCGCCTCTCCGGCGGGCGAACTGTTCAACGAGGTCCCGGACCGCGTCTCCGACACGGCGGTGCTGCTCGGTCTCGGCGTCGCGGCGGGCAGCCCGGCGCTCGGCCTCGCGGCGGCACTGGCGGCGATGGCGACGGCCTATGTCCGCGCGGTCGGCAAGGCCGCCGGCGCACCGAGCGACTTTCGGGGGCCGATGGCCAAGCAGCACCGCATGGCGCTGGTCACCGCCCTGGCCGTGGCCTGCGCCCTGCTGCCGCTGGCCTGGACGGCGCCCCTCCCCGCCCTCGCGCTTTGGGTCATCCTGGCGCTGTCGCTGCTGACCGCCTGGCGGCGCCTTTCGGGCGCGTGGCACGCGCTGAAGGCCGCCCGATGAGCACCGCCTTCGCCCATCCGGTCACCGTCTGGATCGTCGTCGCCACGCTGCTGGTGCTGGCCGGAGCGGCGGGCGCGATCGGCTCCCCCCCCCCCCCCGGCCGCGCGCGGCCCGACTTCCGGCGCGAACTCTGGCTCCGCTTCGGCTCCTGGTGCGTGCTGCTGCCGCTGATGATGGGGCCGGTGCTGGCCGGGCGCGTCGCGACAATCGCCCTCGTCACCGTGCTCGGCCTGCTCTGCTATCGCGAATACGCGCGCGCCACGGGGCTGTTCCGCGAGCACCTGCTCTCGGCCTTCGTCGTGATCGGCATCCTCGCGGTGAACTTCGCGGCGCTGGACCACTGGTACGGCTTCTTCGTCGCGCTCTGGACGCTGTCGGTCAGCGTGCTGGCGGTGGCGACGATCCCGCTCGACCGCCCCGCCGGCTACATCCAGCGCGTCGGGCTGGCGGTGCTGGGCTTCATGCTGTTCGGCGCGGGCTTCGCGCATCTCGGCTACATGGCGAACGACGCGAACTACCGCCCGATCGTTCTGCTGCTGATGACCGCGGTGGCGCTGAACGACTGCGCGGCCTTCACCTGCGGCAAGCTGATCGGCGGGCCGAAGCTGCTGCCGGCGACGAGCCCGAACAAGACCATCTCGGGCGCGCTCGGCGCGGTCTGCATCACCGCGACGGTCGTCGCGCTGCTGGCCGGCGCGATCTACCAGGGCACGCCGATGGACCGCTGGTACTGGCTGGTGCTGCTCGGCGTGCTGGTGAGCGTGGCCGGGCAGATGGGCGACCTGATGCTGTCCTCGATCAAGCGCGACATCGGCATCAAGGACATGGGCGCGGTGCTGCCGGGCCATGGCGGCATCCTCGACCGCTTCAACTCGCTGCTGCTGGTTGCGCCGGCGGTGTTCCACTTCATCGGCTACTTCGTGGGCTTCGGCCTGGACCAGCCGACGCGGCTGATCACCGGGGGCTGAGATGGACTGGCAGCTTCGCCCCGCCCGCGACCTCGGCCTGGCGCCCGGCGAGCGGCTGCGCAGCCTGAGCCGCGAGCGCGGGCTGTTCGGCATGGCCGCCAACGCCACCTGGCGCTGGCTGCTGCGGCTTTACTTTCGCCTGTTCCACCGGCTGGAGGTGGAGGGGCGCGAGAACCTCCCCGCCGCGCCTTTCGTCCTGATCGGCAACCATGCGAGCCACCTGGATGCGCTGGTGCTGGCGAGCATCCTGCGCGGCGACGCGGCGCGGCGCACCCATGCCCTGGCGGCGGGGGAGGTGTTCTTCGGCTCCGGCGCCGGCGCGGCCTTCGCCGCCTATGCGATCAACGCCTTCCCGATCTGGCGGGGCAGGACGAAGCGCGGGGAGATGGCGGCGCTGCGGACGCGGCTGGTGGAGGACGGGCTGGTCTACATCCTGTTCCCGGAAGGCACGCGCAGCCGCACGGGGGAGATGGGCGAATTCCAGCCGGGGCTGGCGATGCTGCTGGCCGGCACCGGCGTGCCGGTGGTGCCCTGCTGGATCGAGGGCGCCTTCGAGGCGTGGCCCGCGACGCGGCGCTGGCCGCGGCCGGGGAAGCTTCGGGTGCGGATCGGGGCGCCGGTCTCGATGGCGGGCGACCGGGCCGCGGCGATGGCGGCGTGCCGGGACGCGGTGGTGGCGCTCCGGCGCTGAAACGCGAAACGCCGGCCCCTCGCGGGACCGGCGTCTGCCTGGCCGTGTCCGCCCAGATGGCGGACGAACAAAAGAATCAGCGCGAGTAGAACTCGACGACCAGGTTCGGCTCCATCTGCACCGGATAGGGCACGTCCGAGAGCTTCGGGGCGCGCAGGACGCGGCCGCGCATGGCGCGGTGGTCCACCTCGATATACTCGGGCACGTCGCGCTCGCCGGACTGCGCGGCGTCGAGCAGCGCGGTCATCTGCTTCGACTTCTCCTTCACCTCGATCACGTCGGTGTCCTTGACGAGGTAGGAGGGGATGTTGAGCCGCTTGCCGTTCACCGTGACATGGCCGTGGTTCACGAACTGCCGCGCCGCGAAGGGCGTGACGGCGAACTTCATGCGGTAGATCACGGTGTCCAGGCGCCGCTCGAGCAGCTCGATCAGGTTCTCCGAGGTGTCGCCCTTCCGGCGCACGGCTTCCTCGTAGTACTTGCGGAACTGCTTCTCGCCGATGTTGCCGTAGTAGCCCTTGAGCTTCTGCTTGGCCATCAGCTGCACGCCGTAGTCGGTGGGCTTCTGCTTGCGGCGCTGGCCGTGCTGGCCGGGGCCGTATTCGCGCTTGGCGACCGGGGACTTGGCGCGGCCCCAGAGGTTCACGCCCAGGCGGCGGTTGATCTTGTACTTGGATTCGGCGCGCTTGCTCATGCGCTTTACCTGCCGGGCCTCTCGGCGCCGGTCCTTCATCTTGCGGGCGCTGAAGCGCCCTGGTTGTCCCGGTAGTCCCAAAGGGCCTTTCGGCCCGGAGGGCGGGCGCGGCGGATCAACCGCCGTCCGCGTTCCCGGAAGGAGGCGCGGCTATAGGCGGCGGGGCCCCGGCTTGTCAAACCGCGGGCCCCTCCCCTACTCGGCGGCCATGGTGACGCGTTCGGATATACTGGTGCTCGGCCTGACGGCGGGCGTGACGGGCAGCCTGGTGGGCGGGCTGATGTTCGGCATCGGCATGGGGCTGGTGGCCGACGGCATCCATATCGGCTGGCTGCTGGCCCTCCCCGGCGCGCCGGCGGGCGGGCTGCTGGGCTATCTGCTGGCGCGGAAGCTGGCGAAGAAGCTGGGGTAGGAGACCGGCGCCAAGGGTCGGTCGAGCCCCCATCCCGACCCTCCCCCGCACAGCGGGGGAGGGAAAGAGCCTACTCCGCCTTGATCCCCGCGGCGGCGATCAGGCGGCGCTTGTACTCCAGGTCCTCGCGCAGGAAGGCCGCCGTCGCCTCGGGCGTGGTGAGATGCACGGTGTAGCCTGCCGGCGCCAGATGCCGGTCGCGCACCATGGGCGTGGCCATCGCGGCCGCGATCGCGGCATGCAGGCGCAGCAGCAGCTCGGGCGGCGTGCCCGCGGGGGCGAAGGCGCCGAACCAGGTGCGCGGGTCGATGTCGTCGTAGCCGGCCTCCTTCAGCGTCGGCACATCGGGCAACGCCTCGAACCGCGTCGGCTTGCCGACCGCCAGCGCCTTCAGCGTGCCGGCGCGGATATGCGCCGCACCGGAGGCGATGCCGGCCAGCGTCATCTGCACCTCGCCCGCCAGCGTCGCCATCACCGCCGGCGTCAGGCCGCGATAGGGCACATGCACCATCTCGATCCGCTCCTTCGCCATCAGCGCGCCGAAGGCGAGATGCGGCTGGCTGGCATTGCCGTAGGAGCCGAAATTGAGCTTGCCCGGATTGGCGCGCGCGGCGGCGACGAGCTCCGCCATCGTGTTGGCGCCGACGGCGGGGTTCACCAGCACCATCTGGTGCACGTCCACCAGCAGCGTGATCGGCGCCAGGTCCCGCATCGGGTCGTAGGGCAGGCCAGGGATCAGGATCGGGTTGGACGTGATCGAGTTGTCGGCGGTGATCAGCAGGGTGTGTCCGTCCGGTGGCGCCTTCGCGACGATGTCGGTGCCGGGCACGGTGGACCCGCCGGGGCGGTTGTCCACCACCACCGGCTGGCCCCATTCCGCCTGCAGCCTGTCGGCGATCGCACGCGCCAGCGCATCCAGCCCGCCGCCCGGCGGAAAGGGCACGACGATGCGCACCTGGCGCGTCGGGAAGGACGTAGTCTGCGCGCGCGCGACGGCGGGCAGGGCAAGCGTGGCGAGCAGCGCGCGGCGATGGATCACGGCAGGTCCCCGAAGAAATGCTCGCGCACCAGGGTAAGGGTGCGGGCGGGATACTCAAGCTCCGGCAGGTGGCCGCACTTCTCCGGGCTGACGAAGCGCGCGCCGGTGATCGCCTCCGCCACCGCGCGGCCGACGGGCGGCGGGTTCACGCCATCGGAATCGCCGGTGACGCAGAGCGTCGGCGCCGTGATGCGCGGCGCGAAATCCTCGACCACGTCCACCGGATCGGTGCAGCGCGCGGCCTGCAGGTAGCCGCGCGGCTGCGTCGCCGCGACAATGTTTCGGACGAGCGCGCGCACAGGCTCCGGCGTGCCGGCGGCGACCAGGTTGCCGCTGCGCGTGGCGGCAAGGTCGAGCGGGCCGCTGGCGATGGAGGCCTCGCGCATCGCCAGCATGCGCGCGCGTTCCTCCCTGCCCTTCCAGCGCTGCCCGCGCGATGTGCCGAGCAGCACCATGCGCGCGACGCGCTGCGGGTGCCGCGCGGCGAGGCATGCGGCCAGCATCGAGCCGAAGGAGGAGCCGAGCACATGCACCGGCCCCTTCACATGCAGCGCATCGAGCAGCGCGACCGCGGCCTCCGCGTACTGGCCGGGCGTGGGCGCGGACGTCGCGAAATTGTCGGACAGCATGTAGCCCGGCGCATTCCAGGCGATGACGCGCGCGCGGCTGGCGAGCCCCGCGAGCATGAAGCGCCAGCCCATGGCATTGGCGCCGATGCCGTGCAGGCAGAGCACGGTGCGCTGGGTGCTCTCGCCGGCTTCCATGTAGGACATGCGCGGGCCTTCGAGGCCGAGCGCGGAAGCGTCCAGCGCCACGAAGCGGAGGTCGGGCAGCGGCGCGATGGGCGTTCCGTCCGGATGGATCACGTCTTCTCCTCCCAGGGCGGGTCGGGCACGTCGCCGGCGAAGCGGCCGCGCACCATGCGGCCGCGCGCGAGTTCCGTCACCACGCCGTGCAGCGTGCGCAGCTCCTGCTCCGTCACCTCGCCGCGCTCGAACCAGTGGCGCAGGTTGCGCACCATGCCCGGGCGCTTCGGCGGGTTGTGCAGGAAGCCGGCGGCGTCGAGCTCCGCGATCAGGCGGTCGAGGAATTTCTCCAGTTCGCCCTTCGTCGCGATGCGCGTCTCGTTCGTCTGGAGCGTGCGTGGTGCCGTGGACTCGGCCTGCATCCACCATTCGTACGCAAGGATCATCACGGCCTGGGCCAGGTTCAGCGAGTTGTGCTGCGGGTTCAGCGGATAGCGGATCAGCGTGTCGCATTGCGCGAGGTCGTCGGCCTCGAGCCCCGCGCGCTCGGGGCCGAACAGCACGGCGAGGCGCAGGCCGCGCGCGTTGATCTCCCGAAAATCCTCGGCGGCCGCGCGGGCGTCCCGGATGGGAATGATCACATGGCGCGGGCGCGGGCAGGTGCCGAAGACACGGTGGCAATCGGCGACCGCGCTGCGGATGTCCGGGTGGACCGTGGCCGCGTCGAGGATCGCATCGGCCCCGGAGGCGGCGGCATAGGCATTGGGCTGCGGCCATCCGTCGCGCGGCGCGACGATGCGCAAGTGGAAGAGCCCGCCATTGGCCATGGCGCGCGCTGCGGTGCCGATATTCGCGGCCATCTGCGGGCGGACGAGCACGACGATGGGGGATTCGCCGGGCGGGGGCGTGAGCAGCGCCCCGCCGACGGGACGGCCGCCGGTCATGGGGGGAGCGGACTTTGCTGTTTGGTCGC
Source organism: Falsiroseomonas sp. RANM36 (assembly GCF_056682175.1). Taxonomy (NCBI): domain Bacteria; kingdom Pseudomonadati; phylum Pseudomonadota; class Alphaproteobacteria; order Acetobacterales; family Roseomonadaceae; genus Falsiroseomonas; species Falsiroseomonas sp. RANM36. Next base: position 425,731 of record NZ_JBWXTD010000004.1, read on the forward strand.
GGCCCACCCCCACCCCGACCAGCCTCGGTAAGCGGCAGCAATCTGCCGCAACTTCGGCGTCCAACGCGACGCGTTGACCCCCCCGCCCGGGCGGGAGAGGAAGGGGGGGCGCGCGTGTCTCCCTCTCCCGCTTGCGGGGGAGGGTCGGGGTGGGGGTACAACCGCGCCATGGTCGCACCGATCAGGCACAGGGCTCGCAAGCTTCGCCGCGACCAGACGCTGGCCGAGCATCGCCTGTGGCAGGCGCTGCGGTCGGATGCGCTGGGCGTGCCGTTCCGGCGGCAGCATCCAGTGCCGCCCTACGTCGTGGACTTCGCCTGCGTTGGCGCGAGACTGATCGTGGAGGTGGATGGCGGCCAGCATGGCGGGGACGCGGATGCAGTGCGCGATGCGACGCTGCGCACGGCGGGATGGCGGGTCGTGCGGTTCTGGAATGATGAGGTGCTGAGGAACATGGAAGGCGTCGTGCAGCGGATCGCGGAGGCGCTGCACGACCGCAACGCGTGAAACCCCCACCCCGGCCCTCCCCCGCTTCGCGGGAGAGGGAGCGGTCGCGCGCGTTGCGTTGGCAGCGCCCTGCCTCACCGCGCCGGTGGGCGCGCCAGGAAGGCGCGGAGTTGGGCGATCTCGGCTTCCTGCGCGCGGATGATCTCCTCGGCCAGCTTGCGGATCTCCGGATCGCGGCCGTGGCTGAGCACCACGCGCGCCATGTCGATGGCGCCCTGGTGGTGCGGGATCATCGCGGCGGCGAAGTCGCGGTCGGCATCGCCGGTGAAGCGCACCGCCATCTCGCGATGCATGCGGTCGTTGATGGCGCGGTATTCGCGGGTGCTGGGGGGCTCGTTGGCCGCCCGGGGCGCGCCGTGGCCCGCATGCTGGGCGAAGGCCGGCGCGGCGAGGCCGAAGACGAGGGCGGCGAGGAGAGAGAGGCGGATCATGGCGGAGACTCCGGTGGTTGACCGGAGCCTCGTGTCCAACATTCCCACCGCGGGAAGGCAAGGGATCAGGCCCGTCGCCAGGTGGTGCCCTGCGGCCCGTCCTCCAGCAGGATGCCCTGGTCGGCGAGTTCCTTGCGGATGCGGTCGGCCTCGGCCCAGTTTTTCTCGCGGCGCGCAGTGAGGCGGGCGCCGATGGCGGCTTCGATTTGATGCAGCGCAGGGCCAAGCAACACCGTGGGTACTCCAACGCCGCTCCCAGATTGAATGAACGCGGGAGAAATCGTCTGCGTGAACCAATCCCGGGGATCGTGTCCCAGAATACCCAATACCGCACCGGCCGCGAGGATGCGGCCTTTGAGATGCGGCAGCGCGGCGTCATCGCCAGTGGCCAGCGCCTCGTTCGTCGCCGACACCAGGTAGTGCAGCGAGGCCAGCGCCAGCGGCGTGTTCAGGTCGTCGGCCAGCGCCTGCTCGAAGGGCGGCTGTTCCACCGGGTGCGGCTCCTCGCCGCGCTCCGGCGTCACCTCCGCCATCTTCGACAGCGCGCGGTAGAAGCGGTCGAGTTCCTTCCGCGCCTCCTGCAAGGCGGCCTCGGTGTAGTCCAGCGCCTGCCGGTACTGCGTCTTCAGCAGAAGCAGGCGAAACGCCTCGCCCGCCCAAGGTCCGAGCGCGAGAATATCCTGCACCGTCCGGAAATTGCCGAGCGACTTCGACATCTTCTCGCCGTCCACGAGCAGCATGCCGTTGTGCATCCAGTACCGCGCGAAGTGCGAACCGGGGAAGGCGCAGAGGCTCTGCGCGACCTCGTTCTCGTGGTGCGGGAACAACAGGTCCTGCCCGCCGCCATGAATGTCGAAATCCGGCCCGAGATGCTTCCACGACATCGCGGAGCATTCGATGTGCCAGCCCGGCCGACCGCGGCCCCAGGGGCTGTCCCAGCCGGGCTGGTCCGGCGTGGAGGGCTTCCACAGCACGAAGTCGCCGGGGTCGCGCTTGTAGGGTGCGACCTCCACCCGCGCGCCGGCCAGCAACTCGTCCGGCGAGCGGCCGGAGAGTTTTCCGTACTCGGCGAAGCTGCCGACCGCGAACAGCACATGGCCTTCCGCCGCATAGGCGTGGCCGTTGTCGATCAGGCGCTCGATCAGCGCGATCATCTCCGGGATGGTGCCGGTGGCGCGCGGCTCGACATCCGGCGGCAGCACGCCGAGGGCGGCCATGTCGCGGTGGAAGTCGGCGGTGGTGCGCGCGGTCAGCGCGGCGATCCCCTCCCCGCTTTCCTTCGCGCGGTCGATGATCTTGTCCTCGACGTCGGTGATGTTCCGCGCATAGGTCACCTTCGGATACAGCCGCCGCAGCAGCCGCACCAGCACGTCGAACACCACGTTCGGCCGCGCATTGCCGAGATGCGCGAGGTCATAGACGGTCGGGCCGCAGACATAGATGCGGACATGGTGCGGATCGAGCGGGACGAAGCGCTCCTTGCGGCGCGTCGCGCTGTTGTGGATCTGCAGTTCCATGGATCTCAACTCGCGGCCTGCCGCAGGCGCTTCAACGCCCGCGTGCGGCCGATCAACGGAAGAAAAGCCTTGAGGTCGGGGCCGTGGTCCTCGCCGGTCAGCGCCCGGCGCAGCGGCAGGTACAGCGCCTTGCCCTTGCGCCCGGTGCGCTCCGCCAGCGTTGCGGTCCAGGCCGGCCAGGTGGCCTCATCCCAGGGCTCCTCGGGCAGTGTTGCGGCGGCGATGCGCAGAAGCTCGGCATCGGCGGGCTCGCCCGCCGGGACGATATCACCCTGCGCCACGTCCCACCAATCACGGACTTCGCGGAACAGGTCGAGGTTGCCGCGCACCGCCATCCAGAATCTTTCGTTCGATCCTTCCGGCAGGCGCTCCTGCACGGCGGCGAAGTCGAGGCCGTGAAGCCACTTCCGGTTCAGCGCGAGCAGCTGCTTCGTGTCGAAGCGCGCCGCGCTCTTGGAGATTCGTTCGAGCGTGTAGGTCGGCGCGAGGTCCGCGGGCATGCCGGGCACCGGATCGCCGCTCGATCCCAGCGCGGCGAGGTAACCGGCCAGCGCCGCCGGCTCCACGCCGTCGCGCCGCAACTGCCGCAACCCGACGCTGCCGGTCCGCTTCGACAGCGGCCCGCCATCCGCATCCGTCAGCAGCGGCAGGTGGGCGAAGCGCAGCTTCCCTGCATTCCCACCCAACGCCCCGAAGATATCGAGCTGGATGCCGGTGTTGGTGACGTGGTCCTCGCCGCGCACCACGTCGGTGATGCCCGTCTCCAGGTCGTCCACGACGGAGGTGAAAGTGTAGAGGAAGCTGCCATCGGCGCGGATCAGCACCGGGTCCGACAGGCTGGTCAGCTTCACGCTGCGCTCGCCGAGCACGCCGTCGCGCCAGGAGACGGAACCGCCCGAAAGCAGGAAACGCCAATGCGGCCGCTTGCCGTTGGCGATGGCGCGGTCGAGCTGCTCCTTCGTCATCTTCAACGCCGCGCGGTCATAGAGCGGCGGCTTGTGCTGGCGGATGCGCTGCTCGCGCTTGTAGGCCAGCTCCTCCTCGGTCTCGAGGCAGGGGTAGAGCCGGCCGGACGCCTTCAGACGTTCCGCGGCGGCCTCATAGGCGGGGATGTGGTCGGACTGGCGCCGAAGCTCGTCCCAGTCGAGGCCGAGCCAGCGCAGGTCCTCCTCGATCGCCTGGGCGTATTCGGGCTTGCTGCGCTCGGTGTCGGTGTCGTCCAGGCGCAGCAGGAAGCGCCCGCCCTGGCGCCGGGCGAGGCACCAGTTGGCGAGCGCGATGCGGGCATTGCCGACATGCAGCAATCCCGTGGGAGAGGGCGCGAAACGGACCTTCATGCGGGGCGAGAGGAACGCCAGATACGGCCGGAAGGCAAGGCGGAGTGCCTTGATGCGGGCGCAATCGGGTCGTCTGATGGCGCTTCAGGCAGCATCGCTGCGGAGGTCCGGGCATGGGCAGGTCACTGGCGGTTCGCGGCGCGGTCTTCGCCGGGGTGATGGCGGCCGGGGTGCTGGCCGCGCCGGTGGCGCAGGCGGATTGGCGCGGGCGGCCCGGCTGGGGTTATGCGCCCCCGCCGCGGGCCTATTACGCGCCGCCGCGCGCCTATTACCCGCCGCCCTACCGGGGCTATGCGCCGGGCGCCGGCGTTGCGCTGGGCGCCATCGTGGGGCTCGGGATCGGGGCGGCGATCGCATCCCAGCCCTACTATTACGCGCCGCCGCCTCCGCCGCCGGTCTACTACGCGCCGCCGCCGCCGCCCGTGTACTACGCCCCGCCCCCGCCGGTGGTCTACGCGCCACCGCCGGTGGTCTACGCGCCGCCGCCGGTGGTCGTGTACCCGGCACCCGCCTGGGTGGGGCCGGCGAAGCAGCGCTGGTGACGCCCGGCTGACACGGCCGGGCGGCTGCCCGGCGCCTACTCCTCGTCCTCCTCGTCATCCTCGCGCCGCGGGTCGAGGACGCGCCAGTTGCGGTCCTCGGGATCGGCTGCGCGGTGCTCGGCGAAGGCATGGAGTTCCGCGGCGCTCCGCCAGGCGTCGTCGCCGGCGCCCACCACCTCGGCATCCTCGCCATAGGCGAACCAGGCCTCCAGCACGGCCTCGGGCTCCGCCCCGCCGGTGCGGCAGCGGTCCAGGCTGTCGCGGACATAGCGGCGGGCGAAGGCGTTGGCATGGGCGACGCTGCGGAAGCCGCGCACCACCTCGACCGGGTCCGAGCCATTGGCGCCGGACAGGTCCAGGATGCGCACCGCCAGCCCCGCGGGGGCCGAGATCGCCTCGGAGAAGATGGGGTCCTCGTCCTCGTCGCTGCCGCTCATCCGTCCTGCTCCTGATCGCGCCGGGTGATCGGCCCGGCGGCCCGGCACGTCAACGCAGAAGGCGACCCGTGACGCCAAGGATCATGCCGGCCGAAACCAGCGCCACCCCGACGAGGCCGGCCAGGCCCAGCGCCTCGCCCAGCAGCGGCCAGGCGGCGAGCGCGGCCATGGCCGGGACAAGGGCCGTGATCGTGGTGGTGCGGGGCGCGCCGAGGGCGGTGACGGCGCGGGTGAACAGAAAGCCGGCCAGCAGCACCGCGCAGAACCCTTGGTAGACGAATTGGAAGGCCGCCGCGCCGAGCGGCACGGCGCCGAGGTTGGAGGGCAGCAGCAGCCACCAGACCGGCAGGTAGATCGGCGCCGCCCAGAGCGCGGCCGACAGCGTCGCCTCCATCGCCGAAATGCCCCAGAGCTTCACCAGCGTCGTATAGACCGCCCAGGAGGAGGCGCCGGCCAACAGCAGCAGGTCGCCCCGCCAGGAGCCCGGATACCCGCCGAAGGTGTCGAAGGCGAGCAGCGCCACGCCGCCCGCGACCACGGCCAGCGAGAGCGCGCGGCGGCGCGTCCAGGCCTCGTTCAGCCAGATCGCGCCGAGTGCGGCCGTCAGGAAGGGCAGCATCCCGGCATTCATCACCCCCGCATGGGAGACCGGCGCGAAGGCGAAGCCGGCGTAGCAGAACAGCGGGAACCCCAGGGACGCGGTGGCGACGATCGCCGCGATGCGCCGGGGCGGCAGGCGCGGCCAGCCGAGCAGCATCGCCAGCGGCACCGCGCCCACGAAGGCGCCCGCGTAGCGCAGCGCGGCAACGTCCCAGGGCGTCATTGCCTGCTTCACGGACAGCCGCGCGGCGAGCAGGAACCCGACCCAGACGAAGAGCACGGCGATCGCGCAGATGTATCCGACGCGCCTCTCGCGCGCCGGATCCGCCGTGGCGGCGAGGCTCATCCGGCGTTGCGCTTCCGCCCGCCATTGTGGCGCAGCAGGAACTCGCGGCCGATCTTCACGCGCGCCTGGCCGTCGTAGTCCACGATGTCGGCGGTGGCGTAGGTCTCGGACCAGGCATCGGGGATGAAGCTGCCCGTGCCGACCACGTCGATCGGCGCCTTCGCCTCGGCCATCACGCGGCATTTCTGCACGCCGAAGCCGGAGGAGGCGACGATGCGCACCTTGTGGAAGCCGGCCTCGTCCAGCGCCTCCCGCATGCGCCAGATGGCGGCGGCGGAGACGCCGGTGCCGACGAGGTGGCGCAGCTCCGTCTCGCTGCGGTAGCGGCGCACCGCCTGCGGCGCGTGGCGTTCCAGCACGGCGTAGCTCTCGGCCGGGTCGAGCCCTTCCATGAAGCGACCGCCATGGGTGTCGAGCCGCACCGCCATCCGCCCCGCCGCGGCGAGGTCCGGGAACCGCCGGCAGACCTCCAGCCCGTCCGTGACCTCGCGCCCGAAATAGTCGGTGAGCACGGTGAGGTCCTGGTCGGGGAAGGTCTCGTGAAACATCTCGGCGGCGCGGAGCGTGGAGCCCGCATAGCCGATCAGGGCGTGCGGCATGGTCCCCCGCCCGCGGCCAGGCCCGAACCAGTGCGCCGTCGCGTCATTGGCGTTGCCGACGAAGCCCTTCGCCCCTTCCCGCTTCGCCGCGGCGCCGCCGACGCTCGCGGCATAGGCCATCATCTCCTGCATCTCCTGCCCGGCGCAGTGTCGCGCTTCCATCGCCAGGAAGGCCGTGCCGGGCAGCTCGCAGCACATCTGATAGGCGTTGTGCGCGGCGACGCAGGCCGCGCCCAGCTTCTGCAGCACGATCGTCTCGAGATCCACCAGCTGGGAGAAGGCGCCGGAGAGATAGAAGATCGGATCGCCGGCGCCGACCCAGCCGCCTTCCTCGTGCATCACCTCGATGTCGAAGCGCGTGCCGCGCTCGCGCGCCACCGCCTGCAGCCAGTCGGTGGCCAGGCGCGGGGCGGAGATCACCGGGCGGCGGAGGAACACCGCGTAGGTGACGCGGCAATCGCCGAAGCGGGTGACGATGGCCTTGGTGCGGTTGAAGTAGCTGTCCGTCCGGGCCGCGATGGACACATCGTCCACCGCGGCCGGTTTGGAACCGTCGCTCATTGCGCGGCCTGGGCGGGGACCGCCGGGGCGGGCCGGCGGGCCTTCAGCTCCTCCGCGATGAGGAAGGCGAGCTCCAGCGACTGCTCTGCGTTCAGCCGCGGGTCGCAGAAGGTGGCGTAGTTGCGCGCGAGGTCGGCCTCCACCAGGCGATGCGCGCCGCCGAGGCATTCGGTGACGTTCTGGCCGGTCATCTCCACATGCACGCCGCCGGGGATGGTGCCCTCGGCCGCATGGCAGTCGAAGAAGCCCTTCACCTCGGCGAGAATCGCATCGAAGCTGCGGGTCTTGTAGGCGCCGGCCTTGGCGCCGTTGCCGTGCATCGGATCGCAGAGCCACACCACGTTGCGCCCGGCCTTCTTCACCGCGCGCAGCAGCGGCGGCAGCTTCGCCTCCACCTTCTCCGCCCCCATGCGGGAGATCAGGGTCAGGCGGCCCTTCTCGTTCGCCGGGTTCAGGATCTCGGTGAGCTTCACCAGCTCGTCCGGCTCCATGCTCGGGCCGACCTTCATCCCGATCGGGTTGGCGATGCCGCGCATGAACTCGACATGCGCGCCCTCCGGCTGGCGGGTGCGGTCGCCGATCCAGAGGAAGTGGGCGCTGCATGCGTAATGCTTGCCCGGATGCGTCGAGGGCTGGCGCGTCATCGCCTCCTCGAAGGGGAGCAGCAGGGATTCGTGGGAGGTGTAGAACTCCGTCTCCCGCACCTGCGGCAGGTCGGACATCCCGCAGGCGCCCATGAAGCGCAGCGTCTCGTCGATGCGGACCGCGAGGTCCTCGTAGCGGCCGGCGAGCGGGCTGCGCTTGGCGAAGTCGAGGTTCCAGCGATGCACCTCGTGCAGGTCGGCATAGCCGCCGGTCGAGAAGGCGCGCAGCAGGTTCAGCGTGGCGGCCGACTGGAGATAGGCAAATTCCATCCGGCCGGGATCGGGGCTGCGGGCCTCGGTGGTGAAGTCGGGGCCGTTGATGATGTCGCCGCGATAGGAGGGCAGCGTGACCTCGCCGACCGTCTCGGTGTCGCTGCTGCGCGGCTTGGCGAACTGGCCGGCCATGCGGCCGAGCTTCACCACCGGCATCGCGGCGCCGAAGGTCAGCACCACCGCCATCTGCAGCAGGACCCGATAGGTGTCGCGGATGGTGTTGGCGTGGAATTCGGCGAAGCTCTCCGCACAATCGCCGCCCTGCAGCACGAAGGTCGCGCCGTCCCCGGCCTTGGCGAGATGCGCCTTCAGCCGGTCCGCCTCACCTGCAAACACCAAGGGTGGAAATCGGCCGACCTTCTCCTCCATGGCCCTGAGGCGGGCCTGGTCGGGATAGTCGGGAACCTGACGGATCGGCATGGCCCGCCAGGAATCCGGGCTCCACGCGCGCGTAGGCATATCTTCCACCGTGCTTCCAATTCTGGCGACCCGACCATAGCGGGGCCGGATGGCTTGGCAAATCGCGACCTTCCGCGGGGGTGGGATGCGCGGCGCCGGGGGGCCGGGGGCGCCCCGGCCGCCGCCCGGCCCCCCCGGCGGGGGGGGCCGATTAGGCCCCCGCCGGGCCCCCCCCCCCCCCCCCCCCGGGGCGCCGGGGGGCGAA
>NZ_JBWXTD010000004.1:434288-450905 GCF_056682175.1 Falsiroseomonas sp. RANM36
GCGGCGGCGCGCCCCGCGGGGGGGGGGGGGGGGGGGGGGGGGGGGGGGGGGGGGGGGGCGCCCCCCCCCCCCCCCCCCCCCCCGCCCCGCCGGGCGTGGCGGCGCTATTCGGCCGCGGCCTTCACGCCCGCCTCCCGCGCCCGGGTGCGCAGCGTGACGAATTCCTCCGCGGCGGTCGGATGAATGCCGATGGTGCGGTCGAAATCCTGCTTGGTCGCGCCCATCGCCACGGCGATGCCGATGCCCTGCATGATCTCGGCCGCGTCCTCGCCCAGCATATGGGCGCCGAGGATGCGCTGCGTCGGCTGGTCCACCACCAGCTTCATCACCGTCTTGCGGCCTTCGCGCTTGCTGATCGTGTGGCGCATCGGGGTGAAGCGCGTCAGGTAGATGTCCACCGGGCCCTGCGCCGCGGCCTCGGCTTCGGTCAGGCCGACCGTGCCGATGGGCGGCGAGGTGAAGACCGCGCTCGGCACGTTCGCGTAGCTCGCCTTGCGCGGCCGGCCGCCGAACAGCGTGTCGGCCAGGGCATGGCCGACGGCGGTGGCCATCGGGGTCAGGTTGACGCGGTTGATCACGTCGCCGATGGCGAAGATGTGCTTCGCGCTGGTCGCGTGGTCGTCGTCCACGACAACGGCGCCCTCCGGGTCGGTGGCGACGCCGGCGGCCTCCAGCCCGAGGCCCTGCGTGTAGGGCTGGCGGCCGGTGCAGAAGAACACCGCGTCCACCTCCCGCACGAAGTTGGTCGAGAGGCCGAGCAGCAGCTCGTTGTCGGCGCGCGTGATGCGGGTGGGCGCGACATCGGGGTTGAGGCGGATGCCCTGCGCGGTCAGCGCCTCGGCCAGCGCGGCGCGGATGTCCTCGTCGAAGCCGCGCAGCGGCAGGGACGCGCGATAGACGAGATCCACCTCCGCGCCCAGGCCGCGCAGCAGGCAGGCGAATTCCACCGCGATGTAGCCGGAGCCGAGCACGGCCACGCGCTTCGGCAGTTCCTTGAGGGTGAAGAGATCGTCCGAGATCAGGCCGAGCTCGGCGCCGGGAATCTCCAGGCGATGCGGCTGGCCGCCGGTGGCGATCACGATGCGCTCGGCAGTGACGCGCTGCTCGCCGACCTGCACCGTGTGCGGGTCGAGCAGCGTCGCGCGGGCGTCGAAGGTGGTGGCGCCGGCGCCCTTCAACAGCTTGTCGTAGATGCCGGAGAGTCGCGCCACCTCGGCGTCGCGGGCTGCGGCGAGCTTCTGCCAGTCATGCCGGTGCTTCGTGACGTGCCAGCCGAAGGCGGCCGCATCCTCGGCCCACATGCCGTATTCGGCCGCATTGACCATGATCTTCTTCGGCACGCAGCCGACATTGACGCAGGTCCCGCCCCAGAAGCGCTCCTCCGCCACGCCCGCGCGCGCGCCATGGCTGGCGGCGATGCGGGCGCAGCGCACGCCCGCGCTCCCGCCACCGATGACGAAGAGGTCGAAATCATAAGCCATGGAAGGCGGCCCCTGTTCCTGCGGCCGGGAATGTGGCGCCGCCGGCGCGCCCTGCCAACCTTGCAGGGCGCGCCCGGGGGCCTGCCCGCCCTGCCCTAGCTCCGCCGCACATTCCAGAAGGTGTGCACCGAGCCGTGCAGCGCCCCGGTCAGGTCGCGCCGCATCGCCCCGTCCGAGAAGGTGCGGCCGAGCGGGATGGTCGGCACCGTTTCCAGCGCGCGGCGCTGCGCGGCCAGGAACAGCGCGTCGGCCTCCGCCGGCGCGCCGGCGGCGAGCCAGCGCGTGACCAGCGCCTCGGTCTCGGCATCGCTGAACCAGCCCCACCAGCCGGTGTCGCCGAGGCCGCGCGTGGTGGCGTTGGTGGCGGGGTTGTCGATGGAGATAGCGGGCCAGTTCGTGCAGGCCAGGCTCCAGCCGCCGCGATCCACCGGGTTCTTGGAGACGCGGCGTTGCACCACCGTGCCCCAGTCCAGGTCCTGCAGATCCACATTCATCCCGATGCGGCGCAGCAGGTCCGCGACGAGCAGGCTGTGCGCATTGATCGAGGCGATGTCGGTGGGGTTGAGGATCACCACCTTCTCGCCGGCATAGCCGGCCGCGGAGAGCGCGCGGCGCGCCGCGGCGGCATCCAGCGTGCCCATCACGCCCTTGCCCACCTCGGTCACGCCAGGCATGCCGCAGGGGAACATCGAGAGGCAGGTCTCGCCATCCTCCGGCCGGGCGGTCACGGCCTGGATGAAGGGCGTCTGGTCGATCGCCTTGAGCAGCGCCTGGCGCACGGCGAGTTTGTCGAAGGGCGGCTGCAGGTGATTGAAGCGCAGCACCGCCATCACGCCGAAGGGGTCCACGCGGAACAGCTGCACGTTGCGGTTCCGCGCCACGGCCTGCGCGAGTTCCGGCAGCACGGAGGCGACCCAGTCCACCTCGCCCGCCTGGATCGCCGCAGAGGACGTGGCGGGGTCGGGGATCACCTGCCATTCCAGGCGGTCGAAGTTCACGACCTTGCCGCCGGAGGTCCAGGCCGGCGCCTCGGACCGCGGCACGTAGTCCGCGAATTTCTCATACACCATGCGGGCGCCGGAGACGTATTCGTCGCGCTTGAAGCGGAAGGGGCCGGAGCCGACCATCTCGGTCACCTGCGCGGTCGGGCTGGTCTTCGCCAGACGCTCCGGCATGATCATCGCCGGCGAGGAATGCGGCTTGCCGATGGCGTGCAGCAGCCGGCCGAAGGGGCGCTTCAGCCTGATGACGATGGTCTTGTCGTCCTTGAAGCCGAAGCTTTCGGTGGCCGCGCCGAGCGCCTGGCCGAAGCCGTCGCGCTTGGACCAGCGTTCAAGGCTCGCGGCGCAGTCGCGCGCGCGCACCGGCTCGCCATCATGGAACTTCAGCCCGTCGCGGAGCGTGATCTCCCAGGTGAGGCCGTCGGCGGAGACGGTGTGGCCGGCGGCCATCTGGGGCACCGGCTGCAGGTTGGCATCCATGCCGTAGAGCGTGTCGAACACGCAGTAGCCATGGGTGATGGACACCGCCGCCGGCGTGAAGACCGGGTCCAGGATCGTCAGGTTCGAGCTCGGCACGTAGCGCAGCACGCGCGCACGCTGCGCGAGGGAGGGCGTCGCGAGCAGCGGCGAAGCGGCGGTTGCGGCGATGAGGGTCCTGCGGCGGATCATGCTTGGTGCCTTCCTCTCCGGCGAATTCTTCTGGTTCAGACGGTGTCCGGCAGCCTTTCCGGCACCGCCATGTCGTCGGCGGGCCACCAGGGCCGGCGCCGATGCCGCCATGCCACGTCCTGCAGGCGCAGCGGCGTGCCACCCTGCCCGTGCAGCGCGATGAAGTCCACGCCAGGGCCGAGCAGCTTGCGGAAATTCATCAGCTGCTTGAAGGAGGCGATCCTGCAGGCGGCGATGTCGATGCCGCAGGCGGCGTAGTGCTCGTCGAGATGCTCGTAGACGGCGTGGCTGGTGACGAGAAGCTGGAGACCGCCGACGCGCAGCACCGCGCTCGGGCCGAGCCGGCCGGTGGCGCCCGCGACGGGACCGCCGCGATAGACGAAATTGCCGTCGCAGAGCCGCTCGACGCGTGCGGTGACGCGCACCGGCGAGAACCAGCGCGTGTCCTGCCAGGCGCCGATCGCGAACTCTTCTTCCGTGCCGACGCCAAGCGCTTGCGCGCGTTGCACGGCCGCGGGGTCCACGATGGCGAGCGCCGAGGGCACGTCCGGCGCATGCTTCAGGATCGCAGCAAGCAGCGCGGGCGCGTCGCCGGAGGCGCCGCCGCCGATGGAATCCGGCGTGTCGATGATCAGCACGCGGCCGTCCATCCGCAGCGCCGCCTGCACGGCCTCGTCCGGCGTCATGGCCGGCAGCTCGAAGTCGTGGCGGCGCGCGTACATCGCGTCGAGGATCTCGTGCGCGACCGCCTCCGCACCGTCGGGATCGCCATCCGTCACGGCGAGGCCGGTGATGCCGACATCCGCCATGTCCAGCCAGGGCTGCACGGGGAAGTAGCTGACGGACAGCGCGCGCCCGGCGCGTTCCATCGCGCGCGCCTCCGCCGCCACCTGCGCCATCGGCGCATCGCCAAGCGTGGCGCCGCCCAGCACCGGCACGATCGCGTTGTACTTCCGGATGCGCGTGACCGGCCGGATCTCGCCGCGCATGGCGCGCAGGAGCAGCCCCGCCGCGCAGGCGCCGGTGCGGTAGGCGTCCACATGCGGATAGGTCTCGTAGCCGACCACGATGTTCGCCGCCGCGACCATGCGCGGCGTGACATGCGCATGCAGGTCGAGGCTGATCGCGATGGGGATGTCGGGCCCGATGCGCGCGCGCAAAGCAGCGAGCACGGCGCCTTCGGGGTCCTTCTCCCGCGCGCAGATCATCGCGCCATGGAGCGCGAGATAGACGCCGTCGAGCGGCAGCGCGGCGGCGATGCCCCCGACGATGCGCTCCAGCGCCTCGGCGAGGAAGCTGTCCTCGATATGCCCGCCCGCGCCGCCCTTCGCGGCGAAGATCGGCACCACGTCCACGCCCGCGTCGCGCAGCGCGTGGATGCCGCCGGTCAGCGCGAGGTCCTTGCCCTCCGCGGCCTGCAGCACGGCGGCGCCTTCATGGATGCCCATGCGCGCGAAATCGGCGCGGGTGGTGACGCGGAGCGAGAGGGAATTGCCCTCGAATTCGAAGCTGGCGACGGCGGCGCGCATGTCAGGGCGATCCAATGGCGCGACCAGCGGTCGCGCGGAGAGGCAGGACGATGGTCACGATGTTTCCCCTGCGACGAAGGGCGCGCGGCCCCCAGCCCGGCCCTCCCCCGCGTCGCGGGGGAGGGAGATTCGCAGCGTCAGCTTCCGATGCCGCCGAGCGCGAGGTACTTGATCTCGAGATAGTCCTCGATGCCGTATTTCGATCCCTCGCGGCCGAGGCCGCTTTCCTTCACGCCGCCGAAGGGTGCGACCTCGGTCGAGATGATGCCCTCGTTGATGCCGATGATGCCGCTCTCCAGCGCCTCGGCCACGCGGAAGATACGGCCGACGTCGCGGGCATAGAAATAGGCGGCGAGGCCGAACTCGGATGCGTTCGCCAGCTTCACCGCCTCCTCCTCCGTCTTGAAGCGGAACAGCGGCGCGACGGGCCCGAAGGTCTCCTCGCGGAAGACCAGCGCGTCGGGCGGCACGTTCACCAGCAGCGTCGGCTCGAAGAAGTTGCCGCCCTTCGCATGACGCTTGCCGCCGGTGATGACCTTCGCCCCCTTCGCCGTCGCGTCGGCGATATGCTCCTCCACCTTCGCCACCGCATCGGCATTGATCAGCGGCCCCTGGGTGACGCCGGGCTCCATGCCGTTGCCGACCTTCAGCGCCTCCACCGCCTGCTTCAGCTTCTCCGCGAAAGCATCATACACACCGTCCTGCACCAGGATGCGGTTGGCGCAGACGCAGGTCTGGCCGGTGTTGCGATACTTGCTTGCCATCGCGCCCTGCACCGCGGCGTCGAGGTCGGCGTCGTCGAAGACGATGAAGGGCGCGTTGCCGCCAAGTTCCATGGACGTCTTCTTGATCGTCTTCGCGCATTGCTCCAGCAGCTTGCGCCCGACCTCGGTAGACCCCGTGAAGGAGAATTTCCGGACGAGCGGGTTCGAGGTCAGCTCGCCGCCCGTCTCGCCGGAAGGCCCGGTGATGATGTTGCACACGCCCGGCGGCATGCCCGCGCGCTCCGCCAGCACGCCGATCGCCAACGCGGAGAACGGCGTCTGCGAGGCCGGGCGGATCACGCCGGTGCAGCCCGCCGCCCAGCCGGGGCCGGCCTTGCGCGTGATCATCGCCGCCGGGAAATTCCAGGGCGTGATCGCGGCGAAGACGCCGATCGGCTCCTTCAGCACCAGGATGCGGCGGCCCTTGGCGTTCTGCGGGATGGTGTCGCCATAGATGCGCTTCCCTTCCTCCGCGAACCATTCGATGAAGCTGGCGGCATAGGCGATCTCGCCCTTGCTCTCGGCCAGCGGCTTGCCCTGCTCGGCCGTCATGATCGCGGCGAGGTCGTCGGCATTGGCCAGCATCAGGTCGTTCAGCCTGCGCAGGATCGCCGCGCGGTCCTTCGCAAGCATCGCACGCCAGGCGGGCTGCGCGGCATGCGCTGCCTCGATCGCCACGCGGGTCTCGGCCGCGGAGAGCGAGGGCACGGTGCCAACGATGTCGCCCGTCGCGGGATTGCGCACCGTCAGCGTCTTGCCGCTGGCGGCATCGATCCATCGGCCGCCGACCAAATTCTGCTGGCGGAACAACCCGGGGTCCTTCAGGGGCAGCTTCGCGACGGTGTCGAGCATGGCGGTCTTCCTTTCCCTCTGCCTTCCCTTGGTCAGGCGGAGGATAGGGCGGGCCCCGGCCCGATGCCAGCGAGCCGGGGCGGACCAGCGGGCGCCGGAGCATGACCGTCCGATCTTCCACGCCGCCGGACGCTGCTACGGCTCCGGGCGCATGCGGCGCCGATGCGCGCCTGGCGCCTCGCCGGTCCAGCGCCGGTAGCTCCGGCCAAGCGCCGCCTCGCCCGACAGGCCAAGCTGCCATGCCAGGTCCCGCAGCGGGCCGCGATGGGTCGGGAGCAGCGCGAGCGCCACCTCCCGCCGCACCTCGTCCTGCAGCGACCGGAAGGATGTCCCGTGCTCGGCCAGCAGGCGCTGCAGGCGACGCCGACTGATCCGGCAAGCAGCGGCGAGTCGGGTCAGGTCGAAGTCCGGATCCGCGAGATGCCGGCGGATCGCCTCGCGCATGAAGGCGAGCGCCGCCTCCTCCTGCGTGGCGGCTCCGAACTCGTCGGGCGCGCCATCGCCCGTCCCCCAGCCGGGCGAGAACGGCGCGAGAAGCCAGTCGGTCGGAAAGGTGATGGACAGTGCGATATCGGGCGAGCCGACCAGCATGCGTGCCGGTACGGCGCCGGGCGGCACGCCGTCGATCGAAGGCGCCACCACGAGCATCCGGTCAGCGTCGAACACCTCGCCAAGGCCGTGACTGATCAACGTCGCGTAGAAGGCCACGCCCACGGCATCTACCTGCGCGGTCGGCCCCACGATCCTGCGCGTCCGTCGGATGCGGAAGATGGCCGCTTCGGCGGCGACCCGCAGGCTGTAGGCGACGTTGTCGGATCGGAGGCTGGTTTCGATGATCGCGCCGACCAGGAAGTCGCCGAGGGAGCGCGCATTCGCCGCGGCATTGCGCAGCGTCGGAACGCCGCGGATCGCCGCCGCGCGGGCAACCTCGGCGCAGAGATACCGATCGCCCAGCGCCGTCGCCATGTCCTCGCATGCGGCGTAGAGCGCTGATGCCTCGACAAGGCGATCCGGCTCGGTCAGCGCCGCTTCCGGGATGCCGTTGCGCTGCAGGATCGGGCCGATCTCGCCGCCTCGCGCCTGGAAGGCCCTGACAAGGATCTGCAGCAGTCCGGCGCGCGTGAACTTCGGTTCCGAGCGGCTGGTCATGTCGTGCGGCCTCCCCTCCGTCACCTCAGCGCTTCGTTTTGCCTATTATGCCATGATTCTAATCTGCGTGGCACGTCACGCAAACCTTCTGCTCTGCCAGCCCCGTAAGACCTGTTTCCACAGGTCCGTGCGCTCGTGCCGTGCGCGGCGCGCGCGACCCGGGAGGAGGGCTCTGCATGTCGATTTTCCGGCTCACCCGTCGCGAACTCGGTCTCGCCGCTTCAGCTACGGCGGTCCTGTCCTGCGCGGCCGTCGCCTCGTCCGCGGCGCAGACCACGGAAGGGCTGGACCTCGTCATCCGCAACGGCCGCGTCATGGACCCGGAGACGCGTTTCGACGACGTGGCGAATGTCGGCGTCCGCAATGGCCGCATCGTCGCCATCACGCGCGCGGCGCTCGACGGCCGGCGCGCGATCGATGCGACCGGTCATGTCGTCGCGCCCGGCTTCATCGACACGCATTTCCACTGGCCCCGTCCCATGGGCAACAAGCTCGCCCTGCGCGACGGCCGCACCACGGTCATGGACCTAGAGATGGGCACGCTCGGCACTCGCGTCGCCGACTGGTACGGCGCGCGCGAGGGCCGCAACCAGGTCAACTATGGCTGCGCCAGCGCCCACGAGTTCGCCCGCGCCCTCGTCCTCGACGGGATCACCACGACCGACACGCCCGAGGCGATGAACCACCGCGGATCGAGCAAGACCGGCTGGTCCCTGACCCGTCCGGACGTCGCGCAGGGGAATGAGATCCTGCGGGTGCTCGATGCCGGCCTCGCCGCGGGGGCGATCGGCATCGGCTCGACCCTCGGCTACATGCGCGACGGCGTCTCGGCACGGGAGGCCTTCGAGATCCAGAAGCTGTCCGGCCTCTATGGCCGCCAGGCCGGCTTCCACTTCCGCTACACGCCGGGCAGCGACGTCCAGGAGACCAACGGCATCCAGGAATTGCTCGCCAACGCTGCCGCCCTCGGCGCGCCGGCCATCGCCTGCCACTTCAACAACCCGGGCTACAACCTGGTCCACGAGCTGCTCACGCGCATGCGCGAGCGTGGGATGAATGTCTGGGGCGAGCTCTATCCCTACAACGCCGGCTCCACGTCGCTGAACGCCGTCTTCCTCGAACCCGCGGTCTGGGTGGAGCAGCTCGGCTATCGTTACGAGGACACGATCCAGGACGCGCTCACCGGAGAGTTCTACACGCGCGAAAGCCGGGCGGAGCGGATGAAGACCGAGCCGGCCCGGCTCGTCATCGTCTACAAGATGCCGGAATCGGCGATCGTCGATTGGCTGAAGATGCCGGGCGTGGCCATCGCGTCGGACACGATGCCGATCATCGCCGACGGCATCACCTGGGACACGCCGTTCGAGGACCTGCCCAACAGCCATCCGCGCGGCGCCGGAAGCTGCGCGAAGGCGCTGCGCATGGGCCGGGAGAATGGCATCCCGCTCATGCAGAGCATCGCGCAGCTCAGCTACAATTCCGCCGTGCCGCTCGGAAAGCTCGGCCTGAAGTCGATGCAGGAGAGGGGCCGGATGCAGGTCGGCATGGTGGCCGACATCACCGTCTTCCACCCCGCGACCGTCGCGGACAAGGCGACCTACGCGAAGGGCACGCTGCCGTCGGAGGGCATCCCCTGGGTCGTCGTCAACGGCACCGTGGTGGTCGACAACTCCGAGGTGCTGAAGGACGTCAATCCCGGCCAGCCGATCCGCTTCGATCCGACGCCTGGCCGCGTGGAACCGCTGAACGCCGAGGGCTGGACGCAGCGCTTCTACGCCGTCCCGCGGGATTTCGGCGGCGGCGTTCCGGGCTCGCAGCCGCGGTTCCGCGGCGCCATCGCCTGTTGCGAGTGACGCGCGGCCATGCGGCATTGATGATGGAGACGATGATGAGCATGCTTCAAGACGGACCCACCGGCCTGGATCGCCGCACCCTGTTCGGCGCCACTGCGGCCGCCGTCGCGACCACCGCACTGACACTCGCCCCACAGCCGGCGGCAGCGCAGGCACGCAGGCCCGTCCGCGCCGGCGCGCCGGGCTTCGAGCCGCTGACCGTGAACAGCCCGATGGCGCGCTGGAAGCGCCCGCAGCCGATCGCGTTCGTCGAGGCGGCGACCTCGCGATTCAACTTCCCGAACTGGCAGTCGGGTAACGACGACAGCGTCTACTACAACATGCACATCCCGAAGTTCTTCAGGTCGCAGGTCGTCACCGCACAGACCGAATTCAGCGTGCTGGAGCGGGCCATCCAGCCTGGTCTGCTCGACCTGACCTTCAACAACCTCGACGGCTCGAGGAACCCGCCGCTGCGCGAGTACCTCGTCGGCCCCCGCCAGGTGCAGGGCATGATGATGGCGCACCGCGGCAAGGTCGTGTTCGAGATCTACCCGGGCATGAATCCGATGGATTACCACGTCTGGATGTCCGCCTCGAAGACCACGGCCGGCCTGATGGTGTCGATGCTCGCCAGCGAGGGCAAGGTGGACATGGGACGGCCGCTGTCGGCCTACGTTCCGGAACTCGCCGGCAGCTACTGGGACAATGTCAGCGTCAAGAACACGATGAACATGTCGGTCGGAGTCGACAACGAGGAGGACTTCGAAAGCCTGAGCAACCCGAACTCATGGATTTCGCGCTTCTTCACGTCAATCTTCACGCCCGGCGGGGACCCGGGCGAATGGCGTAAGCTTCTCAGGGGCGTCCAGCCGCTGAGCGGCGAGAAGCCCGGTGATGTCTTCCGCTATTCCACATCCAATACCATGGCACTGGTCCTGCTGGCTGAGCGCGTGACCGGCCAATCGTGGGAGCAGTTCTGGAACGAGCGGGTCTGGTCGAAGATCGGTGCGCGCAACCCTTTCGTCATAGGCCTGTCGCCCGACGGCACGGCGATCGCCGGCGGTCTGAACTTCACCACGCTCGAGGACATGCTGCGCTATGCGCTGATCTACATGCCCAGCTGGAACGTCGTCTCCAGCGAAAGGATCGTGTCCGACGCGCTGCTCAGAGATATCCAGTCTCTCGGAAATCCGGCGGCCTACGCGAACTCCACCGAACTCGCCTACGGCCAGCGCTGGTTCGGTGAAACGCCGGCCTTCAACACGGCGCAATGGGATCATGCGTTCGCCGATGGCGCCATGTTCAAGCACGGCAACATGGGCCAGGGCATCTATGTCGATCCTGCGCGCGATTTCTGCGGCTGCTACTTCGGGCTCGCGACCAATGACGAAAGAGTCGCCGGCGTCGATCATTCTCCGGGCTACCTGCGCGCCGCAGCCAAGCGTCTTGCGGGTGGGTGACGGGCCGACATCGGCCTGAACCAGGGCGGCGCGCCGCGGCGAAGATTCTCGCGCGCGGCCGACGCGGTGTCGTCGCCTGCCGCGTGGCCAACGCGGGGAATCTCCGCTTGCTCCGAAAAATGCCGGCGTGTCAGCGTTCCGGGACAGGGCGGCGCGGTCGCTGCAATCGGACCAACGGGATGGAGAGAGCCATGTTCACCTGCACGCCCGCGGACGAGCCCGTCGCACCTGTCTTCGGCTGTCTCTGCCACAGCCCCGCCATCGCCCGCATCAATGCGATGATGGACAAGGCCTGGCACGAGACGCCGGTGTCGCGGCGCCTGGCGCTCGGCGGGCTCGCCGGAATCGGCGCCGCGGCTGTCGCGCCGCGCGGCGCCGCCGCCCCGGGCGCGCGCCCCGCGCCCCGGCCGGTGCTCTTCACCAACGTCCATGTCTTCGACGGCATGGCGGACCAGCGCAGCGCGCGCGCGAGCGTCCTCGTCGAGGGCCACCTGGTCCGCCGCATCTCGACCGCCGCGATCGATGCGGCAGGCGCGACGGTGATCGACGGTGCCGGGCGGACGCTGATGCCGGGCCTGATCGACATGCACTGGCACTCGCTCTTCGCCACCATTCCGCAGGCGCAGCTGCTGCAGGCCGACGTCGCCTACATGAACCTCCACGCCGTGCGCGCGAACCGCGACGCGCTGATGCGCGGCTTCACCACGGTGCGCGACGTCGGCGGCAACGTCTTCGGCCTGCACCGTGCGACCGACGAGGGCACGATCCTCGGGCCGCGCATCTTTCCCTCCGGCGGCTACATCTCCCAGACTTCGGGCCATGGCGACTTCCGCGGGCCGAACGACGTGCCGGCCAATCCCGGCGCGCCGCTCGACTACCTGCAGCGCACGGGCCAGACGCTGGTCGCCGACGGCGTGCCCGAGGTGCTCCGCCGCACGCGGGAGGTGCTGCGCATGGGCGCCTCGCAGGTCAAGGCGATGGCTGGCGGCGGCGTCTCCTCCTTCTACGACCCGATCGACGTCACGCAGTTCACGCTGGCGGAGATGACCGCGATCGTGGAGGCCGCGCGCAACTGGAACACCTACGTCACCGTCCATGCCTTCACCGACACCGCGATCCGTCAGGCGGTCGAGGCCGGCGTGCGCTGCATCGAGCACGGCCACCTGCTCGGCGAGGAGACGCTGCGCCTGATGGCGGAGAAGGACGTCTGGCTCAGCATGCAGCCGCTGCTGGACGACGAGGACGCGATCCCCTTCCCCGAGGGCTCGGAGAACCGGCGCAAGTACCTCCTGGTCACGGCGGGCACCGAGCGCGTCTATCGCCTGGCCAAGGCGATCGGCGTGAAGATGGTGTGGGGCACCGACACGCTGTTCGACCCGTTGCTCGCGACCAAGCAGGGCAAGGTGCTCGCCAAGCTCGGCCGCTGGTTCACCCCGGTCGAGGCGCTGCGCCAGGCGACCGGCATGGCGGGGCAACTGCTCGCGCTGTCCGGTCCGCGCTCGCCCTATCGCGACGGGCCGCTCGGCGTGCTGCGCGAAGGCGCCTATGCCGACATGCTGCTGGTCGAGGGCAACCCGCTCGAGAACCTGGCGCTGGTCGCCGACCCCGAGCGCAACTTCAAGGTCATCATGAAGAACGGGGACCTCATCAAGAACGCGCTGTAGGACGCGGCGAAACCGCTCCGGCACCTTGCGTCAAGGCATTTTCCGGCTCGGCGAGCGATCCCGCCTGCCGTGGCCGTGTCTCAGCGCCGCCTGCCCGTGACGCCGCGCCCCGGTTTGTTCGCTTGCCGTCCGCGCGCGATGGCCATGGCGTCGTCCGGCACGTCGTCGGTGATCACGCTGCCCGCAGCCGTGATCGCGCGCGCGCCCACCGCCACCGGCGCGACCAGCGCGGTGTCGGAGCCGATGAAGGCCCCTTCCCCGATCACGGTCCGGTGCTTTTTCACGCCGTCATAGTTGCAGGTGATGGTGCCGGCGCCGATGTTGGCGCCAGCCCCTATCTCGGCATCGCCCAGATAGGTCAGGTGGTTCGCCTTCGCGCCCGCGCCCAGCACCGCGGCCTTCAGCTCCACGAAGTTGCCGACATGCGCGCCGCGCTCGATCACCGTGCCCGGACGCAGCCGCGCGAAGGGGCCGATGATCGCGCCGCGCTTCACCGTGCAACCTTCCAGATGGCTGAAGGGGCGGATCTCGACCTCGTCCTCCACGGTCACGCCGGGGCCGAAGACCACGCTGGGGCCCACCGTCACGTCGCGGCCCAGCACGGTGTCGTGGCTGAGCGTCACGCTTTCCGGCTGGATCAGCGTCGCGCCGTTGTCCATCGCGGCGCGGCGCAGCCCGCGTTGCACCTCGGCCTCGGCCTCGGCGAGTTCGGCGCGGGAATTGATCCCGCGCAGCTCGGCCTCCGGCGCCTCCACCGCCACCACGCGCACGCCCTCCGCCGCGGCGATCGCGACGACATCGGTCAGGTAGTATTCGCCCTGGCGGTTGTCGTTGCGCACCTGGCGCAGCCAGCGCAGCAGGTCGGGCGCCGCGGCGCAGACCACGCCGGCATTGCACAGGCCGACAGCGCGCTGCTCGGGCGTCGCGTCGGCGAATTCGACGACGCGCGTGACCGCCCCCGAGGCGTCCGTGAGAACGCGGCCGTACTCCGCAGGATCGGTCGGGCGCATGGACAGAAGCGCCATCCCCGCCTCGGCCCGCGCGGCGCGCAGCCGGCGCATGGTGGCCGCCGAGATCAGCGCATTGTCGGCGTAGAGCACCGCGACATCGCCGGAAAACCCCTCGAGCAGGGGCATGGCCTGCAGCGCGGCATGGCCGGTGCCGAGCCGGTCCCGCTGCACCACCGTGGGATGCGGCGCGACGGCCTTCTCCAGCCCCGGCATGTCGGGGCCGACGACCACCGCCGCCCGGTCGAAGGCCTGTTCGACCGCGGCCAGGAGGTGGCGGACCATCGGCCGGCCCGCCAGGGGGTGGAGCGTCTTCGGCAGGGCGGACTTCATCCGTGTGCCCTGGCCGGCAGCGAGCAGGATGGCGGCGGCTTTCATGGGCGCCCGCGTAACCGGCTGGCGCGCCGGCGGCAAGCGGCCGGCTTGCCGGCCAGGCGCGTCAGGCCTATCGCGCCAGCCATGACAAGGCTCGCCGTCTTCGACCTGGACGGGACGCTGGTGGACAGCGCCCCCGACATCCGCGCCGCCCTGGATCGCCTGATGGCCGCGCGCGGCCTGCCCGGCTTCACGCTGGCCGAGGTCACCGGGATGATCGGCGACGGGGTGCGCATGCTGGTGACGCGGGCGCTCGCCGCCCGCGGGCAGCCCTTCGACCCGGCGGCGCTGGAGGCCTTCATGGCAGACTACGAAGCCAATGCCGCGGTGCAGACCCGGCTCTTCCCCGGCATCGCGCAGGCGCTGGACGTGCTGCAGGCCGATGGCTGGCGCCTGGCCGTCTGCACGAACAAGCCGGAGGCCGCGGCGCGGGAGCTGCTCGGCGCGCTCGGCCTGCTGGACCGGCTCTCGGCGCTCGGCGCCGGGGACAGCTTCGCGGCGCGGAAGCCGGACCCCGGCCATCTGCAGGCGACGATCGCGGCCGCCGGCGGCGCCCCCCGCGGGGCGGTGATGGTCGGCGACCACCGCAACGACATCGCGGCGGCGCGCGGTGCGGGCCTGCCCTGCGTCTTCGTGGGCTGGGGATATGGCCCGCTGGCGATGGCCGAGGGCGCGCCGGTGGTGGCGCGGCCGGAAGCCCTACCGGGCGAGCTCCGCGCGGCGCTGGACGGGTTCCGCCCCTAGCAGCACCGCCGTCGCGGTGCCGAACCAGCGTGTCGGGATGTCGATGCGCACCGGGATCGGCGGCGCGCCGGGATAGGGCGCGGCCATCCAGGCGGTGCCGCGCTGCGGCTCCTCCTGCCGCGCGCGGTCCTGGTCGCGGCGGAAGCCGGCGACGAGGCGGCCTTCATAGGTGCAGCGCAGCGCCTCCCCATGCCAAGCGTTCCGCCAGGGCAGGATCCGCTCCCGCCCCGCGCTGCGAGTCGCGATGTCGCTGCGGCGGCGCCCGTCGAAGAGCGGCGCATCGAGGTCGCAATGCCCGGCCCGGCCCACCTGGCGGGTCAGGGCGGCGAAGGCGGAGAGGATGTCCAGCGTGCCGCGCTTCAGGGGCGCGGGCACCGGTTCCCGGTCCTCGGCGGCGTCATTGGGCACGAGTTCCACCACGCGCGGGTCGCGGTTCGTCCAGTCCAGCACGATGCGCCGCCGGTTGCCGCGCCAGGTGCCTTCCGAGACGAAGGAGGCGGGCGAGGCGGCCTCGGCCGTGAAGGCGCCCTGGGCGCGGGAGACATGCTCGGCCGGCACCAGCAGCGCCGCCATGCCGCGGGTGCGGAAGGCGGCCTCGATGCGGTAGGCGGCCTCGCTCAGCTCGAAGCGCGCCTCCAGCTCCAGCAGGACGGAGCCCAGCGCGTGCACCTCGTAGCGGGCCCGCACGGGCTCTGCGGCGGCGGCGCCGGGCAGCAGCAGGGCGAGCAGGGCGAGGGCGGCAGGGCGGCGCATCATGGCCGGCATATCGGAGCGGCACGCCGCAGGACAAGCGCGGCTTGACACCCCGGGGCGGGCGCCCCTATCCAGCGCGTCCCGATGGCATGGGCGCGTAGCTCAGCGGGAGAGCATCGCCTTCACACGGCGGGGGTCGTAGGTTCAATCCCTACCGCGCCCACCATGCCCCTCAGGTCCCTTTCGACATCCGGCGGGGGGGGGCCCCCCCCCCCCCCCCGCCCGCGCGGCCCCCCCCCGGCGCTGTGGCGCGGGCTGGCGCTGTTCTACCTGGTCTGCGGCGTCGGCGCGGCGGCCAATGTCGGCATCGCGAACCTGCTGGTCCGCGACGGGGCGCTGGCCTGGGGGCTGGCCGGCGCAGCGGGCGCGCTGATCACCGTGGTCTGGAACTACGCGGTCTCCTCCACGCTGGTCTGGCGGGCGCGCTGAGGCATGAGCCCATGGCTCTGGGCGCTGCTTGCGGTCACCGCGCTGCGCCTGGCTGCCGCCGCGATCGTGCCGCTGGCGCCGGACGAGGCGTATTACTGGGTCTGGTCGCGCGTGCTCCAGCCCGGCTACCTCGACCACCCGCCGATGATCGCGCTGTTCATCCGCGCCGGCACGCTGCTGGCGGGGGAGGGCGCGTTCGGCATCCGGCTGCTCGGGCCGATCGGCCTCGCGCTGGCCAGCCTGATGCTGGCCGATGCGGCGAACCGGCTGTTCCCGGCCGAGCGTCCCGGCGCCTGGGCGGCGGCGCTGTTCAACGCCACGCTGGTCGTCGGCGTCGGCGGCACCCTCGCCACGCCCGACACGCCGCTGCTGGTCTTCTGGTGCGCCGCGCTCTGGGCGCTCGCGCGGCTGCATGCGGCGGGTGACGGGCGCTGGTGGCTGGCCTTCGGCCTGTTCTGCGGCCTCGCGCTGCTCTCGAAATACACCGCCGTGCTGCTCGGAGCCGGCGCCGTGGCCTGGCTGCTGCTGTCCCGCCAAGCCTGGCGCTGGTGGCGCGACTGGCGGCTCTATGCCGGCGGCGTGCTGGCGGGCCTGATCTTCGCCCCGGTGATCCTCTGGAACGCCGCGCATGGCTGGGCGAGCTTCGCCAAGCAGGGCGGGCGTGCCGGCGTGGACGCGCCGGGCGTCACGCTCCGCTTCATGGGCGAGCTGATCGGCGGTCAGGTCGGCCTGGCGACGCCACTGGTCTTCATCCTGTGCGTCGCGGGCTGCGCGCTGGCGGTCGCCGCCTGGTGGCGGGGGGGGGGGGGGGGGGGGGGGGGGCGGGGGGGGGGGGGGGGGGGGGGCGGGGGGGGGGGGGGGGGGGGGGGGGGGGGCGGGGGGGGGCGGCGGGGGGGGCGCGGGGG
>NZ_JBWXTD010000004.1:451005-472801 GCF_056682175.1 Falsiroseomonas sp. RANM36
CCAACCCCTCCCGCCCCCCCCAGGCCCCTCCGGCCCCTTTCCCCCCCCGGCGGGCCGCCAACGCCGCCCCCGCGGCGCAGGCGCGTCACGTCCGCCACCATGCACGGCACCTCGTTCGGGCGGTCCGGCAGGGCGCCGAGCCGCAGCAGGTCCGGGCGGCCGGCGGCCTCGGCCAGCAGGCGCGCGACGGATGCGATGGACCGGCCCTCGCCGGAGGCGATGTTCACCGGGCCGGTGACATCGCTGGCAGCCAGCGCCGCCAGGGCGCGCCCGACGAAGCCGGTGGAGCAGAAATCCCGGATCGGGCGGCCGGAGGCGAAGCGCGCCTCCCTGCCCTCTTGCAGCGCCAGGACGATCGACGGGACCAGGCGGTTCGGGTGCTCGCCGGGGCCGAAGAGGTGGAAGAGGCGCGCCCAGACGGTCCCCGGGCGCTGCGCAAGGCGGGCGGCGAGTTCGGCCTTGGCGCGGCCATAGGGCGTGACCGGCGCGATCCGCCGCGTTTCCGGCCAAGGCTTGTCGTCATCTCCGGCTTCGTCGGCGTATTCGGCGCAGGTGCCGAGGCCGATGAAGCGGCGGCCGCCGGATTCCCCGAAGGCGGCGGCGAGGAAGTCCGAGGCTTCCAGCCAGTCGGCATTCTCCGGCGCCGTCCAGAATTTGCCGTGCGCCACATACCAGGCGCAGTGAAGCAGATGCGTCGGCCGGATGTCCCGCAGCAGGGCGCGGGTGGCGGTGGTGTCGAGCAGGTTGGCGGCGTGGTGGGCGAAAAACCCTCCCCCGCAGTGCGGGGGAGGGTTGGGTGGGGGCTCTCGCGACACGGCATGCACCGCGAAACGCCGGGCCAGCAGCGGCGCGAGCACGGCGCGGCCGACGAAGCCCGAGGCGCCGGTGACCAGGATGCGCTCAGCCATCGAAGTCCGGCCAGGTGGCGTCCCGCTCCGAGATCACCGCCGGTGGTGCCGGCCATGCGATGCCGAAAGCCGGATCGTCCCAGCGCGCGCCGCGGCCGAGGCCGGGGGCGAAGGGCACGTCCATCATGTATTCCAGCGCGGCGTCGTCGGTGAGCGTGAGGAAGCCATGCGCGCAGCCGGCGGGGATGAGGATGGCATTGCCGGCTTCGGCCGAGAGCGTGACGGCGACATGGCGCAGCCGCGTCGCGCTTCCGGCGCGCAGGTCGAGCGCCACGTCCTGCACCGCGCCACGAATGCAGCGGATCAGCTTGCGCTCCCCGGACGGCGGCGCCTGCCAGTGCATCCCCCGCAGCGTGTGACGGCGCGGATTCTCCGAGATGCTGGCCTGCACCGGGCGGAAGGCGAGGCCGGCGGCGGCGAATTCCGCCTCGCAGAAGCTGCGGAAGAAGGCGCCGCGGTCGTCGCGCGCGCGTTCGGGCAGGATTTCGTAGGCGCCGCGCAGGTCCAGCGCGCGAAAGATCACGGCGCGATCTCGCGCATCGCCGGCACCGCTATCAGCACGCGGCCCCGGAAGCCGCCGGCGCGGATCTGCCCGCAGATCTCGGGCGCGATGTTCCAGGGCAGGATCAGGATGTCATCGAGCGGCATGGCCAGAAGCGCAGCCGGCCTGACGACGGGGATGCGGCTGCCGGGCAGCAGGCGCCCCTGCTTCGCGGGGCTGGCATCGGCGACGGCGAGGATGTCGGTGGCGGTGACGCCGGCGGCGTTGAGGAAGGTGTTGCCCTTCGCCGCCGCACCATAGGCGCCGATGCGGCGGCCCGCCGCGCGTGCCTCGCGCAGCCAGCTTCGGAAGCCCGCGAGCGTCTGCTGCGCACGCGCCTCGAAGCCTGCGTAGTAGGCGTCCGCATCGAGGCCCAGCGCCGCCTCCTCCGCGCGGATTTCGCGCAGCGTGTCGGAGGCGCCGCGATCGGCACACGAAGAAAAGACGCGGATGGAGCCGCCATGGGTTGGCAGGCGCTGCACGTCGAAGACTTGCAGGCCGTGGCGGGCCAGGATGCGCTCCATCGCCAGCAGCGACCAGTAGGCATAGTGCTCGTGATAGATCGTGTCGAACTGCACGCCTTCGACCATGCGCACCAGATGCGGCTGCTCGATCGAGACGACGCCGCGCGCGCCGGCAAGCGCCGCCAACCCCGCGGTGAAATCGTTGATGGCTGGCACATGCGCATAGACGTTGTTGGCGGCGATCAGGTCGGCATGGCCGCGCCGGGCGACAAGATCGCGCGCCGTCGCCTCGCCGAAGAAGCGCGTCTCGGTCGGCACGCCGTTGGCGCGGGCGACCTCCGCGACATTGGCGGCAGGCTCGATGCCGAGGCAGGGGATGCCGGCGGCGACGAAGTTTCGGAGCAGGTAGCCGTCGTTGGAGGCGACCTCCACGACGAAGCTGCTCGCGCCGAGGCCGAAGCGGGTCGTCATCTCGCGGGCGAAGCGCGCGGCGTGGTCGAGCCACGACGCCGAGGCGGAGGAGAAATAGGCGTAGTCGGAAAAGATCCCCTCGGCGTCCACCACGGTGTCGAGCTGCACCAGGCGGCAATCGCGGCAGACCACGGCGCGCAGGGGATGGCGCGGTTCGGGCGCGTTCGCGTGTTCGGGCGGGATGTAGGAATTGGCGACCGGCTGCACGCCGAGGTCGCAGAAGGTGACGCCGAGCGGGCCGCCGCAGGCGCGGCAGGCGGTGACGGGGGTTGCGCTCATGCTCGCAGGGCCTCGGCGATCTCGCGCCGCGTCACCGCGACCATGTCCTCACCCCCCTGCCACGCCGCGTACCATGCCGCGGTCGCGACGATGGCGCGCGGCGTGTCGAGCAGAGGGCGCCAGCCGAGCGTTTCGGTCGCCCGCGACGAATCCAGCGCGAGGCGCGGTGCTTCGTGCATGACCTCGCCGGGTGCCTGCACCCAGCGCACTTCACCCCAGAGCGCGAGCAGGTCGCGCACGCGAATTTCGCCGTCCTGCGGGCCGAAGTTCAGCGCCGGCGGCGCCGTGCCGGCGACCAGCGCCTCGGCAAGCAGCAGGTAGCCGCGCAGCACGTCCAGCACATGCTGGAAGGGGCGCGTGGCATCCGGGCGGCGCACCACAAGCGCCTCGCCGGCCATCTGGGCGCGCACCAGGTCGGGGATGATGCGCGCCTCGCAGAAATCGCCGCCGCCGATCACGTTCCCGGCGCGCGCGGTGGCGAGCGGCGGCAGGTCACGACCGAAACTGGCGCGCCAGGAGGTGACGGCGATCTCGGCCGCGGCCTTGGACGCGCTGTAGGGATCCTCGCCGCCCAGCGGGTCGTCCTCCGTGAAGCGGCGGCCGCTGCCGTCATTGCGATAGACCTTGTCGGAGGTGACGATCACGGCGGCCTGCACGCCCGGAAGGCCGCGCAATGCCTGCAGCAGGTTGACGGTGCCGCCGACGTTGGACGCGAAGGTGCCGGCGGGATCCGCATGGCTGCGTCCGACCAGCGCCTGCGCGGCCAGGTGCAGCACGATCTGCGGCTGAGCCGCGCGAACAGCGTCGAGCAATGTCGCCGCGTCGCGGATGTCGAGGCGCGTGTCGCGTTCCAGGACGTCGGCCACGCGCATGGCGGCAAAGGCTGTCGCGCCGGGCTCGGGATCAAGTGCGA
The DNA here is from genome assembly GCF_056682175.1 of Falsiroseomonas sp. RANM36. Classification (NCBI taxonomy): domain Bacteria; kingdom Pseudomonadati; phylum Pseudomonadota; class Alphaproteobacteria; order Acetobacterales; family Roseomonadaceae; genus Falsiroseomonas; species Falsiroseomonas sp. RANM36. The sequence continues at coordinate 454,582 of NZ_JBWXTD010000004.1, forward strand.
TGCCCGTCACCTGCGCGCCCAGCCCGTCCAGCATGCGGACCAGCCAGCTTCCCTTGAAGCCGGTATGCCCGGTGACCAGCACGCGGCGGCCACGCCAGAACGCCGCGTCGGGTTGCGTCACCACACCCGCCACGGCGCGCGGCCCTCGGCCCAGAGGCGCTCGAGCTGCTCGCGGTCGCGCAGCGTGTCCATCGGCTGCCAGAAGCCGCGATGGTCGTAGGCATGGAGTTCGCCGTCGCGCGCCAAGCCTGTCAGCGGCTCGTTCTCCCACACCGTCGCGTCGCCGGAGATGCGATCGAGCACAGCGGGCGAAAGAACGAAAAACCCGCCATTGATGGTGCCGCCATCGCCGGCGGGCTTCTCCGTGAAGGCGCTCACGCGGTCGCCGTCGCGCCGCAGCGCGCCGAAGCGGCCGGGCGGCACGACGGCGGTGACGGTCGCCTGCCGGCCATGCCCGCGGTGGAAGGCGATGAGCGCGCTGATGTCCACATCGCCGACGCCGTCGCCATAGGTCATGCAGAAGGCCTCGTCGCCCGCGACATGTGGTGCGATCCGGCGCAGACGGCCGCCGGTCATCGTGTCCTCGCCGGTATCCACCAGCGTCACGCGCCAGGGCTCGGCGTTCGGGCGCAGCACCTCCACGGCGCCGGTGGCGAGATCCACGGTGAGGTCGGCGGCATGGCTCCGATAGTTCAGGAAGAATTCCTTGATCTGCCAGCCCTTGTAGCCGAGGCAGATGACGAAGTCGGTCACGCCGTGCGCGGCGTAGATCTTCATGATGTGCCAGAGGATCGGCCGCCCGCCGATCTCGACCATCGGCTTCGGGCGGAGCGAGGTTTCCTCCGCCAGCCGCGTGCCGCGCCCGCCGGCGAGGATGACGGCTTTCATCCTGTGCCCTCAAGCGCCGGGCGCGCGCTCCGCGCGCTTGGCTCGCCGCATGGGCGGCGGGCCGCGTTCGCGGCCTCGGCCTGCTGTGCAGGCCGCATCGGGCCCGGACAACGCTGGAGCCTCACCCGCAGACCTCCTTCGCCTTCGCGTAGAAGGCATCCACGAAGCGCTGCACGTCGCCGAGGGGACGCGCGCGGATCATGTCGCGCAGGCCGGTGCGCCAGAGCCGGCGCTTCGCGCGGTCCTCCGCAAGCCCCGCTGCGATCTGCACGAATTCCTCCACGCTGTGCGCGCAGAGCTCCCCCAGGCCGGCATTGGACAGGTTGGAATAGGACAGCCGCTCCGGGAAGCCGGCGCCGACCAGCGTGATGGTCGGCACGCCCATCCACAGCGTCTCGCAGGTGGTGGTGCCGCCGACATGCGGAAAGCTGTCGAGCGCGATGTCGATGCGGTTGTAGTAGGGCAGGTGCTTGCCGCGCACGCCGACGAAATCGAGCCGGGACGGATCCACGCCGCGTGCCGAGAAGACCTCGCCGGCATTCTTCACGAAGCTTTCGCCGCTCGCCTCCGGGCGCACGAACAGGAAGCGGCTTCCCGGCACGGCGCGCAGCACGGCGGCCCAGGCATCCAGACATCTCGTCGTGTATTTGTAGGGGTTGTTCATGGTGCCGAAGGTCAGCGCGCCCTGGCGCTCCTCCGGCGTGCCATCCTCGATCGGCACGCGGTCGTTGAAGCCGAGGCGGCCGAGCGTCACCCAGCTGTCGGGCATCTCGAAGGCCTTCTCGATCAGCAGGCGCGGATCGGTCGGGCGGATGTAGGGATCGGTCAGGATGTAGTCGATGCGCTCCAGCCCCGCCGAATGCGGATAGCCGAGCCAGCTCGCGCCGATCCGCGCGGGGCGGTATGCCATGACGTCGAGCTTGTTCATCGCGGTGGAGCCGCCGAGCTCGAACAGGATGTCGAGCTCGTCGCGCGCGATGTCCTCGGCGACCTTCGCGCTGGGCTGGCGCGGCCACCAGCGGAAGGCGTCCACCTTCTGCTCGATATGCTGCTGCACGCCGTCGCGCTCGCCTTCGTAGAAGGAATAGCAGAAGACCTGCACGCGGTCGCGGTCGTAGCTTTCCAGCAGCGGCAGCGCGAAATAGGTCACGGGGTGGTTGCGCAGGTCGGAGGACATGAAGCCGACGCGCAGCTTGCGCTCGGCATGGATCGCCGGCCGCGCGGGCAGCACCACCGGCCTGATGGCCGCCTCCTCCCGCCGCCCCCAGGCGCGGTGCCATTCGACGACCTTGAGGCGATCCTCCAGCGTCTCCACCTGGCCGAGCTCGTAGTGCAGGGCCGAGATGCGGTTCTCGGCGAGCCAGAGCGGCGCGAGCTGCGCCAGCGTGCCGGTGGCCTCCAGCCGCTTCAGGTCCAGCACGCGCTGGAACACCGTGCGCAGCGAGCGTGCATAGCGCGCCACGCGATCCGGGTGGCGCTCCATCAGGCGGCAGGCGATGACATAGGCGCGTTCGAGATGCGCCACCTCGCTGTCGTAGCGGCTGCGCGAGAGGCTCTCGACCAGCGCGTCCATCACCTCGGGGTTGTCGGGCTCGGCGGCATAGGCGCGTTCCAGCGCTTCGTTCGCCGCGCGGCGGTCGCCGTCGCCATGCAGGCGTGCCAGCAGCATGTTGGCCGGGCGGTCGCCGGGACGGCGGGCGATCACCGCCTCCAGTCGCTCGCGCGCCTCGGCGACGCGGCCCTGGCGCAGCAGGATGCGGCCTTCCATCACCTCCGGCATCGGGTCGTCCGGCAGGGCGACGCGCAGCTTCTGCACGATACCGAGCGCGCGCTCGTTCTCGCCGCGCTCGAGCAGAAGGCCGATCAGCGTCGTGCCGATCTCCCGGTTACGGGGATCGAGGGCGAAGGCCTTGTCGAAGCTGGCCAGCGCGCCGTCCATGTCGTTCAGGGCGCGCAGCGCGCGACCGTGCAGCCGCCACAACTCCCCATTGCGCGGGTCGAGCTTCAGCCCGGCCGCGAAGGCGGCGGCGGCGGCGGCGAAATCGCCGCGCAGCTCCTGCGTGTTGCCGAGATTCTGGCAGGGCGAGACGCTGCGCGGATCGAGTTTTCTTGCAACTTCCAGAACCGGCACGGCGTCGTCGAGGCGGCCAGCCCGCTTCAGCAGCACGCCGAGGGTGTTGGCCAGCACGAAATCCTTCGGCTTGCGCTCCTGTGCGGGCTGCAGCACCGCCACCGCCTCTGCGTGCCGCCCGGCATGGCTCAACGCGAGTGCCCAGGGCAGCGCCAGTGCCTGGGCCGAGGCGCCGTGCTCGGCGGCGCGGGCGAAGGCGTCGGCGGCCTCGCCATGCCGGCCGGTCTGCGCCAGCAGGGCGGCGAGCTGCTGCCAATGCATGCCGGAGGTCGGCTGCGCCAGGACGCGCTCGCGCAGCTGCGCCTCGAGACGCGCGAGATCGGCGGCCGAAGGCGCGGCGCGGACGGGCGCGCGGGCGGATATCCGAGCAGGCGGGGGGGCAGGTGGCGGCATGGCGTTCCGTCGGGCTCGGCCGGCTCCCCTGCGACCCGACCGGTCTTCGGCCGTAACACGGGGGGCCGCGCAACGACAAGCGCGGGGCGGGTCGCGGCCGGCCTCCGCGCCAGCGCGGATTGACGCCTGCCGCAATGCCGGGAAGAGGGGGGCCGATGCGCCCCCTCGATCCCGTCGCCGCACCTGCCGATGCCGCACTCTGCGCACGCGTCCCGCTCGGCCTGGCGCGGGCGGTGCAGATCGGCGGCGATGGCGCGCTGGGCGCCTGGCTCGCGCGGCACGACCCTGGCTGCGTCCTGACCCGCCTCCCTCACGCGGCGATCGCCGATGCGCAGGCGGGCGCCGATCTGGTCGTGCTGCACGTGCCGGCCGCCGATGCTGCGGCGGCGATCCGCGACGCCGCGGCGCTGCTCGCGCCCGAGGGCGTGCTGCTGGTGGATGCGCCCAATGCCGAGCATTGGCGCCTGGCGCAGCGGGTGCTGGTGGGCGGCGCAACCCCGGCAGCGCCGCAGACCGGCGCCATGACGCGGGAAGGGCTGCTGGCGGCGGTGCGGGCCGCCGGCCTGGTTCCGCTCGATGTCCCTGCCCTGCCGGACGCGCAGGAGGCGGACGCCTTCGCGCAACGCATCGCGCCGGCGCTCGCCGCGCTCGGCAGCGATGCCGCCGCCTATCTGCGCCGCGCCGGCCCGCCACGCTGGCTGCTCCGCGCCGCGCGCCGCGCGCCGACGCCGCTGATGCTGCTGGCGCATGTGCTGAAGCCGGTCGGCGGCGTGAACGAGGTGCGCGTGGACATGCCCCTCGGCGCCATCGCGACGCATCCGGGCATCGCGCTGCGCATCGGCGAGCGGCCGGAGACGCCGACCCTGCCGGAGGGCACGCCGCGCCTGCTCATCCTGCACCGGCGCCTGCTGAACACGCCGGAGGCGCCGGCCTTCGTCAATCACTTCCGGCGCCGGGGCTGGGTGCTGGTGCAGGAGTTCGACGACGATCCCGCGCATTGGCCGGTGATCGCGGACTCCAACCACTTCGCCTTCCGCGGCGTGCATGCGGTGCAGACCTCGACGCCGGCGCTGGAGGCGCTGTTCCGCGGCTTCAACGACGAGGTGACGGTCTTCCCGAACACCGTCGCGGCGCTGCCGGAGCCCGCGAATTTCGGCGACCCGTCGCGGCTGACGCTGTTCCTCGGCGCGCTGCGGCGCGAGGACGACACCGCGCCCTATCTGGACGCGCTGAATGCGGTGCTGGCGGAGGCCGGCGACAGGCTCGCGGTGGAGGTGATCTTCGACCGGGCAAGCTTCGATGCGCTGCGCACGCCGCACAAGCGCTTCCATCCGCTGCTGCCCTACGCGGCGTATCGTGCGCTGATGGCGCGGTGCGAGATCGCGTTCCTGCCGCTGGCCGACACGCGCTTCAACAGCTTCAAGTCGGACCTGAAATTCGTCGAGGCGGGCGCGCATCGGCTCTGCTGCCTGGCGAGCCCTTTGGTCTATGGGGCGACGATCCGGGACGGCGAGACCGGCTTCCTTGTGGACGGGCCGCAGGCGCTGGGCGCGCGCCTGCGTGCGCTGCTGGCAGCGCCTGAGCGCGCGCGCGCCATGGGCGATGCGGCGCGGGACTGGGTGCGGGAAAACCGGCTGGTGGCGCGCCAGGTGCCGGCGCGGCTTGCCTGGTATCGCGGGCTCTGGGAGCGCCGCGCGGAACTCGATGCGGCGCTGGTGAAGCGGGCGCCGGAAGTGGGCAGGTAGAAGGGGCCCTCCCCCGCTGCGACGGGGGAGGGAGGGGCGCAGCTCAGTTCGACTGCGGCTGCGCGGGCGGGCCGCGGCGCTCGCCGCCCTGGCCGTGGTGATGGCCATGGCGATGATACCCCGCGCGGCGGGGCATCACCTCCTCGCGGGAAAGCTGGCCATCCGCATTGGTGTCGCGGGCGCGGAACATCGCCTCGGCGAAGGGCCGGATCTCCTCGAGGGTGATGCTGCCATTGCCGTCCACGTCGAGGGCGCGGAACATCGCCATGCCGCGCTGCTCGGCGCGCTCGCGCATCTCCGCCGGCGGGGTGCGGCCGCCCATCCGCTGCTGCGCATAGGCGCGGAACTCCTCGATCGTCACGCCACCGTCGCGGTTGGTGTCGATCTCGGCGAAGCGCGCGCTCAGCCAGGCCCAGCCCTCGTCGCGGCTGACCTGGCGGTCGCCGTTGGTGTCGGCGCGGGCGAAGGCCTCGCCCATGGCGAAACCGGGCGCGCCGCGGCCCGGGCCGCCCGGGCCGGGACCCTGCCCGGGGCCGGGCTGGGCGAAGGCGGGCAGCGCCAGGGCGCCGGCAATGACCGCGGCGCCGGCCAGCAGCGCGATGCGGGAGGTCTTCATCTTCGTCTCCTTGATACGCGGGAATTCGCGACGGGGGTGATCCTGCCCCCCGTCTGCAACGCGCTGATTGCGGAGACCATGTCCCAGAGTGATCAAACGTAACGCGACCTGTCACATGGCCGCGCCGAAGATTGCCGAACTTTCAGCTTCGCCGGCCCGGCACCCCGCTCTCGCCCAGGTCCCACCAGATGCCGGCGAAGCTTGCGATGCCTTCGCGCGCGGTTGCCTTCAGCAGGTGCTCGTCCGGCCCGTGCTGCTTGCAGCCGGAGTAACTGTGCGGGATCCAGACCAGCGGCACGCCGAGGTGGTCCACGAAGACATCGCCCGGCAGGCCGCCCGAGGAGTTCGGGATCACCTGCACCTTCCGCCCCAGCGTGCGCGCCAGCGAATCGCGGGCGAAGGTCACCCAGGGGTCCTCGGCTTCCGTGCGGCTCGCGGGCATGCGGATCGCGGCGTTCTCGATCTTCACGAAGTCGAAGCCATGCGCGTCGAGATGGGCGCGCAGCGCGGCTTCGAAGCGATCCACGGGCGCGTCCACCGTGTAGCGGATCTGGCAATGCGCGCGCGCATCGGGTGCCACCGCGTTGACCGGATTCTCCGGCCGGCCGGAGACCATCGCCAGCACGATGAAGCTCGGCCAGCCATAGATCTTCTCGGCGGCCGACAGGCCGGGCTCGCCCCAGCCCTCGTCCACGCTCGCCGCCTCCCCGCCGCCGCCGATCGGGCAGCCATCGAGCAGCGCCTTCACCTTCGGCGGCACACCGCCGGCGGGCAGCCAGTCACGCACCAGGATCTTGCCGTTGCGGTCCATGATGGACGCGATGGCGTGGCACAGCAGCACGGCGGGATCGCGCGTCAGCCCGCCCCAATGGCCGGAATGCACGCCGCCGGGACGAAGGCGGATCGACAGGTCGCAATGCCAGGTGCCGCGCGTGCCGGTGGTGATGGTGGGCATGTCCGGCTCGACGCGCGGCCCGTCGGAGGCGATCAGCGCATCGGCCGCCAGCAGGTCCTTGTGCGCGGCGACGAAGTCGCGCAGGCCCTGCGATCCGCGCTCCTCCGCCGTCTCGATCACCAGCTTCACGTTGAAGCCGAGCTTGCCGCCGCGCTCCGCCAGCACGGCTTCCAGCGCGGCCAGGTTCAGCGCGTGCTGGCCCTTGTTGTCCGCGGTGCCGCGGCCATACCAGCGGTCGCCGGCATCGGTCACGGTCCAGGGCTTCAGCCCGTCATGCCACTGGTCGTCCAGGCCGCGCACGGTATCGCCATGGCCGTAGAGCAGGATGGTCGGGCGGGACGGATCCTCGATGCGGGTCGCCGTCAGGATCGGGCCGAAGCCGGGCCTGGGATTGGGGTGGATCGTCGCCTCGAAGCCCAGCCTGCGCACCCAGGCGCTCAGCCCTTCCTCCAGGTAGCGCGGCAGGGCGGCGGCGTGCTCGGGGTCCTGGGAGGTGGAGGGGATGGCGACGAGGCGCGAGAGCAGCGCGGCGTAGCCGCCATCGTCGAAGAAGGAGAGCGCGCGGGAGATGGCGCCGTCGCGGCTGGGCATGTGGTGAGGCTCCTGGTGTTGCTGGAAGGGCGGGACGGGGCGCGCTACAGCAGGCCGCGCGCGATGCCGCCGTCCACGTTGACGGTCTGGCCGGTGACATAGGCGGCGCGCGGGCTGGAGAGCCACACCACCATCGCCGCCACTTCCTCGGGCGCGCCGAAGCGGCCGAGCGGGATTTCGTGCGCGAATTCGGCGATGACCTCGTCGACGTGCACGCCACGCTCGGCGGCAAGCTTCGCGGCGCGGTCCTGCCACAACCGCGTCAGGGTACGGCCGGGCGCCACGCAGTTCACGCGGATGCCCTCCGCCGCATATTCGCCGGCCAGCGTCTTGGTCAGGCCGAGCAGCCCGGCCTTGTGGACATTGGAGACGATCTGGTTGGGGTAGGGCATGCGGGAGGCCGCGGCGCCGAGCAGCACGATGGAGGGCGCCGTGCCCTTGCGCAGCAACGGCAGGGAGGCGCGGACGGCGCGCACGGCGGAGAGTACGTTGAAGCCGTAATTCGACAGCCAGTCGGCGTCGCTCAGCGCCTCGAACCCCGAGCGGATGGACCCCCCGACGGCATCCACAAGCGCATCCAGCGCACCCCAGCGCCGCGCGACCTCGGCGAGCAGGGCGTCCGCCGCGCCCTCCTGGGTGATGTCGGCGGTCGCGGTTGCCGGGCGGCTCCCGGTGGTGCCCGCGATGCGCTCCGCGGCCGCCGCGATGCCCGCGGGATCGCGCGACGCGATCAGCACCTCCGCGCCTTCGCCCGCGAGCAGCTCCGCAGTGGCGAAGCCGATCCCGACCGAGGCGCCGATCACCAGCACCCGGCGCCCCTGAAAGCCAAGATCCATGCTGCCCTCCCCGCGCTGCCGATGGACCTTGCGCAGCGCGGGCCCGGCGATCAAGCCGGGGGGCCGGTTGACGATGGCGAAGCGCCACGGCTACTTGCCCGCGCTGCGATGTCACGGCCTGTCGCCTATCGCGCCAGGGCCTGGCCACCAACGGGAGACGAACGGGAATGGACACCACCCGCACCATGCGCATCGGGCGCCGCACCCTGCTCGCCGCAAGCGCAGGCGCCGCGCTTGCCGCACCGGCCGCGCGCGCCCAGGGCTTCCCGGAACGGCCGATCACGCTCCTCGTTCCCTTTGCGACCGGCGGCTACAACGACCGCCTTGCGCGCGCCATGGCGCCCTTCCTGCAGCGGCACATCGGCCAGCCCGTGACGGTGGTGAACCGGCCGGGCGGCGCCACCGTGCTCGGCAACACCTATTTCCTGCAGCAGCCGGACGACGGCTACATGATGATGGTGCATTCGGCCGCACCCTTCATCCCGGTCTCCATCATCACGCGCAATGCGCGCTACAAGGCCGAGGATTTCTGGATGATCAACCTGCCGTCGCGCGACGCCACGCTGATGGCCTGCGCGCCGGACAAGCCGATCCGTTCGGTGGACGAGGTGGTCGCCAGCCTGAAGCGCGATCCGCGCAGCCTCTCCGTCGGCATCCAGCCGGCCTCGGCCGACCTGATCAACTTCGCGCTTTTCTGCCAGGGGCACGGCATCGACCGCTCGCGCGTGCGCGTCGTCACTTATGACGGCGGCGGCCCCGCCCGCAACGCGACCGCGGGCGGCGTGGTGGACATCGGCCTGGTGGGCGGCGAGGGCTTCCTGCCGATCAAGGACCGCATCCGGCCCCTGCTGGTCTTCACCGACGAGAAAGACGCCGGCTACCCGGACACGCCGATCCTGAGCGACCACGCCAAGGCCGCCGGCTTCGAGGCGCAGTTCGTGGACGGCTCGCAGCGCGGCTTCGTCGTCGCGAAGCGCTTCGTGGACGCGCAGCCGGACCGCTACCGCATCCTGCTGCAGGCGGTGGAGAAGGCGAGCAAGGATCCGGAATGCATCTCCACGCTCGACGGCCAGCAGCTCGCCACCACCTGGTACGGGCCGGAGGCGTCCAACCGCGCCTATCTCAGCACCTCGCGGCTGATGGAGCGCTATGCCGAGCTGCTCACCGGGCGCCCTGGCTGAGCAGGGCCGGATGACACAGGGCGTGACGCGCCGGAAGATCGCCTGGGCGGAGCTCGGCTTCGTCACGGCGATCGCGGCCGGCGTGCTCGCCTTCCTGAGGGAGGCGCGCGGCGTCTCCCTCGATCCGCAGAACCTGCTGCTGCTCCAGCCGACGGCATGGCTGGTGCTGGCCCTCTGGGCGGTGCTCGCCTTCGGTTGCCTGACGCGGCGCGTGCCGGCCGACATGCCGCCGCGCGAGACCGCGGCGGATGTGCTGCGCATCCTGGCGCTGGTGCTCGCCTTCGGCCTGTTCACGGCCGGTCTCGAGCAGGTGGGCTACGACGTCGCGATCTGCATCTTCGTGCTCGTCGCGCTGGTGATCGGCGGCGAGCGGCACCCGGCGGCGCTGCTGCTGTTCCCGCCGCTGTTCACGCTGGCGGTGATCCACGGCTTCCGCCTGCTGATCCCCTACCCCTTCCCGACGAGTGTGCTGTGAAGGGCGCATGAAATGCTGACGCATTTCACCCTCAGACGCCGGCGCGCCTCTGGCGCTTGGCTTCGCCGCACTTGCGGCGGGGCCCGCGGGCCGGCCCCCGGCGCCGCCGCCGGCCCCCCCCGCCCGGGGGGGGGGCGGGGCGGGGCGCCGGGGCGGGCGGACGCGGGCCGCCTGTCGGCACGCAGATCGGTGTACGTGGCATGATCGACACCGCCGCCTTCGGCGCCGCCGTCGCGATGCTCGCCGGCTCGCTCGATGCCTGGATCTGGGTGGTGCCCGGGCTGCTGATCGGGCTGGTCTTCGGCGCGCTGCCGGGGATCTCGGTCTCGATGGCGATGGCGCTGGTGCTGCCGGCGACGCTCTACATGGAGTTCCTGCCGGCCATCATCTTCCTGACCTCGGTCTATACCGGCGCGGGGTTCGGCGGCTCGATCCCCGCGGTGCTGATCAACATCCCCGGCACCTCCTCGGCCGTCGCGACCACCTTCGACGGCTACCCGATGGCGCGGCAGGGGAAGCACAACGAGGCGCTGGGCGCGGCGCTCTTCGCCTCCTGCATCGGGGTGCTGATCTCCTACATCATCCTGCTGCTGCTGGTGCAGCCGATGGCGGAGATCGTCCTGCGCATCGGCCCGTACGAGATGGCGGCGATCGGCATCTGGGGGATGGTGCTGCTCGGCTCCATCGGCGCATCCAGCGTGGCGAAGGGGCTGTTCGCCGCGGGGCTCGGCGTGCTGTTCGGCATGGTCGGCATGAACACCGCCGGCTTCATGCGCGGCGACATGGGCATTCCCTGGCTGCTGGACGGCATCCCGACCATCCCGGCCATGGTGGGGCTCCTGGCCGCCAGCCAGCTCTTCGCGCTGGTGAATGCGAAGTTCATCGTGGAGTCGGAGGCGGAGCGCAGCATCAGCCTGCGGCGCATCCTGGCCGGTGGCGGGATGGTGCTGAAGAACCCGGCGACGCTGTTGCGGGGGTCCGCCATCGGCGTCTTCGTCGGCGCCGTGCCCGGCATCGGCTCCTCGATCGCCAACCTGCTTTCCTATGGCGAGGCGCGGCGCAACGCGGCGGATGGCGCGACCTTTGGCCAGGGCAATGTGAAGGGCGTGATCGCCGCGGAATCGGCCAATTCCAGCTCCGAGGGCGGGTCCATGGCGACGATGCTGGCCCTCGGCATCCCGGGCGGCGGCGCGACGGCGATCCTGCTCGCCGCCTTCGCCATGCACAACGTGGTGGGCGGCCCGCGCTTCATGGAAGAGAGCCGGGACGTGGTCTACGCCATCATCCTGTCGAACTTCGCGCAGGCGGCGATCCTGGTCGTGGTCGGCACGCTCTTCGTCTACGGCGCATCCACCATCGTGCGGCTGCCGCTGCGCTACCTGATCCCCTCGGTGCTGGTGATGTCCGCCATGGGCGCCTTCGCGATCGAGGGCTCCATCGCCGGGCCGATCACGCTGTTCGTCTTCGCGGTGCTGGGCTGGCTGCTGTCGCGCTACGGCTTCCCGGTGGCGGCGGTGGTGGTGGGCCTGCTGCTCGGGCGATTGATCGAGACCGAGTTGCTGCGTGCCTGGCAGTTGGCCGGCGGCGATCCCCTGTATGTGCTCAACTACCCCTGGGCGCTCGGGATTGTCGGGCTGATGCTGCTGTCCCTGGCGCTGTCCGTGCGGCGGGACATGCGCAAGCGGCGCCTGGCAGAGGCGCGCGGCTAGGCCCGATCAGCGCGTCGTCGCCGGCGCGCTGCTGCCGCTGCCACCGCTGCCCGCCAGGCTGCCACCGAGCAGCGCCGCGGCGGCGAGGGGGATGAGCAACCCCGGAACGGCCGCGAGGCCCATCGGCGCCGCCGCCGCGGGTGCCAGCGCCGCGGGGGCGAGGGCGGCCGGTGTGGGCGCCACGGCGACGGGCGCCGCCGGCACGGGAAGCGGCCGGATCGGCGCCGCGCGCAGCGCCGCGCCGCGCGGTGGAACCACCACCACAGCATCGGGCGGCACCACCATGCTGCGCAGCGGCTGTCCCGAGGCGGGCAGCGCAACCAACGCGACCAGCAAGCCGGCGAAAAGACGCATGCAGATCTTCTACCGCAGGTGGCGCCCGCCGCGCCAGCGTCTCTTGCGTCAGCGCCCCAGCAACTGCCGGGCGACGATCAGCCGCATGATCTCGTTGGTCCCTTCCAGGATACGATGGACGCGCAGGTCGCGGACGATCTTCTCGATGCCGTAGTCGGCCAGGTAGCCATAGCCGCCGAGCAGCTGCAGGGCCTCGTCCGCCACGCGGAAGCCGGTGTCGGTCGCGAAGCGCTTGGCCATGGCGCAGAAGGCGGTGGCGTCGGGCGCCTTGGCGTCCAGCTTGGCGCAGGCGCGCCAGAGCAGCGTGCGCGCCGCCTCGAGCTCCGTCGCCATGTCGGCCAGGCGGAACTGCGTCGCCTGGAATTTGTCGAGCGTTTGGCCGAAAGCCTTGCGGTCCTTCACATAGGCCAGGGCGATGTCGAGCGCCCGCTGGGCGCCGCCGAGCGAGCAGGCGCCGATGTTCAGTCGCCCGCCATCAAGGCCTGCCATCGCGAACCGGAAGCCCTGGCCTTCCTCGCCGAGCAACGCCGCGGCCGGCACGCGGCAATCCTCGAAGATGACTTGGCGCGTGGGCTGGGCGTTCCAGCCCATCTTCTTCTCGTTCGCGCCGAAAGAGAGGCCGGGCGCCTCTTTCGGGACCAGCAGGGCCGAGACGCCGTTCGCGCCCGGGCCGCCGGTGCGGACCATCGTCAGGTAGAGGTCCGACGCCCCTGCCCCGCTGATGAACTGTTTTTGGCCATTCAGCACATAGCCTGCGTTGTCGCGCGCGGCGCGCGTGGCGAGGGCTGCGGCATCGCTGCCGGCGCCAGGCTCGGTCAGACAGTAGCTGGCGATCTTCTCCATGCCGATCAGCTGCGGCAGCCATTCGGCGCGCTGCGCATCGCTGCCGAAGCGGTCGATCATCCAGGCAACCATGTTGTGGATGGAGAGGAAGGCGGAGGTCGTCGGGCAGCCGGTCGCCAGCGCCTCGAACACCACCGCGGCGTCGAGGCGCGTCAGGCCCGCGCCGCCCGATTCCTCGCGGACATAGAGCGCGGCCATGCCGAGCTGCGCGGCCTCCCGCAGCACGTCCACCGGGAAGTGCTTTCGTTCGTCCCAATCCTGCGCGTTCGGCGCCAGGCGGTCGCGTGCGAAGGCGAGCGCGGTTTCCCGCAATTCGCGCGTCGTGTCGGGCAGGTCGAAGACGGCGGCGTCGTCGAGGGGCATGATCGGCTTCTCCGCCCGCGACTATAGCCGCGCCGCGATCTCCGCCCAACGCGCCCGCGTCTTCTCGACGTTGCGCGCCTTGACCGGCCCGAAACCCTTGATGCCGGCGGCGGCCTCGGCCCAGTCGCAGATCGTCGCGTGCGTCGCAGGCGCCAGCTTCGGCAGCATGGCGACGATGGTGTCCCGGAACTCCTCGATCAGCGCGCGCTCCATCCGGCGTTCCTCGGTGCGGCCGAAGGGATCGAGCGGCGTGAAACGCAGCGCCTTGCCGTGCCGCAGCAGGCCCATCGCCGAGAGCATCCACGGCCCGAAGCGGCGCTTCCCCGGCAGCCCTGTGTTCGGGTCGTGCTTCGAGAGCAGGGGCGGTGCCAGGTTCATCTCGATGCGCGGACTGCCCGCGAAGTCATGCGCGAGCTGCGCGCGCCATTCGGGCAGGGAATGCAGCCGCGCCACCTCATACTCGTCCTTGAACGCCATCAGCCGATGCAGCTGCGTCGCCACCGCGCGCGTCAGCCGCTCGCTGCCCGTCGGCGCTTCCGCCGCGCGCACCTGCGCCACGAACTCCGCATAGCCGCGCGCGTAGCGGGCGCTCTGGTAGGCGGTGAGATCGGCGACGCAGCGTGCGACCAGCGCATCCAGCGTCTCGGGCAGCGGCGGCGTCGCCTCGCGGCCCTCCAGAACGGCGCGACGGCCGAGGGCGAAGGCGGCGAGGTTGCGTTCCACCTGCGCGCCGTTGAGGCGGATCGCCTGCTCGATCGCGCCCGCGGTGCTCGGGATCAGCCCGCGCTGAAAGGCACCACCGAGCAGCCAGACGTTCAGAAAAATCGCGTCGCCGAGCTGTTCCACCACCTCGGCCGCCGCATGCAGCGGATACACCTCCCGCGTGGCCGCGCGCAGGCTGCCGAGCATCGCCTGCCCATCGTAGCGGGTGGAGGTGTCGCGCACGAAGGCGGCTGTGGGCGCCATGTCCGCGTTGACGATGGCCGCGGTGCGCTCCGGTCCCAGCAGCGGCCGCGCGTTGCGCCCATGCGCCACCACCATGTCGGAGGCGATCAGCACATCCGCCTGGCCCGCGCCGATGCGCGGCGCCGGAATCTCGGCCTCCGTCGCGCCGGCGCGGCCTATGCGGAGCTGGACATAGACGCCGCCACCCTTCTGCGCGAAGCCGAGCGTGTCCACGCTGCGCGACGGCCGCCCATCCAGATGCGCCGCCATCGCGAGGATCTGGCCGAGCGCCGTCACGCCCTGCCCGCCCACGCCGGCGATCAGGAGGTTCCAGGCCTTGCCGTCCACCGGCTCCGGCAGAACCGGATCGGGCAACGCGCCATCCGGCGGGGCGACCGGCTTCGGCTTCGCCGGCTCCGCGCCGACCAGCGTGACGAAGGAGGGGCAGAAGGCCGTGACGCACGAAAGATCCTGGTTGCAGGCGGACTGGTCGATCCTGCGCTTGCGGCCCCAGGGGGTGGCCAGCGGCTCCACCGCGATGCAGTTCGAGACACGGGAGCATTCGCCGCAATCCTCGCAGACGCGCGGATTGATCACGGCGCGCCGCTCGGCCTGCGCCGCCATCCCGCGCTTGCGCTTGCGGCGGCGCTCCGTCGCGCATTCCTGGTCGTAGATCAGCGCCGTCACGCCGGGGAAGCCGCGCAGCTCCTTCTGCACGGCATCGAGCGTCGCGCGCGGGTGGAAGGTGACGCCCTTCGGCATCTCCGCATCGCCCCGGTGGCGGTCCGGATCGTCGGAGACGATGGCGATGCGCTGCACGCCCTCCGCCCTGATCTGCGCGGCGATGCGCGGCACCGTCGGGTGGCCTTCCACCGCCTGCCCGCCGGTCATCGCGACGGCGGAGTTCACCAGCACCTTGAAGGTCATCGGATGCCCCGCCGCCACCGCGGCGCGCAGCGCGAGCGAGCCGGAATGCGCCCAGGTGCCGTCGCCGATATTGGCGAAGATGTGCGCCTCGTCGGTGAAGGGCGCGATGCCGAGCCAGGGCACGCCCTCCCCGCCCATCTGGGTGAAGGCGGTGGTGTTGCGCTCCGGCATCTTGGTGACGAGCCAGTGGCAGCCGATGCCGGCCAGGCCGCGGCTGCCTTCCGGCACCTGCGTGCTCGTGTTGTGCGGGCAGCCCGGGCAGAAGAAGGGATCGCGCGTCGTCACCGGCTCCGCCGCGCCGCGCTCCAGCTCCTCCAGCGCGCGCAGGCGTTCGGAGAGTTGCGGCGTGCGCAGCGCCTCCGGCAGGCGCATCGCCAGCGCGCGCAGCACCTGGGCGGAGTCGAGCTCGGTGAGTTCGGACAGCAGCGGCGCGCCGCGCTCGTCCTTCTTGCCGAGGATGCGCGGGCGCTGGTCCAGCGGATACAGCGCGTCGCGCAGCTGCGGTTCGAGGAAGGCGCGGCGGTCCTCGATGACCAGCACCTCCTCGAGCCCTTGCGCGAAGGCGCGCGCGCCATCGGCGTCAAGCGGCCAGGCAAGGCCGACCTTCCAGATGCGCAGGCCGTTGGCGCGGGCGAAGTCGGGGGAAATCCCAGCATCCGCGAGCACCTGCCGCAATGTCGCAAAAGCCTTGCCGCGCACGGCGATGCCGAAGCGGGCGTTCGGGCTGTCCACCACCATGCGGTCGAAGCCGTTGGCGCGGGCGAACGCCACCGCCGCCGGCAGCTTCACCAGGCGCAGCCGGCGCTCCTGCGCCTGGGCGGTGTCGGGGATGCGCAGATGCACGCCATCGGGCGGCAGGTCGAAGCGCGGCGCGTGGGTGAGATAGGCTGCCGGGTCCACGTGCAGCGTCTGCGCCGCGTCCATCGTCTCGGCGACGCATTTGAGGCCCGCCCAGACGCCGGCGTAGCGCGACAGCGCGAGACCCTTGATGCCGAATTCCAGCACTTCCGCGACCTCGGCCGGGTCCAACACGGGAATTTCCAGGTCCTGGAAGGTGAGCTCGCAGCCGCTGGTCACGGTGGAGGATTTCGCCGCCGGGTCGTCGCCGGAGAGCGCGAGCACCCCGCCCTTCGCGCTGGTGCCGGCGGAATTGGCATGGCGCAGCACGTCGCCGCTGCGATCCGTTCCGGGCCCCTTTCCATACCAGATGCCGAACACGCCCTCATGCCGCGCACCGGGCGAAAGCTGCACCTGCTGCGTGCCCCAGACCGCGGTGGCGGCGAGGTCCTCGTTGAGGCCCGGATTGAAGACGACATTCGCCTCGGCGAGCCGCTTCGCCTCCTTCAGCAGAAGCTGGTCGTAGCCGCCGAGCGGCGAGCCGCGATAGCCGCTGATGTAGCCCGCGGTGTTCCAGCCCTGCGCCACGTCCATCTGCCGCTGCAGCAGGGGCAGGCGGACCAGCGCCTGGATGCCGGTCATCACCACCGGCTCGCCGGCGGCGTTCCACTTGTCCTCGAGGCTCGCTTCGGGGCGCGTGAGGCTGCCCATGGCGGTGGCTCCGTTCATATCGGCACTATGGGAAGGATGCGCCGCCTTGCGAAGAGGATGCTTCCGTATTTTGTTGTGCGCCGCCGAACGAACGAAATAGGCTTCCGCCATGGACGCGATCGACAAGAAGATCCTTCGGGCCCTGGCGCGGCAAGGCCGGCTGACCAACACCGAACTGGCGGAGGAGGTGGGATTGTCTCCCTCGCCCTGCTGGACGCGTGTGAAACGCCTGGAGCAGGCCGGCGTGATCCGCGGCTATGCCGCGCTGCTGGATCAGGCGGCGCTCGGCCTGCCGGACACGGTGTTCATCGAGGTGATGATGGAACGCCATGACGAGGCCCATCTGAAGCGCTTCGAGGACGCCGTGCAGGCCATCCCGGAAATCCTCGAGTGCCACCTGGTCACCGGCGAATACGACTACGTCATCAAGGCCGCTGTCGGTGGCACCGTGGGCTATGAACGGCTGCTGCGGGACCAGCTCTACCGCCTGCCCGGCGTGCGGCACACGCGCACCAGCTTCGCGCTGCGTTGCCTCAAGCGGGAATTGTCGCCCGTGCCGGGCTGAGCCGGCACGGGCGGGGCACCGGCGTCAGGCCGGCGGCAGCACGCGCAGGTCGGCGGTCTCGATCAGGACGATGTCCACCATGTCGCCCGGGCTGAGGGTGCGGATGAACTGGCGCATGCGGGGATCCTGCACGCGCACGGTGCGCTGCTGGCCGTCCGGATCGGTGAAGGTCACCGTGTTGCGGCCGAGATCGATCCCGTCCACGCGGACCCGCACCCGCGTGCCCTCGGTGATGCTGGCGCCGGGCCGCTGCCCCGCGGCGGCGCGGCTTGCCACCACGGCGGCGCCCGCCGGTCCGGCACCGTCGCCGGGCTTCGCGATCACCGCGGCCACGGCATCCGTCACGGTGTAGACGACGCGGTCGCCCGGCTTCACCTGCGCCAGGTTGCGCACCTGCGGGCCGACCCGGATGGTGGCGAGAACCCCGTTCTGCGAGCCGGCATCGCCGCGCAGCAGCACGGAACGCTCGCGCATGTTCACGGTCTCCACCACCGCGGTGCGCTGCGTCGTGGCCGCAACGGCGGCGGCCTGGGGCGGCGGGGCGGCGGCTGGCGCCGCCGCGGGCTCGGCCATCTGCTGGTCGGCACAGGCGACAAGTCCGGCCGCGCACAGCGCGGCGGCAAGCATACGTGCTGGTGTCATGGGGCGTTCTCCCTCTCCGAAACCATCCTGGCGCCGGGTGCGGCAGTCTCGCGCGATCGGGGCGCCGTCGCAATGGCCAAGCCCGGCGCCCTCAATGCCGCGCGGAGCCGTCCAGGAAGTCGAAGTGGCGCTTCACCAGGAACAGCGCGAAGAGAACGCCGAAGCCGAACAGGCCGTAGCCGAACAGCAGCAGGCCGATCTCCTCCGCCGCCGCGATGGCGGACAGGCCGAGCACCGCGAGGATCGCGCTGAGAACGACGAAGTAGATCATGGCGTGTGGTCCTTCCGTGGCAGGTCGTCGAAGAGGATGCGGCTGGCCGCGCCGTCGAGGTCGTCGTACTGGCGCGACTTCAGCGTCCAGAGGAAGAAGGCGAGGCCGAGCAGGCCGAGCGCCAGCGCGGCCGGCACCAGGAAAACCAGGGCATTCATGGATCGGCGCCCTCAGTCGCCGGGCGGCCGCCTGCGCGGCCTTGGCTTCGCGGCCCCCGCCGCGGCGCCCCCGGCGCGGGGGGG
>NZ_JBWXTD010000004.1:472901-476751 GCF_056682175.1 Falsiroseomonas sp. RANM36
GGCCCCCCCCCCCCCCCCCCCCGCCAGCGCGGCCGGCACCAGGAAAACCCGGGCATTCATGGATCGGCGCCCTCCGCCGCGGGGCGGCCGCATGCGCGGCCTTGGCTTCGCGGCACCGGCCGCGGCCCGCATTCGCGGGCTCGGCCCGCCTCAGGAGCGGCGGGCCGCCATGCGGCGCATGTCGTCGTCATTGGCCCACCTCCTTGCCGGCGCGCAGCGCGTTGCAGATCACGATGATCGAGGAGCTCGCCATCACCACCGCCGCGATCAGCGGCGTGACGAAGCCGAGCACCGCCATCGGCACGGCGACCACGTTGTAGACCAGGCTGAACAGGATGTTCTGCCGCGCCAGCGCCTGCGCCTTGCGCGCCACGCGGATCGCCGCGGGCAGAGCGGCCAGCCCCTCCGCCCGCAGCACGATGTCGGATGCGGCCTGGGCGATGTCCGTGCCGGTGCCGGGGCTCATCGAGACATGGGCGAGGCTCAGCGCCGCCGCGTCGTTGATGCCGTCGCCGACCATCAGCGGGTGCCGCCCGGCGGCACGCAGCGATTCGATGCGGTGCGCCTTGTCGGCCGGCGTCGCGCGGGCCTGCCACGGTCCGATGCCCGCGGCCGCGGCCGCCGCCTCCACCGCGCCGGCGCCATCGCCCGAGAGCAGCTCCGTCTCCAGGCCGAGCTCGCGCAGTTCCGCCACCGCTTCGCCCGCATCGCCGCGCAGCCGGTCGGCGAAGCGGAACACCGCCGGCCGCTCTCCGGCGACGCAGTAGGCCAGCTCCATCCCGGAACCCTGGTCGTCCGGCAGGCCGCAGAAGACCGGGCTGCCGAGGCGGGCACTGCCGCGGACCAGCCCCTTGCCCGGCACTTCCCGCACACCGGCGACCGCCGGCGCCTCCGGGCAGGCGCGGACCAGTGCCTGGGCGAGCGGGTGGCGGCTGGCGCGGGCGAGACTGGCCGCGCTGCGGAGCACGGCCGGCTCGATGGTCGCGTCGGCGATCAGCTCCGGCCGGCCCTCGGTCAGGGTGCCGGTCTTGTCCAGCACGGCATGATCCGCGCTCGCCAGCCTCTCGAGCGCGGTGGGCGAGGCGACCAGTACCCCGCGGCGGAACAGCGCGCCGACCGCGGCGACCTGCACGGCCGGCACCGCGATGGCCAGCCCGCAGGGACAGGTGACGATCAGCGCCGCGACCGCCGGCACCAGCGCCGCCTGCCAGGCGACGCCGACGCCGAGCCACCAGCCGAGGAAGGTGGCCAGCGCGATCGCATGCACGACGGGCACGTAGAGCCGCGCCGCCCTGTCGGCGATCGAGACGAAGCGGCCGCGCCCCTGCTCGGCCCGTTCCAGCAGGCGGCCGAGCTGCGCCAGCGAGCCGTCGCGCGCCGCGGCGGCGACGGTCATCGCGAAGGCCGCGCCCATGTTCACCGCGCCGGCCTCGACCAGCGTGTGGGCAGGAATCTCGCGCGGCATCGCCTCGCCGGTGGTCGCGGAGGTGTCGAGCAGCACCGGCTCCTCCGCCATGCCGTCCAGCCGCAGCCGCTCGCCGGAAGCGACGAGGACCACATCGCCGACGCGCACGGCGTCGGCCGGCACGCCGCGGGTGGTGCCGTCGGCCAGCCGGAGCGCGACCGTGCCCTCCTGCAGGGCCAGGAGTTCCGCCATCGCCTGGCGGGCGCGGCGGCGCATCGCGCGGTCGAGAACGCGCCCGGCCAGCAGCAGCGCGAGCAGGGAGGTGGCGCCGTCGAACCAGGTGTAGTCGCCGTTGCGGAAGGTCTCGCTGAGCGACATCAGCGTGGTGGCCAGCACGCCGATGGAGACCGCGAGGTCCATGTTCACGCGGCCGGCGCGGATCGCGTCCCAGGCCGAGCGGTAGAAGGGCATGCCCGCCACCAGCACCGTCGGCAGGCCGATCAGCGCGGCGAGCCAGTGCATCAGGTGGCGCGTCTCGGGCTCCATGTCCGTGCCGACCCAGACGGCGATGGAGACCAGCATCACATTCATCGCGCCGAAGGCGGCGATGCCGAGCGCGCGGATCAGCGCGCGGCCCTCCGCGTCCTCGGTCGCGCGCAGGCAGGCCGGCGACCAGGGCGCCACCTTGAAGCCGAGCCGCGCGACCAGCGCCGCCAGGTCGTTGCCGCGCGCGGGAGAGCCGCGCCACGCGATGACCAGCCGGCGCGTGGAGAGGCTTGCCCTGGCCCGCAGCACATCGGGCTCGGCGGCCAGCGCCTGCTCCACCAGCCAGACGCAGGCGCCGCAGGTGAGCCCGCTGACGATCAGCTCGAGCTCGCAGACACCGTTGGCGGCCTCGCGCGCATGCGGGGCGAAGTCGGTGGAGAGCGTCTCCGGCGGGCGCAGCGTGCCCGCGGCGGTCTCCTGCCGGCGATAGAAGGCATCGAGGCCGAGGCCGCGCACCAGGGCATGCGCGCCGGCGCAGCCGGTGCAGCAGAACTCGCCCTGCCCCGGCACCAGCGGCGCGCCGCAATGCGCGCAGGCCGAGCGCGACAGGCCCGCCTGCCCGGGTGCGAGGCCGTCCGGGAAGCCCGCCGCGACGGTCATCGTGCGAAGACCCGCTGGCGGATGTCGAAGCGCGCCCCGTCCGCGCCGCGCAGCGTCAGCCGCGCCTCCCACTGTCCGGCGGCGGGCAGCGCCGCATGGGCGAGGAAGCGCCCGGCGCCGGCGGCGGCGAAGTCGAGCGGCAACGCGGTGCCTTCCAGGGGCCGAAGCAGCACGCCTTCCAGCCTTCCGCCGACGGGCAGCCCCTCACGGTCCGTGACGGCGACGGCCAGCGCCTCGCCCTCCAGCGCGACCCGGGCGGTCCAGCCGAGCGCATCCTGCCGCGCGGCTTCCGCCAGAACCTCGTTGTAGGCGCGCCCGCGGTCATAGGAGTGCGCCGTGGTCAGCCCGGTGAAGGTGCTCACCGAGGCGACGACCAGCACCAGGTTCACGGCGATGATCACCACGAAGGCGCCGATGAAGGCCCAGGGGATCCAGCGGCTGCGGCGCGGATCGAAGTCGGGGGCGGGACGGAGCGTGCTGTCGCTCATCGGCGATGCTCCTGATGCGGGGCGAGGAAGACGCTGTTGGTCCGCGCCACGGTGCGGCCGCGGGCATCGAGCAGTCGGAAGGTCACGGGCGTGCTCTCCTCCACGCGGGCGCCGGCGGGCAGCGTCGCCAGCGCGCGCCATTCGGTCAGCCCGTCCGCGCGGGTGGAGACCGTGAAGCGGTTGGCGCCGGCCTCCGGCGCTTCCTGGATGGCGAGCGTCAGCGGCGCGCGGCTCTCGAAGGCCAGCGTCAGGGTGCCGGCCTCGCGCGTCTTGTTCGCGATCTTCAGCGTGTAGGCGTTGCGCACGCCGCCATCGGCCAGCCGGACATAGAGCGGCGCGCGGTCGCGCAGCACCGCGAGCGTCACCTCCTGGCGCAGCAGCCAGGCGCCGAGCATCACCGCGAGCACGCCGGCCAGCACGCCGGCATAGACGAGGGTGCGCGCGCGGATGAATTTCGGCACGTGCCGCACCGCCATGCCGGCCTCGGTGCGGGCGGCGCAGGGCGCCATGGCCCGGGTCGCGCCTTCGGACGCGGCGATGTTCTTCAGCGTCTCGAAGGCGATCAGCCCCTTGGGGCGGCCGAGCTTGCCCATGATGTCGTCGCAGGCGTCGATGCAGAGGCCGCAGCCGATGCATTCCAGCTGCTGGCCGTCGCGGATGTCGATGCCGGTCGGGCAGACATTGACGCAGGCCATGCAGTCCACGCAGTCGCCGTGCCCCGCCTCCTTCGCCTTGCCGCGCGGCTCGCCGCGCCCGGCGGGGGTGGAGGCGACGCGGGACTTCTCGGCCAGCATAGCGGCCGGGGCGCGGC
>NZ_JBWXTD010000004.1:476851-483196 GCF_056682175.1 Falsiroseomonas sp. RANM36
CGAGATCCGCCACCGCCGGCCCGCCCCCGCGATAGGGCACGTGCAGCACCTGGATGCCCGCGCGCTGCAGGAACAGCTCCGTCGCGACATGCGGCAGCGCGCCCGGGCCCGGCGCGCCGGGGGGCGCGCCGCGCCAGGCGCGGTAGGAGACGACGAGGGAGTTCTCGTCCAGCATCGCGGCCTGGAAGCGCGGCCAGGGGCACATGTAGGTGCAGACCTGCTCCCGCGCCCAGCCGGCGAGCAGATAGGTCGTGCCGGTGAAGAGCCAGAAGAAGAGATAGACGCCCGCGCCGGCCTGCCCGGTGAAGAATTTCGGCCAGAGCTCGATCGCGTCGTTGAAA
This sequence comes from Falsiroseomonas sp. RANM36, assembly GCF_056682175.1. NCBI lineage: Bacteria > Pseudomonadati > Pseudomonadota > Alphaproteobacteria > Acetobacterales > Roseomonadaceae > Falsiroseomonas > Falsiroseomonas sp. RANM36. The sequence continues at coordinate 477,193 of NZ_JBWXTD010000004.1, forward strand.
TACATGATCCAGGCGCCGCCGGTGGCCATCGCGATGGCGAGCCACGCCGCATGCGTCAGCGCCTTCCTGCGCCACTTCTCCGCGGTCCAGGGCGCCTTGTCGAGGCGCATGCGCTCGTTGCGGTCGCCCTGGATCCTGCGCTCGACCCACATGAACAGGTCGGTCCAGACCGTCTGCGGGCAGGCGAAGCCGCACCAGACGCGGCCGAACAGCGACGTCGCGGCGAACAGCGCGATGGCGCCGAGGATCAGCAGGCCGGTGAGGAAGTAGACCTCCTGCGGCCAGATCTCGAAGAAGAAGAAGTAGAGGCGGCCATGGGTCATGTCCACGAGCACCGCCTGGTCCGGTGCGCCCGGGCCGCGGTCCCATCGGATCCACGGCACCAGGTAGTAGAGCGCCAGGCAGACGACCAGCACGGCCCATTTCGCGCGCCGCACCGGGCCCGTGACCGCCTTCGGATACACCTTCTGGCGGTTGGCGTAGAGCGGCTGGGCCGGCGGCGGGGAACCGCCCGCCGGCGCCAGCTTTTCGCGTGCCGCGAGGTCGTTCATGGCCTGCTCAGTTCTCGCCGCCGCCGAGCGCGTGCACGTAGACGGCGAGCATGTTCACCGTCGCGGGATCGAGCCGGCCGCCCCAGGCCGGCATCACGCCCATGCGGGGATTGGCGATGAAGCGCGCGATGGCGTGCCGGTCGCCGCCATGCAGCCAGATCCGGTCGTTGAGCCGCGGCGCGCCGACGTCGCGGTTGCCCTCGCCATTCTCGCCATGGCAGGCGGCGCAGTTGTCGGCGTAGAGCGGCTTGCCGCGCTCGGCCGCCGCGGCATCGTCGGTGGCGCCGCCGAGCGAGACGACATAGGCGGCAACGTCGCCGGCCTGCGCCACGGTGAGCACGCCGTCGGCGACGAGGCGCGGCATCATGCTCGTGCGCTCCTCGTCGCTTTCGCCAGAGCGGATGCCGTGGCGGATGGTCTGCAGGATGGCGTCGTAGCTGCCGCCCCAGATCCAGTCGTCATCCGCCAGGCTCGGGAAGCCCCCCGGCGCGCCCTGCCCGCCCGCGCCGTGGCAGCCGGCGCAGTTGTTGGCGAAGGCGATGCGCCCGCCGGCCATGGCGAAGGCGCGCAGGTCGGGATCGGCCGCGATCTGTTGCGGCGTCGCCTCCCGGATGCGGTTCAGCATCGGGGCCATCCGCTGGTTTGCGGCGGCGACGTCCTGCATCACCTGCTCCCGCGCGATCCAGCCGGTGACGCCGGTGGCGCCGCGGATCGGGAAGGCGGGGTAGAGGATGACCCAGACCACCGAGAAGGCGATCGTCGCATACAGCACGTAGAGCCACCACTTGGGGAGCGGCGTGTTGAGCTCCTTCAGCCCGTCCCATTCATGGCCGGTGGTGTTGGTGCCCGTCAGGGCGTCCTTTTCGATCTTCGTCGGCATGACGGATTCCTCAGCGGCGGGAAGGCGGCAGCTCGTCACGCAGCGGGATCTCGCCCGCGCGCTCGTAGCCGCGCTTCCGCCAGGGGGCCATCACGTAGAGGATGATCCCGGTGAAGAGCACGAAGAACCAGACCACCCACAGCGTCGCGAAGGTGGAGTGGAGGGAGGCGAGCAGATCGGTCATCGCGGCGCCTCCCTATTGCTGCCGCATCTGCTCGGGCGTCACGTCGCGGAACTGCACGAGCGTGCCGAGCATCTGGAGGTAGGCCACCACCGCATCCATCTCGGTGATGGTGGCGGGGTTGCCGTCGAAGGCGGCCTGGCGGGCGCGGGCGTAGCGGCCCTGGAAGGCGGCCGGATCGGCCTCCGGCCGCGCCTGCGCCTCGAGGTCGGCGCGGGCGTTGGCGATCATCTCGTCGCTGTACGGGACGCCGATCGCGCGCTGCGCCTTCAGGTGATCCGCGATGTCCGCATAGGCGAGCGGACGGTCGAGGAAGGCGTAGGGCGGCATGATGCTTTCCGGCACCACCGCGCGCGGGCTGCGCAGATGCGCCGCCTGCCAGTCATCCGAGTAGCGGCCGCCGACCCGCGCCAGATCCGGCCCCGACCGCTTGGAGCCCCACTGGAAGGGATGGTCGTACATGCTCTCCGCCGCCAGGGAGAAGTGCCCGTAGCGCTCCAGCTCATCGCGGAAGGGACGCACCATCTGGCTGTGGCAGACGTAGCAGCCCTCGCGGATGTAGATGTTCCGCCCCATCAGCTCGAGTGGCGTGTAGGGGCGCACGCCCTCCACCCGCTCGATCGTGGTGGCGACGGTGAAGAGCGGCACGATCTGCGCCAGGCCCCCGATCGAGACCGTGATGAGCGTCAGCACGCCCATCAGGATCAGGTTGGTCTCGATCTTCGCGTGGTTGAACCACTTCATCGCTCCGCCCTCCTTCACTGCGCAGCGGCCGGGACCGCGGAGGCGGGCCCGAGGGGTTGCGGAACGGCGGCGACCGCATCCGTGCTCTCGCCGCGGGTGACGGTCATCCAGAGGTTGTAGACCATGATCAATGCGCCGGAGAGGTAGAGCAGCCCGCCCATCACGCGGATCACGTAGTAGGGGTGCATCGCCGCGACGGTCTCGATGAAGCTGTACTGCAGGAAGCCGTTCTCGTCGTAGGCGCGCCACATCAGGCCCTGCAGGATGCCCGAGACCCACATCGCGGTGATGTAGAGCACGATGCCGAGCGTCGCGATCCAGAAGTGCCAGGAGATCAGCTTCTCGGAATAGACGCCCCGCTTGTTCCACAGCCGCGGGAATAGCCAGTAGAGCGCGCCGAAAGTGACGAAGCCCACCCATCCCATCGCGCCGGAATGCACGTGGCCGATGGTCCAGTCGGTGTAGTGGCTGAGCGCGTTCACCGCCTTGATGGACATGACCGGCCCTTCGAAGGTGGACATGCCGTAGAAGCCGACGGCGGTGACGGAGAAGCGCAGCGCCGGGTTGGTGCGCAGCTTGTCCCACGCGCCCGACAGCGTCATCACGCCGTTGATCATGCCGCCCCAGGACGGCATCCACAGCATGATCGAGAACACCATGCCCAGCGTCTGCGCCCAGTCCGGCAGCGCCGTGTAGTGCAGGTGGTGCGGGCCGGCCCAGATGTAGAGGAAGATCAGCGACCAGAAGTGCACGATGGACAGGCGGTAGGAATAGACCGGCCGCTCCGCCTGCTTCGGGATGAAGTAGTACATCATCCCGAGGAAGCCGGCGGTCAGGAAGAAGCCCACCGCGTTGTGGCCGTACCACCACTGGATCATCGCGTCCTGCACGCCGGAGGCCAGGCCGTAGCTCTTGGAATGGCCGAGCGTGACCGGCAGCGCCAGGTTGTTGCCGATATGCAGCATCGCCACGGTGATGATGAAGGCGAGGTAGAACCAGTTCGCCACGTAGATGTGCGGCTCCTCGCGCCGGAGGATCGTGCCGCCGAAGGCGACCAGGTAGTGCACCCACACCACGGTCAGCCAAAGGTCCACGTACCATTCGGGCTCGGCGTATTCCTTGCCCTGCGTGACGCCGAGCACATAGCCCAGCGCGGCCGAGACGATGACGAACTGGTAGCCCCAGAACAGGAACCACCCCATCGCGTCGCCGCCGAACAGCCGCGCGCGGCAGGTGCGCTGCACGACATAGAGGCTGGTGCAGAACAGCGCGTTGCCGCCGAAGGCGAAGATCACCGCGCTGGTGTGCACCGGCCGCAGGCGGCCAAAGGTGGTCCATTCGAGGTCGAGGTTGAGCAGCGGCCAGGCGAGCTGGGAGGCGATCACCACCCCCACGAGGAAGCCCACCACGCCCCAGAAGACGGTGGCGATGGCGAAGGCGCGAATCGGCGCCTCCACATAGGCATCGACCCGCACGGCGCTCTGTGCGCCCGTGGCGGGTGCGGCCAGCCCTTCGGCATAGCCTGTTGCTGACATGAGGTCGGATCTCCCCTCCGCGCGCCGCAGTCGCGGGCCGACCGGCGCGTGCGGGAAAGAAGACCCTCCCAATCGGTCAGCGTCCTTGATCAGGATCAAGTCTTGCTGCAGCGCACATCGCCTAGTTTGGCGCCCTGCGCACCGGTCAGCCGGGGGGAGGAGAGCCGCGATGACGACGGAAAGCGTGGAACCGGCCGAAAGCGTGCCGGCCGCCGGGCCGACCCGGCCGACGATCCATATCGTGCCGAACGACCAGCCCTGGCGCTGGCTGGAGGCCGGCTGGCGCGACCTGATGGCCACGCCGCATATCGGCTTCTTCTATGGCTTCGCGATCGTGGCGGCGAGTTGGCTGCTGGTGCTGCTGCTGATCGCGGTGGATGCGCTGTGGGCGGTGCTGCCGGCGGTGGCGGGCTTCTTCCTGGTGGCGCCGCTGCTCGGCGCCGGTCTCTACGAGACCAGCCGGCGGCGGGAGGCGGGCGAGCCGGTGTCGCTCGGCATCGCCTTCACGGCGTTCCGCCGCAACGGGCCGCAGCTGGCGCTGATGGGGGCCGTGCTGCTGCTGATCAACCTGTTCTGGGTGCGGCTGGCGGCGCTGCTGTTCATGGTGTTCTTCGGCCTCGGCTTCTCGCCTTCGATCGAGACGCTGCCGATGGCGCTGCTGCGCGCGGACCAGCTGCTGCCCTTCCTGGTGATCGGCACCGGCGCGGGCTTCGTGCTGGCCGCCGTGGCCTTCGCGGTCTCCGCCGTCTCCATCCCGATGCTGGTGGACCGCGACATCTCGGCGATCGAGGCGATCGTGATCTCGATCCGCGCCACGCTCGACAACTGGCGCGCGATGGCCTTCTGGGCCGGGCTGATCGTGGTGTTCACGGCGATGGCGCTCGTGCCCTTCTTCCTCGGCCTCGCGCTGGTGCTGCCGCTGATCGGCCACGCCACCTGGCATGCCTATCGGGACCTGGTGCGGTAGGCTTCAGCCGATCAGGATGTCCTGCGCGCGCAGGGCGCCGGCGGCGACGCCCTGCAGCACCACCGCGCCGCCGGCAAGCGGCAGCTCGAGCCCGCCCCCCGTCGCGCGAAAGGCCGCAAGCGCCGCCGCGGCGGTCGCATGGCCGGCATCGCCGAGCAGCAGCAGGACATCCTCGCCGGGCCTGAAATCCGCGATCACGTCGCGTCCCGTGCCGGCGCCGAGCACGAAGATGTCCTCGCCGGGGCCGCCGATCAGCGTGTCGTCGCCGGCCCCGCCGATCAGCGTATCCGCCGCGCCGCCGCCGCCCAGCAGGTTCGCCAGCGCGTTGCCCTCGATGCGGTTGGCGATCGCATTGCCATGCCCGGTCAGCGCGCCGCCGAGCAGCACCAGGTGCTCGACATTGGCCGGCAGGACGTAGCCGCCGCCCTCCAGCATCGCGCGCACGGTGTCGATGCCGGCGCCGGCCTCCTCCACCACCCGGTCGGCGGACGAATCCACCACGAAGGTGTCGTCGCCGAGGCCACCGATCAGCAGGCTTCCGAGCGCATCGCCGGCTGTCGCGTCCAGCGTGTCCGCCCCTTCCCCGCCGCGCAGCTCGGCGCCGCCATCGGGGCCGCCATCGGGGCCGGCGCGCAGCAGGTCGTCGCCGCCGCCGCCATCCAGCCGGTCGCGGCCCGGCCCGCCATCCAGCGTGTCGGCGCCGGTGCCGCCGGAGAGCGTGTCGTCGCCGGCGCCGCCGGTGAGCGAATCCGGGCCGTCGCCGCCGAGCAAAAGGTCGGCGCCGTCGCCGCCATCCAGCACGTCGGCGCCACCCTGCCCGGCAAGCACGTCGCCGCCGTCCTCGCCCTGCAGCGTATCGTCGCCCGCCTCGCCGAGCAGCGCGTCGTTGCCTGCGCCGCCGCGCAGCCGGTCGTTGCCGCCGGCGCCATCCAGCGTGTCGTCGCCGCCGTCGCCGCGCAGCGAATCGTTGCCGTCCTCGCCACGCAACAGGTCCGGCCCCTCGCCGCCGAACAGGGTGTCGGCATCCGCGCCGCCTTCGAGCGTGTCGGCGCCGCCCCCGCCCCCCCCGCGGGGGGGGCCCGCGCCCCCCCCCCCCCCCCCCCCGCCCCCCCCCCCCCCCCCCCCCGGGCGCCCCCCCCCCCCGGC
>NZ_JBWXTD010000004.1:483296-485583 GCF_056682175.1 Falsiroseomonas sp. RANM36
CCGCGCGCCGCGGGCCGCGCGGGGGGGGGGGGGGGCGCCCCGCGCCCCCGCGCAGCAGGTCGTCGCCCGCGCCGCCATCGAGCGTGTCGAGCCCGTCGCCGCCATCCAGCAGGTCCGCCTCCGCCTCGCCCAGCAGCCGGTCGTTGCCCTCGCCGCCGCGCAGCGTGTCCGCGCCATCCCCGCCGGCCAGCGTGTCGCCTTCGGTGCCGCCATCCAGCAGATCGGCGCCGATGCCCCCCGCCAGGCTGTCCGCACCGGCACCGCCCGCCAGCATGTCGTTGCCGCCGCCGCCCGAGAGCGTGTCGTTGCCGCCGCCGCCTTCGAGCGAGTCGGCGCCGTCCGCGCCGAGCAGCAGGTCGTTGCCATCGCCGCCATCCAGCGTGTCGGCCTCGACGCCGCCATCGAGCGTGTCGCCATCCGCCCCGCCTTCCAGCCGGTCCGCACCGCCGGCGCCGAGCAGGCTGTCCGCGCCGATGCCGCCGAGCAGCAGGTCGTCGCCCTCGCCACCATCGAGCGTGTCCGCGCCATCCGCGCCGTCGAGCGTGTCCGCCCCGCCCGCACCGGAGAGCAGGTTGGCGCCGGCATTGCCGAACAGGCGATCGGCCAGGCCCGCGCCATGGGCCGCAAGATCGCCCGCGCCCTCGCGCAGGCGCAGCACCTCCACGCCGCCGGCGATGCTCGCCGCGAAGCCGACGATCATCGTGTCGAAGCCCTCGCCGGCGGCTTCCGCGATCACGGCCTCCGGCCCGGAGAGAAGATAGGTGTCGTCCCCCGGGCCGCCGGCAAGCAGGTCGGCGCCGCCGCCATCCAGCGTGTCCGCGCCGTCGCCGCCGAGCAGCGTGTCGGCCGATGCCCCGCCCAGCAGCGAATCCGCGCCGTCGCCGCCATCCAGCAGCCCGAGCTCGGTGCCGCCGAGCAGCGTGTCGTTGCCGGCGCCGCCGAACAGCGTGTCGTTGCCGGCGCTGCCGTTCAGCAGATCGTCGCCGTCGCCGCCATCCAGGGTGTCGTGGCCGGCATTGCCGTCCAGCACGTCGCGCCCGGGGCCGCCATCCAGCGTGTCGTCGCCGTTCTGGCCGCGCAGCGTGTCGTTGCCCTCGCCGCCGCGCAGCACGTCGTTGCCCCCCGCCCCGCCGCCGCCCCAGATGACGTCATTGCCCGCGCCGCCATCGATGGTGTCGTTGCCGAGGCCGCCATCGAGCGCATCGTTGCCCGCCCAGCCTTCCAGGATGTCGTTGCCGGCGCCGCCATTGATGCCGTCGTCGCCGCCATAGCCCAGGATGAAGTCGGCGCCGGCGCCACCCGAGAGGGAGTCCGGGTTGTCCGTGCCGGCGATGACGGCGATCGCCGGGCCGGGGGCGAGGATTGCGAACTCCAGGCTGAAGGCCGCGCCCTGCAGCCCGTCCCACACCTCGATCAGCACCGCGCGCGTCGTGCCGCCGAGGGTCGGGAGGCTGATCCCGTCGCGCAGCCGCAGCACATCGCCCTGCATGACGAACAGCGCATCGTCGGGCCAGACGACGCGATACAAGAGAGGGCTTGCCGTGTCGGGGTCGTCGGCGATCAGCGTGCCGATGACGGCGCCGGGATCCTCGGCCAGCACGCTGCCGCCCGACAGGAAGCGCAGCGCCTGCGGCGGCGTGTCGTCCAGGTCGCGCAGCGCCACCTGCCAGGCCTGCGGCAGATCCTGCCAGCCGGCGGCGGTGCGGACCGCAAGGCCGAAGGCGAAGACGTAGGCGCCCAGGCTCTCGGCGTCGAAGCGCTCGACCGGGGTGATCACGAGACGCTGCGCGGCGCGGTCGAAGGCGGCGTCGAAGCGGTTGGCGTCGGGGCCGGTCAGCGCGACGTCGAGCACGCCCCCCGAGAGATCGAGGATCGCGATCCAGTCGCCGGGGCGGGCATTCTCGAAGATGGTGTCCGGCACGGTCCCCGATACCGTGACCGGGACGACCGGCGTGGACATGACGGCCCCGTCCTGGGAATGGGACGAGGCTTAGCGGCTGCCGGTTAACGCGTTCTTCAGGCCACCAGCCGCCAGGCCATGCCGGCCAGCACCACGGCATTCAGCCCGAACAGCGCCGCTCCCGCCAGTTGCAGCCCGGCACCGGCGCGGCGGAGGAACAGCCGGCCGAGCAGCGCCACGCCGACCAGCGCCGGCACGGTGCCGAGCACGAAGGCCGCCATCGCCAGCGCCCCGGCCAGCGCGCTGCCGGTGGCGGCGGCCGCGGCCCGCCCGGCGGTGCGCAGGCCGCCGGGGCGCGCCGGGCGGGCGCGGCCCCGCCCGCGGCCC
>NZ_JBWXTD010000004.1:485683-493196 GCF_056682175.1 Falsiroseomonas sp. RANM36
GACGAGGTTGCAGGTCCTGGCGCGCCGCGCCATCGCCGCCATGGCGCTCATCCCCTGCCTGGCCCTGGCCTTCGGGGCGGCGGCGCAACCCGCCCCGCCCGCCCCCCCCCCCCCGCCCCCCGCCCCGGGGGCGGGGGGGGGCGGCGGCCGCGGCCAGCGCGGCGTAGAGCATGCCGCAGGGCAGCGCCGAGAGGGCGAGACCCCGCCCGCGGCCGCGCAACCCGGGCGGTGCGGCGAGCAGCGGCGCCACCAGCGCACCAAGCCGCGCGCCAAGGCCGGGCAGTGCCGGCAGGGCGAGATGGCCGCGCGGCCGGAAGCGCTCCGGCAGTCGCGCCGAGGCCTGCGCCGCCATCAGCAGCGCCGCGGCCAGCAGCAGCAGCGCCAGCAGCCAGCGCAGCCCGCTGAGCTGGGTCACCAGCCCGGCGGTGGCCCCGGCAAGTGCGCCGAGCAGCCCGTAGCCCAGCATCCGGCCCAGATGATAGGGCAGCAGCGCCGCGCCGGAGAGCCGCGCCAGGATGCCGCCAGCGGCGCTGCTTCCCGCCCGGGCGCCGGCCTGGGCGAGGACGAAGGGGGCGCACATGCCGGCGCAATGCGTGACCCCGCCGGCCAGCCCGGCGAGGAACAGCGCGGTCGCGAGCGCCGGCAGCCCCTCGGGGCCGAGCGCTGTCAGGTCGCTGAGGCAGTTGGCCAGCATCGGCGCCTTTCCACCATGGGAGGGCGGGCTTGTCCTTGCGCTGGATCAAGCCCCCGGCCGGGCCTTCCAGGGGGCCGGGGTTGCCCCGGCGGGCGCCAGCCTGTTTGTTGGGGGGATGACGGAGACCCTCCCGCGGCGCGCGGCGCTGCCCGCCCTCCTTACCCTCGGCCTGCTGGCCCCGTTCCGGGCCGAGGCCTTCGAGCCCCAGGTCGGCGTCGCGGCGATCTACGATGCGCAGCGCTTCACCGGGCGCCCCATGGCCAATGGCCGGCCCTTTGATCCCACGGCCAATGTCGCGGCGCATCGCCACCTGCCCTTCGGCACCGAGGCCGAGGTGACCAACCTGCGCACCGGCGCGCGGACCCGCGTCGTGATCAGCGACCGCGGCCCATTCACGCCGGGGCGCATCATCGACCTCTCGCCCCGCAGCGCCCGGGAGATCGGCATCCGCGGCATCGGCCAGGTGGAGGTCAGGCCGGTCCGCCCCGCGCAGTAGGGCGCCTACCGGCAGCGCACCGAGACCAGCGCCTGGGTGCCGGCGCGCACCGTCGCCACCGCCGCCTCCAGCGCCGCGTCGAGCTCGGCCGCGTGCTCGATCCGCCAGCCGCGGCCGCCACAGGCCTCGATGATCCGCACTTGGTCGGGCACGGCGCCGAAATCGGACAGCGGAATGCGGCCCGAGGCGACCGCGGCGCCTTGCGGATACATCGCGGTGGTGGCGCGCTTCACCGCGCCATAGCCGCCATTGTCGAAGATGACGCTGAGCACCGGCAGCCCCTCGGCCGCGCTCGCCTGGTGGCAGACCACCGGATTGGCGAAAAGGTAGGAGCCGTCGCCGAGCGCGGCCACCACCAGGCGTTCCGGCGAGGCGAGCTTGGCGCCAAGCGCCGCCGGCAGGCCCCAGCCGAGCGAGCCGACGGGCGATGAGCCGAAGAAGCTCGCCGGATGGCGAAGCGTCATCGCGGGGCGGATCAGCGGGTATTCGTTCACCAGCAAAGCATCCGGTGCAGGGCCGCCGCGCGCCGCGGCGAGGCGGGCGGTGACGAAGGCCATGCTCATCGTCGCGCCGCCGGGATCGCGCGCGGCGGCGAGGCCGCGCTCGCGCGCCGCCGCATTCGCGGTGGCGAGGGCCGCGCCGCGCGCCGCGATGCGCGCGGCAGGCGCAGGCGCCGCGGCCGCCAGCGCGGCGGCGAGCGCCGGCAGCAGATCCGCGGCGCGCACCGGCAGCGCCGCCTCGCCCCCGAAGCCGCGCATCGGGTAGCGGGCGAAAAGCGGGTCCGGGCCGGCATGGAAGATCCGCGCATCGGCGCGCGGCGTGCGCTGCGCGGGGATCCAGGGCACGTCGCATTCCAGCACCAGCACCGCATCGGATTCCGCCAGCCAGGGATCCACCTCGAAGCCGCCATGCATCGGATGCGCATTGTCGAGGCTGTGGAAGCGCGGCCGGTATTCCACCACGCGCAGCGCGAAGCGGGCGGCGAGATCGGCCAGCAGCGCGGGCACCGCCGCCTCGCGGCCGGCGGAGGCGGTGACGATCAGCGGGCGCTCGGCCGCGGCGAGCGCCGCCGCGATGGCGGCGAGCGCGCGCGGATCCGGCGCCGCAGGCGCGGCAGCGGGCGGATCGGGCACGGCGGGCATGGTCGGCACCGGCGCCGCCAGCACCTCGCGCGGCAGCATCAGCGCGACCGGCCCCTGCGGGTCGGACATCGCGATGGCGAGGGCGCGCGCGACGGCGGGCTCCGCCTGCTCGGGGCGGCGCAGCTCGTAGTCCCACTTCACCGCCTCGCGCAGCATCGCACCCTGGTCGAACATCTCCTGCGCCCAGTGGATGTTGAGGCTGCGCGCGCCGGGCGCGCCGGCTTCCAGCAGCGGCGTGCGGCCGGCGAGGAAGATGACCGGGACGAATTCGCGCGCGGCGTTGAACAGCCCGCCCAGCGCATTCGCCGCGCCGACATTCACATGCACCATCACCGCCTGCGGATGGCCGGAGACCATCGCATGGCCATGCGCCATGCCGATCGCGAGGTTCTCGTGCGCGCAGAGGATCGGGCGCGGCAGGCCTTCCGGCGCGCGCGCATAGGCCTCGATCACCGAGGGAAAGTCGGTGCCGGAATTGGCGAAGAGATGCGTCACGCCGCGCGCCGCCAGCGCCTGCAGCAGCGCCGCGCCGGCACTCGGGGCTGGCTCGTGCATCCTGGTCCTCGGCTTGTCCGACCAATTTCGCAAGCCTAGGCTCGGCGCCAACACCGCGCCAGCGGCGCGAAAGAAGGGAGAGGCAGGATGTCGATGCTGCATCGTCGGACCTTCGTGGCCGCGCTCGCCGCCGGCCTGGTGGGCGCCGGGCGCGCCGGGGCGCAGGGCGGGACTCTCACGCTCGGCATCCTCACCGCGCTCTCCGGCCCGCTGGCGGCGCCGGGACGCTTCCAGATGAACGGCTTCAACCTGGCGAAGGACGAGCTGAACGAGGCCGGCGGGATCGAGGTCGGCGGGCGGAAGCTGCAGGTGGAGCTGAAGGTGTACGACACCCGCGGCAACCCGGCCGAGGGCGCATCCTCCATGCAGCGGCTGACCACGGTGGACCGCGTGCCGGTGGTGCTCGGCGAACTGTCCTCCGGCGTGGTGCCCGCGGTGGGGCCGATCGCCGAGGAGAACGAGGTGCCGTTCATCATGACGGTCCCGACGGGACCCGGCCTGACGAAGCAGCGGAACCGCTGGGTGTTCCGCGTCAACGCGCACAACGACATGCTGGGCAAGGCGCTGGCCGACTTCGTGGCGCAGCGCGACTGGAAGCCGCTGGCCTTCATCGCCTGGAACAACGATGCCGGGCGCGGCGGCGTGCGCGGCATGCAGGAGGCGCTGCCGCAGGGCTTCCCCATTGCCTATACCGGCTACTTCAACGTGGGCGAGGTGGATTTCTCCGCCCACATCACGAACATCCGCAATTCCGGCGCCAAGGCGGTGATGCTGTTCATGGACGAGGAGCCGGGCAGCCTCGCCATCAGCCAGATCCGCGCCGCCGGCCTGCCGGTGCAGCTGATCGGCACGCTGGCCATGGGGTCGGACCGGTTCCTGCGCCGGCTGGATGCGCAGCGGCTGAGCGGCATGGTGCAGTACAACGCCTTCCCGCCGAACGCACCGGTCCCGCGCATCCAGGCCTTCTCGCAACGCTATCGCGCCCGCTTCAACGAGGAGGCGCACGGCTTCGCCGCGCAATCCTATGACGGGCTGATGATGGCGGCCGCGGCGATCCGCGCCGCCAACAGCGTGCAAGGGCCGCGCATCCGCGATGCGCTCGCCCGCATCGAGCACCAGGGCGTGACCGGGACGCTGAAATTCGATGCCGAGGGCCAGGCGCATCCGCCGGTCTATGTCACCGAATGGTGCGCCGACGGGCGGCGCAGCATCCTCTATCCGGCGGAGCTCGCGGCGGGCTGCGGCGCGGGCTGAGCGCCCGCATGCTCGCCTTCGCCGAGCAGGGCGTGAACGGCCTGATGATGGGCTCGATCTACGTCTTCGTGGCGCTCGGCATGATGCTGATCTACGGCGTCATGCATGTGCTGAACTTCGCCCATGGCGCGCTGTTCATGCTCGGCGCCTATGTCGCGCAGACGATCTTCATGCGCGTCCTCGACAACTACCTGCTGGCGGTGGCCGGCGCGGTGCTGTTCCTGATCCTGGTCGGCGCGCTGCTGGAACGCGGGGTCTTCGCGCCGCTGCGCGGCAACCTCCGCAACCAGGTGATCGCCTCGCTCGGGCTCGTGCTGGTGATCCAGAACACGGTGGTCGCCGTCTTCGGGCCGAACGCGCTGCAGTTCCCGGTGCAGGCGACGCGGGCCACGGTGCAGCTCGGCCCGCTGTCCTTCGCCGTGCAGCACCTGCTGATCATCGCGGTGGGCGCCGTCTGCGTCGCCGCGCTCTTCGCCTTTCTGCACCTGACGAAGCTCGGCACCGCGCTGCGCGCCGTCTCGCAGAACCCGCGCGGGGCGCTGGTGGTGGGGATCGACGTTGAGGCGACGCACAGGCTGGCCTTCGCCCTTTCGATGGCGCTGGCGGCGATCGGCGGCGCGCTGCTCGGGCCGCTGTTCCTGGTGTTTCCGCAGATGGGCGACCTGCCGCTGGTGAAGGGGCTCGCCGGCATCGTGCTGGGCGGCATGGGCTCCATCCCCGGCGCGGTGATCGGCGGGCTGGCCATCGGCGTGATCGAGGCGACCTCCACGCTGGTGCTGCCGACGGACTGGAAGGACGTGGTGGTGTTCTGCACCATCGTCGTCGTGCTGCTGCTGCGGCCGCAGGGCCTGTTCGGCCAGCGCACGCGGGACGACCACGGATGAGCCGCATGGCCGTCCTGGCCTTCTGCCTCGCCACGCCGGCGCTGGTCTGGAGTATCGCGCAGGGCGCCCTGCCGCCCTATCTACTGCACATCCTGGCGCTGGCCTGCACCTACGCCATACCCGCGATCGGGCTGAACATCATGCTCGGCTATGCCGGGCTGGTCTGCCTGGGGCATGCGGCCTTCGTCGGGCTCGGCGCCTATACGCTCGGCATCATGGCGGTGGATCACGGCTGGAGTTTTTGGGGCGCGCTGCCGCTGGCGGCGCTCGTGACGGGCGTGGCGGGCGGTGCGCTCGGCGCCGTCACGCTCCGGCTGCGGACGCATTTCTTCATGATCGCGACGCTGGCCTTCGGCCTGGTGCTGCATGCGGTGATGAACAACTGGGAGGAGCTGACGCACGGCCCCGTGGGCCTGCCGGGCATCCCGCGCCCGGAAGGCTTCACCCTGCTCGGGCTGGACTTCGCGTTCCGCCGGCTGCCGGATTTCGCGGCCTTCGCGGTGGGCGCGACGGCGGTGGCCTTCGCCATCTCCGCCCTGCTGGTGCGGTCCGATTTCGGGCGCATGCTGGTCGCGATCCGGCAGGACGAGACGCTTGCCGCGGCGAAGGGCGTGAACGTCACCGCGGGCAAGGTGCTGGCCTTCGCCATCGGCGCCGCCATCGCGGGCGCGGGCGGGGCGGTGAAGGTGGCGTTCCTGCGCGTGGCCGCGCCGGCCTCCTTCGAATATCTCGAGGGCATCAACCTGGTCCTGATCGTGATCATCGGCGGCGCCGGGCGGCTTTCCGGGCCGCTGCTGGGTGCGCTGCTCTTCGTCGCGCTGCCCGAGTATCTGCGGGTCGCGGCGGAATGGCGGCTGGTGTTCTTCGGCGTGGCGCTGGTGATGCTGATGCGCTTCGCGCCGGAGGGCCTGGCGGGCATCGCGGCACGGCTGTTCCGGCGCAAGACAGCGGCCGCTTGATGCTGCTGGAAGCGCGCGAACTGACAAAGAACTTCGGCGGGGTGCGGGCGCTGGACGGGGCGGGCTTTGCCATCGCGGAAGCGGGCATCGTCGGGCTGATCGGGCCGAATGGCGCGGGCAAGACCACGCTGTTCGACATGATCGCCGGGCGGCAGCTGCCCGACGCCGGGCGCGTGCTGCTGGACGGGCGCGACGTGACGGCGCTGCCGCCGGAAGGCCGCGCGGCGCTCGGCCTGGCGCGGACCGTCCAGGAATGCCGCGTCGTCCCCGAGTGGTCGCGGCGCGAGAACCTGCTGTTCGCCGCGCGGCCGCGCGGCTTCGGCGCGGCGCTGCTGCGTGCCTTCACGCGGCGCGATGCGCGGCCGGCCGGCGCGGCGGCGCGAGCCGAGGCGCTGCTGCGGCTCGCCACGCTCGATGCCTATGCCGATGCGCCGGCCTCGATCCTCTCCTTCGGGCAGCGCCGCATGCTCGAGATCGCGAGCGCGCTGATGACGCGGCCGCGCTGGCTGCTGCTGGACGAGCCGGCCGCCGGCATCAATCCCGGCCTGCTCGACGCGCTCGGCCGCTTCCTGCGGCAGGCGCATGAAGACCAGGGCGGGCTGTTCCTGATCGTCGAGCACAACATGGAGTTCATCATGGGGCTCGCCGGGCGGATCATCGTGATGCACCAGGGCGCGGTGCTGGCCGATGGCCCGCCCGAGGCCGTGCAGTCCGACGCAGCGGTCATCGAGGCCTATCTTGCCTGAACCGCTCCTCGCCGCCGAGGGCGTCTCCGCCGGCTATGGCGGGCGGATGATCGTGGAGGAGGTTTCCCTCGCCGTCGCGCCGGGCGAGGTGCTCTGCCTGCTCGGGCACAACGGCGCTGGGAAGTCCACGCTGCTGCGCGCCTTCTTCGGCCTGCTGCCCGGGCGCATCGGGCATGTGACGGTGGCAGGCCGCAGCCTGGACGGGCTCGCGCCGCGCGATGTGCTGCGCGCGGGCCTCGCCTATGTGCCGCAGGAGCGCAGCGTCTTCCCGAAGCTGACGGTGCGCGAGAATTTGCGCATGGGCGGCTATGCGCTGGACGACGCCGCGCTGCTGGCGCAACGCGTCGAGCAGGCGCTCGATCTGTTCCCGCGCCTGCGCGAACGCCTCGGGCAGCTGGCCGGCACGCTTTCGGGCGGCGAGCAGCGCATGCTGGAGGTGGCGCGCACGCTGCTGCTCGATCCGCGCGTGGTGATGCTGGACGAGCCCTCGATCGGCCTCGCGCCGCGGCTGGCGGAGCAGGTTTTTTCCACGATCCGCGACCTGGCGGCGCAGGGGCGCGGGATCCTGCTGGTGGAGCAGTCCGTGAAGCGCGCCCTGGCCGTTTCCGACCGCGCGGTGGTGATGGAGATGGGGCGCATCGTACTGGAGGATTCCGCCGCCGCGCTGGCGGCGGGTGGAGGCGGATCGCCGCTACGCAGCGTGGATGGACGCCGTCCGGCGCGTGCTCACGGCATGATCTACGAGACGCTCGGCGTCGCGCCGATCATCAACGCGGCCGGCAC
>NZ_JBWXTD010000004.1:493296-496714 GCF_056682175.1 Falsiroseomonas sp. RANM36
GGGGGGGGGGGGTGGGGGTGGGGGGCGTGGTGGTGGGGGGCGCGGGCGGGGGGGGGGCGGCGCCATGACCGGGTGGCGAAGCTCTACATGGGCGCGGCGGGCAAGGCCTTCGCTCAGCCGCCGCGCTGATCCACCCAGCGCTTCGCCTTCCAGCCACCGCCGCCGATCTCGGCCACCGGCACAACGCGCGGCGTGACGCCGATGGCGTCCTTCACGCGCTGCGCCAGCAGCGCTTCCGCGCCTGGCTCCGTGACAACCAGCAGGACGAACTCGTCCATGCCGAGCGCGCCCTGGCGTGAAATCTCGAACCGAAAATCGCGCACCGCCGGAACGCCCTCGACCGCGGCGACGGCCAGCGCCGGGTTCACCAGCATGCCCCGGATCTTGGTCAGGTCGTCGGCCCGGCGCGGCGTGCCGAGGATGCGCTCCGTCACGCGGCCGCAATGCGGGCAGGGCGCGGTGCTGCGCACGCCGAGGTCGCCCACGGCGTAGTGCAGCAGCAGCGTGCCGCGCCGGCGCATGTGGGAGACGACGATCAGCCCTTCCTCCCCGTCCGGCAGCGGCGCATGCGTGACGGGGTCCACAACGTCGATCGCGATCGCCTCGGGGTGCGGGTTGTGCAGGCCGCTGCCGGCGGCGCATTCGACCAGGCCGCCCTGGATCTCGGTCATGCCGTAGCTGACCGAGACGCGCGCCCCCGTTGCGCCCACGGCGGCCAACCGCGCGAGCAGGTCGCCCCTGCCCTCCTCCGACACCCCCTCGCCGGTGACGAAGACCAGGCGCACATCCGGCAGCGCCACGCCGCGTTCCGCCGCATGCGCGACGACGCGGCGCATGTAGGACGGCACCCCCCACAGAATGGTCGGGCGCGTGCGCGCCAGCGTCGCCGCCACGCCGTCCAGCTCCTGCCCCACGGCGAAGCCGGGGCCGGGATTGCCGGGCAGGGCGCTGACCACCGGGATATGCAGCGCCGCGGCGGCGTGCAGCACGCGGATGAAGGCGCCATGCGGATGGCGCGTCAGCGGAAACAGGTTCGCGATGCGGTCATCGGCCGTGACGCCGCGGATCTCCAGCATCCGCCGCTGCAGGACCAGGATGTCCCAGAAGTCGGAGGTGGTGCTGACGAAGGGCGTCGGGCGGCCGCTGGTGCTGCCGGTGGTGTGCATCACGTCCCAGACGACGCGCTGTTCCTCCGGCAGATCGGCGCCGTCGAGGTCGAGCACGGCATCCTCGGGCCGTTCCATCAGCTCGGCCTTGGTGGTGAGCGGCAGGCGTGCGAGATCGGCGGGCGCGGCCAGGTCGGCGCGGGTCAGCCCGGCCTCGGCCAGCTTGCGGCGGGTGAGCGGGTGCCGCGCCGCCGCAAGGTCCAGCGTCGCGCGGAGCGCCGCGGCGCGGGCGGCGCCGATCGCGTCCCAGCTTGGGGGGAAGTCCGAGGGGATGGCGGGATCCATGCGGCATGCTGGCGCCGGGGCGGCGCGTCCGGCAACCGGCCGCCCGCCCGCGAAGCTTGCACCGCCGGCCGCGCCCGGCTAGCTTCCGCCCATCATGACCGCGCGTGCGCCCCGCATCGAGCCTGCCGCCGACCTTCGGGTCGGCCTTGGCCTGCGTCCGGCCGCCGCCCTCGCCCTCCTTCGACTTCGTCGCCCCTGGGCGTGACGCCCGGCCGCTGACGGCCGGCACCGCTCAGGGGAAGCCCTGGCGCATCATGCGCCGCATCCACGGCTTTTCGACGGAAGACAGGAACGCCCCAATGCCGATCCAGCACCCCTCCTTCGGGACGCTCGACCCCGACCGGATCATCGTGTTCGACACCACGCTGCGCGACGGCGAGCAGTCGCCCGGCTTCTCCATGAACCTCGAGGAGAAGCTGCGCATGGCCGAGGCGCTGGCCGAGCTCGGCGTGGACGTCATGGAGGCGGGCTTCCCGATCGCCTCGGTCGGCGACTTCGAGAGCGTCCAGGCCATCGCCCAGAAGTTCAGCAAGGACGGGCCGGTGGTGTGCGGCCTGGCGCGCACCGCCCCGGGCGACATCGCGCGCGCGGCCGAGGCGATCAAGCCCGCCGCCCGCGGCCGCATCCACACCTTCGTCTCCACCAGCCCGCTGCACATGCGCGTGAAGCTGCGCATGGAGCCCGAGCAGGTGCTGGAGCTGGTGACATCCTCCGTCACCGCCGCGCGCAACGCGACCGCCGACGTCGAATGGTCGGCCGAGGACGGCACGCGCACCGAGCACGACTTCCTCTGCCGCTGCGTCGAGGCCGCGATCAAGGCCGGCGCCACGACGATCAACGTCCCCGACACCGTGGGCTACGCGGTGCCGGAGGACATCACCGCCATCTTCACCATGCTGCGCGAGCGCGTGCCCGGTGCGGACAAGGTCGTCTTCTCGGCGCACAACCACAACGACCTCGGCCTGGCGGTCGCCAACACGCTGGCGGCGATCCGCGCCGGGGTTCGGCAGATCGAGTGCACCATCAACGGCATCGGCGAGCGCGCGGGCAATGCCAGCCTCGAGGAGATCGTCATGGCGCTGCGCACGCGCCACGACGCGGTGCCGGTGAGGAACGGCGTCAAGACGCCGAACATCCTGCGCACCTCGCGGCTGCTCGCGACCATCACCGGCTTCGACGTGCAGCCGAACAAGGCGATCGTCGGGCGCAACGCCTTCGCCCATGAAAGCGGCATCCACCAGGACGGCGTGCTGAAGGACGCCTCGACCTACGAGATCATGACGCCGGAATCCGTGGGCTGGTCGAAGACCTCGCTCGTCCTCGGCAAGCATTCCGGCCGCGCGGCCTTCCGCGACAAGCTGAAGTCGCTCGGCTACGAGATCGGCGACAACGCGCTGAACGACGCCTTCAAGCGCTTCAAGGACCTCGCCGACCGCAAGAAGGTCGTCTACGACGAGGACATCGCCGCGCTGGTGGACGACGAGGTGGTGCGCGGCAACGACCGCATCCGGCTGACCGGCCTGACGGTCTCGACCGGCATGCACACGCGCCCGATCGCCTCGATCCAGCTCGAAGTGGACGGCGAGACGCGGGAGGCGGTGGCCGGCGGCGACGGCGGCGTGGACGCGACCTTCGCCGCGCTGCGCATCGCCTTCCCGCACGAGGTGAACCTGAAGCTCTACGCGGTGCAGAGCGTGACCGGCGGCACCGACGCGCAGGCGCGCGTGACCGTGCGTCTGGAGGAGCAGGGCAAGCTGGTGGACGGCCAGGGCGCGGACACCGACACCATCGTCGCCTCCGCCCGCGCCTATGTGCATGCGCTCAACAAGCTGCTGGTGAAGCGCACGCGCACCGCGCCCGAGGACATGGCAGCACCCGCGGCCTGACGCGACGCGGGACGGGGGGGGGGGGGGGGGGGGGGGGGGGGGGGGGGGGGGGCGGGGGGGCGGCCCGCCGCGCGGGCGGGG
>NZ_JBWXTD010000004.1:496814-502563 GCF_056682175.1 Falsiroseomonas sp. RANM36
CGCCGCTGACGCGGCGGCGCAACCAACCGGCACGATCCTAAGCGCCGCGCATAGTCTCGCCAAGCGCGGACGCGCTGTGGCGCGACGAGGAAGGCCGCGCCTTCTCCGTCTCCCGGCGCTCCGGCGCCTCGCCCTCCCCCATCATCCAGGCCTGCAGCTGGCGCCGCGCACGGAACACCCGGCTTTTCGCGGTGCCCACCGCGCAACCCGTGGTGGCGGCGACCTCCTCATAGGAGAGGCCCTGCAGGACGACCATGAACAGCGCCTCCCGCTGGTCCGCCGGAAGACGGTTCACGGCGTGGCCCAGCTCCTTCAGGACCAGCCGGTCCTCATGCGTCGCCGCCACGGCGAAGGCGCCGGCGGGGAGATCCTCGATATCCGTGGTCTCGCGCTGCTTGCGGAGGGTCGAGATGAAGCGGTTGCGCAGGATGCGGTGCATCCAGGCCGCGAAATTGGTGCCCGGCGTGAAGCTGTCCTGCGCCGCGAGGGCGTTGGCCACCGCGTCCTGCACCAGATCCTCGGCGGCGGCCCGGTTGCGCGCAAGCGCCAGCGCCTGCACGCGAAGGCGAGGCAGAAGGGCGACCAGCTGCGCGTGGAACTCGTTGGGCATCATCAACTCCCATCCTGATGCCCCCTATATGTCCGACGCCTGGCAAGGGTTGCGTCGCGCGCGGGTTATTCGATCACAGGGCCGAGAGCCTTCGCGAGGGCGGCGCGAGCGCGCGAGACACGCGCCTTCATCGTTCCCACCGGAACGCGGCAGATCGCAGCGGCCTGCTCATGCGTCATTCCCTGCGCGCCCACCAGCACCAGAGCTTCGCGAAGCGCCGGCGGCAACGCCGATACGGCACGACCAAGGTCCCGCATGCGCGCCGCCGTATCCTGCCCGCCGGCACGCGCCTCCTCTTCACGCGGATGTGACAGCGCCTGCTGCCGCTCCCGTCGCCGTCGGCGCCAATCCTCGCGGAAGGCGTTGCGCAGGATCGCGAGACCCCAGGCACGCATCGCTGCGCGCAGGTCGCCTTCGGCCGGGGCAGGCGGCTTGAATCCCTCCAGGCCGCGCAGCATGCGCAGAACGGCCTCCTGCACGAGGTCGTCCGCTTCCGCTCGCGACGCCGCGAGGAGTCGGGCCGCCGCACGCAATTCCGGCAACAACTCCGCGATGGTTGCGCGCTGGATCGTCCGCTCGTCTTGTTGCGCCACGCGCCACCGCATATCAGTTTCGTCCGAGGCTGGATCGCATGGGCGTGCCGCGTTGCCCAGGGGCCGAGCAGGGAATGACATCCAGATGAGCGACATGGACCGTTCGGCGTTGCTCCAGGCACTGCCCTTTGCGCGTCGGTTCGCCCGCGCGCTGGCGGGGAGCCAGGAGGACGGCGATGCGATGGTCGCCGAGACCCTGCGCGAGGGCGTGGAGCCACAGCCGGGGCCGGACGGTGCGAAGCTCGCGCTCTTCGCGGGCATTGCCCGCATCGCCCGCCGGCTGCCGGAGGACGGCCGCACGGCGCCGCCGACGCTCGGCCGAATGCTGCTCTTGCTGACCTCGCTGGAGGAACTCGACGTCGCCGCCGCCGCGACGGTGCTGGGTCTCGCAACGGAGGCTGCGGAAGCCGAACTCAGCGTCGCGCGAGACCAGTTGCGCGCCTCGACCGCCGCGCGCGTCCTCATCATCGAGGACGAGGCCATCATCGCAATGGACCTTCGGCTTCTGGTCGAGAGCGCGGGGCATGACGTGGTCGGCGTCGCGGCCACCGAGGATGAGGCGGTCGCCATCGCCGAGGCCGAGCGGCCCAGCCTCGTGCTGGCGGATGTGAATCTCGGGCATGGCGGGGACGGCGCCTCCGCGGTGGAGCGCATCCTCGCGCGGCATGCGACGCCGGTGATCTTCGTCACCGCCTATCCCGAGCGCCTGCTGACCGGACGGCGTGTCGAGCCCGCCTTCGTCATCGCAAAGCCCTTCGAGCCCACCGCGCTGGCCGTGGCCACCTACCAGGCGGTCACGCGCGGGCTGCCGATCGGCGCCGACTGAGCCGGGCGCCGGACACCGCCCCCGGCACTGCGCGCCAGGCAACCGGGCGCGCGGGACAGCGTTGCATCGCGCGCAACGGATGGAGGCGCAGATGCTCTACTGGACCCTGGTGTTCCTCGTCATCGCCCTGGTGGCCGGGCTGTTCGGCTTTGGCGGCATCGCCTCCGCCTCTGCCGGCGTGGCGCAGGTGCTCTTCGCGATCTTCGTGATCCTGTTCCTGGTCAGCCTGGTGTTCGGCCTCGTCCGCCGCCGCTGAAGGCGTGGCTGCGGTGCCGATCATGCGATCGCGCCTCGTCGTCCCGGGCCGTGCCACAAGCGGCGCGACGTGGCGGCATGAGTGCGCTGGGGACAGAGGCAGGCCAGCCGCGGAAGGCCGCGGCGCGGAGAGGATCCGCGTCGCGCCGGCGCCGCGGCGGGCCCGATCTTGAGCGCCTCGGAGGCGGACAGCGGGGCGATCGCCGCCGCAGCGGCACCGCGGCCAGGATTCGCCAGGCAACTCTGGCGCATCGCGCGCATCTATTTCGGCAACCCGGCCGATCGGCGGCGCGCCTGGGGCTATACGCTCGCGGTCGTCGGGATGACGGCGGTGCAGATCCTGGTGGAACTGCGCTTCAACACCTGGAACCGCGACTTCTTCAACGCGCTGGAGGCCAGGGACCGCGGCGCCTTCTACGGGCAGCTCGGCATCCTGGTGCTGCTGCTGCTCGCGGCGATGGCGAGCGCGGTTGCGCAGCTCTGGGCGAAGCAGATGCTGGCCCTCGACTGGCGACGCGCCCTCGTCTGGGATCTTCAGTCGCGCTGGCTGAGCCAGGGCACGCACTACCAGCTCGGTTTCCTCGGTGACGCTGCCGACAATCCCGACCAGCGGATCAGCGAGAACACGCGCTGGGCGACGACCCTGGCGGTGGATCTGCTCGTCGGCCTGCTCGGCTCCGTGCTGACGCTCGCCGCCTTCATCGGCGTGCTGTGGACCCTGTCAGGCCCGCTCCATGTCGCAGTGGCGCAGACCGACTTCGAGGTGCCCGGCTACATGGTGTGGTCGGCACTGGCCTATGCGACCATGGGCAGCCTGCTCACCTTCGCCCTCGGCGGGCCGATGGCGAGCATCAACACCCGCCGCAACCAGGCCGAGAGCGACCATCGGTTCATGCTCATCCGGCTGCGCGAGAACAGCGAGAGCGTGGCGCTGATCCGTGGCGAACCCGACGAGGATCGTGGCCTGCGCGCCGCCTTCGGCCGGGTCACCACCGTGATGAAGCAGCTCTACGGCCGCGAGCGCGCCCTGATGTATCTCACCTCGGCCTATGGGATGGCTGCAGGCGTGGTCCCGATCATCGTGGCCAGCCCGCGCTACTTCGCCGGCGTCATCACGCTCGGCGTGCTGATGCAGATCACGCAGGCCTTCCTGCAGGTGACGCGCAGCCTGAACTGGTTCGTGGACAAGTATCCGCTCATCGCCGAATGGCGCAGCCATGTGGAGCGCGTGGCGGAGCTCGATGACGGCATCGCCGCCGCGCGCGGGCTGGAGGCCGACCAGACCATCCGCCTGGTGCCCGGCTCCGGCGAGGGCGAGGACGAAATCCTCGCCTTCCGCGACCTGCAGATCGGCCAGGCCGCAGGCAATGTGGTGATCCAAGACGCGAACGCCGAGATCCACCCGGGCGAGAAGGTGCTGCTCGTCGGGGAGAGCGGAACGGGCAAGTCCACCCTGCTGCGGGCGATCGCCGGCCTCTGGCCCTGGGGCTCGGGAGAGATCCGCACACCGGCGCTGGAGCGCATGTTCTTCATGCCGCAGCGGCCCTACCTGCCGCTCGGCACGCTCCGCGGGGCGCTGGCCTACCCGGCTCCGCCAACCAGTTTTGCAGACGCGGCGATGCGGGCGGCGCTGGAACGCTGCGGCCTGTCAAGCTTCGCCGAACGGCTGGACGAGGAGCAGCGCTGGGATCGCGCCATGTCGCTCGGCGAGCAGCAGCGGCTTGCCTTCGCCAGGCTCCTGCTGCATCGGCCCGGCTGGATCTTCCTCGACGAGGCGACCTCCGCGCTGGACGAGGAGAACCAGGATTCGATGATGCGGCTCTTCACGGAGGAGCTCGCCGGCAGCGCCCTGTTCTCGATCGGGCATCGGCCAGGGCTCGAGCGGTATCACGACCGGACCCTGACGCTGCGCCGCGCCCCGGCCGGCGCGCGGCTGCAGATCCGCCGGAAAGCCGAGCCGGCGCGTGGCCCGCGTCGGTCCCGCAGGCTGGTGGCGGCGGGACAGGAGGTGCTTCGCCGCGTTCGCCGGCGGCGGTGACGCGGCCGGCACCCTGGACCGCGCACTCAGGGCGCGTCCTGCGGATCGGGGGGGGGGGACGGCTGCCTCCACCGTTCCAGCAGGTGCGCCACCCTTCCTCTGGGCAGCGCGACGCCAGGTGGCACCGCCCGGCGCGCCACCCGGCCCTCGCCCGCCGCCGGCCAACGACAGGGCCGGCGGCGACGGCTCAGCGCCAGATCGGCTTTCCGAGGTCCACCTGGCCCGAATTCGTGAGCGCTCCACCCGCCGCACCGGCGGCCCCGCCGATCAGCGCACCCGTCCCGGCGCTGCCGGCCAGCGAGCCGATCGCGGCCCCGGCACCCGCGCCGAGCAGTCCGCCCGAGACGGCCCTGTCGCCCGTGGTCTGCCCGCAGGCGCCAAGCAGCGCCGCCAGGCCGAGCACCATTCCCATCTTGCGCACCTCTGGTCTCCTTTCCCAATGCGATGGCGATGACGGAACGCGCCTTGCGCCAGGCGGTTCGGCGGCTGCGGGGCTTGAGCGGGCGGCGGCAGAAGGCTAAGGCAGCCGCGCGCGCCATCCCGCGAAGCCGTGAGCAGCAGGCGCCGGCCCCACCGCATCGCGCCCGGGCCGGGCGCCCCGGGGGGGGCGCCCCCCCCGCGGCGGGCCCCCCCCCCCCCCCCCCCCCCGGTGCCGTGTACGGTCCTGCAGCGGGAGTTCGCCTGGAATGTCGGATGTCGTGGTGCAACCTGCGGTGACGGCCGAGCCCGGCCTGGTCATGGCCGCGGTCGTCGAACTCGCCGAGGGTGGTCTTGCCGAGCGCATGCGCCTCGATGCGGCGGCGCGGGTGCTGGTCACCGCGCGTCGGATGCTGCGCATCGGGCCGCGCGAGGCGGCGGCGGGCCACGCGGCGGAGGTGGTGCTGCGGGTCGCCCGCGCCTGGGATCCGGCGGCGACCACGGCGGCCGAGCATGTCGAATCCCTGGCTCCCGTCCAGCTCGACGCCTTCCTCGCCGCCGCGCCGCGCTGGGCCGCTTCCGTGCGCGAGGCCAGCCTGCCGCAGCTGCGCGCCGCCTGACCGGGCCGAGCCGGGCCTGAGCCCGGCAGGGGCGTTCAGCCCCCGCGATGGCGGGCGATCAGCGCCTTCATCCGTCGCACCGCGGCCGGCAGGCCGGTGAACACCGCCTGCCCGACCAGGAAGTGCCCGATCGAGACTTCCGACACCTCAGGGATCCGCGCGATCCCGGCGATGGTGTCGAAGCTGAGCCCATGGCCGGCATGGCAGGCGAGGCCGGAAGCGGCCGCTTCCCGCGCCCCTGCCTGAAGCCGGCGCAGATGCGCCGGACGCGCCTCTGCCGGCGCATCGGCATAGGCGCCGGTGTGCAGCTCGATCGCATGCGCGCCGAGCGCCGGGCCCGCCCCCCGCAGGGCCCCCGCGGGGGGCCCCCACGAGGGCGGGCGGGAGGGC
>NZ_JBWXTD010000004.1:502663-510163 GCF_056682175.1 Falsiroseomonas sp. RANM36
GGCCCCCCCCCCCCCCCCGGCCCGCCCCCCCCCCCCCCCCCCCCCCCCCGGCGCCGTCGCCGCAACGGCGCAGGACCACGCGGGTGACGGTGGCCTCCCAGGGGTTGCCCGCCGCCTGGCGCGCGCCGCGGGGCGTGGCGAGGGCGGCCTGGAGACGCTGCGTCACGCTGTCGGGGGCGAGGGCGGCGGCGATGGTCGCCTCGCAGGGTGACCAAGCGGCGCGGGCTGCCTCGACGCGCGCCTCGAGTGCGGCGGCGGCGACCCGCTCCTCGGCCGCCGCTGCTACGTCCCGGCGCTCGCGTTCGGTCTTCGCGATCAGCGCCACCACTGCGATCGGGACGAGGACGGCCACGGCGGCCAGGACCACGATCCCGCCCGCTGCGCCGGCCACGGCGACGGGCGCCAACAGCGCTTCGCCCATGGAGCCGCGCCTGTAGTCGCCCCGCGGCACGCCGAGATCGGCGCCGTCTGCGGCAAGCGCGTTCCAGTCCACCGCCGCGATCCAACCCTGCGGGTCCACCCTGATCGCCGGAGCGGTCGGCGGCGCAAGCCCGCTGCCGGCCAGACGCGGCGGGTAGGATTGCATCGGCGTCACGACGACCGGGAACCGCTCGCGGTAGTACGGCGGAACGGTCGCCTCCGCGTCGGAGGCCGGTCTCGCCTCCCGCACCAACCGGCATGGCGTCCCGGTGGAGCAATCCTGCCGGAAGGTGCCGAGGTCGAGCGTGGCGTGACCTGCGGGGATCGTGAAGGTGAAGTCCTGTGGCGGTGCATCCGGCGAGGCCTGGAGACGCAGGAACCGGCGTCCCGGCACGCCCGCCACGCTCCGCCACCCCCCGCCGTCCGGCAGTGGGTGGAACTCGTCCGGCTCGTTGCGGCCGTCGAACCGCCACGCCTGGGCCGAGGCTGCCGGGCCGCCCTCCGCGGGCAGGATGCGCAGCAGCATCACCGAACCGCCCAGCGCGGCGCCGTCCCAGCTTGATATCACCGGGGGCGGCTGCGCCGTGGAGCAGCCCGCGAGCAGCGCGAGAAGGGCGAAGGCGAGCCGGCCGGGCCGGCCCCGTGGCCTGAACATTGTCATGGCCACATATTCGGATCTCGGAATGCGCTTTCCTTGATCTGTCGCAAGACGCGCCGCCGCCGGGGCGCGAACCAAAAAAAGCCCCGGCGCCTTGCGGGGCCGGGGCGAAGTGAGGTCCGCACGGTGTGTGCGGAACCGCCGGGAGAAAACGTCGAGGCATCGCCTTGACGGAATACAATCTGGCGGATCGGCTCTCACGGCGCCGTGACGACAGCGTGAAGCCTTGGCCATGTGTTGCCCCGACGCCGCGCTGTGACGGCTGCGCCACGCCGGGGCGGCGGCCGCTCAGCGCTGGGGCGCGGCCGGCACCCCCGCCGGAACCCCCGCGCCATCCGCCGCCTGGCGGGCCGGCGTCCAGCCATTCTCCTTCGTCAGGCTGGGGTCGAGGCAGACCACATCCTCGAACTCGTTCACCGCGTCGATCTCGGTGCCCATCGCGATGTTGGTCTGGCGTTCCAGGATGCATTCCAGCACCACCGGCACGCCGTGCTCGTCCATCAGCGCCTCGGCGCGGGCGAAGGCGTCGCGGAACTCGTTGGGCGACTTCACGCGGATCGCCTTGCAGCCGAGGCCCTCGGCCACCGCCACATGGTCCACGCCATAGCCCGGCACCGCGTCGCCGTCCTCCGGCGTGTTGATGTTCTCGAAGGCGAGCGAGACCTCGAAATCCATCTGGAAGCCGCGCTGCGCCTGGCGGATCAGGCCGAGATAGGAGTTGTTCACCACCACATGCAGGTAGGGCAGCTTGTGCTGCGCGCCGACCGCCAGCTCCTCGATCAGGAACTGGAAGTCGTAGTCGCCGGAGATGGCGACGATCTTGCGCTCGGGGTCCGCGGCGCGCACGCCGAGGGCCGCGGGCAGCGTCCAGCCGAGCGGGCCGGCCTGGCCGCAATTGATCCAGTTGCGCGGCTGATAGACCTTGAGCAGCTGCGCCGCCATGATCTGGCTGTTGCCGATCGTCGTGACGTAGCAGGTGTCGCGGCCGGCATGCTCCAGCAGCTCCTCGAAGGCGCGCTGCGGCTTGAGCGGCACGTTGTCGAAATGCGTCTTGCGCAGCATGGTCCGCTTGCGGTGCAGGCAATCGGCCGCCCAGGCGCCGCGGTCCTTCAGCGTGCCGGCCGCCTTCATCTCCTCGGCCACGTCGCAGAACAGCGCGAGCGCCGCCTTGGCGTCGGAGACGATGCCGAGATCGGGGCCGAAGACGCGGCCGATCTGCGTCGGCTCGATGTCCACATGCACGAACTTCCGGCCGGCGGTGTATTTCTCGACGCTGCCGGTGTGGCGGTTCGCCCAGCGGTTGCCGATGCCGAGCACGAAGTCGGATTGCAGGAAGGTCGCGTTGCCGTAGCGGTGGCTGGTCTGCAGCCCCACCATGCCGGCCATCAGCGGATGGTCGTCCGGGATCGCGCCCCAGCCCATCAGCGTCGGGATCACGGGCACGCCGGTGAGCTCGGCGAAGCGGACCAGCTCGTCGCAGGCATCGGCGTTGATGATGCCGCCGCCGGCGACGATCAGCGGCCGCTCGGCGGCCTGCATCATGGCGATCGCCTTCTCGATCTGCTTGCGCGTCGCGGCCGGCTTGTAGATCGGAAGCGGCTCATAGGCGTCGATGTCGAACTCGATCTCGGCCACCTGCACGTCCACCGGCAGGTCGATCAGCACCGGGCCGGGGCGGCCGGAGCGCATCAGGTGGAAGGCCTGCTGGAACACCTGCGGCACCAGGGCGGGCTCGCGCACCGTCACCGCCCACTTGGTCACGGGCTTGGCGATGGCTTCGATGTCCACCGCCTGGAAATCCTCCTTGTAGAGCTTCGCGCGCGGCGCCTGGCCGGTGACGCAGAGGATCGGCAGGCTGTCGGCCTGGGCGGTGTAGAGCCCGGTGATCATGTCCGTCCCGGCGGGGCCGGAGGTGCCGATGCACACCCCGATGTTGCCCGCCTTGGCGCGGGTGTAGCCATCGGCCATGTGCGAGGCGCCCTCGACATGGCGGGCCAGGACGTGGCGGACGCCGCCATGCGCGCGCAGCGCCGAGTAAAAGGGATTGATCGCCGCCCCCGGCACGCCGAAGGCGCAGGTCACGCCCTCCCGCGCCAGCACCAGCACCGCCGCATCCACCGCCCGCATCTTCGCCATCGCCGTCGCTCCCGCTCCTGGAAGCCGCTTGGTATCGCGAGACGCAAGATTATTTCAATTTTTCCGAAAGCATTTTCCAGCACGCCGCCTGAATTTGCCAAGCCATTGGAATCGAACGGGTTTGACGATTTCCGTTGCTGTCCATGCGGCGGAATGGAAAAAGATTCCAGGAGGAACGCCATGGCCCAGCCCGCGCCGCGCCGCCGCGGCCGCCCGCGCAAGGAAACGGCGGAGGGCGAGGACGCGCCGCTGCAATCCCTCGACCGCGCCCTGGCGCTGCTCGCCGCGCTGGCCGAGGCGGACGGGCTGACGCTGACCGAAGCCGCCGGCCGCGCCGCCATTCCCGCCTCCACCGCCTATCGCATGCTGCTGACGCTGCAGCGCAAGGGCATGGCCGAGTTCGAGACCGCGACGCAGCTCTGGTGCGTCGGCGTCGAGACCTTCCGCATCGGCTCGGCCTTCCTCCGCCGGCGCAAGCTGGTGGACCGCGTGCGGCCGATCCTGGTGGAGCTGGTCGCCGCGACGGGGGAGACGGCGAACCTCGCCGTCGCCGAGGAGGATTGCGTCGTCTTCGTCAGCCAGGTGGAGACGCATGAGGCGATCCGCGCCTTCTTCCGCCCCGGCACGCGCGGGCTGTTCCATGCCTCGGGCGTCGGCAAGGCGATCCTGGCGCATCGCGCAGCGCCGCAGGTGGCGGCGACGCTGAAGCGCGCCGGCCTGCCGCGCTACACCGAGCGCACGCGCACGACGCTGAAGGCGCTGCTGGCCGACCTGGCGGACGCGAAGGCGCGCGGCTTCGCGGTGGACGACGAGGAGCGCAACGCGGGCATGCGCTGCGTCGCCGCGCCGATCTTCGACGAGAACGGGGAGGCCATCGCGGGGCTCTCGGTCTCCGGCCCCACGGTGCGGGTGACCGAGGCCTCGGTGGAGCGCCTCGGCCCGCTGGTGCGCGATGCCGCGGCGCGCGCGACACAGGCGATCGCGGGGCGGGTTCCGGCTACGCCGTAGCGGGGACCGCCTCCCGCACCAGCGCGCCCTGCGCGCGCAGCCCGGCCTGCAATGCGGCCACGTCCACTGCCCGCGGCGCCACGCCGCAATCGGCCGCGATCGCCGCCGCCACGCCCGCCGCCTGGCCCGTCAGCCAGCATTGCGGGATCTCGCGCAGGAAGGAGTGGCTGGTGGCGTCGCAGGCCAGGTGCCGGCCCGGCGCCAGCAGCCCATCCAGCGCCGCCGGCACGATCGCGCCGTAGGGCACGCTGACGGGATCGAACTTCGGCGCAAGGCTCGGGGAGACGCCGATCTCGTCATGGGCGACGCGCCCGTCCCACCAGTCGCGCGTCACCGGCGTGACGCCGCCGAGCCGGCGGGAATGCCGCACGCCGAGCTGCGGCGCCGACAGCATCGGGAAGGCGCGCTCGAAGCCGGGGCACTCCGCGCGGTAGCGTTCCAGATGGCGCATCATCAGGCGGTGGCTGGTGACCTCCACCTCGCTCAGGTCGTCCACCATCACGGCGGAATAGCCCGCGAGCCGAGGGCCCATGAACAGCGCGACATCGTCGCGCCAGCTGGCGAAGGCCTTGTCGAAGAAGCCGACCGCCTCCTTGCCGCGGCGCATGAATTCGCCGAACTCGTCGGGCTTCTCGGCGCGCCAGGCGAGGTAGCGCGGCATGTCCACGGCGCCGAACACCCAGGCGGTGTTCATGCAGTGATGGATGTCGCGCTCGTCCACGTCGTCCGCGAAGGCGGCGCCGGCGGCGGCGTAGAGGTCGCCGTCGCCGGTGGCGTCCACCGTCACCTTGGCCAGCACGGCGCGGCGGCCCTGCTTGCTCTCGAAGATCGCGCCCTCGATCCGGCCGTCGCGCAGGATCGGCGCGGCGCCCCAGGCGTGGAAGACCAGGTCCACCCCGGCCTCCAGCGCCATCTCCAGGCTGGCCGCCTTCAGCTCCTCCGGCCCGACGGTCGGCGAATGGGTGACGATGCCGTGGAAGGCGGCGGTGCGCAGCGCCCACCAGGCGGCGGTCGCGGCGTCGCGGCTGCCCCAGTCCGCGCGCGGCGGGCCGGCACGGGCATCCTTCGGCACGCGGTCGAGCAGTTCCTCCGCCAGGCCGCGGATCAGCAGCCTGCCGTCCCAGCCGGTCATGCGGTCGATCCAGACCACCAGCCCGCCGGTCGAGAGGCCGCCCAGGTGGTTGTGCCGCTCCAGCAGCAGGGTGCGCGCGCCGCGTCGCGGGGGGGGGGCCCCCCCCCCCCCCCCCCCCCCGCCCCCCGCCCCCCCCCCCCCCCGCCGGGGCGGGCCCCCCGGCGGGCCGGGCCGAGCGTCGGCGTCGCACCGGCAACCGGCCCGCTCGGAAGGTCCTTCGGCATGTTCTCCCGCCTGTTCGGCTTCTTCTCGGCCGACATGGCCATCGACCTCGGCACCGCGAACACCCTCGTCTACGTAAAGGGGCGTGGCATCGTGCTGAACGAGCCCTCGGTGGTCGCCATCTCCGACCTGCGGGGCAAGAAGCAGGTGCTGGCGGTGGGCGAGGAGGCCAAGCTGATGCTCGGCCGCACCCCGGGCTCGATCGCCGCCATCCGGCCGCTGCGCGACGGCGTCATCGCCGACTTCGAGGCGGCGGAGGAGATGATCAAGCACTTCATCCGCAAGGTGAACAACCGGCGCGGCTTCGCCTCCCCGCTGGTGGTCGTGTGCGTGCCCTCCGGCTCCACCGCCGTCGAGCGCCGCGCGATCCAGGAATCCGCCGAGAGCGCCGGCGCGCGGAAGGTGCTGCTGATCGAGGAGCCGATGGCCGCCGCGATCGGCGCCGGCCTGCCGGTGACCGAGCCCTCCGGCTCCATGATCGTGGACATCGGCGGCGGCACCACCGAGGTCGCGGTGATCTCGCTCGGCGGCATCGTCTATGCGCGCAGCGTCCGCGTCGGCGGGGACAAGATGGACGAGGCCATCATCTCCTACATCCGCCGCAACCATAACCTGCTGATCGGCGAGAGCACGGCCGAGCGGATCAAGATGGAGATCGGCGCCGCCGCCGCCCCGCCCGATGGCGAGGAAGGCCCGCTGACCGAGGTCAAGGGCCGCGACCTGATGAACGGTGTGCCGCGGGAAGTGGTGGTCAGCCGGCGCCAGATGGCCGAGAGCCTCTACGAGCCGGTGGCCCAGATCGTCGAGGCGGTGAAGGTGGCGCTGGAGAACACGCCGCCCGAACTGGCCGCCGACATCGTGGACAAGGGCATCGTGCTGACCGGCGGCGGCGCGCTGCTGCACGGGCTGGACGAGGTGCTGCGCAACGCGACCGGGCTGCCGGTGGTGGTGGCGGAGGATGCGCTGTCCTGCGTCGCTCTCGGGACCGGCCGGGCGCTCGAGGAGATGAAGCGCCTTCGCCACGTCCTCAGCACCATGTATTGAAGAAGGGCGGCGGCGCCCGAGGGGAAGGGCGCCGTCCTGACAGGGGATAGGCGCGGTTGATCCGACTGAGCATCCCTCTTCGCCAGGCGCTGTCGCGGCTGTCGCTGCCGGTGATGATCGCGGCTGCCTTCGGCACGATGCTGCTCGGCAAGGCCGATGCCATGCTGGCCGAGCGGGCGCGCACCGTGCTGGCCGACCTGCTCTCCCCCTTCTATGCCGCCTTCGCCGAGCCGGCGCGCGCGATGCGCGGCGTCGTCGCGGACCTTCCCGAACTTCTGGCGATCCGGGAGGAGAATGCCCGGCTGCGCGAGGAGAACGAGCGGCTGCGCCGCTGGCAGGCCGCGGCACTGGCGCTGGAGAGCGAGAACGCCCTGCTGCGCCGCCAGCTCGGCTTCATCCCGGAGGCCGCCCCCTCCTTCCAGACCGCGCGCGTCGTCTCCGATGCCGGCGGCGTCTATGCGCGGGCGGTGCTGATCGCGACGCCGCCCGAGGTCACGGTGCGTCGCGGGCAGATCGCGCTCGATGAGCGGGGCTTCGTCGGCCGGGTGACCGAGGTCGGCCGGCGCTCCGCCCGGGTGCTGCTCGCCACCGACATCAACAGCCGCATCCCGGTGACGCTGGAGGGCAGTCGCGGGCGCGCCATCATGGTCGGGACCAACGGCCCCCGCCCGCGGCTGCAGCACTGGTCCGAAGGCATCCGCCCGGCGGAGGGCGAGCGGCTGGTGACCAGCGCCGAGGGGGTCGCCTTCCCCGCCGGCCTGCCCGTCGGGGTGGTCCGCTGGAGCGAGTCCGGCGTGGCCGAGGTGGACCTCTTCGCCCGGCTCGGGCGGCTCGACCTTGTCCGCCTGTTCGATTTCGGCCTGGGCGGCATCCTGCCGCC
>NZ_JBWXTD010000004.1:510263-510989 GCF_056682175.1 Falsiroseomonas sp. RANM36
GCGGGCGCGGGGGGCCCGCCCCGCGCGCGCGCCGGGGACCCGGGGCGGGGGCGGCCGGCGGCAGCCTTCCACCGGCCTGGTCCGCCGCGCCGAGGCGATGGCGCGCGCGGTCCTGCCGACGCTCTGCGCCATGCTGGTGATGGTGATGGCCGGCGGTCCGACCGGCGTGGCCGCGCTGGTGGCCGCCGTGACGCTGCCACAGGTCGTGTTCTGGTCCGTCTTCCGCCCCGCGGCGATGCCGGCCGCGGCTGTGTTCGTGTTGGGTCTGCTGCAGGACCTGCTCTCGCTGGCGCCGCTCGGCACAGGGGTCCTGACGCTGCTGCTGGCGCATGGGCTGGCACTGGCATGCCGGCGCTTCCTGGCCCGGCAGGGCTTCCTGGTCGCCTGGCTCGCCTTCTGCGCCTTCGCGGCCGGCACGGCGGCGGCGGGCTACCTGCTGACGGCGCTGATGACACTGTCGCTGCCGCCCCCCGCACCGGCCATGTACCAGGCGGCGCTGACGGCGGGCCTCTACCCCGCCTTCGCCCTCCTGCTCGGCCGCCTGCACGCGATGATGCTGCGGGCCGAGGAGGCAGCGTGACCCGGCACAGGAGCCTGCATCCGCCAGCAACGTGCCGGCGGCGCGCCCCGCGCGCCCAGGCCGCGAAGGCGGCCCGCGCGCAGCCTGGCCTTCCCGCCCGCGCACCCGTGGCCTGCGCGAAGGCAAGGCCGCGGAGCGGCCGCCCG
>NZ_JBWXTD010000004.1:511089-518537 GCF_056682175.1 Falsiroseomonas sp. RANM36
GGGTCACCCGGGGCTCTTCCGGGGGGGTGAGGCCGGCTAGTGTGAGGGCGCCGGGCTCGATGCCGACCTCTTCGGCCTTGTCGCCGGCCGCTGGCGCCGCCGCGCGGCCGCGTGCTGGACCGCGAAGGACGCATCGTAGCCGCGAACCAGCTGAACTGGCGCGCCCTGCTGGTGGCGGAGCAGACCGCCGATGTCGGCGCCACGCTCGAGACTTTCGGCCGCATCGTGCCGCTGACCGAGCAGGAACGCGCACGCGTGGAACGCGAGGTGCGTCGCCGCCGCCGCTTCGTGCCCGTGGTGGTGCGCGAGTTCCTCACCTGGGAGGAGATGGCGCGGATCGAGATGAACGCGCCCGACCTGCCCGGGGTCAGCGTCGATGTCGGCACCACGCGCATCTACCCCGAGGCCGAGCACCTGGCGCATGTGGTCGGCTATGTCGCCCCGCCCTCCGAGCGCGACATGGACGGCGACCCGCTGCTCGAGCTGCCCGGCATCCGCGTCGGTCGCGCCGGCGTGGAGCGGCACCACGACCGCATCCTGCGCGGCCGCGCCGGCACGGTGCAGCTGGAGGTCAACGCCGTCGGCCGCGTGATCCGCGAGCTCGACAGGCGGGAGGGCGTGCAAGGCGAGGACGTGCAGATCAGCATCGACACCGATCTGCAGAAGGCGCTGCGCGCGAAGGTGGAGGACGGCAGCTCCGTCGTGCTGATGGATGCGCGCAACGGCGAGGTGCTGGCGATGGCGACCCAGCCCTCCTTCGATCCGAACATCTTCAATTCCGGCGTCTCCGCCGCGCAATGGCGGCAATGGACGGCGAACCGCGCGACGCCGCTCATCAACAAGCCGACCAACGGGCTCTACGCGCCCGGCTCCACCTTCAAGATGGTGGTCGCGTTGGCGGCGCTGGAAGCGCGGGTCACCACCTTCGGGGAGCGCGTTCATTGCCCCGGCCACATGGACCTCGGCCGGGCGCGCTTCCATTGCTGGAACCGCTACGGGCATGGCGGGATGGACATGCGCACGGCGCTGAAGGTGTCCTGCGACGTCTATTTCTACGAGATGGCGAAGCGGCTGGGGATCGACCGCATCGCCGCGATGGCGCGCCGCTTCGGCCTCGGCGTGCCGCTCGAGATCGAGCTGCCGGGAACCAAGGCCGGGCTGGTGCCGACGCGCGACTGGCGGCTGGCGCAGGGCAAGCCCTGGGCGCTGGGCGACACGGTGGTGCACGGCATCGGCCAGGGCTTCTACCAGCTCACGCCGCTGTCGCTGGCCACCATGACGGCGCGGCTCGCGACCGGGCGGGCGGTGCAGCCGCACCTGACCCGCGCGATCGGCGGCCGCCCGGTGCGCGGCATCCGGGCCGAGGACTGGCCGAGCCTCGGCATCCCCGCCGCGCATCTGCGGCTGATGCGGGAGGCGATGTGGGCGGTGGTGAACGAGCAGGGCGGCACCGCCCGCACCTCTCGCCTGCCGGCGGAACTCGGCGTGCAGATGGCGGGCAAGACCGGCACGACGCAGGTGCGCCGCGTCTCCCGCGAGCAGCGCGAGCGCGGCTTCCGGGTGGACCAGCTGCCGCGCGAATGGCGCCCGCATGCGCTGTTCGTCGGCTTCGCGCCGCATGACGACCCGGTCTTCGCCTGCGCCGTGGTGGTGGAGCACGGCACCAGCGGCTCGGGCGCCGCCGCGCCGCTGGCGCGCGACGTGCTGGCGGAGGCGTTCAAGCGGCTGCGCCCGGTCCCGGGTGGGCTCGGGCCGCGCGTGGCGGAAGCGACCTCGCGATGATCTTCGAGCGTCGCCTTCTGCTGCGCGACCGCGGCGCCGGGGTGCTGGAGAAGCTCTGGCGCATTCCCTGGCCGTTCGTGCTGCTGCTCTGCGGCGTGGCGGCGGTGGGCTATGTGGCGCTGTATTCGGCCGGCGGCGGCGCGCCCGAGCCTTATGCGCAGCGCCACGCCATCCGCTTCGGCTTCGGCCTGGTGGTGATGCTCTCGATCGCGATGGTGGACATCCGCCTGATCCAGCGCTTCGCCTGGCTCGGCTACGTGTTCGGCGTGGGGTTGCTGGTCCTGGTGGAGCTGCATGGCCGGGTCGGCGGCGGGGCGCAGCGCTGGATCAACATCGGCCCGCTGCAGCTGCAGCCTTCGGAGCTGATGAAGATCCTGCTGGTGGTGGCGCTCGCCTCCTGGTTCCACCGGGCGAGCTGGGAGCGGATCGGCAATCCGCTGTTCCTCTTGCCGCCGCTGATCGCCATCGCCATCCCCGCGGCGCTGATCTTCAAGCAGCCGAACCTCGGCAATGCGCTGATCACGGTGATGATCGGCGGCGCGGTCTTCTTCGCCGCCGGGGTCCGGATGTGGAAGTTCGCGCTCGTCATCGCGGCCGTCGCCGTGCTGGCGCCGATCGCCTACGACCACCTGCACGACTACCAGAAGGCGCGGATCACCACCTTCCTCGATCCCGAGAGCGATCCGCTCGGCGCCGGCTACAACATCATCCAGTCCAAGATCGCGCTGGGCTCGGGCGGTCTTTGGGGCAAGGGCTTCCTGCAGGGCACGCAGGGGCACCTCAACTTCCTGCCGGAGAAGCAGACCGACTTCATCTTCACCATGATCGCCGAGGAGTTCGGGCTGGTCGGCGCGCTGAGCGTGCTCGGGCTGCTGGCCTCCGTGATCGCCTTCGGCTTTCTGGTGGCGGTGGCGAGCCGGCACCAGTTCGGCCGGCTCCTGGCGGTCGGGCTGGCGACCAACTACTTCCTGTACGTCTTCGTGAACGTGGCCATGGTGACCGGCACGATCCCGGTGGGCGGCGTGCCGCTGCCGCTGATCAGCCATGGCGGCTCGGCGATGCTGACGACGATGGTGGGCTTCGGGCTGCTGATGTCGGCCTATGTCCACCGCGATGCGGATCTCGGTGCCGCCAGCGAAGGGCCCTGAAGGGCGCAGGCCTGCGGTTGTTTGCTGGCAGCCTTGCGCTGACGGGCTGGACAAGGCGGGCGCTTGCCCCTATCAGCGCGCCCGGGCGGGCGCATAGCTCAGTTGGTAGAGCAGCTGACTCTTAATCAGCGGGTCCTAGGTTCGAGCCCTAGTGCGCCCACCATTCAGAACAAAGACTTAGATGGCGATCAAGTCCGGTTCGGACGTTTCAGTCGGCGTTGCGGACCCCCAGCGGACCCGCCGGGCGCAATTTGGGCGCGCGGTTCCGCCCGCCGGGCCTAGCGCGGTCGCGGCGCCTCGGCCTTCGCCATCGCCCCGCCGACATACTCTCCCCGGTGAGGCGCGAGGTAGCCCGTCACGGCGCTGAGCCCGGCTGCATCGAACAGCCAGCCCCATACCACCCGCGCGCGCCAAGCGTCGGGGGCGGGTAGCTCCGGCTCGGGCAAGCCCGCCTGCCGCAACTGGTCCGCGACGGCCTGCGCCATGAGCAGCGGCGCGAGGTCCCCCACCCTCTCGGCCCGCGCACGGTCTAGCCCCGCCTCGGCGGCGGCGACCGCGATGGCCGGCCCCGCCTCGTCCAGTACCGAGCAGACAGCCGCGTGAGCGGCCCGTCCGATGTGAACGGCGCCGAGTTCAACTCGCGCCCGCTCCCGCGTTCCGCGCCCCTTGTCGGTGTCGAGGTTGGCAAGCAACCACGCCAGCGCGTCGGCGGGGTCTAGGGTGCCGTCCTCCCGCTCGGGCATCCCGGCGGCGAGCCATTGCGATACCCTGCCGCGCGTCACGCCCAGGCGGTCGGCAAAGGCGGCTTTCGTTTCAGTCCAGCACATCCGCATCTCGTCCTTTAGTTTAGGGTTATAGAAATCTTGCATCTAGCGTGGTGCCGGGGTGCCAATGGCTGCGGCGCGGCGGCGCCAACAGGGACCCAGAGGCTAGGAGGGACGGGTCATCCTCAGGTCCCCATCTCTAGCACCGCTCGCCCCGGCGGCGGCGGATGGCAGGTCGAGCAGGTCCATCCGTCCGGCGTCGGCGCCAC
The DNA here is from genome assembly GCF_056682175.1 of Falsiroseomonas sp. RANM36. Taxonomy (NCBI): domain Bacteria; kingdom Pseudomonadati; phylum Pseudomonadota; class Alphaproteobacteria; order Acetobacterales; family Roseomonadaceae; genus Falsiroseomonas; species Falsiroseomonas sp. RANM36. The sequence goes on from NZ_JBWXTD010000004.1 coordinate 515,053, forward strand.
TGTCCACCACCGGCCCGACCTGCACCGGCAGCATCGGTCGCCCTCGCGCGGCGCGTCGGTCGGGTCCGACCACGAGGGCGGCCGGGCGCGGGCGGCGAAGGTCGAGCGCGACACGGCGGGCGGGAGGTCGGGCAGCAGCCCGGCGGCGTCGAGCGCGGCGACCACATGCGGGGCGGCGATGTGCCGCCGGCCGTCCGGCAGGATCAGCACCAGCCATCCATCGGGATCGGCCTCCCGCTCGGCCCCGTCCGCAACGCTGGCGGCGATGCGCCGCGCCTGGTGCAGCAGCCCGTGGCCGGGCGGGTTTTCGGCTTTCGGCGCAGCCTCCCGCGAAAGCTGCGAAAGCTGCGAAAGTTCGGCCCCGCCCGCGTCCGCTTTCGCAGGTGTCGCAACTTTCGCAGGGGCGGCGGCCCCAACTGAGAACCGCGTGCCGAACCGGGCGAAGGGGGTCATCGCACCACCCTCCACACTTCGCGCCGCCGCTCGCCCCGGACTTCGGCGCCGCCCGGCACCGGCACCAGCCATCCCGCCTCTACCAGCGTCGCCACCGTGGCCTTCGCCGTGTCGCGGCTGCGGATCGCGTTCGGCCCCAACCGCGTGATGTCCGGCAGGGACACGAGGTCGTCGCCCCAGGCGGTCCTCAGCCAATCGAGCAGCCGCAGCGCCGTGCGCTGCTTCTCCGGGACCTGCCCGGCGGCGTCGAGGCGCAGGGCTTCGGCGGCGTGATGCTGCGCCAGTTCTATGCCCGCCTCCATCGCCTCGGCGCCGATCTCGGCGGCGGCGAGGTCCTGCACCAGCGTCAGCACGGCGGCGAGGCGCGCGGCGTGTTCGGCCAGCTTGTTGGCAAGGGGGCGGATCGGCGCCAGCGCGCCGCCCTCGCCTAGCTGCCCTTCGATGTGATCCGCGAAGGCGATCCAGCACGCGCGGGCCGGCGGCGACAGCGGCAGCCGGCGCGGCGCGAGCTGGTTCCGCGCGCCCTCGGCCATCGGCATGGGCGCCTCTAGGATGGACAGCAGGCGGGCGCCGTAGCGTCGGATCGCGGCATCCGCGCTGGCGGGCGGTTCGCGCCACAGTCGCGTGCCGCTGGCGGCGTCCGGCGCGGTCGGCAGGATGCGGCCGAGCAGACCTTGATCTTTCAGCACCGGGTCGTGGAACAGCGTCGCGGCGGCCTCGGGCTGCGCCATGAGGTGCAACGACACGCGCCGCCCCGGCAGGATGATCGCGCCGTCACCGGCCCGCACGCGCCGCAGCGGCGTTCCATCCCACAAGCCCGACAGACCTGCCGCCGAGCGCAGTCGGGCATCGTCCCTCATGGCGTGCCCGTTGATGAAGGCGCCGCCCTCGGGCGAGAAGATGCCCAGGCTCGGCAATCCAATCGGCATCAGCTTCGCCATGCCCTCGACGGTCGGCTCGTCCATCGTGAGCAGCGGCATGAGCGGCGACGGCGGGCGCGGGCCGAGCGCGTCGAGCGCGGCCTTCATCTCGTCGCGCCCGCGCTTCTTGTCCTTCGCGATCTTCTCCCGCGCCGTCTCCCATGCCGTGATGGCGTTGGTCGCGCTCTCCATCTCGGCGCCATAGGCGGCATGAAGTGCGGCCTCGCGCTTGCGGATGGGCCACAGGGCTCCCTCGTCGGCGGCGGATTTCCTGCCGCCGCTTTCGAGGATGGAGAGCAGGAACAGGCTTACAGGCCGCGCGCTGCCGGTCGGCAGCACCACATCGGCGTGCCCCTGCACGGCCAGCGCGGCGGCGCCCAAGACGCTGGTGCCGCAGACCGCAACCGGGGCCTGCACCTTGTCGTGGATGCCGCGCGCGGCGGCGGCGAGCAGGTCGCCCAACGCCTCCACCGGATAGGGCGTGGCCGGCGGGATATCGCGCGCCAGCGGGGCGGGCGCCTCGGCCCCCGCCTTCTTCGTGGTGAAGCCGTCAGCCATTGCACGCCTCCCGCGCCAGGCGGCGCCGCAGCACATCGTTGAAGTCGGCGGTCGGATCGTCGGGCGTTGCGACATGCACGCGCTGGCCCAGGCCGCGCCAGCGGTCGGCGGCGGCCCATGCCTCGCGCTGCCCAACCGGGTCCGGGTCGGCGGCGAGGATGATCTCGCCCGGCCCGGCCGGCGGGATGATCGCCTTCATGTTGCCGGCGGCGATGCCGGCCCATGCGGGCGCGCCGAGCAGGCGGCCCGCCGACAAGCTGCTTTCGATGCCCTCGCCAATCACCAGCGGCGCACCGGCCACCGGCTCGTGCAGCATGATCGCGCCGCCGGCCATCGGCCCCTTCGTGGCCTTCGCCGGGTCCACGCTGGCCTTGCCCGCGCCGTCGCGGCGCAGATAGGTCCGGTGGATCGCCACCGGCTCGCCCGTGGTGGTGGAGCGGATCAGCGCGACCAGCGCAGGGAAGGTGCCGGTCGCGTTCGGGTGGCGCAGGGCAGGGTGGTAGCGGAGCGCCGTCGAGGTCGCGTCAGGCAGGCCGCGCGCGGCGAGATAGACCGAGCCCAGCGTGCCCTTGAGACTCATGGCCTCGTGCCAGGTCGCCAGCGCGGCGCGCGTGCGGTCGGTGGCGTCGGCGGTCGCGCTGGTGCCGGGCGATGCGGGCGGCGTCCAGGCGCCATCCGTCGCGCTGCGGACAGCGGCGAGCAGCCCGTCGCGATCCTGGCACGAGGCGCACCACCACAGGGCGCGGCCGTCCTTCACGCTCATGGTGAAGGTGCCGGCGTAGCCGCAGGATGGGCAGTTGCCCGACCAGCCCCGGCGGTTCTGCCGCAGCCCCAGGGCGGCGGCGATGGTCGCGGCGTCGGTCATGTCCGCACCGCCTCGCCGGTCGGCGCCGGCAGGGAGATGGAGCGCAGCACGAGCAGCGCCGCAGTCTCGGCGCACTCGGCGGCGGCGAGGTCGCCTCGGCGCCGCGCCTCGGCGGCGGCCTCTAGGTAGTCTCGCAAGGCGTTGGTCGTGGGGGTCATGGAACAGCCTTTCGGGCTGCGCCTTCCGCTGGATTGCAGCGCCGCTCAGGGCTACATCTCGCCGTGTCCGCGTCGAGAAGTTGCCCCGGCCGCGTCGCGCTCTAGCCCAGCGCGGCGCGGTCGTTTTCTAGGTGGTGGAGAGCAGCCGCAGCGCGCCGAGCAGCGCGAGCAGCACCAGCGGGCCGAGCAGCGGCGAGAGCATGGCGAGGCGCATCACGCGGCGACCTTCCCGGCCATCTCGGCCGCGCGATGCTGGTAGGTCCGCGCCTCGGCCCAGGCGGTCACGCCGGCCTCGGGATAGGCCACGCGCCGCACGCCCAGGCGGCACCACGCCGGCCCCTCGCCGGTCAGGCGCCACCGCTGCAACGTGCGCTTGGACACAGACAGAAGGCGCGCGGTCGCGGCCTCGTCGAGATACCGCTTCGTCTCTGCGGTCATGTGCAGCCCCTTCTTCGCGCGGCGCGCCCAGCGCCGCCCGGGGGGGGCCAAAGGGACAGGGTTAGCGGGCACGCACCCGGGTTTTTAGGCGGG
>NZ_JBWXTD010000004.1:518547-526194 GCF_056682175.1 Falsiroseomonas sp. RANM36
CCGCCGCTCCTTATCCCTCTGGGTCGGGGGGGTCTTGCCCCCCCCCCTCCCCGCGCGCCGCCACCCGCGCCCCCGGGGCTGTCCAATAGCTACAGGGTTCGCGTCACCGCACCGGGTTATTTCGGCGCCGGTTCCGCTGCGGAATCACCCCATCGCAGCGCATCGCGCACCGAATCCCGGCTCGGCGGCGCCGCCATGCCTGCGGCTGCACAAAGCACCGTCGCGAGGGCAACCGCATCCCGCTCGCGCAGCGCAAAGCCGAATTCGTCGAGGTTGTCGTGCACCTCCCGGACAAAGCTGCGCCAGCTTGGTTTCTGCGAGGCAAGGCCGGGGGCGCCGGCAAAGTTGGGCGGCTCGGGCAGCGCAGCGGCGAGGCGGCGCAGTAGCGCGGCGGTCGCCTCTCCCTTGAGCGCGGAAGGGGCGTCGCGCGCGACCAGTCGCCGATGTAGCAGCGTCCCCACCGCAACCACGGCATCGGGCGGGAACGGCTCGCGCTCGATATGGTCGAGCAGCCCCGCCAGGTCGGCGGCCATCGCGGCGGCTCTCCTGCGCCGTTCCATGTTGACGCCTTCGCGCACTCGCGCGGCGAGCGAGCCGTGCGCGTCGTATCCTGCGGCAATCGGGGTCAGCACGCCGCCCACCAGCACCCCAGCCGCATCGGTGGGTGCCCATCCCTCTCCGATCATCCTATGCGCGTGCTCGCCAAGAGCCTGCCAGAACGGCGCGAGGCTCGGCGCGGCGATAAGCGCGGCTTGCGCCTCCTCCAATTCGCGCAGCGCAGGCAACAGCGCGTCCGGGAAGCCCGGCGGGATTGCCGTCATGCTCGCGCCTCCGCGCGCTCCGCTATCGGTGGTCGGCGGGGGCAGCGCGGGGCGGAGGTCCCGCGCGTGAGGCTGGCCGGCCCGCCCCCGCCGAGTAGTAATCTAGCCGATCCGCTTCCGTCGCGCGCGCCGCTCGGTCAGGTCCGCGACCTTGCCCGCCTCGGCCTCGTCCTTCTTCTCGGCGCAGCGCAGGACATGTGCCGCCCAGGCGTCCAGGGCGCGCGCGCGCTCGTCGGCAAAGTCGTGCCGCTGATAGGCCCGCGCCGCGCCGTGCAGCGTCGAGGGCTGGTGCGCCAGCAGCTTGTCCGCGACCACCGGGTTGAAGCCCATCCTCGCCAGCGCCGAGACACCCGTGCGGCGTATGTCGTGCAGGCGCCAGCCCGCGACCTGCGCCGCAGCGTCCAGCGCGGCCTTCGCCTTCGTGAAGCCGCTCACAGGCGTCTTGCCGGTGGTCGTGAACACGAGGTCTTGCCCCTCGATCCGCTTCACCGTCCGCAGCGCCGCGCGCGCCGGCTCGGGCAGCGCCACCACATGCGCCGCGCCGCGCTTCATCCTGGCGCCGGGGATCGTCCATGTGGCGAGGTCGGGCGACAGTTCCGACCAGCGCATCCCGGCAACCTCGTCGCGTCGGCAAAGGGACAGCAGCAGCACGCGCAGGAACGGCCCGAACGGCTCACCCATCGTGCCCGTCGCGGTCCAGACCCGACCTAGTTCCTCGTCCGACAGCGCGCGCTCGCGCGCCACCACGCCGGCCGGGATCGGCAGGTCGGCAAACGGGTTGCTCGCCACCTTTCCGCGCTTCCGTGCCCAGGCAAAGCAGGCGCGCGCATAGGCGAGGGTCCGGCCCGCAATGGCGACCTTGCCGGCCTTCGCCAGCGCGTCCAGCACGTTTACCGCCTCGGCCCGCGTCAGGCGTGCGGCAGGCTTGGAGAGGTCGCCGGCGAAGGCGTGCTTGATCGCCCGCACCGCCTCGGCGGCGTAGCGCGGGCGCTTGCCGGCCAAGTGCAGCCTCGACCAATCATCCACGAGGATTTCAAGCGTCAGGGCGCGCTCGGCTTTGTCGCGCTCGGCCTCGGCCTTGCGAACGGCGCGCATGGCCTTCGGATCTTCCCCCTTCGCCACATCGCCCAGGATCGCCCGCGCCGCCTCACGCGCCTTTTCCAGCGTGATCGCGCCCCATACGCCCAGGCGTTCCCTGCGCCGCTCGCCGGTCGCGCGATCCGTCCAGGCTGCATAGAACGTCTTGGCGCCGGCCATCCCGCGCACGCGCAGCCCCGCAACCGTGCTGTCCGACAGCCATGCCTCGCGCTTCCCGTCCGGGACGATGAGGGCGGCAATTCGATCTTCCGTCAGCTTCGGCATGGACCCGCTTCTCCGGCTGCGGACCCCGTGCGGACCCCGCTGGGGGGTCCGCAAGGCAATCCATGTCCGCAAAGTAAGCGGGCCGTCGCCTGGAAAGCAATGCGAAAGGAGGCTTGTGTCGCCTCCTGTCCGTCAGCGGACCCGAGCGATCACTTACTCTTAATCAGCGGGTCCTAGGTTCGAGCCCTAGTGCGCCCACCACCCCTTCCCCTCTCCCTACCACGCCGGATCGCAGGCAGAAGCCGGCGCCGAACGGCGTCGGCATACCGGGCCGGGCGGCCGGCGCCGTGCTTCAGCTGGGCGGCGGGTGGTGCTGCCACCAGTGGCGCGCGATGTCCGCCCGCCGCGCCACCCACACCTCCTCCCGGTGCTTCGCCACATGGGCCAGGAAACGCTGCAGGGCCCGCGCCCGGCCGGGCCGCCCGACCAGGCGGCAATGCAGGCCGACCGACATCATCTTCGGCGCGCCCGCGCGCCCTTCCTCCAGCAGCAGGTCGAAGGCGTCGCGCAGGTGGCGCTCGAACCCGTCCGGATCGCCGAAGCCGGGCGGGACCGCGAACTTCATGTCGTTGTTGTCGAGGGTGTAGGGAATGACCAGCACGTCCCTGCCCTCCACCTTCACGTAGTGCGGCAGGTCGTCGTCGTAGGAATCGCTGTCGTAGAGGAAGCCGCCATGGCGGGCGACCAGGCGGCGCGTGCGCGGGCTGAACCGGCCGGTGTACCAGCCGACCGGGCGTGATCCGGTCAGCCGCTCGATCGTCTCGACGCAGCGGGCGATGTCGGCGGCTTCCTCGGCCTCGCTCATCGCGTGGTAGTCGAACCAGCGCCAGGCATGGCTCGCGACCTCGTGACCCGCATCGGCGAAGGCGCGGGCGACATCCGGGTTCAGCTCCAGCGCGCGGCCGACGCCATACACCGTGAAGTTGAAGCCCTGCGCGGCGAACAGGCGCATCACGCGCCAGACGCCGGCGCGCGCGCCATAGTCGAACTGCGTCTCCACGCTGCGGTTGCGCTCGCCGATCAGGGGCGATCCGCCCGGCACCTCGTGCAGGTAGAGCTCGCTCCCCTTGTCGCCGTTCAGCACGGTGTTCTCGCCGCCCTCCTCGTAGTTCAGCACGAAGGAGAGCGCGAGCTTCGCCCCGCCCGGCCATCGCGGATCGGGCGGGTTTGCGCCGTAGCCGCGCAGGTCTCGCGGGTAGCCGGTGCCGTCGTCGGGGAAGCGGGTGTCGGTCATCGCGCGGAAGGCTGCCGCAGCGCGCGCCGTCGGGTCAATCGCGCCGCGCGACCGGCACGGCGACTTCGTTCCGGCGGAGCGCCGGGATCGTCCAGGGCGGGTCGTAGAACCAGGCGACAGGCTCGCCCGCCGCGACCCAGTGCGTGCGGGGCAGCGCGCCGAGCAGGCCGGCGCGTGCCTCCGCCACCGCCGACGGTCCGGGCACGCCGGAGAAGCGCAGCACCGCGACGGTCTCGGCCGGGACCTCGACGATCGTCACGCGCGGATCCTGCGGCGCGGGCGGGTCGCGCAGCGCGGCGGGCAGGAAGAAGCGGATGCGGTAGCCCTGCGCCGTCGCCTCCTGCGCGACCGGCGCGGTCATCGCGATGCGCGATGGCTCCTGCGCCACGGGCGCGGTCATGGCGATCCTGGCGCTGCCCTGGTTGGCGCCGAAGATGTAGCGCGCGAGGCGGGAGAAGCCCTCGTTGCGCGCGGCCGCCTCCTCGCCGGGCACCGTGGTCTCGGCCGCCAGCCGCGGCGCGTAGCGGCGGATCTCGAGCCCGGCCTCGGTGCCGAGCAGGTCGAAACGCGGCTCCTCCGTTCCCGACCTCACGCCGACGACCGAGCAGGCCGACAGCAGCAGTGTCGAGGCGAGGGTCGCGAGGCGGTCGAGCATGCGGGCTTCCTTCCGCCCGACATGTGCGGCGCCTGCGTCATCCCACCATGGCGGCGGCAAGGCCGACCGCCGGGCTTGCCAGCGGCTTGCGGCCCTTCGCCAACGCCACCGCGCCGGCCATGCTGGCCTGGGCGAGCGCGACTTCGCCGGCGCCTTCCGCGAAGGCGGCCTCGGCCGCCGCCGCGACGATGGCGTGGTAGCGCGCCGGATCGCCGCCCCGGAATGCGGCCCAGGCGCCCGGTACCAGGCGGACTTCGATGGTCGCACCATGGCGCGCGGCGGCCTCGGCGAAGATGGCGCGGGTGGGTTCGACGGTGGTCTCGACGGCGCAGAGCACGACGACCTTGCCGCCACGCCGCGTCGCGGCTTCGGCCAGCGCGGCATCCACCCGCAGCACCGGGACCGGCGCATGCGCTTCTGCCGCACCGGGGCCGACGGTCGAGCAGGTGAGCAGCACGGCGTCCACGCCCGGTGCGGCCAGCGCCTCCAGCGCGCGCGCGGTGCGCGCGGCGATCTCGGGCGTCAGTCCTCCCGCGGCCTCGGCGTCCTTCAGCAGGTCCTCGCGGATGGTGTGGGTCAGCGTCGCGCCGGGCGGGCAGGCGGCCTCGAAGACGGCACGATTGCCGGCGGTGGTATGCAGGCAGGCGATGGTGGGCATGGCGTGACGTCCCTCCCTCGGACGACGAAGGGCGGCAGGTTGCCCTGCCGCCCTTGTGGCGTCGATGGGGCGCGCCCCCCCACCCCGACCCTCCCCCGCTTCGCGCGAGAGGGAGAAGGCGGCTCAGTTCCGGCTCTTGTCCACGAGCTGGTTCTTCTTGATCCAGGGCATCATGCCGCGGAGCTTCTCGCCCACTTCCTCGATCGGGTGCTCGGCGAGGCGGCGGCGGGTGGCCTTGAAGGACGCCTGGTTCACCTTGTTCTCCAGCATCCAGTCGCGGGCGAAGCGACCGGACTGGATGTCCTCCAGCACCTTCTTCATCTCGGCCTTGGTCTCGGCCGTGATGATGCGAGGGCCGGTGACGTATTCGCCGTACTCGGCGGTGTTGGAGATCGAGTAGTTCATGTTGGCGATGCCGCCCTCGTAGATCAGGTCCACGATCAGCTTCACCTCGTGCAGGCACTCGAAATAGGCCATCTCCGGCGCGTAGCCGGCCTCGACCAGCGTCTCGAAGCCCGCCTTGATCAGCTCCACCAGGCCGCCGCAGAGCACGACCTGCTCGCCGAAGAGGTCGGTCTCGCACTCCTCCTTGAAGGTCGTCTCGATGATGCCGGAACGGCCGCCACCCACCGCCGAGGCGTAGGACAGCGCGATCTCGAGCGCGTTGCCCGAGGGGTTCTGGTGGACGGCGACAAGGCAGGGCACGCCGCCGCCCTTCTGGTATTCGCCGCGCACGGTGTGGCCGGGGCCCTTCGGCGCGATCATGAAGACGTCGATGTCGGCGCGCGGCTCGATCAGGTTGAAATGCACGTTGAGGCCATGGGCAAAGGCGATGGCCGCGCCCGGCTTCAGGTTGGCGTGCAGGTGGTCGCGGTAGAGGTCGCCCTGCAGCTCGTCGGGGGTGAGGACCATCGTCACGTCGGCCCACTTCGCCGCGTCGGCCGGCGACATCACCTGGAAGCCCGCGGCCTCCGCCTTCTTCCAGCTGCCGCCCGGGCGCAGGCCGATCACCACGTCCTTCACGCCGGAATCGCGCATGTTCATCGCATGCGCGTGGCCCTGGCTGCCGAAGCCGATGACCGCGACCTTCCTGGCCTTGATCAGGTTCACATCCGCATCGCGGTCGTAATAGACGCGCATTTCAGTTCCTCTTGGTTGTCGTCCGGCCGCCCTCGCGCGCCGTACGGGTTGAGCCTTGCCGCTGAACGAGGCCGTGGATGTAGCGCAACTTCCCGACCGCCGCATCCGACATGACGAAGGGATAGAGGTCCGGCGCCCCCATGCAGCGGTTCATGCCGTTCATCGCCACGGTCACGGGCGCCCAGGCCTGGATGATCCGGTCGTAGTCCGGCTGCGCATAAGGGTCGAAGCGGATCCGGGCGCTGTGGTCGCCGGTCGCGTCCAGCCACGGCTCCACGGTCAGGCCGAAGGCGGCCGCCATCTCCAGGCTGTCCTGGATGTGCATGTAGTGCGCCCAACTCTCGGCCCAGTCCTCCCACGGATGGGCGGCGGCGTAGGCGGAGATGTGGGTGCCGCGCCAGCTTTCGTCGGCGCCCCGGGCGTAGTGCGCCTGCAGCGCCTGGCCGTAGTCCGGGCGCTCGTCCCCGAACACCTGCCGGAACTCCTCGAGCCGGCCGGCATCGCGCACCAGCAGGTCCCAGTAGTAGTGGCCGACCTCATGCCGCAAATGGCCGAGCAGCGTGCGGAAGGGCTCGCCCATCGCGGTGCGGCGCTTCTCGCGCTCGGCGTCGTCGGCCTCGGCAAGGGCGAGCGTGATGAGCCCCTCCTCATGCCCGGTCATCACGCGCGGCGCGCCGGGATCGGGAGGATCGGCCAGGATGTCGAAGACCAGGCCGCCGCTGTCCGCGCCCTCGGCGCGGGTCGGGTGCGGCAGGCCCATGCGCTCCAGCGTGTAGATCAGGCGATGCAGCGCCCCCTGCACCCGGCGCCACAGCAGCAGGTTGGCGGGGTCGGAGAGGTCCGGCACCGTCCGGTTGTGCGCGCAGGCGGCGCAATACCGGCCATCGGCCTCGACCGGGATCATCCAGTTGCAGGCATCGTAGGTGGCGTTGGCGCAGGCGCGATAGGTGCGCCCGCCATCGGCATGGGCGCGCAGCCCGCCATCCTCCGCGGTCAGGGAGGACATCACCGCCCGCCCGGGCAGGAAGCCGAGCGCGGCGCCGCAGGCTTCGCAGCGCGTGTTCTCGAAATGCAGCAGGTTGGCGCAGACGTCACAGGTGAAGAGCTTCATCGGTGCGGATCCAGGGATTGCGCCTGCGCAACCCCCCGGGACCGCCCAGGTTTCATCGCAGCAGCGACCGCGTGCCGCGCGCGATGGCGACGGCGCCCGTCCTGCTCACCTCCGCCAGCCCGATCGGCCGCATCAGCGCGCAGAAGGCGTCGATCTTGTCGGCGTTGCCGGTCATCTCGAAGACGAAACTTTCCGTCGTCGCGTCCACCACGCGGGCGCGGAAGGCGTCGGCCAGGCGCAGCGCCTCCACGCGGTCGTCGCCCTTGCCCACCACCTTGATCAGCGCGAGCTCACGAACGAGGTGCGGGCCTTCCAGCGTCAGGTCGGAGACCTTGTGGACCGGAACCAGGCGATCGAGCTGCGCCTTGATCTGCTCGATCACCATCTCCGTCCCGCTGGTGACGACCGTGATGCGGGAGATGCGGCCGGTGTCGTCCACCGGCGCGACGGTCAGGCTGTCGATGTTGTAGCCGCGGCCGGAGAACAGGCCGATGACGCGCGCCAGCACGCCGGCCTCGTTCTCCACCAGCACCGCGATCGTCGCGGCGCGCATGTGATTGTCGTTCGGATCAGGCATGGTCGGAATCCAGAAAAGCGGCGACAGGCGGGCGGCGCGGCCCGCCCCCGCCCCGCGCAGCCGGGGCGGCGCAGGGCGAACCAACCCCC
>NZ_JBWXTD010000004.1:526204-530153 GCF_056682175.1 Falsiroseomonas sp. RANM36
GGCGCCGCCCCGGGCCCCCCCCCCGGCCCCCGGGGGGGCGCGCCCCCCCCCCCGCGGAAGATCGAAGCGGGGCGGCCTATACGAGAACCTTGCCCTCGTCCGTCACCATCGCCGCGTTGCCCTCCTGGTCGGGCCCCAGGATCATCTCGTTGTGCGCCGCGCCCGAGGGGATCATCGGGAAGCAGTTTTCCTTCTGGTCCACCACGATGTCGGCGATGACGGGGCGGTCGATCGCGATCATCTCCCGGATGACGCGGTCGAGGTCGTCGGCGGTCTCCGCGCGCATCCCCACGCCATGGAAGCTCTCGGCCAGCTTCACGAAGTCCGGCAGCGCGGCGCTGTAGCTTTCCGAGTAGCGGCCGCCATGCAGCAGTTCCTGCCACTGGCGCACCATGCCCATGTACTCGTTGTTCAGGATGAACACCTTCACCGGCAGGCGGTACTGCGCCAGCGTGGACATCTCCTGGATGTTCATCAGGATCGAGGCCTCGCCGGCGATGTCGATCACCAGCGCGTCGGGGTGGGCGATCTGCACGCCCATCGCCGCCGGCAGGCCGTAGCCCATGGTGCCGAGGCCGCCCGAGGTCATCCAGCGGTTCGGCTTGTCGAACCCGAAATACTGGGCGGCCCACATCTGGTGCTGGCCGACCTCGGTGGTGATGAAGGTCTCCTTGCCGAGTTCCTTCGTGATCTCGAACAGGCGCTTCACCGCGTGCTGCGGCTTGATGATGCTGCCCTTCTGCGTGTAGCGCAGGCAGTCCTTGGCGCGCCACTGGTCGATCTGGCGCCACCAGGCGGCGAGCGCCTCGCGGTCCGGCTGGGTCGCGTCTTCCTTCCACGCCTCGATCAGCGCGGCGATGATGCGCCCGGCATCGCCCACGATCGGCACGTCCACCTTGACGTTCTTGTTGATGGAGGACGGGTCGATGTCGCAGTGGATCTTCTTGGACGTCGGCGCGAAGTGGGACAGCTTGCCCGTCACGCGGTCGTCGAAGCGGGCGCCGATGTTCAGCATGACGTCGCAGCCATGCATCACCAGGTTCGCCTCGTAGGTGCCGTGCATCCCCAGCATGCCGAGGAACTGCGGGTCGCTGTGCGGGAAGGCGCCGAGGCCCATCAGGGTGTTGGTGCAGGGGAAGCCCGTCATCCGGACGAACTTCGTCAGCAGCTCGGAGGCGTGCGGGCCAGCATTGATCACGCCGCCGCCGGTGTAGATCACCGGCTTCTTCGCCGCCTTCAGCAGCGCCACCGCCTTGCGCACCTGCGCCATGTCCGGCTCCGTCTGCGGGCGGTAGGAGCGGTGCGGAACGTCCTCGCCGGGCGCTTCCTCGTACGGCGCCTTGCTGATCAGGATGTCCTTCGGCAGGTCGATGACGACGGGACCGGGGCGGCCGGTGCGCGCCACGCGAAAGGCCTCGTGGACCACGCGGGCGAGATCGCCGCTCTTCTTGACCAGGTAGTTGTGCTTGGTCGCGGGGCGCGTGATGCCGGTGGTGTCGGCCTCCTGGAACGCGTCGTTGCCGATCAGGTGGGTCGGCACCTGGCCGGTCAGGCAGACCACCGGGATGCTGTCCATCAGCGCATCCACAAGGCCCGTCACCGCGTTGGTCGCGCCGGGACCGGAGGTGACGAGCACCACGCCGACCTTGCCGGTGGAGCGCGCATAGCCCTCCGCGGCGTGCACCGCGGCCTGCTCATGGCGCACCAGGATGTGGCGGATGGCGTTCTGCTGGAAGATCGCGTCGTAGATCGGCAATACCGCACCGCCCGGATAGCCGAAGATGACCTCTACGCCCTGGTCCTTCAGCGCGCGGAGGACGACCTCGGCGCCCGACATCGTCAGGGCGGCGGGCTCGGCGTGCTGGGTGGTGGCGGACATCTTCGTGCGTACTTTCCTGCGCTTGGCCTGCGCGTTGCGCGTGCTGGATGCGCCCGGCAAGGCCGATCCTTGCCGGGGCCGGCACCCTTACGCGCCATGCCGCACTGCGTCAATGACGTCTTCCAACAAAAACTGCGAAATATTCTAACAAACTTTCCGAATCTTGCGCCAATGACGCTCCCATTGCACTAAATCGCCTCGTTTCGGACGCAGGCGCGAGTGCGCGATGGCGAAACCACGTCGCCTGGCGCTTGGTGTACTGCCCGGTGTTCAGGATCGCCCGCGCCGAGGCCGCCTCCAGCGTCATCGCGCCGCGGAGATGCGCCAGCAGTTCGGGCACGCCATGGGCGCGCATCGCCGGCAGCGCCGGATCGAGCCCGAGGGTCGCGAGGGCGCGCACCTCCTCCACCGCGCCGGCGTCCAGCATCGCCGCCCAGCGCGCCGCGATCGCCGCCCGCAGCGCGTCGCGCGGCGGATCGAGGATGAGCGCGGCGAAGCGCCAGGGCGCCGCGCCGGTGCCGCCTGCACGCTGCCAGTCCCGCAGGCCGCGGCCGGTGCCGATCACCACCTCGTAGGCGCGGGCGAGGCGCTGGCTGTCGGTCGGGCGCAGCCCGGCCGCCGTCTCGGGATCGCGGAGGGTGAGGCGCGCATGCAGGGCGGCCGGCCCCTCCACCGCCAGCAGGCGCCGCGCCTCCTCCCGCGCCGCGGGCGGGATCGGCGGGATCTCGGCCAGCCCCTCGGTCAGCGCGGCGAAATAGAGCCCGGTGCCGCCGCACAGGATCGGCACGCGTCCCGCGGCGCGCGCCCGGTCCATCGCGGCGAGCGCAGCGCCGCGCCACCAGGCGGCGGTGCCGGCCTCCGCCGCGGGCCGGACGCCGTAGAGCGCGTGCGGCGCGCGCGCCTGGTCGACCTCCGACGGACGCGCGGTGACGATGCGCAGCTCGCGATAGACCTGCATGGAATCGGCATTGATGACCTCGCCGCCGAGGCGCTCCGCGAGCACCAGCGCCAGCGCGCTCTTGCCCGAGGCGGTCGGGCCCGCCAGCAGAATCGCGGCGGGTTGCGCGGTGGCGATCATGGTGGCAGAGGGCGCGCGCCATGCCCCACATCCTGACCCTGATCGCCCAGCCCGGCGCGCTCGAGCCCGCGCTGGTCAGCCGGGTGCGCGCCGCGCTGGACGCGCTCGGCGGCGCCCCGGAACGCCCCGACTGGCTGGCGGAAGGCGAGGCAGCGGACATCCCCTTCACCGGCGCACCCGACCAGGCGGTGGCGGCGGCGTGGGCCGCGCTGGCCGGCGCGCCGGTGGACGCGATCGCGCAGCCGCGCGAGGGGCGGCGCAAGCGCCTGCTCGTCGCCGACATGGACAGCACCATCGTCACCACCGAGACGCTGGACGAGATCGCGGCCTTCGCCGGGCTGAAGGAGAAGATCGCCGCGATCACCGCGCGCGCGATGAATGGCGAGCTGGACTTCCGCGAGGCCCTGGTCGCGCGGGTGGCGATGCTCGCAGGGCTCGACGTCTCGGCGCTGGAGGCCACCTGGGCGGAGACGCCGATCATGCCCGGCGCGGCGGAGCTGGTCGCGACCATGCGCGCGCATGGCGCGACCTGCTGCCTCGCCTCGGGCGGCTTCACCTTCTTCACCGGGCGCGTGGCCGCGAAGCTCGGGTTCCATGAGCACGTATCGAACACGCTGATCGTGCAGGACGGCAAGCTCACCGGGCGTGTGGCGGAGCCGATCTTCGGTCGCGACGGCAAGCTGGCGACGCTCACACGCCTGGCCAGCGCGAACGGGCTGCCGATGGAGGCGACGCTGGCGGTCGGCGACGGCGCCAACGACCTCGACATGCTCCGCGCGGCCGGGCTCGGCATCGCCTACCGTGCCAAGCCCGCCGTCGCGGCGGCATCGCGGGCGAAGGTGGATCACGGCGACCTGACGGCGCTGCTGTTCGCGCAGGGCTACCGCCGGGGCGAGTTCGTGCGGGGCTGAGCGATGCGGGGGGGGGGGGGGGGGCCCCCCCCCCCCCCCCCCCCCCCCGGGGGGGGGGGGGGGGGCGCGCGCCCCCCGGCC
>NZ_JBWXTD010000004.1:530253-532143 GCF_056682175.1 Falsiroseomonas sp. RANM36
CCCCCCGGCGGGGGCGCCGCGGCCCCCCCCGCCGGGGGGGGGGGGGGGGCGGGGGGGGGCCCCCCCCCCCCCGCCTACCTCACCCCGGCTGGCCGCGCTGCGGCGCGTTCAGTCGCAGCGGCACCCAGCGCTGGCCCTGCGCGCTCTCGATCAGCAGCAGGGCCGTCGCGCGGTTCTGCCGGCGCAGACGCTCCAGCCGCTCCTGCACCTCCTCCGGCGTGGCGACGCGCTCCTGCTGGACCTCGACGATCACGTCGCCGGGGCGCAGCTCCCGTTCCGCCGCCGGGCTGCCGGGCGAGACCTCGGTGATCACCACGCCACGGCTCTCGGCGCGCAGGCTGAAGCGCTCGCGCAGCTCCGGCGTGATCGGCGCGATGCGCAGGCCGAGGCCCGAAAGCTCGGTCTGCTGCTGACGCGGCGCCTGCTGCCCAGGCTGCACCGCGGCCTGCTGCTGCTCCGAGGGCAGCTCGGCCACCGTGATCTCGATGGTGCGCTCGCGGCCGTCCCGCCAGACCACCACCGGCACGCGCGACCCCACCTGCGTCTCGGCGACGATGCGCGGCAGGTTGCGCATCTCGCGCACATCCTGGTTGTTGAAGCGCAGGATCACGTCGCCGGCCTGGATCCCGCCGGCCGCCGCCGGCCCGCCTTCCTGCGCGCGTGCGACCAGCGCGCCGCGCGCATGGCTGCCAAGGCCGAGGCTCTCGGCGATCTCGTCCGTGACCTGCTGGATGTTCACGCCGAGCCAGCCGCGCCGCCCGCGGCCGTCGTCGCGCAGCGGCGCCACGATGTTCTTGGCGAGGTTGGACGGGATCGAGAAGCCGATGCCGATCGAGCCGCCGGAGGGCGAGTAGATCGCCGTGTTGATGCCGACCACCTCGCCCTGGAGGTTGAACAGCGGGCCGCCGGAATTGCCGCGGTTGATCGCGGCATCGGTCTGGATGAAGTCGTCATAGAGCCCCTGGCGGATGTCGCGGCCGCGCGCCGAGACGATGCCCGCCGTGACCGACCCGCCGAGGCCGAAGGGGTTGCCGATCGCGACCACCCAGTCGCCGACCTGCGCCGTGTCGCTGTCGCCGAAGGGCACGGAGGGCAGCGGCGCGCTGTGGCGCACGCGCAGCACGGCCAGGTCTGTGCGCGGGTCGGCGCCGAGCAGCTCGGCGCGGATCGTCGTGTTGTCCTGCAGGACCACGTTGATCTCGTCCGCGCCCGCGATGACGTGGTTGTTGGTCACCACGATGCCGGACGGGTCGATGATGAAGCCGGAGCCGAGCGACTGGCCGCGGCGCGCCGGCGGCTGCGGGCGGCCGGGCTGGCCGGGCGTCTGCGGCCTGTTACGCTCCAGGAAGTCGCGGAAGAACTCCTCGAAGGGGCTGCCCGGCGGGGCCTGCGGCACCTCCGGCGCGTCGCGCCCGGCACGGGCCTGGCCGGCGGCCTGGGTGGTCTGGATGTTCACCACCGCCGGCAGCAGGCGCCGCGCCAGCGGCGCGAAGGAGGAGGGCGCGCGGGGCGGCGGGATCGGCGGCGAGATCGGCTGGGCGGGCACGGCCGATGGCGGCGCCGCCGCGAATGGCCGGGCCAGCACGGCCGCAAGGGCGATGGGAGCGAGACGCACGGGCGGGAACCTTCCCTGGCTGAATTCGGCCGGACGCCCCAGGAAGCTGGGCCGTCCGGCGGTTACATTGGCACGCTCGCCGCGTGGCGGACGCCGGCCGGCATGTCACGGCATGCCACGACGCGCGACGATACGCGCCTCAGCCGGCCGTCAGCACCCAGGCGATCGCCAGGCCGATGATGGCGGCGGCCAGGCCGGCGCCGCGCAGCGGCGGGAACAGGAACAGCAGGCACCGCGCGGTGACGAGGTGCGCCGGCCGTTCCACCAGCGGCGGG
>NZ_JBWXTD010000004.1:532243-535149 GCF_056682175.1 Falsiroseomonas sp. RANM36
CGCGCAGCCGCGCCTCCGGCTGCGCGGCGAGCGCGGCGACGAGACGGCGCATCGCGCCCGGCGCCACGGCATAGAGCAGGCCCTCGACGGCCAGGACGACGCCCAGCCCGGCAAGGACCTGCTCGAACCGCACGCCCGGCGCGCCGGATCAGTTCGAGGCCGCGCCGGCGGCAGGCGAGGCCGGCGCGCCCGCGGCCGCGGTGGGCGGCGCCGCGGGCGCGGCCGGCAGGGGCGCCCCCGACATGCCCTGGCGGAAGTAGCGGAAGAACTCCCCGTCCGGCGACAGCAGCAGGCGCGTATCGCCTTCGCCGAAGGCGTCCCGATAGGCCTGCATGCTCCGCCAGAACTGGAAGAACTGCGGATCGCGCTGGAAGGCGTCGGCGAAGATGCGGATCGCCTCCTGCTCGCCCTGGCCGCGCAGGATGTCGGATTGCGCGGTCGCCTCCGCCAGCAGAACGGTGCGCTCGCGGTCGGCGCTGGCGCGGACGCGGGCGGCGACCTCGGCACCCTCGGCGCGTGCCTCGCGCGCCACGCGCTCGCGCTCGGACTGCATCCGATTGAGGATCGCCTGGGTGTTCTCCTCCGGCAGGTCGGTGCGGCGGATCCGCACATCCGTCACCTGGATGCCGAAGCGCCGCGCCTCCTCGTTCACCTGGCGCTGGATGGTGTCCATGATCCGGACGCGGTCGGTCGAGAGCACCGACAGCAGCGGCTCGTTGCCCAGCACGCGGCGCAGCGAGGAGGTGACGATCGAATTCAGCCGCGCGCGGATGCCGGCTTCCGTCGCGCCGACGGTCTGGAAGAACAGCAGCGGGTCGGTGATGCGGTAGCGGGTGAAGCTGTCCACGATGAGCCGGCGCTGGTCGCCGAGGATCACTTCCTCGCCCGGCGCCTCGAAGTCGAGCAGGCGGCGATCGAAGGCGATGACCGACTGCACGAACGGAATCTTCGCGTGCAGCCCCGGCTCGTTGATGACGCGGATCGGCTGGCCGAACTGGGTGATCAGCACCTGCTGGGTCTGATGCACCGTGAACAGTGTCGAGGCGGCGACGACCAGCGCGACGACGGCCGCGATCCCGGCGATGAGAAGGCGGTTCATCGGGGCACTCCCGGCTGGCGGCCCTGCAGTGGCGGCGAGGTCGAAGGCTGGAACGAACCGGCGGAGGCCGGCGACTGCTGCGGGCGCACCAGCTGGGGCGCCGCCACGGCTGGGCTGCGCGCCGGGTCGTTGAGGTTCAGGAAGGGCACCACGCCCTGCAGCCCGGTGTCCACCAGCACCGTCGGGTTGCGGCGGAGGATCTCCTCCATCGTCTCGATATACATGCGCCGCACCGTCACGTCCTGTGCCTGCTGGTAGGCCGTGAGCACGCTGACGAAGCGCTGCGCCTCGCCTCGGGCGCGGGCGATCTGGCTCTCGCGCACGCCCTCGGCTTCCTGCACCAGGCGCTCGGCCTCGCCGCGGGCACGGGGGATGATGTCGTTGCGGTAGCTCTCGGCCTCGTTGCGCAGGCGCTCGCGGTCGGCGTTGGCGCGCTGCACGTCGCGGAACGCGTCCACCACCTGGGCGGGCGGGTCCACCTTCTGCAGCTGCACCTGCGCGATCTCGATGCCGGCGCCATACTGTTCCATGATCGCCTGGGTGCCGCTGCGCACCTCCTGCTCGATCTGGGCGCGCGCCTCGGTCAGGGCGGGCTGGATCGGCGTGCGGCCGATCACCTCGCGCATGACGCTCTCGGCGGCGGACTTCACCGTGGCCTCGGGGTTGCGGGTGTTGAACAGGAACTGCTCGACATCGCGGATGCGCCAGAACACGGCGAAGTCGATGTCGATGATGTTCTCGTCGCCGGTCAGCATCATGCTCTCCTCCAGCACGTCGCGGGAGGAAACGGGCCGGCCCGACGCGGTCGTGCCCTCGATCGGTCCGCGGAAGCCGATGTCCACGCGGTTGATGCGGGTGACGCGGGGCGTGGTCACGCTCTCGACCGGCCAGGGGATGTGGTAGTTCAGGCCGGGCGGGGCGGTGCGGTCGAAGGCGCCGAAGCGCAGCACCACGCCCTGCTCGTCCGGGTCCACGCGGTAGAAGCCGGACGCGGCCCAGAGCGCCACCAGCACCAGGCCGATCAGCGCGAAACCCTTGCCGCCGGCGCCGCGCGGCAGCCAGCGCCGCACGGCGTCCTGTGCCTGGCGGATCACGTCATCCAGGTCAGGCCCTGGCCCACGGCCACCGCCTCCGCCCCCGGAGGGCGGCTGCGGCGCGCCCCAAGGACCGCCCGGCCGGGGATTGCCCCACGGGCTGGGTCCGCCGCTGTTGTTCCACGCCATGGGTCTACCCGGCCTCCGTCTCGTCCGGCGGTTCTTGCCGCGTTGCCGCCCCGCCGCACAGGGAGGGGTGCAGCCTTCGCGCTGCCGGTCCATATGGGCCCGCATGGACCGGCGCGACAGGGCGCTGCCCGAAACCCGGCCGCCGCGCCGCGCGTCGGCCCGGCCGAGCCTTCATCCGGCCGGCCGGGTGCCGCAACGGCGCGGATATCGAGGCTTTCGAAGGGATTTTCAAGCGATGGGCGAAACGCTGGAGGGCGCGATCCGGTCGGCGCTGCGGGCTGTCCGCGACCCGGCGAGCGGGCGCGACGTGGTCGAGGCCGGGATGGTCGAAGGCCTCACCGTCCGGGACGGGATGGTCCAGCTCGCCCTGCAGGTGCCGCGCGAGCGGGCGCGCGACTCGGAACCGCTCCGCGCCGCCGCCGAGCGCGCCGTCGCCGGGGTGAAGGGCGTGATCTCGGCGACGGTGGTGCTGACCGCGCATCGCGCGGCGGCGCCGCAGCCCCCCGCCCCGGCGCCCCCCCCCCCCCCCCGCCCCCCCCCCGCCGCCCCCCGCCGCGCCCGCCCCCCCCCCCCCCGGCGCGCCC
>NZ_JBWXTD010000004.1:535249-537374 GCF_056682175.1 Falsiroseomonas sp. RANM36
GGCCCCCCCCGCCCCCGCGGGGGCGCGGGGGGGGCCGGCCGGCGGCCCCGCGGGCAAGGCAGGCGGACCGGGCACCGGACCGATGCTGCTGCCCCAGGTCGGCGCCATCGTCGCCGTCGCCTCCGGCAAGGGCGGCGTGGGCAAGTCCACCACCGCGGTCAACCTGGCGGTGGCGCTGGCCTCCCAGGGTCTCAAGGTCGGGCTGCTCGATGCCGACATCTACGGCCCCTCCCTGCCGCAGATGCTCGGCACGCGTGAGCGGCCCCGCGCCGAGGGGCAGCGCATCATCCCGCTGCAGCGCTGGGGCCTGACGGCCATGTCCATCGGCTTCCTGGTGGAGGCGGAGACCGCGATGATCTGGCGCGGCCCGATGGTGATGGGTGCGCTCGAGCAGATGATGGGCCAGGTCGAGTGGGGGCCGCTCGACATCATGGTGGTGGACATGCCGCCCGGCACCGGCGACGCGCAGCTGACGATGAGCCAGCGCGTGCCGCTGGCCGGCGCGGTGATCGTCTCCACCCCGCAGGACGTGGCGCTGATCGATGCAAGGCGCGGCGTGAAGATGTTCGAGAAGGTCGGCGTGCCGGTGCTCGGGCTGATCGAGAACATGTCCTTCTATTGCTGCCCCAATTGCGGCCACCGGGCGGAGCTGTTCGGCCATGGCGGAGCACGCGCCGAGGCCGAGCGGCTGGGCGTGGAGTTCCTGGGCGAGCTGCCGCTGAAGCTGGCGATCCGCGAGCTCGCCGATGCCGGCACCCCGATCGTCGCGGCGCAGCCGGAGACGGAGGAGGCGAAGGCCTATCAGCGCATCGCCACCCGGCTACGGGAGAAGCTGGCTGAGCGCGCGGGTGGCGGCGCCGGGCCGAAGATCGTGGTGGAATAGCGCGCCGGCCGGTCAGGCCGTGCGCCGCCAGGCGGGCGGCCTGATGCGGCCGCGCCGGATGGCGAGGGCCAGCAGGACCAGGCCGGTGGCGGTGCAGAGCACGAAGGCCACCAGCGAGGATTCCAGCCCGAAGCTGCCGCCCGTCAGCGCCGCCGGCCCTTCGATGCTGGCCCGGATCAGCCCCGGATCGGTGTCGCCGCCCGACACGATGCCGGAGAAGATCGCCGACTGCGTGTAGTTCCAGGCCATGTGGAATCCGATGCTGAGCCAGAGGCGGCGCGTCAGCATGTAGGCGGCGGCGAGCAGCAGCCCGGCCTCGATGCTGATGAAGAGCGCGCCCATGACCGTGCCCGCCGGGTTGAGCAGGTGCACGAAGCCGAAGACGAGGGACGACACCACCAGCGCGACCCAGCTGCCGCAGACCTCCTCCACCGAGCGGAACACCACGCCGCGGAACAGCAGCTCCTCGAAGATGCCGGAGCTCAGTGCCATGGCCAGCGCCGGCAGGAGGAAGGTCCAGGGGTTCAGCCCCTCGATCCGGTAGATGCCGAGGACCAGAAGCACGAGAACGCAGGCGGCGTAGAGCCCGGCCCCGATCGCGAGGCCGAGGCCGAGTTCCCGGCCCATGCCCGGCAAGGACAGCTCCTCCACGCGGCGCCGCTCGACCAAGCGGGCGAAGCCGACATAGACGGCGAGCCCCGCCGCCGTCATGCCAGCCACCCCCGCGGCCGCGGCGAGCGGCCGGCCCGACAGGGCCAGCATCACATCGTTGCTCATGACGAGCATGACGAAGAGGGCGGCGCCGAGCACGACAAGGCGGATCAGCGGCATCGCCAGCATCCGCGGCCCGAAGGCCGGCATGCGCTGCGTCGTTGCTGTCATGCGATCGGTCCCGGCCACCATCGTCGGGATCGTAGGATGCAAGGACGGAACGACCAAGGCGGATCCTGCCGCCGCAGGACCTATCCCAGCAGGGCGTCGGTCTCCGCCGCCACCGGCATGGCACTCGCCGCGCCCGGCCGCGTCACGGCGATGGCGGCGGCCGCGCTCGCCCGCCGCATCGCGTCGCGCAGCGGCAGCCCGCGATCCAGTGCCGCGCAGAGCACCCCGCACCAGCAATCGCCCGCGCCGGTCGTGTCCACCGGCACGACCGGGAAGGCCGGCCCCCCGCCCGCGCCCCGGGCCCGGGCGGCGCCCGGGGCCGCCCCGCCCCCAGGCGCCCCGCCCACCCCCCCCCCCCGC
>NZ_JBWXTD010000004.1:537474-540569 GCF_056682175.1 Falsiroseomonas sp. RANM36
GCCTGCCCGCCATCCTGGGCCGCCCCGCGCCCCCCGCCCCACCATGCGCCCGCGCCGGTCGTGCCCCCGGCCACGACCGGGAAGGCCGGCACCGCGACCTCGCCCTGGGCCGTGGCGGCGACGGTGCCGGCCTCGCCCATCGTCACCGCGACATCCACGCCGAGCGCGCCGCGCAGCGCGGGTGCCTCCGCCGCGCAGCCGAGCCGCCCGGCCAGCCCCGCGGCCTCGGGCTCGGTCACCACCAGCAGGTCGAGGGCGCGCAGCGTCGCCTCCGGCAATTCGCCGGGCGGGGCGAGGTTGAGCACCACGCGCGCGCCCCGCGCCTTCGCCCGCGCGACCAGCGCCGCGATCTCCGCGGGCGGCACTTCCATCTGCAGCAGCAGCACCACGCCAGGATGCAGCGCCGCGTCTTCAACCTGCGCGGCGCGGGCGGCGAGGTTGGCGCCGGGCGCGACGGCGATCTGGTTGCGGCCCTCCGGGTCCACGCAGATCGCCGCGCAGCCGGTGGGCTGGTCCATGACGAGGAGGCGCGAAAGGTCCACGCCCGCATCGCGCAGGCCCTGCGTCGCGACCTCAGCGAAGGCGTCGCGGCCGACGCAGCCGGCGAAGGCAACCTGCGCTCCGTCGAGGGCGGCCGCGACCGCCTGGTTGGCGCCCTTGCCGCCCGGAAAGCTGCGCACGCCCTCGCCCAGCACCGTCACGCCGGGCGCGGGCAGTTGCGGCACCGGGAAGACCAGGTCGGCATTGGCGGAGCCGAAGACGATCACGCTCATGGGCGGGGCTCCGCGAACATGCCCCCTGCCCTGGCGCGTTCGTAGAGGGTGGCGATCAGCGCCTCGAAGACCGGCGCGGCCTTCCGCGCGGGCTCCATGCGTTTGTAGGTCTGCGCCTCGCTGACCCCTTCGGCGCGCCAATGGCCGGTGCCGATCACGCCTTGGAGAAAACCCTGGGCGCGGTCGCAGGCCATGGCGAAGCGGGCGGCGGCGGTCTCGCCCTCCTCGAACTCCTCCCACAGCGCGCGCATGCGGGCGCCCAGATCGGGCGGCAGGCGGGCGAAGACGACGTCCGCCGCAGCCTTCTCGCGCTCCGCCTGGGTCAGCATATGCGCCTCGTCATAGGCGAAGGTGTCGCCGGCCTCGACCTCGACCAGGTCATGCGCCGCGATCATCGCCAGCACATGGCCGAGCTCGGGCGGGTCCGCGACCTCGCCATGCAGCAGCAGCGCCACCAGCGCGACGTTCCAGCAATGCTCGGCGGAATTCTCCTGCCGCGCGGCGCCGTCCGGGCCGACGGTGCGGCCGCGTCGCTCGACATGCTTGAGACGGTCGGCGAGCGCGAGGAAGTCGATGACGGCGGCGATGCGATCAGGGGTCATGCGGCGGTCCATCGGCCGACGAGGAAACCGATCAAGGCCGCAAGGCCGAGCAGCGCGACGACTTCACCGAACAGCGCATGGGCCAGCGGCAGGCCGATGGTGACCAGCAGCACCAGCAGCGCCACCTTCCACCAGCGCGCCAGCCAGGCCGGGGCGCGCCCCGTCCCCGCTGCCGGCCGGCGCGGGCCCGGGCGGGCGCGCGGCTTGGCGGTCGCGCTACTCGCCACGCCCCAGCGCGTCCATCAATTCGCGCCATTCGCGCTTCGACAGGCCGGAGCCCTCCTGCGCCACGGTCTCGCCGGCGACCATCCGCTGCACGATCGCCAGCATCTGCGCCGAGAAGGTGACGGCGCCCAGGCGATAGTCGCGGAAGGCGGCGGCGGCCATGGGCACCCAGGCCTCGACGCCGGTCATCATCGCCTCCGCATAGGCGCGGATCTCGTATTGCGCATGGGCGTCGGCGCGGAGCGACAGGAAGTGGAAGAGGTTGTGCAGGTCCGTCTTCCAATACCACTGCGTATAGGCGTTGAGGGTCAGGTTCATCCGTGCGAGTTCGCGCGCCAGGCCGTGGCGGGACGGATCGAGCGCGGTGCCCTGGTCGTCCTCGTTCAGCATCTCCAGGTAGTGGTCGTAGTTCCGCGTGGAATCCTCGCGCAGCAGGTCCAGCACGCGGGCGGCCTCCGGCCCCTCCAGCACGGCGCCGCGGCCCTGGCGGTTCACGGCGGATTGCGCGGCGAGGTGCTCGGGCGCCGGGATGTAGAACTCGCGGTCCAGGATGGAGTAGCGGGCGCTGTACTCGTTCACGTTGGCGGTGCGGTGCCGGATCCACTGCCGCGCGACGAAGATCGGCAGCTTCACGTGATACTTGATCTCGCACATCTCGAAGGGCGTCGAGTGGCGATGGCGCATGAGGTAGCGGATCAGCCCACGATCCTCGTTCGCCGCGCGGGTGCCGCGGCCGTAGGAGACGCGAGCGGCCTGCACGATGGCGGCGTCGTCGCCCATGTAGTCCACGACGCGGACGAAGCCGTGGTCCAGCACCGGAAGGGCCTGGGCCAGCATGGCTTCCAGGCCGGGCACGGTGGGGCGGCGCGTGGCGGCCGTGGCGCCGCCCCCCGCCGCGCAGGGCAGCGGCGGCGCGGGGGGCAGCGCCCAGGCCCGGCCCCCCGGGAGGCCGGCGTGGCGGCGCGTGGGGGGGCGGGGGGGGGGGGGGGGGGGGGGGGGGGGCGGCGGGGGCGCCGCGCCCGGCCTCGATCTCCTGCTGCTGCTCGGCGGTCAGCGCCATGCCCGGTCCCCCTGGAAGCCGGTCTTCCTAACGGATGCCCCTCGATTCCGGTAGCGGGACCGCCTATATGCGTCGGTGCCGGCTTGCCGGCTATGGCGATAAACACGACTCGGCATAAGCGTTGCGGACCCGGGGGCAGTGCCCGGCGCCTCCACCATCCTTCCCCGGCTTGTCGGCCGGCCTGGCAAGGGGGCGAAACAGGCTCGACGCGCGTGGTAAAGGGGTCGCTTTTGCCCGGCATTGTACCGCCGTTATCGGGCTAAAACCTAAGTGCGAACGACAACCGCCGCGAGGCTGTCGCACTCGCTGCCTAACACTAGGTAAGCGCGGCTCGGGGGGCGCCGGGCAACAGAAGCCCCCCCCGCGCCCGGCCCCGGGGGGGGGGGGGGGGGGGGGGTGTGGGGGGGCGGCGGCACCCCCCCCCCCAGAAGCCCC
>NZ_JBWXTD010000004.1:540669-553461 GCF_056682175.1 Falsiroseomonas sp. RANM36
CGCGCCCCGGGCGCCCGCCCCGCGGCGCGGGGGGCGCGCCCCGCGCCGCGCCGCGGCGGGGGGGGGGGGGGGGGGGCCCCGCCGGCGCCGGCAGCCGTCGCGCCACCCCCGCCGCCACCCCCGCCGCCAACCGCGCCGGTTCCCGAAGCCCCGCGCGCCGCCGAAGTCGCGCCGGCAGCCGCGCCGGCAGCCGCGCCGGTCCCCCCCACGCCGGCTCCCCCCGCGCCGGCGCCGCGCGCTTCGGAAACGCCGGCACCAGAGCCCGAGCCGCACCCGCACGGGTCCCGCATCCCGGAACCCACCGACACGCTTGCCGAGGCGCTGCCGCCGCGCCACCCGCGACAGCCCCCCGTGCCGGACCCGCCGCTGCCCTATCGCCCACCCGCCGATCCGCCGCGCGGCGGCGCGCCGCTGGTGCTGGCCTGGCTGCTCTCCCTCGCCATCCTGGGCGGCGCGGGCTGGGCGACCTGGCGCTACGATGCCGAGATCGTCGAGGCCTGGCCGCCGGCCGCCCGGCTCTACCAGGCGCTCGGCGTGCGATAGCGCGCCGGCCGGAAGGGAACAGCCGGGGTGGACGACGCCGCGATTCGCGACCTGCTGCTGACGACCCGCCGCATCGCCGTGGTCGGTGCCTCCGACCGGCCGGAGCGGCCGAGCCATGGCGTGTTCGGCTTCCTGCTCGCGCGCGGCTACGACGCGGTCCCGGTCAACCCGCAACTCGCCGGCCGCGAGATCCATGGCCGGACGGTGCTGCCCGACCTCGCCGCGGCGCGGCCGCTCGACATGGTGGACGTCTTCCGCCGATCCGCGCTGGCCGGTGCGGTGGTGGAGGAAGCGGTCCGCCTCGGCGCGCGCTCCGTCTGGCTGCAGCTCGGCGTCGTGGACGAGGCGGCGGCGGCACGGGCGCGGGCGGCCGGGCTGGTCGTGGTGATGGATCGCTGCCCGGTGATCGAGTGGCGCCGGCTCGGCCTGCCGACCCGGCTTCCAGGCTGATCCGCGGCGTCACGCATCGTCACGCGGGCGATGCTTGAAAACCCCGTTGGAGCGGGCCACGTTCCGCGATAGATGAACCTTCGGTAAGGTGGCGCGGGCGCCCTACCGAGCCCCACCCCCGCGATGCGCGGCCCCGAACGGGCCCCGAGAAAGGAACAGAGAGGACCATGACGGACGAGGAACGCCGGATCATCACCAGCTTCGTGGAGCGGGTGAGCGGCGCGGCAAGCGCGGCACCCGCGCGCCCGGCCTCGCCCTGGGGTGGGCTGGGCGGCAGCGCCCAGCCGGCGCAGCCGCCGCTGCCGCCGGTGGATCCGGAGGCCGACCGGCTGATCGCCGACCTGATGGCGCAGCACCCCGAGGCCCGCTACCGGCTGACCCAGATGGCCTTCGTGCAGGAGGCCGCGCTGGTCGAGATGCAGAACCGCATCCAGCAGCTGGAATGGGAGGCGGAGAATGCCCGCCGCCAGGGCCAGGCCTCGCAGAACCGCGGCATGCTCGGCGGCCTGTTCGGCGGCGGCAGCCGCCCGGCGCCGATGCCGCCGCGCCCGCAGCCGCAGTATCCGCCGGGCTACAACCCGGCCGCGATGCAGCGCGGCGGCTCGGGCTTCCTCGGCACCGCGATGATGACCGCGGTCGGCGTGGCGGGCGGCATGCTGCTCGGCAACGCGCTGATGTCGGCCTTCTCCGGCGGTGGCGCGGCCGAGGCCGCGACCGGTGGCGCCTTCGGCCAGGATGCCGTGCCGACCTCCTCGCCCTGGACCGATCCGGCCAGCGGCAACGACGCCGCCGCCTATGGCCAGGACGACGCGGCCGCCTATGACGATGGCGGCTACGACGACGGCGGCTACGACGAGGAGATCTGATCCGCCTGCTCCCGCGCGGCCCCCCCGCGCCGGGCGGCCGCATGCGCGGCCTCGGCGCGTAGGCGCGCCGCCATCTCCCCTTAATGCGAGCGTCCGGATGACCGCAACAGCGGCCTTGGCCAGTCTTTCGCGCCGCCTGCGTTCAGACGATCGGCCGCGTGTCGCCAAAGGGTGCGGACCGCCCCTTTTCCGGACCTGCCGTGGCGCTTATGGTCGGGTCACCAGGGAAGCATTCATGAGCGACGACGCAAGCCCGGCCCAGAGCCTGATCCCGTACGAACGCTGGACCGACGAGGCGCTGCGGGAGGTGGTGGCGCGCGCGCTCGACCTCGCCGCGGCCGAGGGGCTGCCCGGCGAGCACCACTACTACGTCACCTTCCGCACCGATCACCCGCAGGTGAAGCTGCCCGGCCACCTCAAGGCCCGCTACCCGCAGGAGATGACCATCGTCCTGCAGCACCAGTTCGAGGCGCTGACGGTGGACCGCGCCCGAGATCTGTTCAGCGTGCGGCTCTATTTCGGCGGGGTGCCGGCCACCCTGGTCGTTCCCTTCTCCGCGCTGACCGGCTTCGCCGACCCGGCCGTGCGCTTCGGCCTGCGCTTCCAGCCGACCATGGCCGCCGCCGAGGCGGAGCCCGAGGCCGCGCCGGACGAGCCCGCGCCGAAGCCGGAGGCCGAGGCCCCCGCCCAGGTGGTCAGCCTCGACGCCTTCCGCCGCCGCCCGGCGCGCGAATAGCCACGCGATTGGCGGGCAGGCCCGCCTGGGCTAGGACCGCCGGCGGAAGGCCGCTGCAGCGGAGAAGACAGCATGACCGCACCGCTCGACGTGGACAGCCCGGTGACCGCCCCCGCGCGGCCGGCCGGCTTCAACTACAGCCCGATGTTCCCGCTCGGCGCCGATCCGACGCCATGGCGCAAGCTCGACATCGAAGGCGTCTCCACCGCGCAGTGCGACGGGCGGACGGTGCTGAAGATCGCGCCGCAGGCGCTGGAACAGCTCGCCTTCGCCGCCTGCCGCGATGTCTCGCATCTGTTGCGGCCTTCGCATCTGGAGCAACTCGGGAAAATCCTGAAGGACCCGGAGGCCAGCGCGAATGACCGCTTCGTCGCGCTTGACCTGCTGAAGAACGCCAACATCGCCGCCGGCGGCGTGCTGCCGATGTGCCAGGACACCGGCACCGCCATCGTCTTCGGCAAGAAGGGCCAGCGCGTCTGGATCGAGGGCGACGAGGAGGAGGCGCTGAGCTACGGCGTCCACCGCACCTACACCGAGACCAACCTGCGCTATTCCCAGATGGCGCCACTGACCATGTGGGAGGAGAAGAACACCGGCAACAACCTGCCCGTCGAGTTCTCCATCATGGCCGCGCCCGGCGAGCACCACGCCGACGAGCTGCACCTGATGTTCGTGCTGAAGGGCGGCGGCAGCGCCAACAAGACCTTCCTCTTCCAGCAGACCCGCGCGGTGCTGTCGAAGGAGAAGCTGCTGAAGTTCCTCGAGGACAAGATCAAGTCGCTCGGCACCTCGGCCTGCCCGCCCTATCACCTGGCGATCGTGATCGGCGGCACCTCGGCGGAGATGAACCTCAAGACGGTGAAGCTGGCGTCCACGCGCTATCTCGACGCGCTGCCGGCCGAGGGCAGCATCGCCGGCCACGCCTTCCGCGACACGGCCTTCGAGCAGGAGGTCCACAAGCTCACCCAGAACCTCGGCATCGGCGCGCAGTTCGGCGGCAAGTATTTTTGTCACGATGTCCGCGTCATCCGCCTGCCGCGGCATGGCGCGAGCCTGCCCATCGGCATCGGCGTCTCCTGCTCGGCCGACCGCCAGATCAAGGCGAAGATCACCCCCGCGGGCGTCTTCCTCGAGCAGCTCGAGCACGAGCCCGCGCACTACCTGCCGGAGCATACCGACGAGATCCTGGGCGGCGAGGTGGTGAAGATCGACCTGACCCGGCCGATGAGCGAGATCCGCGCGACGCTGTCGAAGTATCCGGTGAAGACGCGCGTGTCGCTCACCGGCCCGATGGTGGTCGCGCGCGACATCGCGCATGCCAAGCTGCAGGAACGGCTGGATGCCGGGCAGGGCCTGCCCGACTACATCAAGAACCATCCGGTCTATTACGCCGGCCCCGCCAAGACGCCGCAGGGCATGGCGACGGGCAGCTTCGGCCCGACCACCGCGGGCCGCATGGACAGCTATGTCGAGGCCTTCCAGAAGGCCGGCGGCAGCTTCGTGATGCTGGCCAAGGGCAATCGCAGCAAGGCCGTGCTGAACGCCTGCAAGACCTATGGCGGCTTCTACCTGGGCTCCGTCGGCGGCCCCGCCGCGCGCCTTGCCCAGGACTGCATCCGCAAGGTCGAGGTGCTGGAATACCCCGAGCTCGGCATGGAAGCCGTCTGGCGCATCGAGGTGGAAGACTTTCCCGCGTTCATCGTCGTGGACGACAAGGGGAACGATTTCTACGAGGGGCTGGAGTAGCCCCCTTCCCCTCGGCGGAAGGAAGGGGGCGCCGGCGCCTCACCGCGGCCGGATCTCGATGGCCTGCACTTCCTCATCCGCGCGCGCCTGGAAGCTGAGGTTGGCGGTGCCGGCATTCACCGAGCGCAGCACGCCGACGCCCATGATCATCGCGTCGTCCGATGCCGTCTTGACCAGCGCGGCGAGCTGGCGCGCGCGATCCGTGTCGTCCAGCGTGCCGCGGGCGCGCTGGATCAGCGCATCCATCTCCGGCGTGCCGGCGCCGGTGAAGTTCAGCGCGCCGAGGCCCGTCACCACGCCGCGCCGGTGCAGCTGCGAGCCGATCAGGTAGGAGGTCTCCCCGGTCAGCGAGCCGAACACCGTGACGAAGACGCCGTAGTCGCGCCGGTTGCGCCGCGGCAGGAAGGTCGCCTGGGGCACCACTTCCACCGTCGTGCGGATGCCGATGCGCGTCCAGGACGCGGCAATCGCCTGGCAGATGCGTGGCGTGCGGTTGGGCGAGCAGAACAGGTTGATGCCGAAGCCCTGGCCCCAGCCGGCCTCGTTCAGCAACGCGCGGGCGCGATCGAGATCGGGCGCCGGCACCGGGCGGTCGGCGATGGCGCCGAAGATGAAGGGCGGCACCGGCTGGTCGGTGGGATCGGCGAAGCCTTCCATGATGGTGCGCGCGATGCCCTCGCGGTTCACCGCCAGCGACATGGCGCGGCGCACGCGCACATCCTTCATCGGGTTGCGCCCGCCGGCCTCGATGCCCGGCGCGTCGTCGCGCTCGACATCGGGATAGATGTTCACCGCGTAGATCGAGGGGCCGGCGAACAGCGCGAAGCGCCGGTCCCCCTGGATGCGGCCGGTGTCCTGCAGGGGGACATTGTTGATGAAGTCCATGTCGCCGGCCAGCAGCGCGCCGACGCGCGCGGCGTCGTTCGGAATGGGCGTGAAGCTGACGGTTTCCCATGGCACGGCGCCGCCCCACCAGGCGTCGTTCCGGCGCAGCACCAGGGGGTTGTTGGTCTGCCAGCTTCCCAGCCGGAAGGGCCCGGTGCCGATCGCCGCGCGGCCCGAGTTGAACTCGGGATTGCCGAGGTCGGCGACGGAGCGCGGCACGATGAAGATCTGCGTCAGGTTGGTGGGCAGGATCGGCGTCGGGCCGCTGGTGCGGATGCGGAAGGTGAGGTCGTCGATGATCTCCACCCCGGTCACGCCGGCCAGGTAGAGCGAATAGGGGTTCGGGTTGCCGGGCACGTTCGGCACCCGCTGGAAGCTGGCCGCCACATCGGCCGAGGTCAGCGGCGCGCCATCGTGGAACTTCACCCCGGGCCGCAGGCGGAATTCCCAGGTGGTGTCGTCCACCACGCGCCAGGATTCCGCCAGGCCCGGCTTGAGCGCCATGCTCGCGTCGCGCGCCACCAGCGTGTCGTAGATGTTCCGGAGCGCCCCGGTATTGGCCAGGTTCAGCAGCCAGTGCGGATCGAGCGTGCTGGGCGGCGCCTGCATGCCGATGCGCAGCGTCTGCGCCGCCGCGGGCAGCCCCGCCAGCAGGGAAACACCGAGGGCGAGCCCCGTGGCGAGGCGGGTGGCACGGCGCATGGGCGGGCTCCTTCGGGCTGGCAAGCCAGCAGACTGCCACCGCGCCCGGCCCCTTGCCCACCCTTCCTGTCGCGCCGGGGCTGCGATATGGCAGCCCCATGTCGCGCCAGCTCATCTCGTCCGGCAGCCGCTTCGAGGAGGAGATCGGCTATTCCCGCGCCGTGGTGCAGGATGGCTGGGTCTTCGTCTCCGGCACCACCGGCTACGACTACGCGACCATGGCCATCGCGCCCGACGTGGTTGGGCAATGCGAGCAGGCCTTCCGCAACATCGCGGCCGCGCTGCGAGAGGCCGGTGCCGGGATGGACGACATCGTCCGCGCCACCTTCATCCTGCCCGACCGGGCCGACTGGCCGGCCTGCTGGCCCGTGGTGAAGCGCTGGCTCGGCGGCGCGCGGCCGGCCTCCACCATGCTGGTCGCCGGCCTGCAGACCGAGGCGATGCGGATCGAGATCGAGGTGACGGCGCGGCTCCGCCGGCCGAAAGGGGAAAGCTGAGCATGCGTTTCGCCGTGGACCGCCTGGACCACCTGGTCATCACCTGCCGCGACGTGGAGATCAGCGCCGGCTGGTACCAGCGCGTGCTCGGCATGGAGCGGGAGGAGTTCGGCGCCGGCGAACGCCGCACCGCGCTCAAGTTCGGCGGCCAGAAGATCAATCTCCGCCCGCAGACCGCGACGCAGGACGCCTGGTTCACCGGCGCCGCCGGCGGCGTCCCCGGCACGCAGGACCTGTGCTTCGTCGTCACCGTCCCGCCGGAGCAGGTGGTGGAGCATCTGCATGGCTGCGGCGTCACCGTGGAGGTCGGCCCGGTGGCGAAGCAGGGGGCGCTCGGCCCGATCCGTTCGGTCTATTGCCGCGACCCCGATGGGAACCTGATCGAGATCGCCAGCTACGGTGATGCGCTGCCCGGCTGAGCGGGCGCTGGACGGCAACCGCCCACGCGACGCTTGACACGGCCGCCTCCGGCCTGGGCAGGCTGATCGCCGGAGGATCCGGCGCGTGTCGATCGGCAGCCAGGACGTGACGTCGGGAGCACCGGGATGGGTTCCCGTGCTGCTCGCGGCCTTCGCGATGCAGATCGCCATCATGGTCGCGATCCAGGCGCTGCCGATCGCCGGGCCGCTGCTGACGGCCGAGTCCGGCCTGCCGTCCGAGGCGATCGGCTATCTGACCGGCACGGCGCAACTCGGGACGGTGCTTTACCTGCTCGTCGGCGGGCCGATCATCCCGCGCTTCGGTGCCATGCGAACCCTCCAGGCCGGGGCCGCGGCCGCGGCGTTGGCGCTGCTGGTCGCGGCAACCGGGATCTTGCCGGCGCTCTTCCTCGGCGCGCTGCTCCTCGGGCTTGCCAACGGGCCGACCGTCCCGGCCGGCAGCCGCATCCTGACCCGCAACGTGCCGGCGGAACACCGCACGCTGATCTTCTCGATAAAGCAGTCCGGCGCACCGCTCGGCGGCATCCTGGCCGGGATCCTGTTGCCCGCGGTCGTCCTCGCGGCGTGATGGCAGTCGGCGCTGCTGCTCGCCGCGCTGGTCGCCTTCGCCAGCGCGTGGCTGGTGCAGCCGCTGCGCGCGCGACTGGACGCGGATCGCGATGCGGGACGCGCGATCGGCTGGCGCATCCTGTTCGCGCCGACCAATATCGTGGCGTCCTTCACCGCGCTGCGCAGCCATCCGGCGCTGCTGCCGCTCTGCGGGCTCTGCGTCGCCTTCGCGGTGGTGCAGGGATGCTTCGTTGCCTTCGCCGTGACGTTCCTCACGGCCGCGCATGGCTATTCGCTGGCACAGGCCGGCGCGGTCTTCGCCGCGCTGCAGGTCGGCGGCTTCGCCGCACGCATCCTGCTCGCATGGCTGGCCGACCGCACGGGCGCGCCGGTCGGCGTGCTGCTGGTGATGCTCGCCGGGGCGGCGGTCTCCGTGCTCGGCTTCGCGCTCCTCGCCGGCCGGGTGCCGCACGCGGTCACGCTGGCGCTTGCCTTCGCGGTGGGTACGACCGGGCTGGGCTGGCAGGGCATCGCGCTTGCGGAGCTCACCCGCCTCGCCCCGCCGGATCGCGTCGCGGAGGCGACGGCAGGCGCGACCATCTCGTCCTTCCTCACCTATTTCGCCGCGCCGACGGCCTTCGCCGGGCTGGTCGCGCTTTCGGGCAGCTGGGTGCTGCCGATGCTGGCCGTGGCGGCGCAGGCGGGGATCGTCGCGGTCCTGCTGGCGCGCCCTCTCGCGCCGTATCTGCGCGTCGCCGACCGCTGACCGGCGCCGCCGCGCCAG
Organism: Falsiroseomonas sp. RANM36; assembly: GCF_056682175.1. Taxonomy (NCBI): domain Bacteria; kingdom Pseudomonadati; phylum Pseudomonadota; class Alphaproteobacteria; order Acetobacterales; family Roseomonadaceae; genus Falsiroseomonas; species Falsiroseomonas sp. RANM36. Next base: position 548,868 of record NZ_JBWXTD010000004.1, read on the forward strand.
GATCTATCGACGGAAATCGGCCGCCCGCATCCGCCCGAGTTCGGCCAGCAGCAGCGGCCAGAGCCGGAGACCCTCATCCAGCGAGGACAGGCGGAAGAACTCGTTCGGCGCATGCGCGTCCTCGTCCGGGCTTGCCAGGCCGAACATCAGGCTGTCCATGCCGAGACGTTCTTGGAACATCGTCGTGATCGGCACCGTGCCGCCGAGGCGCGTCACGGCCGGCTCGCCCCCCTTCTCCCGCCGCAGCACGGCGGCCGCGGCAGCGCGCAGCGGATGGTCGGCACCGAGTGTGTAGGCGCGCGTGCCGCCGGGCCGGTACTGGAAGTCGAGCGCGACGCCTTTCGGCGCATGCCGCTCCAGATGCGCCTTCACCGCCGCCTGCGCCTGCGCCGGATCCTGGCCGGGCACGAGGCGCATGGTGAGCTTGGCATGCGCCTCCGCCGGCGTGACGGTCTTGCCGCCCTCCCCGGTATAGCCGCCCCACATCCCGTTCACCTCGACCGTCGGGCGCAGCGTGGTCCGCTCCCGCACGGTGTAGGCGGGGTCGCCGAAGGGCGTCGCGCCGAACTGCGCATACCAGGCGGCCTCGTCGAGCGGCAGCGAGGCCGCCTCCATGCGCAGCGCATTGGTGATCGGCGTGGCGCCGGCCGCAAAACCCTCGACCGCGACGCGGCCCTGCTCGTCATGCAGCGTGGCGATCAGGCGCGCCATCTCGTGCAGCGCGTTGCGCAGCGCGCCGCCGACCTTGCCGGAATGCGCATCCTTCGTCGCGGTGCGCAGGCTGAACTGCAGCGCGGCGATGCCGCGGCAGCCGATGTTGAGCACCGGCACCGTCCCCGCCGCGCCGCCGCCATCGGCCGAAAGCATAGCATCGGCGGCGAGCAGCGCGCGGTTCGCCTCGATCAGCGCGGGCAGGCTCGGGCTGCCGACCTCCTCCTCGCCTTCCAGGAAGAGCTTGACGTTGACCGGGCAGCCGCCCTCCACGGAAAGGAACGCGGCCACGGTCTCGATCGCGATGGTGGTCGAGCCCTTCACGTCCGAGGCGCCGCGCGCATAGATCCGGCCGTCGCGGATCGTCGGCTCGAAGGGCGGGGAGGCCCAGAGTTCCAGCGGATCGGCCGGCTGCACGTCGTAATGGCCGTAGATCATGATGGTCGGCTTATCCGGCCCGGCGCCGGTCCAGGCGCCGAACACGGCGGGCTGGCCGCCTGGCGCATCCAGCAGCCGCACATCCTCGAGGCCGATGGCGCGCAGCCGCGCGAGCAGGAAGTCGCGCGCGCCGCGCATCCCCTCGGCGAAGGCGGCATCGGTGCTGACGGAGGGGAAGCGGATCAGCGTCAGCAGGCGGTCCAGGATCTCGTTCCTGTGCGACGCCAGATGCGCGATGACGCGGTCGGTCATGCGGAGAGCTCCGATGCTGCGGCGCGCAGCATCGGGCAGCTTCCCGCGCCGGGCAATGCGCCGGGTCAGCCCGGCAGCAGGCAGGGCACGCCGGCGCGCGCGCAGACCTCGCGGAGCCGCGCGGCGAGCGTGGCGGGGATCGGGATGCCGTCGCGCAGCCGTTCCGCGCGGGACGCGGCCTCCGGATCGCCGGGGACCAGCACGGGCATCGCGGGGTCGGCCGGCGGCGTGGCGTGGAGCACGTCGATCGCATCGTCCAGGTCGCGCTCGAACGCGCCCTCCTCGCGGAAGGCCCTGGGATCGAGCGCCATGAAGAAATGGCCGATGTTGTCCGGATCCTGCGGCCGCTGCGTGCGCACGCGGATGGGCGAGAAGGACGCGCCGGAGAGCACGCCGCCCAGGATGTGCGCCATCATGCCCAGGCCGTAGCCCTTGTGGCTCGCCATCTCCGGGGTGCCGCCGAGCGGCGTCAGCCCGCCCTGCGGCTGCTTCATCACGGTATCCCAGGCCAGCGCCGCATCGGTGATCGGCCGGCCCTGGCCATCCAGCACCCAGCCCGCGGGCAGCGCCTTGCCCTGCAGGTCGTAGACCTTGACCTTGTTCGCGGCGACGGTGCTGGTCGCCATGTCCAGCCGGAACGGGCGGTTGCGCCCGGCGGGCGCGGCGAAGGCGATCGGGTTGGTGCCGAGCACGGGCACCGCGGCGCCTGTCGGCACCACGCCGATGGTGCGGGTCGCGCTGGTCACCAGCCCGACCAGCCCCGCCGCCGCGGCCATTGCCGCGTAATGCCCGGCCGCGCCGAAGTGATGCGAGTTGCGCACCGCGACCACGCCGACGCCCGCCACCCCGGCCTTGGCGATCGCCAACTCCATCGCCATCACGGAGGCCGGGTGGCCGAGCCCGGCATCGGCATCCAACAGCGCCGTCACCGGGTTCTCGCGCACCACGCGCGGACGGGCCTGCAGGTTGAGCCGGCCCTTCCGGCGGCTCTCGTCGTAATCCATCAGCATCGAGATGCCGTGGCTGTCCACGCCCGAGAGGTCGGTCTCCACCATCACCTCGGCCGTCACGCGCACCGTCTCTTCCGGCATGCCCCAGGCGGCGAGGATCGCGACGATCTGGGCGCGGCAGGTCTCGGCGGGGACCAGGTGCATCTCGGCCATGCGGCGTCTCGCTCCATGCGATCGCGCCGGAGCCTGCCCCGGCGGCGTTCCCCCTGCCTACCGCGGCGCGCGTCGGCATGGCAGTCTCCCCGCCAAATCAACGAAGAGGAGGAAACCATGGAACGACGGACGCTGCTGCTGGGCGGAACCGGCCTGGCGCTGGCGGGGATCGGCGGCGCGGCGCGGGCGCAGGAGGCGTGGCCGGTGCGCCAGGCCCGCATCATCATCCCCTTCGCCGCCGGCGGCCCGCAGGACATCCCGGCGCGCATCATCGCGGACCGGCTGAGCCAGCGCCTCGGCGCCGCCTTCGTGGTGGAGAACCGGCCGGGCGCCGGCGGCGGGCTCGGCGCGCAATACGTCGCGAAGGCCGAGCCGGATGGCGCGACGCTGCTCTTCATCTCGGCCTCGGTCGCGATCCTGCCGGTGCTGCGCCCCTCGCTCGGCTTCGATCCGGTGCGCGACCTCGATCCGCTGACCACCGTGGTGGACCTTCCGGCGGGGCTGATGGTGCGGGAGGATTCGCCCTATCGCTCGCTCGACGACCTGCTCGCCTTCGCGAAGGCGAATCCGGAGAAGCTGAACTACGGCTCGGGCGGCGTGGGCTCGGCCAATCACCTGACGACGGAGCTGTTCGCCTCGATGGCCGGCATCAGGCTGACGCATGTGCCCTATCGCGGCATCAGCCAGGCGGTGAACGCGATCTATTCGGGCGAGATCGACCTGATCTTCGGCAGCTCGATCGAGGTGCTGCAGCATGTCCGCCAGGGCCGCGCGCGGCTGCTCGGCGTGACCACGGCGGAGCGCGTGGCGGTGGTGCCGGACGTGCCGGCGATCGGCGAGAAGGTGCCGGGCTACGAGGCGCCGAACTTCTTCTCGATGTACACGCCGAAAGGCTTCCCGCCCGCGCTGCGCGACCGGCTGGTGGCGGAGCTGGCGCGGCTGCGGGAGGACGAGCAGCTGAAGGCCCGCATGGCGGAGGCCGCGGGCACGCTGCGGCTGGACGGGCCCGCCCCGCTTGCCGCACGGCTGCCGACCGAGATCGCCAAATGGCGCGCGCTGGTCGCGCAGCTCGGCATCCGGCCCGAGTGAGAGCGAGGAGCTTCGAGCGATGAGCATCGTGCAGCCCCTGCAGATCGCCCCCATCCGGGGCTCGGTCAGCGCGGCCGAGTGGCAGGCGCGGGTGGACCTCGCGGCCTGCTACCGGCTCTGCGACCGCTACGGCATGTCCGACATGATCTACACCCACATCACCTGCCGCGTGCCGGACGCGCCGGGCCAGTTCCTGATCAACCCGAACGGCATGCTGTTCAGCGAGATCACGGCGAGCTCGCTGCTGAAGGTGACGATCGACGGCGAGATCCTCTATCGGCCGGAGACGCCCTATGGCCTGCACCCGGCCGGCTTCACCATCCACAGCGGCATCTACCGGCCGCGGCCGGATGCGCAGGCGGCGATGCACACGCACACCGTCGCGGGCATGGCCGTCAGCGCGCTGAAATGCGGGCTGCTGCCGCTGACCCAGACGGCGACGCGCTTCTACGGCCGCATCGCCTATCACGATTTCCGCGGCCCGGAACGCGACCCGGCGGAACGCGAGAGCCTGGCGCGCAGCATCGGCGCGCGGAACTACTGCATCCTGCGCAACCACGGCCTGCTGACCATCGGCGAGAGCGTGGCGGAGGCCTTCATCGCGATGTGGGGCATGGAGCGCGCCTGCCAGGCGCAGCTCCAGGCGATGGCCTGCAACACCGAGCTGGAGATGCCGAGCGAAGACGTCGTCCAGAAGTCCTGCGCGATGTACGATCCGCCGAACTCGCGCAAATACGGGCTGCTGGAGTGGCCGGGCCTGCTGCGGCAGCTGCGTCGGACGGACCCGGACTTCGACAGCTGACCCTCTGCTCCCTCCCCCGCAGTGCGGGGGGTTCGGCGCCAGAGGCGCCGGACGCCGTAGCCCGGCGGCGCCAGCCCCCGGCGGGGAAGGCGGGGCGGGGGGGGGGCGACGGCCCCGCCCCGTCGGACCGCGGCGCGGG
>NZ_JBWXTD010000004.1:553561-560062 GCF_056682175.1 Falsiroseomonas sp. RANM36
GCCGGCATGGCCGTGCCGCGCAGCGTCTTCGCCTGTCGCGCCACGCGCGGCGCCACCCGATGCTGAAGCTCGGCATGGCGCGTCCGGCCGGCTGACCGCGCCGGCCAGGTCGATGCTGAGGTCGTCGCCCGCCAGCAGGTCGGCCGTCGCGGTCAGCCGGCCGGCGGCCCGGAAGGCGCCGGGCGGGCTCGGGATCAGGGCGGAGAGGTCGGGGCCGGAAATCTCCATGGTCCCCTCGAAGCCGCCATCGGGCACCAGCACGCCACGTGCGCGGCCGCTCGCCTCCGGCAGGGCCAGGGAGATCTCGACCGGGGCGATGCCGTCCCATCCCGGGCGGCCGAGCGTGGCGGCGAAGCGCGCCGGACGGCCGGCCCAGGCGAAGGTGCCGGAGATCTCGAGCGCCTGTGCCGCGCCGCCGGAACTCAGATGCGCCGTCACCCCTTCCAGCACCGCGTCGCCGAGACGGACGCGCGCATCCTCGACCTCCGCATCGAGTTCGGTGATCCAGCTCGGCGGGCGGAAGGCGAGGACGGGCCCCGGCGGCCAGGGGAGCGTGACCTCGGCGCCGACCAGGGCGATCTCGCGCGGCTGCAGCCGGCCGCCGAGCAGCGAGACGAGGTCGAGCCGGACACGCAGCATGCGCGCGCTGACCTGGAAGGCGGCCTCTCCGGCCAGATCGGTGGGGGCGGCGATGGTGACGCCGCCCGCGCGCACCACGGGGCTCGGCAGCAAGGCGAGCTCGACCGGGCCGTCCAGCGTGACGGGCCGGCCGAGCCGGTCGGTGGCGATCTGCGCCAGGCGCTCGCGCCAGGGCTCCCAGTCCACGAAGCGCGGGCCGAGCCACAGCCCGGCCAGCACCAGCAGCAGAAGAAGCCCGAAGGCGAGGCCGAGGCGCTTCATTCCGCGCGCTTCGCGCCCCAGCCGCCGCCACCGGGGGTTTCGAGGCCCAGCACCTCGCCGGCGGCAAGCGCGGCGCGATCCTGGCCCTTGAGGGTGAGGATCGTGCCGTCGGCCCGCTCCACCCATTGCCGGCCGGGCGCGCCGGGGCTGCCGCCTTCCATGCCATGCGGCGCGACGGTGCGGCGCGAGGCGACGATCACCGCCTCCATCGGGCGCAGGAAGCGGATGCGCCGGCGGCTGCCATCGCCGCCCCGCCCGCGCCCGGCGCCGCCGGAGCCGCGGCGGATGGCAAATTCCTCGAGGCGGACGGGGTAGCGGAGTTCGAGCACCTCGGGGTCCGTCATGCGGGTGTTGGTCATGTGCGTCTGCACCGCCGAGGTGCCGGGGAAGCCCGGACCGGCGCCGGTGCCGCCGCAAACCGTCTCGTAGTATTGGTAAACCGCATCCCCGAACAGCAGGTTGTTCATCGTGGCCTGGGCGGAGGCGCAGGCGCCGAGCGCGGCGAGCAGCGCGTTGCAGGTCATCTGGCTGACCTCGGTATTGCCCGCCACCACCGCCGCACCGGGCCTGGGCGAGAGGAAGGTGCCGTCGGGCACCACGATCTCGAGCGGCACGAGGCATCCATCGTTGAGCGGGATGTCCTCCCCCACCAGGCAGCGGAAGCAATACAGGACGACGGCGCGGCAGACCGCGGCGGGGGCGTTGAAGTTGTCGGGGCGCTGGGGGCCGGTGCCGGTGAAGTCGATCACCGCGCGGCGATGTTCCCGAGATACGCGGACCGATACCTTGAGTGGGGTGCCATCGTCGATGGTCGTCTCGAAGCTGCCGTCCTGCAGGCGATCGAGCACGCGGCGGACGCTCTCCTCCGCATTGTCCATGACGTGCTTCATGTAGGCGCGGACGGTGTCGAGGCCGAATTCGGAAACGGCGCGGCGCAGCTCCTGCACGCCCTTCTCGTTTGCGGCGACCTGCGCCTTGATGTCGGCGAGGTTCACGTCGGGGCTGCGCGCGGGATACTTCGCCGAGGCCAGCAGGTCGCGGAACTCGCGCTCGCGGATCGTGCCGCCGTCGACGAGCAGGAAATCGTCGATGACGACGCCTTCCTCCTCCAGCGTCTTCGAGCCCGGCGGCGTCGAGCCCGGCGTCAGCCCGCCGACATCGGCGTGGTGCCCGCGGCTGCCCACGAAGAACAGGATCTTTCGGCCGTCTTCATCGAAGACCGGCGTGATCACCGTGATGTCGGGCAGGTGGGTGCCGCCATTGTAGGGGTTGTTCAGCGCGACCACGTCGCCCGGCTTCAGCGTGGCGGCGCGGGAGCGGATCACGGTGCGCACGCTCTCGCCCATCGCGCCGAGATGCACGGGCACATGCGGCGCGTTGGCGACGAGGCGACCCGTCTCGTCGAAGATGGCGCAGGAGAAGTCCAGGCGTTCCTTGATGTTCACGGAAAGACTGGTGTTCTGCAGGACCGCGCCGGTCTGCTCGGCGATGTTCATGAAGAGGTTGTTGAACAGCTCCAGCATCACCGGGTCGGGGCGCGCGAGGTCCGCGAGCTTCGCCGCCGCGCGCGCTTCCGTCCGCCGCAGGACGAGGTGGTTCAGCCCGGTGACCTCGGCGGTCCAGCCGGGCTCGACCACGGTTGTCGCGATCGCCTCCCGGATCAGGGCGGGGCCCGGGATGCGGTCGCCGGCATGCAGCGACTCGCGATCCAGCACCGGCGCGTCATGCGCCGCGCCCCCGCTGAACAGCCGCACCGTATCGAGGCGCGGGATGTCTTCCCCTGCAGCGCGCGGCGGCAACGCGGCTTCGTCCACACGTTCGCCGGGCGAGGTCACCTCCACCACGCAGGCCTCGACGATCACCGGGCGCTCGGGCGTGGCGAAGCCGAAGCGGCGGCGATGCGCCTCCGTGAAGGACGCGACCAGCGTCGCATGGTCGGCGAAGGGCACGGGCAGGAAGCTGTCGGTGCCCTGGTAGCGCAGATGCAGCCGCCGCGCGGCCGCGAGTTTCGCGCGCGCGGCCCCCTGCCGGACCAGCTCGTCGCGGCCCGCCGCTTCCAGCGCATCCAGCCGCGCGGCGAGATCCGGCAGCGCGGCCGAGGAGAGCGGCGCTTCCACGGCGGCCTCGCGGATCACCGTCTGGTCGGCGAGCCCCATGCCATAGGCCGAGAGCACGCCGGCGAAGGGATGGATGAAGACGGTCTCCATGCCGAGCTCGTCCGCGACGAGGCAGGCATGCTGGCCACCCGCGCCGCCGAAGCATTGCAGCGCATAGCGCGTTGCGTCGTGACCCTTCTGGATCGAGACCTGCTTGATGGCGTTGGCCATGTTCGCGACGGCGACACGGAGAAAACCCTCGGCGACCTGCTCGGGCGACTGTCGCGTGCCGGTCGCGGCCTCGATCTCCTGCGCGAGCGCGGCGAAGTTCTCGCGCACGACCGCCGCGTCGAGCGGCTGGTCGCCGCCGGGGCCGAAGATCGCCGGGAAGTGGCGCGGCTGGACCTTGCCGACCATCACATTCGCGTCCGTCACGGTGAGCGGCCCGCCGCGCCGGTAGCAGGCCGGGCCGGGCACCGCGCCCGCGCTTTCCGGCCCGACCCGGAAGCGCGCCCCATCGAACGAGAGGATCGAGCCACCGCCGGCGGCGACGGTGTTGATCGCCATCATCGGGGCGCGCATGCGCACGCCCGCCACCTGCGTCTCGAAGGCGCGCTCGAATTCGCCGGCATAGAGCGCGACATCGGTCGAGGTCCCGCCCATGTCGAAGCCGATTATCTTGCTCAGCTGGCCCATTTCTGCGGTTCTGGCCGCACCGACGATTCCGCCGGCGGGCCCGGAGAGGATCGCGTCCTTGCCCTGGAAGGATGAGGCCTCGGCCAGGCCGCCGCTCGACTGCATGAAATAGAGCTTCACGCCGGGAAGCTCGGAAGAAACCTGCTGCACGTAGCGGCGCAGGATCGGCGAGAGATAGGCGTCCACCACGGTGGTGTCGCCGCGCGGCACGATGCGCGGCAGCGGGCTCGCCTGGTGGGAGAGCGAGACCTGGGTGAAGCCGGCCTCGCGCGCCAGCTCGCCGAGGCGCAGCTCATGCGCGGGATGCGCCCAGGCATGCATCATCACGATGGCGACGGCGCGGATGCCTGCGGCAAACCCCTCGCCGAGCGCCGCGCGGGCCGCGGCCTCGTCCAGCGCCTCGATCTCCGTGCCGTCCACCGCGACACGGCCGCCGATCTCGGCCACGCGCTCATGCAGCAGCTCCGGCAGCTTCACGTTCAGGTCGAAGAGGCGCGGGCGGGCCTGGTTGCCGATGCGCAGCATGTCGGCAAAGCCCTTGTTCACCAGCAGCAGCACGCGCTCGCCCTTGCGCTCGAGCAGGGCGTTCGTCGCGACCGTGGTGCCCATCTTGACCGCCTCGATCGTGCCGGGCGGGATCGGCGTCTCATCACCCCGGCCTGGCCCAAGGCCCAGGCAGGCACGGATGCCGGCCACCGCGGCGTCGCGGTACCGCTCCGGATTCTCGGACAGCAGCTTGCGGGTGGAGAGGCGCCCCTGCGGGTCGCGGGCGACGATGTCCGTGAAGGTGCCGCCACGGTCGATCCAGAACTGCCAGCCGGCCATGGCGGTATCTCCTTGTGGCGCAACGGGCGCTTCTGTCGGCAGGCGGGCGGTTCCGTCAACGCCCCTGACCTGTAGCGGCCCGCCGCGGCATGCTAGGACCGGGCTCGGCAGCACGAACGGACAAGGCGGATTGGGCGTCTGGGGCAAGATCATCGGCGGTGTGAGCGGCTTCCTGACCGGCGGCCCGCTGGGTGCCGTGGTCGGCGCGGCGCTTGGCCACGCCGCCGACCAGGGCGCGATTCCGGGACGGATCGGGCCGGGTGCTGCCGACATGGCCGCGCTGCTCGGCAACAAGGAGACGCTGTTCGCGATCAGCGTGATCGTGCTCTCGGCCAAGCTGGCGAAGTCGGACGGGCCGGTGAAGCGGCAGGAGATCGACGCCTTCAAGGCGATGTTCCGCATCCCGCCCGAGAACCTGCGCGAGGTCGGGCAGATGTTCGACCAGGCGCGGCGTGACGCCGAGGGGTGGGAGCCCTTCGCGGAGCGGCTTGGCGAGGCCTTCGCGGACAACCGCGCGATGCTGGAGGACGTGCTGGCGGCGCTGTTCTACATCGCGCGCAGCGACGGCCCGATCACCCGCGGCGAGCTGCCGGTGCTGCAGGGCATCCATCTGCGCTTCGGCCTGGACCATGCCGCCTGGGACCGCTGCAAGGGCGGCGGGCAGTCGGGCTCGCGCGTCGAGCAGCAGCAGCGGACCGACGACGCCTATGCGGTGCTGGGCCTGTCCCCGGCGGCGTCCGACGAGGAAGTGCGCCTGGCCTGGCGGAAGCTGATGCGGGAGAACCACCCGGACGGCCTTGCCGCGCGCGGCGTGCCCGCGGAATTCGTGGATCGCGCGACGCGCAAGGTCGCGGAGATCAACGCCGCGTGGGATAGGATCAAGCGGCAGCGGGGGCTGTGACGCCGTTGCGCGTCCGCGACCTGCCCTCCCCCAACGAGGACGACCGCCCGCCGGGCGTGCCGATCGACACGCTGATCCTGCACTACACCGGCATGCGCAGCGGTGCCGAGGCGATCGCGCGGCTGCGCGACCCGGAGGCGCGCGTCTCCTCTCACTACGTGGTCGAGGAGGATGGCACGGTCTTCCGCCTGGTGCCGGAGGAGCGCCGCGCCTTCCACGCCGGCATCTCGCATTGGCGCGGCCATGCGCTGCTCAACGGCCGCTCGATCGGGATCGAGATCGTCAATCCCGGCCATGAATGGGGCTATCGCCCCTTCCCCGCGCTGCAGATGGCCGCGGTCTGCGATCTCTGCCTCGGCATCCTCGCGCGCCACCCGATCCCGCCGCGCAACGTGGTGGCGCATTCCGATGTCGCGCCCGACCGCAAGGAGGACCCGGGCGAACTGTTCGACTGGCGGGGCCTTGCGGCGAACGGCGTCGGGCTCTGGCCGGAACGCGACGGCGCGACGGCGGGCGATCCGCTCACGCTGCTCGGCCGCATCGGCTACCGCACCGACCTGCCGCCAGACGTGCTGGTGCGGGCGTTCCAGCGGCATTGGCGGCCGGAGCGCGTGGACGGGATCGCGGATGCGGGCACGCTGGCGCGGCTGAACGCGGTGGCGGCGGCGGTCTGACGGCCCGCCATTGACCCGCGGGCGCGGCGGGGCGACATGCGGGGCGGCGTCGGATGGCCGGGCGACCGCTGGCGGGGTGGCGACACCGCGCTGGAGGAAAGTCCGGGCTCCACGGGGATACGGTGCCGGCCAACGGCCGGCGGGCGAAAGCCCAGGGAAAGTGCCACAGAGAGCAGACCGCCGCGGCAGGGCGAAAGCCCTCCCGCGGCAAGGGTGAAAGGGTGGGGCAAGAGCCCACCGCGCCCCTGGCGACAGGGGCGGCATGGCAAACCCCACCGGGAGCAAGGCCGAATAGGGGCGGCCGGCGGGGGGGGGGGCCCCCCCCCCCCCCGAGGCCCGTCGCGCTCTCGATGCTCGGCGCATCCGCCGGCTTCGGCGCGTCGATCGCATCCCAATAGGCGCGCTTCAG
>NZ_JBWXTD010000004.1:560162-565826 GCF_056682175.1 Falsiroseomonas sp. RANM36
CCCCCCGCCGCCCGGGTTGGCCGCGTGAACCCCCCGGCAACGGGAGGTCCAGAGGAATGGTCGTCCATCGCCGAGGGCTCACCCCCTCGGCGCGGACAGAACCCGGCTTACAGGCCATCCGGCGCCGCTTTTCTCCGCAGATGATCAGCACCTGGCCGCGCCCGCGCCCGGGGCGCGCGGGCTTGCGCCGCGCAATGTGCAGGAAATCTGCTTGCATGCAATTTCGCGCGCCTGAGGCAATGCCCGTAAATGATTGATGAACAGGCATTTTATCACGGCGCGCAAAGGCACGACCCGTAGATTTCCGCTTGTAACCCAGAAAATCTCCGTGCTATCCCATTGCATCCCACGATGGTGCCTCGCTCGGGGGGGCATCAGGGGCACTTTCGGGGATGGTCGGGCGAGCCGGTGGGGTCGGGGGGCCCCGCCGGCCGCTGAGCAGGGGACGATGGCCCGTAGCCGTCGCGGGGGCAACGACAGGCGCGATGACCCAGTTCGTGGGCACGCATTTCGGGAAGCTGGACCGCAAGGGCCGCATTTCCGTGCCCGCTCCTTTCCGCGCCGAACTCGAGGCCGCCGCCACCTCGCACCTGGTGTTCCGCGTCTCCCACCAGCATCCCTGCATCGAAGCGCGTTCGCGTGCGGTTTTCCAGCAGATGTTGGACAGCATCCTGAGCCTCGCGCACTTCTCCGAGGATCGCGACGACCTCGAAGCCGGGCTGATCGCCGACAGCACGCTGATGCGAATCGACGGCGACGGCCGGCTCGTGCTGCCGGAGGAGATGGTGGCCGGCGTCGGACTCGACGAGGCCGTGGCCTTCCTCGGCAAGGGCGACCGCTTCGAGATCTGGGATGCCGAGAAGGCCAAGGCGCATGTCGCGGAGGCCAAGGCGCGCGTGCGCGAAAAACGCCTCACTTTGGCCGCATCGCCTCTCAACACGACTCCGCGCGGCATGCCATGAGCGGACACGTTCCCGTCATGCTGCAGGAGGTGCTGGCAACCTTGCGGCCCAGAACCGGCGCCACCTATCTCGATGCCACCTTCGGAGGCGGCGGCTATGCCGCCGCGATCCTGGCCGCGTCCGACTGCACGCTCTGGGCGATCGATCGCGACCCGGAGGCGATCGCGCGCGGCGCCGCCCTGGCGGCGCGGCACCCGGGACGGCTGCACCTGCTGCATGCCCGCTTCGGCGACATGCTGGACAGCCTTGCCGCGCACGGTGTCGCGCAGCTTGACGGCGTGGTGATGGATCTCGGCGTCTCCTCCTTCCAGCTCGACGAAGCGGCGCGCGGCTTCTCCTTCCGCGCCGACGGGCCGCTCGACATGCGCATGGGCGGAGCGGGAGAGGACGCGGGGCCGACGGCGGCGGAGCTGGTGAACACCCTCCCCGAGGACGAACTCGTCCGGATCATCGCCGAATTCGGCGAGGAGCGGCATGCGCGGCGCGTCGCGCGCGCCATCCTGCGCGCCCGCGCCGAGGCGCCGATCGAGACCACCGCCCGCCTCGCGGAGATCGTGCGCCGCGCCGTGCCGCGCGATCCCTCCGGCATCGACGGCGCCACCCGCTCCTTCCAGGCGCTGCGGATCGCGGTGAACGACGAGCTCGGCGAGGTGGAGCGCGGCGTCGCCGCGGCGATGCGGCTGCTGGCGCCGGGCGGGCGTCTGGTGGTGGTGTCCTTCCACTCGCTCGAGGACCGCATCGTCAAGCGCGCCATGGCCGAGGCCAGCGGGCGGCAGGGCGGCGCCTCCCGCCACGATCCCGCGGCGCTGCTGAGCCGCGCCGCGCCCGGTTTCGCGCTGGTCACGCCGAAGGCGCTGCGCCCGGGCGCCGCCGAGACCGCGGCCAATCCGCGGGCGCGATCGGCGCGGCTGCGCGCCATCGAACGCCTGAGCCCCCCGATGCAGGTGCAAGCATGATCCGCCCCTTCACGCTGCTCTGCTTCTGCGCCTTCGCCGGGGCCGGGGCCTGGCTCTACCAGATCAAGCACGCGGTCGCGGTGAAGGACCGCGAGCTGGTGGAGATCCGCCGCCAGACCGAGCAGGCGCGGCAGCGCATCGACATCCTGCGCGCCGAATGGGCGCTGCTGAACGAGCCCGACCGGCTGCGCCAGACCGCGACCCATCTGCTGACGATGGAGCCCATGCAGCCGCAGCATTTCGTGCGGCTCAGCGACCTGCCGCGGCGGCTGCCCGGTGCGGTGGCCTTCGCCGGCGCCCCCGACCTCTTCGCGCCGGCGCCGGCGGACGCGCCGCCGACCATGCTCGCGGCGACGCCGGAGCGCACGCCGGCGCGCGGCCGCGCGGCGCCGCCTGCCCGCGGCCAGGCGGAGACGCCGGCGCCCCAGGCCCTGGTCGCCACCCTCGCGGCGCAGCGCGCCGAGCAGGCGAACCGGATCGCCGAGGCCAGCGCGCCGCGCCCCGCGCCCGCACGCCCCGCCCCGCGCCCGCCGCCCGCGGGGCGCCCGGCCGGCCCCACGCCGCCGCCCGCCGAGCCCGCGCCGCGCCCCACCCGCCTCGCGGCGCAGGAACCGGGTGTCGTCTCGGCGCTCGGATCGCCCGCCGCGCTCGGCCGGCCGATGCTGGCGCCGCCGGTCCCGATCGCGCCCGCCGCGGCGGCGACGCGGCCCGGGCGGGAAGGCCCGGTCGCGTCCCGATGAGCCCGATCCCTCCCGCCCCCGACGCAGCCCCGCGCGGCCGGCCGGACCTGGCCGATGCCGCGCGCAACGAACTCGTGAAGGCCACGCGGCCGGAACTCGCGCGCCGCGCCATGCTCCGCCGCACCCGCTCCAGGCTGGTGCTCGCCGCCTGCGGCTTCGGCGTGCTGTTCGGCGGCGTGGCATTCGGCCTGGCCGATGCGATGGTGCTCGACCCCGCGGCGCCGAAGCGCCTGCAGGCGATGGAGCATGCGACGCGGCCGGCGGAGCACCAGCCCCAGCGCGGCGTGATCACCGACCGCAACGGCGAGATCCTGGCCGTCTCGCTGCCGGTCACGGCGCTCTACGCCAATCCGCGGGAGATCGAGGAGCCGGAGCGGGTGGCGCGGCGCCTGGTGGCGGTGCTGCCGCAGCTCGACCTCGAACGCGTCACCGCGCGGCTCTCCGGCGAGCGGCAATTCGCCTATATCGCCCGCAGCCTGACCCCGCGCGAGCAGCAGGCGGTGAATTCCCTCGGCATTCCGGGCCTCTATTTCGAGCAGTCGGAGCGGCGCGCCTATCCGCAGGGGCGGTCGGCGGCACACCTGCTCGGCGGCGTGGATGTGGACGGCAACGGCATCGCCGGCGTGGAGCGGCGCTTCGACCAGCGGCTGCGCAACAACGCGAGCGAGCCGCTGCGGCTCTCCATCGACGTGCGCGTGCAGCTTGCGCTGCGCGACGCCGTGCAGCGGGCGATCACCGAGTTCAACGGCATCGGCGGCGCCGGCATCCTGATGGATGTTCAGACCGGCGAGGTGCTGGGCATGATCAGCCTGCCGGATTTCGACCTCTCCGACCCGGTGCGGCGGGACGACCTCAACGTGCGGCGCGAGGAGGCGGGCTACAATCCGCGCTTCAACCGCGCCACGGTCGGCGTCTACGAGCCCGGCTCCACCTTCAAGCTGATGACCGCGGCGGCGGCGCTCGAGTACGGCGTGGTCAACATCTGGAACGGCTTCGACGCCTCCCGCCCGATCCGCTACGGCCGCTTCACCATCAACGACTTCCGCGGCAAGAACCGCTGGCTCGCGCTGCCCGAGATCCTGGCCTATTCGTCCAACCTGGCCTCGGCGCACATGGCCGTCGCGCTCGGCACGCAGCGCCACCGCGAATTCATGGTGCGGATGGGCATGGGCTCGCGGCTCGGGATCGAGTTGCCTGAGACGGCGGTGCCGCTGATCCCGCGCCAGCAGGACTGGCGCGAGATCAACACCATGACGATCGGCTTCGGCCACGGCATCTCCGTCACGCCGCTGCATGTGGTGACCGGCGTGTCGGCCCTGGTGAATGGCGGCATCCTGCGCCAGCCGACGCTGGTGGCGCGTGCGCCCGGCGAGGTGGTGGAGGGCCGCCGCGTGGTCAGCGAGCGCACCTCCGACACGATGCGCCGGCTGATGCGGCTGGTGGTGACCGCGGGTTCGGGCCGCAGCGCCGAGGTGCCGGGCTATTTCGTCGGCGGCAAGACCGGCACGGCGCAGAAGACCGGGCCGCGCGGCGGTTACCTGGAGAACAAGCGCATCGCCGCCTTCGTCGGCGCCTTCCCGATGCAAGCGCCGCGCTACGCCCTGTATGTCATGGTGGACGAGCCGAAGCCCAACGCGCGCAGCCATGGCTACGCGACGGCCGGCTGGGTGGCCGCGCCGGCCGCCGGCATGGTGATCCGCAGCGTCGCGCCGATCCTCGGGATGGTGCCCGAGACCGAGCGGGCGGAGGAGATCCAGGCCTCGATTTCGATCCCGCTGCAGCCGGCGCGCCCGGCGGGCACGCGCGCAGCCCAGCCGCGCAGCCCGGCGCCCGCAGGCCAGCCCGCCGCGCCGGCGACGACCACCGCGCCGGCACCCGCCGCCGCGCGCCACCCCGCCGCCTCCCTTCCCGCCGCGCCGCGGGAGGCGAGTCTTGCCGCGCGATGACATGGAGGCCGCACCCCGACTGGACGCGCTGCTGCGCGCCCATCCGGACCTGCCCCGCTGGCGTGGCGGCGAGCCGCCGCGCATCGCGGGCCTGACCGCCGACAGCCGCGCCGTCGCCCCCGGATTCCTGTTCGCCGCCCTGCCCGGTGCCCGCGCCGCTGGCCGCGCGTTCATCGCCGAAGCCGTGGCCCGCGGCGCCGCCGCGGTGCTGGCGCCGGAGGACACACGCTGGCCGGCGCAGTTGCCGCCCGTCCCGCTGCTGACAGCGGCCGATCCGCGCCGCGCCCTGGCGCTGCTCGCCGCGGCCTTCCACGGGGCGCAGCCGACGACGCTGGTCGCGGTGACGGGGACCAACGGCAAGACCAGCACGGTGGATTTCCTCCGCCAGCTCTGGACGCTGGACGGCGCGCGCGCCGCCTCGCTCGGCACGCTCGGGCTGGTTGCGCCCGGCTCCCCGCGGGGCCCTTCGCTGCCCACGCCCGATCCGGGGGCGCTGCACGCGACGCTCGCGGCGCTGGCCGAAGCGGGCATCGGCCATGCGGCGATGGAGGCCTCCTCGCACGGGCTTGACCAGCGGCGGCTGGACGGCGTGACGCTGGCCGCGGCGGGCTTCACCAACCTGACCCGCGACCACCTCGACTATCACGGCGGCATGGACGCCTATCGCGCGGCCAAGCTGCGCCTGTTCGACACGCTGCTGCCGGCGGGCGCGACGGCTGTCGCCAATGCGGAGATGGAGGCCGAGAGCCTCGCGTCGCTCCGCGCCATCGCCACGCGGCGCGGGCTCCGGCTGCTCACCGTGGGCGAGCGGGGCGAATCGGTGCGGCTGCTGCGCCAGGCGCCCCGCCCCGACGGGCAGGAGCTCGAGATCGAGGCCTTCTGCGGCCGGCACGCGGTGATGCTCGCCCTGCCCGGCCGCTTCCAGGCGGACAATGCGCTGATGGCGCTGGCGCTGGCGGCGGCGACGGGAATGGCGCCGGCGCGCGCCCGCGCGCGGCGGGCCCCCCGGTGCGGCGGGCGCGGGCGGGTGGGACGAGCGGCCGAGCTCGGCCCAGGCGCC
>NZ_JBWXTD010000004.1:565926-570332 GCF_056682175.1 Falsiroseomonas sp. RANM36
GGCTGCCCCCCCCGCCCCGGCCGCGGCCGGGCGCAAAGGGCCTGGCGGGGGCGGGCGGGGGGGGCGCGGCGGGGTAGGGGGCGGGCCCGCGCCGTCGCGCTGCTGCCCAGCCTTTCCGGCGTGCGCGGGCGGATGGAACTCGCGGCGAAGCTCGGCCATGGCGCGGCGGTCTATGTGGACTATGCGCATACGCCCGACGCGCTGGAGCGGCTGCTGGCGGCCCTCAGGCCGCATGTGGCGCCGGGGGCGAAGCTGCATGTGCTGTTCGGCGCCGGCGGCGACCGCGACCCCGGCAAGCGGCCGCTGATGGGCGCGGCCTGCGCGAAGCTCGCCGATGTCTGCTGGGTGACCGACGACAACCCGCGCAGCGAGGATCCGGCGGCGATCCGCGCCGCGGTGCTGGCGGGCTGCCCGGGCGGCGTCGATGCGGGCGAGCGCGCGACGGCGATCGGCCGCGCGCTGGCGGCGCTCGGCCCCGGAGACGTGCTCGCCGTGGCCGGCAAGGGCCATGAGAGCGGACAGACGATCGGCGGCATGACGCATCCCTTCGACGATGTCGGCGTGGTGCGCGGCCTGGCCTTCCCCGGCGGGGCCGCGGCATGAGCGCGCTCTGGACCGCGACGGAGCTGCGCGCCGCAACGGGCGGCACGCTGGCGCAGGAGATCGGCGCGACCGGCGTCTCGATCGACACGCGCAGCCTGCAGCCGGGCGACCTGTTCGTGGCGCTGCGCGACGCCCGCGACGGGCATGATTTCGTCGCCGAGGCGCTGGCCAAGGGCGCCGTCGCCGCGATGGTGGATCGCGACCCGCCGGGCGTCGCGGCCGATGCGCCGCTGCTGCGCGTGGCCGACACGCTGGCGGGACTGCGCGCGCTTGGCGCCGCGGCGCGGGCGCGCAGCGGGGCGCGCGTCATCGGCGTGACCGGCAGCGTCGGCAAGACGACGACGAAGGAGATGCTGCGCACCGCCTGCAGCGCGCTCGGCCCGACCCACGCCGCCGCGGCGAGCTACAACAACCATTGGGGCGTGCCGCTCACGCTCGCGCGCCTTCCGCGGGACGCCGCCTTCGCGATCGTCGAGATCGGCATGAACAGCCGCGGCGAGATCGCGCCGCTGTCGCGCCTGGCGCGGCCGCATGTGGTGGTGATCACGACCATCGGCACCTCGCATATCGGGCGGCTGGGCAGCCAGGCGGCGATCGCGGAGGAGAAGGCGGACATCCTGGCGGGGCTCGAGCCCGGCGGCGCCGCGGTGCTGCCCGCCGACACGCCCTTCCTGCCGCGCCTGCTGGAACGCGCGAAGGAAGCACGGGCGACGGTGCTGACCTTCGGCGAGAGCGCGCGGGCCGAGATCCAGCTCACGGACTACGTGGCGGAGCCGGAACGCGGCACGGCGCGGCTGCTGATGGACGGGCTGCCGCTGTCCGTGCATCTCGGCGCGCCGGGCCTGCATCTGGCGATGAATGCCTGCGCGGCGATCGCGGCGGTGCATGCCATGGGCGGCGACGCGGTGGTGGCGGCCGAGGCGCTCTCCGGCTTCGATGTGGGGGCCGGCCGTGGGGCGCGCGTACGGCTCGCGCTGCCGGGCGGCGAGGCGCTGCTGCTCGACGACAGCTACAACGCCTCCGCCGCATCGATCCGGGCCGCGCTCTCCGTCCTGCGCGTGCAGAACGCGGCGCGGCGGATCGTCGTGCTCGGCGACATCCTGGAGCTCGGGCCGGGCGGACCTGCCATGCATGCGGAGCTTGCCCCGGATGTCGCGGCGGCGGCGGACCTGGTCTATGCCTGCGGCCCGCTGATGCGCCACCTGTATGAGGCGCTGCCGCAGGCGAAGCGTGGCGCGCATGCGCCGGACAGCGCGGCGTTGGCGCCGGTGGTGGCGGCGGCGCTGCGGCCGGGCGACGCGGTGGTGGTGAAGGGCTCGCTCGGCAGCCGGATGGCGCTTGTCGTCGCGGCGCTCAAGGCGCTCGACGGCAAGGCAGGCGCGCAGGGCGCGGGAGTGGTTCCGTGATCTTCAACCTGCTGTCGCCGCTGGCCGACGAGTTCCAGCTTTTCAACCTGTTCCGCTACCTGACCTTCCGCGCGGGCGCGGCCTGCATGACGGCGCTCGCGCTGTCGCTGATGCTGGGGCCGTGGCTGATCCGCTATCTGCGCGCGACGCAGAATGGCGGCCAGCCGATCCGCGAGGACGGGCCGCAGAGCCACCTGCTGACCAAGAAGGGCACGCCGACCATGGGCGGCGTGCTGATCCTGATCGGGCTGGTCAGCTCCACCCTGCTCTGGGCCGATCTGCGCAACGGCTATGTCTGGGCCGTGCTGATGGTGACGCTGGGCTACGGCGCGCTCGGCTTCGCCGATGACTGGCTGAAGGTCACCAAGCGCAACACCAAGGGTGTCTCGGGCCGGCAGAAGCTGGTCGCGCAGGGGCTGATCGGGCTGGCGGCGGCGATCTGGATGATGGTGCTGCTGCCCGACCCGCTCTCCACCACCCTCGCGGTGCCGGTGTTCAAGGAAGTGCTGGTGCCGCTCAGCCTGCTGTTCCCGATCTTCGCCACGCTGGTGATGATGGGGGCTTCCAACGCGGTGAACCTGACCGACGGGCTGGACGGGCTGGCCATCGTGCCGGTGATGATCGCCGCCGGCGTCTTCGCCTTCATCGCCTATCTGGTCGGCAACCGCGTCTTCGCCGACTACCTGCAGCTGCATTTCGTGCCGGGCACCGGCGAGCTCGCGGTGTTCCTCTCCGCCCTGATCGGCGCGGGGCTCGGCTTCCTGTGGTTCAACGCGCCGCCCGCCAAGGTCTTCATGGGCGACACCGGCAGCCTCTCGATCGGCGGCGCGCTCGGCGCGGTGGCGGTGGCGACGAAGCACGAGATCGTGCTGGCGATCGTCGGCGGCCTGTTCGTGGTGGAGACGCTCTCGGTCGTCATCCAGGTCTTCTGGTTCAAGCGCACCGGCCGGCGCGTCTTCCTGATGGCGCCGCTGCACCACCATTTCGAGAAGAAGGGCTGGGCCGAGCCCACCATCGTCATCCGGTTCTGGATCATCGCCATGGTGCTCGCGCTGGTCGGGCTCTCGACGCTGAAGATCCGATGAGCGAGCCGTCCGGCTTCACTCCCTTTGCCGGGCAGCGGATCGCGGTGGTGGGACTCGGCCGCGCGGGGCTGCCGGCAGCGGCGCGGCTGGCGGCCTGGGGGGCGGAGGTCACCGCCTGGGACGATGGCGAGGCCGCGCGGCAGGCGGCGGCGGAAGCCGGGCTGGCGGTGCGCGATCCGGCAGCCGGATCGTTCCGCTTCGACGCGTTGCTGCTCTCTCCCGGCATCCCGCACCGGCTGCCGCGCCCGCATCCCGCCGCGGCGCGGGCGGAGGCGGCGGGCGTGCCGATCCTCTGCGATGCCGAGTTCCTGTTCCGCGCGGTGCGCGCGGCCGGCAGCGCGGCCCGCTTCGTCGGCGTCACCGGCACCAACGGCAAGTCCACCACCACGGCGCTGATCCACCATCTCCTGCGCGGCGCGGGGCGGGTCTCGGAGGTCGGCGGCAATCTCGGCCCGCCCGCGCTCGGCCTCAAGATGTTGGGGGATGAGGGCGTCTATACCCTCGAAATGTCGTCCTACATGTTGGAGCGAATCGCGACGATCCGCTTCAACGGCGCTGTGATGCTGAATCTCAGCGCCGACCATCTCGATCGCCATGGCAGCATGGCGGGCTATGCCGCTGCGAAGGCGGAGATCTTCGCCAGGCAGGAGCCGGCGGACCTGGCCGTGCTCGGCCAGGACGATGCGGCCACGCGCGCGCTCGGCGCGCGGATCCGGGCGCGGCTGGTGCCGATCTCGGGCATCGGGCGGGTCGAGGGGGGCATCTGGGCCGAGGATGGCGTGCTGCGCGACGAGGACGGCGTCATCGCCGAGCTGCGCGACGCCCCTGCCCTGCCCGGCACCCACAATGCGCAGAACGCGGCGGCCGCGGCCGCTGTCGCGCGGGAGCTCGGCCTGACTTCGGGCGAGATCGCGGCCGGGCTGGCGCTGTTCCCCGGCCTGCCGCACCGGCAGGAGCAGGTCGGCACGCTCGGCGGCGTGCGTTTCGTGAACGACAGCAAGGCGACCAATGCGGACAGCGCGGCGCGTGCGCTGGCGTCCTACGAGCGCGTGGTGTGGATCGCCGGCGGTATCGCCAAGGAGGGCGGGATCGAGGGGCTGGCGCCGTTCTTCCCGCGCATCGCCCGCGCCGTGCTGATCGGCCGCGACGCGCCGCTGCTGGCCGCGACGCTGGCCGCGCATGGCGTGCCGCACGAGGTCGCCGGCACGCTGGAGGAGGCGGTGCCCGCCGCCGCCGCCCCCCCCCCGGGGGGGGCGGGCCCGGGGGGGGGGGGGGGCCCCCCCCCGGCCCCCCGGGCCCCCGGGGCCCCCGC
>NZ_JBWXTD010000004.1:570432-579680 GCF_056682175.1 Falsiroseomonas sp. RANM36
GCCCCGCCGCGCGGGCGCCCCCCCCCGACGCGGGCCGCGCAGGGCGGGCCGCACGCGGCCGCCGGCACGCGGGCGGAGGCGGGGCCCGCCGCCGCCGCCGCGCGGGCGGGCGCGGCGCCGGTGGTGCTGCTCTCCCCGGCCTGCGCCAGCTT
Organism: Falsiroseomonas sp. RANM36; assembly: GCF_056682175.1. NCBI lineage: Bacteria > Pseudomonadati > Pseudomonadota > Alphaproteobacteria > Acetobacterales > Roseomonadaceae > Falsiroseomonas > Falsiroseomonas sp. RANM36. The sequence continues at coordinate 570,585 of NZ_JBWXTD010000004.1, forward strand.
CGACCAGTTCGCCGGCTTCGACGCCCGCGGCGACCGCTTCCGCGCGCTGGTGCAGGCGCTGGCCTCGGGCGACATGGGGCGGGCGGCATGATCGCCGTCTCGCGCGCCGACACCTCCACGCTCGGCCGCTGGTGGTGGACGATCGACCGCTGGACGCTGGCCGCGCTGCTGGCGCTGATCGGCTTCGGCTATGTGATGATGCTCGCCGCCTCCCCGGCCGTGGCGGAGCGCATCGGCGCCTCCTCGCGCAACATGTTCTTCATGCGGCAGATCGCCTATCTCGGGCTGGCGACGGCGGTGCTCGTCGCGGTCTCGATGCTGAGCGTGCGGGAAGTACGCCTGCTCGGCTGGATCGGCCTTGGCGGGTCGCTGCTGCTGGTGGCGGCGACGCTGGTGGTGGGCGCCGAGATCAAGGGAGCGCGGCGCTGGCTTTCCATCCCCGGCCTAGGGTCCGTCCAGCCCTCGGAATTCCTGAAGCCGTGCTTCGCGATCGTTGCCGCCTGGCTGATCGCGGAGGGCAAGCTGAATCGCCGCTGGGGCGCGACGCTGCTGGCGATCGGGTTGTTCCTCGGCATCGCCGCGCTGCTGAAGGGCCAGCCGGACATCGGCATGCTGCTGGTGATCACGGCGGTGTTCTTCGCGCAGTTCTTCGTCGCGGGGCTGAACCTGTTCGTGGTGGGCTTCGTCGGTGCGCTCGGCCTGGCCGGGGCGGGGCTGGCCTACACGCTGTTCCCGCATGTGCAGTCGCGCGTGCAGCGCTTCCTCGACCCCTCCTCCGGCGACAACTACCAGGTGAGCGTCGCGCTGGAGGCCTTCGGGCATGGCGGGCTGCTCGGCCGCGGCCCCGGCGAGGGGCGGGTCAAGAACGTGCTGCCCGATGCGCATGCCGACTTCGTCTTCGCGGTGGCGGGCGAGGAATTCGGTCTGGTGGTGTGCCTGCTGATCCTCGCGCTCTTCGCCTTCGTCGTGGTGCGCGGCCTGGTGCGGCTGATGCAGGAGACGGACCTGTTCGTGGTGCTGGCGGCGACCGGGCTGCTGACGCAGTTCGGGCTGCAGGCCTTCGTCAACATGGCCTCCTCGCTGCACCTGATCCCGACCAAGGGGATGACTCTGCCCTTCGTGAGCTATGGCGGGTCGTCCGTGCTGGCGATCGCGATGGGCATGGGGATGCTGCTCGCGCTGACGCGGCGGCGCCTCTCGCGCGCGGAGGACGAGACGTGATGCGGGGCCCCGCGGCACGCCCTGTCGTGATCGCCGCCGGCGGCACCGGCGGGCACCTCTTCCCGGCGGAGGCGCTGGCGGCGGAGCTGGTGGCGCGCGGGGAGCGCATCGCGCTGATGACCGATGCGCGCAGCTCCGCCTTCGAAAGCCCGGCCTTCGGCAATGCCGAGCGCTTCGTGCTGAAGGGCTCGGGCATCGCCGGGCGCGGGCCGAAGGCGGCGGCCGCCGGGGCGCTGGCGCTCGCCGCCGGCACGCTCGAAGCGCGGCGCATCCTGAAGCGCCTCGACGCCGCGGCGGTGGTCGGCTTCGGGGGCTATCCCTCGGTCCCGCCGATCATCGCCGCGCTCACCATGCCCGCCGGCCGCCGGCCCGCCACCGCGCTGCATGAGCAGAACGCGGTGCTCGGCCGCGCCAACCGCCTGCTGGCGCCGCGCGCGGACCTGCTGGCGCTGTCGGTCGCGGACACGGCGCGGGTGCCGGCGGGGGCCAAGGCGCGGCTGGTCGGCAATCCGGTGCGCCCGGCACTCGCCGCCATGGCCGGCCAGGGCTATGCGCCGCCGGCCGAGGACGGCGCGATCCGCCTGCTGGTGCTGGGCGGGTCGCTCGGCGCGCGCGTCTTCGCCGATGTGGTGCCGCAGGCCGTCGCGGCGCTGCCCGACGCCCTGCGCGGCCGGCTGGTGGTGACGCAGCAGACGCGGGCGGAGGACCTGCCGCGGGTGGAGACGGCCTATCGCGCCGCGGGCGTGCCGGCCGACCTCTCGCCCTTCTTCGGCGACATCGCGACGCGGCTCGCCATGGCGCATCTGGTGATCGCGCGGGCGGGCGCCTCCACCGTGGCGGAGCTTGCCTGCGCGGGCCGGCCCTCCGTGCTGGTGCCGCTGCCGAGCGCGATCGATGACCACCAGAGCGGCAATGCGCGCTCGCTCGCCGCGGCCGGCGCGGCCTGGCTGATGCAGCAGGCCGCCTTCACGGCGGAGGCGCTGGCCCGCCACCTGGGCGCGGTGCTGACCAATGCGCCCGTGCTGGCGCGGGCCGCCGCCGCCGCGGCGAAGGAGGCGCACCCCGAGGCCGCGCGCCGCCTGGCCGACCTCGTGCAATCGCTGATGCGCGCCGAAGCGCTGCCGGAGTTCCGCTGATGCGCGCGCTGCCGCTTTCCATCGGCCCCATCCACTTCGTCGGCATCGGCGGCATCGGCATGTCCGGGATCGCGCAGGTGCTGCACAACCTGGGCTACCAGGTGCAGGGCAGCGACATCTCGGAGGGCTACAACGTCGCGCGGCTGCGCGATGCCGGCATCCCGGTGATGGTCGGGCACGACGCGCAGAACCTGGGCGCGGCGCAGGTGGTGGTCGTCTCCACCGCGGTGAAGCGCGACAACCCGGAAGTGCAGGCCGCGCGCGCGCGACTGATCCCCGTGGTGCGCCGGGCCGAGATGCTGGCCGAGCTCATGCGGCTGAAATGGTCCGTCGCGATCGGCGGCACGCATGGCAAGACCACCACCACCAGCCTCGTCGCCGCGGTGCTGGAGGCGGCGAAGCTCGATCCCACCGTCATCAATGGCGGCATCATCAACGCCTATGGCACCAACACCCGCCTCGGCGCCGGCGACTGGATGGTGGTGGAGGCCGACGAGAGCGACGGCAGCTTCCTCAAGCTGCCCGCGGTGGTCGCCGTGGTCACCAACATGGACCCCGAGCACCTGGACCATTGGGGCACCGAGGAGGCGATGCGTGAGGGCTACGCGCAGTTCGTCGGCAACATCCCCTTCTATGGCTTCGCCGTGCTTTGCGCCGACCACCCGGAAGTGCAGGCGATGATCCCGCGCCTGTCGGACCGGCGGATCATCACCTACGGCTTCTCGCCCCAGGCCGATGTGCGCGCCGAGCGCGTCATCACGGACCGCATGGGCGCCACCTTCGAGGTCGTGGTGCGCGACCGCGCCACCACGCGCACCCGCACGCTCAAGCCGATGCGCCTGCCCATGCTCGGCCATCACAACGTGCAGAACGCGCTGGCCGCCATCGCCATCGCCACCGAGATGGATGTGGACGAGCACACCATCAGGACTGCGCTTGCCGGCTTCAAGGGCGTGAAGCGCCGCTTCACCCGCACCGGCGAGGCCGGCGGGATCACCGTGATCGACGATTACGGCCACCACCCGGTGGAGATCGCCGCCGTTCTGAAGGCGGCGCGCCAGGCCGGGGCGCGCGATGTCGTCGCCGTGGTGCAGCCCCATCGCTACTCCCGCCTCGCCACGCTCTTCGAGGATTTCTGTGCGTGCATGAACGATGCGGGGACGGTGATCGTCGCCGACGTCTATGCCGCCGGCGAGCAGCCGATCCCGGGCGTGGACCGGGATGCGCTGGTGGACGGGCTGCGCGCGCGCGGGCACCGTTCCGTCGTGCCGCTGCCGGGGCCGGACAGCCTGGCGGAGATGGTGAACGCCATCGCCAAGCCGGGCGACTACGTGGTCTGCCTCGGCGCCGGCAACATCACCAGCTGGGCGCATGCGCTGCCGGAGCAGCTGGCCGCCCTGCAGTCGCGCACGCGGCCGCGGCTGGTGGGCGGCAGCAAGTGAGGCCCGGCATGTCCTCCCACGCCGCCCTGCCGCCGCTGCGCGGGCGCGTCCAGGCCGGGGCGCCGCTGGCGCCCTTCACCTGGTTCCGCGTGGGCGGCCCGGCGGAGTGGCTGGTGCGCCCGGCCGATGCCGACGACCTGCTGCTGCTGCTGCGCGACCTGCCCGCCGGCATGCCGGTGACCGTGATCGGCGCGGCGTCGAACCTGATCATACGCGACGGCGGGGTGCGCGGCGTGGTGGTGAAGCTCGCCGGGCGCGCCTTCGGCGGGATCGAGACCGATGGCGAGGGCATGGTGGCGGGCGCCGCGGCGCTGGACGCCACGGTGGCGGAACATGCGGCGGCAGCCGGCCTCGGCGGCCTGGAATTCCTCTGCGGCATCCCGGGCACGATCGGCGGCGCGGTGGCGATGAATGCCGGCGCCTATGGCAGCGAGATCAAGGACGTCCTGGATTGGGCCGAGGTGGCGACGCCTTCCGGCCTCCGGCGCCTCTCCGCGGCGGAGCTCGGCTTTGCCTATCGCAAGGCCGTGCTGCCGAAGGGCGGCATCGTGGTGCGCGCGCGGCTGCGCGGCGCGACGGGCGATGCGGCGGCGATCGCGGCGCGCATGGCGGAGATCCGCGCGGCGCGCGAGGCGACGCAGCCGGTGCGCTCGCGCACCGGCGGCTCCACCTTCAAGAACCCGCCTGGTCATCGCGCCTGGCAGCTGGTGGATGCGGCCGGCTGCCGCGGCCTGGCGCGCGGCGGCGCGCAGGTGAGCACGCTGCACGCGAATTTCCTGCTCAACACAGGCGGCGCGACGGCGGCCGACATCGAGGGCCTGGGCGAGGACGTCCGCGCGCGGGTGAAGGCGGCGACAGGCGTGGAACTCGAATGGGAGATCAAGCGGCTGGGAGAGCCGGCATGACCCATGTCGCGGTCCTGCATGGCGGCGTCTCGGCCGAGCGCGACGTGTCCCTCGCGACCGGCGCGCAGGTCGTCGCGGCGCTGCGCCAGGCCGGCTTCGAGGTGACGCCGATCGAGGTGACGCAGGATCTCGCCGCCGTCATCGCCGCGCTGCAGGCGGCGAAGCCCGATGTCGTGTTCAACGCGCTGCATGGCCGCTTCGGCGAGGATGGCTGCATCCAGGGCGTGCTGGACTGGCTCGGCCTGCCCTACACGCATTCCGGCCTGCGCGCCTCGGCGCTCGCGATGGACAAGGCCGCGGCCAAGGCGGCCTTCGCCGCGGCGGGGCTGCCCATCGCGCCGTCACGCATCGTCTCGCCGGAGGAACTCGAAGCGGCTGACCCGCTGCCACGCCCCTATGTGGTGAAGCCGGTGAACGAAGGGTCCTCCGTCGGCGTCGAGATCCTTCGGGAGGGCGACAATCGGCGCGCCGAGGTCGCGCGGAAATGGCGCTATGACCGGCGCATCATGGCGGAGGCCTACATCCCCGGCCGCGAGCTGACCGTGGCGGTCATGGGCGACCGGCCGCTGGAGGTGACCGAGATCGCCACCGGCAACGTCTTCTACGACTACGAGGCCAAATACGCCGATGGCGGCAGCCGCCATACCCTGCCCGCGCCGGTGCATCCGGCGATCCGCGAGCAGGCGATGGAGGTCGCGCTGCGCGCCCACCAGGCGCTCGGCTGCCGCGGCGTGTCGCGGGCCGATTTCCGCTACGACGACACCGCGGGCGAGCCCGGCCGGCTCTACATCCTCGAGGTCAACACGCAGCCCGGCATGACGCGCACCAGCCTGGTGCCGGAACAGGCCGCGCATGCCGGCATCCCCTTCCCCGAGCTCTGCGCCTGGATGGTGCGGGAGGCGCGCTGTGGGTAGCACCGCGCTCCGCAGCGGCCGGGGCGGCGTCGGGCGCCCGCGCCGCGAGCAGGACCGGCCGAGCCGGCTCCGGCTGTGGCTGAAGCGCCGACGCGGGCTGGCGAAGCCGGCGGCCCTGGCGCTGCTGGGCTGCGGCGCGCTGGCCGCGCTCGGCACGGGCCTCTACCTCGCCGATCCGGCGGGTCGGATGCAGGCGCTGGTCGAGAACGCCGCGCAGCTCGGCGACGCCGCCGGGCTGGAGGTGCGGGAGGTGATCGTCGAGGGGCGCGTCAACACGCCGCGCGAGCTGATCCGCGCCGCGGTCGGGGTGACGCGCGGCGACCCGCTGCTCGGCTTCTCGCCCTCCGAGGCGCGGGAGCGGCTGATGACCATCGCCTGGGTCGAGAACGCCGATGTCGAGCGGCACCTGCCCGGCACCATCCTGGTGCGGCTGACCGAGCGCACGCCCTTCGCGATCTGGCAGAACCAGGGCCGCTTCGCGATCATCGACCGGCAGGGCCGCGTGGTGACGAGCGAGACGCTGGACGCCTTCGGGCCGCTGCCGCTGGTGGTCGGCGCCGGGGCGGATACGCATGGTGCCGCGCTCTATGACCTGCTGCTGGCGCACCGGCCGATCCTGGAGCGCACCCAGGCGATGGTGCGCGTGGGCGAGCGCCGCTGGAACCTCAAGCTGCACAACGGCACCGATGTGCTGCTGCCGGAAGGCCATGAGGCGCCGGCGCTGAACCGGCTGGCGGAACTGCATGCGCGCAACGCGCTGCTCGACCGCCCGCTGGTCGCGATCGACATGCGCCTGCCGGACCGGATGGTGCTGCGCCAGCATCCGCCGGCCGAGGCGCAGCAGCCGGCGCAGCGCCGGGGAGGAAGAAGCGGATGAACGCCCTCTCCCGCCTTCCCGTCCCGGTCGAGGGCGCGCCGGAGCGCCGGCGGCGCAACGCGCGCAGCGGCACCTTCGGCGTGCTCGACATCGGCACGACCAAGACCGTCTGCCTGATCGCCCGCATCGAGGGCGACGGCACGCCGCGCGTGCTGGGCTTCGGCTGGCAGCGCGGCCGCGGCGTGAAGGGCGGCTCCATCGTGGACCTGGAGGAGGCGGAGCGCGCGATCCGCGCAGCCGTGGGCCAGGCGGAGGAGATGTCGGACACCAAGCTGTCCGGCGTGATCGTCAACCTCTCCTGCGGGCAGCCGGATTCGCGGCTGCTGCAGGTGCAGTGGCCGATCAACGGCCGCGCGGTGACGGATGCCGACCTGCGCGCCATCCTGTCGGAGGGCCGCCGCCGCGGCCACGAGGACGGGCGCGAGACGGTGCATGGCGCCCCCGTCTCCTTCACCGTGGATGCGACGCCCGGCGTCGAGGATCCGCGCGGCATGGTGTGCGAGACGCTGGCGGCGCGCGTGCACCTGGTGGATGCGAGCCAGGCGGCGCTGCGCAACCTCGGCACCTGCCTCGCGCGCTGCGACCTGGAAGTGGAGGAACTGGTCTCCGCCCCCTTCGCCGCCGGCCTCGCGACGCTGGTGGAGGACGAGAAGCGGATCGGCGCGACGGTGGTGGACATGGGCGGCGGCACCACCTCCATCGCCGTCTTCGCCGAGGGCCAGCTGATCCACACCAGCCAGATCCAGGTCGGCGGCTGGCAGGTGACCAACGACCTGGCGCGCGTGCTCTCCACGCCGATCAACCATGCCGAGCGGCTGAAGACGCTGCATGGCGGGGCGCTCGCCTCGGCCGACGACGAGCGCGAGATGCTGCCGATCCCGCTGGTCGGCGAGGAGGAGGACCATATCGCGCGCATCCCCCGCGCGATGGTGGTGAACATCATCCGCCCGCGACTGGAAGAGACCTTCGAATTCGTGCGCGACCGGCTGGAACAGGCCGGCGTGGCGAAGGAGGCCGGCACGCGCGTGGTGCTGACCGGAGGCGGCAGCCTGCTGATCGGTGCGCGCGAGCTCGCGGCCAATGTGCTGGAGCGCCAGGTGCGGCTCGGCCGCCCGCGCGCGACGCGTGGCCTGCCGGAGACCGCCGGCGGCGCGCCCTTCGCGGTTGCCGTCGGCCTGCTCGCCTGGGCGGCCGGCGAAGGCCGCCCGATCGTGGATGTGGCACCCGGTCCGGATCGGACCGGCGGCCCCCTCCGCCGCTTCCTCGACTGGCTGAAGGCGCGCGCCTGATGCGCAAGGCCAGCCCCGCCCATCGCCACCCGCCAAGCCACCAAGGCTGAGTTCCAGGAGAGGCCCGACATGACGCTGAACCTCACCATCGCCGCACACCAGACCACGGACTTCACCCCGCGCATCAGCGTCGTCGGCGTCGGCGGCGGCGGGACCAACGCCGTCAACAACATGGTGTCCATGGGCCTCGACGGCGTGGATTTCCTGGTCGCGAACACCGATGCGCAGAGCCTGGTGAATTCCAAGGCGACGCGCCGCGTGCAGCTCGGCCCGCACCTGACGCAGGGCCTCGGCGCCGGCGCGAAGCCGGAGATCGGCCGCGCCGCGGCGGAGGAAGCGACGGAGGAGCTGGCGCGGCACCTGGAAGGCAGCCACATGGTGTTCGTCACCGCCGGCATGGGCGGCGGCACCGGCACCGGCGCCGCGCCGGTGATCGCGCGGATGGCGCGGGAGCGCGGCATCCTGACCGTCGGGGTGGTGACCAAGCCCTTCGACTTCGAGGGGCCGAAGCGCCGCAAGGCGGCCGAATCGGGCATCGAGGAGCTGCAGCAGTTCGTGGACACGCTGATCGTGATCCCGAACCAGAACCTCTTCCGCATGGCGAATGAGCGGACCACCTTCGCGGAAGCCTTCAAGATGGCCGACAACGTCCTCTACATGGGCGTGCGCGGCGTGACCGACCTGATGGTGAACCCGGGCCTCGTGAACCTCGACTTCGCCGACATCCGCACGGTGATGGCGGAGATGGGCAAGGCGATGATGGGCACCGGCGAGATGGAGGGCGAGGAGCGCGCGGTGAAGGCGGCCGAGGCCGCGATCAGCAACCCGCTGCTGGAGGACACCTTCATGCGCGGCGCGCGCGGCGTGCTGATCAACATCACCGGCGGCTTCGACATGACCCTGTTCGAGGTGGACGAGGCCGTGCACCGCATCCGCAAGGAAGTGGACGAGGACGCCAACATCATCTTCGGCTCCTCGGTGGATGAGGGGATGAACGGGCGCATCCGGGTCTCCGTCGTGGCCACCGGCATCGATGCTGCGGTGGCGAAGGAGGCCGAGCGGCCGAAGCTGGTCGCGGTGGGCGGCGGCGTGGCGCAGCCGGTGCAGGCGGTGGCGACCGCCGCGGTCGCCGCGGGGCAGCCGATGCGCGTCGCTGCCGGCGGCGGCGGGCCGCGTGTGGCAGCGCCGGTGCTGGGCGCGGCGCGCGCCGCGCACGCCGCAGCGCTTGCCGGACGGGCCGCGGCGCAGGACGCCGCGCAGCGCCGCAGCGCGGAGACGGTCGTGGCCCAGGTCGAGGAGGCCCTGGCCGGGC